>NZ_CP115903.1:0-2338 GCF_027945725.1 Sphingomonas sp. CV7422 | reverse complement strand
GCGGTGCGCTGGCAAAGTTTCGCCAAGATCGCGGGGCGGCAGGGCAAGCATACGTCTATCCGACGCTGAAGTACGCCATCCCGTTTGTATGTCGCCCTTACCTGCCTGAACGAACATCGTTATGTCGACCGCCAGGCAGGGGGAGGAGCATTGCGTTGAGCGAAACACCCGGACATGCGCGACGCATCTCCACCACCGCTTCATGACCATATTGACGGCGCGGGCGCGTCCGGCACACAGAGTGGCCGCAAAGGAATATTCGTGACTGTGAATGCTTCCCCAACGCGATCGTGCATTTGCTACATAGCGAACCAGGGGTATCTGTATCAGTCGCTTGTCAGCGCTATTCAGGCACGGCAGCATTCACCGGCACACTGGGACGTGATTGTGTTCGACATGACCGCCGTGCCCGGCGAGGAAAGCCGCCGCATCGCGCACGTCTGCGCTGCCAAAGGAGTGGAGTATCGCTGGGCGGACCCGGCGATACTTGGCGGGTTGCACATCATGAACGCGCGGCTGTTCCTCGATGAGTTGCTGCCGGCCGATTATGTTCAAATTCTCTACCTCGACGGCGATACGCAGGTGGTCGGCGATCTCAACCCCCTGCTAGACTTTCAACCACAGCCGGGCGGCCTGTGTGCAGTACGCGACCCAATGATCTATCTGCGCGGCGTCGACCGACTACGTGGTGAGTTTGAAGATGAAATCCGCGCCTTCGGTGATGATTACGTTAACAGCGGCGTGTTCCGCGCTGATCGGGCGAGTTGGGCGACGATCTCGCGCAAAGCGCTTGCACAGATGGGCAATGCGACCAGCGCGCTGCATTTCGAGGATCAGACAGTGATCAATCGCGTCACCACAGGGCGGCGCAACTATGCTTCCCTTCGCTGGAATTTCCCCGGCTTCATCCTCGGTTATGGCCTCGATACGATCGCGCCGCCGGCGATCGTCCACTTTATGTCCAACCCGAGGCCGTGGCAGGGCGCCTATGCGCCGTGGGGCCGGTCGTGGAATATTCCATATCTCGCACTTGCGCGCGAGTTTCCCGAGATCAAGGAATATTGCGCCGCGCTCGATCTGCGCCGCCGTGCTGCTTATAAAGTCAAGCAGATTGCTAAATCTTATGTCGAACGTCGACTGTGGAATGCGCCTGAACTGCTAAACCACATTCGCCGACTAGAAGACCGGGCTGACGTGTGAGCGTTGGGGGTGATATGCGCTGAGCCGCATCTCGACACCTTCGCGAGCGTTCCCTCGCACCAATCCAAGCAAATCACGGCCGTATCGGCCGGTGCACTTGGCGTAATCGGGGATGCGCGATTGGCAAAGCTCAGGTAATGCTTCGCGTGACTAGAGGTTATGCGACAGGATGCTGGATTATCACGACCAAAGACGCTACCCGCAGGACGACCAGACGGCGCCCCGGCCGCGACGAACGCCCTGCGGAGATATGCGCGCATTATGATCAGCAGAATTGCCTTTTGATGCTCGGGCGCGCGACGTCGAATAACCTGGTGATTACGCGCGCTGGACCGAAGAGCCTGCACGAGGGGTGGCTGACGCCCCCCGCGACGCGCGATTTCGACCTGCTCGTCGCCTCATTTGATCCCAACAGCCGGCCGCTCGCCGCGCCCGGCACCTTCCACCGTTTCATCCCCGGCACCAAGGTGCAGGGCTGGCGCGCGACCTTGTCCGACAATGCCGACTTCATCGCGCAATATGACTATATCGCGCTGATCGATGACGACATCGACACCGATGCCGACAGTCTCAGCCGGCTGTTCGCGTTCGGCGCGGCGGAGGGGTTCACGATCTTCCAGCCGAGCCTGACCTGGGACAGCTATTTTACATATGCCGGCACGGTGCGGAACCCGTCGCTGCGCTACCGTGCGGTCAATTACATCGAGATGATGGCGCCCTTCTTCGCAGCGCGCGCGCTGCAGCAGGTCGCGCCGCTGTTCGATTACGGCTGGGAAAGCGGCATTGACCTGATCTGGGGCAGCGCCCTGCCCGCCGCCGACCGCCGCTTCGCGATCGTCGACGCCATCCCCGTCCGCCACACCCGCCCGGTCGGTGCGCTCAAGGAGGCCAACGGCTTCGTCAACCGCACCTATGAATCGGACATCGAGGCGGCGCTGGCGCATTTCGCGATGGTCTGGCCGAGCCTCGTCGCCAGCCGCGGCGTCACCGCCACGGGCGCGGACATCGGTCGCTGGGGGCTCGCCTGGCGCGTGCTCGGCCTGCTCGGGCTGCCGTGGCGCTCGCCGACGCGCGGCGCGTGGCGGCGCACGCTCGACCATATCCGCCACCAGTGGATGCGCCGCCCCGCCTATGTCGA
>NZ_CP115902.1:0-119616 GCF_027945725.1 Sphingomonas sp. CV7422 | reverse complement strand
GGTGCCGGCGGGCAGCGACCGCGCCGCGCTCGCCCATGCGCAGGCGATGCTGGCGCGCGCCGACGCCGGCGGACCGCGCGCGGCCGCGCTGCTGCTGCACAGCCAGCTCGCGCTCGGCAGCGGACCGCATCCGAGCCGCACCAGCCTCGCCGCCTTCGTCGCCAGCTATGCCGCGGCGCCCTTCCTCACCGCCGAGGGCTTCTGGCGCAGCGCCTATGCCGCGCGCTACTGGCGCGACCTGCCGCCCGCGACGCAGGAGGCGGCGGTCGCCGAGGCGGCGTGGCTCGGTACGCTCGACGGCCGCTTCGCCGACCGGCTCGCCGACATCATGGCCGGCTCGCCGATGGCGGTCCGCGTCGCGCTGCACATGCCCAAGCCGAAGCGGTAGCGGCGGATGAAGCCATACAGAAGACGAGGATGACGGTGCTGCGTGAGCGGCTGTGCGCGGAGACGCGCGAGGACATCGTCGTCTTCGCGATCGGCATGCGGATCAACCGCATCTGGAAGCCGTGGAAATGGCTGCCGGTGTTGTTCGAGATGCCGCCGATGCTCAAGGAGCAGGCGGCCGATCCGGCGATCGGGCTGCTGTCGACGCGCTTCATGTTCGGTGGCCGCAACATCGGCGTGCTCCAGCATTGGCGCAGCACCGAGGATCTGCATGCTTATGCCCATGGTGCCGGGCGGCTGCACATGGCGGCATGGCAAGAGTTCAACGCGCGGATCGGCACCAGCGGCGATGTCGGCATCTGGCACGAGACCTATGCGGTGCCCGCGACACGGATCGAGTCGATCTTCGTCAACATGCCCGCTTATGGCCTCGGCGTCGCCGGCCCCCTGTTCTCCGCCAAGGGCGACCGCGCCAGCGCGCGCAAGCGGTTACGGCGGGGGGCCGAACTCCCGTCCGGGGATAGGTGAAGGCGGAAATTTGCTCACGCGGAGGCGTGGAGGGGCCGCGCGGCAGCGCGCCCGCTTCCAACGGCTGTAGGGACCGGCGCGCCGCCTCACCAAAATCTCCGCGCCTCCGCGCCTCCGCGTGACCTCACCCCCCGCTCGATAGGCGCGGTCCGGCAGCGTCACCCACAACCCCTCTGCGTCCTTCGCGCTTCTGCGCGAACCTTTGCAACGTCGCCGAACAAACCACGTCCCGGCGCTAAGCCCCCCGCACGCCCCGCGCCCGCACCCGCCGCCGCACCCGCGGCGCTCCGTTCGCCAGCGCCGCGCCCCAGATCGCGCCGAGCAGCACCGCGAACAGCGCCGCCACCGCGGGCACGTTGAGCGCGATGTCGACCATCCCGCTGCCGGTGATCGCAATCAGCGCGCACAGCGGCGCCACCGTCCACCAGTCGCGCTGCGCCCGCACCACCTGCCAGCCGATCGCGGCGAGCGCGAGCAGCAGCAGCGCGAGGCCCGGCCAGCCGGTCTCGATCGCCTGCTGCACGGGCGCGTTATGCGCCGCGCCGAAGTTCCAGTAGAGCGGCGCGACCTCAGCGGTCAGCGTCTGCTGGTTGACGTCGTAGAAGCTGCCGAGGCCATGGCCCCATAATAGCTGCGCCTGCGCGATGCCGGTATAATGGTCGATCACCGCCCAGCGCGATCCGGCATCCTCGGGTAGATAGACGGATCGGTTGCCGACCGGGGTCGCCCAGGCGACGATGCCGAGCAGGGCGACCAGCACCAGCCCCGCCGCACCGACCAGCCGCAGCGGCGGTCGTCCGTCCTGCCAGCGTCGCCAGCGCCGCACCAGCAGCAGCACGCCGCCGACCAGCGCAAGCAGCACCGCGCTGCGGCTGCCGGTCAGCGCACACAGCACGAGCGCCACCGCGCTCCCCGCCAGCGCCGCGCCGCGCAGCGCCGGCGGCTCGGCGTCGGGGGCAAGCGCGAACCCGCCGGCGAGCAGCGCCAGCGCGGCGAAGACGATCCCCGCCGCATTGGGATTGCCGATCGTGCCGCTGTAGCGCGCGGCGCGGGCGCTGTCGTACAGCCAGTCGAGCGCATCCGCCGCCGCCCACAGCAGATAGACGAGCCCGGCGAGCGTCAGCACCCGCACCAGCCCGCGCGCCGAACCGTCGCGATAGGCGAGCAGGCCGGCGACGATCAGCAGCAGCGTCGTCGCCAGCGCCTTGGCGAGCGCGAGGGCGAAGCGGTCGGCAGCCGGATTGACCGGCATCGCCAGCGCGCGGGCGAGGCCGGCGGGAAGCAGCCCGGGCAGCGCCGCCCACAGCAGCGCCGCGGCGAGCAGCACGAACGGTCCGCGCGCGCGCGTCCAGAAGCGCGACTGCGCCGGCGCCAGTACGAAAACCGCGATCGCCAGCGCGGCATCGGCGCAGGCGGCGAGCGCGCTCGACACGCCCTGATTGGCGCCCCCAGCGAGCCATTGCGCGACGAGCAGAACGGCGAGCGCCGGCACCGCCCAGCCAAGCGTCTGCCGCGACCGCGCGCCGTGTCCGTGCGCCTGCAGCGCCGCCGCATGATCAGCCACCAGCCCCTCCTTCCGCCGCGCCTGCCGCGGTTCCCCCGACTTGCCTGTCCGCGGCTGCCAAGTCGAGGGAGCGAACATTCAGCTCGTGGGGAATAGCGGGAACGGCGATGCTACCCACTTCTACGTCAGGCGGGAGCTCGGAGCCTTTCGACTGCCTGCCTTTCGTACGCAGCTTACCCTTTGACAGAGACGGGCTCTATCAGATCCCAGCGGTTGCCATAGAGGTCTTCGAAGAAAGCCACGGCGCCGTAAGGCTCATGACGCGGGGTTTCGACAAATCGTACCCCCCGCTGCATGTAGGCAAGGTGGTCGCGGGCGAAGTCGTCCATTGCGAGGAACAGGAACACCCGGCCGCCGCTCTGATCCCCGATCGCCTGACGTTGCCTGTCACCGACAGTACGCGCCAGCAACAGCCCGCTCGCGTGGCGCGACCACGACCCATCGTTTTCCGTCCTGCAACCGGGTGTCCTCGCGCAGTGCAAAGGCCAGTTTCCCGACGAAGAACGACAATGCGATATCATAGTCGTTAACGAGGAGCGTGGTCAGGTTCAATCGCTGTGACATTCTGCTGGGCTGTCCCACTTCGGCCGGCGCGCCAACGCCCTTCAAGCAACACACCACGATCGGCATTCCCTAACGGGCACCGCTTGTACACATTGCGGGGATGAGCAGTTCAGCATCGATCGAAGGCGGATGCCTCTGCGGGGCTTGCCGTTACAGCACGGACGCCGAACCTCTTAACGTACGTATCTGTCATTGCAGTCGCTGTTAGAAGGCAACCGGTGCCGCCTTCTATGCGCGTGTCATGGTACCCTTGGCCGGGCTCGTCATCGCCGGTCCGGTCGGATGGTTGAGCGCCGAGAGCGGCATATATCACGGGTTCTGCACCGCATGTGGGACGACGTTGTTTTCCGAACGGCGGAGCGCCGGTACGATAGGCTTGTCTATGGGAAGCCTCGACCGGCCAGGCTCGTTCGAGCCGACCGAGCATATTTGGACCTCCAGTAAACAGGCGTGGCTCAATCTCGACGACGGCAAACCGCAATATCCTGAAGGACCGCCAGCTTAAGTAGCTTCGAGCCGGTAACGGCATTCCCCTCTCTGCGTCCGCCGCGCCTCGTCGCGCCCAGCATCCCCGACCGTCCCGTACGACGCCGCCCACCCGCCAATCGCCTCTGCCAGCTTGCAAATGTCCCGAAAACGCACGATGCGGTAGCAGATCGCCGGCGGCCTCTGCACGACAGCAGCGCAGCGATCGGCCATGGGTGCTCGCGCCGATTGCCGTCGAGGAGTGTCCGTGCCGCTTGCCCAATCCCAACGATCGACCTTGTGGGGCCTCGCGGCGCTGCTGATCGTGGTCGTGCTGGGCGTCGCGCTGTGGACGATGGACGACGACAACAGCTTCCTCGACGCCATCCCGTTCGCCCCCCACCATGCCACGACCGCCGCACCCGAGGGCGGCGCGACGCCGCTCGCCGAGGACGCGCTGCCGCTCGACAGCTTCGTGCCGAGCGCGGTGCTGCCACTGTCGCCGCAGGATGCGCTGGCGCGCAATCTCGCGCTGCCGCTCAGCCATGCGAGCAATCCGCTGGCGCCGTCGTTCGTCGCGGCGTGGCTCGGCGCTGATCTCGACCGGCAGACCGACTGCCTCGCCAAAGCGGTCTATTACGAGGCGAACGGCGAACCGCTCGCCGGCCAGCGCGCGGTCGCGCAGGTGGTGCTCAACCGGCTGCGCCATCCGCGCTACCCCAAGACGATCTGCGCGGTGGTCAACCAGGGGGCGGAGCGGCCGACCGGCTGCCAGTTCAGCTTCACCTGCGACGGCTCGCTCGCCCGCGCGCCCAATCCGGCGCGCTTCAAGCTGGCGCTCGCCGTCGCCGCCGCCGCGCTCAACGGCGCGATCTCGGCGGAGGCGGGGCAGGCGACGCATTACCATACGCTCTACGTCTTCCCGAAATGGGCGCCCGAATTGCTGAAGCTCGGCGTGCTCGGCCATCACGTCTTCTACCGCCTGCCGGGCCAGCCCTATGACTATAGCGGCTTCCGCGCCGCCGCCGGGGTGCCGTCCGATGCGGCGCTGGCGGCGCTGCCCGACGTGCCGCCCGCCGACGCCGACGCCGCCGCCGCCGCCGGCACGACGCCGGTGACGCCGACCGCGACGAGCGGCGCGACCGTCGGCGTCGGCATCGTGCCGCCGACCTATCCCGGGCCGACCGTCACCCCGGGCGATGCGGCGACCGCCGCCGCCGCCACCGCGACGCCGCCGTCGACGAGTCCGAGCCCGCGTGCGACCGCGACCGAGGCGCCGCGCACCTATTTCCCCGAGCGGCGCAGCCAGCGTCCCCATCTCGCGCTGCCGCAATAGCCGCGCCCGTGCCACAGGACCTCCGATGACCCCTGAGACCCCGTCCGCGCCGCGCCCGCGCAAGGTGGCGATCGTCCATTACTGGCTGGTGACGATGCGCGGCGGGGAACGCGTGCTCGAGCGGATCTGCGACCTCTATCCCGACGCCGACATCTTCACCCATGTCGTCGACGAGGGCGCGCTGTCGCAGACGCTCAAGCGCCACCGGATCTTCAGCACCTTCATAGCCAAGCTGCCGCTGGCGAAGACGCAATATCAGAAATACCTGCCGCTGATGCCCGCCGCGCTCGAGGCGCTCGACCTCAGCGCCTATGATCTCGTCATCAGCTGCGAGGCGGGGCCGGCCAAGGGCGTCATCACCCGCCCCGATGCGGTCCACGTCACCTATTGCCATTCGCCGATGCGCTACATCTGGGACCAGTATCATGCCTATCGCAAGGCGAGCGGCAAGCTCGCCGGCCTCTACCTGCGGCTCGTCGCGCCGCGCATGCGCGCCTGGGACCGGATGAGCGCGTCGCGTCCCGACGTGATCATGGCCAACAGCCAGTTCGTCCGCCGCCGCATCGGCAAATTCTGGGGCCGCGAGGCGAGCGTCGTCTATCCGCCGGTCGACGTCGACATCTTCCAGCGCAGCGATGCGGTCAGCGACGAATGCGTCTGGATCAGCCAGCTCGTCCCGTACAAGCGGCCCGACATCGCGGTCGAGGCGTTCACCCGCAGCGGCCGCAAGCTGCACGTCATCGGCGACGGGCCGATGCTCGAGACGCTCAAGGCCAAGGCCGGCCCCAACGTCCGCTTCACGACGCGGATGCGCTTCGACGAGCTGCGCGCCGCTTATGCGCAGGCGCGCGCGCTGATCTTCACCGCCGAGGAGGATTTCGGCATCATCCCGGTCGAATCGCAGGCGGCGGGTCGCCCGGTGGTGGTGTTCGGCCGCGGCGGGGGCACCGAGACGGTGATCGACGGTGAGACCGGCATCCACTTCCACGAACAGACCGCGGACTCGCTGATCGCGGCGATGGACCGGTTCGACGCCTGGTTGCCCGGCTTCGATCCCGAGGCGGCGATCGCCAATGCCAGCCGCTTCGCCCGCGCCAATTTCCTGCGCGACTTCGCCGCCGAAGTCGCCCGCGCCGAACGGCTGGTCGCCGCCGACAGCGTGCTGGCGTCGGCGGAGGCGGGGGCGTCGACCGACACGGCGTTCGCAGCCGACCAGCCACAGACGTGGTAAGCCGACGCGCGGCGTTCATTCAGACCTGCTGGACGAGCCTCTCGATCGTATCCGGCTCCGCGCTGATCAGCCCGAGCAGCACGCGCGCCGGCGCATCGGGCTGAGTGCGGCGCTGCTCCCAATCGCGCAGCGTACCGATCGGCAGGCGATAGGCGCGGGCGAATTGATCCTGCGTCTTGCCCGTCTGCTTGCGGATTGCCGCCACGTCGAGCTCCGGCGAGGGCGTCGCCACCCTGCCCCGGCTGTCATCGCCATTGGCATAAGCGATGGCATCGGCGATCCCCGCCATCATCCCGTCAAATGCGCGCTTTGCCATGTCGGACTCCCAGACTGTCGGTGAGCAGCTTGACGGCGGTGCTGAACGTCTGCTGCTCGGCTTTGGTAAGATTGGATTTCATGTTCTTCGCAAAGACGATCAGCAGGAACACCGGAACGTCCGCTCCGGCGTAATAGCTGATCACGCGATAGCCGCCGGATTTGCCGCCACCCGGTCGCGCGACGCGTAGCTTCCGCGCGCCCCCGCATCCCGGCATGATATCGCCTCGCCAGCCTCCGGGTTGATGGCAATCAGGTCGACCACCGCCTGACGCTCGACATCCCCCATGCCGGCCTCTTTCGCCACAGCCAGATAAGCTGGGGTTTCGATCACCGTGTGCACGCTGCTCTTGTACGGATTATCCGTACCGCGTTCAAGTCGCGGATGCGGTTCCGCATGAGGCATGGGACGGCGCAATGCCGGTGCCGTCAGGTCGGCCAGCGGCCCGATGTCGCTACAAGGGTCGCATGGCACGGTTCGACGGCAAGCGCATCCTGGTCACCGGTGGCACGCGCGGGATCGGGCTCGCCGGGGCGCAGCGCATCGTCGCGGAAGGCGGCGCGGTCGTCGTCACCGGGCGCGATGCGGCGCGGGTCGCGACGGTGGAAGCGCGGCTCGGCACCGGCGCGCAAGGCTTGGTCAACGATGCCGCCGATCCGGACGCGGCCGCGGCGCTCGCCGCTGCCGTGTCGCCGCTCGGCGGGCTCGACGGTCTGTGGCTCAACGCCGCGGTGGCGGTGCTGGCGCCACCCGAGGCGGTCGATGCCGAAAGCTTTGATGCGATGATGGCGGTCAACGTGCGCGGGCCGATGCTACAGCTCGCCCGGCTGTCGGCGCAGCTCAAGCCGGGCGCGGCGGTGGTGGTGACCGCCTCCTCGTCGGCCTATGAGGGCGCGGCGGCCACCGGCCTCTATGCGGCGAGCAAGAGCGCGCTGATCGGCGCGGCGCGATCCTGGGCGACGGCGCTGGCGCCGCGCGGCATCCGCGTCAACGTGCTGGTGCCGGGGCTGATCGACACCGATTTCCGCGTCGTCCTGCCCGAGGCGGCGCGGCGCGGGTTCGAACAGTTCGTCATCGATCAGGTGCCGCTCGGCCGCGCCGGCACCGCCGACGAGGCGGCGGCCGTGGCGCTGTTCCTGCTCTCCGACGACGCCTCCTACGTCACCGGCAGCCAATATACGGTCGACGGCGGGCTGCTCCACCGGTGAGGCGCGCGGTTCAGCTCAGTGCGAGATACAGGCCCGCGGCGACCGCCCAGCCCGCGGCTGCGGCGACGGTGGCGATGACCAGCTTGGTGCGGCCCGAATAGGGTTCGATGAACGGTTCGGGGACGTGGTCGAGCAGCGAGCCGGCACCGGTCGGGAAGGCGATCGGCGTGACCGGCCCCGCGGACAGCGCGCGGCCGAGCATCTCCGGTGTGATCGGCGTGACGAATTCGCAACCGTAGACGTCGCTGTCTTGCCGCGTCACCCGCGCCTGATGGACGCCGATACCGGCGAAGCCGATCGACGCCTCGCTGCCGACGGTCAGCGCCGGGCCGCCCGACAGGCGGAAGCCGGTCAGCGACAGATCGTCGATCATCACGTCGTGCGGGCGCGTCACCTGGTCGCGCAGCGTCGCATTGAGCCCGACCGTGAAACGTTCCGAGCCGCGGTCGTCGCCGATGATCTGAGCAGGTATCGCCATAATCACACCCTAAACCTTCCCCTATAGTCCTAGCCGGCAAAAGGTAAAGACAAGGTGAACGATGTTTGCCGATACGATTGGGCTGTTTATTATGGTTAGCCGATCATTACTAGAGAAATAGACTGCGGCGCAGCGATCCACGGCACGATGTGGACGGATCAGGGCCGCCGTGGTTGCACCGCAGCGAGACACATGCCGCGGTGCAGCACCGCCGCAAGCCTGATGACAGACCATGAAGGAACGGCTAATCAAAGCGATGAGCCGCCGCGGTGCAGCTTGCGGAGCGGGATCGCGTGGGTCCCGCACCGGCGTGGCATCGGAGCACAGACTATTGGCGTTCGTTGCGGCCGTGCGCCCCGTTTCCGGTCCCCGTCCCGGCCGCTGCGCCCCGGCGTCGGCGTGTTGACGTGACCGCGCTCACCGTCCCCACCCCTGCGCCCGCTGCGGCGGCCGCATCGCACCGCACCGCGCTCGCCTCGATCCTTGCGGTCGGCGGGCGGCTGCTGTCGCGGCTGATCGATCTCGTCGCGCTGATCGTGCTCGCGCGGCTGCTCCAGCCCGCCGACTTCGGGCTGATCAGCATCGCGATGAGCCTGATCTTCATCGTCGAGGCGGTGATGGAACTGCCGGTGTCGCAGGTGCTGCTGGTCGAGCGCGACATCACCCGGTCGATGATGGACACCGCCTTTACGCTCAGCGTGTTGCGCGGCGTCGTGCTCGCCGTGCTGATCGGCGCGGCGGCCTGGCCGTTCGCGATCGTCTACGGCGACATGCGGCTGCTGCCGCTGATCCTCGCGCTGGCGCTCGCGCCGGCGTTCCGCGGCATCAACAATCCCAGGCTCGCGCTGTACAATCGCGATCTCGACTTCCGCCGCACCGTCGCCACCGAATTGCTCGGCAAGCTCGTCTCGATCGGCGTGTCGATCGGCGTCGCGCTGGCGACCGGCAGCTATTGGGCGCTCGCGCTCGGCACGATCGCCTCGCCGGTGACCGCGTCGCTGATGTCGTTCGTGCTCGCCCCCTATCGCCCGACCCTGTCGCTCAAGGACTGGCGGCTGTTCCGCAACTTCCTCAGCTGGCTGAGCGGCGCGCAGCTCTTCTCGGCCTTCGCCTGGCAGATGGACCGGCTGGTGCTCGGCCGGCTCGCGCCGACCGCCTCGGTCGGCCGCTTCACGATGGCGGACAGCCTCGCCTCGATCCCCGGTCAGGTGCTACTCACCCCGATCCTCGGGCCGCTGTCGGCGGGGCTGGTCGCGGTGCGCGACGATCCGGCGCGGCTGCGCCAGGCCTATCTCAAGACCTTCGCCGCGGTCGCGCTGCTCGGTTTCCCGATCCTCGCCGGCACCGCGCTGCTCGCGCATCCGGTGGTCAGCCTCGCGCTCGGCGCGAAATGGGACATGGTCGCGCCGATCCTGCAATGGCTCGCGCTCGCCGGCATTCCCGGGCTGCTGTGGACGCCGCTCAACGCGCTGGCGCTGGCGCTGCGCCGCTCGACGCTGATCTTCAACCGCCAGCTCACCGACTTCCTCGTCAAGGTGCCGCTGGTCATCGCCGGCGCGTGGTTCTTCCTCATCCCCGGTATCGCCGCCGCACGCGCGGCGGCCGCGCTGGTGCTCGCCGGCATGGCGGTGAAGGCGGCGCGCGACGCGATTGACCTGCCGGTCTGGGCGCAGCTCAAGGCGATCACGCGGCCGGTGATCGGCTGTCTGGTGATGGGCGCTTTGGTCTATCCGGCGACGCAATTGCTGCCCGCCGATCTCGCCAAGCCGTGGCTGGTCGCCGCGCTCGCCGGCTTCGCCGCCCTGGGCGCGCTCGGCTACGGCATGACGGTGCTGCTGCTCTGGCAGCTCGCCGGCCGGCCGCAGGGCGGCGAGGCGATGGTGCTCGGCATCGCCACCAAGATGCTGCGCCGCGGCCGGGGCGGCAGCGTCGCACCCGCCGCGCCGGCACCGACGCGCGCGCAGGAGGCGGCGCATGCCGATGCCCGCGACCAGATCTTCGCGCTCGCCAACGCCTCGGCGCGCAACGGCGCCGAGCCCGCGGCGTCGAGCGTCTATCGCATCCTCGATATCCTGATGCAGGCCAATCTCGTCCAGCCGACCGACAATCGCGCGATAGAAGGCGAGCAATATCAGCCGCGGATCAATTTGGTCTGTAGCCGCTGCGGACAATCGACCCCGGTCCGCGGCCATGCCGCGGCGAATATCATCAGCGTTGCCGCGGGCGTCGCAGGGTTCCGCATGACCAGCAAGTCGATTGACGTCGCCGGACATTGCGAGCGCTGCCCGTTACCGTCGCGACAAGTCGCACGACCCTACCCCCGGCAACCCTGATCCAGCAACGCCGCGACGCGGTACTGACGTTTATCTATCGCAGATGTCATTTAACGGGTCCTTGGCCGCTGAAAATTTCAACCGTGTCCTGATAATGACGCCGCCGCCAGATCGTCATGCTGGTTTTGATCGCGCCGGATTAGGAAGAAGACGCGGCAGATCTGGCGTCGAGATGTCGTTTACTAAATATTTACTGTGACTAGATCTAGCGAGTATTGCTATTTGCCCAAAATGCGGCCAATGTTTTCCCATTGTTGAACACGGCAGGGAAGCGATTGGGCGTTGCATATCGCAGCGCATAATTGTTAGATGCCGGCACACGTTCACGAAGGAGCCTGTGTTAAATCGTGAGCATGTCGGTTCCTACCATTGTCACCATTGCGGCGCTGATCGGCTTGTTATCGGTCGTGGTCTTCCTCAAGCGGCGGTCGCGGCGACGCAGACGGCGCGCCTATCGCAATTACTATAAAGAGTAAGCGTCGCTTCCGCTAAGCGCATAATAGGAAGATGTTTTTCGCGCAAAGCCGTGCTGCGAAGCTCCTTTCGCCGCCTGGCATTGACGGGAGTTCCCGCCGCTGGCGCAATCCCCCGCGTCAATCCATCAGTGACCCTGCGGATCACGCGACCGATCCGCATCCCTCTTTGCGTCCTCTGCGCGCACGATCTGATGATCGCCCCGGCAGGATCACGTGAAGGCGCGGAGCAGGTGCGACGGGGCAAATCCTGTCCTGTTTGCCAGGAGATGCAGGATCGGTGGCGTGCTGGCGTCGGCGCGGAAGAGCGACTAGAGTGAAGATCGCCGGCGTCGCCGGTGATTGTGCGATCGATCGAGACGTCGTTACGCACCGCCGCCGGCCGTTGTCGTACGGAGGCCCGCCATCGCTTCGATATCCAGCGCCATCTTGCCGGTCGCGCTGCGGCTGATCGCCTTCATCGCGGTGGTGCTGATCCACGCGGTCGCCGACAGCGCTACCGATGCCGCCACGGCGGCCGACGCCATCGCGGTACTGGCGCGCTTCGCGGTGCCATTCTTGTTCGTCGCCTTCGGCTATTTCCTGTCGTCGCGCGCACCGGCGCGCACTGCGCTGCGTCTGCTCGTCCGCCTGGCGCCGCCCTTCTTCGTCTGGGCGCTGGTCTATATCCTCTATTTCAAGGGCTCGCTCGCCGAGCTGCGGTCGCCGGCGATGCTGGTGCGGCTGCTGGTCACCGGGCTCGACGGCCAGCATCTCTGGTTCCTGCCCGCACTCGGCATCGCCGGCGTGCTGTTCGCGCTGGTGAAGAGCCGCCTCGGCTGGGGCGCGGTGCTTGCGCTGACGCTGCTGTTCTACGCGCTGGCGCTCGCCTTCGGGCCGTATCGTGGCCTGTTCGACCTGTCGCGACCGCCGTTCAACACGCGCAACGGAACGTTCTTCGGATTGCTGTTCGTGGCTGGCGGAGCGTGGATCCGCGAAGATGACATCCGGCCGCGGACCGCCCCGGCGCTGGCGCTGTTCGCGCTCGCCACCATTCTCCAGCTCGGCGAGGTCGCCGCGCTCCATGCGCAGGGGACGATCCCCTTCCCGCGCTTCACCGACGACACGCTGATGACCATTCCTTATGGCATCGCCGCCTTTCTCGTCGCGCTGGCGCTGCCGCCGACACTGCGGCTGCCGCCGCTGCTCGCGCAGCTCGCGCGGCTCAGCCACGGCCTCTACGTCGTCCATCTGCTGTTCCTCGACCTTGCCGTGCGGCTGATCGGGCGGGAGACGCTCGCCGCCTGTCTGGTCGATGCGCTGCTTGCGGTGATCGCATCGGCGCTGTGCGTGCTGGCGCTCGATCGGCTGCCGTTCACGCAGCGGCTGATCCGCTAGCCGGCATCGGTCGCGCCGCCGGCTCGGACCGTCGCGTATCCGCTGCGCCGCACCATAAAAGGTTGTGCAATATCAGGACGGATGCCACCAAGCGGCATGACCGAGAAGGAAGCCGCACGCCGGGTGGACGAGGCCATCGCCCATCTTCGCGATTTCGCCGGCTCGATCCGCGGCAGTGATGTCGTCGATCGGAACAGCCAGCTGACCGGCGACGATCTTCGTATCGTTCTCGGCGTCTTCGACGACGTGATCGATAAGGATTACGGCCTGATCAAACGGTCGACCGGCCAAGCGGACTAGTCCAGACCTGTCGCGGTCGCGGCTATCCAAAAAATTACCAGTGGAGAGGACCAGCCGGTATCCGGTGGCGTGGCAGTCATCTAGCGTTCAACATTGATGTATTGCAATATGTTTGAACAGCAATACTGTCACGGCAGCCTTATTTTGGTCGGATAATTGGCTCATTCTATCGGATGAGTAGTTGATATCGCTGGCCAATATACCCTGCCCCGCCTAACCTCGGCCATGCTGGCGGCGCCCCCGGGCGCCTCGCTTGCAATCACGTGGGGGTAATGAATGAGCGACCGCCGAGCCGTCGGCGACCGCCTCGCCCGCGACGCCGCCGGGCGCTTGCGGTAACTCTGGTTCACGCGGAGGCGCGGAGGGGGTGCGCCTGCAGCGCCGGCGGCCCTTCCTCACGCCAAGGATAGGACCGGGCCACGCCCGCCCCGGACGATGTCGCTCCGCGCCTCCGCGCCTCCGCATGAACCCAAAAATCCATCCGACCGTGACGGAAGGTTCGTCCCGAACCGGCACCACCTCATACCAAGTGTATTTCTTCTGTCTTCATAACACTCTAGACGCCGGTGTACGGTATGTGGCCGCTCGCATAAGCAATGGGACCTCTCGATGACGATCAAGCGCGTACGCAAAGCAGTGTTTCCGGTGGCGGGCCTCGGCACGCGCTTCCTGCCCGCGACCAAATCGATGCCCAAGGAGATGCTGACCGTCGTCGACAAGCCGCTGATCCAGTATGCGGTCGAGGAAGCGCTGGAAGCGGGGATCGAGCAAATCATCTTCGTCACCGGTCGCGGCAAGGGCGCGCTCGAGGATCATTTCGACATCTCCTACGAGCTCGAGGCGACGATGCGCGCGCGCGGCAAGTCGCTCGCCGTGATCGAGGGCATACGCCAGAAGCCCGGCTCGCCGGTCTACGTCCGCCAGCAGGAGCCGCTCGGCCTCGGCCATGCCGTCTGGTGCGCGCGCGAGATCGTCGGCGACGAGCCGTTCGCGGTGCTGCTCCCCGACGAGCTGATGGTCGGCAAGCCCGGCTTCATCGCGCAGATGGTCGAGGCCTATAACCAGGTCGGCGGCAATATCGTCGGCGCGCTCGAGGTGCCCGACAGCGAGACCGACAAATACGGCATCATCTCGCCGGGCGCGGTCGACGGCCGCCTCACCGAGGTCAAGGCGCTGGTCGAAAAGCCCAAGGCGGGCAGCGCACCGTCCAACCTGATGATCCCCGGCCGCTACATCCTCCAGCCCGAGGTGATGCGTATCCTCGAAAGCCAGGAGAAGGGCGCGGGTGGCGAGATCCAGCTGACCGACGCGATGGCGCAGCTGATCGGCCAGCAACCGTTCCACGGCTTCACCTTCGACGGCGAACGCTACGATTGCGGCGACAAGGCCGGCTACATCCAGGCCAACCTCGCCCTCGCCCTCGCCCGCGCCGACATCGGGCCGGCGGTGCGCAGCTTCGCCGAAGGCCTGCTGCGCTGAGCTGACGACAGGCCGATATGTCGTGATGTCGACGTGTCGGCCTGTCCTCTAGAAAGCGTTGCGGTGCAGGATGACGCGCACCGTCAGAAAGATGATCTTGATGTCGCGCCAGATCGACCAGTTTTCGAGATATTCGAGATCGGCGAGCAGGCGGTTCTTGAGGTCGTCCTCAACTAAGGTCGCACCACGATAACCGCGGATTTGCGCCAGGCCAGTCAGTCCCGGCTTGGTCGCATGCCGGCCCCAATAGCGCTGATCGACCTCCCAGAACAATTTGTCTGCGGCACGTGAGCCGAGCGCATGCGGGCGCGGGCCGACGATGCTCATGTCGCCCTTGAACACGTTGAGCAGCTGCGGCAGCTCGTCGATACTGGTGCGGCGGATGAAGCGTCCGACCGCGGTGACCCGGTCATCGTCACGCGAGGTCGAGCGATGCCCTGCCCCGTCAAGCTCCCGCACGTACATCGAGCGGAATTTGTACATGCGGAACATCTGGTTTCCGCGGCCGATCCGCACCTGCTTGAACAACACCGGCCCGGGGCTGTTGAACCGCACGGCAAGCGCAGTGAGGATCATCACCGGGGTCAGGCACACTAGTGCGACAGCGGCTATGCCAAGATCGAACGTCCGCTTGATGCAGCGGTCCATCAGGTTGAGCGGCCCGGTCGCGACGATAATCGTCGGCACGTCGCGGTTGAGGCCGAGACCTAGCGGCGCCAGTTCGAGCAATTCGGGGACGACAATCTCGCTCTGCACATTGGCACCGCGGAGGGCCTGTGCCCAAGCCATGCGACGTTCGGGCGCACAGGTCACCACCACCCGGTCGGCGCTGGCAATCAGCGTCGCAAGACGATCGTAGGAATGCGGATCGTGTTCATCGGGGTCGAAATAAGACTCCGCCGCCATCACCATCGAGAAATTCCCGGGCGGGATCGCCGCGCCGCGATCGCAGAGCAGGATCGAGCTGAACGGATTGCCGCCGACGATTTGATCGAGATGACGGACGGTAAAATAGCGGCCGACGCCAAGGAAGGTCGTGGCGAGCGCCGAGCCGAAACCGATCGTCAGGCGCGAAAAGGTGGTGCCCGATTTGAGGTAGAAGACGGCGAGCAGCACACAGCCGGCCGCCAGCACCAGCGCCTGCAAGCCACGACGTATCGCACGGAACGGATCCTGCAGATTTGCGGTGTCATAGGCGTCTAGGTTGGAAGCGATCAGCGCATAGAGTGGGATCACCACCAAGGCGAAGACGAGCCAACCGGTGTCGAGATCCAAGGCGTAACGCGGGATTGCCGCGACCATGAAGCCGACGAAGATTGCGATCGCGTCGATGCACAACAGATACAGCTTGGCCCGCAATTGCAGCACGGTGCTGCGTGGCCGCCAGTGGACACCGGCGGTATGGAAGTCCGTCATTTGATGATCAGACAAGGTGTCGCGCTCTACGACCTGCGCATCCCCATCGTCCAACATGCCAACGCATACCCTAACTGACCAATCCGGCGCGGTTCACTTGGCATCCGTGATACCCATCTTGGTGCAATAGCTCAATCGGCGGCTGCACAGCCTGAATGTAAAGTCCTGGGCTGAATTGGAGGTGCGGAGTAAGTCAGTTTTGCCGCCGATCCCCTGCCCGCCGCTCGCCGATAGCCGGCGACGGCGTCTCGGCGACCGCGGTCAGGATCGCGCGGCCGTACGCCGTCTTGGCGAGTGCCAGACCCTGTGTCGTCGCCGCTTCGGCGGTGATGAAGCCTTGCAGGAAGGCTATTTCTTCGAGGCAGGCGATCTGGATGCCCTGGCGATGCTGGATGGTGCGGACGAACTCCGCCGCTTCGAGCAGGCTGTCGTGCGTACCGGTGTCGAGCCAGGCGAAGCCACGGCCCATCGGCTCGACGTGCAGCGTTCCTGCCGCCAGATAGTGCTGCGCGAGATCGGTGATCTCAAGCTCACCACGCGGCGAAGGGACGAGGCTGGCGGCATGGTCGCAGACCGTCGCGTCGAACACGTAGAGGCCGGTGATCGCATGGTTGGAGCGCGGCCGTTCTGGCTTCTCCTCGATCGACACCGCCCGACCGGTCTCGTCGAAGGCGATCACGCCATAACGTTCGGGGTCGTCGACGCGATAGGAGAAGATCGTCGCGCCCCCTGCCTCCGCCTCGGCCCGCGCGACGGCGCGGCGCAGCATCGGGCCGAGACCATTGCCGAAGAAGATATTGTCGCCGAGGATCAGCGTCACCGGCTCGCCGCCGATCCAGTCGCGGCCGATGGTGAACGCCTGCGGCAGGCCGTCGGGGCGCGGCTGTTCGGCATAGTCGATGCGCAGCCCCAGCCGCGCACCGTCGCCGAACAGCCCGCGATAGTGCGGCAGATGCTCGGGACTGGAGATCACCAGCACGTCGCGGATCCCGGCCAGCATCAGCGCCGACAGCGGGTAATAGATCATCGGCTTGTCATAGACCGGCAGCAGCTGCTTGTTGACCGCCAGCGTCGCCGGATGCAGCCGCGTGCCGGTGCCGCCGGCGAGGATGATGCCCTTCATGCCGCCGCCTCCCGCACCGGGGCAAGCCCACGGCGAACACCTGCCGCGGCGACCAGCGGCTGCCACCATGACTCGTTGTCGAGATACCAGCGAATCGTCTTCTCGATGCCGGTCTCGAACGTCTCCTGCGGACGCCAGCCGAGCTCGTCGTTGATCCGGCTGGCGTCGATCGCATAGCGTTTGTCGTGGCCGGGCCGGTCGGCGACCGAGGTGATCTGTTCGGCATAGGAGCGGCCGTCGGTACGCGGGCGCAGCCGGTCGAGGATCGCGCAGAGCGTGTGCACCACCTCGATGTTCTGCTTCTCGTTATGGCCGCCGACATTGTAGGTGCGGCCGACCGCGCCGCGCTCGAACACCGCCTGCAGCGCGCGGACGTGATCCTCGACATAGAGCCAGTCGCGCACCTGGTCGCCCTTGCCGTAGACCGGCAGCGGTTCGCCGGCGAGCGCCTTGGCGATCATCAGCGGGATCAGCTTCTCGGGGAAGTGGTAGGGGCCGTAATTGTTCGAGCAATTGGTGATTAGCACCGGCAGGCCGTAGGTATGGCCCCACGCCTGGACGAGATGGTCCGACCCCGCCTTCGACGCCGAATAGGGCGAGCGCGGATCATAGGGCGTCTCTTCGGTGAACAGGCCGGTGTCCCCGAGGCTGCCATAGACCTCGTCGGTCGAGATATGGTGGAAGCGGAACGCCGCACGCGCCGCCTCGTCGAGCGTCTGCCAATAGGCACGCGTCTCGGCGAGCATCGTATAGGTGCCGACGACATTGGTCTGCACGAAGGCACCGGGGCCGTCGATCGAGCGGTCGACATGGCTTTCCGCGGCGAGATGCGTGACGATCTCGGGCCTGAACTCGGCGATCGCGGCACGGACGGCTTGCGGGTCGCAGATGTCGCCTTGGACGAAGCGATAGCGTGGATGGTCCGCGACGGCGTCCAGCGCGACCGGCGTCGCGGCATAGGTGAGCGCGTCGAGGTTGAGCACCATATGACCGGTGTTGCGGATCAGGTGGCGGACGAGCGCCGAGCCGATGAACCCGGCCCCGCCGGTGACGAGAATGCGCATGCCGCACTTATAGCAGCCATTGGTTAACAGGCGTATCTGCCGATCGACATGTCGTAATGTCGACATGTCGATCGGGTGCTAGCTCTTGAATTGTTGATGATGGGCTATCGACCAATCCGAAACACGCCGTCGCCCATCGACTGTGACTTCGGCAGCATCCGCTGCTACACAAGCTGTGCCTGCCGTGCCGCTCACGGCTGGACGGCGAAGCGCACCGGCCCGGCGGGACGAACAGCCGTGCGGGGGGCGAGCCGGCGCGGACGACGAGCTGGTTGAGCGGCACCGCGTCGGCCGGCGCGGAGGCGGCGAAGATCTGGATGAGCCGATGTCCCGCCGCCGGCAGCAGCGTTGCCGGCACCGCCAGCGGCTGGCCGCCAAGATCGGACAGCCAGACGGGGCGGCCGAACCGATAGCTTCGCCGCGGGTGAACCACCTGCAGGTCGACCGCCCCGGCATATGGGTCGAGCACCAGCGGGGCATCGCGCCGGAATAGGATGCCGTCGCGATCCTGCACGCGCGCGGCGGCCGCATCATAAGACGCGCGCGTCGCGACGCTCTCCTCGGTCAGCGTGGTCTGGTCGATCGTCAGCGGAGCAATCCCGGTCATCCGCTTCAGCCGCGCGGCCATCCATTCAGCGCGTTTGCCGTCGCCCTCGTCGAGCGGCGCCTCGGCGACATGGCTGTGCCCGACATAGACGAGCAGCTTGGCCGCCGGCATGCGGCAACGCAGGGCGGCGAGATTGTCCGCCTCGGCCTGTTCACGCGCCGCGATCCCCGCGGCGCGCGACGGCTGCCCTTTGGGACGTTGCAGGCTGGTCTGCTCATAGCCGGCCGGCTGGTAGCCGATGGCGAGCGCATTGCGCAGGAAGGCGGCATAGACCGGATCGCGCGTATAGGAACCGGTGCCGATGCGGGCGAAGCCATCGCGGGCGAGCTGCGCGACCGCGGTCGGCTTGCCGTCGCGCGCCGGCTCGTTGCTGAACGTCTCCGCGGCGAGCACCGTATAACCGAGCTGCCGCAACGCCTGCGCCACCCGCCACGCGAAGGCGCGGTCGCGCGGGCTGCTGTGCGCTTCGTTGAGGATGACGATGCTGGTCGCGCGGACGCGGCGGACGATCTCGGCAATTGCGTCGCGTCCGACCGACTCGCCGATCGCCGCGTCCCAGCCGGCCTCGCCGGCGCCATGCGGCTGCGCGGTGGCGAGCGTGGCGAGATCAAGCTCGTTGGTGACGGTGGTGCTGACCTGTTTCCACATCTGATAGGCGAGGTCGTCGCGGACCTTGCCCTTCGCGTCGAACGCCGCCGCGGCGAGCATGTCGGTCACTTGCAGATAGCCGCCTTTGTCATAGGCGGTCATCGCGGCGTCGACCTGATTTTCAGCTGGCTGCGCCGGGGGCGTCTGTGCCGCAAGCAGCGTGGCGAGCAGGATGGTACCCCGGATCACGATCGCCATGGCATGCCCCTCTCTCGCCGGCAGGATGGAGTGTTGTGCGGTCTGGGTCCAGCGGCGACATGCGTGCTCTCCGCTGCGGTATAGAGCCGCCTCATCCCGGCCCATGAATATGTCGAGATGACGGACCGTCGATAGGTCGACACGTCGTCAGCTCTACACCTCGACCTCGACACCCAGAGATCGTCGCAGATGCGCTCTGGTCCCCGCCTCGAAGGCGGTCGGCCAAGCGATGTCCTAGCGTGCGGCAGGAAGGCGGATGCGACGGCGCGATAGGCCTCGATCAGCGACGCCTCGCTCAGATCGGCCTGTGGGAGCCGTTCGAGCAGCGCAAGCTGATCAGGCGGCAACCGGCGGCTCCAGGCGAGCATGCCGCCCGTGTCGGCGCGCTCGACCGCCTCGGAGAGGAGCTGGAACAGCGCCATGCGCTGCATCTCGAGACCGGCGCGGGCGGCGAGATACCCCCGTCGGCCGAGCACGACGGGCAGCAGCCCCAGCACGCGCAGGAATTCATCGATGAGGAAGGCGATGCGCGCGCGATCCGGCCCCGGCCAGTCGCGATGCGCGGCGAGGCGATCGTAGAGGCCGGCATGGTCGATCAGGCAGCGCGTGCCGTCCTGGGTCTGCCGGAGAGCGCCGGCATGGTCGGTGAGCAGCAGGTCGATCCGCTCCCACCCCTGCCCGATCCCATTGTGCACCGCGCCGCCGCTGCGCGCCTCGTACCAGAGGACGATTGGCACGAGGGCGTCGACCTGCACGCGCCAGTGTTGCGCGAACCGGCCTGATGCTCCGGCGCGACGACGGCGATGAGGTCGACGTTGCTATAAGCATCCGCCTCGCCCCGTCCGAAGCTGCCGCCGAGCCACAGCGCGTCGAGATGCGGCGCATCGCGCATCGCGCGGGTGGTGGCGGCGATGAACGGCTCTTGCCACATGATGCATTCCTCCTGCCCTGCCATCATAGCGGCAACGCCGGCGCTGCAGGAGGACATCGCTTTTCGACATGTCGGTGTGTCGACATGTCGGATTGTGATATCCTATCCTACGGGTCGATGTGTCGACACGTCGTCATATCGACCTGCTGGGGTATGGGGTGCGTGACGATAGCGCAGGGCGGAGAAACACTGGCGCAGAGGACGCAGAGAGGCCCACGGGAGCATGGTCCGGCCCCCTTGCGCCCCGCCGTCGCGGGATCGCCATGCGGCGCAGCCTCTTTCCGGATCGTGAAGACACTTGCCGCTTCCTCAAGTGAAACCTCTCCGCGCCTCCGCGTGAACCGAAACCCGGCCGCTTCGCGGATCGCCGGACGATGGATCACGCGAAGACGCGAAGAAAAGGAGGTTCACGCGGAGGCACGGAGAGGGACGCGCTAGAGGGAACGCCATACCCTCCAGTGACGGCTGGGAAGGAGCAATGCACTAGCGCGCAGCCACTTCGCGTCGTTGCGTCTTCGGGTGATCCTCAAGCGGCGTCACTTGCGACCCGGCCGCTCGGGATGCCGCGCCACTCCCGACAAATGCATCGTATCGAGCCATAGACTTGTCGACACCAAGACACCTCGATAGCTCGCCCAACGGAATCTCGGACGCCGAAGGTGGCTCTCGCGGAATCGTCATGCGGCGCAGCCGCTTTCCCGATCGCGGGGACACGCGCCGCTTCCCTAAATACACCTCCTCTGCGCCTCCGCATGAACCAAATCCCGGCCGGTTCGCGGACGGACGGCCGGAGGATCGATCACGCGAAGACGCGAAGAGGAGGAAGTTCACGCGGAGGCGCGGAGGCGCGGAGAGTAGCGCGCGGGCGGGAACGCCCGCCCTACAGCGGCGGCTGGGAAGGAGGGATGCGCTGGCGCAGGCCCTTCGCGTCTTCGCGTGACCCACAAGCGGCGTTGGTCGCGCTCCGGCCGCTCAGGGCGCCACGCTGTTCCTACACGGGGCATCACATCGAATGATTGATCTGTCGACACTACGACACGTTGACAGGTCGCGCCACGAGGCCCCGGTCGTGCGGCTGGTCTGCCCATAGATCAAGCGTCAGCTCTCACCGTCTCGTAGGGGCAGCCCCCTCCCCCCACAGACGCTCTGCGCTCTCTGCGCCTCTGCGCGACCCGAACCGGCGGCCGCCATCACCCGCGCGGAACGGCACGCGCAACACGGTCCCAATCGTCAGGTCAGATGATCGACCTGTCGACACCCCGACACGTCAACATTCCACAACGTTGACCGCCAGCCCGCCGAGGCTCGTCTCCTTATACTGCGAGCGCATGTCCTCGCCGGTCTGGCGCATCGTTTCGATCACCGCGTCGAGGCTGACGACGTGGCTGCCGTCACCGCGCAGCGCGAGATAAGCGGCGTTGATCGCCTTGACCGCGCCCATCGTGTTGCGTTCGATGCACGGGATCTGGACGAGCCCGCCGATCGGGTCGCAGGTCAGGCCGAGATTGTGCTCCATGCCGATCTCGGCGGCATTCTCGATCTGGCGGTTGCTGCCGCCGAGCACCGCGGCGAGGCCACCCGCCGCCATCGAGCAGGCGACGCCGACCTCGCCCTGGCAGCCCATCTCCGCCGCCGAGATCGACGCGCGCTTCTTGTAGAGCATGCCGATCGCCGCCGCGGTGAGCAGGAAGGTGCGGGCGCCCTCCCCGCGCGTCGCCTGATCGCAGTCGCGCGCCACCAATGTCTCGTAGAAGCGCAGCACCGCGGGCAGCACGCCCGCCGCGCCATTGGTCGGCGCGGTGACGACGCGGCCGCCGGCGGCATTCTCCTCGTTGACCGCGAGTGCCCACAGGCTGACCCATTCGAACACCTCGGCGGGGTTGCTGCCGGGGACGCAGCCGCTCAACCCCTGCGCGATCGCCTGCGCGCGCCGGCGCACCTTGAGCCCGCCGGGCAACATGCCCTGCTGCGCGATGCCGCGGTCGATGCAGGCGTGCATCGCGGCGCGCACCGCGTCGAGGAAGGCGTCGGTCTCCGCCGGAGCGCGCCACGCCTCCTCGTTGGCGCGGACGAGGTCGGCGATGCCGAGCCCCGTCGCGTCGCCGAGCGCGAGCAGGTCGGCGCCCGAGCCGAACGGGTGGCGCACCACGACATTGCCCGCTGCGAGCCGCTCGCCGCGGCGCAGGATCGCCCCGCCGCCGATCGAGAAATAGGTCTCGGCGAGCGTGCCGTCGGCGCGTTCGGCGGTGAAGGTCAGGGCGTTGGGATGTTCGGGCAGGAACTCGCGCGGATGGAAGACGATGCCGCCGGGCGCGAAGGCGATCTCGGCGCCGCCGGCGAGCGGCAGCCGGCGTCGCATCTCGATATCGGCGAGGATCGCCGGCGCGGCATCGGGATCGAGCCGCTCGGGCTGCCAGCCGGCGAGGCCGAGGATCACCGCCGTATCGGTGGCATGGCCGCGCCCGGTCAGCGCGAGGCTGCCGTAGAGGTCGCAGCGGACCGTGGTGACGCCCTGTCCGACGACCCGCTGGGCGAAGTCGAAGGCGGCGCGCATCGGCCCGACGGTATGCGAGCTCGACGGGCCGATGCCGATGGTGAACAGCTCGGCGACGCTGATCGGCCGGTCGAGGCCGCGATCGAGCGGCGTCCGGGGCAGGGGCTGGGGCAGGTCGGTCGGCACGGGCATCCTCCGCCGGCATCGCCGGCCTGCCCCATCTGTCCCTTGCGCCTGAGATCGTTATCCCGTCGGCGGACGCAGCTGCGCCTCTCTCCAGATCTTTCGCGTCGCTACGGTCCTTTGGCCTGAGAGTTTCCGGGGCGGTTGCTCCTTCGGCGCCGGGGCAGGCCCGGTCTCTCCCGTATCGACCGCGCCGCTATCCGCCGGGTCGGGGCGCCGGGTCAAGCCGGCATCGCGTCCGGGTCGAGGTGACGACATGTCGACGTGACGACACGTCGCGCTCGAAGGGGCGGTGGCGACATGTTGAACTGTCGACATGTCGCAAGCGTCCGCCGGGAAGCGGGCCGGGAGCAGTCGCGGCAGGGGAGGGCGCGCCATTTCCTACTCGAAAGCACGAATGGACGCAGGCCGGGACGCATTTTCCCTAAGGATTCCAGTGCGGGGTGCCAAAAGTTCGTGCTTTCGAGTAGGAAATGCCCATGGCCCGTTCCACCACGCCCGCCCGCCCCGCGTCCGGCTCCGCCGCCGTGCCGCACCGTGACCTGTTCACGCTCGACAGCCCGCTGCACGGCGAGATCCGCGGCGAACGTTCGCTGATGGCCTTCCCGTTCTTCGCGCTCAGCAAGAATGCGTGGATGAAACCGCTGACCTACGACCATGCCACCGTGTCGATCGAGGTGCGTCCATCGGCGAGCGGCGTCGCGACGATCTACGACAAGGAGATCGTCCTCTACATCGCCAGCCTGATGGCGGCGAAGCTCGAGGCGGGCGAGCATGTCGAGCAGGATTTCATCTTCACCGCGCACGACCTGTTCTCGGTGACCGGCTCCAATCATAGCGCGCGGTCGTACAACCGGCTGTCCGAGGCGCTCGAGCGACTGCAGGGTACGCAGATCAAGACCAATATCGAAGCCGGCGGGGAAGGAGAGGAGGGCTTCTTCTCTTGGCTGTCCGAAGCAAAGCTCCATTATTCGCGTACCAAAAGCGGCGAACGGCGGCTGAAAGCGGTCAAGGTACGGCTGTGCGACTGGCTGTTCCGGGCGATCCTGCTCGATCGTCACGTGCTCGACTATGCCGCCGCCTATTTCCAGCTGGGGCCGATCGAGCGGCGCATCTACGAAGTGGCGCGCTCGACGTGTGAGGAGGAGCTCGATCTCGATCTCGCCACCTTCCGCCTGCAGATCGGCTATCAGAACCCGCTGTCGAACTTCAAGGCGGCGCTCAAGCAGATCGTCGCGACCGACGGCATCCCTGATTATCACCTCGAACTGGTCGAGGGCGACGTGGGCGCAGCGGCGGAGGAGGGCGCGCCGCGTCGCGGCCGTCGCGCGCCGCAGAGCCGGGTGGTGATCACCCCGCGTCCACAGCCCGGCCAAGCGGTGCTGAGCTCGACTCGGGCCATGCTGGAATCGGCCGAGTCGGGCGAATCACCCGATGCCGAACCCGCCGCAACCGATTCGCCGGCCGCGGCCAACTGATTCGGGCACGCCGCCGAATTGTTACTCGAAAGCACGAATGGGTCGCGGATTTTCTACTCAAAAGCACGAACTCAGCCGCGGCATTGTTACTCGAAAGCACGAATCGACAGCACATTTCTACTCGAAAGCACGAACTTTTTTTGGGTTAAATACTCGAAAGCACGAATCGTAGCCGCTTCCAGTATTGGATTAATGCTGCAACAAAGGGGCGCGGCCAGCGTCGGCCGTGCAGTTTGTTGAGTGGAATGGCCGTGACCCCATAAAGGAAAGCCCGGCACGAGGCCGGGCATCCCAGTATTCCTGTGTGACCAGCGTCGCCAAACGCCAGACACCTATAACCGGTAGTCAGGTCACAGGAATACTGCCGAACCCGATCCGGTTCAAGGATGCGCGTTTCGCGCCACGGATTTTTTTGTCCTCGGTCCGGCCCGTAAGGGGATGGAAGATGACGGCGTTGACCTTCGGGGAAGCGAGCGCGCAATTTTGCGCGCGCGTACGGGGAGACGCGCGTGCCGCGCGCCGCGTGCCCCATCGCACCGGTGCGCCGGTGCGCCGCGACAGTATGGAAGCGGGGACGTTCGAAGACGTCTTCTTCGCCGCGCCCGCGCCCGGCGAGCCCGACCGCTGGCTGCGCGCCTGCCGCGGCGCACTCGATGCCGGCCGCCGGCTGCGCCGCGAGGCGCGCGCCGGCACGCGGACGCTCAGCGTACGCGAACGGCCGATCGCGGCGCTGACCGGTGCGGCGGTGCGCGTCTTCGAGGAACTGTGCACGCTGGCGCGGCTCCATCGCGGCCGCGTCTTCCCGAGCTACGACTGGCTGGCCGAGGCCACCGCGCTCGGCCGCGCCACCGTCGCGCGCGCGCTCGTGCTGCTCGAGGCGGCGGGCTTCCTCGTCCGCCAGCGCCGCTTCGTCCGGGCCGAGGGGGCAGGGGAGGGGCCGCGCTATCGGCAGACCTCCAACGCCTATCGCGCGCTGCTTCCCGCGACGGTGCTCGCCTATCTGCCGCGCTGGATGCGACCGGCGCCGGTACCGGTCGACCAGCTCGACCACCATCAGGCGCAGGCCGATGCGCAGGCGGCGATGCTCGCAGGGCTTTCGGCGCGCGACCGGGCGCGTGCGACCGTCGATGGCGCGCTCGGCAAGGTCCTCGCCGCACTGGGCGCCGCGATCGATCGAACATGCGAGTCTCAAAACCGGTCTGAATCACTCATAGATTCTATTCATAAGGGAACGAGCGAGTTGGCCTTGCCGGCCAACGCCTGCGCCTGACGGCGGCAAAGCCGAACAGGCGAGATACAAGCACCCTCGACCTAATGGCACAGACAGAAGTGCCGGCTTCGCCGACACATGCTTCCTAGGAGGAGCAAGCGGATAGGGCGGAGAACGATGACGCCCGATGCGAACGATGTGATGATGGGGCGCGCTGATGCGGCTCGCTCGCCATCCGACGCACCGACACGTCTATATGTCGAGGACTTGCCACGTCGGCATGTAGACATGTAGGAGGAGGCTATGGCGACCATCGCGATCATCAGTCAGAAGGGCGGCGCGGGTAAGACGACGCTCGCGCTCCACCTCGCCGCCGCGGCGCAGGATGCCGGCCGCGTCGCGCTGATCGTCGACACCGATCCGCAGGCGACCGCGAGCCAATGGGCGGCCTGGCGCGGCGACGCGCCACCCGAGGTGATCGACAGCCCGCCGCCGCGGCTTGCCGCCAAGGTCGCCGCCGCGACCGAGCAGGGCGCCGAGATGATCGTCATCGACACGCCGCCGCATGCCGACAGCGCCGCGCGCGCCGCGGTCGAGGTCGCCGATCTGGTGCTGATCCCATGCCGGCCGAGCGCGTTCGACCTGTCGGCGATCCAGACCACGGCGAAGCTCGTCCAGCTGCTGCGCAAGCCCGCCTATGTCGTGTTCACCGCGGGATCGCCCAATGCGCCGCGTGTCTATCAGGAGGCGGGCGAACTGGTCGACGGCTTCGGCACGCCGCCCTGCCCGGTGCAGATCCCCGACCGCGCCGCCTATCGCCACGCCAGCGGCGAAGGCCGGACGGTGATGGAATATGAACCCGACGGCAAGGCCGCCGACGACATCCGACAGCTCTACGCGTGGACCTGTCGACAGCTCGGCTTGCCCGAGGCGAAGAGCAAGACCCGCAAGAAGGTGCCCGCATGAGCCGCAAGCCGAGTTTCGCCAACCTGCGCACCGTCGGCGCACCGCCCCCGCCCGCCACCACCCCAACGCCGGTCGCCGCGCCCGTTCCCGCCGCGGGCGCAGGGCAGGGGTCGGCGAGCCGTCAGGGCCGCAAGCAGATCGCCGGCTTCTTCAGCCCGGAAATGTCGTTCGCGATGCACACGCTCGCCCGCCGCCAGGGCCGCAGCCTGCAGGCGCTGATGGCGGAGGCGTTCAACGACGTGTTGAGGAAGCACGGCGAGAGTCCGATCGGCGACTGAGCGCGCGGGGCGGAGTCTCGCGCCCGCGCGGTTCGCCGGCGGAGAGATGTCGTTCCCGTTTCCCGCGTATCTCGCTATGGTGGCGAAGCGTTCCCCCGCCGGCTTCAGACAAGGTGTTATGCCGCGCTGGTGCCGACATTCGGTGCGGCGCTGGTCATCTTCGCCGCGCAGGAGGACCGGGGGCGCAATCGGCTGCTCGACAATACGGCGATGCGGTGGATCGGCGACCGATCCTATGCGATCTATCTCTGGCATTGGCCGATCATTGTCGCGGTAGGGTATCGAAGCGACGGGCACGCTGTTCGACATGGTCGGCATCCTGATCGTCGTGCTGCTGCTCGCCGAATTGACCAAGCGGCTGGTCGAAGATTGCTTCCGTCTGCATGGCGCGGGCGGGCAGGAGTGCGCAGCTTCGTGCCGGTCGCCATCGCCATCGCCGTGCCGCTGCTGCTTGCCGGTGCGCTGCTCGGCTATGTCGCCTGGGATCGCCATCGCTTCGAGCGGGCGCAGCTCGACTCACGCGTCTATCCCGGTGCCGCGCCGCTGACCGGCGCGCCGATGCCGGCTGCGCCCGTCTTTTCCGCCGCGCATCTCGTGCCGCTCGACATCCCCAGCGTCTATGCCGACGGCTGCAGCCTGCCGTTCGGAGCGAGTACGATCCGCGCTTGTCCGGCCGGCGCGCTGCGGGCGGCGACGACGATCGCGGTGGTCGGCGACTCCCATGCCGCGCAATGGCTGCCCGCCTTCGATCGGGCCGGGCAGCGGTGCGGCTGGCGAATCGTGCCGCTGACCAAATCCTCCTGCCCGCTGGTCGCAACGCGGATGGTCCATGCCGATGCCGCCTCCTGCGCCGTTTGGGCGCGCATCGTGCTCGCGACGTTCGCCGCGCACCCGCCGGCGGTGATCGTCTATGCGCTCTACCTCGACGGCGAGGTAGAGGAATTGGCCGACGACGATGCGCGGCTGGCGGCGATCCGGCCGATGCTCGCGCGGCTTGCCGCGCTCGGTTCGCGCGTCATCGTGCTGCGCGATACGCCGCATCTTGCCGTCGATCCGATCGCCGCGCTCGATCGCCCCGCACAGCCGGTGCCGTTGCCGCGTGTCGCCCGGCGCAGTAACATGCTGCGAACCGCGGCGCAGGCGAGCGGTGTGCCGATGCTCGATCTCGACGATTGGTTCTGCCCGCGCGGCCATTGCCGTACGGTGATCGGCAATCTCGTCGTCTGGCGCGACGATCATCATATCACCGCGCATTATGCCGCGACGCTCGCCGCACCGCTCGCCGACCGGCTGGCGCAGCTGATGCCACATCCCTGCCCCCCTACCGGAGCCGCCGCATGCCCCTGACCACGCGCCCGGCGGGCCGGTACGAGACGCTCGACCTGATGCGCGGCCTCGCCGCGGTCGACCTGTTCTTGGCCCTGAGCGGGTTCGTCGTCGCCGCGGCCTATGCGCCCAAGCTTGCCACCGGCATGCGCCTGTCCGCCTTCGCCGCGGTGCGGATGAAGCGATTGTACCCGCTGATCCTGCTCAACGCGCTGATCGGGCTCGCGGGCTATATCCGCGCCTATCCGCCGCGCGATCTGGCGATATTGTTCGTCACTGGGCTCTTGATGCTGCCGACGCCGCTCGGCAGCGCCGAGGAGGGGCATGCCGCGGTTGCGATCAATCCGCCGAGCTGGAGCCTGTTCTGGGAGTTGCTGGTCACTGCGATCTTCGCGCGCTGGGCGTGGCGCTGGTCGCGGCGCGTGCTGGCCGCGATCCTGCTGGTCAGCGGTGTCGCGCTCGCCGCGCAGGCGCTCTCCTACGGCCAGCTGTCGCAAGGCTTCACCTAGGGCAGCTGGTGGGGCGGGGCGGTACACGTCAGCTTCTCGGTCACGCTCGACGTCTGGCTCTACCGGATCGAGCGGCCGCGGTGGCGATTGCCGGTGCCGCTGATCGCGCTCGTCACCTTCGGGATTTTCCTGATGCCGGCGCTGGGGGCGTGGAACGGCCTGTTCGACATGCTGTGCGTCGCGCTCGTCTTCCCGCTGCTGCTGATCGCCGGGAGCAACAGCCATGCGCCGCGGTGGACCCGCGTCTCACTGCTGCTCGGCGAGGCGTCTTACCCCGCCTATATCCTGCAGGGCGGCGTCTATCCGCACATCAAGGGGTTGTGGCGGCATCTGCCGGTCGAGATCGCGGCGACGGGTGGAATCTCGCTGATCGTCTTCTTCGGCGCGCTGGTGGTCGCGCGGCCGTACGAGCGGCTGGTGCGCGCGTTGCTGCCCGGCGTGCGGCGGGTGGAGATGCCGGCGCAGGCGGCGCCGTAGGGAACGGAATTGGCCGGCCATGCCGATAGCTGAGGTGTCACAATGCCCCCGAGCTTGCGCCAACCTGATGGCGTAGTTCGCCGCTGTGTTTGCAAGCCATTGCCGAGGCGGAGTGAACGAATTTCCTTCTATAATGCTGTGAAGTGACAGATGGCGCCGCTGCACGGGGCGGTCGTAGATGCTGATTGATGCGGTCGGCACGCCGCTGCGCCTCAGCCGCAACGAGTGGATCAAGCGCGCCATCCGCTGGCAGCTGTGGGACAGGGCAGGGGTGCTGCGGCTTGCCCCGACAACCGCCGCGGAGATCGGCAAGCTGCGCAAGCAGGTGCTCGCGATCGGGCGCAACATCAACCAGGCGGTGCACGCGATGAATGCGGCGAACATGCCGGGCAGCTCGCTCGACATCGCGCGGATCGCCGAGCCGTTCATTGACACCTGCGCCGAGCTGAAGTCGCAGCTGTTCGCGCTGCGCCGGGCGCTCAGCTGCTACGTCAGCGGCGAGGTTGCCTACTGGACCCGCGCAGCGGCGGAGCAGGAGACGTGAGTTTCCGCCTCTCGCCGGGAACGCTGGACTCGCTGGCGGGCGTGTTCGCGCCGCCCCGTAAACGGCGGTCGCGTGGCGGCGGACGTGGGAAGGGCGGGGCCCGGAACGACGGCGCGATGCTGGCATTTGCCGCGGCGTCGCTCCTGCGCAAGGCCGCGCCGGCGAGCAGCGGTTATCGCCCCAGTGCGCAAGTGAAGCAGCCGTTCGGAGGCGGGTCGCATGCGGCGATCAGCGCGCGCGCACTGCGGACGATGGAGCGCACCGCACGCGGCGTTCCCGAGGTGATGGTGCGCGTCACCGGCCGCCAGCATGGCGGCGGCCACGTGCTCGCCAACATGTCGTATATCAGCCGCCTCGGCCATGGCGAGGACAAGCAGATCGACCTTCATACCAGCGAGGGCGAGGTGCTGCGCGACGGCCGCGATATGCATGCGCTGGCGCAGGACTGGCAGGAGTGGGAGACCGCCGACGAGGCGCGCCGCAAGGGCGCAACGTCGCTGTCGATGATCCTGTCGATGCCGGCGCATACTGACCCGGAAGGCGTCAGAGAGGCGGCGTTGGCGTTCGCGCGCGAGGCGTTCGCGAACCGCTCCTGGGTCGCGGCGCTGCATGTCGACCGCGATCATCCGCACGTCCATCTGACGGTCGCGCGGCGCGATTTCGACGGCCGCCGCTTCAATCCCGATCGCGACGATCTGTTGCGGTATCGCCAGCGTTTCGCGCAGAAGCTGCGCGACCGCGGCATCGAGGCGAACGCCACGCCGGTGCGGGCGCGCGGCGTCGATGCGAGGCACGAACCGATCGCGGCGCGCAAAATTCGCGAGCAGGGCGCGGTGCCGCAGATCGACCGTAACCGGGTCGATCGTGCACGTCGGCTACACGAAAGCGGCCGCGCCGATCCTGCCGAAACCGCGCTGGCGAAACGGCAGGCGGTGGTGCGCGACACGTTCCAGCGCTCGATCGACGAGTTGCGGGCGTCGTCGTCGTTTGTCGATCAGGTGAAGGCGCAAACCTTGCGTAAGTTCATCGCGGCAATGCCGGAGCCGGTGCCGAATTTCTGTGCCCTGCTAGATGATCGTGAGATTGTACCGGCCACGCGTGGGCGCCAGCAGGGTGACGTAACGGCTGACCCCATCGCCGCAGCACTTGCGCGGACGCAAGCGACGAATTCCCGCATCGCCGCCAGACGCGCCGGCCTGCCATCGCGCCATCGATCCCGACAACCCAATCACCGCGGCGCTCGCACGGTTGGAGGCTGTGACGGCGAAGATAGCGGAACGGCGTGCACAGGAAGCCAAGACTGCCGATCCGATTGGGCTGGCACTGGTACGGCTGGAAGCGGCAAGGGCCGAAATCAAAAAGAGGCACCGAAAGGCCAGCGATGCGGCGAATCCGCTAACAGCTACACTGGCTAGAATCAATAAGGCTGCCGAAGCATTAGCGGCGCGGGGGCGGGATGCGGGCGCGGCCAAAATCCCCGGTTGCGATCGGCCGGTGGGTCGCACTGCCGCCGAGCGACCGGAGGAGATGCGGGCGCTCGATGAGCCGGCACGCCGGCCCATGCCGGTATATCGGTTGACAGTGTTGATGCATTCCTGCGTCAGACTCTCGAGCGTGTCCGTGCGCTGGAGCAGGAACGCTGTCGGATGCTGCAGCGCGATTGGTCGCAGGACAGAAGCGGGCCTCGTCGGTAACTTTGATTTGACCAGTATGGCTGCCGAAATTTCGATACTGCCACACTAAGCTTCGAGATGTATAATAAGATATTGATTAATTTATCTATCAATTGTAACTATACCATAGTGTGCTTTCGCGCAGATAGCCGCAACCTTTTCCTGCAAAGCATCATCATCACGGCCATCGGAGAACACGGAGATTGTAGTCGCATAAACCTGCTTGGAAGTGTCATTTGAATTCACTAAAAAGCGCGTATGAGCATTATTGTTTTGCCGAGTAATCTGGTTTACACATGCTTGTACTTGTGCCGCTGGTTGCGACGTCCATATGCCACTCGTCGCCCCTTTTGCTATCTCTGTTGGCATGCGAGGCCCGTTGCTAATGCAACCAGCAAGAGCAAGGAAAGAGCCTGTTGCGATTAACTTCTTCATGATTTCACAACTCCGCATCAAACCATACCGCCCCTATCCCTAGGTATACGGCGGACGCAAGCAGGCCAATTATGAACAGCCGGTTGCGGGACTTTTGTGCTACTCAGAACCGCAGCCGCACACCGGTGCTGATGCTCTCCTGATGATCGTCGCGCCCGGTCTGCGACGAGACGGTGCTGAACAGGTCGAGGCCGGTCGTCAGACGGTAGGCGAGACCCGCCGCGGCGGTGCCGACCAGATCGGCGCGTGCCGCACCCAGCGCGGCCAAGCCGAGGCCGCCACCCGCATAGCCGCCGAGCGCGTCGGTCCGGTTGCCCTTGAACTGGTAGCGCAGCCCGAGCGAGACGAACGGCCGCAGCGGTGCCTCAGAGGCATCGCTGCGCGCGAAGGTCAGCCCGGCGTCGGCGAAGCCGGCGACGTGACGGTCGCGCGCGACGCTGAGCGCGAAGACGCTGCCCGTCTCGGTGAGCGCGGCGCGGGTGGTGCGGACCAGCGTCAGCCCGGCGCGCGGCCGCAGCATCCAGTCGGTCGACAGGCCGAGGTCGTAGCTCAGAGACAGATCGCTGACCCAGCTGTGCAATCCGTACCGCGCATTCGCCGTGCCCGCGCCGGGCAGCGCGCGTGTGCTATGCGCCGTGCCGCCATCGTAGAGGATCGCGGCGGTGACGCCGAGCCCGCCGGGGACGGCATAGCGTGCCTCGACACCGGCGACCGCGCCGTCGAGCTTGGTGCGCGCGGCGAGCGCGTCGATCTGCTGCCGGTCTTTGAGATAGCCGGCGAAGGCGCCGACGCTCCACGTCGCATCGCCGATGCCGACGCCGCCGAGGAAGCCATAGCTCTGACTGCGCGTCGCCGCGGTTCCCGCCGCAGCGTCCGCACCGAGCCGGTGCCAGCCGCCGAGCATCTGCGCGAAGGTGAAGAGGCGGACGTCCTCGCTATCGGTCGCCAGACCCGGCCCGCGCAGGGTCGCGGCGAGCGCGAGCGCATTGTCGACGCCGATCTGGCTCGCCGAGGCATAGGTCTCCGGCGTGAGGCGGGCAAAGGCGGCGGCATCGGACGTGCCGTTGGCGGTGAGCAGCGCCGGCAGCGCCGCGAACAGCGCGCTGTCCGCCGGCTGTGCGACGATCGCGCGGTTGGCGTAGGCGATGCTGCGGCTGATCTGCGCGTTGGTGCCGGCCGGATCGAGGAACTGGCCGAGCAGCTGGAGGCGATCGCCGCGCTGGACGACGAAGCCGAACAGGCTGTCGGGCTTGAGGATCGTCGCATAGCTACCGGTGATGCCGCCGCTGGCGGTGATCAGGTCGTAGCTGGTTCCGGGGCGCAGCGTCCCGCTCGGTGCGAGCTGCAGCGTCGCGCCCGGGGCGATCGTCACCGTACCGTTGACGACGAGCTTGTCGGACACGGTCGGCGTGATCTCGAACAGCGATACCGAGCCCGACTGGAGCGCGACATTGCCGTTGACGGTCATCGTCCCCGGCGAGGCACCGGGGCTGAGGATGCCGGCGACGGTGACGTTGCCGTTGACCGTGCCCGCCGAACCGAAGGTCGCACCGGGCCGGATCAGGAACTGGTCCGCCGACAGCGTCGAGCCCGCCAGCCCGACAAGTCGACCACCCGACATGTCGACAGTGCCGAGCGCGGCATTGCCCGAGACGGTGGCGAAGCCGACGCTCATCGACAGCGTGGCGACCTGCGCGATGCTGCCGAAGGCGACCGGCGCCGCGGGATTGCCGCCCGATATCGCGATCGTGTTGCGGCCGGCGCCGCCGTCGACCGATCCGGCGAAGCGGCCGGCGATGGTCAGGCGGTTGTCGTCATCGCCGAAGCGGAGCTGGCCGGTGGTCAGCGCCGCATTGGCGAGCACGGCAAGGTTGCCGGTACCGCCCACCCGGTCGAACGCATAGGCGCCGGCGAGCGACAGCGTGCCGCTGCCTTCGGTGGTCAGCGTCGCGAAGCCGGTCAGCGCATCGGTCAGCGTCCGGTCGCCGGCGAGGGCGACGGTCGCACTGCCCTGACCACCACCGGCAACGCTGCCGACCAGGGTGCCGCCCGCGGCGAGGCGGAAGCGGGTGTTGCCGGTGCCGAGATCGATGACGCCGGCGAGCGTGCCGCCGTCGGCGACGGTGAGCTGCGTATCGGCGGTGGTGAAGGCGAGGGGGGCTGCGGCGCTGCCGAGCGTCCCCGCGACGGTCATCGCGCCACCGGTCAGCGTGACGCGCTCGAACCCGGTCGCGCTGCCGACCAATGTCACCGGCGCGGCCGCGGTGAAGGCGAGCGTGTCGGTGCCGCTGCCCCCGTCGTAGCGGTCCATCGCGACCGACGTGCCGAGCGCGAGCGTGTCGTCGCCGCCACCCAGCGCGACGCGGGCGATGTCGCCGTCGACGCGCAGCGTCTCGGCGGCATCCGATCCGGTCGCACCGGCGATGCGATAGCCGGCGAGCGTCAGGTCGGCGCTGGCGCCATTCAGCGCGAGGCTGGTGAAATCCTGGTCGAGCGTCAGGCGCAGCGTGCCGGTGCCGCCGACCGCGAGCCGTTCGAATCCGGTGCGCGCGCCGATGCCGCTGCGGTCGCCGGCGAGGACGACCGAGTAGAGATCGTCGCCGGTGCCGCCGTCGACCAATCCGGTGACGCGGCTGTTCGGCCCTTCAACGAACGTGTCGTTGCCCGCACCGAGCGCGACCGCGCCGAGGATGGTGCCGTTGTTGATCACCGTCTCGTCGCCGCTGCTGGCGGTCAGCGCGACCGGGCCGCTGGTCGCCAGCGTATCGCCCGCGGCGACGGTGATGGTGCCGCCGACCAGGCCGATCGTGCCGAAGCCGAAGCTGCCGAGATAGTTGACGTTGCCCTGACCGGTCTGACTCAGCCCTTCGAAGTGCACGAACTGCGCGGCGTTGATCGTGCCGCCACCGGTCGCATCGACGATCAGCAGGTCGGTGCCGTCGCCGCCGTCGACCTTACCGGTCAGCGTCGCATTGGCCTGCTGGAGGAAGATGTCGTCGCCGGCACCGAGGAAGACGTCACCGGTGATCGTGCCGCGATTTTCGATCCGGTCATTGCCGCCGCCGAGACCGATCGAGCCGATAATCGTGCCGGTGTTGACGATGCGGTTGTCGGCATTGCCGATGGTCTGGATCGCGCCGGCGAGCCGGTCGCTGCCGAGATAATAGGACAGGTAGTCGTTGCCGGCGAGCGCGGTACCGTTGCTGCCGCGGATCGTGCCGGCGTTGGTGAGGTGGAGCGCGCCGCGGCCCATGATCGCGGCCGACAGCGTGCCGGTCGCCTCGATCGTGCCGGTCGCGGTGTTGGTGATCGCGGCAATGTCGCCGGTGTTGACGGAATAGCGCACCGCCGCCGCGGGAAGAGTTTCACCGAACAACGCGTCGGCCGGCACGGCGGTGCCGCCGCCATTGGCGCGAATCGCGCCACTGTTGACCAGCGTGGCGCTCTGCGCGCCGGGCGAGTTGCCGAACGCGCTCAATGCCACTGCATGGCCGCTGATGGCGTCGGTCGCGACCGTGCCGCTGTTGTTGAGCAAGACGGTGGCGACGCCGTCGATGGCGTAGCTGCGCGCCGACAGCGTCACCCCGTAGCCGCCGACGGTGATCGTGCCGCTGTTGGTCATCGCCAACGTGATCGGGACGGGGGGCGATGTCGTCGCCACCGGCTGGGGGTTAATGTAGTAATAATAAGGATCGTAATAGGGCCAATAGGCCTGGACGGCGGCATAGACGCCGCCGCCGGTGATCGTGCCGCTGTTGGCGATCGTCGTCGACTGCCCGCCGGTCAGATAGATCGTGTTGCTATTGCTGTTGCCGCTGTTGCTGATCGTGCCGGTGTTGACGAAGGACGGCGTCTCATAGAGCGACAGCGCCTGTCCCTTGAGCGTCGTCGCACCGAGCATGCCGGTGTTGGTGAACGCGCCGGTCTCACCGTAAAAGCCGCCGGCGATCGTGCCGCTGTTGGTGAAGGCGGCGAGTTGTGCGTCGGTATAGGTCGGGTCCTGGGCGGTGTTATAGTAATTCCCCGTCGAGACCGTGCCGTTCAGCGTCGCAGCATTGACGATCGCGCCATCGCCAGAAACCCGCACGTCGCCGTTATATGGCGCTGCGGCGCCGATCGTGACGACGGTGCCGGTGCCGCGTGCGCGCGCACCCTCATATTCGAAATTGATCGCGGTAAGCGCCCCGAGCGTCACCGTGCCGCTGGTCGAACGGGCATGGATATAGGTGTCGGCGCCGGCACCGCCATCGATGATGCCGCTGACCCCGCCGACATCGTCCATCGCGACGAATACGTCGTCGCCACCGCCGAAGCGCAGGTCGCCGGCGATCGTGCCGCCGTTGGCGACATAGACCGCCGGGTTCCAAGCGCGGCCGCCATTGGTCGCATAACCAAGATCGACCGTGCCGGTGATCGTGCCGGCATTGCTGAGCGTGCCGCCGCCCATCTGGATCGCCTGTCCGGCACCACCGGCGATCGTGCCGCCGGCGAAGTTGGTGACGGTGAGGCCGTAGGACGAATAGGCATAGGCATCCAGACCGATCGCGAGGCCGCCGGAACTGGCGAGGCGACCTGAATTGATAATGGTGCTGTTATAGGTGTTGCTGAGTTCCACCGCGGTGCCGGCGACGTCGATCGTGCCGCTATTGGTGAGATTGGTGACGCCGCTGATCCCGATCGCAACCCGACCGCCGCTGGCCTGCACGATCGCGCCGCTGTTGGTGACGTCCCGCCCGCTCAAGATGCCGGTCGCGCCGTCGAGGGTGATCGTGCCGCTGTTGGTGACGGTCTTGCCGCCGGCGATCGCGTTGATGCGGCTGTAGGCGTTCGCCACGCGATCGACGACGGTGATCGTGCCGGCGTTGGTGAACGTGTCGTCCCCGGTCAGCGCCACTGCCGTATAGGGGTAGGTGTTGCTGTCCGATCGGTCGAGCGTCAGCGCGCCGCGGCTGGTGATGGTGAGCCCGCGCGTCGCCGGCTGCGCCTCGCCCGGCGCGAGCAGCAGCGACGTGATCTGGATCGTCGGCTGGCTGGTGGCGGTGATCGTCGCGTCGAGATCGACGACGCCCTGGCCGGCGAGCGTCAGCGGCGGGACGTACAGGCCGGGGGCCTGCGTCGCAGCGCCGGTCAGCGTCAATGTCGCGCCGTCGTAGAGATCGTAGCCGATGCTGGCGAAGCCGGCCGGGGTGGCGAGGCTGGTCGCGGTATCGCTGCGGACGCGATAGCGCAAAGTCGCGTTGGCGGCAGTAATCGTGCCAGTGATGCCGGCGATCCGCTCGCCGCCGCTGCCCGCCAATTCCGCGACGAGCGTATCGCTAGCACCGAGCGTCAGATTGCCGTTCACCACGCCGCCCGCCAGCGCGAAGAAGCGGTTGGCGTTATAGCTGCCGCCATAGCCGCTGCCGACCAGCGTCACGGCGCCGTTGATCGTGCCGGCATTGATGATCGTCGCATTGGATAAGCCGGAGGATGTGCCGGCGACGCCGCCGTTGATCGTGCCGCCGGCGCGATTGTCGAGTACGCCGTACCAATCGACCAGCACACCGGTGCCGGGTGAGGTGATCGTGCCGGTATTGACGAACGAGGAAGAGATACGGGCGCCGGCGACCTTGCCTTCGATCAGACCGCTGTTGCTCCAGTTGGCGCCGTAGGAGCCGGACAGGACGACGCCGGTGCCGTTGGTCGAGCGGATCGTGCCAGCATTGGTGAAGCTGGGACCGAACAGAGATACCGCGGTTCCCGCCGCGGTGATCGTGCCGCTGACGGTGTTGACGACGCTGCCCTCCGTGCTCGAATCGACACCGGCGCCGGTCGCGTCGATCGTGCCGCTGTTCTCGAAGCGGGTGGTATAGGAGCCGAGGGTGACCGCGGCAGTGCCGGCGACGCCGTTGGTCGTGCGGATCGTGCCGGCGTTGACGAAGGTCGCATAGCTGCTCGTCGTATAATCGGCGCCGGTAAGCACCGCCTGCGTCGCCGCCGACAGGGTGGTGCGGTTGATCACCGTGCCGCCGCCGGCAATCGACAGCGTGCCCGGGATCGTCAGGCCGTCAGCGAGCGTCGTCGTCGTCTGAGCATCTGGTGCGAGGTTCAGCCGCTCGAAGTTGGTCGGCAAGGCGATCGGCGCTGCCAGAATCGTGTCGCCGGTCAGTCGGAGGCTGACGGTATCGGTACCCGATCCGCCGTCGACCGCTCCGCTGATGCCGGTGACCAGTCGCGTGCCGTCCCAGCCGGCGACGAGCGTATCGTTACCGGCGCCGAAGGTCACCGAGCCGTTGATCGTGCCGGTACGCGAATCGATCGTGCTCCCGCCCGGGTAGCTGCCGCTGGCGGCGATGGCGATGTTACCGCTGATCAGGCCGCTATTGGTGAGGATGAGATTGCTGTTGGCGTTGATCGCCGTGGTACCCGCGGTGGTGATCCGCCCGGCTGCGTCATTGACGATCGCAAGCGAGACACCGCTGATTGCCGCTCCGCTACCGGTGTTACTGATCAGGCCGGTGTTGACCAACGCACTACCGGTGTAGAGATTGGCGAGGGACGCAGCGCTGCCTGCGGCGGTGATCGTGCCGCTGTTGCTGATGGTGGCGTAGTAGATGGTACTATTGCCCCAATCGATAGCGCTGCGCGCGGCGCCATCGATCATTCCGGCATTGGTGAGCGTCCGGACCGTACCGCTGATCGCGCCGATCGTGCCTGTCGCGCGATTGGTGATCGCGAAGCCGCCGTAGCCCGGCGTGCTCGCGAGCAGCGCGATGCCACTGGTGCCAGTCAGCGTGCCGCTGTTGTCGATCGTCGCGGTGGCGCTGCCATAGCCATAGCCTGCGCCGCTGCTGCGGCCGACGACAAGCGCGTTGCTGCCGGTGACGCCCCCCCCTTGCGCGACGATGAGGTTGAGATTGGCGTCGTTATAACCGTAGCCACTCGCCGGTGTCTGCCACAGCAGGCTGATTCCCGGTTGCACACCGCCATCAACCGTACCAGCAACGGTGACGCCGACGGCGCTGCCGTAATCGGTCGACGGCAGCGTCACTGCGATCCCCGGCCGGCCACCGCCTTGCACCGTCACACCGGTGGGAACGTTGACCGTCGTGCCGTAGGTGGTGACAACGAGTCCGTCGCTATCAGTGCCGGTGCAATTGGTGGGGGTGTTCGTCTGGGTGGGATCGGGTGCGCATTGCGCGAATGCAGGCGCGGCTGCGACAATTGCCAGCGCAAGACCACTCGTATGTAGAGCACGCACCCGTACTCGCCGCGTCGACGTCATCGTCCCGATCATTCTAGAACCCCCGGTATGTGACAGTACCTTAGAAAGGGGGTGGATTTCTGTCTAGTTAAGACGACCGGGGAATATATGTGCCGCTGCGACCAGCTGTTATCGACTTTAACTATAATTAATTGCGGATGGCAGCGAAACCATCGTTCGCAGGATCGGTCGGCGGTGACGGGCGGCTACTGGATGATGCGGGACAGCGACTATGTTTTCCAAAGCGATGTGGAACTGCAGCCATGCCATCCTCGGAGTGGCATGGTCCGAAGATAAACAGATAGATCGTTACGTGACTTGATTCTAGCAGGCCGTGCTACGTGCTGCACACGAGCGGGCGGTCGGGCGGTTTTGCAATCGAAGATGACACGTCCGCAGCAATGTCGGCGTTCTACGGGAGTTAATGGACATATGATCGCAAACAGACCCGCTGCCTTCTTCGACCGAGATGGCGTTATCAACGTTGATCATGGCTACATTGACACCCCGGCGCGATTCGACCTAGTTAAGGGTGCCGCAGCGGCTTTACGGGCCTGCCGCGAGGCAGGCTTGCTGGTGTTCGTGGTAACCAATCAGTCGGGAATCGCACGCGGCTACTTTGACGAAGCTGCGCTTAATAGGGTGCATACGCATATGCATGCGCTGCTCGGCCGGGAAGGCGCGGTGATCGATGATGTGCGTTTTTGCCCGCACCATGTCGAGGCGGCGGTGGCGGCCTATCGTCATGATTGCGACTGGCGGAAACCGGCGCCTGGCATGATCCTGGATCTCACTCGGCACTGGCGTGTCGATCTCACACGCTCGTTCCTCATCGGGGACAAGCCGTCAGATATGACCGCCGCCGCTGCTGCGGGTGTGACGGGCTTTCAGTTCCTCGGCGGTGATCTGCTTGCCTTTGTCACAACGATCCTAGACGGGCGATCGTCGCAAGGCATGCTTCTATCCCCTCATGGCAGCGAGGATCAACCTGCGTGACACCAGTTTCTCTCCGCATTCGGAAGTGGTTGACCGATGTGTGCCTGCCCTTGTGGGCATCGATTGGGGTGGATGGCGAACAGGGCGGGTTTGTCGAGCGGCTGACGCTAGCCGGCCTGCCTGATTTGACGGCACCCAAGCGAGTGCGCGTTCAGGCGCGCCAAATCTATGTCTTTTCCCACGCCAAGCTGCTGGGCCTGATGCCTGATGGCGACGTCGTCGCCAGGACCGGCTACGACTTCGTCGTCGCTCATGGCTTTCCGGATGGCATCAAGCATGGCGTCGTTCATGCCCTTGCCCGTGATGGCGCGGTGCTTGATCCCAAGCGCGATACCTATGACCATGCCTTTCTGCTGTTCGCGTTGAGCTGGTACTATCGGGCTACTGGGGAGCGCGACGTCCTTACAAAGATTATCCAGCTCGGCGATACGATATCGGCGACGCTGCGCCACCCGAACCGTAACGGTTTCGTAGTCGATAGCAACAACCTGACCGAATTTCATCAAAACCCTCACATGCACCTATTTGAGGCGGTTCTGGCAGCGTACGACGCCACCGGGCAGTCGGTTTTCCTCGATCGAGCCCGCGAGATCTTTGACATTTTCCTGACCGGCATGTTTGATCACACGGCTGGGGTATTACGAGAATTCTATGACACGGGGTGGCGGCCGGCGGCCGGCGCAGCGGGCGATTATGTCGAACCAGGGCATCATTGCGAATGGATATGGCTGCTACGCTGGTATGCCGACCGGATGGGAGAGCCGCTGTGTGACGCGGCCCGCCGTCTGTATGATTTCGTCGAGCGCCATGGCCGACCTGCCGGTATCTTGTTGTGCGATGAAGTTTGGATAGACGGCCGGGTGAAGAAAGCCAGTACGCGCTGCTGGCCGCAGACCGAAGCCATCAAGGCCGAGCTGGCACTCGCCGGAAGCGCAGTACCGGTACCGACAGCTGTCAGCCGTATCGCGGCGATCACCGACGCAGTGTTCGCCACCTTTCTCGACCGGCCGGTCATAGGCGCCTGGACCGACTGGGTCGACGCTGCCGGCAGGCCGATGGTCCAGTCTATTCCGGCAAGTTCTCTATACCACCTGTTTCTAGCCTTCTCCGAAGTCCTCGAAAGGTCGCCGACGTGATCCTGCCGCTCAAGGACCTCGATCCGATTGGTCCATTCGGTAAACCCCGTCCCGCCATGCGGGGGCGCTACCGTATGTCGCATCCGCTCAAGGTTCTCGCGATCACCTCGCTAGATGGAGCGTTGCGTCTGCTGCCGGTACGACGGAACGCTGCGCCGGACGGCGTGATCGAGCGGATCCTGGTGGCGAACTGGGCTCATCTCGGTGACGTCATCTCGACAATCGGGGCGTTGCGATCACTGCGTCACCGCTATCCTGCCGCCCGAATTGGAATGATTGTTGGAAGCTGGGGGCAGGCGGCACTCGCCGGGACTGGTCTGGTTGACGACCTTCACATCATCGACCACTGGGCACTCAATCGATCAGCGATAAGCCGCCCTGACAAATGGCGACGGTATCGCACGACGCGCCGTCGGGCGCTGCAGGATATCAGGCGCATCCGCTATCAAGCCGCGATCGACCTGTTTCCGATCTTCCCGCCCGCGCACCCCTTGTTCTTCAAGGCCGGCATCCCGCTGCGCATCGGCTATGTGAGCGGCGGGTTCGGACCTCTGCTGACCCATCCCGTCGCGTGGGAGATGCGCCGCCGCCCAATGGCGGAGCACTACCGGCCGCTGCTCGACGCGCTGTCGCCCGATGCGCCCTTTTTGCCCGCTGAGATGCGTCCGCATCGCGATCCGCGAACGCTGGGCACGCTGCCTGCGCATCTGGCGGAGGTGTTGCCCTATATTGTGGTTCATCCCGGCGCTGGATCTCCCAACCGCCTTTGGGGAGAAGAGCGCTGGCGACAGTTCATCACCCTTTTTGTGTCCCGGTCCCCCGGCTACCGGATCGTTATCACCGGCAGCGGCGCGGGTGACGTCGCCCTCGCCGAGCAGCTCGAACAGGCTGCACCCGGCATCATCAACCAAGCCGGCCGCTCCGATTGGGATACCTTTGTCCGCACCCTCGCTAGCGCCAGCCTAGTGGTATGCCCCGATACCGTCACCGGCCATGTCGCGGCCATGCTCGACGTACCCGTCGTGACGATCTTCACCGGCACAAACGACCCATATCTATGGGCGCCTTATACCGACCGCGTGGCAGTCATGACGCGGCCGGTGGTCTGTGCGCCCTGCAACAGCCCGGGATGCCCGGCGATGTCCTGCTTCCTCAACGTGCCGCCCGCCGATGTCGCTGATGCGGCCGTCGCGATGCTGACTGATCAGTTGGCTAAATGATTGATTCGGTTGATCAGCTTGGTCGTACTGTGCCCGGGCAGCAGGTCAGCCAGGAAGATGCGGCCACCATAGCTTTGAACAAAGTCGGCGCCGGCGATCCTGTCCACCGTATAATCCTTGCCCTTGATTAGGATGTCGGGACGGAGCAGCGTAATTAGATCGATCGGCGTGTCGTCGCCAAAGAGGATGACGAGATCCACCATGGTCAAGGCGGCGAGAACAGCCGCGCGCGCCTGTTCATGCTGCACTGGGCGGGCCGGGCCCTTCAATCTCTGGATCGAGGCATCGGTGTTGAGGCCGACAACGAGGCGGTCGCACACCGCACGGGCTTGCGCTAGTTGCGAAAGATGGCCGGGATGCAAAAGATCGAAACAGCCGTTGGTGAAGCCGATGCGGGCGCCGCATCGACGCCAGGAGTCGATGATCCGCACTGCACCACTAGGTACGGCGATCTTGTCCGATGTGGACAGCGCATAATCGTGCTGCAGTTCCTCGCGCAGTTCGTCGACGGTCACGACAGCGGTGCCGGGTTTGCTGACAGCCTTTCCTGCCGCCACATTGGCGAGATGAGCCGCCTCGGTGACGTCGAGGCCCGATGCCAGCGCCACCGCCAGCATGGCGACCACGGTGTCGCCGGCGCCGGATACGTCGAATACTGCGCGGGCCAGCGCGGGCAGATGGATGGCTGGCGCGCCGCGCTGGGCCAGCGTCATGCCCTTGGCTCCGCGGGTGATGAGTACTGCCGGCGACGTCGGCATCGCCGCCAGTAACTGGTCGGCTGCGCTGCATGCGCCTTCATCCTCGTCACAGGCCTGGCCGGATGCCTGCGCCGCCTCCGCCGCATTAGGGGTAAGCAACGTCACGCCATCGTACCGCGCGACGTCGATGGTCTTCGGATCGGCGATGATTGGCTTTCCTGCCGCCCTTGCCTGGCGGATGACGGTGGTGAGCAGATCGGGCGTAAGAACCCCTTTGGCATAGTCGGACAACACAACGGCATCGGCAGTCGGCAACTGGCGGGCGAAGGCATGAAGCAAGCTTGCCGCGCCTATTGGGCCGCTTTCTTCAATATCAACGCGCAGCATCTGCTGCTGCGCGGCAATATAGCGAATTTTTTGCGTAGTCGGCCGCTGTTCGAGCGCCAAGTCGGCGTAGATGCGCGCTTCCTCATGGATTTTTGTCCGCAGCGCGGCGCCCGCCGCATCTTGTCCGACGACGCCGATCAGGATGGCCTCGGCGCCTAGGGCGGCGATGTTGCGTGCGACGTTGCCAGCGCCGCCCAGCATCACCTCTTCCCGTTCGATGCGCACGACCGGGATTGGTGCCTCCGGCGAAATCCGGGCGCAATGGCCGTAGACAAAGGTGTCGAGCATCACGTCGCCCAAGACGATGATCCGCTTCCCGTCGAGCTTACGGAGATGATCGAGAGATTGTAGGGTCATGTCGTTCCGGCCAGAAGGAGAAGAGCAGCGGGCGACCGGTTAGTGATGCCGGTTCATCAAGGCCAGACGGAGCGGCCTAATCGTTTGTCGGTACGTCGCGCGCGCTAGCCGAACCAGCCTTGAGGGCACAAGCGCTGCCGGAAGAATTTCCAACCAGAAGCGCGGATAGCGCCGGTAATGTCGATAAGAGAGATGGAGCACATCGCGATAATAATCGCTGTCGAAGTTGCTGGCTTTGCCGACGATCAGGCGATGCCGGACATGGAACATCACCCGATTGTCCATCCGCCGGGTAGGGGCGCTATCCTCACCGTAAAGAGACCGAACGATTTCGCCATAGCCGTCGACATCGAGCTTGATGCGCTTGAACTCGCCATCCTTCAGAAAAAAGTCGTTGCCGGTACGATATTTCACGCATCGCTCGGCGAGGTAATACCATACCGGTTGGTGTTGGAGCATCCGGCCCATCACGTAAACGTGAACATAGGCGTTGAAGTACTTGGAGACCTGTTCCGTCGCGACGACATGGTTCCAGAGCGCCCGCCTGACGATGTTTCCTGATAGATAGCCGAAATAGTCAGCACTGATCGGGAAGATCGCGGCATCGTCGTGCATGATGCGGCTGTGCGTGAAGAGCCGTCGATCGTTGCTTGGTGAGACGAAGCGCTCCTGTAGGGCGATATCCCACATCGAACGCGCGACCGACATCCCCGCGATCTCGGGATGCTGCGCAATTTCTTCTGTGATGCGGACGATCGCGCCCGGCTCGAGCACGTCGTCGCTACCCATGAACCAGCAGAAATCACCGCTTGCCAATTCTATCACTTTAAGGAAGTTCCGATCAGGTCCCTCGTTCCGCTCCTGTCGATGATAGACAAGGTAATCCATCGTCTCGGCGAAGTGCGCGACGACCGCGGCGGTATGATCGTTGGAGGCATTGTCGCTGATCACGACCTCGACGTCGCAGCCATGGCCGGTCTGATCGGCGATGCTTTGAAGTAGGTCGGTCAGGAAATTGGCGCGGTTGAAGGTTGGTATGCAGATCGATAGCCGCATGGTGGCTCCCATAGTATTCCAACGGACAGATACGGATACGCGAGGTAAGACGGCGTCCGATCGGTCGCAGGCGTCGCTGGCGCTCAGCCGTTTTTAGTCTTGAGTTGACGGAAGATCGAACGGGCGGCGCGCATGGGGCTGCCCGGAAGAAGAAAGATTGGAACGGTGCGCAACCAGAAGCTCGGGAACTTCCAGTAACGTGGAACCGTGAGCCGGGCCGCGGCGGTATAGAAGGACGCCGGCGCCTTGTTCATCCGGCCAGCGAGCAAGCGATGAAACAGCAGGCCAGTAGCGATGTCCGCGTTGATATGCCGGTAGGATGTGCTTGCCGTCCCGAACAGACCACGGGCAATCTCCTCGAACCCGACTACGTCGATGCGAAGCCGGTTAAACTGGCCGTCAGCAAGGAACGAGTCATTCCCGTCCCGCCAGCCTACCAGCGGTTCAGCGAGGTAAAACCATCGGGGCTGAGCTTGCAGCATGCGGCCGATGACATAAACGTGCACATAGGCGTTGAGGTAATTGTCTACCGGATGTGCGGCCACCGCCTCGTCCCAAAGTCGCTTCTTCACTACTTGGCCGGACAGATAGGCAAAATAGGCCGCTAGCGCGGTAAAGATTGGCTCGGCACCGGTCATTCTGCCAGCATTGGTCAGGGCAAGACCTTTTGGCAGGCGCTCCTCACCGCGCTTCTGCAAGGTGAAGGTCCGGATATTGCGGCCGACCGACAAGCCGGCAATATCACTATCGCTGGCGAGGACCCGTGCAACTTGCGCGAGCGCGCCTGGTTCAAGGATGTCATCGCTGCCCATCAGCCAGCACCAATCGCCGCTCGCCAGTTCAACTACCCGAAGGTAGTTGCGATCAGCTCCCATGTTTGTCGGGGAGCGTCGATAGATCAGCTTGCCCAAGCGCTCCCGATACGCCTCGACGACGGCACTGGTCGTATCGGTCGAGGCATTGTCGCTAACAACGATTTCCAATTCGCAGTCATAACCTTGCTGTGCAAGGATACTATCGAATAGTTCACCAAGGAATTCACCGCGGTTATAGGTCGGAATGCAGATAGAAAGTCGCACGATACTGTTCCTGTCAGTTGATGGCGAGCGGCTCAGTAGTTACTGGACGATGTCATAGTAAATTCCTTTCGACCAGTCATGTATCTCGCTAGACGGAGCAGGTGCATTCTGGTCCGGGTGGGGATGATGTCGAGGATAATGACGGGCATCATCTGAGCCTTGCCGGAAAAGGGAAGTTGGAGAAACATCCACAGCGACAAAGCGGTGCCGAGCCGGCCGCCGTTGTTGAGATGCCAGATCGCGGAATGGATGATGGCCCGTGCGCGTAGCCGCCGCTCGCGCTGACGAGCCAATGTGTTACCATCGAGGGCGAGCAGCGACGAGCGCCACGCGCCGACGTGACCGGCCAACTGGTTCCACCGCGGTTGTTCAGACGCTATTTCGGCTACCGACGGGAAGATGCCGGCGACCGGCACCACGTTTAACATCGCGCCGTCCTTGATCGCGGCTAGACTGAGAAAGGCATAGGCGTGCAGGTGTCCGACACCGCCGCTGTAGGCTCGCCGCAGATGGGCAAGCATGGCGTTGCGCTCTAGTACGAACCGTCCGATTTGTAATAGTGCCATGCCGAATACGTCATAGCGGGCTTCAAGAAACTGGCTGAACGAGAGTTGCGCGGTAGTCGGAAGGTCGGGCAACTCGGGTAACGGTGAGCTCAGCAAGATGACGCCGGATCGCCCGTGCAGCTCGCGAAGCAGGTTGGGGATCGCCGATGGCAGGATCGCCTCGTCGTCACCGACCATCCACAACCATGTGCCGCTAGCGAATTCGAGTACCCGTAGATAATTGACGTCGGCGCCGAGGTTGACCTCATTTGTCGATATCGACAACGGGAACACCCCGCCCCGAGCGGCGAACGCCTGAAGCACCCGGTCGGTATCGTCAGAACTGCCATTGTCGGAGACGACAAGTTCGGTTTCCGGGCCGAGAAACGGCGCCAGTCGATCAAGCATGGCGGCAAGCCGCTCCGCTCGGTTCCAGGTCGGTATGCAAATCGACAAAAGCGGCCGTTCGGTCCCGCTGCGGCGGTAGAGCTGCTTCACGCGCTAGGCTCCGCTGGTACGCGAAATGCAAGTATCAGAAAGGGCAGAAAAGAGCTTAGCAGGAACGCGAGCACTTGGCCAGCAAGCACCCCGACGACGCCGAAAGCGACACCGCCCGCCCAAGCCAGGACGACGTGCGCGACGCCGTGTGCAATGCCGTAAGAGACGGTTTCTCGCTGCCGGCCTGTGGCGTAGAGAGTCAGCGTGAAGACGTCAGTCGTGCCGCGGATCAGGAAAAACAGGCCGACGAGCAGGATCATCGATAATCCGGGCAAAGGTAATCTACCGCCGGATAATATCGAGACGATCAAAGGACCAAGCCCGACCACCAGCGCCGTGACTGACAGCCAAAAAAGGACGCTACCACCCGCATAGGTGCCGACGATCCGCCGTATGCCATGTTGTTCCCCCTCCTCGTAGAGGATCGCGACGTTGCGCCACAGATGCTGCAGTGGCACCGAAAACAGCATGTATAGGCCAGCGTAGATACGTACCAGAAAGTCGTAACTGCCCAGTTCCGCCGACGTTGCGAAGCGATTGACCAGAAAACGGTCGGTTTGAAAGGCGAGCAGCGCGGCGATCTGGACGATGAAGAAGGGCCAGGCGGTTTGGAGAAGATTGCGGCGCACCTCCGGCGAGGAACGATGCCGCAGAAAAGCGATGCCCCCGCTCCCGACCATGCCCATGATCTTGGAGGCGACGAACGACAGGGCATAGGCAAGGGACAGCGCGACAAAGGCCTGTTCGCGGGTCAAATGCTCGGTGAGCAGGAGCGCGCCGCTCAGCACCAAGTACAAGATCGGCTGCGCCAGCTTGTAGAAGCCGTCCTTAGCGATCAAACCCTGTCCGATCAGGATCGGGCTGCTCACTCCCAGCGGCGTCAGCAAGGCGATCGCCGCAACCGTGATGATACCGCCGATGACGAACGCTGGGTCATGCCCGGACTGCAGCCCCCAAACGACGACGGCGCTGGCACCCAGCGCGCCAATTAGACCGGCAAATCCGCTGATCACGAACACCGATCTAATTGTAGGGTAGGCTTGGGCGAGCGTGGTCTTGTGTACCGCCGAGACAATTACCTGCGTCAGCCGCTCGCCGGTACCGAGAGCGCATAGCGCCAGCCAAGGGGTCAAGGCGACAATTAGGACGAGTTGCCCATAGCGCTCGGCGCCGACGAGGCGAACCGCAACCCCGGCTGCCGCCACGTTGCACGCCACTGATCCCACCCGCATGACCATTGTTATGGCCGACTGCAGTGCCGCTCTCGACCCCAGCCTCTGCCAAGCCAGGCGGAGCATCGCCGTCATCGCGTGCGAGAAGCCGTCCCGCCAGCTTCCTCCGCCCACCGGACAGCCGCGGCGATGCCATCGCGAGCACTGATTTGGGGAGCCCAGTCGAGCAAAGCGTTGGCCTTGGCCAGATCCGCGACGAAAATCCGCTGGTCGCTGAAGCGGGCAGGGGTCTTGTCATACCGGAGCGGTGTACCGGTTAGTTCCTCAAGCAGGGTGAACAGCTCAAGGAGCGACAGGCTGTTGGCCATGCCGCCCCCGACGTTAAGCACCTGGCCCTTGGCACGATCGATATGCTTCAGACCAGCGAAGTACAGCCGCGCCATATCGGTCGCTTCCAGCACGTCGCGAACTTGCTTGCCATTGCCAGCAATCGTGAACGGGGCGTTGCTAAGTCCTTGGTTCTGCTTGATCGCCTGTGAGCAGAACCACGCAATCCAGCCTTGGTCAAAAGTCCCAAACTGACGCGATCCGTACATCGAAGAATGGCGGAATACGAGCGTCTTTAGGCCATAAACCCGGCTGAAATCTTGCATGTATTGATCGGCGGATCCCTTTGAGCAGCCGTAGGGAGACTGGAACTCCAAAGGTGTGGTTTCGTCTAGCCCGTTGGGATGCACCGGATCGATATAGCGCGTATCGGTTTCTTGATAGGCGATATATTCCAGATCGCCATAGACCTTGTTTGATGAACTATACAGCACGGCCGCGTCAGGCGCATGGTCGCGCACGGCTTCGAGCACGTTTAGCGAGCCCATCGCGTTGATCTCAAAATCGAGCCGGGGATTGGCGATCGAGGTGGTCATTGCGACTTGACCAGCGACATGGAAGACGGCGTCCGGCCTGAAGTCTCGGATCGTCCGAGTCACGTCGTTGATGTTGCGGATGTCGCCATGGACATGGGTAAACTGGCCCTGGCCGCGGAGCCAGTCGAGGTTTTGCGGTGAGCCCACCCGGGACAGATTGTCAAACACCATCAGCTCGACGCCTGCCTTGAGGGCCGAGGCGGCAAGGTTGCTGCCGAGGAAGCCGCAACCGCCGGTGATAAGAAGTTTCATAGTACGATCTCCCTGCCTGACGTCAGGCGTCGGCGGCTGCGGTTCTTGTCATACCCTCGGCGAGCGATGTCGTTGCCCGCCATCCGATCACGCCGGCAATCTTAGCGGCATCGCCAACCACGCGCATGCTCTCCGCCGGACGATAGGGCTTTGCACCCCATCGCAGGATCGAGGCATCGCCATCGACGGCTGCGACGGCGGCCAACGCCAGATCGCGCAGGGTCACCCCATGACCGGAGCAGATATTAAATATCTCCCCCTTCGGAAAGGTCGCGGTGCATGCGAGGGCCAGACATGCCTCAGCGACGTCGCTGACGTACAGATAGTCGCGCTCCTGATATCCCGGGCTGAGCTCGATCGGCGTCCCGGTCCGGCTGGCAGCCATGACGAGCGGGACGAATTTATGATCGCCCTCTAGCGGACCGTACATGCTGAAGGGGCGGACGATCGCCAGATCGGCACCGGTACGCCGCGCGAAATCCTGCAAAGCGAGCGTTGCCGCCGCCTTGGTCACCCCATAGACCCCCGTGGGGGCGAGACGTCGATCTTCGGCTAGAATACCGTCTTCTGTGCCGTATTCATAAGATGTCCCGACATGAATAAACCGGCACCCCAGGATGCTCGCGGCCTCCGCCAGACGCATTGACCCCGCGACATTGGCAGTCAGCGCGGCCGCAAAGTCGGTCTGGCGATAATCCACGCCATAAGCGGCACAGTGTATCACCACGTCGATCCCCTCCAGCGACGCCAGCAGCGTACTGGCCGGACTGTCAAGGTCAAAGGTGAGTATCTGGGCGTCCGGTGCCAGCCTAGTCAGACGATCACGCTGGCTCGAGCCCCGGACGCCGGCATGGGTTTCCAGTCCCAGCGCGACTGCCCCAGCCGCAACGTGGGCGCCGAGAAATCCCGACGCCCCGGTGATCAGTATCCGCTGCACGAGGTCAGAAGTTCAGCCCGAAAAACTCTTCGAGCTTCTCGCCGACATAGTCGAAGTGCTGCTGACCCAGCGCCGGGAACAGGCCTAGCCAGAAGGTGTTATTCATGATCTGGTCAGTGCGGGTTAGATCGCCGACGACGCGGTAGTTGACGTGTTCGAAATAGGGCTGGCGGGTGAGATTGCCGGCGAACAGCAATCGCGTGCCGATCTTGTTCTGATCGAGGAAGCGGGTGAGGTCGACGCGCTTGGCATCGACGCCATCGCGCAGCATCAGCGGATAGCCGAACCACGACGGGTTTGAATCCGGCGTCGCCTCGGGCAGGATAAAAATTTCCTCCATCCCCTTCAGCCGCTCGGTAAGCAGCGCGAAGTTGCGCCGACGTGCTTCGACGAAGCCTTCGGCCCGATCGAGCTGAGCAAGGCCACATGCCGCCTGCATGTCGGTGATCTTGAGGTTATAGCCGAGGTGGCTGTATACGTATTTATGATCGTAGCCGAACGGCAGCGAGCCATGCTGCTGACCGAAGCGGCTGCCGCAGGTGTTGTCGCAGCCCGGCGCACAATAGCAATCGCGGCCCCAGTCGCGGATGCTCTCGATAATCGGCTTAAGTTCTAGCGACTGGGTGAAGACCGCGCCGCCTTCACCCATTGTGATATGGTGCGCGGGGTAAAAGCTGACCGTGGCGACGTCGCCCCACAGACCAACGTTTTTGTGCGCGCCGATCTTGGTGTCGAGGAAGGTGGCGCCAAGCGCATCACAGCAATCCTCGACCAGCCACAGATCGTGTTCGTCGCAGATGCGGCGCACTTCGGCGAGGTTGAACGGGTTACCAAGCGTGTGTGCGATCATGATCGCACCGGTCTTTTCGGTAATCGCCGCCTCGATCAGGCTGGCGTCGATATTGTAGGTCGGCACGTCGACATCGACGAAGACCGGTACCAAGCCGTGCTGGATCGACGGGTTCACCGTGGTCGGGAAGCCAGCCGCAACGGTGATCACCTCGTCCCCGGGCTTGAGGCGACGGTCGCCGAGCTTGTGGCTGGTCAGGCACGACAAGGCGAGCAGGTTCGCCGACGACCCGGAGGTGGTGGTGAGCACGAACGGCGCACCGAGCAGCTTGGCGAGCCCGGCCTCGAATTCGGTGTTGAACCGGCCGGTAGTCAGCCAGCCGTCAAGCGAGGCCTCGACCATCAGCTCGATCTCGGGCGCGCCGATCACCTTGCCGGCGGGCGGGATCACCGTCTCGCCGGGCACGAACGGCTTGGGTGCAAATTGGGCTTCGGCATATTGCCCGACAAGCTGGCGGATTTGCTTGCGAAGGTCGTCAGCGGTCATCAAAATCGGGTCCTATGCGGCATGGGCGAGGTGAGCGCCGGCGAAGCGCTCCAACTCTGAGTTGCAGTATGCGTACATGTCAGCGCCGGCGAGCCAAGCGCGATGCCAGCCAACGATGCTGTCCAGCGCCTCGCCGAGCGACCAGCGCGGCTGCCAGCGCAGTCCGGCGCGTGCCTTGGAGATATCAAGTTTGAGGTAGTTCGCCTCATGCGGCTGGATGCTTTCGTCGCGAACCCAGCCCGCCTCGTCTCCCCATAGCGTGCACATCCGCTCCACGATCCACTGGACCGGCTGCGCGTCGTCGTCGCGCGGGCCGAAATTCCAGGCGTCCGCGGCGTGGCTGGGATCATGCCACAGCGCTTGGCACAAGGTCAGATAGCCAGACAGCGGTTCGAGCACGTGCTGCCAAGGGCGGATGGCGAGCGGATTGCGAATCGGCACCGGCTGGCCGTCCGCAACCGCACGCAGGATATCAGGAATCAGGCGGTCAACCGCCCAGTCCCCCCCGCCGATGACGTTGCCGGCACGACCGGAAGCCAGCGCCACCGGGCTGCTCTCGCCGAAGAACGAGCGGCGATAGGCGGAGGTAACGAGCTCGGCGCAACCCTTGGAATTGCTGTAGGGATCATAGCCGCCCATCGCCTCGTCTTCGCGATAGCCCCAAGCCCATTCGCGATTTTCGTAGCATTTGTCGGTGGTGACGACGCAGACCGCGCGCACGGCCGGCGCGCGCCGCACCGCGTCGAGCAGATGCACCGTGCCCATCACATTGGTCGCATAGGTACCGATCGGATCGTCATAGGAGGCGCGGACCAGCGGCTGCGCGGCCATATGGATGACGATTTCGGGGTCGGCCGCGACCAACGCACGCTCCAGGGCGGGCTGGTCGCGGATGTCACCGACGATCGAGGTCATGCGGTCAGCAACATCAGCGACCTCGAACAACGACGGGCTGGTAGGCGGTACGAGCGCGAAACCGGTGAGCTCGGCGCCCATCCGCTGCAGCCACAGCGAAAGCCAGCTGCCCTTGAATCCGGTATGACCGGTCAGGAACACCCGTTTTCCCGCCCAAAAGGCGGGGTCGACAGCGCCGATCGGGGCAGCCGGGGAGATCACCACGTCCGCCATGGCGCCTTGCCGCTGTCCCACAGATTGTTGAGCAGCTGCTTCTCGCGCAGTGTGTCCATTGGCTGCCAGAAGCCGTGATGTTCGAACGCCATTAGCTCACCATCTTTGGCTAGGGCGCGCAGAGGCTCTTGTTCCCAGATCGTGTCGTCGTCTGCGACATAGTTGATCACTTTGGGGCTGAGCACGAAATAGCCGCCGTTGATCATCCCACCGTCGCCCTGCGGCTTTTCGAGGAAGTGGGTGACTTGGCCGTTGTCGATCTCAAGCGCGCCAAACCGGCCGGGCGGATAGGTCGCGGTCATCGTCGCCAGCTTGCCATGGGCGCGATGGAATTCGATCGACTTGGCGATGTCGATGTCGCCGACGCCATCGCCATAGGTAAAGAAGAAGAATTCCTCGTCCTTGACGTGGTCGGCGACCCGCTTGAGCCGGCCGCCGGTCATGCTGTCGTCGCCGGTATCGACCAGCGTTACCTTCCACGGCTCGGCGCGCTTTTCATGCACGATCATCTCGTTGCCGCGCATATCGAAGGTGACATCGGACATGTGCAGGAAGTAGTTAGCAAAATATTCCTTGATCACATAGCCTTTATAACCGCAGCAAATGACGAAATCATTGATGCCGTGCGCAGAGTAGATCTTCATGATATGCCAGAGGATGGGACGTCCACCGACCTCGATCATCGGCTTGGGGCGGAGACTGGTTTCCTCGGCAAAGCGCGTGCCAAGGCCGCCGGCCAGGATGACTGCCTTCATCTTTATAACCTCAGTTCGAGCTGACAAATGCGTCGGAAAAGAAGCGCTTGGCCGGCAGGCCCCGCGCCAGAAGAACCTCTCGCGCAGATCCGATCATAGCGCTGGATCCACATGCATAGACCACGGTGTCATTCGGATCGATCCCGTCGCTCACCGCCGCCTCATGTACATACCCTCGCGACCCAGCCCAGCTTATATCGGGGCCCGATAGCAGGTATTCAAAGCGGACGTCGAGACCTAGATTGGCTGGATTCCAACAGAAGTTCTCCGCCTCGCGATTGCCCCAGAACACGGAGAGGCAATGGCGCGAGGCTTGGTCGGGATCTGCCGCTAGTTCCTCGAGCAGGGCCTTAACGGGGGCAATGCCAGTCCCTGTCGCCAGGAAAACGACATTGCGCGGCCCGTCGTCGCGCAGGAAGAACGTGCCAAACGGTCCTTCTATACGCACCAGATCATTGGGCTGTGCCCGATCGAACCAGTAGGAACTTAATCTGCCATTAGGGTAGCGTTTGATGATCATTTCTAGGACGCCATCCTTCCGCGGCGCATTGGCCAAGGAATAGGAGCGGCGCACGCCGTCAGCCAGCACATCGATATATTGCCCGGCAACGAACCGCATCGGCGACGATGGCGGCGTCTTCAACGTGACGGAAACGACATTGGGAGCCAGGCGATCGATCGCGACAATGCGGGCAGGCATCGTCTTAATTGCAAGATTGGCCAGGCGGTCGAGGGGTTCGATATCCAGCGCCACCGCGCCGGTTGCCGCCCGGCAGCAGGTGAGAATCAGGCCGGCTGCAGCCTCTTCGCGGGACAGGGATTCATCTTCGCTGCGTAGAAGCGTTGTGTCGCCCGCCGCTGGCGCCTTGCAGATGCCGCACCGGCCGGTACGGCAGCTATATTCGAGCGTGATACCGGCGTTGCGCGCGGCGTCGAGGATGGAGAGGGTAGGGTCCGCGTCGAACGAGCGGCCAGTAGGAAGCGTGACGGTAGGCATGGGCGGCCTCTAGCAGAAGTTTCGTCGACTGGTTTTCGTTCGACCGGTTATGCGCGAAGCGGCGCCTCTATCGCTTGCGCGATGGTCTGCCAATCATGTCGCACCCGATAGCCTTCGACCTCGATGGTTTGCGGGCGCGTACCTGCGTGCAGCGCCTGCGCTAGAGCCTCGTTGCTGATGTCGTCTCGAACGCGGACCGCCCAATGCGGGGCCACTGCCGCGTGGATGGGGATGTCAGAGCAGACAATCGGGCAACCGGTCACGCCGGCTTCGACGAGCGGCATGTTGAAGCCTTCCGCGTGTGACAGCGAGATAAAGGCCGCGCAATGGCGGTATAGCCAGCGCAGGCCAGCGTCGTCGATATCCTGCAACCACAAGAAGCGCTGCGGCATCCGGGTTTGCGCCGCGTGCAGGCGCCCGGCGGTCTCCCCCCAGCCGGAGCGCCCGACGACGACGATCATCGGCCCGTCGGCGGTCGCATCGGCGAACGCTATCAGCCGTTCATAATTCTTCCGTGGCTCTGCGGTGCCGACAGCGAGCAGAAACGTCTTGCCCTCCAGTTGGGAAATCGGGGCCATTTTGGAGGAGGTTAAGTCCATGCCGGGGGCATTGCCGCACACCTTGATGTCCTTGCGCGGCAGCACGTCGACTAGCTCATCCCGCGCAATTTGGCTAGGTGCGAACACGTGGGCATAGCGGCGCAACGCCAACCGGTCCCATTTCGCGAACATCAGCCGTCCCTGCCAGCTGAGGTTCTGCGGGCGCGTCCAGGCGAACGCGTCATGGATGACGCGGACGATCGGGATGCGGTTGAGCAGCATCGTCGGACCGGCGGGGAAGGCCGCGCAGATCAGGCCACGGCATGCGTCCGACGGACGCAAATAGCCGGCAACGGCAGCCCAGCTCGCTGCCGACTCCACCGTGACGACATTGTCGTGGTGAACCAGCGGCGATCCGGGGGAGACCAAGGCGATCACATCAGTGGCGGTCGCGGCCGACGCCTTGAAGACGTTGATCGCGAAGCGCTCGATACCTGTCAGATGACGGCGCCGCGTCGCTAGGATCAGGTCATGGACGATCACGGGGTGATCCTTCCTGCCGGCAAGGTGCGCGATTTTCAAGATGGGGCTCACCGGGAGCGTCGTCGCGGCATCGGCGGGAACGGGCTGTCTGCGGCATCGACCGCCAGTGATCCCGCATACAGGCCGCACAAGAGCGTGAAGATCAGCGTCATTAGGGGCGGGCGTAGCGGATAGTCGGTGATGCTGGCGATCAGGGCAAGCATGATTGCGGTAAACACGATATAGCGGCCGCTGCCGACACGAGCTTTGCGCAACAGGTCGATGCCCGTTATGCCCAGCAACCAGACCAGAAAAGCAGCAACGACGAGGATAGAAGGAAGGCCGCCGGCGATTAGCACCTCAAGCGGATCGCTGTGCGCGCGGTTATAAAAACCGCGAACAAGCAGTTGCTCGGGCTCGAATTGCATGAACACCCGATCAAACGTGCCAAAACCCGCGCCCCAAGGCAGGTAATGCTGCGCGATCAGCCAGACAGTCGGCAGCGCCTTGGTGCGCATGTCCTCACCCAGTGACTGATCCAGGCGGCTGAAACCGGAACTTTGCGCGGCATAGGCGCCCACCGCCACTACAAGGAAGGGGGCCAGCGCGATCAGCCAGGGAAGCCAGGGCCGCCGCCGCCCCTTGACGCGCGTGATCAGCAAGCCGGCAGCCACCGCTATCACTGCTAGCGCGAGCACCATGATGACTAGTCCGGTACGCGATCCGGTCAGCAGTATGATTAGGCACAGGAACACGATGCCGGCGAGGGCCACGGCCGGCTTGGTCATGCCGCCAGTATGGCCATAGTCGTCTAGGCCCCACTGCGCGAGCAGCAGCAGGCCGATCGTCAGCAGCAGCGCCTGGTGGTTGCGGTTGGCCAGCAGACCGATCGGCAAGCCCTTGTCCGACGGATCATAGGGGTAGAACAGGCTCGAGGCATATTGTATTGTGCCGAGTAGGGCGCTGACGCAGCAAATCGCTAGGAGGAGATGGACGATCGTGCGCCACTTGTGCCGCGGGATACCCGCCAGCGCGATCAGCGCGGCAAAAGCAGGCACTGTTGCAAGGAGGCTGTTCGCCGTGCGGAACGGGAGCAGACTGATCGGACGCCAGGGTTGCGGGACGCCTGCGATGACGGCGGCCTGGAGATAGGGTTCGCGCGCGCCCAGTTGCGACCAGAGCGCCGGGGGAAGGGGAATAAGCTGGACGGCGATGGTTGCGGTGAACGCCAGCAGCAGCAGGAGCGGCGTGCGCAACCCCTGCCAATTCCACGCTCCCGGGACGATGAACAACAGACCCAGCGCTATTACGGCGGCCGGCCGTACGTATAGCAGCGAATAGGCGTCCCATCGCGCTACCCCACCGCCGGCAGCGAAAAGCACAAGCAGGCAGACCAATATTGCCAAGCGAGGGTGCTGGCGCATCGCGGCGAAAAATGCGCTCAGCCTTAGTATCCGGGTAAGGGCAGTCGGCCTGCTACGATGCTGATCCGCTCGCCTGACGGTTGGAGACACGATATTTCCTTACGTTGTACCGGCGTTGGCGATACCCCGGATACCGGGGCCAGAGATGTGGATCCACCTGGCGCCATTCTGCGCGTTCTGCTGATGCAGCAACAGTTTGCCATTTTCAACCGCGATATGGAAGTCATTCTTGCCGCTGCCGCTGCCGCTGACCTTCGGCGATCCCAATAAAGATATGCCGCTGGCGCTCGCCGCCAGTGTAAAGTTGATGCGCATCGTTTCCGCGTAGATACTGTAAAGTCCGGCGGTATCACAGATATCAACAACGGTCGGGCGATCCGGCGCTATCCTAAGGAAGCGACTGTTACGCGAGAGTAGCAAGCCCTCCACCGGGGGCGCGCCGGGCGGCAGCAGGATCATCAAGCGTTGCTGCCCTGACGATCCACTGAAACTATTATTATAATAGGTAAGACCGACGTCCGGATTGTCGTCGGAAGGCCAGAGCCGGGCGGCAAGAAGCATGATCTCGTTGACAATGTTGTCCTTGCCGGTGTTGTTTATAATCGCCGAATGCTTTGGCGCGATATTATAGCAATTTAGGATTTGGGCGCATTGCTCGAACACGACGCCGTCGGTGAGGCAGTCAGCGCGATCATAAGGCCGGCTGTCGTAATTCCAGTTGTCGCCGATCGCATATCCCCTGACGGCTCCGCCACGGAACAGGATGCGCGAGACAGCGCCGGCCTTCATGTCGCCGCTTCCGATCCGGTTCGGGCCGGCGCGGACCGGACCGTCACCGAGCGCGAAGGCATCGGCGACGCAGTTGATCCGGCGGATGCCGCTCTGGCCCCAATAATAGGCGGCACGCCGCGACTGCCCCTTGACGACAATTCCATTGAACTCGCTGTCGCTGTCCCATGACGGAGCTTCCCATTGCGGCACTACGGCCACCCCGTCGTAATCGCCATGCTGCTCGCTGAGCTTCTTGTTCTCGACGATCGTGCCGATCCACCGGTTGCGCCGGCCGTCGCGCTGCAGCAGACCGGGATGATAGCTGTTCACCACCCTGCCGCCTTCCACCGTGCAGTCGAAACTGTGATAGCCCAGCTCAATCGCTGTATCCCCCGCATCCGTGCAGAGCGGGTTGTTGATCGTTACCCGGAATATTGAGTGACCGTTGTTTGTGCTGGCATCGCTCGCCGTGACGAAGATGTTGTTCTGGGTAACGGTGCGGTGGCAAATCGGGTTGTCGATACGGATATCCTGGGTAGGCGCGTTGCAGATCAACAAATTGTTCTGATAGGCGTCGGTCAACACCGGTCGTACGACATGGCAGTTGCGGACGCCGTCGAGCCGCAAGTTGCTTCCCCAAGCGCCGTGGACAAGCAGGTCGACGAGCGTGCAACCATCCCCCACGACCCGGACCATATCGTTGATCTGGTTGTTTTCGACCGCCGCGGCGGTGCCATCCATTCGAAGATTGTAGATGACAACGTCGGCGGCCGAGACGAGCAGGCCGACGCCGTCCCGTAGCGGCAGTCGGCGGAGCAGGCCGCCAGTGCCGACGATCCGCTGGCCAGGTTTGCGCATCTCGATAATTCCACCGGCGATCGGATAGGTTCCAGCGGGGATGGTGAAGTCGCGTCCCGTTTCCACCGCCTCGCGCATCGCGGCCGAAAGATCCCCTTGGTAACGGCCGGCCCTGACATCGGCCTGGATGCGGGCCGGCAGGACATCCAATAGCGACGGCCAATCGCCGATATCGGGAAGTTGCGATAGATCGGAACGCATCGTGGATGTAGGCGGGAAGCTGCCCAAGCACATAACGCCGGCGACGACCTGACGACGCGACCACATGATTGATACTCCTGAACCGTAAGGGGGGCCCATGGCATAGGGCACTCGTCGAAGTCCAATGGCGGACTTGCGTTCGGCCGACCTATCGGGGCATAGGAGCGATAGGGTGTACCGATTGGATCTACTGAGCCGAGCCGCCCGATCGACACAAATTTCTTCGGGAAATAGCCTGATAATGCGAGTTCTTGCGTTAATGCTGCCGCTGGCGTTGCTCGGCGGTCTAAGTGGCTGCTCGACGGACAAGCTGGTCGGCCGGCCGGGCCTGCAACTCGTATCGGGCAATCTTCCGCCACCAGCGCGAGAAGATTTGCTGCTCCAGCAGCGCTCGTATCTGATCGGGCCGCTCGATAAGGTAAGCGTTGACGTCTATGGCGTGCCGGAATTGACCCGCACGATCCAGGTCGATGCCGATGGCTCGTTTGCGCTGCCGCTGATCGGCAAGATCCAAGCCAATGGCCGTTCGTCCTCTGAACTGGCGCAGATCGTCACCACCGCGCTGCGCGGTCGCTATGTTCGTGATCCGCAGGTGACGGTCAGTGTCGATACGGTAAGCCAGCAGATCACCGTCGATGGCGAAGTGGAAAAGCCGGGCTTATATCCGGTGAACGGCCGACTGACTCTGATGCGTGCCATTGCCCAAGCCCAAGGGGCCGGGGAGTTCGCCGATTTAAGTTATGTTACTGTCTTTCGGCAGGTCAATAACCAGCAAATGGCGGCGTTATACGATGTCCGCGCCATCCGGCAGGGCATGTACCCCGACCCCGAAGTCTACGCGAATGATTTCGTTCTAGTGAGCGAAGATCGTGGTGCACGTACGTTCCGGGCGTTCCTGCAAAGCTCGGGTATCCTGATTGCACCGCTAATTGCCCTGATTCAGCGCTAGAATGAGCATCGAAATGCAAGTAATAGACCGCCCTGTTAATGCTCTTGCTGCGCATCCGGGCCTGTCCGCCGCGCTCCCATCTGCTCATACCGAGCATCGCAGCAATCTGCTCGTCATGGTTATGTCGTTGTTGAGGCGGCGCTATCGGACGATCATCGCGGTCTCCGCGGTTTGTCTGCTCGCGGGGGTAGCCTATTCGCTTCTCGCGACAAAGCAGTATACGGCGACGGCGCTGATTGAAATCAAGCGTGAAAATGAAAATCTAGTCTCCATCGGTAGCTCTCAGGCGCAGCAAATGATGGTCGACCAAGAGTTTTACGAGACGCAATACGGTCTTTTGCGCGCACAGTCGCTAGCCGAACGCGTGGCGACTGATCTACGTTTGTACGACAATAGGAGCTTCTTCAAGGAACTGGGCGGGATTGATCCGAGCTGGGAACAGGGTGGCCGGTTCACCCCGGCCTCTCGCGAGGATAGAGTACGTGCGGCCGGTGCGATCCTGCTTGGGCATATTTCGATCAATAGCGAGCGCAACTCTAGACTGGTGCGGATCAAGTTCGTCAGTTCCGATGCAACGTTGTCGAAGAAGGTGGTTGATGCCTGGTCGCGCGGTTTCGTCCAAGCAACTCTAGAGCGGCGTTACGGCGCCACGGCCTATGCCCGCAACTTCCTTGAAGGGCGGTTGAAGCAGTTGCGCGAGCGGATCAATCAGTCTGAACGTGATCTGGTACGCTATGCCGGCCAACAGGGCATCGTGAACTTGCCGGGCGCGTCGGGCGGTCGGGACGGGCAGACGTCCGAACGCTCGCTCGTCGACAGTGACTTGGAAACGCTCAACACAGAACTGGCGAAGGCGACTGCCAGCCGCATCGAAGCGGAAAGCCGCCTTGATACGCCGGCGGCACAAGCCAGCGAGGCGCTGTCGAACCAAGCGATCGCGACGCTACGACAGGAGCGTGCTACACGTGCAGCTGAATATGCTAAGCTTATGACCCAATTCGAACCGGACTATCCCCCTGCGCGGCAGGTCAAGGCCCAGCTCGACCAGCTCGACCGCTCAATTGCGGCGGAGGAAAATCGAGTGGGTGGCTCGCTGAGGCGCATCTATAGTTCTGCGCTTGAGCGTGAGAACTTGCTTAAGAATCGCGTTAGCAGTCTGAAAACTGGCGTGCTCGACGCGCGTCAACGAAGCATTCAGTACAATATTTACCTTCGTGAGGTCGATACCAATCGCCAATTATACGACGCGCTGCTGCAGCGATACAAGGAGATCGGCGTCGCAGGCGGCGTCGGCGCGAACAACATATCAGTCGTAGACGGTGCGGAACTGCCGCTGGCACCGTCGTGGCCCAAAATGTTCATCATCCTGGCGCTTGCGGTAGCCGGGGGGACAGTCCTCGGCTTTGGCGTTGCGTTGCTGCAGGAGCAGCTCGACCGGGCGATATCGGATCCACAGCAGATCCCGAGTGAACTTGGGATCCCGCTGCTGGGGACGATCCCCAAACTTGATGGCGATGACGTGAGCGAGGCGCTGCGTGATCGCAAGTCGGTGCTGACCGAAGCGTACAACTCGATGCGCATGACCTTGTCGCTGTCGACCAGCAGTGGTTTCCCTCGGGTACTTGCGGTGACGAGCACGCGCGCCTCGGAGGGCAAGACGACGACGTCCTACGCACTGGCGACGCTACTCGCCCGCTCAAGCAATCGCATACTCATCATCGATGCTGATATGCGGCGACCGGCCATCCACCGATTGATGAACATCCCCAACACTACCGGGCTCAGCAACTATCTTGCCGGCGACAGCGATTTAGAGAGTCTGCTCCGGCCGACCCATCTTGACGGCTTGTTCGTGATCACCGCGGGTCCTAATCCGCCAAGCACGCCCGAGCTTTTGGAGACGGGCCGCTTCAGGCAGCTGCTCGACAGCCTGAGCGATCAGTTCGCACATATCATTGTCGATGCGCCGCCTTTATTGGGTCTCGCCGACGCTCCATTGATTGGCAGCTATGTCGACGGCATAGTATTCGTGGTCCAGGCGCACAGCAGCCAGAAGGGAATGGCGCAGGTGGCCCTCAACCGCCTCCACAATGCCAACGTCCCGGTCCTCGGCGCGGTGCTGACCAAATTTGACCACCGTCAGGCCGACTACGGCTATTCATTTAACTATGCTTATACCTATGGGGCCGATGCCCCGTCCAAGAAGCAAGGATAGCACGCAGTGTTCGGACGGCTCGGCAGCCTGTGGAGCACAGCACGGGGCCGTGCGCTCGTGGTGGTGCCCATCCTCCTCGTCGCCATCTGGCTGTCGTTCCGTATCACCGCGGCAACGGTATTTGCGCGGAGTAATCCAGCGCTGGCTCTGGCGATTGACAGTAGCAACAGCTGGGCCGCAGAGCGACAAGCGACGCTGATCAGCGGCGAAGCCACGCCTGAAGCGGCGCGTCGCGCCGCTGCCTTGGCCAAGCGGGCCCTACGGGAAAGTCCGCTGAGCGCCGAGGCCGCGGCTACCCTTGGAACTGCCGAGACGATCCTCCGGCCCGACACGCCCCCACTTGCTGCGTTTCAATATAGCCAGATGCTGACCCGTCGCCTGGCGCTTACCCAGATCTGGTTCATCGAATATGGCGTCAGTCAGGCAAATATCCCAATTGCCCTACAAGCCTATGATCGACTGTTCCGGACGGCGGACGTCTATCGCAAGCAGTTCCTGCCGACGTTGCTCCAGGCAAGCGCCGAGTCCGAGGTAACGCGTGGCATGACCAAGGTGCTGGCGACGCGCCCCCCCTGGACTGGCGACTATTTCGGTGGATTGCTGGCGACCTTTCCCGGACCGGTCAACTTCGTGCGGCTGGTCGAAGCAATGCGGTTCGATGTCCAAAACCCCGACGAGGCTGGACGCCTTGCGCTGGCGATTGGGCGGCTGATCGACAGCGGACGGCCAGACCTAGCCTTGCACCTGTATGCGCGGGCGACGCACGTGCGGACGGCATCCATCCCGCTGCTCCGCGAAGGTGCCTTCGAACGGCTAGGGCGCCTGCCGCCCATCGACTGGGAATTGGCCGATAATGAACAGTTGCGGGCCGAACTCGGTACGAACGAGGCTGGTCAGCCGGCGCTCAACCTCGTCAATCGGGGCGGTCGTGTCGGCGCTTTCGCCCGCCAGTTGCTGTTCCTAGTACCCGGACGCTATCGCCTGCAGTATGCGACCGGCGGAGTGACGGGCGACGTCGCGGACCGACCCAAGGTCCTTCTTACCTGCTTCGCCGCAGGGACTCCGCTGTCCGCCACTAGCGTCCCCACCGCACCATCGCGCGGGCGCAACGTTATGATCAACTTCAGCGTCCCCGCGCAGGGCTGTTCGTCGCAGTGGCTGGTGCTTGAGGCCGGTAATCCCATTGATACTGTCGCCGGTGATCAGTGGATTGGCAACATCAACTTGGTACGGGTTAATCATGACTGACGCCCTAGTGTTTAGAGCGAAAGTCGCCACGTGTTCCTAAAGCTCGTCCTCTTCATCATCATCGCTCTCAACCTGACCGATAACATCCTCGGGGCGTGGCTGCACGCCCGTGCCGGAAATCAGGCCCTTGCACTCCAAGTCATCTACGTGAAATATGCCGTAGTAGGCGGGGTCTTCGTCGCTTTTCTATTCGATCTCGTCAACGGCTTTAAATTGCGTTCCCACGAATGGTGCGGGCTGCTCTACCTAGCTGCGGTGGTAGTGCTAGGGGTTGGAATCATCGCAGCTCATTCTCAATATAGTGCTGCAAGCCGCCTGTATCTATACATGTTTCCGGTTATTCTGTACTACGCTGGCGTTTATTTTGGTGCGAGATCGGCGTTTGATACCCAATACTTGGTAAAAGCCGAGCTTTACTCATATTTGGGAATGGCGGCGCTGTTCTGTGTGCTGAATGTTTATTTTGGCGCAATTACGATATGGCGCGACTATCTAGACTATGCTGGCTTCATCCTTGACGTCAAAGGCTTCACCGATGATGTAGTCGAGGGATTGCACGGTAATTTCTTCTTCAACTACAAAGGGGGGCAGATCGTCCGATTTTTGGGCTCGTTCGGTGATCCGCTTGCCCTTGCTTATGCCGGCATGATTTTGATCGTCCCGACCTACTTCGTGTTTCCGCGGCAACGTCTATTATTTTGCGGCGCTCTGATCGTCATCGTTGCGGCGTCTTTCACTCGTGCCGTGTTCCTGTTCCTCCCAATTGGCGCCTTAATATACTGGTTATCACCGCGCCGCGGCTTCATGATCTGTCTGGCCGCTGCCTTCTTTGGCATCGTCGCGATCATCTTTGCCGGCGATCTGATCTCGGGGCTGTCAGACAATAGCTCGACTACGGCGCATGTCCTATCCGTCAACATGGTTCTCGACTTCATCAACGTGCCGACGTTGCTTGGTGGCGCTTTGGCCAGTAATAACATGCCGGGCTTTGAACCCGGCTTTTTCAACATGCTATTTTTATTCGGGTTTGTTCCGTTTGCACTGTTTCTAATGTTCCTACGCGGCATTTACGCGAACAATTCTCTAGAAGGATCTAGAACCGCTTATATAGCAATCATCATGCTTATCGCGGTATTAACGCTCTCGATCGTGTCCAGTGTGTTCTTCGCGACGACTTCGGCCTGGTTCGCTTGGTTCCTAGCCGGGTTCGTTAGTCGTAGGTCGATCATCGTGTTGCCCGATCTGAGGACAGTGGATGAAAACGGGCGCGGGGCGGTGCCGGGCAACGGGGATATTGAGCGTTGACCAGCCTCGAGATGTTTGGGCTGGCATTCGAGCGCGTCACGTTGGAGCAGGCGACAAGGCAGGTGCTGGCGCTTGTCGGCAAGGGCGGGGCGGAACTCATCGTCACGCCCAACGTCGATCATGTCGTCACAATGCAGCGCGATCCGCTGATGATGCGGATATTCCAGGCGGCACGATACCGTTATGCGGATGGTATGCCGATCGTCGCGCTGAGCAGGATGCGATTTAATCCCGGCTTGCCCGAACGGGTGACCGGGGCCGACCTGCTGATTTCGGTCGCCGAAGACGCGGCACGGAGCGGCGCGTCAATCTTTTTGATGGGCGGGCGTCAGGGCGTGGCCCTGCAGGCGGCGGAGGTGTTGCGCGCCCGCTTTCCTGGGCTTGTCGTCAGTGGCACAGACTGTCCGGCCTTTGGGTTTGAGGCGGATGAGAAAATCTCGCGAGCACTTGTTAACAAGATCAACAAGGCCGGAACAAACATCTTGTTCGTTGGCGTCGGTGCCCCCAAGCAGGAAAAGTGGGCCGCGTTGTGGCGTGGCGAGTTGCAGTGCGACGCCATCTTGGGGGTCGGTGCGGCGCTTGATTTCGCTGCCGGAACCCTGTCGCGCGCGCCATTGATCGTGCAGCGCAGCGGCTTCGAGTGGCTTTGGCGCATGGCGGGCGATCCAAAGCGGTTGGGACCCCGATACTTCAAGGATAGCCGTTTTGTGCTGCTCGCGTTGTGCGAGATACTGAAGGGCTTCCGACAGTCGGCTACCAGCCGCGACTAGGCCGCTTGCGTGCTGGATCAATGGGGGGGGCATTGCGTCCGATAACCATGATTCCCGGACACACCCCTAGCCACCGCCGCCGCCGCATGCCACGCTCCCCCCATGCCCCGCCGCCCGCCCGCATCCGCACCCCATCCCGTCATCGCCTCGCCCGCCGCACCGATTCCCCACCAGCCGCCGCTCCCCGCGATCCTCAACGCCAAGATCGAGCAGGCCGCCGCCTATGCCCGCGCCGCGCGCGCCACCGCGACGCGGCGGGCGTATGACAGCGACTGGGCGATCTTCACCGCCTGGTGCGAGGCGCATGGCCTGATCGCGCTGCCGGCGACGCCGGATGTCGTCGCGGTGTTCGTCAGCGATCAGGCGGTCGGCGGGATCAATCCGGCGACGATCGGCCGGCGCGTCGCGGCGATCGGCCATCATCATCGTGCGCACGGCTATCCGGCGCCGACCGCGCAGCCCGATGCCGGGCGGCTCGCCGAGGTGCTCGCCGGGATCCGCGCCGAACATGGCGGGGCGAAGCGGCGCAAGCGGCCCGCCGATGCCGCGGTGCTGCAGGCGATGCTCGCCGCGGTCGAGGGCGACGGGCTGCGCGCGCGGCGGGATCGCGCGATCCTGGCGATCGGCATGGCCGCGGCGCTGCGCCGGTCGGAGATCGTCGCGCTCGCGCTCGATCATGTCGCGCTGGTGCCCGAAGGGCTGCGGCTGACGATCGCGCGGTCGAAGACCGATCGCACCGGCGCGGGCGCGGTGATCGCGATCCCGGAAGGCGCGCGGATCCGGCCCAAGGCGCTGCTGCTCGGCTGGATGGCGGCGGCCGGGCATCGCGACGGGCCGCTGTTCCGCCGGCTGACGCGCAAGGACGCGCTCACCGACGCGCCGATGTCGGACCGGGCGATCGCGCGGCTGGTGCAATCCCATGCCGCCGCGGCGGGCTATGATCCGGCGCTGTTCGGCGGTCATTCGCTGCGCGCCGGCTTCATCACCGAAGGCGCGGCGCAGGGCGCGACGATCTTCAAGCTGCAGGAGGTCAGCCGCCATAAATCGGTGCAGGTGCTCTCCGACTATGTCCGCGACGCCGATCTGTTCCGCGACCATGCCGGTGCGCGTTTCCTGTAAGCCGTATCCCGCGTCGGCTGAAGGGTTCGCGCAGAGGCGCGGAGGACGCAGAGGGGCGCACCGGTGTCCGCGGCAGCGAGCAAATCGTCAGCCGAAAAGCGCGACGCTGCCGGGTATGATCCCGGTCTTGCCGATTTGATCACGCGGAGGCGCGGAGGGTGTCGCGTGCGCCATGGCCGTCGCGATCCGCTCAGGCCGTGGTGGGGGCATGGCCAAGCTGACCCGCGCGTGATGCCTCCGCGCCTCCGCGCGAACCCCGAATGATGCGACGCCCGACGAACCGCGCTGACATTCTTAACTATCCGACACGTCGACGTATCGACATGTCGACAGGCACTGCCAGCCGCCGACGGGTAAGCCGCGGGTCCTCGAACAGGTCGCGGATCGCGCGCCGGCGAAAGCCATTCCACCAGCGTTGCCAGCGATGCTCGGCGGCATCGTGGAGCATGTGGCAGCGCTGGCACAGCGCGGCGAGATTGGCGGGGCGGTTGTTGCCGGGATCATGGTCGAGGTGCGCGCAGGCGAGCACGACATAGGTGGTGCGCACCGCGGCGAGCGGCGCGGCGCCGCGCAGCCCGACGCAGCGACCGTCGCCGTCGCGCCAGCGCTGCGCCGCGCCGTCCCACCAGCGGCCGTCGCCGAGATGCGCGACGTGGCGGCGATGCGGGCGGCGGCAGCGTTCGCAGCGCGCCGCGGCGCGGCCGAAGCGGATCGCCTGCGACAGCTGCGGCCAGTCGATCGGGTAGAGCCAGCGGTTCTCGGCGCGGATCGGCATCGCGATTCTATGAGTCATCGCGAGTCGCGTGCCAAGCCCCCGCGCCGCGCGCCGCGAATCGCGCGCAAGCCCCCGGCCCCGGCCGGTGCTGCCGTGCGCAGACGTTCCGGTCCCGTCCCGATCCGGAGCAGAGCGTGCGTGCCCCGCGGCGAAACCAATTTGCGTTAAGAAACGTTTCGCCGGAACAATAACTTGGGGGTCCATTGTTCATCCTGCATCTGGCCCTTGGCGGCTGTCTCAAAGCGCCGCCCGTCGCCTACGGGATCACCGCCGACACCGGCGGCCATATCGCTTATGTGCTCGAGGCGGCGCGTGCCCAGGCTGAGGCCGAGGCGGTCGACGCGGTGTCGATCGTCACCCGCCGGTTCCGCGACGCGCGGCTCGATCCGTGCCATGCCGTCGCCAGCGAGAGCGTCGCCCCCGGTCTGACGATCGACCGGATCGCCACCGCCACCCCCGCCTATCTCGAGAAAGAGGCGCTCGACGCCGAATTGCCCGCCTTCATCCAGGCGTTCTGCACGCATCTCGCCGCGCTGCCGCGGCTGCCCGACGTCATCCATGCGCATTTCGCCGATGCCGCCGCGGTGGCGCGCGTCGCGCAGGCGCGCTTCGGCATCCCCTTCGTCTATACCCCGCACGCGCTCGGCATCGACAAGCGCGCCGCCGGGCTGGGCGGCGACGGCCTCGCCGCGCGGATCGACGCCGAGCGGCGCGCGATCGCCGAGGCCGCGGCGATCATCGTCTCGACCCGCGACGAGGCGAAGCGGCAGATCGGCGGCTATGACGTCGCGGTCGCCGGGCGGATCCACTGCCTGCCGCCCGGCGTACCGCGCCACGAGGCCGATCGGCCCGGCCGGCCGACGCTCGCCGACCGGCTCGGCGACTGGCTCGACCGGCCGGACCGGCCGATCCTGTTCGCGGTGGCGCGGCCGGTCGCCAAGAAGAACCTCGCCGCCCTGGTCCGCGCCTATGCCGGCGACGCCGGCTTACGCGACGCGGCCAATCTCGTCATCCTCGCCGGGCGGCACGATCATGCGCAGGGCGAGGAGGCGGCGGTGCTCGCCGAGCTCCACCGGCTCGCTGCCGATCCGGCGCTCGCCGGGCGGATCGCGCTGCCGCCGCGTCACGATGCCGCCGACGTCGCCGCGCTCTACGCGCGTGCCGCCGACGGCGGGGTGTTCGTCAATCCGGCGCTGCACGAGCCGTTCGGCCTGACCGTGATCGAGGCCGCCGCGGCCGGCGTGCCGGTGGTGGCGACGCGCAACGGTGGCCCTGCCGAGATCGTCGCGCGGCTGCGCCACGGCGTGCTGATCGACCCGCGCGACGACGCCGCGATCGCCGCCGCCTGCCGCGACCTGCTGTGCGATCCGGCGCGCCACGCCCGCCATGCACAGGCGGCGCGGGCGCATGTCGGCGCCTATTGCTGGACGCGTTATGCGGCGGAGAGCGTCGCGCTCTACCGCGCGGTCGCGGCGCCGCGGCTGCTCGCCTGCGACATCGACCATACGCTGACCGGCTGCGCGGACGGCGCGGCGGCCTTTGCCGCGTGGCGCGCCGCCTCGCCGCTCGGCTTCGTCGTCGCGACCGGGCGCGGTCATGCCGCGGCGCAGGCGATCCTCGCCGCCTGGCGGCTGCCCGCGCCCGATGCCTATATCGTCGATGTCGGCACGCGGCTGCTGCTCGCCGACGGCGCGGGCGGCTGGCGCGCCTGCGCCGATTATGCGCGCGCGCTCGATGCCGGCTGGGATCGCGCCGCGGTGGTGCGGACGCTGACGCCGCTCGCGTTGACGCCGCAGCCGGCGGAGACCGCCGGGCCGCACAAAGTGAGCTTCTTCGGCGACGCGGGGGATGCCGCGCGCATCCGCACCGCGCTGGGGCAGGCGGGATTGCAGGCGCGGGTGATCTTCTCGCACGGCCGGCTGATCGACGTGCTCGCGCCGGCGGGGGGCAAGGCCGCGGCGATCGCGGCTTATGCCGCGCGCCACGGCTGGTCGCTTGGCCAGTGTATCGCCGCGGGCGACAGCGGCAACGATGCCGACATGCTCGCCGCCTGCGGTCAGGCCATCGTCGTCGGCAATGCCGGGGACGAGCTCGCCGGCCTGCCGCCGCGGCCCGGCCTGTACCGCGCCGCCGCGCATCATGCCGGCGGCATCGTCGAGGGATTGAACCGGCTCGGGCTGGTCGCGACGCCGGTGGCGGCGCCTGCGCCGGCGCTGGCGGCATGAGGCCGTTCGGCTATTTCGTCCATCATCAGGGACGCGGCCATGCCGAACGCTGCGCGGCGATCGCGCAGGCGCTGCCGCCGACGCGGCCGCTGACGCTGTTCTGCGCGCGCGACGACATCTTCCCGCCGCTGCCCGATCGTGTCGCGATCATCCGCCTGCCGTCGTTGTTCGAGCCGAGCGGCGACGAGGCGGGGACGATGGACTGGGTGGCGACGCCCGACACGCTGCATTGCGCGCCGCTGGGCTGGCCGGGCATCCGCCGCGCGATGGCGACGCTGAGCGGCTGGTTCGACACCGCCGATCCGGCGCTGATGATCTGCGACGTCTCGGCGGAGGTCGCGCAGCTCGCGCGCATCTGTTCGGTGCCGCACGTCAAGGTGCTCCAGCATGGCGACCGCGGCGATCCCGGCCATCGCGCCGCCTATGACGGCGCGGCGGGGCTGCTCGCGCCGTTCCACGCCGATCTCGCCCAGCCCGACTGGGATGCGACGATGCGCGCCAAGACCTGTTTCGCCGGCGGGCTCGGCGTCGATACCCGCGTCAGCGACCGCGACGCGGCGCGTGCGCGCCTGGGGATCGGCGCGGACGAGGAGATGATCCTGGTGGTGGCGGGCGGCGGAGGCGGCGGGTTCGCCGCCGCGCCGCTGGGGGTCGGCGCGCGCGCGACGCCGCAGGCGCGCTGGATCACGATCGGCCCGGTGCAGCGCGACTGGCATGCGACCGAACCCGCCAATCTGACGCACCGCGGCTGGGTCGAGGATGCCGCCGATCATATCGCCGCCGCCGACCTCGTCATCGCCTCGACCGGCAATACCACCTGCCAGCAGATCCTCGCCGCGGCGCGGCCGTGGCTGGCGATCCCCGAATGGCGCTATTTCGACGAACAGCATCGCAAGGCCGAGGCGCTCGCCGCCGCCGGCGTGGCGAGCGTGCGGCCGCATCTGCCCTCGTCGGCGGACGGCTGGCGCGCCGCGCTCGCGGTGACGCGGCGCGATCACCGCCCCGCCGCGCAGCGCGCGATGATCGCCGCCGACCCCGCCGCCGATGTGGCGTGCTGGCTGGAGGCGTTGAGCGACCGCCTGTGGCGCGATGCGCCCGTGGCCGACGCGGCATGAGCGTTGAGTCGCGGCGCCATGCGCTTCAGCCGCCCGCCCCCCGCATGCACCACCCCGGCGCAGGCCGGGGTCCAGCCGGGTGGCGCGCGGTGAGGCAGTCCGAAGGTCCCCCAACTGGGCCCCAGCCTGCGCCGGGGCGGTGCATCGGCTTTGGCAGCGCTCGGTCGCACCCCGCCTCCCCCGCGCTGTCGCCATTCTGCCCCCGTCGGCGCCGCGCTGCGTTAACGCCCTCTCTTCCTCTCGCCTGGACTCCGCTATGACCGTATCCGTCGTCACGCTCGCCAAGGGGCGGCCCGCGCATCTCGTCAACCTCGTCCACGGCCTCGCGCAGCAGAGCCTGCCGCCGGTCGAGCTGATCGTCGCGGTGATGCAGGCCGAGGCCTATGACCTGCCCGACGCGCCCTTTCCGATCCGCCAGATGCACGTCGTCGCCGACGCGCTGCCGCTCGCCGCGGCGCGCAATGCCGCGGCGCGCGCGGCGATTGGCGACGATCTCGTCTTCCTCGACATGGATTGCATCCCGACCCCCGATCTGGTCGCCGATTATGCCGGCTTCCTCGCGACGCACGATGCGCTGCTGATGGGCGAGGTGATGTACCTGCCCGGCGGGGCGACCGACGCCGATCTGTCGATGGAGCGGTTCGACGCGCTGGCGGTGCGCCATTCCGACCGGCGCGGCCCGCCGCCGGCGGGGGTCGAGGCGTGCAACGACTATCGCTGCTTCTGGTCGCTTAACTTCGCGATGCGGCGCGCCACCTTCCTCCGCGTCGGCGGGTTCGACGAACGCTATGTCGGCTATGGCGGCGAGGACACCGATTTCGGCAAGACGCTCGACCAGGCCGGCGTCCCCATCGCCTGGATCAAGGGCGGGCGCGCCTATCACCAATATCACCCGCACCATATGCCGCCGGTCCATCACCTCGACAGCGTCGTGCGCAACGCGGAGTTGTTCGAGAGCAAATGGGGCTATCGGACGATGGGCCATTGGCTGCACGCCTTCCGGCTGATGGGGCTGGTCGACGATACCGCCGGCCGGCCGGTGCGCATCCTGCGCCGCCCGGGGCCGGAGGATTATGCGCTGACCGGCCAGCAGAGCCACCAGCCCTATGCCAATACGGCGAGCGTGATCCGCACGCTCGAGGAACGCGGGTCCCACCCCGCGCCGGACAGCCTCGCCGCGGCATGAGGATCGCGATCCTCGCCCATGTCCGCCAGCGCATCGCCCCGCCGTTCGCCGGCGGGATGGAGGCGCATGGCTGGCAGCTCGCCGCGGGGCTGCAGGCGCGCGGCCATGACGTGACGCTGTTCGCCTCGGGCGACAGCGATCCGCGCTTCCGCATCGATCCGGTCGTCGCCGAACATTACGAGCGCACCTTCCCCTGGGCGGAGCATCGCGGCTCGGCGCCGCTGATCGCGCATCTCGACGCCGCCTATGCCGCCGCCTGCGACCGGATCGCCGCCGGCGGCTATGACGTCGTCCACAACAACAGCCTGCACCGGTTCGCGATCGAGCCGCGGCGCACCGCGGTGACGCCGACCGTCACCTCGCTGCACGTGCCGCCATACGATGCGCTGCACTGGTTCGTCCGCGCCAGCGCGACGCCGGGGCATCGGCTCACCGTCACCTCGGCGACGCAGCTCGCCGCCTGGTGGCCGGAGGGTGCGCCGGCGCAGGCGTCGGTGCTGCACAACGGCATCGATACCGATGCCTGGCCGTATCGCGCGACGGGCGACGGCCGCGCCATCTGGTGCGGGCGGATCACCCCCAACAAGGGGCCGCATTGCGCCGCCGAGGCGGCGCGCCGCGCCGGCATCCCGCTCGACCTGTTCGGCCCGATCGAGGATCCCGACTATCACGCCGCCGAGGTCGCGCCGCTGCTCGGTGAGACGATCCGCTATCGCGGTCATCTGCCCGGCGAGGCGCTTGCCGCCGAACTCGGCCGCGCCGCTTTGTTCCTGTTCACGCCATGCTGGGACGAGCCGTTCGGGCTGGTCGCCGCCGAGGCGATGGCCTGCGGCCTGCCGGTCGCCGCCTTCGACCAGGGTGCCGCGCGCGAGGTGATCGGCGAGGCGGGCGCCTTCGCCCCGGTCGGCGACGCCGCCGCGCTCGCCGCGGCGATACGGCAGGCGCTCGCCATTCCGCGGCCGGTGGCGCGCGACCGCGCCGTGCGGATGTTCGGCCGCGACCGCTGGCTCGAACGCTGCGAGGCGCTGTACCGCGCGGCGATCGCCGACCACGCCGCGCTCGCCGCATGAGCCCGCCCGCGACGCTGGCGGCGCTCGACGCCGCCTATCGCACGCATGTCGGCGCCGGCACGCGCTATGCGCTGCTCGACTTTCCCGATCACGCCAATGTCGGCGACAGCGCGATCTGGCTCGGCGAATGCGCCTTGCTCGAGGCGATCACCGGACGTCGACCCGTCTACGTGTCGACATGGCATGATCTTGACATCGACGCGCTCGCCGCGGCGGAGGCGGAGGTCGTCTTCCTCCATGGCGGCGGCAATCTCGGCGATATCTGGCCGCATCACCAGCGCTTCCGCGAGACGGTGCTGGCGCGGGTGCGCGACCGGCCGGTGGTGCAATTGCCGCAGTCGATCCATTTCCGTGATCCGGGCGAGGCGGCGCGCTTCGTCGCGCTCGCCGACGCCCATCCCGATTTCACGCTCTACGTCCGCGACGCGACCAGCCTCGCCTTCGCCGCCGACCGGCTCGCCGCGCCGGTGCGACTCGTCCCCGATTCCGCGATCGCCTTGGGCGCGCAGCCGCGTGGCCCGGCGGAGGCGCCGCTGCTGATGCTGTTGCGCAGCGACGACGAGCGCCGCGATCACGGCGCGCCGCCGCCCGCGGGCGCGCGCGTCGTCGACTGGCTCGACGATGCGCCCGACCTGCCCGCCGGCGACGACATCGCCGCGCGCGATGCGCAGGCGCGCCACCGCGTCGCGCGCGGGCTGGCGCTGATCGCGCAGGGTGCGGTGCTGGTCACCGACCGGCTGCACGGCGCGATCCTCGCCGATCTGCTCGCGCTGCCGCACGTCGTGCTCGACAATGATTACGGCAAGATCGCCGCCTATCGCGCGACCTGGCCCGCCGCCACGCCGAACGCCGCCGCCGCGACGATGGCGGAGGCGATCGCCGCGGTCGCGCGGCTCGCTGCCGGATGAGCGAAGCGCCCGACGTCAGCCTGCTGGTCTGCACCCGCGACCGCTGCGCCAGCCTCGCCGCGACGCTCGCCTCGATCACGCGCGCCGCCGATGCCGCGCCCCAGGTGTCGATCGAGGTGATCCTGGTCGACAACGGCTCGGCCGACGCGACCGCGGCGGTGATCGCCGGCTGGCAGCCGCATTTCCCCGTCCATCGCCTGCGCGAGACGCGGCCCGGCCTCGCGCGGGCGCGCAACCATGCGCTGGCGCGGGCGAGCGGCCGGATCGTCGCGATGACCGACGACGACTGCCTGCTCCACGCCGATTATTTCGCCGCGCTGCTCGCCGCCTTCGCCGCGGTGCCGGCGCCGGCGATCGTCGGCGGGCGCATCCTGCTCGGCGATCCCGCCGACCTGCCGGTGACGGTCAAGCTCGAGGATCACCCGATGACCGCGGTCGCCGGCCGCTTCCCCGGCGGCTTCGTGATGGGCGCCAACCTCGCCTTCACCGCCGACGTGCCGCGCCGCGTCGGCCGGTTCGACGAACGCTTCGGTGCCGGCGCGCCGTTCGTCGCGGCAGAGGACACCGACTTCCTGTTCCGTGCGATGCGCTGCGGCGTCGGCCTGCATTACGACCATCGCTTCACCGTCGACCACCACCACGGCCGCCGCCACCGCGACGAGGAGACGCGGCTGCTCGCCGGCTATGGCTTCGGCGACGGCGCGCTCTACGCCAAACACTGGCGCGATGCGTGGATCGCGCGCGCGCTGCTGCGCGACATCGCCGACCTGTGGCGCGACCTCGCCGACCCGGTGACCACCCACGCCGGCATCCGCGCCTTCTACGCCTTCCGCCTGCGCCACAAATTGCGCGGCTTCCTCTTCTACTGGCGCCACGCCCTGCGGGCATAAGGGCATGGCACCAGCGCCCTCAGAGCCGATGACGGGCAACATATCCCCGCTCACGCACCTTCTCCGCGCCTCCGCGTGAACCCTCTAGATCGCCGGTGGCAGCCACGCGGCGTCGAAGCGGAGCGCGCGGGGCAGGATCGGGGAGAGCGCGCGCAGCCGCGGCAGGTCGAGCAGGCGGATCGTCGTGCCGTCGCGCGCGATCAGCCCCTCCTCGCGGAAGTCGCGCAGCTTGCGGTTGACGTGGACCGCGGTCAGCCCGGCGAGATCGCCGATCGCCTCCTGGGTCAGCGGCAGGTCGAAGCCGTCGTCGACCACCAGGCCCAGCGGCAGCAGCCGCGCATGCAGGTCGAACAGCAGCCGCGCGAGCTGTTCGCGCGCGGAGGCGCGGCCGGTCACCGCCAGCGTGTCCATCAGCGACACCCGCTCGACCTGGGCGGCGAAGGTGAACAGCGCGGCGAGCCGCGGCAGGCGGGTGTAGACCGCGCCGAGCCGCGTGAACGGCACGAAGGCGACGGTCGCCTCGGTCACCGTGGTCAGCGTATCGGCCGCATGCGGCAGCACCATGCTCGGCGTGCCGAGCATGTCGCCGGGCAGATGCACCTTCTGGATCAGCCGCGCACCGTTGCGCAGCATGATCGACGAGGTGATCCAGCCGCGGATATGGAGGTAGAAGCCCGACACCGGCGCGCCTTCCGGCCGGATCATATGGCCGGGCGGGCGGGTGACCGGCGCATCGCCCAACGTGACGAGCGCCGCCTCCTCGTCACGGGTCAGGTCGGCAAGTGCACGGTAACGGTGGAGCGGATACAATCCCTGACATTCCTACCCAATGGACGGTCGAAGCGTACCATAGGGATAAGAGTTCAAAATGGTTCAACTTTTAGCGGCGTCGGACGCATCGTCGGTCAACACCGCCTCGGGATCGAGCAGCGTCAGCGCCGCACCCGGACCGGCCGTGCGCGCGTCGTGCCAGCGCCACAGCACCAGATTGCTGCCACCGGCCTGCTGCACCGACGGCACCAGCGCGCCGTCGGCGCCGGCATCGCGCAGCGTCTCGGCCAGCGTCCAGGTCGGTGGGACGCAATGGTCGAGCTGGAACAGCCGCCGCCAGGCACAGCCGAGCACCGCCGGATCGCCGCCGCGCAGATCCGCGATCGCGTCCGCGCGGATGTCGAAGGCGACCAACGTCCCCGGCCTGACCAGATCCTGATGCATCTCGGCGATCGCGGTGGCATGATCGGCAGACAGGTAGAGTGCTGCCATTCCTGGCGGGTTCCAGCGGCCGCCGGTCAGATGTGCGCCGCTGTCGAACGGCCGCCGGTGCCAGCGCACGCCGAGCATCCGCCAGAAACGTCCGGCGAGCGGGACAAGGTCAGTCATCGTCCGCTCGGCGCGCCGCGCCATGTTCAGGCATAGACGCCCTGATCCATCGACTCGAGCGTCCACAGCACGGCCGCCGCCTCGCCCGCCTCGACCAGCTGCTCGGCGGTTTTGCCGAAGCCGGCGATCGGCTGGTGGCGGAACCAGATGATCGCCTTGCCCTCGTCGCCGGAGAGTTCCGCGGCGCGCGCGATGATCCGCGCGATCTCGCCGAGCTTGGCCTGGACCGCCGGGCTTTCGGGACGCGCGGTCATCGTGTTGCGGTTGACCCGCGCCAGCTTGGCGAGCTGCGTCAGCGGCAGCCGCAGCCGCCCGGCGAGCCGACGCGGTGCGATCAGATCAGCGTCGCGGATGTCATCGAGAAAGGCGGCAAGCATAGATGCACTCCCTGCCCGTTATATGCACCCGTTATCGCTCGGCGGCAAGTCCGATGCGGCAGGCACCGGGCGCGGCCATGTGCGTTGTCGACGGATGATCCGTTCCGCTGCCGCGCTGCTCGCCCTCCTTCTGACCGGCGTTGGCGCGCAAGGCGCCGCGCCACGGCCGGGCGGCGTCTACCCGCTCATCCCGGGCATCTACGTCTCGCACGGTTCGGGCTGCGCCGATCCCGCCAATGCGGTGATCCGCCAATATGACGGGCAAGGCCTCAGCGGCGCGCACAGCCGGGCGTGCGTCGCGCGCGTGCTTGCCCGCGCCGGGCGGCGCTATACCGTCCGCCAGTCGTGCATCGACGCCGGCGCCGGCCCCGCCCCGCGCGTCGCCGAGCGGCAGGTCGTGACGGTGCTCGACGCGCGCCGCTTCACGCTGGCGACGCGCGGGCCGGCGACGCTGTATCGCTATTGCCCGACCGCGCAGCTGCCGGCCGGGCTGCGCAGCGCGCTGCGCCGCCCGGCCTGACATCGCCGTTGCGTCAGCGGCAGACGCGGACGCGGCGGTGGTGACGGATCACGGTGCGGCAGCGGTCGTGCCGGACGAAGTGACGGCCGCTGTCGTGCCGGCCGTAATGCGGGCCGCGATGATCGCGCTCATAGCGGCCATGGTCGCGGTCGTGGCGCTGCGCATCGGCGGTGCCGGCAAGGCCGAGCGTCGCGGCGAACAGGCCGACGGCACCGAGGATGCGGGGAAGGATACGGGGGGTGGTCATGCCTGTCTCTCCGGACCCGTGACTGGGCCGATGCGGAGATTACGCAGGCGACATGACATCGTTCCTGACCAAATTGTCGCCATCTGTCGCAGGCGCGCGTTGACGGTGGGGCGACTGGCTTGGCCATGCGCCGCATGACCTGCGGCGATCCCCGGCCGCAGGCGCGCGCGTTCCGTCAGAGGTCCGGCGCTGCCCTCCCCCTTCGCGCCCGCCCGCGCGCGGGCGGGCGGTGGGCGAGGAAGACCGGCAGGCCGGCAAGGCCGAGCAGCCAGTGCAGTTGCGCGATCCCGGCGCGCCAGTCGTCGTCGGCGACGTAATAGAGCAGCCAGCCGCTGCCGGTCAGCACCAGCGTCACGCTGACCAAGAGCGCCCCCGACAGCCGCGCGCGCCGCATCCGCCAGCGCGGGCCGATGTGCACGCCCCACAGCAGCCCGAGCAGCGCCACCGCGGCATAGCCGCAGCCGCCGTGCAGGCGCAGCGCCCAGGGCTCGACCGGGCTCGGCACCGGGCCGTAATCGCCTAGCCGGACCAGCCAGTGATGCGCGACCAGCCAGCCCGCGCCGCTCGTCCAGAGCAGCGCCGCGACGAGGCACACCCATCGGCGTCGCGCCGGCGTCATCGCATCGCGCGCCGCGACCCGGCGTCGGGCGCGAGCGTCTGCCAGTCGTCACCGGCGCGGCTGCAATAAGCGACGGCGCGATGGCGGGCGAACAGCGGCAGCGCCGCGCCACCACGCTGACGAAGCCCGCCGGCGCCGCCGCGCCGCTGCGCCCGTTGCGATGCTGCGCGATGCCATGGTCGGCGCGGGCCGCGGCGACGTCGCTGCTCGCCAGCGCGCCGCGATCGAGCGCGACCACCGCCGCCGGTGCGGCATGGCCGGGCGCGAGCCGGATGCGATAGCCGCCGCCGAGCACCGCGAGGTCGCCGCCGGCATTGACGATCGCGCGGCGCACGCCCGCCGCGCGCAACGCCGCGCAGGCGCGGTCGACCGCATAGCCCTTGGCGATCCCCGACAGGTCGAGCCGCAGCCGCCGCGCGACGCGGACGCGGTGGCCGGCGAGCGCAAGGTCGCGCCAGCGCGCGCCGTCGCCGGGCAGCACCGGGTCGAACAGTCCGTCGCTCGCCGCGGCGAGGCGCAGCGCGGCGCGCAGACAGGCGGCGGTGGCGCGGTCGACCGTCACCGCCGCGCCGCCGCCGGCGCGGGCGATCGCGGCAAGGTCGCTGTCCGCCGCCTGCGCGCTTATCACCCGGTGGACATGCGCGATCGCCGCGAAACCGCGCGCGATCGCCGCCGCGGCATCGCCGCCGCCCTCGTCGATGCGGATCGACACCAACGTGCCGAGCAGCGGCCGGACGCGCTCGACCGGTGCCCCCTCAGCCGGCCCCCTCACCCGGCAAAGACGATGCCGTTGGTGGCGAGCAGCCGGCGCACCCCCTCGGTGACATGGCGCGCCGACAGCTTGCCGCCGGAGATGCCGTGGATGTCGCGGTCGAGCCGCAGCGGCGCGCCGTCGCGCTTGCCGGTGAATTGCCGCCGCCAGGCGGGATCGCGCACCTGCCCGCCGTAACTCTCGCGATAGTCGAGGATCTCGAGCCCGCGCACCGCGCCGCCCGCGTCGAGCGCGAGCGCCAGCGTGATCATCTCATGCTTGCCGAGCACCTGGTCGACGAACAATCGGCCGCCGTCGGGCGCGCGCCAGCTGTGCACCGTCTTCGACAGCACCGCGACGTCGCTGCGCCGGTGGATCGCGGCGATCTGCTCCGCCGTCAGCACGCGGTCGTCGGCGACCAGCGTGACGTGCGGGAACAGGATCGCCTGCGCCTCAGCGAGCGTCATCGTGGTACGCGCCCAGCCCGGCGCGGCGAGCGCGGCGGTCGCGGTGATCAGCGTCGCGCCGGCCCAGCGCCTGCGCCCGCCCATCACAGCGGAATGCCGAGCTTGAAGGTCAGCTCGTTGCGTTCGTGGCTGCGCAGGAACAGCCGGTTGCCGATGTCGTTGCCATCCTCGTCATGGCCGGGGTCGCCGGCGAACTGGCGGAGCAGGCCGAGCGTCGCCCACAGATGCTGGTCGGCATAATGGACCACCGGCCCCGCCCAATAGACCGAATGTTCGTGATGGGTGAAATTGCCGTATTCATTGTGGTTGCGGAACTCGCCGCCGAGGAAGACGCGCGGCGCGATGCGATAGGTGACGCCGAGCTCGTTGTTCCAGTCGAGCTCGCTGTTGGTGTCGGGCCGGCCGGCGAAGCGGATCGATTCCGCCTCGAGGACGAGATTGTAGGCAAGGATCAGCCGATCCTGCGAATTTCTCCTGCACGATCGCGCGGCCTTCGAGCAAGAAGGTGCCGGGCGCGTAGCGCAGCCCGTTGTGCAGGTCGTGAAAGGCATATTCGGGCTCGAGATCGAGCGCGAGGCCCCAGCCTTGGCGCGATTTGTACGGGCTCAAGGCGCGATAGACGAATTCGGTCGAGATGCTCTCCAGCGTGACGTAGTGGCGGGTGAAGCCGGTATCGGCCTGCTCGTCATCGTCGTCGCTGGTCCGCGTCGCATGCATGCGGTTGGTGTTGACGTAGAGCGCCGCCTGGAAATTGTCGGTGACGCCATATTCGAGCTCGGTGCGCAGGTCGGTGGCGTCGTAATGACCGAAGACGCGGCCGGCGCGCTCGCGCACCACCTGCTCGATTTCGACATGGTCGGAGGGGGTGAAGTCGGCGGTATAGACGCGCGAGAACATCCCCTCGCTCGCCCGCGCCGGGGCCGCCGCCAGCACGCCTGCGCAGACCAGAGCGATCGCGATCCCGTCGCGCCGCACACCGAAAGCCATGATACCCTCTTTCACGATAGTGATTATCATTAGCCTATAGACGCGGATCGCTGCGGGCGGTCGCCGGTCAGGGCGATTGTCGTCGGCGCGACAGGCGACGGTGCGTCGGATGGGGACGCTGTGCCGCTATAATGAGAGCGGACCGTGAACGGGGAGGCAGCGGTGGAACTGGGGGAGATCATCGAGCAGGCCGACGAATTCGTCGCCTTCCACGAGGAGCAGGGCGGCGAGCGGCTCGATTACACGCCGGCCAGCCTGGTCGCGCTCGACGCGATGCTGACCGCGCTGTTCGACCGCCGCGTCGATCCGGCGGATGCGGGCGATCTGGTGATCGGCGCGGCCGCCTATCTCGGCGAAGTGATCCGCCGCACGCTCGGCGGCAGCTGGCATGACGGCGACCCTGCCGCCGGACATGAGGTGATCAACCCGCGGCTACAGCTCGGCAGCATCTCACTCTGGCCGGTCGAGCGCGTCATGCGCTGCATTGCCGACGGGCCCGGAGAGTCGCTGACCGATTATTACGCGTCGCTCACCACCCTCGCCTGACCCGCACGCCGCGCGTGTGCGTCAGCGCGGCGGCAGGCGGACGAGCGCGCCGCTGCTGCCGTCGCGCAGCACCCAGAGCAGCCCGTCGGGCCCCTCCTCGACCTCGCGGATCCGCGCGCCGAGATCGAGGCGCGTGACCTTGCTGGCGCGCGTGCCGGTTGACGCGGGCCCGGACGATACCCTGCTGGACCAGCCCGGCGAGGAGGAAGTCGTCGGTCCAGCCGGTAAAGGCGGTGCCGCGATACTGGATCATCCCGCCCGGCGCGATCACCGGCGTCCAGCTCACCAGAGGCGGCGTATAGGCCGGATCGGTCGCGTGGCGCGGGATCGGCGTGCCGTCGTAATCGTCGGCCTCCGATACCCGCGGCCAGCCGTAATTTCTGCCTGGCTCGATCAGGTTGAACTCGTCGCCGCCCGCCGGCCCCATCTCGGATGCGAACAGCCGGCCGTCGCTGGCGAAGACCAGGCCGTAGGGGTTGCGATGGCCGAGCGACCAGATGTCGGCGCGTGCGCCGGCGGTCGTGGCGAAGGGATTGCCCGCCGCGGCACCGCCGTCGCGCGTGATCCGCACGATCTTGCCGAGCGTCCGCGACAAATCCCGCGCGGGCGTACCCTGCTGGCGCTCGCCGCTGGTGATGTAGAGCGTCTCGCCGTCGGGCGCGAAGGCGAGCCGCACACCCAATTGCCCGCCGGTGGTCGCCGGCGTCGCACGCCAGGTCACCGCCAGGTCGGTGAGCCGCGGCGTGGCGGCGAGGTCGAGCGTCGCACGGGCGACGGCGAGCTGCTGGCCGCCGCTGGCGGGCTCGGCGTAGCTCAGCCAGATCCGCGCGTTAGTCGCAAAACCGCGAGCGAGCACGACGTCCTGCAGACCGAGCTGGCTGGAATAGGTGACACGCGGCACGCCGGCGACCACCGTCTTGACGCCCGCCTGGGTGACGAGCTGCAACTGCCCCGGCTTCTCGGTGACGAGCAGCCGCCCGTCGGGCAGAAACACCATCGCCCAGGGATTGTCGAAGCTGGCGACGACGCGCTGATCGACCGCGGCCACCGCCGGGCCCGGGCTCGTTGTCGGCGTCGCCGTCGCCGTCGCGGCGGGGGTCGGCGTCGCACCCGCCATGCCGGCGGGGGCATCGCTGCCGTCACCGCCACAGGCGGCGAGCATCAGGATCAGGTACAGCGGCGCTGTGCGCATCGTCATCGTCCTGGCTGACGCCGGCGGACATCCGGGACCCCGATTAAACGCCTGCGAATGCGAAATTATACCATGCGCGCGCGGCACCGTGCGCAAGCTTTCAAATCACGTGCTGGCCCATATACGGCGCTACGCATTGCATCGCTGAAGATTTTGGAAATCGCTGACGCATTATATGCCGCCTTACCACCTCACCACTCCCGTCTTAGGCCAAACTCGCGGTAGGCAGTCTCAACTTCAGGCGGGTCGATAATATCTCTGCCTGTGGCGTGTTAATACGAGGCCTGTGGCATCAACCACCAATCGCCTCTGTGTATAAATCGAGTGTCAAATCTGACATGCGACGGACAGTCAGTTCATCAAGTGCTGTTCCGGCAGCCATTGCCATTTTCTCGCGCAGGATCGTGTCGGATAGAAGACGATCCAAGCCTTTGGCTAGTGCTTCGGCATCATTGGGAGGCACGAGAATTGCGTTGGATGGTTCGCCAACCGCTTCAGGAATGCCGTCGACATTCGTTGCAACAATAGCACATCCCATCTGACGCGCCTCAGCGACAACAAGGCCAAATGGCTCACTTAAAGACGCCAGAGCGAAGATGTCCGTAGATCCCAAGACTTCTCGAGGATCATCAAGATGTCCTAGAAAATGGATTGATGATCCGCTTCCAGAAGCAAGGGCCTGCTTCTCGTAGTCTCTTCGGCGAGGTCCATCCCCCACAATGTATAGATGTGCATTTGGATGAGTTCGATGCGCAACAGCAAAAGCCTCTATAAGCCGATTGATTCCTTTACGAGGATGAAGGCCGCCAACGGTAGTGATCGCCGGATGCTGCAAATCCATTAGCTGCTCTGGCATGGAGGGGCGCCGAGCACCCCCGATGGTACCATTGCGGATTGTACGAAGCTTTTCGGCCTTGATTCCTTTGCCTATCATCTCCGTACGAACTGCGTCACTAACTGCGATTACACGATCGCCGACCCGCATCATGGGCGATTGTCTGTCGAAAGAATTATGGACCGTGGTTATCAGTTTATAGCCTATCAGAGGCTGAATGACGCGCGCAGTGATTGCGGCTGCCACCATATGGGCGTTGACCACATCGGGCCGAATCCGGCGTATAACGGGGAGGAATGCGGCGGCCATGCGCAACAAGCGCAATGGCAAAGGTCCTTTAGAGTGTGGCACCGTTACCACCGTCACGCCATGACGGCGTAGTATCGCATCAAAATCGCCGGGCCCAGAAACCATGTAAACATCATGTCCCGCCTCGACCTGCGCGCAGGCGAGGTCAACCGACACCGCAACATGTCCATTCGCCTTCTCGGTATGATTGAGATAATGAACGATTTTCATGCAGACTCCGGGAACAGGCAAAAAGCCGCTTCTAACCTGTTTTTGGCAGGGCAAGGCGCCAATACGATAACGGCGCTACCAAATTACATCCAATTGTGTCAAAATATTATAAACGTCGCCATCGCAACGCAAAATGGCAAATAAGTTTGCACTATATTTAGAATTAGATAGTTTTTAAAGTAAAAATTATGCATTGTTAAATATAGACTAAATGATATTTAAGTAAAACACGCCACCACGCCACCACGCCACCACGCCACCACGCCACCACGCCACCACGCCACCACGCCACCACGCCACCACGCCACCACGCCACCACGCCACCACGCCACCACGCCACCACGCCACCACGCCACCACGCCACCACGCCACCACGCCACCACGCCACCACGCCACCACGCCACCACGCCACCACGCCACCACGCCACCACGCCACCACGCCACCACGCCACCACACCACCGCCTTCGCTTGAGTGCTAAAAGCGTTGATCGATGCACGGTTGGTGGCGGGTTTCCACGCTCGCACGTGCTACACCATGTAGGCGCGGTATTCGGTTTGAGCCGCCATGCTGCGATGGTTGCCGCCCCTCAGGGAAGGCGATAGATCAGTCAGATCGTCTGTCCTGGTGCGGCGACCCGGTCGAAAGCAGAGGCCCGATGGCAGCGTTTGAACTGGCCCGTGAGGCCCTGGCCTTTCTCGAACAGCATCGCCTTCCGCCCAGCGAGGTCTATCGCGATCTCGCCGCGCGCTATCTGGCGGCGCCGGGCTCGCCGCTTGCGCGCGAGATCGATGCAGCGACCGACGGCGGGCTGCGCCTCACCGCCGCCGATGCGACGCGGCTCGTCGACCTCTATTGCCGCGACCGGTCCGACGACATCCTGTGGCGCGAGCATCGCGTCGCACGCCAGGCGGATGCGCTCGGCTCGCTCGCCGCCGAGGCGCATGACGTCACCCGCGCGCTCGGCGCCGATCTCGGCGCGGCGCAGGCGACCCCCGCCGATACCGATGCAATCGTTGCGCGGCTGGTGCAGGCCGAGCGCGAGCTCGCCGACCTGCGCGCCGAGCTCGCGCTGCTGCGCGACACGCTCGCCAGCGGCGCGCCGCGGCGCGACAACGGCCGCGACGAGCTGACCGCGGCGCTCGACCAGGCGGGCGGCGAGCGGCTGTTGCAGGAAGTGGCGCTGTCGGGGCGCAGCTATGTGATGGTGCTGTTCGCGACCGACGCGCTGGTGGGGATCAACGCGCGCTACGGCCGTTCCGTCGGCAACAACGTGCTCAGCGCCTTCGCCGCGACGCTGCGCCAGAGCTTCCCCGACGAGGAGCTGATCCGGTGGAGCGGCAATGAATTCATCGTCGTGATGCGTGACGTCGCGCTGATCATGGCGCGCGCCCGCGCCGACGAGGCGCTGCGCGCCTTCCACGCGCGCCGGCTCAAGCTGCGCGGCAGCGGCGAGACGATCGACCCCGTCACCGCCTCGGTCGGCATCGTCGTCGGCCGCGGCGACGAGACCACCGCCTCGCTCGAACAGGCGCGGCTGCATCTTGCCGCGGCGCGCGACCGCGTCGCCGCCGATTCGGCTATAATGGACAGGTACAGTCGGGATGACGTCCATGAAGCCAGTCCGCATCGCATCGGTGATCCCGCCGACTGATCGGTCGGCCCGCGGTGACATCGCGCCACAGGCGGCGCAGGACGATCCGGCGTTCGGCACCCGGCAGGCACGCGCCGATGCGTGCACCGCGATCCGCACGCTCGCCGCGGTCGCCGCCGCGCAGCACGACCATCACGCCGAACAGGCGCAGGCCGCCGCCAAGATCGCCCAGCTCAAGGCGCGGCTCAATATGCTCAAGCTGCTCTACGCCAGCGATTCCGGCAAGCTCGCCGCCGCGGCGGTGCAGATCGCGCGCGAACTCGCCCGCGCGGTCGACGATTATGTCCGCGCCGGCGGCAGCGGCCTGTCGCTCGGCGGCTCGCTCGCCACCGATCCCGCCGCGCCGTTCGAGGCCGGACCCGCCGACACCGCCGCCGCCGCGCTGGCCCCCGCCACGGCCGCCGCTCCCGCTCCCGCCGCACAGGCCGCCGCCGGCCCTGCCGCCGCCGCGGCGCGGCACGACGCCACCGGCGACACTGGCAAGGGCGACACCGCCGCCGCGACCGGCACGGGCCAGACCCCGGCGCATGCCGCCCTGCCCGGTCTCGGCGGCCCCAACGATCCCGCAACGGTCGTCGCCGACGTCCATCAACTGGTCCGCATGCTGCGCGACATCCTGCGCGAGGTCGAACGCCGGCATCACGCGCCCGACCGCGAACAGGCGACCGGCGACCTCGATCAGGCCGATGCCGAGATCGCGCGCGTCCCCACCGGCTATGCCGCGACGCTCGCCCGCATCCCCGCCGCCACACCGACGGTCGTGATCGCGGGGTAAGCGGGCGGCAAGGCGGCACGCCTTACACCAAGCGTTGCAGGCACTTGACGTCAGCGACCCGCATGTCGGGGGCGGTGCAGGATTGTCTCGCCGTGACGGTCAAAGAGGCCACCGGATGAACAACCCCTCATCCCGCCGTCACCGAACCGTCTGACGGACCTGCTATGGCGGGTGACGCCGGGCCATCGCCCGGGTCCGACGAGGAAGACGACATGGCCGACGATCGCGAGGCGCTGCTGTTGCTCGAAGATGCGCTGCGCATCCTCGACCGGCTCGGGCTGGCGCTGCCCGCCGTCTATGTGAGCCAGTCGATCGCGACGCTGGAGGACAGCGTCAAGCGCGACGCGCACGCCAGTCTCCACTGACCGGAACGCCCGTCGCATCAAGGGGTTGATCCGGCCATATCCGGCGGGAGACCGAGCATGCCGACGATCGCCTGCGACGATGTCATCATCGATTATCACGACCAGGGCAGCCGCAGCGCCCCGGTGATCCTGTTGCTCCACGGCTGGCCCGACGATGCCTCGACCTGGGACCGGGTCGCGCCGGTGCTCGCCGATGCCGGCTTCCGCGTCATCGTGCCGACGCTGCGCGGCTTCGACGCGACGCGCTTCGTCGATGCCGCCGCGCCACGCACCGGCAACAGCGCGATCCTGGCGATGGACGCGATCGCGCTGCTCGATGCGCTCGGCATCCGCCGCGTCATGGTCGCCGGCCACGACTGGGGATCGAACATCGCCGAGGCGCTCGCGGTCGGCTGGCCGGAACGGGTGGTGCGGCTGGCGATGCTGTCGACGCCGCCGCGGCTCGGCGGCATGCCGACGCCGTCATTCGAACAGGCGCAGCGGCAATGGTATCACTGGTTCATGGCGACCGCGCGCGGCGCGCAGGCGGTGCGCGACGATCGCAAGGGCTTCGCGCATCGCCACTGGGTCAATTGGTCGCCGCCGGGCTGGTTCGACGAGGCGACCTTCCGCCGCGTCGCGCGCGCCTTCGACAATCCCGACTGGGTCGACGTCACGCTGCACAGCTATCGCGCGCGCTGGGGCGAGGCGCACCCCGATCCGCGCAGCCAGTGGCTCGAGGACAAGGTGCGCGCCACCGCGACGCTCGACCTGCCCGCGCTCTACATCCAGGGCGACGCCGACGGGGTCAATCCGCCCGAGGCGTCGCACGATGTTGCCGCCAAATTCGCCGGGCCGTTCGCGCGCATCCGCCTCGCCGGGGTTGGCCATTTCCCGCAGCGCGAGGCGCCCGCGGCGGTCGCGCGCCACCTGCTCGCGCTGTTCGCGGGCGATCCTGCCCGCCTCGCCGATACGCCGGAGCGCGCGTCCGGTGCCCGGCTCCCGGTGGCGATCGGCCTCGCCGCGCTGGCGCTCGCCGCCCTCGGCTTCGCCCGGGTGCGCCGCGGGGCTGCCTCGCCCGCCGGCGGGTAAGATTCACGCGAAGCCGCATAGCCGCGAAGACAGGAAGTTCGCGCGGAGGCGCGGAGAGGTTGCGAGGTAGGAGACGTCCTGTCCGCCACCGCTGGAGGGATGAGAGCGGTGCGCTGGCGCGCAGCATCTTCGCGTCTTCGCGTGAACCCCCGCCGGACGCACGCCTCTGCGTCCGCCACGGCTCTGTACGGCCGCTCCGCTAAGAATCCGGCTGCCGCCGATGGGGCGGCAGCCGTAGGAGTCCATCTAAGGATCGCCAGGCACAGGGTACTGAAGCACTGGCGAACGACGCCATAGCATCCTGAATCAACGTGTGTCAGCCATATAATACACTAAGACGGTCAATGCGGCGAAAAGGTCGCCGACAGGCCGTGGTAGAGCTTCTCGCGGCAGACCGCCTGACTCGCCCAGTCGGCGATGAACGCCGCGGCGAACATCGGCAGCATCAGCCCGCGGCTCGCCGTCGTCTCCGACAGGATGATCACCGCGGTGAGCGGCGCGCGCACCACGCCGGTGAAATAGGCGACCATGCCGAGGATCACCACCGCGCCGGTCGGATCGTCGGGGAAGACCGCACGCAGCAGGTTGCCGACGCCGGCGCCGACCGCGAGGCTGGGGGCGAAGATGCCGCCGGGCAGCCCCGCCACCGCGGTGGCGATCGTCGCGGCAAACTTGGCGGGACCGAACCACAAGGGTGCGTCGACCCCGCCGATCATGCCGCGCGCCGCGCTGTAGCCGGTGCCCCAGGTCAGGCCTGTGGCGACGCCGAGCGCGGCGACGACCAGTCCGCAGGCGCCGGCGAACAGCACCGGGCGCGCCTTGCTCCACCGCGTCAGCCGGTGCCGGCCGCTGGCGAGCGCCAGCATTGCCCGCGCGAAGGCGCCGCCCGCGAGGCCGCCGGCGAGCCCCGCCACCGGCACCACCACCAGCGCTGCGCCGAGCGACATATGCGCGCCGATCACGCCGAAATAGACGTAATTGCCGGTCAGGCTCTGCGCGACCATGCCGGCGATGACGATCGAGGAGAGCACCATCAGCGTCATTCGCTGCTCATAGGCGGCGGCCAGTTCCTCGATCGCGAACAGCACGCCGGCGAGCGGAGTGTTGAACGCCGCGGCGACGCCGGCCGCGCCGCCGGCGATCACCACCGTGCTCTTGAGCGTCACCCGCATCAGCCGGTGGCTGACCCCCATCACCGCCGCGGCGAGCTGCACCGTCGGCCCCTCGCGCCCGACGCTGCCGCCGCACAGGATCGCGCCCATCGTCAGCAGCACCTTGCCCGCCACCGTCTTGACCGCGATCAGATTGCCGGTCGCCGCGGCGGGATCGTCGCGCGCCGCCATCACCTGCGGAATGCCCGATCCGCGCGCCAGCGGCACGTAGCGGCGGGTCAGCCAGACCAGCGCCATGAAGCCGAGCGGCGTCGACAGCAGCGGCAGCCACGGCTGGCGCCGGACGAAGCCGTCGAACAGCGCCGAGGTCGTATCGGCCAGCTCGGCGAACAGCACCGCGACGACGCCGATCGCCACCGCGCCGGTGATCACCGCGATCCGCTGGCGGAAGCGCACCGAGGTCGGCCCGCGCGCCCGCAGCAGCGCGCGGAAGCGCGCGGGGGTCCAGCGACGGCCGCGGCGGGGGGAATGAGCCATGATCCGTCTTAGGCACAGCCGCCGCCGGGCGTCACCCCGTGGCAGTTGCCATTATCAATTTCTCGATCCCGATACCTCTTCCTAGCAAGATCTCTTGCACAATAAAATGACGACGGCAGCGCCTCAACTTTCGCCAAAAAGAGAATGGCCGCACAGGGTAGCAGCCCCGTGCGGCCATCGCCGTGACCATCGGTGTCAAACCGGCTCAGGCTGTCGCCGTGAGCCGCTTCTCCACCTCGTCGACGCCCAGCGTCTTCACCGCCTTCATCAGCCCCTCAAGTCGATCGAGCGGAAGCTTCAGCAGCCCTGCCCTCTCGACCGTTCCGACAGCCGCCTCGCGGAGCCTCGCCGCATGCGCCTGACGGCGCTCGGCGATCTTCCGCTCGTCGGCTTCGATCGCGGCCATTTCAGCGTCCAGTGACTTCGCCATAGTGTTGCCTTTCGGTCAGGCTCATCGGCTTCTGAACGACACCGTTATACCGGCCACGCTCGAGATCTGGAAGCCACCTCGCAGCACCTGCGAGCAACCCCGGAGAACGACCTATGAAACAGCCTAGGCATCACCTCACCGCCCCGGCGCGAAGCGCCCCGCAGAACCTGCTATTCCGCCTTCCGGCGGAGTTGATCCCGGCGGATGACCGGGACACAGACCGGACCTCGATGAAGGTGCAAGAAGATCAAGGCAGTACAGAGGAATCGGGACTTCAGTAGAGCACACCGAACGCAAGCTTCGCTTGCCTTTTTCCCAGGTTTTCTGCGCCTTTAGCCGCATGGAGCGTGCGTGTACGAGCGAACCCGTTTGTGAACCCGTCCGCACCCGTTTGAAAATTGGCAGAGAACCGCCACTTTGGCAGGTGCGCTCGGGTGCGCTTTCTTGGTCCGATTGCCACCCGAGCATTGCGTGTGCCTCGATGATCGGCTAAATAAAACTCGCGCAGTGCCCACCATCCTCCCTGCTAGGAGGTTGGATTGCGGCAATCAAAATATGCTCGGACCGTCCGGTTTGACCCGGAGAGTCTGGCTCGGCTTGAGAGGGTCGCTGTCGAGCAAGAACGCTCGGTAGCCGATCTCATTCGCCTCGCGATCGATCGCTTTCTGGCCGGAGAAACGAGGCTCTCGGCGAGCGAACTGCGCCACCTCCGCGTCGCCGAATATACCCAGGTCGCGCTCGACGCGATCATCCGGGAAGAACACCCAGAGCTGCGCGATACACTGGTGCTCGAGACGGACCGCCGCATGGAGCGATACCATGGCGCGCGATGATCCCAAGAGCGTGCGGCGCGACATCCGCAACAACCGCCTGGCGATCCCACAGGAGCACCATTCCTCGCGTGGCGACACCCCCCGCAACTCGGGCAATTTTACCCGCGGTTCGCAGCTCCTGAACACCCAGGTGCTGATGTGGCTGCAGGGGGCCAAACTGCCCGTCCTGATGTGGCTCGGCGTGTTCGGCCTCGCCTACGTCATCATCCTCTCCATCACCCTCGACGAGAATAATGTGCAGCTCATCTGCATGCGGATCCTCTCGAGCCTGTGGAACTGGGTCGCACTCGACAACCTGAAGCAGGTCGACTTGCGCATGCCGGACAACAGCCTGCACCGCACGATCATGGGCTACGTGCCCTACGTTCCGGAGGTCGCGCGGGCTTGGGACAAGGCGGTCCGCGGGGTGCTCGGATCGATGATGATCGCCACCTGCGTGACGGTGCCGCTGGCGATCTGGTTCGTCGATTTCTCGAAGCGTCGCGGCAAGGCGATGATCCAGGAACGCCACGAGCGCGGCGCCATGCTGGTCGAGCGCAATCTGCTCTACGCCGAGATCGTCCAGCATAATGATGACGTACACATCAGGGACGTGATCGCCAATTTCTTTTGCTAAGCTACTTAGCGTACTAACCGTCCACAAACCGGCGTGTTGCCGCGAATCTGAGGAGCCGGGATGCCGGTTGCGCATTGCGTCTCGACCACCACCGGTATCATCCTTGGCGCCGACAGCGGCTTCTGCCGGTTGCTGCAACGCCCGCATGCCGATCTGATTGGCGCCTCCTACCGCTCGATCACCGTCGCCGACGATCTCGCTAAGAGCGCGGCGATGCTCGCCACCTTGGTCGACAAGGCGGCGCCGACGCAGCTGCGCAAACATTATTGGCGGCCCGACGGCGGGATCGTCGCGGTTGACCTGCTCGTCTCGCGCTTCGACGCGGCGGGGCTGCTCGTCTCGACGCTGTCGTGGGTCGAGGAGGCGAGCGCGACGCCGCAGCGGCTGTGGCAGGCGGCGCTGCGCTTGCGCCATCTCTATGCGCTGCGGATGGAGGCCTGGGGTCGCGACCTCTTCGGCGATTATCCCGGGCTGATCCTGCTCGCGCTCTATCTCGCCGAGGCGGAGGGCCGGCCGGCGACGCTCGCCGACGTCGCCGCGGCGACGACGCTGAGCCCCGGCTCGGTCGAGCGCTGGCTGCGCGTCCTCGTCCAGCACGGCTTCGTCGCGCCGCGCGACGGATCGGGGCTGATCCAGCTCGGCCACGCCGGCCTCGCCACGATCGAACGCCTGCTGACCGCCGCCCTCGCCCCGCTTTCCTAGCGCCGCCGATGGTTCGCGCAGAGGCTTGGCGCGACGGCGTGGCATGTCGGGGGCGTGGAAGCGGCTGACGCCGCACAAGATTCACGCGACGCCGCGAAGACGCGAAGCCGCTCGCGCGCCAGCGCACCTCCCGCCATCATTGCCGGGCGGAACACTTCCTCCCGCACAGCGCCTCCGCGCCTCCGCGTGAACCCTCTTCTCTTCGTGTCTTCGCGCCTTCGCGTGGCTCATCGACGTCCTGCGACAGTCACCCGGGCCGTGGTTCACGCGGAGGCGCGGAGGGGGTTGTGTACGAGGAAGCGGAGTGGCTTCGTCGGGAGCGGGTCAGCGGCTGACGCCGCACGGGCCATGCCCCTGCGCCCTCTGCGCCTCTGTCTCGCGATGGTACAGAGATGACGCGCTTGTCATCGACCCTGTCAGAGACGTGTAACAGGAACAGCTTAGGGGCCGCCGTCGCGTCCCGATCGGCTGGTGACGACACGATCCCAATCGTGGCGTAAGCGCTCTGATCTCCGGCGCTATCGCACGGGGGAGAGACCGGCCGATCACGCGCGCCGGCGAAGGGGGCTAGAAATGTCGACAGCGCGCAACCGGCTTGCCGGCGTCGGCACTCGATTGCGCCGCTGGTCGATGCGCCTCGCCGGCGCGCGCGAGGGCATTCCGCCCCGGCCATCCGCCCTGCCCCCCGCGCCACCTGAGCCCTGGGACCGAGCCCGCGACCGCGCCGAGAAAGCCGACCGCATCCGCCGCAACGGCTGCCCCTGATGGATCACCCACCCTTTCGCCGGTTGATCAAGGTGTATTTACTTTAGTTTGAAATTGGTATTATTCAGGTCTGGTAAGGGCCTGATTTGGTTCCCGATTTGACGGGCGCCGGCAGGGACAGCCGGCGCGTGACGCCGGGTCAGAGGGAGAGGCGTCTTGGTTCAGTCGGTTTCGCGTATCGCATTGCTCGCCGCGATGGGGGTGTGGGCGCTGCCCGCCGCCGCCCAGCAGACGCCGCCGCTCGACACGCCCGCCCCCAATGCGAACGTCGCCGCCGCGGCGCAGACCGATCCCACGCCCGCCGCCGATGCCGCGGTCGCCTCCGACACGCGCGCCGCGGCGATCGCCGGCCAGACCGGCGACGCGCCCGCCTCGGGCGAGATCGTCGTCACCGGCACGCGCATCAACCGCCCCAACGTCACCTCGGCCGCGCCGATCACCTCGGTCACCGCGCAGGACATCCGCGCCCAGGCGCCGGTCAACGTCGAGGACGTGCTCAACCGCCTGCCGCAGGTCGCGCCCGACAGCCAGCAGACCTATAACGATTCGGACGGCCGCCAGCGCATCAAGCTGCGCAGCCTCGGCTTCGAGCGGACGCTGGTGCTGATCGACGGCAAGCGGCTCGGCACGCAGAACGGCCAGGACGTCGGCATCATCCCGCCCTCGCTGCTCGAGCGCGTCGACGTGCTGACCGGCGGTGCCTCGTCGGTCTATGGCTCGGACGCGGTCGCCGGCGTCGTCAACTTCGTCCTCAAGAAGGATTTCGAGGGCGTCCAGCTCGACGCCAATTACAATTTCTACAATCATAACAACAAGGACACGATCGTCTCGCCGCTGGCGCGCGCCGCCGGCTTCACCAGCCGGCGCGGCCTGACCAACGACGGCGGCCGTGCCGACCTGACGCTGACCGCGGGCACCAAGCTGTTCGACGACAAGCTGCACCTCAGCGGCTTCGTCAACTATCGCAAGACCGACGAAGTGGCGCTGACCTCGCGCTCCAACGCGGGCTGCTACATCACCCAGCTGCAGCTCAACGGCCCGCTGTCGTGCGGCCTCACCCCGAGCAGCTCGACAAGCGGCCTGATCACGCCGCAGTCGGGCGCCAATCAGGGCGCGCAGTTCGTCAACAATCCGAATGGCACGCGCAATTTCGTGCCGTTCGCGGCCGGTGCCGGCAACGCCTCCAACTATTTCAGCGGCTATGCCTATCAGCGGCCGTCCGAGCGGGTGAATGCCGGCGGTTTCGCCAGCCTCGACATCGCGCCCGAGGCCGAGCTCTATGCCTCGGGTATCTGGTTCCGCGACAAGTCGTACACCAACTATCCGACGATCGCCTCCGGCACGGTCAACGTCAGCTGCGCCAATCCCTATCTGTCGGGGACGCAGGCGACCGCGATCGGCTGCGGCGCCGGCACGACCAGCGTGCCCGTCACGCTCGCCTATCGCCTCGGCGAGATGAACGACCGGCCCGACACCTATGTCAACACCGGCGTCCGCCTGACCGGCGGTGTCCGCGGCAAGGTCGGCGATGCTTGGACCTATGACGTGGGCGGCGTCTATGCGCGCAACCATCAGGATTATATCCCGAGCTTCGCCATCCCCGGCCGCCTGCAGAATGCCGTCAACGTCACCGGCACCGCCGCCTCGCCGAGCTGCGCGAGCGGCGCGGCGGGCTGCGTGCCGTTCGACATCTTCAGCGCCGGCAACACCGATCCCGCACTGATCAACTATCTGTTCGGCACCGGCACCTCGGTGACCACCGGCACGCTGTACGACGTGCAGGCGAACATGACCGGCGACCTCGGCAAATACGGCATCACCTCGCCGTTCGCCGAACAGGGCGTCGCGATCGCGCTCGGCACCGAATATCGCAAGGACACCCTGTCGTCGCGCGCCGACAGCGCCTATCGCAGCGCGCTCGGCGGCACCGACACCTACCTCAGCCAGGACGTCTGGGAAGCCAATATCGAGGTGCAGGCGCCGCTGATCGAGCACAAGCCGTTCGCCGAGCTGGTCCAGCTCAACGGCGGCTATCGCGTGTCGAAGTACAGCAGCAATCCGAGCACCTTCAACACCTGGAAGATCGAGGGCGTCTATGCGCCGGTGCGCGACCTGACCTTCCGCGCCTCGTTCAACAAGGCGCAGCGCGCGCCGACGGTGGTCGAGATCCGCCAGGCGAGCAACATCGAGTTCGCCGCGGGCGGTTCGGGCACGTTCAACGATTTCTGCGCGCCGACCGTCACCACCACCGCGACCGGCGTGAGCTATGGCGCGCCGATCGCCTCGCGCGAGGTGTGCCGCGCCACCGGCCTGTCCGACGCGCTCTACGGCAGCACGACCCTGCTGTGCAGCAACGGCACCTCGCCCAACGGCACCGCCGCCTGTTCGGTCCGCTCGGGCGGCTTCACCGCCGATCCCGAGACCGCCTACACCCAGACCTACGGGCTGGTGGTCAAGCCGCGCTTCGTCAAGGGCCTCGTCTTCTCGGTCGACCGCTACCGGATCAAGATCGACAATTCGCTCGGCTATAACGACTATAGCTATTACACCGACGGCTGCCTGCGTTCGGGCGGCGACCAGTTCTTCTGCCAGGGCATCGTCCGCAACGCCAACGGCACGCTGTTCACCACCGACAGCAACGCGACCAGCGGCTATATCCGCCAGGGCACGACCAACTATTACACGTCGATCGCGCGCGGTTACGACTTCCAGGCGCAATATGCGCTCGATCTCGATGCGATCGGCCGGCTCGACTTCGGCTTCAACGGCTCGCTGACCACCTTCGCCGGCGGGCAGGATTCGCCGCTGCAGCCGCAGCGCAACTGCGCGGGCTATTACGGCAACGGCTGCGGTCAGCTGATCCCCAAGTGGAGCCACGGCCTGCGCACCACCTACACCACCGCCAACAAGGGCTTCAGCGCCTCGTTCAACTGGCGCTATGTCGGCTCGCTGACCAACGCCAACAATTCGGGCGATGCGGCGATCGGCGGCACCGCGGAGCGCGCGCTGACCAATTACTATCGCGTCGCACCGCAGAGCTATTTCGACCTGGCGCTCAATTTCGCCATCGCGAAGCAGTTCTCGCTGCGCCTGATCGCCAACAACCTGCTCGACAAGAGCGCGCCGATCGTGCCGGATTCGTACAATATCTCGCTGGCACGCAGCAACACCATCCCGCAGCGCTACGATTCGCTCGGCCGCAACATCGCGATCGGGACGACGATCAACTTCTGATGATATCCGTCCCCCCGGTCATGGCCGGGGGGCATCTTTCAGATGTCCCCGGCCGCGATCAACCGGGCGAGCAGCGCATCGAGGCGGAGTTGCCAGCCGGGTCCGGCGCGGCGCAGATGATCGACCGTCCGCATGTCGAGGCGCAGCCGCACCTCGACCGTCGGCGCATGCGGCAGGCCGCGCCGGTGCGACGGCGCCATCGCGATCATGAAGGCGAGGTCCATCGGCGGATTGTCGTCGTGGATCGCCGGGTCAAATCTGGCCAAGATAGAATCTCGCTTCATGCGGTTCCGCCCGCCGCAGGCTGATCACCCGCACCGCGCCGTCGTGCGAGCCAGGGGTGAACACCAGCACATGCACGCGCTCGGCGATCAGGCCGAGCGCGACGAAGCGGCGGTGACCATAATCATAGCGGTCGTCTTCGCGTTCGAGCGCGCTGCTCCAGTCGAACTGGGCGGCACTGTGCCAGGATACGCCGTGACGGGCGATGTTGCGGACGTCTTTCGCCGGATCGAACTCAACCTGCATCGACTGTACGTAGACAGAAAAGCTATCCGCCCCACGCGATGCGACAATGACGCGAGGGGATGCGAGGTCGCCCCCCCCCCCCCCCCCCCGCCGTCCCCGGGAAGACGATGGTTCACGCGGAGGCGCGGAGGCGCGGAGAAAGTGCGTGAGGCTGGCGGCGCCCGGTCATCTGCAAGAGGGAAGCAGAGCCGGGGCGGATACGTATCCCCTCCGCCCCTCCGCGCCTCCGCGTGAACCCGTCCGCCCGCGCGCTCAGCTGATTGCGAGGCCGCGGAAGCGTTCGTCGAGATGGGGGGCGATGTGCAGCGCCGCGGCGATATCGGCGTCGGCCGCGGCGGTCTGGCCGAGGTGGCGTTCGGCGAGGCCGCGGCCGTAGAGCGACCAGGCGTCGCGCGGGCTGAGCGCGATGCTGGCGGTATAATCGGCCACCGCCTTGTCATAGTCGCCCATCCGCAGCCGGATCAGCCCGCGCGTGTCGAGGAAGCGGGCATTGTCGCGACGCTGGTGGATCGCGCTGTCGGCGTCGGACAAAGCGGCGGGCAGGTCGCGCCCGGCGAGCGCGCGCACCCAGGCGCGGTCGTTCTGCGCGACCGGCTTGCGGCTGTCGTCGGGATGGATGCGGATCCAGCCGTCGAACTGCGCGATCGCGCGGTCGAACTGGTCGATGTCGCCATAGAGCGCGCCGAGCGTCAGCCGCAGGTCGGACGCCGCCGGCGCGGCGCGATCCGCCGCCGCGATATCGTCGCTCGCGGCGGGGAGGTCGTGCGCCGCCAGCCGCATCCGCGCGCGCAGCACATGCGCCTCGGCATCGTCGGGGGCGAGCGCCAGCGCGCGGTCGAGATCGTCATGCGCCGCGCCGGTCTGATGCTCCATCAGCCGCACCGTCGCGCGCTGGTAATAATAATGGCCCTGCTGCGGTGCGAGCTGGATCGCCGCGCTGAGATCGGCGTCGGCCTGCGCATATTGATGGCGCGCGGCGAACACCATCGCGCGCTGCGCCAGCCCGGCATCGTCCTTGGCATCGGCCGTCGCCACCGGCACCGCCAGCGCCGCGCCGCTGGCATCGACCGCATGCGCCGGATTGACGTTGAACACCGGCCCGCCGTCATAGGTGAAGAACAGGCGATGCTCGCCATTGGCGACGTAGACGCGGTGCGACAGGAAAAAATCGGCGCCGATCAGCATGTCGACGTCGTCCATGCCGAGATCGCCGATGCGCAGCTTGCTGTGGTTGATCTGTTCGCCGCCGATCGCGAAGGCATCGAACGGCGCCAGCCAGGTCTTGACGATATGGCGGCCGATGCCGCGGCTGTAGCCGGCGGGGATGACGCCGGGGCTGTCCGGCGTCACGCCGGCGCGCGCCGCCGCGGCCAGCGACAGCATGGTGGTGCTCGCGCCGGTGTCGAACATCGCGCGGATCTTGGCGCCGTTGAGCAGCACGGTGGCGATGGTGTGCGGCTGGTGCGCGTCGCGCGGCAGGATGGTCAGGATCGACACCGGCCGCCCCGCCGCCCAATAGGCGAAATCCTCGTGCGCGCAGCCCTTGGGGTGGAGCAGCCGGATCGCGCCATGCGCCAGGTCATATTCGACATCGCCGAGGCCGAGCACGTTCTGGCCGAGCAGCCCCGCCCCCGGCCCGACCTCGCTGCCGCCGACGATGAACGGCACGTCGTGCAGCGGAATGCCGGCGAGCGTCAGCGTCCTGACCCGTGCGAGATCGGCCTGCGTGCTGCCGCCGATGCCGCGGACCACGAATTGCGGCGGCAGCATCGACAAGGGCAGCGCCAGTTGCCTGGCATAGCCAGGCGAGATGCTGCTGAAGAAGGCGCCGCTGTCGGCGACGAAGCGCACCGGCTGGCCGTTGACGGTCGCGTCGACCATCGGTTTCTCGCCGACCATCGCCACCTTGAGCTCGGCGAATTGCGCCACCTCGCATTTCGCCCAGGCGGTGCCCGGCGCGGCGAGCGCGAACAGCGCGGCGACGACACGGGCGAGCGACGGGGGCCGGACGGACATGCGGGTCTCCTTCCCCGCCGGGCGCGGGGGCGGACGAAGGATGCTGTCGCTGCGGGCGTTAACGCAAATGACAAAGGCGTCAGGGATCCGGCCGGAGTGGGCGGATAAGCGCGGCCACCCATGCTCCCGCTTTCAAAGACTCCTGCGACACCACGCCAGTGCTCCTGCGCACGCAGGAGCCCAGGGTCGTAAAGAGTGTCAGTCGTTGCTCTGCTTGACCTTGGGTTCCTGCTTGCGCAGGAACACGGTGACATCGCGCATCGACACCGACGTCCACGGCGGTCCCGCCTTCACGCGGGACTACCGCCCCTCAGCCGAACGCCTTGCTCACCCCGACGAAGAACCCCCGCCGCGGGCCGTATTGCGGCGCGCCGACGCCGACGCCGCCGCCGTCGCGGATCTCGTATTTATGGTCGGCGACGTTGATCACGTCGAAGCGCACGTCGACGTCGGGCGCGGCGAAATGGTGGCTCGCGGTGAGATTGACCTGCGCATAGGGCGACAGTTTCGCGCCATTGGGCACCGCGCCGTCGGTGCGCAGCCCAGAGCCGTAGAGCAGGCTGCCGCCGATCTTGCTCCCCGCCAGCGCGCCCGTGCGCAGCGCATAGGACAGGCCGCCCGAGCCGGTGTAGCTCTGGTCGTGGTCGAGATAGATGTAATGACCGGCGATATAGGCGAGATCGTCGGCCGAGAAGCTGAACTGGCTCGAGACGATGTCGCGTCCCTTGGCCTTGGCCGCGGCGAAATTGGCGTAGAGGCTCCAGGGGCCGCGCGCGTAACTGGCGTTCGCCTCGATCCCGCCGATCCGCCCCTGCGCATAGTTGAACGGCGTCAGGATGATCGGCGCGCCGAACTGGCCCTCGTCGATCAGGTTCTTGGAGATGCGATAATAAGCGTCGATGCCCCAGGTGAGATGCGCGTCCGCCCTGATCTGGAAGCCGGCGTCGAAATAATGCTGGCGCTCGGCGAACGGCGTCGTGTCGGTGGTGACCTCGGGATAGGCGCTGGTGCCGGCGAGCGCGGCGACGCTGGTCACCGCGACATTCTCGAACGGGGGCGGCACGAAATAGCGCGCATAGCCGATATGGCCGGTGAAGCGGCTGTCGGGTTGCCACACCAGATTGGCGCGTGGGGAAAGCTGCTGCTCGGTGCGATAGCCGGCGTAATGATCGTAGCGCGCGCCGTAATTGAGCGTCAGCGTCGGCGCGAGCTTCCATTCGTCCTGCAGATAGAGGCTGAGCGTCACCGCGGTCTTGGCGGCGCGATCGGCGAGGACGATCGGCTCGCCCGCCTGCGCGCCGCTGTCGTCGACCGGGAAGACGCTGGTCTGCGTCGCGCTGGTGCTGCGGTCGCGGCTGACCAGCAGGCCGCCGCGCAGCGTATGCGCGCTGCCGAGATGATAGACCGCGTCGCCCTGCGCGCCGATCGTGAAATCCTGCTTGAGCGCCGCCTGCGCCTGGCCGTTGAACAGCAATTCGCCGAGCAGGTCGGGCCGGTAGCGCAGCGACGAATAGCGCGCGAACACCGACGCCTGGATGGTCAGCGGCTCGGCATCGTGGAGCAGGCTGAGCTGGCCGAAGCCGGTGCGTTCGAGCTGGCGCTCGTTCAGCGCCTCGCTCGGATAGGCGGTGCGCCCGCCGACCGACCAGCTGCCGTCGGGCTGCGCGCCGACCGGATCGGGGATCTGGAACCATTGGTTCGAATAACCGCCGACGAACGAGACGCGGTTGTTGTCGTTCAGGATGTGATCGACATAGGCGAAGCCCTGATATTGGTCGGTGTCGTCGTGCACCGGGTTCGAGCGCCCGTCGACGCTCTCGATGCCGAGCGCGTCATGGCGATAGTCGCCCGAGACGAAGTAATTGGTCCGCCCGGTCGAGCCGCCATAGGTGAAGCTCGGCTCGATCGTGTCGTGGCTGCCGCCGTAGAGCGAGACGGTGCCGCCGTTGTGGAACAGCCCGCTCTTGGTGGTGATGTCGATGATCCCGGCGCTGCGCAGGCCATATTGCGCGGGCAGCGCACCGGTGAGCAATTCGAGCCGGTCGACGAGCCGCGGCGACAGCGTCTGGCCGAACACCGCCAGCCCTTCGGGCAGGACGGTGCCGTTGATGCGATATTGCAGGCCGTTGTGATCGTCGCGGACGTGGAACTGGCCGAAGCCGTCCTGCACCACGCCGGGCAGCTGGAGCAGCACCTGGTTGAACTGCTGGTTCTCGCCGCCGGGCAGCGCCTGGATCGTCGCGCTGGTCATCTCGTAACTGGTCGCGCCGAGGCTCGGCTGGATATGCGCGCGCGCCGCGTCGAGCCGCTGGCCGGTGACGACGATGTCCTTCGCCGGGGCGGGATCGGCCGGTGCCGGCGCGGTGGCGGGATCCGCGCTAGTCTGGGCCGGTGCGCCGGTCGCGGCCCCGGTCTGGGCATGGGCGACGGCGGGGAGCAGCAGCGGCAACATCGTCACGATCAGCGGGCGCATCGAAACCTCATGATATAAAGTTACCTCTCCCGCCCGCGGCCCTGCACCCCGCGCCGGCCGCGGGCAAGCCGAACCAACCAGCATGACGGATTATTCATCGGAATGTTAGGCGAATGCACCGGTCGCACCGCGCCACATCGCGCAGTTGAACGCGCGCTGAACTTGTCGCAGACTGGCGGGATGAGTCGATGGGCCTCGGCCTCTCAGACATCGACTATACAGCCTTGGCGCCCGTCCCGGCCCGCCGCCGGGACGGGCTTTTTCTCGACCTTCGTTTGGGGTTCGCGCAGAGGCGCGGAGGGCGCAGCGAGGATATGGCTCCCGGGGCGGCGGCTGGCGTCGCATGACGGTCACGCGAAGCCGCGAAAAGGGCGCGCGTCAGCGCAGGGCTCTGCTCCCTCCAGCCGTTGCAGGGCGGCACGTCCCTCCTGCGCGCACCCCTCCGCGCCTCCGCGCCTCCGCGTGAACCCCTTTTCGTCGCGTCTTCGTGTCGTCGCGTGAACCCTCTCCTCCCGACGATCAGCGGCGGCCGGATTTTGGTCACGCGGAGGCGCGGAGGCGCGGAGGCGTTGCATGTGGGGCAATGGCGTGGCTTCCCCCGGAAGGAGACAGCGGCTGGCGCCGGATGCGGTCACGCAAGCCGCGACCCCACGCCCCGCTCTGCGACCTGCGCGCCTCTGCGCGCACCGATCGTCTCTGCGTGAGCCGCCCGGCGCGTGTCAGAATTTCGAGATCAGCGTCACCCCCGCGATCATCAGCACCGCGCCGGCGAAGCGCATCGGGTTCATCGCATGCTGTTCCATGCGCAGCAGCCCGAAATGGTCGATCGCTAGGCTGGCGAGGATGTTGGCGGTGATCGTCACGCCGTTGACCGGGCCGGCGCCGAGCGTCTGGATGAAGGTGAAGCCGGCGAACACCGCGACCGCGCCGACGATGCCGCCGAGCGGCGCCCACCAGGGCATCGCCGCGAAATCGCCGACCGTCGGCAGCGGCTTGGGCATGCAGACGAACAGCGCCGCGGTGACGAACAGCACCAGCAGGAACGACAGCGAGGTCGCCAGCCACGGATTGTGCAGCGACTTGTTGAGCTCGCCGCCCATCGCCGCGCCGGCCGCCTGCAACATGCCGGCGACGAAGATGAAGGGAAATGCCCAGGCTGCATTCATCGCATCATGTCCATCGGTTGCGGCGCAGGTCCGCGCTCGCCCACCAACCCCAGGCCGATCGCAAATGTTGCACCCGCCCGATAAAATAATCGGCGGTAATAGGACACGATCGCTGTAGTATCAGCGTGCGATCCGGCCCGACAACGACACTATAGCGTACCTATTTACGCGTCCTGCGGGTCTTGGTCCGCGGCGGTGTCTTGACCGGACAGGGGAAGGCCTCGCGCAGGCCGGCGCGGATCACGAAGGACGGGGCGGCATCGCTGTCGTCATGCTTGCGCAGATATTTGCGCGCCGCGGCGAGTACCGCGATGTTCGACGCGCGCTCCGGCGACGGGCAGATCTGCCGCGCCACCGACAAAGTGTCGAACACGCCGAGGATATAGCCGGTGCAGAAGCTCGCGGTCGGGTCCTTGTCCTTGCCCTGGCATTGCGCGGCGAGCTGGCCGGTGGTCAGCGCGCTCACCACCACCGGGCGGTCCGCCGCAGCGAGCAGCGCGAGCGTCAGCAGCAGCAGCATCGCATCCTCCTCATGCCGGCGCGCCGAGATAGGGCAGCAGCCGCAGCCGCGGGAAGACGGTATCGAGCGGCAGCGTGTCGGGCAGGATGTAGACGATGCCGCCCTTGCCGGTGAAGCGCGGCCGCAGCGTCTTGGTATAGAAGGACGTGCCGACGTTGATGCAGCCGAAGCTGATGCGATTGTCGTCCGGGGTCGGCGACAGCAGCCGCGCGACGCGATGTTCGCTCTTGTGGGTGGTGATCACCGCATGCAGCGCGACCGAATTGGCATAATCGACCCACAGCACGCGCTGGTTGCCGAAGGCGCGGCCGAATTTGGCGACGAACCGTCCCGCCGGGGTGGTGCGCTCGGCGGGGCCGATCTCCTCGAGCCGCTTGGCGCCGACGCCGGGCGAGGATTCATCGCCGACGCCGATGCCGAGCAGCACCGGCGTCGCGCCGCGCGGCGTGCCATCGGCGTCGAACAGGAACAGCGCCGCCTGCTGTTTGTCGATCACCGCATAGGGCAGGCCGACATTGTCCTGCGCCGCGGCGATCCAGGCGATCACCTGTGCCGCCGCGGGTGACGGCACCGGGACGAAGGCCGGCGTCGCCGCGGTCTGCGGCTTGGCCTTGGACTTCGCCTTGACCTTGGCCTTGGCCGCTACCCTGGCGCCGGCCTTGACCGCGCGCGCCTGGGCGGCCGGCGCGGCCTCGACCGGGGCGACGAGCGCGAGGATCGCGGCGAGCGCCGGCCAGCGCCAGTCGCCGCGTGGGGGCGCCGCCCGCCGCATCCGCAAGCGATCAGCCGCGCGGACGACGCGCGCGCTGCTGCGCCTGCTGCTGCACCTGCTGGTCGAGCCCGTCGACGCGACCGTTGAGCTGGTCGATGCGCTGGCCGTTCTGCTGCGCCTGACCCGCGGCAGCCTGTGCCTGGGCGAGCGCCTGGCCCGACGTGCCCTCGACGGTGCGAAGGCGGCCGTCCATGCCATCGATGCGCGTGTTGACGGTGGCGATCTGTTCGCGGACGAACCCCTTGGTCGCGCAGCCGCCGAGCGTGCCCGCTCCGGCGAGGATCAGGACGACCGCAGACGATTTGGCGATATTCAGACGCATAAGTTACCCTCCGATAAGGAAGCGGCAGACAGCGCAGCGTTAACGACGCTGACAATCGATATCCGGCGAAGCGTGCCAAGTCTGCGGCGGGCATGCCGCGGATTTGCGCGCTGTCGCAACGGTATAACGAGGCGACCCGCGGATCGTTGCATGTCCGAACCGATGGCCCGTCGCGGGGGATGAGGGCGCGCGCAGAGGCACGGAGGACGCGGAGCCGGGGGAATGCGCCCGCGTGCCTGCCATTCGGCCTCACACGACCCTGCGGCAGCCGCCTTGCACGATACGCCGGAAAGCCACGCCGCTCCCCAAACACGGTCTCCGCGCCTCCGCGCCTCCGCGTGAGCCAATCTCCGGCTGCTCCGATCAGGGGGGCAATGATTCACGCGAAGCCGCGAAGAGCAGGGGCACGCGGAGGCGCGGGGAGGCTCGTGGGAGGAAGCGTCGCGCCGTGTGACGGCTGGGAGAAGACGGGCGGCGCGCGCGACATCCTCGCGGCTCCGCGGCTTCGCGTGCACTTTGCGGCGCAGCCGCCTCCGGGAGGCCCGGAAAGCCGCGGCGCGTCCCCAGCACGTCGTCGCTGCGCCTCCGCGCCTCCGCGCGAACCCAGGCGCCTGCCCGGCGAACGCGCAGCTTTGGGGCATGCGGGGTAAAGGCCGGTACAGACGCCATTTTTACGTTCCGTTAAGGAATAAGCGTCAGGAACGCTGACGCTCGGTGCCCCCCAAGGCCGGGTAGCCTCGCCTGCGCCAACCCGCGCGGCGAGGCGTTTTTCCCGCCCCGCGACCGCACGTGGCGTCCGATCCGTTAACCACTGACGGTTAGGGGGCGGGCATGTCATCCCCCGCCCCTGCGCTGCGCTCGCCGCTCGAGCGGATGCTCGAATGGACGGCCGGCCTGCCGGCGCGGCAGACCGTCCCGGGCCTCGCCGCGGCCTGGGCGGTGGTCGTGCTGCTCGATGCGGCGACCGGCCGGCTCGTCTCGCTCAACACGCTCTATCTGGTGCCGCTCTGCTTCACCGCCTGGTGCCTGGGCGGCGGCTGGGGGCTCGTCTCGGGGGTGCTGGCGGTGGCGACGACGCTGGCGATCAACGGCTTCGGCGATGGCCTGTCGGCGCAGGCGTCGCACGTGCCGACGGGGATCGCGATCTGGAATGCGGCGATGCGGATCGCCGGGGTCGGCTTCCTCATCCTGCTGGTCGGCGCGTTCCGGCGCACCTTCGACCGCGCACACGATCAGGCGCGGATCGATCCGCTCACCGGCCTTGGCAACCGCCGTGCCTTTGCGATCGAGAGCCGGCAGATCGCGCGCCAGGCGCGAGGCCTGCTCTACGGCCTGATCGACCTCGACGATTTCAAGCGGATCAACGACGTGCACGGCCATGCCACCGGTGATGAGATCCTCTGCGTCGCCGCCGGCGCGTTGCGCGGCGCGCTGCGCCCCGGCGATGCGACCGCGCGGATCGGGGGCGACGAGCTCGCCTTCTGCCTCGCCGCGGACGACGGATGCGCCGAGGCGCGCGTCGCCGACATCCACCACCGCGTCGCCACCGCGCTCGCCGGCGCGCGCGTGCCGGCGACGTGCAGCCTCGGCGCGGCGCTCAGCCACGAACCCGGCGTCGCCTTCGCGCTCGCCGCCGCCGACCGCGCGATGTACGCCGCCAAACGCCACGGCAAGGGCCAGTGGCGTTTCGTCGCCTGAGTCGCCGCCGCTTGCATCAAATATTACCGCGCCCGCGGCGCTAGTCGCGACCCGGCCGATCGCCCGGCTGTTCCACGATTGTTCGATAGCTGCTGCCGCCAAAGCTTTGCATCATGTTGTCCCACGCTGGCACCACGACGACATTGCGGCGCGGCATTGCTTGATCTCGACAAGTGAAGAACAGGCTTGTCAGCGTCAACTTAGCGATTATTGCATGGTCATCGTCACGCCAAAGGAGCACAACATGGCCGACCAGAACGAATTTGACACCAGCATCAGTCCGGTGGAACTCGCAACCGAATTGACTGTGGCGTGGCTGAGCAACTCCAATAACCGGGTGAGCGCGGACGATGTGCCGGCGTTCCTGCAGCGGATGCACGACACCGTCGTCGCGCTGTCGACCGGCAGTGCCAAGGGCGGCGACGATGCCGCGCCGGCGCAGGATTACACGCCCGCGGTATCGGTGCGGAAGTCGCTCGCCTCGCGCGACCACATCATCTCGATGATCGACGGCAAGCCCTACAAGACGCTGCGCCGCCATCTCGCCACCAACGGCATGACCCCGGACGAATATCGCGCCCGCTACGGGCTCAAGGCCGATTATCCGATGGTCGCCCCCGCCTATAGCGAGAGCCGCAGCGCGATGGCCAAGACGATCGGTCTCGGCCGCAAGCCCGGCCAGACCAATGCCGCCAAGGGGGAGGCGAAGCCCGCCCGCAAGCCCAAGGCCGACGCGACCGCCTGAGCCGACCTGCCCGGAGCCGCGCCCCGCGCGCGGCTCCGGCCATGATCCGTCCGGTTTGCGGTCACTCGTTTCATGGGTGGAACGTTCTTTTATTTGGTGGGTTTTCAGTCCTCTCGCTGAAAAGGCCGCCATGCCGCACGTGCTGATCATCGAAGATTCCTATCTGTTCGGCGAATTCGTCGCCGATGCCGCGACCTTGGCCGGCGCGGGCAGCATCGAGGTGGCGGAAAGCCAGGCCGCGGCCGAGCGCGCCGCCGCGCGTCGCGCCCCCGATCTGATCATCGCCGACGTCTGCCTGCGCCACGGCACCGGCACCGCCGCGGTCGCGCGGATCGCCGCCGACGGCGTCGCCGCGCCGGTCCTCTATCTTACCGCACATCCCGATCGCTGCCCGAGCGGCGGGCGGGTGATCGCCAAGCCGGTGTCGCACGACCGGCTGCGGCTGACGATCGCCGAGGCCTTTGCGAATCACGCCACGCCGCGTCGGCATCGTTAACCATACCCTGAAATGGAAAACGGCGCGGCCGGGGCGCCGGCGCGCCGCGCTCCGTGCCAACGGTACGGCGCCGGCGCGCGCGGCGGCCGCGCCATTGCGGCGGATGCAGTGACCATGACGGAGGATGCAACCTGCCCCGTTTCGGGACCCGCCAATGCTAGTGAATTACCATGGATTCGGTTATAGTTAAGCACGACAGGGTGAGGCGTGGGTGTGCTTGGATTTCTATGCCGGCACGGCATCCACCGATGGCGGCACAAGCCCGCCACGGTGCGCAAGGGAACGGTGATTTCGCGCTGCGGTCGCTGCAACGCGGTACGGGTGACGCATGCCCGAAACACAAAAGATCGCGAAACCCCTTGAACCGGTACCATAAATGGATACGTTAACCACTCATAGCGAAAACGCTGGGAGAGGCTCTGATGCGTATCTTTAACTACCCCGAGGCCGACCGTCATCCGTTCGGCGCCCACGGCATCCTAATCGCGCTGCCGATCGCCGCCGCACTCTGGGCTGGGATCATCGCCACCGTCTTCTGAGGAGGGGCGCGGCACGGGTTCATGCCGCGCCCGACCGATCCGGCGCGACGGGTTTTTTTGTCGCGTCGCATGACCGCGAGTCCTGCCGGCCTTCTATCATGGAGGCATGAACGTTGGCAGCGCCCCGTCCGGGGTCTACGCCGATTCGCAGCATCACGGCCCCGTGCCGGCCGCAAGCGTCGCGGCGATCGGTGCGATCACCCTGCCCGGTACGACATCGGTGACGCGGCCCGATCCGGCGGCAGAGATCGCCGCTGCGGCGATGACCCATCCCGATCCCAACCGGCTCGATCCCCATCAGCCCCATCCCGCGCATCGCGCCGCCGAGCATCGCGCCGCCACCGCGACGGAGACGCTCGAGGCGCTGCGCACCGCCAAGCGCGAGGCGGAGGTGGCGCGTCTCCACGCCACCCAGAAGATCGCCGATCTCAAGGCGCAGCTCCACCTCGTCGAGATGCTCCACGTCGGCGACCCCGCCAAGCGCGGCGAGGCCGCCGAACAGATTGCGCGTGAACTCGCCGCGACGGTGCACGATTATATCAATGCCGGCGGCACGATGATCCCGAGCAGCGCACCCGTGCCGGTCGCCGGCGACGAAACGTCGGCGCCGACCGACACCGTCAACGCCGTCGCTGCGACCGCCACGGCCCCCGCACAGATTGAGGCGACGCGCGCGAGTGACCCGGCGGTGCTCGTTGCCGCCGCCGCGGTGGGCGGCGCGATCCACGCTGATATCGCCACCGCCCAGGCTCCCGCCCCCGCCCCCGCCCCCCGCCGGCCCGCACGACGACGGCAGGCTAGCGGGTCAGGGTGCGTCACGCGCCCTGCGAGTGCAGCGATCCGCCGGGCCGCAGCCGCCCCGGTATCGTAATTTGGTCACCGTGGCGGCGGTGCGGCGCGTCATCGCAGCGAGGTCATCACGGCTCGCCCACCGCGCCGCGTTCCACACGCACGAACGGGCCGCCGGCTCCCACCGGCGACCCGTCCGCATCGCTGCCGCTGCGCTCAGGACGCGCGGTAGATCTTTAGCCGATATTGCGTCGTGTCGGTGCCGGTCGCATTCTGGTTGGGACCGATAACGAAGGTGACGACATCGCCCTGTTTGAGGCTGATCCCCTTCAGGCTGAGGTCGGAATGGCCCTTGAACATCGTCGTATACACCGTCTTGGCGTTGACCACGACGCCGACGTCGATGCCGTCCGCCGAATTGGCGTTGACGTCGAACGCGCCGACGATGTTGAACGTCCCGTCATAGGGCGAGGTGTAGCGCAGGATCGCCTTGTACGCGTCGGGGGACCCGCCGGTATTATAGTCGACCGGGCTCACCGTATTGGCGTTGATGTTGAACGGGCGCAGCCAGTCGATGCCGATATAGGGCATCCAGTCCGAACTCGCGATCTCGCCGCCGCCCTGCGTATAGGCCTGGGTATAGGCCTGCGAGCGCACGCCATAGGCGAAATAGCTCCACGGCCCCTCAAACTTGGTCGACCCGTCGAGTGAGTTGGTGAAGTCGAACTGGTCGTAGCTGTCGGCGACGAGCTGCGTCGCGCCGAGCGTGACGTTGCTGCCGTAGACGAGCGGCGTGTCGCTGACGATGATCGTCGGCGAATTCTGGTTGAGCGTCGCCGGCTTGGCGATCGCCACCCCTTGCGAATTGTAATATTTTGCGTTTGCCGAGACGGTGAGACTGCGTGGATCGCCCCAGATCACCATCGCCTTGTCGCCGAACTGATAGGCGTAGACGAACGGATCGGTGGCGATACGTTTGCCGGCGCCTTGAGTGAGCACCTGCGTCGCCATCACCTGATAGCCCCGCCCGGGCGGGAGCACCGCACCAGCGAACGAGGCGAGCGCGATGTTCTTGTACCAGACGTTGTTAGAACTGCCCTGCTGGCGCAGCGAATACCAGTCCGCCTCGGCGACGCCCGCCGACGCCATTACTGCGACGCTCTTGACCAGATAGTCAGCGGTGTCGGAAATACTGTCGAGTTCCTGCGCAAATTCGGTCGTGTGTATCGGCTTGGCGCTGCTCCCCATTGCGTTGCGCAGCACAGTGAGCTGCTTGTCGAGCTGCTCGGGGTTGGTGGTATAGGGATGGACGACGATCCCATCCATATAGTTGAGGCCGCCGAGCGCAAACAACGTCTTGAAGTAGCCGACCGGGATCGCCAGCGCCGCCCCGCCCAACACCTTGACGTCGGGGTGCTTCGCCTTGACCGCGGTGTAGACGGCCTTTAGCATGTCGTAATAATATTTCTGGCGCGCGGGATAGCCGTCGTTCAGCACCGGCCCAGTGACGAAGTTGAACGCGTTGTATTCGTTGCCGACCTCGATCGCCTTGACGCGCGGGAACCGGTCGAGCGTCGCGACGATCATCTTGGCGTAGGCGGCGCGGCCGGCGTCGGTATAGGGAGTGAGGCCGCTGTCGTAGAGCGAGTTGGTGTTGTCGAACAGTAAGGTCACCGGGAAGCCGCCGTCGATGACATTGTCGATCCAGCTCACCTTGGGCGAGGTGAACTGGTAGACGCCGGGCGACTTCTCGATCTCGGTCCAGGCGACGCCATCGCGGACCTGCGCCACGCCGAGCGTCTTGGCGGTCTGCAGGATTGAGAAATCCCAGGTCTGCTGGCCGAAGGCGGTCGCCGTGCCGAGCACTAGCGTATTGGGATTGGATGCCGTCGGGGTCGGCGTTGGCGTGGGGGCCGGCGTCGGTGTCGGAGCGGGGGTTGGTGCGGGGGTCGGCGTCGGCGTCGCGGCAGGCGTCGGCGTTGGCGTCGCGGCAGGCGTCGGCGCTGGGACGACGATGACGCCCGACGATCCCGCCGCGGTCTCGCTGGTGCTGGTGGCGGTGCTGCTGCTGCCGCCACCGCCGCCGCAGCCGCCGAGCATTAGCAGGCTCGAGGCCGCCATTAAAAGTCCAAAGCTACGCATGACTGTTCAGCCCAAGAATAATTCTTAAGCGTTTTAGGCCGTTACAGTTAAATATCGGTTGAAGGCCGGGACGGATGATGGTTGGAGGCCGCGGGCTTCGCGCGTCGTCTCGCGCGCGGTGTGCCGCCACGGCGTTTGACGCTCCTGATCCCTCCCTTCCGCGCTGGGTGCGCGCCATGGAGCCCGATGGTCTTTCACCGCCGCCCCGTCGCCGCGCCCTGCCTGCCGCCCGGGCGGCGCGTCTATGCGATTGGCGACATCCATGGCGAAGCGGACCTGCTGATCAGCCTGCTCAACGCGATCCGCCACGATTCGAGCGCGCGCGGGCCTGCGGCGGTGACCTTGGTGTTCCTTGGCGACTTCATCGATCGCGGCCGCGACGCGGCGACCCTACTGCGCGCGCTGCCGCTCGCCGGCGACGACGACGTCAAGGTGCTCAAGGGCAATCACGAGGCGGCGCTGGTCGACGTCTATCGCGGCGACGAGGAGGCGCTCGCCTTCTGGCTGCGCTTCGGCGGGCGGCAGACGCTGGAGGGACTGGGTGTGATGATTGCCGAGCCGGTCGACACCGCGCACCTGCTGCACGCGCTGCGCGCCGCGCTCGACGTCGGGGTGGTCGATTGGCTCGACCGGCTGCCGCATGCCTGGACGTGCGGCGACTATCTGTTCGTCCACGCCGGCATCCGCCCGCGCGTACGGCTGGCGCGGCAGGACCCGGACGATCTGTTGTGGATCCGCGAACCCTTCCTGTCGAGCCGCCGCCGCCACGAGAAGGTGATCGTCCACGGCCATACCTTCACGCCGGGCCGGCCGGAGCTCGGCGGCAACCGCATCGGCATCGACACCGGCGCGCACGAAACCGGCTGCCTCACTGCGCTCGGCCTCGAGGGCGAGGCGCAATGGCTGATCCAGGCCTATGACGACCGCCCGCGCACGACCAGCGAACCGTTCGGCTAGGCGGCGGTAAGGGGTTCATGCGGAGGCGCGGAGGATGTCCAGCCCGCCGCGGCAGCGGCCCTCCCCGCCCGATCGGTCATGAGAGCATCACGCCAGCCCGAACGGCACCCCCTCCGCGCCTCCGCGCGCACCCGCATCGGCATCGGCATCGGCGCAAGCGAGCCCCCGCTACGCCGCGCCTGCCCGCCGTTCGTCGTCGCGCAGCGTCAGCACCTCGACGCCGTCGTGGGTCACCGCGACGGTATGTTCGAACTGCGCCGAGAGCTTGCCGTCGCTGGTCACCACCGTCCAGCCGTCGTCCTTGGTCGCGACCGTGCGGCGGCCCTGGTTGATCATCGGTTCGATCGTGAACACCATGCCCTCGCGCAGCCGCATGCCCGTGTTCGGCCGGCCGAAGTGGAGGACCTGCGGCGCTTCGTGCATGTCGCGGCCGATGCCGTGGCCGCAGAAGTCGCGCACCACCGAATAGCCGTGCGTCCTGGCGTGGCGCTCGATCGCGGCGCCGATGTCGCCGAGATGCGCGCCCGGCCGCACCTGGCCGATGCCCTTCCACATCGCCTCGCGCGCGACCCGCACCAGTCGCCGCGCGGCCGGGCTCGGCTCGCCGACCAGATAGGTCTTGCTCGAATCCGCGATGAAGCCGTTCTTCTCCAGCGTGATGTCGAGGTTGATGATGTCGCCGTCGCGGACGATCTCGCCGGCGCTCGGCACGCCGTGGCAGACGACGTGATTGATCGAACAGTTGAGCACGAAGCGGAAGCCATATTGGCCCTTGCTCGCCGGCCGCGCGGCGAGGTCGTCGGTGATGAACCGCTCGACCAGATCGTTGATCGCGAGCGTCGACATCCCGGCGAGCGTCTGGCGGTCGAGCATCTCGAACACCGAGGCGAGCAGCCGGCCCGAGACGCGCATCAGCGCCAGTTCGTCCGGCGTCTTGACCATGTCAGGCGATCGCGGCGACGGGGGCGTGGCAGGCGGCCCGCTGCGCCGCGACGATCTCGTTGAACGACAGCGTCGGATGCGCCTCGGCGAGCATGCCGATCTTCATCCAGAATTCGGCCTGGGCGTTGATCGACCGGCACATGACCATGCTCGCCTTGCGTGCCTCCTCGTGCAGCCCGTCGTCGATCTTGACGATCCCCATGGGACTTTCCTCCGTTAGCCTATACGAACCGTATATGGATCATATGCTCGGGGTCAATCGGAGAGGACCGAAGGGCGGCGTTATGCCCGTGCGCGCGGCGCAATCGTGCTGCGACGCGGCGAACCGACGGTAGCATAGCGCGTCGTGATGCGTTCGAACCGGTGGCGACCGTTCGCCGACACTGGGAGACTCCATATGCTGAAATCCGTCCTGCTCGGCGCATCGACGCTCGCCCTCGCGGCCAGCCCCGTCGCGGCGAGCGCCGCCACCGCCAATCCCGCGAGCACGCTGTCGCTGTCGTCGGCGCATCGCGCCGCCGCGCCGGCCGGCAAGTCGAACAAGCTCGCCGGCGCCGGCATCGGCCCGATCTCGGCCGCGATCATCGTCGCCGGCATCGCGATCGGCGCCGCGGTACTGATCAGCGACCATGAGGATTCGGACAGCAACTGATCCTCACCCGCCCGGCATCGTTCGACGCCGGGCGGGCATCACCGTGCCAGTGGGTTCGTCTGGCCGGCGCGGTCGCGGCGGATCGCCGCCAGCATCGCGGGGAGCGCGCTGAGCGCGGCGGAGGGGATCGCGATATTGGCGTGTGCCGCGGTAAAGCCGGGCAGGATGTCACGGACCGGCGCGAGTTCGCCGGCGTTGATCGCGACGACCAGCGGCGCGCCGGGTGCAGCCGGATCGAGCAGCGGCGCGCCTGAGGCGCCCTCGCGGCTGGCGCAATCGTGCAACAGCCAGCCCGCCCCCACTGTCGCTGTCCCCGCTGCCGCAACGATCCGGCACGCGCGCTGGCGGCTGAGCTGGCGCATGCCGCGGTCGCGTGCATAACCCGCCAGATCGACCGGACCGCGCGGATCGGCGCGTGGCGCGGCAAGTTCGTACCAGCCGAGCCGCCGCCCCGGGCAATCGTCGAGCCGGACCAGGGCGAGATCGGGCAGAGCGCCGCCGAGGCCGCCGGCGTGACGCACCCGGCCCGCCACGCGCAGCGGTGCGTCGGCCGCGGCGAGCGCGAAGCGGACGCTGACGTCGTAATCCGCCATCGGGTCGAGATTGAGCGGATGGTTGCCGAACACGACGTGGTAATTGGTCACCGCATAGCATGGCGAAACCAGGAAGGCGGTACCCGCCCCCGGTGGCACGCCGAAGCCGCGCTTGGCGCGCAGCACGAAATCGGATTCGATCGCGCCGATCGGCGCCAGCCGTCGTGCCTCTGCCGCACCGGCCGCGACGTACGCGCGCGGGTCCACGCCGTCCGCATCGAATATATTGGCGCCGGCCGCGGCGGACAGCCCGGCTGCCGCTGCGATCGCGATTAGAACCGGCCGCCCGACGGACGAGCCGCAGCGGATCAGCGCGCGGTGCTCCGGTCGTAGGGGACGAAGCTGTCGAAGGTGCAATAGGCCGACGGCACCGACGAAGTCGACTGGACGGTGCGGAAGCGATCACCCTTGCACAGCTGCGCGCCGCGCTGCTCCACGACCAGGGTGCGGCCAGGCCGTAGGCCTTGGCAGACGCCCTGCGGATGGACCACCCAATTGCGTCGGTCGGTGCGTGAATAGACGATCGTGCGCGCGTCGACGATCTCGGCGCGGGCATTGGTATCGAAGCCCGACAGGCATTGGCTTGCCGGGCCGGCGACGCGACCGGCGAGCGGATCGTCCTTGGCCGCTACCAACATCATGCCCAACGCTACGACGCTCAATGCTTTGGTCAGCATTACCATCTCCCCGCCGGCGACACGGTCATAACGGTCATGCCGCTACCGTGCGGCAAACGCCGTGCCGCGGCGAGGGTTCCCGTCCGGTCGGACGATCGGAGGGCGACAGCCGCTCCGATCGGTCTCGATCACATGCCGTTCGACAGATTGGTGTCGGGGTCGTTGGTGCGCATGTCTTCGGCCTGGTTCTGGCCGGTCGCGCGCACCGCGTCCGCCGTGTTCTCGAGCCGGTCCGCGGCAGCGGCATTGCCGGTCGCGTCGGCGGCATCTTCGAGATTGTCGGCGACCGCTTCGGTGTTCGACTCGATATTGTCGGCGGCCTGCTCGCGCGGGCTCGAATTGCAGGCCGACAGGCTGACCAGACCGGCTGCCAGAGCCACCATTACCGTCTTCTTCATCACTAACCCCCTTTTGTTACGGACCCGTAAGGTCGAACCGATGGTAATGGTCGATCGCCGCGTTGGTTCCGCGCCGCTCAGCTGCGCGCGATGCCGAACCAGCGCGACGGGTCCTGCCCCGATTGCGCGCCGATCCACTGATAGGGCACGTCGCGCCACGGCCGCAGCCCCTCGGTGCGGCTGTCGAGGACGAGGTCGCCCGAGCCGGTGCGCGCGACCAGCACGACGTGCAGGCCGATCCGCCGCGCATAGCCGACCGCGAGGAACAGGGTCTCGGGCGGGACGCCCGCCTGGATCAGCTCGATCCGCTTCTCGAGCGCGATATCCTCGCAATCGCCGCGCGCGTCGCGACCGCGCCCGGCCGGCGTCCACAATTCGCCGCGGCCATAGGTGCGCACGTCGGTCTGCTGGCGGACGCGCCGGTTGACGGTGCGGTTGACCGTATCGATCAGGCGCAGGTCGTCGGTCAGCGTCGCCGACCCGGTCATCGGCGCGGAGCTGCACAGCTCGGGCCGCGTCGCGCACATCGCGGTGAAGCCGCGCGGCGCGGTGATCGGCTGGTCGAGCGTGATGAACGACAGCACCGGATGCGCCGCGGCGAGCGCGGGCGAGACCAGAGCGAGCGCGAGCAGCAGCCGGCGAAGCAGGGCAAGGACGGTCATGGCGGCAAGGCTAGCCAGCAAAGGTTAACAAGCCGTCCCGTAGCGGGCCTTTGTCCTAAACCCCAGCAGGTGACAAGAAACATGACGTACGCTAGCTTTAGCCGATTGTGTCCGCGCCGGGAGAAGGCCGGATGCATCGAATGGTTACTGGGGATATGCGGCGAATGAAAATCCTGACGCTGATCGCGGCGATCGCACTCGCCGGCTGCGGCCCGGCGCTCGCCGGCCAGACCTCCCCGGTCGGCAGCACGCCCGCCGCCACGTCTGCCGCGACGGGCGCGGCCGCACGCGCCGGCGTCACCGCCTCGGCGCAGGCCGGCCCGGCGGGCGTGTCGGCCGCGACCGACGATTACCGGCTCGGCGTCGCCGACAAGGTGCGCATCCTGATCTTCGACGAACCGTCGCTGTCGGGCGAGTTCCTGGTCAACGCCAACGGCAAATTGTCGCTGCCGCTGATCGGCGACGTCGAGGCGGCGGGTGTCACCACCACCGCGCTCGCCGCGACGATCCAGCGCAAGCTCGCCGACGGCTATCTGCGCGAGCCGCGGGTCAGCATCGACGTGCTCACCTTCCGCCCCTTCTACATCCTCGGCGAGGTCAACAAGCCGGGCGAATATCCCTATTCGTCGGGTCTGACGGTGCTCAACGCGGTGGCGACCGCGGAAGGCTTCACCTATCGCGCCAGCAAGAAGTCGGTGGTGGTCAAGCACGCCGGCGAGGCGGACGAAGAGACCGTGCCGCTCTCCCCCGACCTGCGCGTCCGCCCCGGCGATACGATCCGCATCAAGGAACGCCTGTTCTGACGACGCCGCGCTGAGCGCCTGAGCGGGTTCGCGCGGAGGCGCGGAGGACGCAGAGGGGGCACGCTTCAGGCTGGCGCGGCCCTCCCTCTCCTGCCGGCCGATGGCATGGGCTGCCGTTGCGGCCGGCGCACCCTCTCCGCGCCTCTGCGCCTCCGCGTGAACCCGATCCACCCTCTGCCGATGGCGCGAGGGCTGGATAATTTCACGCGAAGACGCGAAGAGGCGGCGGCTCGGGCTGGTGTGGCCCTCTCCTTCCAGCGGTGAATGGCATGGGCCGCGCCTGCGGCGGTCGGAACATCTTCGCGTCTTCGCGTGAATCCCTAGTTCCCCGCCGTATCATCCGACCGGGCAGCGGTATGCGCGCGCGCCTCTGCGCTCTCTGCGCCTCTGCGCGAAACAACAGGATCACGCGGAGGCGCGGAGGCGCGGAGGAGGCGCTCCGGGATGGTCATGACCTTCCCCCGCGGCCGGTGCGAGGGAAGGGCCGTGCCTGCGTCCGATGCGGTACCAGCGGCGTTGGTTACTGTCCCGGAAACGGACACAACCACAACGGACCATGCGGCGTGATTGTGGTTTGCGGCGTTATGTGACACAGGATTGAAAAAACAGGGGTTCCACGGATGCGGATGCTTATTCTGGGCATGGCGGCGGCAGCGACGCTGGTGGCCGCCGGCGGGGACGCGCAGATCCCGGTGACGCCCCTGTCGCCGGTCGTGTCGCGCGACGATCCCAATGTCATCGCGCTCTATACCGACATCCTGCGCACCATCGCCGGCGTGCCCGCGCCCGCCTCGCGCGAGGCGCTCGAGGCGCAGATCGCCTATACGATCGACCAGAGCCAGGCGAACTGCCCGGTGGTCGTCGCCGCGCTGCACGAGACGCTCGACACCGCCCAGCCCAAGCCGACCGTGCAGGCGCTGCGCGACGTGCTGACCAGCGCCTCGCGCTGCGACCGCTACGGCACCGCCGCGGTCGGCGGTCCTGGCGCGACGCTGGCGCTCGGCCCGGTGGTCGGCATCGGCGGGGGCGGCGGCTCCAATTACGCCAATTTCTGATCCATGATTTTGACAGGTATTTCGATGCGGCTGCCCCTTGTTGCCCTGGCGGGCATGCTGACCCTGCCGTTCGCGGCGAGCGCCGCGGAGGCGCAGTCGACCGACGCCAATCTGGTGCTGCCCAACCTGCCGCTCGATTTCGATCGCGGCAAGAACACCAGTGTGCTCCAGCGTGAGCGCCCCGAATATCAGGCGCAGGGCGTGCGCGCCGGTTCGTTCCTGCTCTATCCCAAGCTCGAACTCGGCGCCGGCTTTACCGACAACGCCTATCAGGTCGACAGCAATAAGCAGAGCGACGTCTACGCGCTGATCGCGCCGTCGATCGCCGCGAACAGCAACTGGTCGACCAACGAGCTCAACTTCAACGCGGGCGCGCGGCTGCGCCGCTTCTCGAGCGAGACGCCGCGCAACGAGACCAATTACAATCTTGATGCGAGCGGCCGGCTCGACGCGACCCGCTCGCTGAGCTTTAACACGCTGCTGCGCACCGCGCGCTCGACCGAGCCGCGCTCGTCCGCCGCCTCGCCGCAGGATGCTGCCGAGGCGATCCAGTTCCAGCAGACCACCGCCAGCGTTGGCAGCGCCTTCGCCGGCGCGCGCATCCGCGGACAGGTCGCGGTCAGCGTCGACCAGTTCAATTTCTCCGACGTGCGCTCCTTCTCGAACACGATCATCAGCCAGCAGAATCGTGACCAGGTGCTGCTGCGCACCACCGCGCGCGGCGAATATGCGATGTCACCCGACACCTCGCTGTTCCTGCAAGGCGGCTATACCGACACCAGCTATAAATATCCGCTGACCATTGGCATTCCCAATCGCGATTCCAAGGAGGTCAACGTGATCGGGGGGGCGAGCTTCGACCTGTCGGCGCTGATTCGCGGCGGCATCGGTCTGGGCTATGTCAGCCGCCGCTACGATTCCCCGATCTATTCCGACATCTCCGGCCTGTCGGCGGAAGCGCGGGTCGAATATTTCCCCACCCAGCTGACCACGGTCGGCCTCAACGTCCGCCGCACCATCCAGGACAGCTATTTCGGCACGAGCAGCGGCTATTTCGCCACCGCCGCGGCGGTGCGCGTCGATCACGAGCTGCTGCGCAACCTGTTGCTCAACGCGCAGCTCGGCTATGAGCAGGACGATTTCGCCAATCAGGACGCCAAATCGAAGATCCTGCGCTACAGCGCCGGTGCGCGCTATCTGCTCAATCGCAACTTCGGCTTCGGCCTCGTCGTCGGGCGCGACAATCGTACCGCGCGCGGCAACGTCGGATTACGGGCTTTCGACGAGACGCGTGCACTGTTATCAATCGTTGTGCAGCGGTAACGCTGTTGTCCCCAAAGGGAAAATAGCGACCGTATGAATAAGATGTCCGCGTTGGCCGAAACCGAGGAAGCAAGCCGCTTCGACCAGTCGCGTCATGTCGGCCGCCGTGCAGTGACGCTGCGGTCGGTCGGCGATGCGATCCGCCGGCGCTGGATCGTCGTCGTCGCCACCGCCGTGCTGGTGTTCGCCGCCGCGCTCGGCGCGGCGCTGATGCTGACGCCCAAATACGATGCCTTCGCCAAGGTGCGCATCACCCCCAATGCCGCCTCGCCGCTCGACTTCGGCAACACCAACGAACAGCCCGCGGACCAGACCGCGGTCAATACCGAGGTGCAGGTGATCGGCTCGCGCGGCACCGCGCGCAAGGTGGTGACGCAATTGGGGCTCGACCGCGATCCCGAATTCGCCGGCAAGGGCCCCGCCAATACCGCGATCGAACGCGCGACCAGCGGCGTGCTCGACCATCTCAAGATCAACCGCGACGACAAGAGCTATCTTGTCATGATCGGCATCCGCTCGGTCGACGGCGCCAAGGCGGCGCGCATCGCCAATACCTATGCCGCGACCTATGTCGCCGGCACCGCCGACAATCTGATGGGCACCGCGGCGAAACAGTCGCAGTCGATCCAGGACCGGCTGCGCGAGCTTGGCGCCGAGGTGCAGGCCGCCGACGCGCGGCTCGCCTCCTATCGCGCGCAGAGCGGCATCAGCCAGAGCGGCGAGGGCGGCACGATCACCGACCAGCAGATCGCGCCGCTGTCGATGCAGCTCGCCACCGCCGAATCCGAGGCCGCCGCGGCGCGCTCGGCATTGTCGGTCGCCGAACGGCAGAATGCCACCGGCGGCACCGACGCCATCTCCGCGGTGCTGTCGTCGGGGGTCATCGCCGACCTGCGCCGCCAGCGTACCGAGGCGGAGAAGCGCCGTGCCGAGCTGAGCTCGCGCTACGGCCCGCGCTATCCGCTGTCGATCCAGGTCGCCGAGCAGATCGAATCGCTCGACCAGCAGATCCGCCAGGAGGCGCAGCGCGTCGTCGGCGGTCTGCGCAGCCAGGCGCTGTCCGCCGAGGCACGCGCCGCCAGCCTGCGCGGCCGGCTCAACACGCTGCAGCGCGGCGTCGCCCGCGACGACCAGGCGTCGGTGATGGCCGGCAGCCTCGAGCGCGATGCCGAGGCCAAGCGCACCGCCTACACCCGCCTCGCCCAGGCGGCGCAGCAGTCGAGCCAGGCGCAGCGCGTCTCGACGCCGCAGGCGAACATCATCGAGAATGCGACGATCCCGACCAAGCCGACCTTCCCGCAGGTCAAGGCCTTCGCCGCGGCGGGGCTGCTGATCGGCCTCGTCTTCGGTCTCGCCGGCGTGCTGCTGTTCGAGGGGCTGAGCTCGACGATCCGCAAGCCCGAGGATATCGAGACGCTGCTCGGCCTGTCGTTCGTCGCCTCGGTGCCGCGCCTGCCGACGCCGTGGAAGCTGCGTGCGCATCGCGTCACCAACCCGGCCACCACGCTCGTCGCCAAGCCGATGACCGTCTATGCCGAGGCCTATCGCGCGATCCGTGCCTTCGTCGTGACGCGCAACCAGACGCAGCCGACCAAGGTGATCGCGCTCGCCTCGACGCTGCCCGGCGAGGGCAAGACGACCAGCGCCTTGTCGCTCGCGCGGGTAATGGCGATGAGCGGCGACCGCGTGCTGCTGATCGACTGCGACGTGCGCCGCGCCGGCGTGCTGCGCGCGCTCAACCGCTCGGTCGACACCGGCTTGGCCGACGTGCTCGAAGGCCGCAGCACGATGGCGCAGGCGGTGATCCCCGACGAGGTCGACGGGCTCGACCTGCTGCTCGTCCAGGGCTCGCTGTTCACCCCGATCGACCTGTTCGGCGGTGGCCGGATGGAAGCGATGCTCGAGGCGGCGCGCAGCCGCTACGACTTCATCATCCTCGACACGCCGCCGCTGCTCGGCATCGCCGATGCACGGACGCTGGTCGGCCTTGCGGACGCGGTGATGCTGGTGATCAAGTGGAATGCGACGCCGATCGCCGCGGTCGACGCGGCGCTCGCCGGGCTCGAACATAGCCATGGCGAGGTGCTCGGCGCGGTGCTGACGATGGTCGATCACCGGTCGGAGGCGATGGGCGGCCTCTATTATTCGGCGCGCTACTCCTCCTATTACAACGAATAGTGGCGCGCGCGCCGGAGCGGCTGGCGTGGCTCGCGGTGGCGGGGGCGACGCTGCTGCTCGCCGGCCTCGCCATCGGTCCTGAACGGCGCATCGCCCGCGTCGCCGCGGCGCGCGACGATGATGCCGCGACCCGCGCCGCGCTGCTCGCCGAGGCGGCGGACTGGCGCCCCGCCGACGTCCCGCCGCGCGCCGCCGCCGGCCTTGCCGGCTTGTGGCTGCGCCAGGCGGCGACC
>NZ_CP115901.1:0-238581 GCF_027945725.1 Sphingomonas sp. CV7422 | reverse complement strand
GGACATCGAAGAGCAAGCCGAACGAACGGATGGCTTTGCGAAGGGCACAGAGGACTGTCAATGTCTGCTTCTGGGTCAAGAGGCACGTCTCACGACTCGCATTGACACTTCAACGTATAAATCTCTTCAAGCTGGTATTACGCCCTGATTTGGATGCCCTCTTTCTCGCTTTGGTGACCAAGAAGTCTTATAGTTGGCGTTTGTCGGCGCTGGATAGGGCGTCCAGGGTCTTATCGGGCAGCGTCTGCTATGATGCGCGCGGTACTTCTTCACTCAAAACGGCGATGGCTTGGGTCAGATGCAATGCAGCGACATCGCTTCCAGCACGATCAAGACGTCTCACAATCAGCTGCAAAATTACACTGATCGGTGCCAGGTCAAAATGCTGCCCGCAATGCCGACATCGCAAGCCGATCTGTATCGACGTGTCGCGGCCTGCTTCCGCCTTGATTGTACCTCGCCGCTTCAGGCGGGCAGTGAAGCGTTCAAGTAGCATGTAAGCCTCCAATGGTAACACGGGGTGGCAAGGATCCACATCATTTCATGATGAATGCGCGTTTGATCGACTTCTGGAAAAGCTGGGCCACGGATGACGAAAGATCGTCGCCCAATGTCACTTCATGATAGAGGCCTGGCGATGCGCATGACTGCAACGCGGGGCTGACAACGTCATTTGGTTGCAGAAATGGTGCCAAGACGTTGGTGCGGGACCATTCGTCGTCGACAATCGACGCTGGCAGGTAGACGGCGTTCAGTATGGCCAGACGGACGCCGCGCCGCTTGATCTCATCGCATCGATCGACCGGCACCGGCCCAAGCAAGCGACCGGACACCTCGGACCATTCGTCCCGCATTCCGTCGGTGACGAGCAGCACGACCGCCCGCGGGCGATCCCCGGGCCGGTTGCTGCCATCGCCGGGCGTGGGGATCGACGCATTGATGCCGTTCAGCGCAGCGGTGAAATCGGTCGCCGTATCGGCGTCGGGGACGCCGCAGACGCGCTCGGAATTGCGGCAATACGCAAGAGGCTGCGCGTCGGCGACATGGGTGCGCACCTGGTCGAGGTTGCTGTCGACCCAGCTGCCGTCCGCAGCAGGTGAGCGGGGCCAGATCTGGCGGTACTTGTAGTCGAAGTCGTGGAGACCGATCCGGTAGCGTACGCCGGTATTGGCCGCCGCATCGCGGGCAAGCGTCGTCAGGCGCCGCACCGCATCGAGGACGACGTCGTAGCGAAGCGAGATGTTTCGCGACCGGGCGATGCTGAGATTGCTTCGAGTGCTGCCTGTCTCATGACAAGCGAAGGCACAGCCGCCGGTGGCGGCGACCATCAACCGGACGGACGCGTCCGACGACGGCAGCAGCATCGATGGTGAAGTGTCGACGAGGACGTAGAGGTCGATATTCGGTGCGGTCGATGCCGTTGTGCCGGCGACGCCCTGAAGCGGCAATTGGGCAAGACCGAGGATGCCGGCAAAGACGTTGCGATGCCGGGCGCGAAACGCGACTGTGGCACGACGGCTGACGCCACCGCTGGCATCTCCGCTATCGAGCGGCGTGTCCACGACCCCGATCGCGAGCGCTTCGGTGTTTTGATAATCGAGGAGCAAGCCGCCTTGTTCGAGGGATCGTGCCTGTGCAACGAAGGCAGCGCGGATCGCGGTTTCCGCGGTTGCCGGCGGCATTGCCATGCCATCCTGTGAGACCGCGGTCAGGGCCGCCGCATCGGCAATCGCTGCCAGCTTGGTCTGCGCGCGCATCGCGCGCACATAGTCGATGCCCAAGCCCACCCCCACGAGTAGGGTGACTAGCGCCAGGGCAAAGAGAACAAGGACGCTGCCGCGGGAGTCGTGTCGCAACGATCGTAGCGGGGAGGGGGGCGACTGTCGCACTGCCGTCAGCCGCACGTATCGCATGCGACCTGGCGGGACTGGCGCGGCGACATGTAGAATCTGTCGGCCAGCAGGACCGGGTTGAACAGCTTGAGCGGTCCTAGAAGGCGAAACTGATAAGACGTCTCGACGTAGATCAGGAATCGGTCGCCCGGCGCAAGACCCTCCGGAACCGAAACTATGGTGCCGCGGCGGAGGGCGGTGCCGTTGAGGGCGCTGCTCCACTGAACGGTGCCAAGGTTCGTCTGGTCCGTCTTGATCGAGGTAACGCGGACTGTCAGCTGCTTGCTGGCATATGGTGCCATGATGACCTGCGCGGCCTGCAGAACATAATTGATCTCACCGGGTGTCGTCGCCGTGTCTTGTGAAATCAGGTCGGCCACGAAACGGCCGGTGGCACCTAGCTTACGGTAACACGACAAAGCGCTCGTGAGCTGCACGCTGCCGAGATACAGCAGCATCAGCATGGGAAGCGTCAAGGCGAATTCGACCATGGCAACGCCACGACGGTCTTTGAACGACCCTCGCCGGGAATGTAGGGCGTTGCGGGCGATCATGAATAGCGCTCGACCCGGGCTAAACGCAGCGCCGCCAACGCATAGCCATCCTTCTCCTTCATGCCGCGCACGAGGCTGAACGGGCTGAGGCGCATCGGCCAGCGATACAATAAGCGGAGTACGACCATATCGCCCGGCCGGCCTGTACCAGCCCGCCCGGGCAAGGCGCTTTGCAGTGCTACAGCTTTGATTTGGCTGACTTCTGGCGTATAAGCGACTTCGACGGCAATGCGATCGCAGCGCATGTAAGACGGCAGGCTAGCGCAGACCGCCTTTCGCGCACTATCGCTGGAAGACTCGCTTACCAAAGTACCGGTGATGATTGCGCGCATGGTCGCCTCCGCACGCGTCTCAAGACTTTCCTGTAGAAAATAGACGTAGCTCGTTTCGAGCACGCCGATCAGCAGCAGAATGAACATCGGTGCTACAATGGCGAACTCGACGATTGATGTGCCTGCCTTGCTTTGAAAGAAGGCAAATCGAGGGGCTTTCGGAAACGGAAGGGGTGTCAATGAGTCGCTCCAGCCGCAGCATAAAGCTTGAAGTCAGAAAACAGGAAAAGCATTTGCCAATATCAGAAGGATGCCGCATCGGCTTGCGACGCCAAAAATGATACGGCCCGCGCCATCGACCATCGTGGTGGTCGACAGAAATCGAATCGCTGATCTAGTTTAGTGGCATGAAAGATGACACGGCGCGCTCGAGTTATGACAATACTTCCGCATTGGACCTTTGGCAAATTCCACAGGCGATCTGGCGCGCCATCGCGCATCTCGGTTATTCCGTAGACGCGGTCTTTGCCGAGGCTGATCTGTCAGAAGTAGACAAATCACGTCAGGCTCCGTTGATTACTGATCAGGCACTCGCCCTGTGGGCGGGCCTGGAACGGGTGTCCGCAGATAGCCGGATCGGCTTCAAGCTCCTGCGCGCAGCGCGCGAGGTGGGGGGCGATACGGCATTTCTGGCAGCGCTCCACGCGCCCACCTATCGTGACGCCTTGCAGAATATCGTCACCTACAAGCGCCTGCATTCACCGGAACGGCTGATCCACTGGGAGCGTGACGGCTTGTTCCATGCCCAGCGTGTGTTTCCTTACGCAACCATCGACGTGCCGCGCGCTGCGGTCGATTTCCATTTCGGCATGCTGCTCGGATTAGGCCGTATCGCGACCGGATATCCGATAGCAGCGGTGCACATGGCGCTCGCCCGTCCGCGCAGCGAGGCAGCGTTCCACGCAGATTACTATGGCTGCGCCATCCGCTATGACGCGCCGCTCGATCACATGGTATTGCGCAGCGTCGATCTTGACCGGCCCCTGATCACGCATGACGTGGAGATCCACGATGCAAGCGTCACCAGCATCCGCTCTGCACTCGCGGCTCGGGATGCAGAGACGGACATTGTGGCGCAGGCGGGCGCCGTGGTCGCGTTGCGGCTACGCGAGGCGCTGCCGACGCTCGCCCACGTCGCGCAGACGCTCGGGATGAGCGAGCGGTCATTGCAACGCCAGCTCGAAGCGCGCGGTGCAAGCGTTTCTACCTTGATCCTCGCTACCCGCCGCAAGCTCGCTGTCGAATTACTGTCTCGAAAAGGCACCAATCTCAAGCACCTCGCCGAGCGATTGGGTTATGCCGATGTCGCCTCTTTCTCGCGGGCTTTCCGAAGTTGGTACGGCGTCCCGCCCGGCCTGTGGCGACGGCAGCGGCAGGACGATGGCGGTCGGTCGGGGGGCGACATCGCCGTCGACAGCGGCCGTCGCGACTAGGAGTGCCTCACCTTCGTGCGCACACTTTGGATACGACCAAAGGCACCGCCTTTGATGTCGACTCCTCGATGTCGGCGTCCCGGTCGAATGGGAACGAAGTCCGACGTTAGGAGATGGGCAAAGTGCCCTGGATGTCTGGATATAGGTGTGCTGAGGCTTCACGACCTCGCGTTACCGCCGCATCGCGTCGCCCGCTCATCATGGTGAGCCAACGCCGCCTGAGCACGGCGCGGCGTTCCGGGTAGCGCTCGTCCCGAAACTCGATTGCGGCAAGCCGGTCGGTGCGGAACATCCGGAAGTCGCCGCGCAACTCGCACCAGGCGATGAGCATCCGAACCCGATCCATGTAGCCGACCAGGAACGGCCATACGGTACGTGTCGTCTCGCGGCCCCCCTCATCAGCGTAGCGGATGTGCAGCTTGCGCCCTTGCAGGCTCCAGGCACGCAGACGTGCCACATCGACCCCTGCATCGAGCCGCTCGCCCCAGTTGGGCGGCGTGATAACGGCCGGGTCCTCGATCTGTCCACGCAGCTGTTCGGGAACGATGGCGGCAACCTTGGCGAGCACGTCGGCGGCTCCGCGGGCGAGCCCCTCGTCGGCGTGGACCAACACCCATTGCGCGCCGAGAACCACCGCCTCCACCTCGTCCGAGGTGAGCATCAGCGGCGGCATGTCGAAGCCGCGCTCCAGCACGTAGCCGATCCCTGCTTCACCGCGGATCGGCACGCGCTGGCCGATCAGCGCGGCGACGTCCCGGTACACCGACCGCCGGCTCGTCTCCAGCTCTGCCGCCAGCGCGTCCGCGGTGAGCGGCCCGGACGCGCGGCGAAGGAGTTGGACGATCTCGAACAGTCGGTCGGCGCGGCGCATACGATCGGTCTACAGGCCAGCCACCAGCGGCGCGAGTGCCGCTCGATGACAAAGCAAGAGCAGCACGGCGGTCACGAGGAAGCCTGTGACACCCAGCCAGCCGTCTCTCCGGGTCACGCCGCGTCATCCGCCGGTGCAGCATCCCGTGTCATGGCTCGCACGAATGCCGGCCGTGCCGCGAGGCGGGCCAAATAGGCGGAGATTGGCCCTTCTGCCGGCAGGACGTCGTGCGCCCAGCCCAACGTGCCGCCCAGCATGATGTCGGCAGCGCTGAAGCGCTCCCCGAGCAGGTAAGGGCCGTCTGTAAGCGCGCCATCCAGCCGGTGGAGCGCTGCCTCGAACGCGGCGGGCGTGGCTGCGTCGGCTCCGGCGCTGAAGCGCTGGAAGATGGCGGGACCGAGCTCCCCTTCGATCCAGCTTATCCAGGTGAGATACGCCCCCCGATCTCGATCGCCGATGCGTGGGGCCAGCCCAGCCGTAGGCAGCAGGTCGGCAAGATAGGTCGCCACCGCCGCGCTCTCGGTAACCAGGGCACCGCTGTCGAGGAGGGCGGGCACTTTCTTGTCGGGGTGAGGATTGGCGGAATCGGGCCCCCCACCGCTTCCATCCCTGTAGCGGATCGTGACGTGCCGCAGGTGGAAGGGCGCGCCCAGCTCCTCGAGCAGCCAGACAATCCGGCTCGATCGTGAACGGGGGGCGTGGAACAGCGTCAGCATGATGAATTCTCCCGCGGCCAGGATGCCGTTGGAGGCTGCTTAGAGTGGGGCTGTTGCCAGCGTGGTGGCAGCAGCGAACCGCTTGCGGGCGAAGTCGCTCGGGCTGCTTCCTGGGTGGCTCAATACTTCACCAGCCGGGAGTACAGGTTAAAATGCATGAACCAAGGTCCATAGTTGAAAGCCTGCAGAGCTACCTGAATGGCCGCTCGTGGGTCGTCCTGCCAGCATGATCCGATCACAGTATTTCGCAATACCGGTCGCGACCCAAGCCGTTGTCACAGCGCCATGGCCGCTGCTGGCGCAGCGTGGAGCCGTTCGATGTCCGCACGCGGAGGCGCGCCAAACAGTCGTCTGTATTCGCGGCTGAATTGCGATGGGCTCTCATAGCCGACGGCAAAGCCTGCCGTGCTCGCCGTGGCACCCTCCGCTAGCATCAGGCGTCTGGCCTCCTGCAACCGCAGCTGCTTTTGATACTCCAGCGGCGTCATGCGAGTGATCGCCTTGAAGTGTACGTGGAGGGAGGAGGAGCTCATCCCGGCCTCGGCTGCGACATCGTCGATGCGGATCGGCGCATCGAAACGCCGGCGGATCGCGGCGATCGCCCGGCTGACCTGATTGAGATGGCTGCCGGCGGTTGCGATGTGACGAAGCATCGGACCGTGAGGTCCGGTGAGCAGACGATAGAGGATTTCGCGCTCAATCAGCGGCGCCAGCGCGCGGATCGTGTCGGGTCGGTCGAGCAGGCCCACCAGCCGGCATGCCGCGTCGATCAGGTCGGGATCGCCTGGGTAGACGCCGAGCACCGGCAACTCCGTACGGGCCACCCCGCCGCCTTCACTCGCCATGAGATCGGCCAGCATCGCGGTATCGAGATCGATCTTGCAGCAGAGATAGGGTTGCTCGGGACTTGCATCGAGCACATGACCGACCAACGGCAAGTCGACCGAGACCAAGAGGTAATGGGCCGCGTCATAGACGACGCTGTGCTCGCCGATCGACACCCGTTTCGACCCTTGGGCTATTAGGCAAAGGGAGGCCTCGTAGACGGCCGGCGTGGGGGTGCTCGGCGCATCGGCCCGGATCAGCGACACATGCGGCATCGCCGTGCTGCAAATGCCTGTGCCCACGACGTGTCGGTCGATGAGGGCAGAGAGTTCGGCGATCCGGTCCATGCCGACGATCCTCCCCTACTCACACGTCGTGGGCAAGCACCCGGCATCGATTCTGCAGGATCGTGCAAGCCATTGGGGCGATCGCGCTACCGCCTGACACGCGCGTTGGCCCATCTGCGTCCCGTCACCACAACGGAAGGACTGCATCATGGCAGAAAATGTCGATAAGGTCGTACTCATCACCGGCGCGTCCAGCGGGATCGGCGAGGCAACTGCGCGCGAACTGGCTGCGACCGGCGCCCGGCTGTTCATCGGCGCGCGTCGCGGCGAGCGGCTGAAAGCACTGGTGGAGGAACTGGGCGAGACCGTTACCTGGCGCGAACTTGATGTCACCGACGGCGCCGATTTCGACGCGTTTGTGGAGGCCGCTGAAGCGCGCTTCGGACGTGTCGACGTGCTGGTCAACAATGCGGGTGTGATGCCGCTTTCGCCGCTCGCTGCGCTGAAGCGGGATGAGTGGAAGCGGATGGTCGACGTCAACATCCACGGCGTCCTCAACGGCATCGCCGCGGTCCTGCCGCGGTTCGTGGCTCAACGGAGCGGTCATGTCGTCAACGTAGCCTCGGTCGCCGCGCATATGGTGATGCCGACTGCCGCGGTGTATTGCGCCACCAAACATGCCGTGCGCGCGATTACCGAGGGGCTGCGGCAAGAGCATGACGAGGTCCGTTCGACGTTAATCTCGCCAGGCGTCGTCGCCACCGAGCTGGGTCATGACATCACTGATCCTGCGGTCGCGGCGGCACTGACCGGATGGCGGAAGAAGTCGCTGACGCCGGATGCGATCGCGCGAGCCGTTCGCTATGCCATAGAGCAGCCGGAGGGTGTCGACATCAATGAGGTGATCGTGCGCCCGACCGCAGCGGACATGTGAGCGCTTGGGCGTGCCGGTGCCGTAGCGGGCACGCCCAAACGAGCGGTTCGCCGACACGATCAAGTCGTCGGACCGCGGTGAACGTATGTCCGGTTACGGGAGGCTGCTTGATGGACCCGAGCGACCGGTGATGGGTCCACCGTCCCCCCGAAACCGCTCGGTTACCGTTTTAGCGCGGTCCTGAGGCTCCCGCGTGCGTGGGAGCCCAAAGGTCTCCTCCCACCCTTCCTTCAGTGCACCTTCATCCGGTGCGCGCCCAAGGGTAATTGCGTGAAGACACACCGCCGGTCGAGGAAACGCTCGATCACCTTCGCGGCTGTCAGGCTGTGCTGACTCGGCTTGACGGTCGTGAACGCCCCGCCTCCCGCCAGCGCGAACGGCAGCAGCAGCTGATCCGCCAGATAGGGGCCGGCGAAGGCGCTGGAGTCGAGATAGCCCTTCATCCGTCCGACGGCGCGCTTGGCCAATCGTTCCGCCGGTACGCCGAGCTGACCGAAGCCGCTGACGATCTCGGTCACATGCTCATATTCGGCTTCCAGCAACAGGATGTTGCCCGACCCCTGCTCTTCGGGCAGCTCGCGGATCGCACAGGAGCGGTCGGGCCAGTCGAAGGACTTCCGCACGCAGGCGATCTCGCGCTCGGCGATGTCGAGCGGGAGCCCCGCGATATAGGCCATCGCCGACGTGCCCAGCAGCCCACCCCGCTCGACGCACGCGACCGGCGAAGGCGCACCGGGCAAGACGTCGACCTCGATCCGTCCACCACCGCGCGGGTAGAAGCCATGCCGCACCAGTCGCGCCTCAATCCTCGCGCCCATGCGCCGGAGGATCGGCAGGAACGACTTGGCTATAAAGTCGAACGGTGGCGCCAGCATGTTGTGGGTTCCACCCTCCAGCACGAGCCGCGAGGGACCGTTCGCCAGCAGCAGCGGCATCAGCACCGTTTGCAGGACGAGTCCGGTCGAGCCGGCGGTGCCCACCGCGAACCGGTACTCGCCCGCGTCGACCGTGCCCGGACGGAACGTGATCTCGCGCGCGCCGACCGCCACGCCCTCGCATGCGCCACCCCTACCGATCGCGCACGCGACCTCGATCGCGGTGACGTGCTGGCGCATCAGGCCCGGCTTCTCGCGCCCGCCGCGAACGTTGACGATGCGAAACGGCGTACCGGTGACGAGCGAAAGGGCGCACGCGTTGCGCACGACCTGTCCGCCGCCTTCGCCTTCCGATCCGTCGATGGTGATCATGGCTTCCTCTTTCCGGAGAATGTGCATGAAGAGGATTACCCCTTCACGCACACCACCTGCTTCAGCGTGTGGACGATCTCGACGAGGTCGGACTGCGCCGCCATCACCGCCTCGATCGGCTTGCAGGCGCGCGGGCTCTCGTCGATCACGCCCTCGTCCTTGCGGCAGGCCACCCCCTCGGTCGCGGCGACGTGCTCCGCCAGCGTGACCTCGCGCCTGGCCTGGGTCCGGCTCATCACCCGGCCAGCGCCGGTCGAGCAGGACGCTATCGGACGCTGGCCGGACGCTGTTCGCCGCGTCCCGAGCGCGGCGCACGTCCTCGAATGACGCGGACCGGCTGCGCAAATATCTGCAGGGCTTCGGCCTCGAGTGGTCGTCACTCACACGTGCGTAGAGCGGAGGGACGCCCTTTAGGGACGATTGACGGGGCGTGCCGGGTTGCGGTGCCAGCCAGCTGAACGGATGGCCGAAGCTGGGGAGCGGGAAGGGTCGTCTGAACGTCCGCGACTGGGTCATTGTCGCGCTGGACAGGCTGGCTGGGCTACTGCCGCCTTGGCGGGCAGGGTGCCTTACCTCGCATTATGGCAGACATCGATGTCATCGAAGCGCTTCCAGCGAAACACCATCCAGCTGGCTATCCAGCACAAGACGAAGACGCCGATGATCACGAAGCCGAGCAGATTAAAGCGTCCCCCCAGATAGCGCGCAGTCGACCACAGGCCGCCACGGAGTTCGAGCTTGTCGGCAAGAAGCGCCACCGTCTCGATGCCACCAATGACGATTGCGACGAACGCCGATACCGCGGTGATGGTGATGTTGTAGTAGAGCTTCCGGATCGGCTTCACGAACGCCCATTCATAGGCACCCAGCATGACGATGCCATCTGTCGTGTCGACGAGCGCCATGCCGGCTGCGAACAGGGCGGGAAGCACCAATACCGGGCCGATCGCGAAACCGTGCTCGACCTGCGCCGCGGACAGGCCGAGAATGGCGACCTCGGTCGCGGTATCGAAACCCAGTCCGAACAGGAACCCGAGCGGCGCCATGTGCCAGCTGGTCGAGACGAGGCGGAACAGAGGGCGGAAGAGCCGCGACAGCAGGCCGCGGCCATTCAGAAGGATGTCCAGATCCTCATCAACATAGCGTCCGCCGGCGCGCACGTGCTGGAAGGTGCGCCATACCGAGCGCAGAATGATCAGGTTCATCGCCGCGATGGTGAACAGGAACACAGCAGAGACGATCGTCGCCACCATCCCGCCGGTCGCCTTCAGCGCCTCGAAGCCGGCAAGGGCGGACGCGGTAAAGGCGATCGCGACCGATGCCAGCAGGATGATCGTGCTGTGCCCGATCGCGAACCAGAAGCCGACCGTCAGCGGCCGCTGTCCGTCCTGCATGAGCTTGCGCGTGACGTTGTCGATCGCGGCGATGTGATCGGCGTCGACCGCGTGCCGCAGGCCCAGCCCCCAGGCGAGCAGCGCGGTGCCGAGCATCAGCGGCTGCGCGTGGAAGAGCAGCAGTGCCCAGATCCAGGCGCCGACGTTCGCTCCGATCAGCAGCACGTAAAGAAGGCCGATGCGGCGACGCAGGGCGGACCGGGCGGGCGCGTGCATGGCGTCAGCCTTCGACAACGTAGCCTGCCGGCGGTGTGCGCGCGATGAAATGGCCTTTGATGCCCTGCGGCCAGCTTTTGAAGGGGACGCGGCCATGCTCGCTTTCGGCATAGTGGACGGCATAGTCGAGGATCGCCCGAGCGGCCTCCGCATCCGGCGTGAAGCGGCCGAGCAGATAGCCGACCTTGCCCGGCGCGCGCAGGTGGATCGAACAATGCTCGCTGCACGAGAAGAGGCACGGCATCTGCTGTATCCCCACGCCGGCATAGCGCTGGTCGTCGGCCTTCGCCGCCCGTAGCGCCGCGACGAGGAGCGCACCGCCGCGAACGCCATCGGCATCCTCGCGGTCGCCGGCGGAAAACCGGCAGGTATTGCAGACAACGACGGCGGGACCGTCGTCGACGGGGGTCAGCATGGCTCGTGTTCCGATCCGGTTGAGGGTTGAGGCGTCATCGCTCGAGAATGCGATCCGAGACGGGCTCGCGGGCCTGCCAGCCACGCCGTTCGAGTTCGGGGACGTCGGTCAATTCGGCGGGGTAGCCGAGGCAGAGCAGGGCGATCAGCGTCCAGCCCGCAGGCACGTCGAGCATTCCGGTCACCGCGACCGGATCGAGGATCGATACCCAGCCCATTCCGATGCCCCGCGCGCGGGCCGCCAGCCACATGGTGTGAATGGCCATCACGGTCGAGTAGCGCAGCATCTCGGGCATCGTCGCCCGGCCCAGGCCATGGCCCGCCTGTGGGGCCTCGTCGCAGAAGACCGCGAGCAGTTCGGGAGCCTCGCGGATGCCGTGGAGCTTCAGCTTCCCATAGCGGGTCTGCAGCGTATCGGTCGGGATCGTGCGCGCCGCATCCGCGGACGCGGCATCGACATGGTCGGCGATCCACCCGCGTAGGGACTGCGAGCGGATCCGGACGAAGCGCCAGGGCTGCGCGTTGCCGACCGAGGGCGCCAGCGCGGCGACGTCGAACAGGGTGCGCATGTCGTCCTCTGCGACCGCGCGCGCTGCGAAGTGCCGGACGTCGCGCCGCCAGCGCAGCAGCGTCTCGAAATCATCCGCGAAGACCGGGCCGAAGGAGGGCGCCGTCATGCCGCGCCCTCCGAACGGCGGAGCAGATAGGTGTCCATGATCCAACCCTGCTCTGCCCGCAGCCTCGCCCGTCGGGCGACGATCGTCGACGACACGTCCGCGAGGGGGCCGGCGACGAGCGCCTGCGACGGCAGGCCGAGATAGGCCCCCCACCAGATCATGACGCCGAGCGGGTCGATCGACGTGAAGGCGCATGTGCCGTCGAGCATCACCGCCAGCGTGTCGACGGTCGGGGGCCAGCCTTCGGCGCGCAGGCGTCGGCCTGTCGTTATCACCACCGGCGCGGCGAGCGTGTTGAGCGGGATCGCATGCGCCGCGGTCAGCGCCTGGAGGCTGGTGATGCCCGGCACGACGTGGACCCGGAGCATCATGCCGCCGGCGCGCAGCCGGTCGGCGATCCGCAGGCTGCTGTCGTAGAGCGACGGATCGCCCCATATGAGAAGCGCCAGCCTGCCGCCGTTCGGCAGGTGGCTGGCGATCTCCGTCGCCCAGCGGGCGGCGATCGCGTCGTGCCAGTCGCCGACGGCGTCGAGGTAGGCGTCGCTTTCGCCACGTTCGGGCAGATCGAACTCGACGACCCGGGTGTGGCCGCGGAGCACCGCCGCGCAGAGCGACCGGCGCAGCTCGATGAGGTCCGACGCCGCGTCGCGCTTGCGCGGCAGCAGGATGACGTCAGCGGCGTTCATGGCCGCCTCCGCCGCCCGCGTCAGATGGTCGGGGTCGCCGCTGCCGATGCCGATGAGGTGCAGGTCGATCATGGCGCGAGCAGCGGACCGTAGAGGATCACGGCGGGTGCGTCGCTTCGCGGCTGAAGATCGCGTGCCAGGTCGGCGATCGTGGATCGCGTCAGCCGCTGATCGGGATGGCTGACGTTCTCGGCGAGCAGGGCAGGTGTGTCGGGCGACAGCCCATGGCCGACGAGCATCTCGACCAGCGCGGCGAACGTCCGCTTGGGCATGAACACCACCGTGGTCGCATCGGGATCGGCAAGCGCCGCCAGGTTGAGGCCTTCCGGAAGACCGCCGGTGACGTCGTGCCCGGTGACGAATTGGACGCGTCGCGCGCTCAGCCGGCGCGTCAGCGGGATTGCCGCGGCTGCCGCGGCCGCGCTCGCCGCGGTAACGCCGGGGACGATTTCGAAAGCGATGCCAGCCGCGCGCACCGCCGCGATCTCCTCCTCCAAGCGACCGAAGACGGCGGGATCGCCCGACTTGAGGCGGACGACGCGGACGCCGGTCGACGCATGCGCGACCAGAAGCTGTGAGACGTGCTCCTGCGAAGGCGACGCGCGGCCCGCGCGCTTGCCGACCGCGACCAGCTCCGCGCCCCGGCGCACGTGCCGGAGGAGCGGCCCCGAGGACAGATCGTCGAACAATACGACGTCCGCCGTCTGCAAGCGGGCGACCGCCTTGAGCGTCAGCAGTTCGGGGTCGCCCGGCCCCGAACCGACGAAGGAGACGAACCCGCTCATCGCTCGGTGGCGATCAGATGGAAGAAGGTGCCCGAGACGCTGCCGCGGTACGATCCGGTCTCGGGCACGGGAGCGCCCTCGGCATCGACCACCCGCGCGAGCGCGGCGTCGGGCTGTTCCAGGATTGTCGAATAGTGGAATTCGTGACCGCGCTGCACCGTTCCCGCCGCCAGGGCGGCGACCGGCGCGAGCAGCGTGGCGCGACGATATCCCAGATGCATGCGGCGTTGGGCGTAGCTGGTCACGAGGCCGAGCAGCCCTGCCATCCGGTGACGCGTGCCGTCGGCGTCGATCAGGCCCTCGCCGAGGACCATGTAGCCGCCGCACTCGCCATGCACGGGGCGGGTGCCGGCGTGTTCGACGAGACCGCTGCGGAAGCGCTCGGCTGCGGCGAGGCGGCCGGCGTGGAGTTCGGGATAGCCGCCGGGCAGCCAAGCCAGATCGGCGCGGGCGTCGGGGGCTTCGTCGGCGAGCGGCGAGAAGGGCAGGATCTCCGCTCCGGCGTCGCGCCACGCCGTCAGCAGGTGCGGATAGGCGAAGGAGAAGGCCGCGTCTCTCGCCAGCGCGATACGCTGCGCCGGCGGGACGAGGCGGCCGGCGGGCGCGGCGGGCGTGGTCGCGACAGCCGCGGCGTCGCGGATCGCCTCCAGATCGACGTGCTCGCGCAGGAAGCCCGCATGGTCGGCGATCCGCGCGTCGAGGTCGGGATGTTCGGATGCCTGGATGAGGCCGAGATGACGTTCGGGAAGCCTGAGGTCGCCACGTCGGGGAAGGGCGCCGAAGACGGATATGCCCGCGGCCGCCATACCGTCGCGGGCCAGGCGCTCGTGCCGCGGGCTCGCGACGCGATTGAGGATCACGCCTGCGATCCGCACCCCCGGATCGTATCGCATGAATCCGAGCGCGGTGGCGGCGCCGGACTGGGCCTGGCCGGAGACGTCGACGACCAGCACCACAGGCCAGCCCATCCGCCGCGCGACGTCCGCGCTCGCGCCGCTGCCGGCCGCGCCGGGCGTGGCGACGCCGTCGAACAGGCCCATCGAGCCCTCCGCCAGTGCCAGATCGGCGTCGTCCGCTTTTGCGGCCAGGCCGTGGATCATGGGCTCCGCCATCGCCCAGCTGTCGAGATTGAACGACGACCGGCCGCTCGCCGCGCGATGGAAGGCTGGGTCGATATAGTCCGGGCCGCTCTTGAACGGCTGCACGGCGAGACCCGCATCGCGGAACGCGCGCAGCAGCCCGAGCATCACGGTGGTCTTGCCGGTCCCGGATGCGGGGGCGGCGATCATCACGCCCGGCGTCATTCGCCCGACCCGGCGAAGCGGGAGTCGGCGCTTCGTGGGCGGAAGCGGCGGTCGTAGCCGGCCGCATAGAGGCTGCTCTCCGCGAAATCCGTGGGCGCAAGCACCGGGCCGACGAGGATGAGTGCAGTGCGTTCCGGGCCGCCGGCCGCAGCCGCGACGATCGTCGCGAGCGTCGCCCGGACGATCCTCTCGTCGGGCCAGCTCGCCCGCCAGACGATCGCCACCGGACAGTCCCCGCCGTAGGCCGGGGTCAGCTCGGCGACGACCCGGTCCAGCACGTGGATCGACAGATGGATCGCCAGCGTCGCCCTGGTCGCGGCGAAGGCGGGCAGGGTCTCGCTGTCCGGCATGGCGCTCGCGCGACCCGAGGTGCGGGTGAGGACGACCGACTGGGCCAGGCCGGGCAGCGTCAGCTCCGCTTCGAGCGTCGCGGCCGCGGCGGCGAACGCGGGAACGCCCGGCGTGACGGTGAACGGGATCCCGAGCGCACGGAGGCGGCGAAGCTGCTCGCCCATCGCCGACCAGATCGACAGGTCGCCCGAGTGGAGCCGCGCGACGTCATGGCCGTCGGCATGCGCGTTCGCGATCGCCTCGACGATCTGGTCGAGCGACAGGGGCGCGGTGTTCACGATGCGCGCGCCGGGCGGGCAGTGGTCGAGCAGCGCCGGCGGGACGAGCGACCCTGCGTAGAGGCACACTGACGACGCGGCGATCAGGTCGCGGCCGCGCAGCGTCAGCAGATCGGGTGCGCCTGGGCCGGCGCCGATAAAGTGAACGGTCATGTCGAAGGTCCTTGAGCGATCGCGCAGGTCGCCATGCGGTCGGGAGAAACGTGACGAGACGCGATCAGCCGCGCGCCTTCGCCGATGGCGGCGAGCGCGGCGGCCTCGGCGACGCTGCCGGTGCCGCGCGCTTCGAAGCTCGCCCGAGAGCGGGTCGCGGTCGCGACGCCCGTCAATGCCGCAGCCGTGACGGGCAGCAAGGCAAGACCGAGCCGTTCGGCCAGCGGCGCGAGCAGACCGACCTTGTCGTCGGGTGCAGCGAGCGCGGTGATCCTAGGGCAGCCGTGCCGCGCCAGCGCAAGCGCGGCTTCGCACGACATAGGCGTGGCGCCGCTGCGCCATCCGAACCCGGCGACGATCATAGCGACGCGCTCCACTGGACGATCGGATAATGCGCCCGCCAGCCGCGACGCGAACCGATCGGGGCGGCGTCCGACAGCTCGATCCGCAGCAGGTCGCCGCCCTTCGCGCGGTGCCACGCCGCCAGCGTCGCTTCGGATTCGAGCGTGACCGCGTTGGCGACGATCCGGGTCCCAGGCGCGAGGTGCGTCCAGAGCCAGTCGAGCAGCGCCTCCGAAAGACCGCCGCCGATGAAGACGGCGTCGGGTCCCGGGTGATCGGCCAACCCCTCGGGCGCATGCGCCTCGACTATGCGGAGGCGGTCGGCCCCCAGCGTCGCCGCGTTGCTGCGTGCCCTCGCCGCGCGAGCGGGATCGGCCTCGAACGCGATCGCCTGCGTGGTCGGATGCGAGAGCAGCCACTCGATCGCGATCGATCCCGAGCCGGTGCCGATGTCCCACAGGGTTTCGAACGGCCTCGGTGCCAGCGCGGACAGGGTAAGCGCGCGGACCGGGCGCTTGGTGATCTGCCCGTCGTGCGCGAACCATCGGTCCGGGCGTCCGGACGCGGTGGCGAGAACCGCACCGCTCCCGTCCACGGCGATGCCGACCGCCACCGGATGCGCGATATCCGCAAACGCCATCGTGGCGGCGGTGGTCTCGCGGACGCGTTCGTGCAGACCGCCCAGCGCCTCGAGGATCCAGAGCCTGCTGTCTCCGAAGCCTTGGTCCAGCAGGTAGCGCGCGAGCGCGCCGACCGCCGCGCCGTCGCGCACCAGGACGATCGCCCGGACGCCGGTCGCCAGCTTGGGACGCAAGCGTTCGAATGGTGCCGCATGCAGGCCGACGCACGCGACGGCGTCGATCGACCAGCCCAACCGCGCCGCGGCGAGGCCGAAGGTCGAAGGTGCCGGATGTGCGGTCCATTCATGCCGACCGAGGTGCCGCGTCACGGTTGATCCGGCACCAAACCAGAACGGATCGCCCGATGCCAGCATCACGACCCGCCGCCCGCGCTGCGCAAGAAGCGGCGCGATGCCGTCGTCGAACGGCACCGGCCACACCGCGGTCTCGCACGCGAGATCAGGCAGCAGCGCGAGGTGCCGCGCCGCGCCGGTCACCCATTCGGCGCGCGCGAGCGCCTCCCGGCTTGCAGCAGAGAGGCCGGCTGGTCCATCCTCGCCGATCCCGACGATCGTCAGCCATGCCTTGCCGAGTTCACCCGCCATGCCGAACATCCTGATCCTCGGCGGCACGACCGAGGCGAGCGCGCTGGCGGAGGCGCTGGCGCTGCGCGGCGACGATGCCACCCTGAGCTATGCAGGTCGGGTGGCACAGCCGAAGGCGCAGCCGGTGCGGACCCGGGTCGGCGGCTTCGGCGGTGCGGCCGGTCTCGTCGACCATCTTCGCGCGACGCGCGTCACGCATCTCGTCGATGCGACGCATCCGTTCGCGGCGCGGATGAGCGGCAACGCGCTCGACGCCGCGGCGATGGCAGGCGTCCCGCTGGTCGCGCTGACCCGGCCGGCCTGGATCGCAATCCCCGGCGATGACTGGCGGCCCGTCGACGACGTCCAGGCGGCGGTCGCCGCGCTCGCGGGGCCGCGTCGCGCCGTGATGCTCGCGCTCGGGCGGATGCACGTTCCGGCATTCGCCGCGCAGCCGCAGCACCGCTATCTGCTGCGCTTCGTCGATGCGCCTGCCGCCACACCTGAACTGCCAGACCATCGGCTCGTGGTCGATCGCGGTCCGTTCGACGTCGCCGGCGACGCTGCGCTGATGCGCGACCACGCGATCGAGATCGTCGTCTGCAAGAATGCGGGCGGCACGGGCGCGCAGGCCAAGCTGGTCGCGGCGCGCGAGCTCGGCATCCCCGTGGTGATGATCGACCGCCCGATCCTGCCTGCCCGCCGCGAGGTCCACACGGTGCACGACGTCCTGCGCTGGATCGATCATGCCGCCGACCTCGGCGTGTAGAGGAACGGCGCGCCGCTGCGCGCGATCGTCCGCGTCGCGCTCGACCCGACGATGACCATCGTCCGCATGTCGGCCATTTCCGGGCGGGCGTCGGGCAGGCGGACGACGTGTAGCGTCTCCTCCGGGGTCGACACCGCCCGCGCGAACAGCACGGGGCGTTCGTCGGCGCAGACGTCGCGAAGGATCCCCAGCGCGCGGCCGAAGCCGTCGGGCCGACTCCGCGATCGCGGATTGTAGAAGGCGATGGCGAAGTCGGCCTCCGCCGCGAGGCGCACGCGGCGATCAATCACGGCCTGCGGTTTCAGATTGTCCGACAGGTTGATCGCGCAGAAGTCGTGGCCGAGCGGCGCGCCGGCGCGGGCCGCGGCAGCGAGCATCGCCGTGATGCCCGGAAGCACGCGGATATCGAGGTCGCGCCATGCCGGCGGACCGTGCTCGACCGCCTCGAACACTGCCGCCGCCATCGCGAAGACGCCCGGATCGCCCGACGACACGACGACGACGTGCCGCCCCGCCATCGCGAGCTGCAGGGCATGGCGGGCGCGATCGAGTTCGACGCGGTTGTCGCTGGCGTGGAGCGTCAGCCCGGGGCGCGGGGCGACGCGCGCCACATAGGGGATGTAGCCGATCACGTCGGTGGCGTCCGCGAGCGCGGTTGCCACTTCGGGCGTCACCAGTGCGGCGTCGCCCGGCCCGAGCCCCGCGACCGCGATCGAGCCGCTCATGGCCGCCGACCCTGACCGTGGATCAGCAGGATCGAGAAGTACGGTGCGACGGCGTCAGCGTCGCTCAGGCGCGTGACACGCTGGTCGGGCATGGCGGCATATTCGATCAGCCACGCCTCGCGGTCCCGCCCGGCCGCGGCCACCGCCCGGCGCAGCTTCGGGAGGTGGCGACCGATCTTCATCACCACGAGCGCGTCGGTGTCGCCGATCCGACGGACGAGTTCGTCCTCCGGCATCGTTGCGGTCAGGACGGTCAGCACGTCCTCGCCCCAGGTGATCGGCGCACCGCTGGCGGTCCATGCGCCTGACATGCCGGTGATGCCGGGGACGACCGCGACCGGTGCGATCCCCGTCAGCCGACTGTGCAGGTGCATGAACGAGCCGTAGAAAAAGGGATCGCCCTCGCACAGGACGACGACATCTTCTCCGGTCGCCGAAAGGGCGGCGAGATGCTCGGTGCACTCGGCGTAGAACCCACTCAAGCGATCGTTGTAGCGGGGGTCCGCGACGGGGATCTCCGTCGTGACGGGATATTCCATCGCGAACTCGATCACGTCGCGCCTCAGCATCCCCTCGACGATGCGCCGCGCCTGACCCGGCCTGCCGGCCTTGCGGAAGAATGCGACGTGCTGCGCCCCTCGGACGAGCCGGTCGGCGCGCACGCTCATCAGATCCTGCGCGCCGGGGCCGAGGCCGATGCCGTGGATAACGCCCTTGGCGGCGGGCGAGGTCATTCGGCGCGGCTCGCGAGAGCGTTGATCGCGGCGACCGTGATGGCGCTGCCGCCCATCCGTCCCTCGACCACGACGCAGGGCACCGGCTGCTCCTCCCACAGCGCGGCCTTGGACTCCGCCGCGCCGACGAAGCCGACCGGGCAGCCGATGATCGCGGCGGGGCGGGGGCAGGCAGGATCCTCGAGCATATCGAGCAGGTGAAACAGCGCGGTCGGGGCGTTGCCGATCGCCACCACCGCGCCCGCCAGATACGGCCGCCATAGTTCGAGGGCGGCGGCCGAACGCGTGTTGCCCATCCCGCGGGCGAGCTCGGGCGTCTCCGGCGCGTGCAGCGTGCAGACGACCGGATTGTCGGCAGGCAGGCGAGCGCGGGTGATCCCCTCCGTCACCATCCGCGCGTCGCACAGGATCGGCGCGCCCGCCGCGAGCGCGTCGCGGGCGACCCGTGCGAAATGCGGCGAGAAGCGGATGTGCGCCGCCAGCGCGACGAGGCCGGACGCGTGGATCATCCGGACGGCCACCGGTTCCTCCTCCGGCGCGAAGCGCGCGAGGTCGGCCTCGGCGCGGATCGTGGCGAACGACTGGCGGTAGATGGCACCGCCGTCGGTCTCGTAGACATGGGGCATCAATCGGCTCCGAAGCGGGCGAGGATCTGGACGGGGGCGAGCCCGGACACCGCGGGCGGGGCGCCCGCTCTGGCGGCGAAGGCGAGATCGAAGCGGCCGTCGCGCCCGGTCAGTACGACGTCGGCGGCCTGCGCCCGCGCGCAGCCCTTGGCGCAGCCCGAGACGTGGAGCCGGCCATCGACATGGGGTGCGAGACGGACCGCCAGGGGACGGGTCGCGACGCTCGCCTGCGGACAGGCGGGAGCGCCGACACAGGCGTCGGCCCGAAGGAGCGCCGATGCGGGCTGCCCGGTATCGATTTTCCCCTCAACGATCAGCCGCCGCCATGGCGTCACCCGCACGCCGCGCGCGGCCATCGCCAGCTTGGCGAGGCCCGGCGCTTCGATCCTGCCGAACGCGAGCCCGACGACCGTGCCCTGCGCGTGCGGTCCCGTCGCCGGGGCGGGACGCGACGGCGCCGCCGGGATCACGCCATCTGCCCAGGCGGGCAGGGTGACCGCGTGGCGCGCCATCCGGCCTGCGGCGCTCCCGCCGGTCCCGACGAACCAGCGCGCCAGCGCCACCACCGCGTCGATCTCGGCACCGACCGCCAGCGGAACGCCCCACGCGCGCCCGTCCGCACGAAGGATCAGACCGCCAGCCGCGGCGCGTTCGATCCGGATGTCGGCGGGAGCGTCGCCGAGCACCGGCGCGGCACCCGCGTCGATCGCGACGCCGAACTTGCCGGGCAGCTCCGGCAGGTCCGCCAGACGCTGCGCGAGCTCGACGGCGATGCGGTGCGTATCGTCGCCGTCATGCCAGTCGGGCGCCACGATGACGGCGCGCCGGGTCTCCGAGGCCGGATCGGCGTCGACCAGATCAAGCGCGCACAGGTCGGCGATCAACGCCGCCCAGCGATCGTCGCGGACGCCGCGGATCTGGAGGTTCGCACGGTTGGTGACGTCGATGGCGCCGTTGCCATGCTCCGCCGCGGCCTCGGACAGACCGATCGCCTGGGCGCGCGTCATGCGTGCCAGGCGCGGCCGCACGCGGACCAGCAGGCCATCGCCCGCCGCCATCGGGCGATGAGCCGTCGGGCACCAGCCCCGCACCATGTTCATGCCGGATCCCCCAGCTGAGCAAGGATCGAGTTGCGGCGCGTCGCCCACAGCCCTGCCGCGTGAAGCGCTCGGAACCGCGCCTCCATCGCCGCCAGCGCAGACGGGTTGGCGGCGGCCATGAAGGCGCGGACGTCGTCGCGGCCCAGCGTCGCGTCATGGTAGAGGTCGATGGCCTCGGGCGTCACGACGCCTGCGAGGTGCGCGAATGCGCCGAGATGGTCGAGCGTCGCCGCGAGTTCCGCCGCGCCTCGAAAGCCATGGCGCATCATGCCGTCGATCCAGCCGGGGTGCGCGGCGCGTGCGCGGACGACGCGCGCGACCTCCTCGGCCAACGGGCGGGCACGCGGGCGCGCGGGGTCGGTCGCATCGAGATGATACAGGGCGGCGGTGCCGCCGGCGATCGCCTGCGCAGCGGCGAAGGCGGCCTCGTGCGCGGCATAATCCGCAGCGAGCAGCAGGTCGGTCTCGGGCAGGTCCTGGACGTGGACGAAGGCGTCGGCGGCCGCGACGCGCGCTGCGATCCCCGTCGGGTCGGCACGCCCGTCGCCATCGTCCAACGCGTGAGCGGAGGCCGCCAGCCACGCGGCGCCTGCGGCCCGGCGGGATTGGGGCGTGTAGACCTCGGCGTCGTCGCCGATCCCGACGCCATAGTCGCCGGCCCGCGGCCCGTAGACGCGTGCGCCGGGCAGGGATGCGACGAAGGGATTGCGGTCCGCCGGCTCGTCCCGCGCCGCCAGCGCTCGCACCGTCTGGCCAAACATCGCGCAGAGCGTCGGAAAGGCGTCCCGGAACAGCCCCGACACGCGCAGCGTCACATCGATCCGCGGCCGGTCAAACCGCATCAGCGGCAGGATCTCGACTCCGGTCACGCGGTCGGACCCGTGATCCCAGACCGGCTCCGCCCCGAGGAGGTGGAGCGCCATCGCGAACTCCTCGCCGGCGGTGCGCATCGTCGCGGAGCCCCAGAGGTCGACGACGAGCGCACGCGGATAGTCGCCATGATCCTGAAGGTGGCGGCGAACGAGCTCGTCGGCGAGCCGCACCCCCTGCGCGTGCGCCGATCGGGACGGCACCGCGCGCGGATCGGTCGTGTAGAGGTTGCGCCCGGTCGGCAGCACGTCGCTCCGCCCGCGCCATGGCGAGCCCGATGGTCCGGGCGGGACCCGTCGTCCGGCGAGCGCGGCGAGCAGGCCGTCGCGCTCCGCCGGACCCTGCTCGCCGCGGCCGAAGACGTGCAGGCCGTCGCCATATCGGCTGTCCTTGACGTCGCAGACGAAGGCGTCGATCCGCGCGATCTCCTCCTTGCTCGATTGCGCCCGATCGAGCGCGAGTGCGTCGCCGAGCCCGAGCGCGACCGCCTCGTCCCCGATGTCGCGCTGCAGGCGGTCGCGACGCGTCGGATCGAGACCGGCGGCATTGGAGAACTCGTCGAGCAGCGCCTCAAGCCGGCCAAGCCCGATGCCACTGCCCGCGTCGACGAGAGGCGGCGGGACATGGCCGATCGCGACTGCGCCGATCCGCCGCTTGGCCTGCGCAGCCTCGCCGGGATCGTTGACGATGAAGGGATAGACGATCGGCATCGCGCCGGCGAGCGCCTCGGGCCAGCATGCGTCGGACAGCGCGACCGCCTTGCCCGGGAGCCATTCGAGCGTGCCGTGCGCGCCGACGTGGACCAGCGCGTCGGTGCCGCGCGCGCGCAGCCAGAGGTAGAATGCGACATAGCCATGACGTGGGCAGCGGGACAGGTCGTGATACTCGTCCGAGCGCGTTTCCACGCCGCCCCGCTCCGGCTGGAGCGCCACGATGGCCTCGCCGGCGACGACGGCGGCAAAGCGGAAGGCGCCGTCCGCGACGGCGGGATCGTCCTCCGGCGCACCCCATGCCGCCGTGACCTCGGCCCGCAGGGCGGCGGGAAGCCTCGCCAGCGCGGCATGATAGTCGGAGAGCGGCCATGCGACGGTGCGCCGCGCCAGCGCGGCGGGGAGATCGGTCGCAGCCGGGAGGCCGGTCGCGTAACCCGCAACCGCCAGATCTTCGAGCATCGCCCGGGCCGAGGCGATCGCGTCGAGGCCCACCGCGTGCGCCATCTGGTAGGTCTTCCCGGGATAGGTCGACAGCACGATTGCCAGCCGCCGTTCCGCCACGGGCTTCGCAGCCAACGCGGTCCAGCCGTGAACCCGGTCTGCGATACCCGCGATCCGGCCAGGGTCGGCGCGATGTTCGCGCCGCGCGAACTGCAGGTCGGGGTCACGCCCGCCGGCGTCCTTGAAGCTCGCCACGCCGGCGAACAGGCGGCCGTCCACTTCGGGCAGCACCACGTGCATCGCGAGGTCGGCGGGGGACAGGCCCCGCGCCGCCTCGGCCCATGCCGCGCGATCCGACGTCGCCAGCGCCACCTGGAACACGGGAACGCCCGCGACGTCGAGCGGGGTCGCACCGTCGGCATTCCGTGCCGAAAACGCGGTCGCGTTGACGATCGCAACGGGGGCGAGCGCGGAAAGCCAGCGGGTCATCCAGCCGGCGGCCGACGGCTCCTTGAGCGAGGGCGCGAACAGCGCGATGACGTCGTAGCCGCGCCTCTCGAACGCCATGTGCAGCGCCGCGACCGGATCGAGGTCGGCGGCCATCACATAGGAACGGTAGAAGACCAGAACGATCCGCGGCCGGATCGACGCCAGGGCAAAGGCGGCCGGGCAGATCACGCCGGCAGCGGGCTGCCAGCCGCCGACCGGGGCGATGGCGCGCGCCGTCGGGCCGGGTGTCACGTAAAGCCCCGCGGCGAGGGCGAGCTGCGCGATGGCCGCGCGCGCCGCGGATGCACCGCCGACGTCACAGAGCTCGGCGAGGCGGCGCAGCGTGGATGCGGGCAGCGTCGACGCCGCGTCGAGGCGCGGATCCTCGCGGCCGTCGGCGGGAACGATCGCCAGGGCGATCCGCCGCCGGCGGGCGAGCGCCTCGACCTGCTGGACGCCATAGGGCCAATAGGCGATGCCGCCGATCAACCGGATCAATATGCCCCTTGCCGCACCCAGCGTCCGCTCGACGTACGTGTCGACCGAGAGCGGGTGGGCCAGCTCGGCAAGATTGGCGAGCCGCAGGCTCGGCATGTCGACGCCGCCCGCGCGCCACCCCGCGGCGAAGGCGCCGAGGTCGCTGTCGGAGAAGGACAGCACGACGAGATCCGCGGCGTCCTGCCCCAGATCGCGCGGTGCCGCGCCCTCTTCGAGCCCGTGCGTTTCGCGGAAGACGACGTGCATGGCGGATCAGGCCGCCAGCGCCGCCCTGATCGTCGACGGATCGAGCCGGTCGCGTTCGGCGATCACCACGAGCTGCGTCGCGCGCGCCTCGTCCCCGCGCCACGGCCGGTCGTATTGAACGCGCACCCGCGCTCCCACCGCCTGCACGAGCAGCCGCATCGGCTTGCCCGCGACCGCGGCATAGCCCTTCACGCGCAGCACGTCGCCACCGGCGGCAAGCGCCTCGATCCGACCCGCGAGGTCGTGCGCGTCGGCGATCTCGCCCCATGCAAGGACCAAGCTATCGAAGTCGTCGTGCTCATGCTCGTCCTCGCCGTCATGATGCGAGGGGCGGGCGGCGAGGTCGTCCTCCGCGGCCGCGCCGAGCCCGAGCACGACGTGGGGGGCGACGATGCCGTCCACGAGTTCCACGATCGGCAGCGGGCGCGGGGTCTCGGCGGCGATGATCGCACGCGCCGCGGCGACGCCGGATGGGCCGGCGAGGTCGCATTTGGTGAGCAGCACCAGGTCGGCGCAGGCGAGCTGATCCTCGAACACCTCGGACAGCGGCGTCTCGTGATCGATGCTCGGATCGGCTGCCCGCTGCGCGTCGACTGCGGCGAGATCCGGCGCGAACCGTCCGGCCGCGACCGCCTCCGCGTCCGCCAGCGTGATCACCCCGTCGACCGTGATGCGGGACCGGATCGCCGGCCAGTCGAACGCCTTGAGCAGCGGCTTGGGCAGGGCAAGTCCGGACGTTTCGATCAGGATGTGATCGGGCCGCGGCTCCATCGCAAGGAGCGTCTCGACGGTCGGAATGAAGTCGTCCGCGACGGTGCAGCATATGCAGCCGTTGGCCAGCTCGACGATGTTCTCGGCCGGACAGTCCGGGATCGCGCAGCCCTTCAGGATGTCGCCGTCGACACCCAGCACGCCGAATTCGTTGACCACCACGGCGAGACGACGCCCCCCCGCGTGACGGATCAGATGGCTGATGAGGGTCGTCTTGCCGGCTCCGAGAAAGCCGGTGACGATGGTGACGGGAACCTTGGACAGATCGGACATGCTCTTCCCCGCGGCGCGACAGCAACGAACGGGCGGGGCCGATTGCGGACGGCGCGCGACGACGGACGAGCGCCGTGAAGCCGCCCAGCCACGCACCGATGCGGCCCCGGCCGCACAGATTCGTCGCTCAGACGGAGAACCGTGCCGCGACCATCCCCTGGGCCAAGGCAAGAGCGACCTTATCGCCGGCAGGTCTCCTGGCTCGCGGGTCGTAGCTCCGGCATCGCCTTCCCAGATCGCCGGTCAGAAGGACCAACGCGTCCAGTGGCCGCCCCCCGCATGGGGAGCATGACGCTTTCGCTCACCGCTTACAGTTGCAGGGACAGCCGCGGATTGGGAGGATCACCTCCGCACCGCATTCCCATTTAAACCCCTCGCGGGGCACCGGCGCGATCAACGAGGACCCTCTTTCGATGGCCCTCGACGGACATGATACCCTCGATCGCGCCCCTTGCCAATTCGCTTATGCCGCGACCTTGCTTCCAGGCCGGGCTGGTCGACGCGATCGCAGCGCGTATCGTTGGCATTCCGGTGCTCGGAGCGACGCTGGCATTCGTCCTGATCGTCCAGAGGACGGCATTACGTCATATCGCAGCAGCACGGCGCTGGCTCGGGGTACATCATGCCGCTGTCCGCTGGACGAACGTCCGAACTCGGGTGGGCACGAAGGCACCCTCAACGTCTGGTTCTGGGTCCTGGCGGCCGCACACTGTCAAACGGCTTCCAACCCGTCGGGTGCTATATGGCTCGGAACGTCGCGCGGACGTGCTCCACGAACGTTTCGGCGTTCTCCATCGCCGCAAAATGCCCACCGCTCGCGGCCTCTCCGAAATAGCGAAGATCGGCAAAGCGCGCCTCGGTCCAACGGCGGGACAGCCGCACCTGCTCACCGGGGAACATGCTGACCCCGGCCGGCAGCGGCACGGGCGCGCCCGGCATCCCTTTCGCCATCTCCTGCGCGGCTTCCCAATAGAAGCGAACCGAACTTGGCCCCGCGTTCGGCAGCCAATACAGCATGATGTCGTCAATCAGATGGTCGAGCGGAATGACCCGTTCGGGCTGCCCATCGCTGTCGGATACGTCCTGGAACAGCGCGTAGATCCAGCTCGCCAGTCCGATCGGCGAGTCGGCGAGCGCGAAGGCAAGCGACTGCGGCCGTGTGCACTGCAGCTTCATGTACCCCGAATAGTCGCGGTCGTAGCGCGCCGCATCGTCCAGCATCCGCTGCTCGGCCGGCGTCGCATTCGCCCGTTCCTCGTGTGTCGGCTGGGCCATCACCATGTTGAGGTGGATACCGGCGAGGCCCGGCATACGCATATGCGCCAGCGCCGTGGTGACTGCAGCACCCCAGTCTCCGCCTTGCGCCATCCAGCGATCACCATAGCCGAGCCGCTGCATCAGCACGCCCCAAGCCGAAGCGGTGCGGCCGACGCCCCAACCCGGCTCGGTCGGTTTATCGGAAAAGCCGAAGCCGGGCAGCGCAGGGATAATGAGGTGGAAGGCGTCCGACGCGTCGGCGCCATGCGCGCGCGGGTCGCTGAGCGGGCCGATCACGTCGCGAAATTCGAGCACCGATCCCGGCCAGCCGTGGGTCAGGAGCAGCGGTGTCGCGTCCGGTTCGGGGGAGCGGACATGGAGGAAGTGGATGCCGAGCCCGTCGATCACCGTGCGGCTGCTGCCCCAGCCGTTGAGCAGCGTCTCCGTGGCACGCCAGTCGTAACCGTCCTGCCATCGCTGGGCGAGCGCGCGGATGCGGTCCGATTGCGGACCCTGCGACCCGTCCTGCACTGTGCCGGCATCGGGCCAGCGGGTGCGGGCGAGACGATCGGCCAGATCGTCGAGGTCGGCTTGGCGGATGTGGATGGGAAACGGCTGGACGGCATCGCTCATGATAGGACTCCGGAAGGGGCGATCAGCGTGTTGGGGCGAGGACGGCTTCGACGCGCGTCCAGTCGGTCTTGCCGTAGCGATCCTTGTCGAGCGGCGAGAGCTTGCCGCGGCCGCTCGACATGTCGCGAACATATTGCATGCCTTGCCAGGCCGGGAACGGCGCATCGCTGGTCGGCGACAGCGTGCGCGCGATGCGGATCAGCATCGAGAGACGCCCGAGCCCACCTGCACGGAACGGCTTCCACCTTCGGCCCTCGAGACGCGTCATCAGGATCGCGAGGTCGCGCGGAGACACGACGTCGCCGGCGATCCGCAGGAGGCGGGGCGCATCGGCATCGAGCGCCACGTCGGCGGTATAATCAGCGACATCGTCTTTTGTCGTGAAGTCGAGCGGCTGGTCCGCGTCGCCCCAGTACAGGATGCGGGCGAAACGCGGCAGCACGATCGGCGCCTCACCGGTCAGCAGGTCGGCGAAGGCGCCGTTGAGGATCGAGGTCGCGCGGATCGGCGCTGCATCGACACGCGCCATGAAGCGGCGTCGCAGGTCCATGTTGCGATTGTCGCCGGGGCGGGTCTTCGTGAAATCGAGCGAGAAGTCGGACGGGATGAAGCGCGGTACACCCGCCGCAACCGCCGCGTCGAGAAGACGGCCCTGAAGACCGAGAATGACCGGCTCCAGCCCGTTCAGGACCGAGACGACGCATTCCGCCCCCGCCAGCGCATCCGAGAGCGCAGCCTGATCGGCAAAATCGACAGGGACCGGCGTTCCGCCCCGCCCACGTACGGCATCCTGCGCCGCGGCCGGCGTTCCGCTGCGGACCAGGGCCCGCACGTCCACGCCACGCCGTATCAGGGCAGATAGCACGCGCCCACCGAGATCGCCGGTCGCACCGGCAAGCGCGATCGTCCGTGGCGCGACCCCGCCGTCATCGTGACCGTTCACGTCCTCGAGCGTCATCCCCGCCATCGCCAAACCCCTTGCCAATAAACTGAACTATACCGTTCAGTTTCATTCAACCGGCGCATGGCTTATATGGTTGCGTGATGCAAACGCTTACCGACCCAAAGCCCGATTTAGCCAAACGGCGACGCGGCGGTCGACCGTCCGCCGACCAGGCCGGCGACGTCGATCGCCGGATTCTTGACGCCGCCACGGACCTGTTCCTGCGGATCGGATATGACGCGACGAGCTGCGATCAAGTCGTGACGCAGGCGGGCGCGGGGAAGGCGAGTCTCTACGCCCGTTATGCCAATAAGGAGGAGCTGTTCACGGCCGTGGTGCGGCGAATGGTGGATCACACGCTGGTGCCGTCAGGCGTGGTGCCGTGGCATCTGTGCGTCCAAGACCGGCTGCGCGCGGTGGGACATAGCCTGCTGGAGCATACGTTGACGCCCGAGGCGGTCGCGCTGATGCGTGTCGTTGTCACCACCGCCCACCGGATGCCCGATCTCGCCCGGCTGGTGGACCGGATCGGCCGCAATGGCGGCGTCACCTGCGTCGCCCAGGCGATTGCCGGCGCCGACGCCGCGCCCGACCGGATCGCGCAAGCATCGGATGTCGCGGGCCGGTTCATCGACATGGTGTTCGTCCCCCACCAGATGCGCGCGCTGATCGGCGACGATCGCGCGCAGCTCAATGCGACCGCCGCACGTCGTATCGACGATGCGATCGATCTGCTCACGCGCGCGGGATGTTTGGATCCAGCCGACGCGGCTTAGGTCGCCCCATTTGTCGTTCCTTATTCACCATCCTTGTAAGACGGCTGCCGGGTCATCGGGCAGGGCGGGGCTTGCCGCGCCGCCTTGCGCGGACATGGAGGAACGCTCGATAAGCGCGCATGAAACACACGAAATCTGCACGTGACGAGCGTATTCCTGCCCGCGTTTGAAACACACGTGGTAGGGCACCATGAAGACCCAGAGCGTAATCTTGTTGGCCGGTTTGGTGATGACCGGTTGTACCGGGCCAACATGGCCGCGCGACCAGATTCCTGCCGGAATGGAAATTGAGCGCACGCTTTTTGCGGGTGGCGGCTTTGGACTGCGGGAGAGCTGTGATGCCTTGGTTGTCCAGCTTTCCAGTGCGTCGACTGTTCGCCTGGTCAGAGTTAAGAGGACAACGTCCGGTACCGATCTGATGCCGCCAGACGGCTGGATGACGACGCCCCTCCCGGCCGCCGGCAGCAGAGCCCCTTATGAAGCGGCCTTCGGCGGATGTAAGAATGGCGCGAGTCCGTTAGGAGACTTGCCAGGAACGCTGAAGCGCCCTGGCGCCTTCTACAAGATACTGAAAGACGGCGAAGCGATATTGATAATATCGCCCCGAACAAAGCTGGCAGGCTACTTCAATTTTGGGTAGTTTGGCTTGCCTGCTGCGCAAGCAGCGCAATACGACCTATGTGTGCGCAAGAACACATTCGCTGAAGACGTATTGGCTCCCAACAGACCAGTAACGCCGTGCTCGAGACCCTCAGCGGCCTCACACCCTAGGAATACATGGCCAAGATCTGGACGTCAGGGTCAAACCGTTCATCGTCCATCCGATGCACCAGATGCCGGGACTGAGCACCTAGCGGATGTGCTCGACCTTCAAATTCCTGATCTTCCCATTTTTCCACTCCCGATCGGCCGTAAGGGCGGAGACGCCAAGCTGAACGGCAAGCGCAAGACACGGTCGATCGCCCAGCCCGCGGCCATATTGGCGTGTCTGGGCATGCAGCGCGGCAGCGGCATAGGTTGCTTCGACATCATGGGCACGAACGTCCAGTCGGAGTTCACCGAGGAATTCGCGCGTAGTTGCCTCATCAAGGCCGCTGAGCAGAAGCTCCTTGACGACATCCTGAAGGTTGACTGCTGAGATCGCTGCTCGACCTATATGCGGTGTGACCTTATCGGCACCGCTTTCCTCACGCATCAATGCCAGCACAGCGGATGCGTCGAGGACAGCCGATAGTACGCGTCTCGAGCCTTGGCGTCAGCTGACACCTCGTCGAGGTCGGCTGCTGCTTCTGCCTTCCGCGCCTCAAGGAAGTCCTCTGTCGTGCGGGCATGCTTGGCATGTTCGCGGTACAACGCCTGCGCGCGCGATACGCCATGTCTGATTGGTGACAGACGAACTTGATCATCTTCTACGGTCGGAATGATCTTGGGGTCACCCTGCAACCCATGGCCTTTCGCACAGATGCTGGCAGTACCATACGTCGGTTACTGGCTACGCTGCTATCTATCGTCTGCAAGGCCATCGATCCACGCCCTTCGGAAAAGATGTCAGCGCATAGCGACATGCTAGCTGTACTGACACAAGAGGTGTACCGGATGATGAAACATTGCGCCAACGGCCGCGGCCGGGAAGAGGGAGGCTTAACGTATTTCGCCTGAACAGGCCTATACAAGGCTATCTGGCATCGGCTTGATAAGCCTAGTCACATAGCTTCGCCTGGGCGTCATAGCGGCCACCAGTGATGACAATGGCGAACTGAGGTATACCGATACGAGCCGAGGAACGATGCTGGGACAGCCGAACACGATCATTCAGGCGGCGCGGGTGTATCTACGGGTGAGCACCGACGAGCAGGATCTCGCGCGGCAGGAGTCGATCGTTGCCGGCGCTAGGGCGGCAGGCTTCTATGTCGCGGCGGTCTACCGGGAGAAGGCATCGGGTGCCCGGTCGGATCGGCCCGAGCTGCTGCGCATGGTTGAAGACCTGCAGCCAGGCGAAGTCGTCATAGCGGAGAAGATCGACCGGATCAGCCGATTGCCGTTGCCCGAGGCAGAGCTGCTGGTGGCAACGATCCGGGGGAAGGGGGCGCGACTTGCCGTGCCCGGCATCGTCGACCTATCCGATCTCGTCGCCGACAGTGCCGGAGTTGCGAGGATCGTGCTCGAGGCGGTGCAGGACATGCTGTTGCGTGTCGCACTGCAGACCGCGCGGGATGATTACGAGGCCAGGCGCGAGCGGCAGCGCGAAGGTATCGAAATCGCAAAGCGGGCAGGGCGCTATACCGGCCGCAAGCCCGACCTTGCCCATCACCGGCGTATCATCAGCCTGCGCGATGCCGGCATGAGCATCGCGCGAACAGCCGAGCTAGCCGGATGCAGCATCGCTCAGGTGAAACGGGTTACCGCTTTGCACCGAGCGAAAGCTGCGACGCGATTGATCAGCGAGACGGCGGCCGACGAGGAGCCGTAAGGCACCAACTCGCCCAAGGCGCCATACGCAAGGAGGACAAAGACAACTTGGGCATTAGTCAGGAGTTTGATCTCACTTACCTAGATGGGCAGACGCTTTGTGTCTGCCCTTACGCCATCATACTTCCGCTTCGCCTTCTTCAGCGGCGTTAGAGGCAGGGGCTGCCTGCTTGCTCTTGCGACCAAGTCCGATCGTCTTGGCCATGGCACTGCGGTTCTCGCTATAGGAGGGCGCAACCATCGGATAGTCGGGCTTGAGGCCATAGCGCTGGCGGTACTCGTCGGGCGTTAAGCCGTTGGAGTTGAGGTGGCGGCGCAGCGTCCGATAAGGCTTGCCGTCGATCAGCGAGATGATGTGGTCCCGCGAAGCGAGTGATTTACGCACCGAAACGGCCGGCGTGAAATCCGTAGAGCCGGCTTCCTCTTCAACCGCCGGCGTCTCAAGCTTGGCGAGGGCAGCGTGCATCGACTGCAGGAAGGCCGGAACGTCATCTGCTGAGGTGCGGGTATTGGAGTTGCGCAGCCAGGCAATGGTGAGTTCCGTGGCAAGCTCAACGGCATTAGCAGACTGGGACATTCTCACTCACTCTTCTCGGACTCCCGCGTCAGGAGCCTTTGTGTGGATACTCGCCTTAATAGCGCTCGGGTCAGGAGAAATTAAAGGCTGATACCCCGTCTGGTCATCTCGGCTGCAGCCAGCCTTGCGAGCGATGTGGTGGGTTTTTCGCGAAAGATGTCCGCAAGGTCGAGCAGGTCTTCATTGCCGAGCGTGGCGATTGCCTCTTCAATCTCGGCAAGGCTCTGCACCGCGGTTGCGCTGTTGGCCGCAAGCCGTTTCGATCGAGTTTTTAGCATCGGGGCATCATAACAGGATCTGAGCCGTTCGACATGGGCTTGTGCGATCAACCCGTCATTACATTCGTTACGAGCATTCGGGATACTCGCACCCGCGCGAAAGGAGCAACGTGATGTCGAAGCTTAGCTTACACGATCTATCAAAAAAAATGGCCAAGTTGGATTACACGATGATGGCCACTCGCTCGTCAGATGGCACGATGACGGCGCGTCCGATGAGCAACAATGGTGATGTTGAATACGAAGGCGACAGCTACTTCTTTGCCTATCAAAACTCGCGCAAGATCGCAGATCTGCGCGCCGACCCGCACGTCACTCTCAGCTATACCGGTGCCGCTGGAATGCTCGGTGGTCCTCCGTTGTTTGTCACCGTTGAAGGCGTTGCGGCGCTGATTGAGGACAAGGCCGCGTTTGCCGATCACTGGACGAAGGATCTTGATCGCTACTTTCCCGAAGGCATTGACACCCCCGGTGTTGTGATGATTCGTATCGATGCTACGACAATCCGCTACTGGGATGGCGGCGACGAAGGCGAAATTTCTATCTAAGCGTGCAGCCGCCAGAGGTATGATACAGGACTTCCGCGGCATTGCCGCAGAAGTCTTGGACTTAGAGCGTCTTGTATGTCCCGCCTCTTGAGGCAGTAGACGCCAATCAAAGGTTTTAGGAATGCACGTCTACGACAGATCCCGTTCACTCGCGCTGCACCGTCTTGTTTAGTCGCCCGACACGGCATTTTACTGTCACCATTCTCTAATCAGGTTAGCGATTTCGCGGCCGCGTTCGATCAAGTCGGCAGGATCGAAATTATCGCGTGCCTTGATATCAGCGATACACAATGCGCCTAAGGCATTTCCTCTGTGATCAATAATCGGCGCACCAGCATAGAAGCGAATAAATGGGTCGCCTTGGACTGGTGCGAGGTTGTTAAAGCGATCGTCTGCCAAGGCGTTCAGAGCCACGGTTGCTCGCGCCGGGTCTTGTATGGCTATGTTGCAAAACGAATCGTCCCTGCGCGTTTCCTTCACATCTATGCCAACGGCCGAAAAGACGATCTGCTTTCCACCGAATAGGATGGATAGAGCTGCAATGGGCGCTTCGTACCTAGCCGCAACAAAGCTGACTATGCTCGCAATTTCAGAGCCGTGACCAACGCTAAGGAGTCCGCTTTGCAGCACGGCTGCCTCACGTTTCCAGGCTAATTCGCGATCGCTCATGTCATCACCCTCAGACGTACATAGTAAGCGTCTGCCTATTTCTAGCCGTTGATGCAGGTTAAGTACGAACCGTACAAAGTTTGACAGGAGGCAACGAGTTATGCCCGCTAGGTTCTGCTACGGATCAGAACTGCTGCCTGGACGCGAGCGAGCGCATCGTACGGTGTAGTTCCTGTTCAGTCATCTCTTGATCGAACAGCAGCCCTCCTGAAAAATCCTCTCTCCATACAGTACTACCATGCTTGACGGTCCCATCCGGCAACTCGATTGTAACGGATTGACCCGCTTTCAGCTGGATCAAGCCATCGGTTCCTAGCCCGGTGCGAGACATATCGACGGCAACGAGGTCCGTCCGATTGCCTCGTTCGTCGGTGACCCGGATGTCGGCCGCAATGACGTGACGATCGGACTTGCGCGAATTGAAGGGCATGAGGCTGTTTCTCCAAGCAACTTGTGCCTCGGGGGTTCGCCTTTATGAGCGGTTACAGCACCGATGTGGGTGTAAAAGCGGCCAATGACCTGCAATGAGGTGTCAACGGGGAAGCGCCGTCGCTTGATTGGGACTGCGGGGCTTCTACCGCTTCAATCGAAGCTCGGGATCTCTCGCTGCGGCGTCCACCGCTCTGTTATGGATAATAAGCATTCAACGATCGAGCTATCCGCATTTAAATGCCGAACTCCCAGTCGCTCTTTACTAGGGCAACACGTCCTTGAATCGCAAGCCTCGTCTATTGCTACCATCGTTGTAGATGCAAGGCACATGACTCCACTATCTTATTACTCTCGACCGTTCCCCGCGTCGATTGCCAGGCAAGCCGATAGGCCACCTTCAATCCGTCGTGGTCAGACAGGCGATCACCCGATGCCGGCGCGTCGAACATGGCCTCGACCTTGGTAGGTCGCACGGTAACGGCAGCACCGCTGCTGAAGAGCTGCAGATCCTCTGTGTCCAACCAGGGTTCGTCGCCGTCCCAAGAGGCCGCAACCTCACAGGCGGCATTTGGCGCGGCGCAGTAACGGTGCACCATCGTGAACCCGCTGAGGCTCGCTTCGAAGTGGGCCAGTCGATCCGAAGCGCCGCGCATGTTGAAATCTCCGCCAAAGATCCCGGGCGCCCTAGGCGCCGATTTTGCGGCAACGAAGCGCGCCAACTCGTTCACCTGAAGCGCATGTGCCGCACCATGCCTCTCGGGCGGCACCCTTGAAGCCTTTTGAGAATTTAGATGTGTGTTAAAGATATCGATCGGTTGAGAAACGCCCGGTACGGCAATCCGCACATGCTGAATGCCCTTATTGCTGAGGCAATCGAAACCGGCACATCGGTTCTTGCCGAACGGTTCTGACTCGCTGGCTATGATCGGATAGCGGCTGAGCACAGCCAGACCCGATCCAACAAGATGGAAGCCAGTCTCACCTTTCCTCCAAAGCTTTGGACCACGCATCCGATCTGTCGCAGTCAGGCGGCTCCGCCGTGTCCGTGTCGGACCCCAAGCTCGGTACGGGTAACCAGCCTGCGTCATAGCTTTGACCGCGGCCGCGCTGAACATTTCCTGCACGAGGATGACGTCCGGGGCTTTCCCGCGGGCATTCAGGTCAGCAAGGGTGGCGCCGATCTGCTTCAGCGAAGAAGCTCGCCCGCGACGAGCAGGCCACCCCAATCCTTCGATATTGAAGGTGAGAACCTCCAGAGTGGTGCTCGCCTCGGCGCCGTCGGCGGAGTGCACGACGTTCGACTCTGCCGGGATCGGGGCGGCACCAGAAGCGAGCTTTGCCGCTGGCAGCTTGGTGCATCCGGTCACCAGCAGCAGAAGCGCGCAGGCAATGTGCTGCGCCGTGGCTCGTCTCGTGGCGGAGGGAGTAAGCTTCGCGGTGAGCGGGGATATCGACGGCCTCTTCATTTACCTTGCCGGAATGACATTCATGGCGAGCAGAGCGAAGACCGCGAGGCCTGCAACGAGGCGGTAAACGACAAACGGCATGTAGCTTCGCGTTGCGATGATGCGCAGGAAGGCGACGATCACGCCATAGCCCGAGACAAAGGCGATCACCGTCGCAAGCAGAGTTGGCCCTGGCCCGAATGCACCGAACTGACCCCAGCTATCCGCAAGCTCGAAAACACCCGATGCCAGCACCGCCGGGATCGCAAGCAGGAACGAATATCGCGCCGCTGCCTCGCGGGTGAAGCCGAGCATAAGGCCCGCACTGATCGTACCACCCGACCTTGATACGCCAGGCACAAGCGCCATAGCCTGTGCAAAGCCGAGGATCAGGCCGTTACGCCAGCTGAGCTGCTCAAGCGTCAGTCGCTTCGTGCCGAGACGGTCCGCCAAGCCCAAAAGCAAGCCGAAAACGATCAGCATCGTTGCGGTGAGATGCAGATCCCGCAGACTGCCCTCGATCGCGTGCTTGAATGACAAGCCCAGGACCGCGATAGGCAACGTGCCTAGAATGACAAGCCAGCCCATGCGTGCATCTGGCGATAGGGCGGCGGGGCGGCGGATCAGAGATCCCAGCCATGCCGTAGCGATACGCCAGATGTCGGCGCGGAAGTAGATCAGAACGGCTGCCTCCGTGCCGATCTGCGTCACGGCGGTGAAAGCAGCGCCTGGATCGACCCCCGATGGCAAAAGGGCACCTGCGATCCGTAGGTGGGCGCTCGATGAGACAGGAAGAAACTCCGTGAGACCCTGAAGCAACCCAAGGAAGGCCGCTTCAATCCACGTCAGCCAAGTGGCATCCATTAATTGATCCTAGTGCTCTGCGTAATTGGCCGCGAGGTATGGTCAGTATCCTCGAAATCTTCTGCGTAATCGTCGCGTTCAAGTGCGTCCGGCTCCTCGCCTATGTCCTCAAGCGCTTCGCGGTGACGATGGGTGGACTGCGCCTCGATGTATACGCGGCGCACTTCCGGGAATTCCTCGCGGATGCCATCTTCAACATCCGATACTATGCGTTCAACGGTGCCAGCCAGCGTATCGTCTACAAAGTCGGCCGAGACGAGTACCAGCACCTCCGACGGACCAAAGTGCATGGTCCGCACCTCGTTGACCTGCTCGATCGGCCTTACGCGCCCGAGGATCTCGCGCAGCCGATCCTCAATGGCCGGATCGGCGGCCTGCCCAGTCATGAGCACATAGCAGCGCCGAGCGAGGCTCAGGGCCGTGAAGGCCAGGATTACGCCGATTGCAATCGAGGTCCAGCCATCGAGCGCCGGCATGTCGAGCAGCACCGCGAGGCCAATACCAATCAGGGCGGCAAACAGGCCGGCGAGGGCAGCTGTTTCCTCGTAGACCACAGCGAAGACCGTAGGATCACGATGCTGACGGATCGTCTCCATCATACCAAGAGCGCGGCGCTTCGCCTCACTGCGCACCTGGCGTAAGGCCACTGCCAAGGAGGAGCCTTCCAGCAGGATGGCTATTAAGAGGATGACGACGTTGACCCATGCGCTTTCGATGGGCTCGGGGTGGGCGACCTTCTCGGCGCCCTCGTAGATCGCGACACCCGCCCCCAAGGCAAAGACCGCCATCGCAACAACGAAACCCCAGAAGTACAGGCGGAGACCATAGCCGAACGGGTGAGATGCGTCGGCGGGTCGGCTCGCGTCCTTCATACCGAAGAGCAGCAAGACCTGATTGCCCGTGTCCACGAGGCTATGAATGCCCTCCGAAGCCATCGCGGACGAGCCGGTGTAGGCAGCCCCGCAGAACTTGGCGATGGCGATCCCGGCGTTGGCGGCTAGAGCGGCAAAGAGCGTGTGCCTGGAGGCGTGAGCGGACATACCGACCCTATCGTCCCAGAGGTGCGGTTAGCCAACAACTTTGACATATTTCTTCGGATTCCCTGCAACTGTGTTGGCAGCGGAAGACGGCTCTGTGCGGCGCCCATTCGTATGAAGCGTCAGACGAGAATAAGAAGAAGGGCTGCCCCGCTGGCGCGGGACAGCCCTGCCTCGAAGATTCAATCAGTTAGATCTTGTCGCCAAGGGTGTCCTTGACGCTGCCCTTCACATCCTGGCCGGTGCCCTTGAGCTGCTGTGCCTTGCCCTCGGCTTCCAGCTGCTCGTTATCGGTGGCATCGCCGTAAAGCTCTTTAGCCTTGCCTGCGATCTTGTTGCCTCCCGCGTCCAGCTTGTCAGTAAATTCGCCCATGATCTTTCTCCATTTTTTGCGTCTAAAAAGCTGTCGAACAGAAAAATAAACGGGGCAATCAGATTGCAGTTCCATGCAAAAAAGAATGTTGCTGACATGCGTATTTTGGAGGGAACAGTAAGGTTCGTGTAATGTAGCCGCGGTACTTGTTCGAAACTTTGTGTGCGGACGTCAATCGCCGTGTGCGGAACTCCTTCCGCGAGCGTCACAGCAGCCTGAGCCGCGAGGGACGCCGAGACAGACTAAAGTGCTCCGTACCCTAGTCATGATAGGCCTGACGGTCGCGGCGCTGGTCTTCGCCGGCTTGGCTCTGCGTGAGATCCTCGCGGGCATCGGCTGAGACGAGGTTTGGACGGCACTGCACGCGATGCCCCCGTTGGCGCTTGCATCCGCGCTGGCCCTGAGCGCCGCGAGCTATGTCTTGCTGACCGGATATGACGTGTTGTCGCTGCACCTGATCGGCCGGCGCGTGCCGTAGCCCCACTCTCATTTTCAACGTAGCGCACGGCGTTCTGTAAGCCTCGCTCCGCAGCGAATGCATCGAGAGCTTCACGTGCGCGAGATGCGTCCTGTTCAGAGGTGGAAGCGCGCAGGTAGGCCCGGATGAACATGCTGCGGTCTTTGATACGTGGTGCTTGTTTGCCCAGTCCTTTTTACGTCACCTGGCGGCCTATAAAGCACCAGCCGCGTGTCGGTCCTTCTAAGGTATACCCAAAACGTACTTACTAAAACGCGCGTCTGACAGGATTGTGGCGATATGGCACATAGCGCCTTCCATGACATAGAAATGGAAGTAGGTGTAAGAGCTACAGTGTTGTCGCGACTGAGCGCGTCAGCTATGATCCGTTAAGGTGGTACATCGGGGGTGGCGTGCTGACATGACCTTGCAAATTAACATCACGCCTAACGGGCGCATGAGTCTGCCAGCGGACGTCCGGAAGCGCCTTGGTCTGAGTGGCGGTGGTGCGGTCTACCTCGACGAAACCGAAGATGGTGTGGTGTTGCGGACGGCAGGCCAGGCAGTGGCACGTGCCCAAGCCCTGGCCAAGCAGTACACCGGCGGTAACCCTGACGCTTCTGTTGACGCTTTTCTCGCTCGACGTCGGGAGGAGAGCGGCGAATGAGCGTTGTGCTGGACGCGTCTGCGATCATTGCGATGCTCAAAGGCGAACGCGGAGCAACAAAGGTCGCGGCGGGAATCGGTGGCGCGCGGGTGAGCAGCGTCAACTATGCCGAGGTCGTCAGCCACTTCGTCCATGCCGGCATGCCCGAGCGCGAAGTCGATGCGATGCTCGATCCATTGCCGCTGACGGTCGTCCCGGCCGACAAGGCGCTCGCGCAGATCGCTGGGCGGTTGCGGGCGGCCACAGCCGAGGCGGGGCTCAGCCTTGGCGATCGTTTCTGCCTGGCTCTCGCACGGCGCGACGGTCTGCCCGCATGGACCAGCGACCAGAATTGGAAGAAGATCGCCGACGCCGTCGAGGTCAAGGTTGTCGCGATCCGCTGACTTCGCACGGTCAAGGGTTAGGGGACCGGGTAGGGGGCTCGGCTCGACTGCCATAGCCCACACCGCCAGAAGGTTCCGATGCTACGCCTGATCCACACAGCAGACTGGCAACTCGGCAAGCCATACGGCCGCTTCGACAGCGATTTGCGCGCTGCCCTCAGCGAAGCCCGGTTCGATGCGATAGACGCGATCGGCAAGGCGGCAGCTGAGCATGAGGTCAGGCACGTACTGGTCGCCGGCGATGTGTTCGATACCGAAGGACCAGAAGACCGTGTAATCGTGCAGGCGGTATCGCGTATGCAGCGCTATGCCTGTACCTGGTGGCTGCTGCCCGGCAACCACGACTTCGCCCGGAACAGCGGTTTGTGGGACCGTGTCCGCGCCAAGGGCGCCGCCAATATCCGTATCCTTGCCGAGCCGGTGCCATGCGAGTTGGAGCCCGGGCAGTGGCTGCTGCCGGCACCGCTAACCCACCGGCATAATCTCGACGATTCAACCGCGCTGTTCGACACGATGGAGACGCCAGGCGCGCGCTTGCGCATCGGTCTCGCTCACGGCTCGATCCGCGACTTCTCGTCGCGCGGCGAGGCGCAGAACCAGATCACCCCTGATCGCGCGCAGCGCTCCAACCTCGACTATCTTGCGCTCGGCGACTGGCACGGGAGCCTCAGGGTCGATGCGCGCACCTGGTACTCAGGAACACCAGAAACCGATCGCTTCCAGCGGGATGAGCCGGGCTACGCTCTGCTCGTGACGCTTGAGGCCGGGGCGGAGCCGTCGGTGTCGCCAATCCGTACTGGCAGGTTCCAGTGGCTGATGCGCTCGTGGACGGTTGCAGACGCGGAGGGCTTTGCCGCCGAGTGCGACCGGCTGCTTGCACAGGTCGAACCATCGGCAACCCTCCTGCAGCTCTCGCTCTCGGGAATCGTCAGTTTGTCCGATCGTATCGCGATCCTTGCGCGTCTCGACAATGACCTGCGCCATCGCCTGCGCCATCTGGCGGTCACCGCCGACGATCTCGTCGGTCGGCCGAGCGAACAGGATCTGGCAGACCTGCGGGTCGAGGGGATGATAGGTACGGCCGCGGGCAAGCTGATGAGCATGATAGAGGCCGGTGGCAGCGACGGCGCCATTGCCAGGCGGGCGCTCGAGCGCCTGTTCGTAGAACATCAGCGTGGGCAGGACGCGGCATGAGCCTTCGGATCCGGCGCATCGCGCTTTCAAACTTCCGCAGATACCGCGACCCCTTCGTGCTCGACGGGCTGACCGATGGGCTCAACGTCATCATCGAGCCCAACGAAACCGGTAAGTCGACGCTGCTGGAAGCGATGCGCGCCGCCTTCTTCATCCGGCACAACACCGCCAATCGGCTTGCGCGTAGCTATGCGCCTTACGGTGAGGCCGTCGCCCCACAGATCGAGATCGGCTTCGAGGCGAAAGGCGAGGCGTGGGAAGTCAGCAAGCGCTTCCTGAAAAGTGCTTCGGTTGAGGTTCGGGGACCGAATGGGCGTGCGCAGGGCGAGGATGCCGAGGCGCAGCTGCAAGCATTGCTCGGTGCGCGTCGCGACACCAGCCAGGGCGGCGACGCGGCCGCGCACGGCGCACTCGGCCTGCTGTGGGTCGGGCAGGCGCAGGCGCTTGAAGTGACAGCGCCAGGCGAGATCGTGCGCGACAGCGTGCGTGCTACCTTGGAAGCTGAGGTGGGTACGATCATGGGTGGTGCCGCCTACCAGCGTGTTCGCCCCCGCATCGACAGCCAGTTCGCGGAATACTGGACCAACAGCGGTCGGCCGACCGTTCGCCAGACTGCGGCACGCGACGAGCATGAGGCAGCACAACGCGCGGCGAGCGAGGCGGCAGCTCGGCTTGCCGCGCTGGAGCAGGGCTTCTCCGACCTCGAGGCTGCGCGGGCGCGGCTGAAGGTGCTCGATCGCGATCTTGCCGATACCAGCGATGCTGAGCAGCGTCGGACGCTGGTAGGCAAGCTTGACGTGGCGCGCTCTGCCGCTCAGCTGCTCGACACACGCCGCGCTGAGCAGGGCCGCCTTGTCGACCGAGTCAGGGCATTCGAGGATCTCGCATCGCGCCTCGCAACTGCCCGCAAAGCTGTCAGCGACACGGCTGCGGCGCTCAGCAAGGCACGGGATAGTCGATCCGGCCTGGTCGGGGAGTTGGCGGCCGCGCAGGAACGAGCGACGACAGCCCGTGAGCTGCTAATCCGTGCGCGTGACACTCGGCGGGCCGCTCATACCACACTTGACGCTGCTCGCATGCGGGCTGCGGAGCGCGAGCGCTGGGCTGCAAGCGGCGAGGCACGACGGCGATATGCCGAGCTGGTTGCGCTGGAGGCCGAATACGAAGCGACGCGCCAGCTCGCGATTACGGTGATCCCCACCACCGTCATCAAGGCCCTCGAAGAACGTGAACGTACCGTAGACAAGGCGCGGGCGGCTGTGGATGCGGGTGCGACGCGGATCGAGTTCGCCGGTGATGTCGGCGGCCTGACGATCGACGGAGCTGCGGCGGAGCGTGGAGACCGAATGCTGTTCCGCGAAACGCGCATCCGACTGGGCGACGCTGAACTGATCATTCGCCCGCCGGTCGGCTTGCAAGGCGCCGAGACGACACTTGCCAACGCGACCGATGATTTGAACGCAGCCTTGGCCGAGTACGGGGTGGAGAGTGTCGCTGCGGCTCGCGCTCGCAACGAGGCCGCGCGAGACGCGGTCGCCAACCTTCGCACTCTAGAAGCGCGGATCGCTGGGATCACGCCTGCCGTGACGTTGCTCGACATCGAAGCGGGTGCGTCGGCCCTGAAGCTCTTCATCGCCGGATTGCAGGAAGGCGCGGAAGGGGAGGGGAACTGCGAAGAGCCAGACGTCGAGACGCTGACCATCGCATCAGGTGAGGCGGATACGGCGCTGGCAAAGGCGGAAGGTGTCGATGCGGTGGCATCCGAGCAGTTGCGCGAAGTGGAGGCGCGCAATGCTCCATTGATGGTGCAGGAAGCTGGCGCCGAACGGGATGCGCTGAACGCCGCGGCACAGCTTGCCACCTTGGAAACCAAGCCCGAGGTGGCCTCGCTTGAGGACGCTTTGCGCGATGCGCGCCAGCAGGAGGCGGCAGCGCTCGTCAACTTGCAGGATGCCGAACGCGCGGCGACCGCTCATGACGTTGTGACGATCGAACGGCAGATCGGACTGCTGGACAAGCGGGTCGAGGTGGCCCGGGCCCAGCGTACCGACCTGGAAAAGGTGATTGCCGGGCTCGAGGCGCGGATCGAGGCGGAAGGCGGCAAGGGGCTGGCCGACCGCGCCGCAGTCGCGCGCGAGGAGGCTGATGCCGCAGTTGCCAACCTGGCACGTGTGACGCAGGAAGCCGAAACGTTGAAGTTGCTTCGCGACACGCTGGAGAGTGCACGCGCCGAGACGTCACGGACGTTCGTCGGGCCGGTGGCGCGGCGTGCGCGCCGGCACATCGAACGGCTGCTGCCGGGCGCTGACCCCGGCTTTGGCGACGACCTTGGCTTGGCGTCGATTGCGCGGGGCGGATTGGGCGAGAGTTGCGGCGATCTCTCCAGGGGCACCCAGGAGCAATTGGCGGTTCTCACTCGGCTCGCCTTCGCCGACATGCTCCTCGAGCAGGGAATGCCAGTATCGCTGATCCTGGACGATCCGCTGGTCTATTCGGACGATACCCGCCTCGATCTCATGACCGAAATCCTGACCGAGGCCGCAACACGGATGCAGGTCATCCTGCTTACCTGCCGTGATCGCGCCTTCCGTCACCTTGGCAATCGGATTAGCCTGACGGGAGGTCGGTAGCGGAACCTATACATTTTGGTGGAAAGCGGCCTGCCTGCTTTACGGCGTCAACCGCGGTGAGCGGGCGTTCGTTCAGGCGGCGGGGCGGGGCCGAGAGGTGGTCAACTCAGTTCACTCTACCGGATTGTTTACGTCATGGCAGATCCATTCTCCCGTACCAATTCTCATCAGCTTGTCGTGGTGGGTGACAGAGGCGATCGTCGGTGGCGGGGCGACGGGTGTACAGTTCTGCCGTGACGGAAGGCGGCGCACAAGGGTTCGAGCTGCTGTCCAAGCCTTATACGTTGGAGGAGCTGACGATGATGCTGGCGAAAGCATTGCGCGGTGCGGTGTAATCCGATTCTAACGTGAAACGGCCAAGAAAGATGGCTCTGGCGTTCTTCCTGGCATCGTGTCTGCGATAGCTGGCTGCGGGACATACAACCGGGCCGCCGCGACTCCGTCGATCGCATTAAGCGCCTAAGCCCGATGCCGGAAAGGTATCAAGGCCAACCAAATCGGCATTTTTCACGATCAACTTATTTTCCTAGCCTCACATAGCTGAGGAGAGGAACGGGGCGATGACACGCGTTACCATCAACGCCATCGAGACAATCATTCTAGATGTGCCGACGATCCGGCCACACGTGCTGTCTGTCGCAACGATGCAGTCACAGACGATCGTAATCGTCCGACTGCTCTGTTCCGATGGAATCGTTGGCTTTGGCGAGGGAACAACGATTGGCGGCCTCAGCTACGGAGCTGAAAGCCCTGAGAGCATCAAGTTGACGATCGATCGCTACGTCGCGCCGGTGCTGATTGGCAGCGACGCGCGTCCTGCGTCGGCGATGGCGATGCTGCGTCGTCATATCGTAGCGAACCATTTCGCCAAGAACGCGATCGAAACCGCTTTGCTCGATGCGCAGGGAAAGCGCCTCGGCGTGCCCGTCAGTGAACTATTGGGCGGGCGACTGCACGATCGGCTGCCCGTGCTGTGGACGCTGGCAAGCGGCGATACGGATCGTGACATCGCAGAGGCGGAGGATATGCTGGCGCGGGATCGACACCATGCCTTCAAGCTCAAGATCGGCAAACGCCCATTCGAGCAAGATGTCGCGCATGTCGCCACGATCAAACGGGCGCTCGGCGATCGCGCCAGCGTGCGGGTCGACGTCAACCAGGCATGGAGTGAAGCGACGGCAAAGCGCGCGCTTCCGATGCTTGCTGATGCTGGGGTCGACCTGGTCGAGCAGCCGATCCCCGCGACCCAGAATTTAGGCATGGCCCGGCTGACCCAGATGGGCTGCGTCGCTGTCATGGCGGATGAGGCGCTGCACGGACCGGAAAGCGGCTATTCGCTCGCCTGCGGACATGCCGCAGACGTCTTCGCCATCAAGATTGCACAGGCGGGTGGACTGTCAGCGGCCAAGAAGCTGGCCGGCATCGCGGAGGCTGCTGGAATTGCGCTCTACGGCGGCACCATGTTGGAGGGCGGCATCGGAACAATCGCTTCCGCCCACGTGTTTTCCACCCTTGGCGCGCTCGAATACGGCACCGAGCTGTTCGGCCCGCTGCTCCTGACCGAGGAACTGCTCGCCGAACCTTTACGATACGAAGCGGGCTCGCTCGTGCTGCCGACCGCGTCAGGTCTCGGTATTGAGCCGCGAGCGGAGGCAATCGCCGCGCTGCGTCGTGATCGGCCGTTACGTACCACGGTAGTGATGCCACTTCAGGCGGTGGGTTGAGACGATGTTATTCCACGTAACTATGGACGTGCGCATCCCGCACGATGCCGATGCCGGGATGATCGAGGCTCTCAAAGCCGAGGAGAAGGCGCGCGCACAGGATCTCCAGCGACAAGGCATATGGCGTCATCTTTGGCGCGTCGCTGGGCGCTACAGCAACGTCAGCATCTTCGACGTGCCCGGCAATGTAGAACTTCACGATCTGCTCAGCACGCTACCGCTGTTTCCGTACATGGAAGTGAAGGTCACTGCTTTGTGCAGGCATCCATCGTCGATCCATGACGACGATCGCTGACCAATCATTAAATAAGACGCCAAGGAGAGGAACGATGAACGAGAATTTCGTGCAGACACCGGAGGTACAGAACCTCCTCGATCGCGCCAGCGGCGGAACCGTCGAAGGCGGTGATCCGCGCATCAAGGCGATCACGCGCGATCTCGTCGAGGCGGTGATGATTGCCATCGCCAAGTACGACATCACGGAGAGTGAGTTCTGGTCGGCGATCAAGTTCTTCCAGGACGGCGTGGGTGAATTCGGGCTCATCGTTCCAGGGCTCGGCCTCGAGCACTTCATGGACCTCTACATGGACGCCAAGGACAAGGAGGCCGGCGAGAGCGGTGGCACGCCGCGGACCATCGAGGGACCGCTTTATGTGGAGGGTGCGCCGCTCGTCGAAGGCGACGTGAACCTCAGCGATGATCCCGACGAAACTGGCACCCTCTACATGACGGGTGAAATCAAGGGGCCGAAGGGCGAGACGCCCGATGGCGCAATCCTCCACGTCTGGCACGCCAACTCGCACGGCTTCTACTCGCACTTCGATCCCACCGGAGCGCAGACGCCGTTCAACAATCGCCGTCGGATCAAGATCGGACCGGACGGCCGCTATTCCTTCCACTCGAAGATGCCGAACGGCTATTCGGTTCCGCCCGATGGCACGACGGAACGGCTGCTGAAGTCGATCGGCCGCCACGGCAATCGTCCGGCACACGTCCACTTCTTCGTTGAAGCACCCGGATACCGTGCACTGACAACGCAGATCAACTTCGGCGACGATCCCTTCGCCAATGACGATTTCGCCTTCGCCACGCGGGAAGGGCTGCTGCCTGTGCCGCAGCGCCAAGGTGACAGTGCTTATGTCGCGTTCGATTTCGAGCTTCAGCGTTCCGCCTCCCACGAGGACGGCGTTTTCTCCGCCCGCACTCGTGCGGCAGCCTGAGACCGGAGCGGCGGTCAGATGAACAAGGTGTACGACACGCCAGCCGCCGCGCTGGATGGACTACTCTTCAATGGCATGACGATCATGTCGGGCGGGTTTGGGCTCTCGGGTAATCCCGAGAGCCTTATTCCGGAGATACGCGCCAGCGGCGTTCGCGATCTCACCGTCATCTCCAACAACGCCGGCGCCGATGGCTTTGGACTGTGGATGCTGCTGGAGACGCGGCAGATCGGCAAGATGATCTCGAGCTACGTCGGCGAGAACAAGCTGTTCGAGCAGCAGTACCTCTCGGGCGAGCTGGCGCTGGAGCTGACGCCGCAGGGTACGCTTGCCGAGCGGATCCGCGCCGGCGGAGCAGGTATCCCGGCTTTTTTCACGAAGACCGGGGTGGGCACCGTTGTTGCGGAAGGAAAGCCTGTCGAGAGCTTCGACGGCGAGGACTATGTCCGCGAAACTTGGCTGCGCGCGGATCTGGCAATCGTGAAGGCTTGGCGTGCCGACACGGCTGGCAACCTCATGTTCCGCAAGACGGCGCGCAACTTCAATCCGGTGATGGCCACTGCAGGCAGGGTAACCGTGGCGGAGGTCGAAGAGATCGTGCCGCCGGGCACCTTCGACGCTGACTGCATCCATACACCCGGCATTTACGTGGATCGGATCGTGAAGAGCACCATCAACGAGAAGCGGATCGAAAAGCTGACCACGCGCAATCGGGAGGCCGTCTGATGCCGTGGAGTCGTGACGAAATGGCCGCGCGGGCCGCGCGTGAATTGCGCGACGGATACTATGTCAATCTCGGTATTGGTATTCCGACACTGGTCGCCAACCATATCCCGCATGGCATCGACGTGACGCTGCAATCGGAGAACGGCATGTTGGGCATGGGACCGTTTCCCTTTGCAGGTGAAGCCGATCCTGACCTCATCAACGCGGGCAAGCAAACGATCACTGCGCTACCGACCTCATCGTTCTTCTCTTCCGCTGACAGTTTCGCGATGATCCGCGGCGGCCACATCGATCTGACGGTACTTGGAGCAATGGAAGTCAGCGAGGGAGGCGACATCGCCAACTGGACCATCCCCGGCAAGATGGTGAAGGGGATGGGCGGTGCGATGGATCTCGTCGCCGGCGTCAAGCGCGTAGTTGTCGTGATGGACCACGCGAACAAGGCCGGCGAGCCGAAGATCTTGCCGACGTGTAGTCTGCCGCTGACTGGCAAGGCGTGCGTCGATCTGATCGTCACCGACCTTGGTGTGATCGCCTGTGACAAGCCCGGACTGCGCCTTGTCGAACTGGCGCCTGGGGTCACAATAGAGGAGATTGGCGCGAAGACCGGTGCTGCGCTTGACGTGTCGGCAGCGCAGGCGCGCGCCGCATGACCGAAGCGTTCGTATGCGACGCCGTGCGCACGCCGATCGGGCGTCTGAACGGCAGCCTTTCGACCATTCGCGCCGACGATCTGGCGGCCGTCCCGCTTGCGGCTTTGGCGGCGCGCAATCCTTCGATCGACTGGGCGCAAGGCGACGATGTTATCCTCGGTTGCGCCAACCAGGCGGGCGAGGATAATCGCAACGTCGCGCGAATGGCGCTGCTGTTGGCCGGACTGCCGGATGCTTTACCCGGAGCGACGGTCAACCGGCTTTGCGGGTCCGGGCTGAACGCAGTCGGCATTGCCGCGCAGGCGATCAGGTCGGGGGACGCCGAACTGATCGTCGCCGGTGGCGTCGAGAGCATGACGCGGGCTCCCTATGTTCTGGGCAAAGCGGCAGAGGCGTTCGATCGCGGGCAGCGTATCGAAGACACCACGATGGGCTGGCGTTTCGTCAATCCGGCGATGCGCGAGGCTTATGGTGTCGACACGATGCCGCAGACCGCCGAATATGTAGCGGCGCAGTGGCAGGTCACGCGCGAACAGCAGGACGCATTCGCGCTTGCCAGCCAGCACAAGGCGGCAGCAGCCCAGGCCAACGGCCGCTTGGCAGCAGAAATCGTGCCGGTCACGATCCCGCGTCGTGGAACTGAGCCGATCGTTTTCTCCGCCGACGAACATCCGCGCGCGAGTAATCTCGAGGGGTTGGCCAAGCTGAGGCCGGTCGTTCGAGCCGACGGGACGGTGACCGCAGGGAATGCCTCAGGTCTGAATGATGGCGCCGCAGCGATGCTCATCAGTTCGAAGGCCGCCGCAAAGCGACACGGCCTCACGCCGCGCGCGCGCATTCTCGCAATGGCCTCGGCAGGTGTTGCGCCGCGGATCATGGGCGTCGGGCCGATCGAAGCGGCGAACAAGCTGCTCGCGCGCACCGGATTGTCGATGGCCGATCTCGACGTGATCGAACTGAACGAGGCTTTTGCGGCCCAAGCCATCGCCGTGCTTCGCGATCTCGGCGTCGCGTCCGACGATCCGCGCGTAAACCCGAATGGCGGCGCGATCGCTTTGGGTCATCCCCTCGGCATGTCGGGTGCCCGGATCGTGATGACAGCGGTCGAGGAATTGCACCGCACGAGAGGCCGCTATGCTCTGGCCTTCATGTGTATTGGCGTGGGGCAGGGCATCGGCCTTTTGCTGGAACGCGTGTGATGGAGCGCATGAGCCTGGGTGACGGCTGCACGCTCGCCTATCGTCTCGAGGGGGCGGTGGATGCTCCCGTCCTCGTTCTGTCCAACTCACTTGGCACCGACATGGGTATGTGGGCGCCCCAGCTTGATGCCCTCAAAGCGAAGTTTCTCGTGTTGCGCTATGACCAACGCGGGCATGGTGCGTCCGATGCGCCGAAAGGTGGCTACAGCATCGACCGGCTCGGTCGTGACGTGGTGGAACTGACTGAAGCGCTCGGCATCCAGCAGTTCCACTTCTGCGGCCTCTCGCTTGGGGGCATGGTCGGTCAATGGCTCGGCGTGCGTGAGAGCACACGGTTGGACCGATTGATCCTGGCAAATACCACTGCTTACATGGGACCACCCAGCGGGTGGGATGCCCGGATCGAAGCAGTGCTTAGGGATGGCATGGCACCGCTCGCCGATGCCTCGATCATGCGCTGGTTCACCCCTGACTTTGTCGCCTCGTCGCCTGAGGCGATCTCGCCGATTGTCACTATGCTGCGGCAGACAAGTCCTGTCGGCTATGCTGGATGCTGCGCTGCGATCCGCGACATGGATCAGCGGCGGACAGCGGCACTGGTAGAAGTACCGACGCTCGTCATTGGCGGCAGCGCGGATCCGGCAACTCCTCCTGAACATGCGCGTGCGCTGGCTACGACGATTTCAGGCGCAGCCTTGCGCATGGTCGATGCGGCTCATCTCTCGAATGTCGAGCAGCCGAGTGAATTCACGGCCGCGGTGCTCGATCACCTCACAGGCTGATTATCGGGCGCGCCGATCACGGACGAGCGCACAGAAGCCGGCGACCACGGGTGAACGGTTGTCGCGACGATACGCAAGGCTGAGCTGTGTCTGCGGTGCGTCGCCGAGGAATGGCCTATAGGCTACGCCGGTTAGCTGCGCCTCGGAGGCTGACTCGGGCACGATGGACACCCCCGCGCCAACCGACACGAGCGACAGTGCGGTCTGGATCTCAAGTGTCTCCTGCGCGATCGTCGGGGTGAATCCTTCGCGGCGACACAGCTCGAGAATGTGATCGGCAAAACTCGGACGCGGGTGTCGGGGATATATCACGAAAGGGCGCTGGGAGAGATCGCTCAATGCAATGTGGTTCTGCTGGGCGAGCATATCTTCCTCCGGTAGTGCGACTGCAAGCGGCTCGCGCTGCACGACCTCGCTGACGATTTCCGGATCACCAATCCCAGGTCTCGCGAAGGCAACGTCGATCGAGCGATTGATCAAAGCGATCCTCAGTTCCGCAGTATTCAAAGCGTGCAGCACCAGCTCCACGTCAGGATGCGCGGCGCGATAGCGGTTAAAGACACCCGGCAGGATGGAGTAGGTTGCTGAGCTGACGAAACCCACCTGAATTACGCCGACCGATCCTTCCGACGCACGTTTTGCGACGCGCGCAGCATCAGCGACGCGCGCGAGAATGTCGCGCGCGCGTGGCAGCAACGCGTCGCCGGCGGCAGTCATCTCGATCGCGCTGCGGGTGCGGTCGAACAGCAAGGCACCTATTCCCGCTTCCAGATTCGCTATCTGGCGACTGAGCGCGGGCTGGGCGATGTGGAGACGTTCGGCGGCACGGCCGAAGTGCAACTCCTCCGCCACGGCGAGGAAGTAACGCAAGCGGCGCACGTCGATCCCCGGTGTGGTCGCGGCAAGCGGTTCGGTCGACGTCAGGTTGCGGGCCATACCTTTTATGTGCGTGACTCGTGCGGCGTGGGCAATACCGTTTCGGCATCAGGATGTGCCTATATTATATTTGCGGGTCATCGCTCGGTGGGACACTCTCCTGGGATCAAAGAGCCCCTCTAGGGGCCTGTTCGAGGAAGAGGTGTCATGTTGGAAGTGCAACACGCTCCGTCACAATCCGGTCGTCGCGTCAAATTGCAGGCGGTGGTTACCGGCGTGACCGACCGCGGCATCGTCCAGTTCGATTTCGTCTACGGCGATCCTGACCTAAGCGTCGAGCTGGTGCTACCCGTCGCCGCTTTCCGTGAATTTTGCGGTGAGAACCGCTGCCTTGTCACCGCCGCTGACCCGGCAGAGAGCGCTGCCGTGCTGCGCCTTGTTGCGGGTTCATCGGCTCCCGTCCGTACCGTCGGAGCGCTTGCATGAACATCGATATCCAGGCCGAAGCGATCACGCCGCGCCGGCAAACCTTTTCGCACATCGCGCGTCGTTTCGGGGTCGACAAACCCGCCTCACGCTATGAGGAAGCGACATTCGACGTTCAGCCGGTGACAAATTTTCATTATCGGCCGACTTGGGATCCCGAACGCGAGCTTTTCGATCCGCGCCGCACCGCAGTCGAAATGGCGGATTGGTATTCCTTCCGCGATCCACGCCAATTCTATTATGCGACCTACAACATCAATCGTGCGGCGATGCAGCAGTCATTCGACGATGCTGTCGGTTTCGTCGACAAGCGCGACTTGATCGGGACCGTCGACGCGGACTGGCTCAAGGTCTTTGCTGGCTATCTCCTGCCGTTGCGCCATGTCGAATGGGCGGCAAACATGAACTGCCAGCTGATCGCCGACTGGGGCTATGGCACGCAGATCACGTCGGCGGCGTCATTTTGCGGCACCGATCGACTCGGGATCGCGCAGATCATCTCGCGTATCGGCCTGGTGGTCGGTGCCGGCACCGACGAGGCGCTCGTCGCAGCCAAGGCGGAGTGGATGGAGGCGCCGGAATGGCAGCCGATGCGTCGGCTCGCTGAAGACCTGCTCGTGGTTCGCGACTGGTTTGAGGTTTTCGTTGCCCAGCTCGTCGTCCTTGATGGTTATGTGTATCCACTGGTGACGCAGGCTTTCGACCGCGCCGGGGCCGCGCATAACGGTGCACCCCTATCAATGATGACCGGCTTTCTTGCCGACTGGTATGCCGACAACAGCCGGTGGACCGATGCCGTCATCAAGACCGCGGCAGCGGAGTCCGGGGGCAATCGAAAGGTACTCAAAGACTGGTTCGACCGCTGGACCCGCCGAGCCGAAGAGGCGGTGCGGCCAATCGCAGACAGGGTGCTCGGCGATCGCGGGTTGCTAGCGGTTGCGGAAGCTGCGGCCGATCTGCGTAAGCGGATGATCGGCCTCGGCGCGCTGGGCGAGAAGGAACTGGCCGCGTGACCCAGCAGCAGCCCGTATCGATCACCTTGCAGAACTCGCAAGAGGGGGCTGCGATCGCTGACGCGATCATGGCCGACAACCCCGGTGCCCAACGCCGATCCATGCACGCGATGACCAAAATCGACTGTCCGGGTCGGCTCGAGATCCGCGCCAACAGCGTGTCAGAGCGGCTCGGCCGAGACTGGGACCCGCAGGAAATCCATATGTCCGTCATCTCGTTGTCCGGCACGGTCGACGAGGATGATGATTACTTTGCAGTTTATTGGAGGCAGTGATGACAGCCCGCAAACTGAATCTGAAGCAGAAGTACGGTCACTTCACCCGTGGCCTGGACTGGGAACCGAGCTACCAGAACAAGGACGACATCTTCCCCTTCGCGAAATACGAAGGGATCAAGGTGCATGACTGGGACGCTTGGGAAGACCCTTTCAAGCTGACCATGGACGCCTATTGGAAGTTCCAAGCGGAAAAGGAGCGCAAGCTCTACGCCGTGATCGATTCGATGGCGCAGAATAACGGTCAGCTCGGCATCACCGATGCGCGCTACCTCAATGCGGTGAAGCTCTTCATCCAGGCCGTGACGCCGCTGGAGTACCAAGCGCACCGACACTTCGCGCATCTGGCGCGTCATCTACCGGGGGCGGGTCTCCGCGTCGCCGCGCAGATGCAGTCGATCGACGAGCTGCGTCACTGCCAGACGCAGATTCATACGATTAGCCACTACAACAAGTTTTTCGACGGCATGCATGACTTCACCCACATGCACGACCGCCTATGGTATCTGTCGGTGCCGAAATCGTTCTTCGACGATGCGAGCACGGCAGGACCATTCGAGTTCCTGACCTCGATCAGCTTCGCCTTTGAATATGTGCTGACCAATCTCCTGTTCGTGCCGTTCATGTCGGGCGCCGCCTATAATGGCGACATGGCGACGGTCACGTTCGGCTTCTCGGCGCAGTCGGATGAGAGTCGGCACATGACGCTGGGGCTGGAGGCGGTGCGCTTCCTGCTGGAGCAGGACGAGGCCAATGTACCGATCGTTCAGGGCTGGATCGACAAGTGGTTCTGGCGCGGATACCGTCTCCTGACGCTCGTCGGCATGATGATGGATTACATGCTGCCCAAGAAGGTCATGTCCTGGGCAGAGGCTTGGGAAACCTATTACGAGCAGGCAGGTGGCGCACTGTTCGCCGATCTCGCCCGCTACGGTATCCGCGAACCAAAGTATGCGGAAATCGCCAAGAAGGAAAAGGGCCACATCTCGCATCAGGCGTGGACCATCTTCTACAACTATACCCATGCGGCCGCAGTCCATACTTGGGACGTCGACGACCAGCATCTGGCATGGCTGCGTGAGAAGTATCCTGAAACGTTCGAACAGTTCTACGAACAGCGCTATCTCAAGTGGCGTGATCAGGCCAATCAGGGCAAGCGCTTCTACAACAACGGCCTGCCGCAGCTCTGTCAGGTGTGTCAAGTCCCGATGGCATTCACTGAAGTGGATGATCCGACCACGATCAGCTTTCGTGTCTCCGAGTTCGGTGGTGACAAGTATCATACTTGTTCGGACGGCTGTAAGGACATATTCGATCACGAGCCGGAAAAGTTCTCGCAAGCATGGCTCCCGGTGCATCAGATCTTCCAGGGCAATTGCGGCGGCGCGACCGTTCCTGAGGTGTTGGACTGGTACCACATCAACAAGGGCGCCGATAACATGGATTATGCCATGTCGCCCGAAGAGGCCCAGTGGGAAAAGTGGATGGAAGGGCGTCGCCCTGCGCCACCTTTTGCAGCCGCAGCAGAATAAGGAAGGGACATCAAATGCCCACAGCCGCTCTCCATTCCGGCTACTCGGGACCGACCCGTGATCGCGTGGAAAATTTTCACGGTGCGCAGCTCGTATTCGTTCATTGGGAAGGCCATAACAACTTCTGTTCGGCCATCACCCTTCCGCTTCCGCGCGATTTACCGTTCGGAGCCTTGACGGCCGAGATCCTCCCGTCACTCTATTCCATCGATCCGGATTGGGCGTCCGTGGATCTCGGCCGGGCACGTTGGATGCTCGACGGGGAGAACTGGTCGCCATCGCCCGAAAAGAGCCTCGGTGAGCTGGGGGTCGGCCATAAGTCGCTGATCCGATTCTGGACTCAAGAGGGCGGCAACGCCTAACGCCATGGCAACGCTGACGATCGAACCCACTGGCGACACTGTAGAGGTGGCGGAGGGCCAGACCTTGCTCGACGCCTGCCTTCGTGCCGGCCTCTATCTGCCGCACGCCTGCGGCCACGGCCTGTGCGGCACCTGCAAGGTGTCCGTATTGGAGGGGGAGGTAGCTCACGGTGCCGCCAGTTCGTTCGCGCTGATGGATTTCGAACGTGACGAGGGCGCAACGCTCGCCTGTGTCGCGACGATACAAGGCGACGTGACGATCGAGGCGGACATCGACGACGATCCCGATGCACGGCGCATCGCGGTCGCGGATCATGTCGGCACGGTCAGCAAGCTCGAAATGCTGACACCCGATATCTTGGGCGTGTGGCTGGATGTTGCGGGCGAGGGCGTGTTCTTTCAAGCCGGCCAGTATGTCAACTTGTCGATCGACGGCATCGAGGGGACAAGGGCTTTCTCGATCGCGAGCAGCCCGGCCGAGGCTAACATCGTCGAGTTGCACGTTCGCCTCGTGCCTGGTGGAAAGGCGACGACGCATCTGCACGAGCATCTGAAGGTCGGCGATCAGATCCGCTTCGCGGGTCCGTTCGGCCGTTTTTTTGTCCGCCGCTCGGCAAACAAGCCGCTGATCTTCCTCGCCGGTGGCTCTGGATTATCCAGTCCCAAGAGCATGATACTTGAGTTGATCGGGCAAGGCTACGATCAGCCGATCACCTTGATACACGGGGCGCGTCGCCCGCACGATCTCCACTACGCCGATTTCTTCCGCAAACTCTCCGAAGAGAATCCCACGTTCCGCTATGTGCCTGTGCTGTCGCAAGCAGAGCCTGAGGATGCTTGGGAAGGCGAGACCGGATATGTTCACGAAGCCGCTGAGCGTCTGTTCGCTGGCCGGTTCACTGGCCATCAAGCATATCTTTGCGGTCCACCGCCGATGATTGAGGCGGGGATCGGCGCGTTGATGAAGGGGCGCCTGTTCGAGCGCGACATCTTCGTCGAGAAGTTCGTTACCGCGGCCGATGCCGAGAAATCAGTACGATCTCCGTTCTTCAAGAAGCTCTGAGTAAAACAACAACCGGAACGCGAGCCGGCGGCTGATGCCGCTGATTGGAGACTTGCGTCCCAACCAAAGGGGGGAATGTCGTGAAAAACCATCTTCTTGGCGCAGCCGCGATCGTGACTGCTACAGCCGCAACGCCGGCGCTGGCGTCTGAAGGCGGCCGCACCGCCTATCCAAACGGCGCTGAGGCGCTCACTATCGCTGCGCTTCCGCCACCCGGAACGTACCTCCTCAATTACGGCTATTACTACACCGCAGATCGCCTGAACGATGACAACGGCAACAGCGCGGGGCCGCCGGACTTCTCGGTCAATATCGTCGGCGACATTCCGCGCTTTGTCCACGTCACCAATTTGAAGGTGCTTGGCGCATCGGTCGCGATGCAGGCGTTCGTGCCGATCATCAACGTCAACGTCCACGCCGGAGGTGCGCGGCAGAACAAGTTCGGCATCGGCGATATCATCGTCAATCCGCTCGTGCTCGGCTGGCAACGCAAGAATACCTTCTTTGTCGCAACGATGGACACGTTCGTACCCACCGGCAGCTACAAGCGCACCAATCTCGCTAATCTCGGTAACAACTACTGGACATTCCAACCGGTGCTCGCGGTGACCCACTTCAATCCCAGGGGTTCTGGCCCCGAAGTGTCGCTGAAGCTGATGTACGACTTCAACACGAAGAACCGGGATACCAACTACCGCTCCGGCCAAGCCGCACACGTCGACTTCGCTGCGGCGTATAATTTCAATCCCCTTACGGTGGGCATCACCGGTTATTATTTGAAGCAGACGACGGACGACAAGGTGAACGGCGCGCGTGTCGGCGTTAACGGCAACAAGGGGGAGGTGTTCGCGCTTGGACCGCTCGTCCGTTATCAGGCGGGCAAGGTGCCGATCGCCTTTCAGTGGCAGCATGAATTGTCGGCAACCAACCGTACACAAGGTGACAGTTTCTGGTTGAAAGCGGCGTTCCGTTTCTGATTGACGCGGTTCATCGCGCATTGGTTCGTCGGGTTGCGCCTCTACCGTTGCTGGCCGCCGAAGCTGCAGATTTGACATTAGGATAGCGCAGCGTCGCGGGGGGTATGAACCGCCCTGGGTTCGTCGGAGGCTCCAACTCCTGAGAAGGTGGAGCCTATATGAGCAAGACGACGAACAAGTGCGTGCCTGAGGTCCGCGAGGGAGCGATACGGATGGTGCTGGATCACGAGCGCGATCACCCATGGCGATGGGCGGCGGTAGATTCCATTGTCGAGAAGATCGGCTGCATTCCGTAGACGGTGCATGAGTTGGTAAAGAAGGCGGAGGTGAACAGCGGCAAGCGCGCTAGCGTCCCGACCGAGGTCGCTGACAAGATGAAGGCGCTGGAACGCGACGTCTGCGAGCTGCGACAGGCCAACGAGATCCTGCGCAAGGCGTCGGCGTATTTTGCCCAAGCGAAGCTCGACCGCTCATTCCGGCGATGATTGCGGCTTGACGATCTGTACCCTCTGCCCGGCCACGGCTTCTAACCGGACAGCTTCACGCTGCCGTGCTGCGGCGAGTGCCTATCGGCAGCGGTCTTCCTGGGGTAGGTGCTTGATGGTCCTTGATACATTTAGATCTCAAACAGACTCCGCGTGAATTTGGCGGCTTTGTCTTAAGGTTCTTTCCGCACGGAAAAAGGACCGTGAGTTGGACTAGAATGGTGGTTAGCGGACCGGCCGCTTTTGGGTAAAGCAAGGCGCATAGCTGACGTTGGCTACCGCGGCCCCCGTACCGATTGGGATCCTATGCGAGACGGGATCCCGAAACCTTGGGGTGTCATCTCGCCCTCAACCGGACCGGCCACCAGCGGCGCATTTTTCAACAGCCCCGGTCGATTTTCTGGCGGTCTGGCTTTCCGTTTCGCCACGCTCGACAAGTAGTTCGGGAAACGGCACCCGCCTTGCCGTCTGTCGTGCAACTCGCGCATTGGTAGTGCTGGCCGCCCTTCCCAATTGGGATAGAACAAACTGAAAGTCAGGCGATCGTATTCACCACACCGCCGTCAACGCGCAGCGCCGCACCGGTGGTCGCGGACGCCTGTGGAGAGGCGATGTAGACGCACAGGTTGGCGACTTCCTCGACCGTGGCAGCACGCTGGATGATTGAGGATGGACGATGCGCCTTGACGAAATCGACGCCGGCCTCTTCCAACGATTTGCCCGAGGCGACCGCATCCGCCAGCATCTCGGCTACACCCTCCGACAACGTTGGACCGGGAAGAATCGCATTCACCGTTACACCCGTACCTGCCATGCGCTTGGCCAAGCCACGCGATAGGGCAAGGTCGGCGGTCTTGGTCACACCGTAGTGGATCATGTCCGCCGGGATGTTCAGGCCGGATTCCGAAGACAGGAACAGCACGCGACCCCAGCCCTTGTCCCGCATCCCGGGCAGATAGGCTCGGGACAGGCGCACGCCCGACAGCACATTGACCCGGAAGAAGCGTTCCCACTCCGCGTCCGGCGTCTCGAAGAAGTCCTGCGGGCCGAAGATGCCGGCATTGTTGACCAGGATGTCGACCGCCGGAAGCGCGGATACGATGGCATCGCATCCGGCTGCCGTTCCGACATCTCCGGCCACACCGCGCACATCGGCATCCCCGACCTCACGCTTCAGCTTGGCCACCGCCTCCTGAGTGCGGCTTTCGTCGCGCCCGTTCAGGACGACGATCGCCCCGGCTGCCGCTAACCCCTTCGCGATCGCGAAGCCAATGCCGGCCGTCGAACCTGTCACGAGCGCCGTCTTGCCGGAAAGGTCGATGTTCATGCGCTATCTCCAGGTATGATCTTTATCGGTCGGGGTTGTCCGTAACGTCAGCCCTGCGCGGCGAGTTGCGCCCGCACGGCGTCGGCCAGCGGTGTCGTCGGACGTCCGATCAGCTTCGAGAGCTGGTGGTCGTCATCGAACAGCGCACCGTTCGAGGCATCGACGTCCCATGCCGCAAGTCCCTCGGCGAAGCCCTCGGGCAGGCCCACCTGCTTCAGGATCGCAGCGTATTCGGCCTGCGGCAGATCGCGGTACGGGATGTTGCGACCGGTCTGGCGCGAGATCTCGGCGGCAAGGTCGGCGAGCGTCACCGCGTCGTCACCGGCCAGCTCATAGGTCTTGCCCTCATGGCCGTCGCTGGTCAGCACGATGGCTGCGGCTTGGGCATAATCGGCGCGGGTCGCGAGCGACAGGCGTCCCTCGCCAGCGCTGCCGACGAGCGCGCCATTCTCCAGGGCTGCGGGTATCGAGCCGGTGTAGTTCTCGGTATACCAGCCATTGCGCAGGAGGGTCGTCGGGATACCAGAGGACGCCAGCAGCGCTTCGGTCGCACGGTGCTCCTCGCCTAGGCTGATCGGCGATCGGTCGGCGTGCAGCAGGCTGGTGTAGATGATACGCTTGATGCCCGCCGTCTTGGCGGCCTCGATGACGTTGCGGTGCTGTGCCTCGCGCTGCCCGACCTCGCTCGACGAGATCAAGAGCAACGTGTCGATCCCGGCCAGTGCCGGAGTGAGTGTCTCAGGCTGCGCGTAATCGAACGCGCGTGCCTCGACACCCAGGTCGCTGGCCTTTTCGGGCGAGCGCACCAGCGCCACGATCGGCTCGCCGGTCGACTTGCGCTTCAAGCTTTCGATGACGAGGCGGCCAAGCTGGCCAGTCGCGCCGGTGACGCCGATGGTCATGACAATTCTCCTTCAGTGACGCGGTGAGATCAGTTGAAACGGAAACCCGAGATGGCGGTCGACAGCACTTCCTCGGCATAGACCCGGGCGCCTTCGCCTTCGGCCGCGCCGGCCGCGACCATCAGGGGCAGCAGATGCTCCTCCTTGGCCGGGGGATGCGCGAACCGCGCCGAGGGCGCATCGGCCCATTGCGTAAGACGCTCGGCCCGCTGTGGGCCGTCCAGCTCCATGCTTTCGGCCAGCCACTGGTCGAACGCCTGCGAGCCGGGCGTCGAGCGCGGATCGCCATAGGCGCGCATGTTATGGAAGCTCATGCCCGAACCCAGGATCAGCACGCCCTCCTCACGCAGCGGCGCAAGGGCGCGGCCCGCAGCGATATGGAGGGCCGGGTCCAGCCCGCGCTCGACGGACATCTCGATCAGTGGAATATCCGCATCCGGAAAAGCAACCTTGAGGGGGACGAACACGCCGTGATCCAGGCCGCGCTTCGGGTCGACAGTCGAGGCGATGCCCGCATCCTTGAGCAGGGCCGCGGCACGGGCGGCGAGCGCGGGTGCGCCCGGCACGTCGTAGCGCAGCTGATAGGTGTGAGGCGGGAAGTTGTAATAGTCGTAGATCAGCTCAGGCCGCTCGGCGCCGGTGAAGGCAAAGCCGTCCGTCTCCCAATGTCCCGATACGACGAGGATGGCCTTGGGCTTCTCGGCGAGCGTGTTAGGCAGGCTACGCAGGAACGCTTCCATACCGGTCCACACACCGCGCGGATCCTCCATGAAGAAGCAGGGGCCGCCGCCATGCGGGATGAAGTAGGTGGGCTGGACGCTCATGGTCATACACTCCAGTGCAGGCGCCACGGAGGCGGCCTGGATCATCGTTCGATCTGTCGACCGGGATATGTGCCCGATATCGCGCAATGATAATCGCTCGCGTAGAAGGATCAGCTTCAACCACGGGTAGGAAGTCATGGCGGATCGGTTGACGGGTATGGACGTGTTCGTGCGGGCGATCAGGCTCGGTGGCATCTCTGCTGCCGCACGCGATCTGCACATGTCGCCTGCGATGGCGGCCAAGCACCTGGATGCTCTTGAAGCGCGGCTTGGCACCACGCTGGTGCAGCGGTCGACCCGTCGACTTTCGCTCACCGAGGCGGGCGCTGACTATTTCGAGAAAGCCGAACGTATTCTGATGGAGATCGGCGAAGCCGAGGCGGAGGCATCGTCGCGGTCGATCACCGCGCAGGGGCTGCTGCGCGTCAGTGCGCCGGCCACCTTCGGCGTTCTGCACCTTGCCTCACTCATCCCTGCTTTCTCCGAACGTCATCCCGAGGTGACGATCGAACTGGGCTTCAACGATCGTTACGTCGACCTGCTGGAAGAACGTTGGGATGTCGCCGTACGGATCGGGCGCCTCGTTAACAGTGCGCTTGTTGCCCGCAAGCTCGTGGCGATGCGCGTCGTGTTAAGTGCCGCCCCCTCTTATTTGGCGAGGCGGGGAACGCCAACCCGCCTGGCCGATCTCGGCGATCACGATTGTCTGGGCCACACCAACGCGTCGCTTGCAGGAACGACATCGTGGGCGTTCGGCAAAGACGGGACGATCAAGGTGCCGATCTCAGGATCGATGTGTTCCGACAATGGCGAGGCCTTGGTTCGCGCTGCCATCGCGGGCCAAGGGCTGGTCTATGGGCCACGCTTTATTGCGGCAGAGGCGCTTCGCGCCGGCCAATTGAGCGAGCTTGAGCTGGACGAGCCGCCTATGATTCTGGGAGCGGCATATGCCATCACACACCCGACGCGGCGCCCCGCCGCCAAGACGCGGGCGTGGATTGACTTCTTAGCCGAAGCACTCCCCGCTCGTGGCACCGATTGGTGAGAGGCCGAGCTAGCAGACGTCCCGAGTTTTCACCCGAGGACCGCGTCTGCTATCTCAAGACATCACGGTCTTTTATGATTGTAGATATCAGTGACCCAGCGAAAGCGACGCCCCCAACCGCACATGGCTGGCATCGATAACGCCGAGGCTTGGTCCCTTTCAGTTGGTGCAGCGGGGGCCGCGGGCGCGGCGGACGTTGCGGGTGAGCGTGAACCGCATCACTGCCACCCCTCAATGACGATCTTGCCGCGTGCGGTAGTGCTCTCAAGCGCCTGGTGCGCGCGCTTGAGGTTCGCGGCGTTGATGGGGGAGAACCGTTCGGTGAGGGTGGTGCGCACGTCGCCGGCGTCCACGAGGCTGGCGATGGTCGACAGGATCTGACCCTGCGTTTCCATATCAGCGGTCTCGAACATGGACCGGGTGAACATAAACTCCCAGTGGGTCGACACCGACTTGCGTTTGAACGGTACGACATCGAGCGTCTTGGGGTCGTCGATGAGCGCAAAACGTCCCTGCGGGGCGATCAGCTCGGCGATCTGCTCGATATGCTCGTCGGTGTGCGTGGTCGAGAAGACGAAAGCCGGCGCGCCAATGCCCAAATTCGCCACTTGCCGAGCCAGCGGCTGGCGATGATCGATGACATGGTGCGCACCGAGCTCGGCCACCCAGGCCTGCGTTTCAGGGCGCGATGCTGTCGCAATGACGATCAGCTCGGGCACTTGGCGAGCAAGCTGGATTGCCATCGAGCCTACCCCGCCGGCACCCCCGACAATCAACAGCGCATGTGCTGCACCGGCTACAGGAGTACGCACGGACAACCGCTCGAAGAGGGCCTCCCACGCGGTTATCGCCGTCAGCGGCAACGCCGCTGCCTCTGCCCAATCGAGGCTGGCCGGCTTCTTCCCGACAATGCGCTCGTCGACCAGGTGCAACTCGGCGTTGGTGCCTTCGCGGCCGATGCTGCCCGCGTAGAACACCTCGTCGCCCGGTTCGAAACCGCGCACTTCAGGGCCAACAGCGCGAACGACACCGGCGGCATCCCAACCCAGGACACGCCAATCACCGTGGATCGAACCCAAGCCAGCGCGCACCTTCGTGTCAACCGGGTTTACCGAGACAGCCTTGACCTCGACGAGGAGATCACGGCCTGTAGCGTTGGGATCGGGAAGTTCGATATCGACGAGAGCTTCCGTGCGATCGATCGTTCCGGGCTGCTGGTAGCCGATTGCGCGCATGATAAATCCTATCGTCAGGGGCTGTATAGCGAACTTTGTCACCTACGGGATACGCACAAGCGACGTAGCGGTTAGACATCGTCCTCAGGCTGGCGACGGCGTGGCTGCCGCTGCCGTCTTCCCCGTGAGGTCGGTGATGACCGCGCCGATCAGAGCCCGTAGCCAGCGGTGTGCGGGATCATGCCGATAGCGGACGTGCCAAGCCATTTCCACGGGAAAGCTGCCAAGGTCGACCGGAGCCGGCAGGATCTTCAGCCGGGGGTCGTGCATCAGCCGCCTGCAGATGAGCGAGGGCAAGGTGGCGCAATAGTCGGTCACCGCCACCATCTCGGCTACCGCGAAGAAGTTTGTCACGGAGATTGCGACGTCGCGCTTCAGCTGCTGTTGCGCCAGCGCCTGGAACAGCCCGGCGCGCATCCGTCCGGGCGGCACGATGTTGACATGCTTCATCGTCTCGAACTGCTCGCGCGTCATGACATCGCCGACGCCCGGATGGTCGGCACGGACGGCGCAGGCGAGCCCTTCGTCCATCAGGTGCTGGACGACGAGGTTGTCGGGCGGATCGACGATGCGGCCCAGCACGAGCGCCGTCGTGCCTGACACGACGCCTGTTTCCACAAGATCGTTCCCGTAGGGCGTCAGACGAAGCTTTATGCTGGGGGCGACCTTCTCCAAGCGCGCCACGATAGCGGGGACGAGGACGAACTCGACATAGCCGTTTGGCGCGATCGTGAAGAGCCGTTCGGCCTGTGCGGGGTCGAAGGCCTGCTGACCGAGGACCGCGTCGTCGAGCTGGGCGAGTGCCTCGGCGATCAGCGGTGAGAGTTCAAGCGCGATCGGGGTCGGCTGGATGCCGTAGCGCTCGCGGACGAACAGTTGATCCTGAAGCATCAGTCGTAGACGCGATAGGGCATTAGACAGGGCGGGCTGTGTCATGCCCATTCGCTCGGCGGCCCGCGTGACGCTGCGCTCCTCCATCAACGCGACGAAGATCGGCAGCAGGTTCAGATCGTAGCGCATGCAGTCATCCTGTCAGACGTATATCTGACATTAGAAAGATAAACTTCTAGAATATATCAACGAGGCCCATTTCCCATCCAACGGCGACAGGCGCCGCGAACATGGAGGTTCAGATGAGCAAGGGTCAGGTTCTCGTTCTTGGATCGAACGCGACACAGCTCGGTCTGCGTGGCGGCAGTACCGCAACGGTCGGTCAGTATCTCAACGAAACGGCAGTCCCCGCGCTGGCACTGCTCGACGCCGGCTATGATATTGTTCTCGCCACGCCCAATGGGACCAAGCCGCACATCGACGCCGGTTCCGACACGAAGGACCACTTTGGCGGTGATGAGGCGGCATACCAGCGCGCCAAGGACTTCTTCGCCAGCCACCCGGCCATGAACGACGTCCGCACGCTGAAATCGGTCGTCGACGAGGGTCTGGACGGCTTCGTTGGCGTGTTCGTGCCGGGAGGTCACGCGCCCATCGTCGATCTGATGCAGGACCGCGATGCGGGCACGATCCTCCGTCACTTCCACGCGGCGGCCAAGCCGACCGCGCTCCTCTGCCACGGACCGGTGGTCGTTGTTTCTACGCTCGACGATGCTCCGGCCTTCCGCAAGGCGCTGGAGGAAGGCGATGACGCCGGGGCGGCCGACCTGGCGCGAGACTGGATCTACTCAGGCTACCGCATGACCGTCTTCTCGGCGAGCGAGGAGAAGATCGCCGAGGAGCAAGTGCTGAAGGGCGAGCTCTTCTTCGACATGGAAAAGGCGCTGCGGTCGGCCGGTGGCGACGTCTCTGTCACCGACAAGAACTTCGCTTCGAATGTCGTCGTGGACCGGGAGCTGATCACGGGTCAGAATCCGGCGTCGGACCAAGCCATGGCCGACGCTTTGATCGAAGCCCTCGATCGCGCCGCTGCGTGAGTACCAGGATGACGGGCGGGGCGCTCAGGATGCGCCCCGCTTCGGATATAACCAGGACAGGATATGGTGCCATGACCGCCAACGTGAAGATCGTCGCCGTCCTAACCGCCCGTGCGGATACCGTCGACCGCCTGCGCGCTCTGCTCGACGCCATGCTAAAGCCAAGCCGTGCCGAACCGGGCAATTTGCGCTACGATCTCTGGCAGGACCAGAGCGATCCGAACCGCTTCGTCCTCGACGAGCTGTACGCGGACGCGGATGCGGTTACCGCCCACCGCGCGACGCCCCACTTCCAAAACTACCTCTCTCAGATCGGCGATCTGGCCGAGCGCGCCGCGTTTGTCCTCAACCCCATCTCCGCGACCTAAGGGTGCTGCCATGGGCAAGCTTAAAGAATGGGTGGGGTCGGCGCTGCTGGCACAACCGTTCTACGTAGAGGAGCTGCGGATGATCGGCCTGTTGGCACCTGCGCTTCGCGCGGGCCTTATGGGCCTCGTTCATCCACGCGGCTACCGCTGGCGCGGGGCCGCGACCCAGCGAAAAATCAACATCTGAAGTGAAGGAAACACAGTCATGACCAAAGGTATCGAAGGCAAGGTTGTTCTCATCACCGGCGGGAGCACCGGCATCGGCGCCGAGACCGCGCGTCTTCTCGCCGAACGCGGTGCGAAGGTCGCCATCGCCGCACGGCGCAAGGACAAGCTCGACGAGGTCGTTGCGCAGATCGCCGAGAACGGCGGAACGGCACGCGCCTATGCGCTCGACGTCACTGACAAGTCGGCGGTCCAGTCCGTCGTCGCCGCGATCGTCGCCGACTTCGGCCGTCTCGAAGTACTGATCAACAACGCCGGTCTGATGCCGATCCGTCCGATGGCCGAGGTCAACACCGACGAGTGGGACCAGATGATCGACGTCAATTTGAAGGGCACGCTCTACGGCATCGCCGCGGCTCTTCCCGGCTTCCTGGAGCAGGGCAGCGGCCACATCATCAACCTGAGTTCGGTCGCCGGCATCAAGGTCTTCGCCCCGGGCGGCACGGTCTATTCCGGCACCAAGTTCGCCGTCAGCGCGATCAGCGAGGGCCTACGCCAGGAGGTGGGCGAAAAGGTCCGTGTCACGTCTATCGAGCCCGGAGCCGTCGAAAGCGACTTGAAGTTCACGACGTCGGGCACGGCTGCCGAGACGGTACTCGACTTCTACAAGCAGGCCATCCCTGCAGCGTCGGTGGCGCGTGCTATCGCGTTCGCTGTCGAACAACCTGATGACGTCGACGTCAACGCGATCGTCATCCGGCCGACCGCACAGCAGTTCTGATTTCGACGAGGAGGCGGGGCCGCGTGTGCTCCGCCTCATGGGGAACGTACCGGCCCGCTCTTCCGTTACTTTGCCGAATAATGACTGTCGGTTTCACTTGAGGAGTCATTTATGCCCAAACTTGCCCTGTATGTACCACTGAAGGCCAAGCCCGGAAAAGAGCGTGATGTCGCCAATTTCCTGACCTCGGCATTGCCGCTCGTTCAAGCTGAGGCGGGCACTCTGACCTGGTATGCGATCGAGGAAGGTCCCGGTGCGTACGCGATCTTCGATACGTTCGACACAGAGGAGGATCGGCAGGCCCACCTTGACGGCAAGGTTGCCGCCGCACTGATGGACAAGGCAGAAGAACTGTTTTCTGAACCGCCGCAAATTCACAAGTTTACCCTGCTGGCCGCAAAATAGCGGAGCGGTCGGCACCCTAGGGTCAGGACTAGTTGATCACAGCCAGAAGATGACGGTGGCAGCGAGGGCGACGGCGGAAAAGAAGGCCGTGGGGCAGCGATCGTAGCGTGTGGCAACGCGCCGCCAGTCTTTGAGGCGGCCGAACATGATCTCGATGCGGCTTCGACGCCGGTAACGGCGCTTGTCGTATCTGACCGGCTCGTTGCGCGATCGTCGGCCCGGGATGCATGGCTGGATGCCTTTGGCTTGGAGAGCGTCCCTGAACCAATCGGCGTCGTAGCCGCGGTCGCCGAGCAGCCACTGCGCTTTTGGCAGGTCGTCCAGCAGGGCTGCCGCACCGGTGTAGTCGCTAACCTGCCCGGCGGTCATGAAGAAGCTCAAGGGGCGGCCGTTCGCGTCGGCGACGGCATGAAGCTTGGTGTTCATGCCGCCTTTCGTGCGTCCGATCAGGCGGCCGAGATCCCCTTTTTAACCTGTAGGCTCGATGCCGTGCGGTGCGCCTTCAGGTATGTTGCGTCTATCATAACGGTCTTCGGCTCTGCATCGCCCGCAGCCAGCCCCTCCATCATGCGCGTGAACACGCCTCGCTCGCCCCAGCGCTTCCATCGATTGTACAGCGTCTTGTGAGGACCATAGGCGCTGGGCGCATCTCGCCCGCGCAGCCCATTGCGGTTGACGAAGACGATGCCGCTCAACACCCGCCGGTCATCCACCCGAGGCCTGCCGTGGCTCTTGGGAAAAAACGGCCGCAGCCGCTGAATCTGCTCGTCCGTCAGCCCAAAAAGGTCGCTCATCCCGGTCTCCTCGCGGAGCCTGAATCAGATCGCGACGCTCACATCAATGGGTCCTGACCCTAAGACGGGCGCTCCACAGTAGCGGGTCTTGATAGGGTAGGTGCTCTATGGTCCTCGATACTTCTAGAGCCTAAAAGGACTTTGCTCAAAAATGACCCCTGCTTTTTGAAGCACGTTTACTACGGAAAAGAGACCTGCCCACCTTGGTACCCTCAGGGTATACCCAAAAGGCACCGGGATCGGGTCAGCCAAGGAAGCAGTCTGCGGGAGGGGCGGGCAGGGGGGATCGTCAGATGGAGCTTTTGGCCAAGACCTATCGTGGCCATTCTGCCTTTCCCGAAACTCCATGTCCGTAGGGCAATTTCGGGAAAATGGTTTTGGGAACGGATTTTGGGAAAGCGCCGTACTTGAGGTGAAAGGAAACTCACCGGTCGACGCCCGCCAATCTCTCGCCCTTCCTTTACGGGAACGCCGATCAGGCTCTGGTTAGCTCAGTTTTGCGCGTGATAGTCCAATGCTCCAGTCGTTTGTAGACGATCACCTTGTCGCCGATCAGATCTCCATGCCGGCGACAGAAGAGGTCGAGCTGATCGCGATCACCGACCAGTTCAACACAGATCGTCAGATGCGGATCGGCAATTTCCGAGCCGTTCTCCCGGATCGGTTCGTGATTGCTGAAGCCGTAATGGGTATTTTGCGCGACGGCGTTGATGATGCCGTCCGCCTTCGCGGTGCGAATCAGCTCGCGATAGAGCGGCTTTGCCCCCCAGAAGCGACGCGGGCCGATCTTGTCGGACGGCTTCAGATAGATGCGCAGCATCCCGACTTCGCGGTGCTGAACGGTGAAAAGGTCGGGCATGGTAGAGCTTTCGACAGGAAGCGGGATCAGGCGCGCGCGCGCCGGCGAGAAGCGCGGCGCGTGCGGGCATCGCGCAGGGTGGCGTCGGGTGTGAGGTGTGCGGCAGGCACCTTAAGCACGGCGACGCGCTGCGACAGGTAGATGCCGTTGTGGCCTGAGCAGAGATAGGCGACGAAGCACGCGACTGCGATCGGCACCGCATAGGCCGCGCCGAACAGCTCGATCCCCATGAACGTGCAAGCCAGCGGCGTGTTGGCCGCGCCCGCGAACAGCGCGACGAAACCGATCGCCGCGAAAACCCCTGTCGGCACTCCGAACATGGGCGCGAGCGCATTGCCGAGCGCCGCGCCAATGAAGAACAGCGGCGTCACCTCTCCGCCCTTGAAGCCAGCGCTCAGGGTAACGACGGTAAAGAGCAGCTTCAGCGCCCAGCTCCACGGGTGCGTATCGGGGCCGAAAAAGCTGGCAATGGTCAGGTCGCCCGGCGTTGCCGCCAGCGTGCCCAGGCCGAGATAGTCTCGCGTGCCAAATAGCCAGACCAGCGCGATCACGGCGACACCACCGATAGCGGGTCGTAGTGGGCCATAGGGTATCACGCGCTTCAGCCATCCGCCGAGCGCATGGTTGGCCTCTGCAAAGGCCAGCCCGACCAATCCGAATACAACGCCCGCGACGCCGGCTTTGGCGACGAGCAACGCGTCGACCGGCACCATCGCATCGACATGGTAGGCGCCGTGATGAATGCCCCAGGCAAGACAGGTCCAGTCACCCACCAGTGCCGCGACTAGGCACGGTACTAGCGCGCGATACTCGACCCGGCCGATCGCCAGAACCTCCAGTGCAAAGACCGCGCCCGCGATCGGCGTCCCGAAGACCGCGCCGAAGCCCGCCGCGATTCCGGTCATAAGGAGGGTGCGTGTCGCTTCCACATCCAGCTTGAGGGCGCGCCCAAACCCGCTGGAAAGACTGCCGCCCAATTGCACGGCGGTGCCTTCACGCCCCGCCGATCCCCCGAACAGGTGCGTCACGACCGTGCCGAAGAGGATGAGCGGGGCCATGCGCAGCGGCACACCGCCCCCCGGTTCGTGGATTTGCTCGACGATGAGGTTGTTGCCGCCTTCGACCGAACGCCCTGTCAGATGGTAGAGCAGTCCGACCAAGAACCCGCCGATCGGCAGCAGGTAGAGCAGCCAGGGAAAGGCATAGCGAAGCCGGGTTACGGCATCGAGGCTCCACAAGAAGGCCGCGCAGAGCGTTCCCACCGCTGCGGCCATCGGGACCAGAATCAAAGTCCACCGCAGCACCGACATGGCATGGGTGCGGCGCTCGCGAATGAACGCTGCCATGTTGAACTGGTCGTAGAGATTGCGAAACGTCGCGTGCACGATTCCTCCTTGCTGCCTTGCGGCGCCTGGTAGGAATCATCGGCCCTTGCGAGGGCGGTTCGGCCGAATGGCCCGGCGGAAATCCATCGCCGTGCCCGAGCATATGCTGTCCGACGGCGACCTGGTCAACCACGGCAGGGTCACGATGAGACCGTTGTTTTGGTGAAGATAAATAATTGGCTCGCCCATGGAATAAACCCCGACGAGCATCGTCTACGCTTTCGAGACCGATGCGCCGGAGGCTTATGCATAGACGAAACTGGATGCTGGGTCTGACTGCTTTAGCCCTGCTCACCGGCGCAGCCGCGGCCGCCCCTGCCGATGGCTACGCCAGCATGGTGTCTGCCGCGATGGACCGGATGATGGCGGGCATGATGGTCAAGCCGTCCGGCGACGTCGACCGCGACTTCGTCGCGATGATGCTTCCGCACCATCAGGGCGCCATCGATATGGCGGTGGCGGAGCTGCGCTACGGTCATAACGAGCAGCTCAAGCGCATCGCACAGGAGATCATCATCGATCAGCAGCAGGAGATCGCCGCCATGAAGCTGGCGATCGGTCAGCCGCTACCCCCTTCGACGCCAGCCCCGACGCAGGGCGGTGACCACCACAGCCATATGGAGCACTGACATGATCCGGACCATCCTGCGCTCGGCCGCCTTGCTGATAAGCGCCGCACCGGGCATCGCCATGGCCCAGCAGGCGCCGTGGAACGCCAGGGACGTGCCTGTCAGCCACCGCGACCGCGTCTATGCATCCGAACAATTCTCCAACACGGTGTCGGTGACGGACCCGGCCGACAACCGGCTGCTCGGCGTCATCAAGCTTGGCGATCCGCAGCCGATGAATTTTTCACCGCTCTACAAGGGGCAGGTGCTGGTTCACGGACTCGGCTTCTCGCCGGACGGGAAGACCCTCGCGGTCGTGTCGATCGCATCGAACGCCGTGTCGTGGATCGACACCGCCACCAACACCGTCAAGCATACGACTTATGTCGGGCGCAGTCCGCACGAGGCGTTCTTTACACCGAACGGCAAGGAAGTCTGGGTCACCGTCCGCGGCGAGGACTATATCGCCGTGCTCGACCCTACGACGTACAAGGAAACCGGGCGCATCAAGACGCCCGGTGGTCCGGGTATGACGATCTTCTCGCCCGATGGCCGATACGGCTATGTCTGTTCGTCGTTCAATCCGGTGCTGGCCGTGTTCGATGTCGCAACCCACGCGCAGGTCGGACAGGTGGCACAGCCGAGCCCATTCTGTCCCAACATCGCCGCGACGCCGGACGGCAAGCAGGTGTGGTTCACGCTGAAGGACATCGGCAAGACGGTCGCATTCGATGCCAGGCCACCCTTCGCAATCCTCAAGGTGCTGGATACCGGGCCGATCACCAATCACGTCAACTTCGCCCGCACGGTCAGGGGACAGTTCGCGTACGTCACGGTAGGCGGGGAAAACGCGGTGAAGGTGTTCCGCACGTCCGATTTCGCGCCCGTCGCCACCATCCCGGTCGGCAAGATGCCGCACGGCGTCTGGCCATCGGGCGACGGCCGGCGCATCTATGTCGGGCTGGAGAATGCCGATGAACTCGCCGCAATCGACACCACAGGCAACAAGGTGGTCGCCACCGTGCCGGTCGGACAGGCACCGCAGGCGATCGCCTATGTGCCGAACGCTGTCCCGACAGGCCCCGGCACCGACAATCTCCAACCGCTCGGTACGGCCGGCAAGGCGGTGCATCTGACCATGGGGCCGGTTGGCGGCAATGGTGCGGCAAGCAGCATCACCCTCTTCGACCAGGGCATCATCCAGGTCGTGCAAAGTGCCGTTACCGGTTTGCAGCCCAAAAAGCCTTACATGCTCGTGCTGACCGCCAACGCGGACGGCAGCGGTGCGGTAGAGCCGCTTGCGAACTTCATGAGCAACCCGGCAGGTGCGGCGATCGTCAACGCATCGGGGCCGATCCGGCAGATCGTTCAGGGCAGCACCGCGGCGCCCCGGCGCTTTCTGGCTGTCGCGGAGGTGGTGAACGGCGCGCCGGGTCGCATCGTGCAGGTGCAGCGCGACTGAGATGGACCCGCTTGCCGCCGCGATCGAACCCCTGATCCCCGGCCTGCGCCGCTATGCCCGATCGTGGTTGCGCGATCGGGCGATGGCGGATGACGTGGTGCAGGATTGCCTCGAGCGCGCAGTCGGGCGCTGGCGACAGCGACGCGGCGTGGAGGTGCGCCCGTGGGTCTATACGATCCTGCACAACCTGTTGGTCGACCATCAGCGGCAGCATAACCGGCGAGGCACGGCGGTTCCGCTCCACCTCGTGGACGACGCTGCGCTCGGCCGCCCGGCCGATCAGGATACAGGCCTGCACCACCGCGACCTGCTGCACGCGCTTGATGCGTTGCCTGAGGAACAGCGAACGGTGCTGCTCCTCGTCTCGGTTGAGGGGCTGCCCTATGCGGAGGTCGCTGCCGTCGTCGGGGTGCCGCTGGGCACGGTGATGTCGCGCATATCGCGGGGGCGCGACCGTCTGGCGACGCTCCTCCGGGAGGGTGAACGGCCGCGATTGAGGAGCGTGCAATGACCAGCCCGATCGGCGAGGACGATCTGGCCGCGTGGATCGATGGCAGGCTGTCGCCCGAGCGGCAGCGCCTGGTCGACGCTTACCTTGAAGGCCAGCCGGACGTGCATGCCCGTTTGCGGGAGCAGGCGGAGCAGGCGCGAGCCCTTGCATCGCTGTTCGCTCCCATCGCGGATGAACCGATCCCGGCGACGATGCGCGTCGCAGCCATCAGGGGACGGCAACGCCAACCGCGTTGGCAACTCGCCATCGCCGCGTCGCTTCTCGTGGCGGTCGGGTTTGGCGGGGGCTGGTCGAGCGCGCGGTGGAGCGGCGAACCTCGCGCGGGCATCGCGGCGCTGGCCAACGAGGCGAGTGACAATTTCCGTGTCTATGCCGCCGACCGGATACGACCGGCGGAAATCGGCCCCGACCAGCGCGCCATGCTGATCCGGTGGACCTCCGCCCGACTGGGTGAGCGCGTGACCATCCCGGACCTCAGCACAGCCGGTTACCGCTATGGCGGAGGGCGACTGGTCGCGACACCCCACGGCCCTGCGGCGCTGCTCCTCTACGATGGACCACAAGCGTCGAAACTCGCGGTGCTGACGAGGCCCATGCAGATCGACAAGACCGCGAGCATGACCAGTACGTCCAGCGGGACCATGGGCCGGATCACATGGGCGGTCGACGGGATCGGCTACAGTGTGGTGGGCGAGCGCCCCGCGGCCGAGCTGCATCCGATCGCCGATGAAGTCCGGCGCCAGGCAGGTGCCGCGCTGGTGTCCTGATAGCGCCTTGCCGCTTCCCGGCGCCGACAGGCACCGGGCTGTCCAGCGCGATCACGGCTTTCGTTCGGCGTCCTTCCTGTCGGCCTCGGCTGGCGTCAGCCTGGCCCGCTCGCGGATGCGGCGTTCGAGCGGAGCGCCCACGAACAGTACGAGCATCGCAAGGCTCAACCCGCCGATGATGAGCGGCCACACCGCCAACCCTGCTGCCGCGCCGATGGTGGCGGTGACCCAGATGCACGCGGCGGTCGCCAGTCCATGCACTTCCTGACCCTGACCGACCCGCAGCACCGCGCCGGCACCGATGAAGCCGACGCCGGACAGAATGCCCTGCATCGCCCGTCCTGCGGCATCGGCGTTCACGTTCGGCAAGCCACTATGCACGATCGCCTGCACGGCGATGCAGCTCGCCAGACCGACCAGACCCAGTGTCCGCAAGCCCATGATCTGCCGGTTCTCGCGCGAGCGTTCCCAACCAAGTACCATCCCGGCCGCAGTCGCCACCACCAGCCGCCCGATCGCATCGATCCAGAAGCCGATGTCCGATGCCGCTGACGCTTCGATCATTCGACCAGCACGTGCACGTGATGCCAGGCGGTGCACAGATAGCCGGCGAAGTTCCACATCGTGTCCGGCCGTTCGGGCTGTCCCTGTCCAGCCTCGTCGAAGGCGCGCACGACGAGGTGCTGGCGACCCTTGGCGAGCGTGGCGTCGAGGGTCCAGCGTCGCCAACCCCAATGGGTCTCCGGATCATCGGCAAAAGTCGCCTGTTGCCAGTCGCGACCACCGTTTACCGACACCTCGACGCGCGAGATGCGGCGATCATAGGCGATGGCATAACCCTCGATCCGCACCTCCCCGGCCGGCAGGCTTTCGCCAGAGCCGGGCGCACAGATCGCGGCGTTGAGCGGCATGGCATTGATGGTCAGACCCTGGCTCCAGTCGACGGTGTTGCTCGTCACATCGGCAGGAAAGAGCTTGTAGTCGTGTGCCTGGATCGGTGCGTCGGATGGCGTGTCGCGCACCTCGATCCGTGTCAGCCATTTGGCGCTTCGCACCCCGGCATAGCCCGGTATCACCATGCGGAGCGGTGCGCCGTGTTCGGGCGTCAGCGGCTCGCCATTCATCGCCCAGGCAATGAGGACGTCGGGTTGCCGCGCCTTGTCCATGGCGATCGAGACCCCGAACAATGCTTCCTCGCCTTCGACGTCCACCTCGTCCGCGCCGGTGAATGCTACGAACAGGTCGGACGCATCCGGCGCACCGACGGCATCCAGCACGTCGGACAGTCGTACGCCGGTCCACTGCGCATTGCCGATCGCGCCAACGTCCCACGGGTCGCCGGAGGTCTTGGCGACCTGCTGGAGATCCGTGCGCCGGTTGCCGGCGCACTGGAGCACCGCCGTCACCGTGCGTGTGGCAAACGCGTTCTTCAGTTCCTCCACCGATAAGAAGCGGCTCGCCATGCCCCTCCCGCTCACCTCGATCCGATGATCAGCGGGCAGGTCGGGCACCGCCCCGTGGCTGCGCACGTAGAACAGCGCCTGCGGCGTCAGGAACCGCTCGATCAACGCACCTGGCATTGGCTCGGCGTTGTAGGGATCGGAACTGCGCTCGATCATATCGGTCATGGACGATCAAACGCGCCGCATGCGCGTATTGCTTCACGTCTTGGAGACCATCACAGACGAAAGGCTGCCGATCATTCCGATATCCAGATTGGAATAAACAGATCAAACGGTTGGTCGTATCGATCAGATTGCGCGATATAAGCTGCATGACCCTGGAGCAGCTCAGAATCTTCGTCGGTGTCGCCGAGCGCGAACACGTCACCAAGGCAGCGGAAGCGCTGAATGTCACGCAGTCTGCTGCCTCCGGCGCGGTCGCGGCCCTCGAAGCGCGCTACGGGATACCTCTGTTTCACCGTGTCGGGCGTGGCATCCAGCTGACCGAAGCAGGCCGCGGCTTTCTGGAGGAAGCGCGCGCGGTGCTGGGGCGGGCAGCGCATGCCGAGACGATGCTGGCGGACTATGCCGGGCTTGCCCGTGGTTCGTTGCGGATCGTCGCAAGCCAGACGATCGCGAGCTACTGGTTGCCGGCAAAGCTCGCCGCCTTCCACGAACGCCACCCGCAGATCGCGGTCGAACTGGCGATCGACAACACCGAAGGTGCGGCAGCGCAGGTCCTGAGCGGCGCGGCGGAGCTCGGTTTCGTGGAGGGCGAGGTGGACGAACCGGCGCTCGCCCACTGGAATGTCGGGCGTGACCCGATGGTGCTGGTCGGCCGCGAGGACGCCGGGCGCGTCGACGAGGACTGGCTTCGCGCTGCACGCTGGATCGTCCGCGAGCAGGGTTCGGGCACGCGCTCGACCTTCGAGGACGTACTGCGAACGCGCGGGTTTGATCCGGCCCAGCTGACCGTCGCGATGACGCTGCCGTCCAACGAGGCCGTGCGTACCGCGGTCGAGGCTGGTGCCGGCGTTGCCGTCTTGTCGCGATTGGTCGTCGCACGCGCGCTCAAGGCCGGCGATCTGGTCGAGCTGCCGCTCGGGCTGCCCGACCGCGCCTTCCACGCGCTGCGCCACAAGGAACGCTATCGCACCCGCGCGGCCGACGCGCTGACGGACCTTATCAAGGAGCAGGTCGCATGACTGCCGACACGCACTCCGTTCTAAGCGGCTTCAAGCCGCTCAGCCGGCTCGATCACCCCCGCGAGATGATCCGCCAGTTCACGCCCAACTGGTTCGCCGCGACGATGGGCACGGGCATCCTCGCGCTCGCGCTGCCGCAGGTGCCCGGCATCGGCCCCTCGCTAAAGCCGGTTGGCGAGGTGTTGTGGTTCTTCAACATCGCGCTCTTCGCGCTGTTCGCCGGTCTCTATGGCGCGCGCTGGACCATGTTCGGGCACGAGGCGAGGCGCATCTTCGGGCACAACACCGTGTCGATGTTTATCGGGACCATCCCAATGGGATTGGCGACAATCATTAACGGTTGCCTCGCCTTCGGCATCGCGCGGTTCGGGGATGGCATTGTGCCGGTCGCACACGTCCTGTGGTGGATCGACGTCGCCATGTCGCTCGCCTGCGGCGTGCTGATCCCCTAGCTGATGTTTACCCGCCACGAGCACAGCCTGGACGGCATGACCGCCGTATGGCTGCTGCCGGTCGTCGCTGCCGAAGTGGCGGGCGCCAGCGGCGGGCTGCTCGCGCCGCATCTAACCGATCCCCACGCGCAGATAGTGACGCTCGCGACCTCCTATGTGCTGTGGGCCTATTCGGTGCCGGTCGCGTTTGGCATCCTCGCCATCCTCATCCTGCGCATGGCACTCCACAAGTTGCCGCATGAAAGCATGGCGGCATCTTCCTGGCTGGCGCTGGGGCCGATCGGCACGGGTGCTCTGGGCATGCTGGTGCTCGGCGCGGATGCGCCGGCGATCCTCACCGCGCACGGGCTAGCCGGCGTCGGCACCGTCGCGCAGGGGATCGGCGTTGTCGCCGGGCTCTGCCTTTGGGGTTTCGGCCTGTGGTGGCTGGCGCTCGCGACGCTTATCACCATCCGCTACTGGCGCGCGGGCGTGCCGTTCAACCTCGGCTGGTGGGGCTACACCTTCCCGCTCGGCGTCTACACCGTCGCCACCTTCCGCCTCGGCACGACGCTGAACCTTATGTTTTTCGGTATCGTCGGCACGGTGCTGACGGTTGCGCTCGCGGCGATGTGGCTGCTGGTCGGTGCCAAGACGCTAGCCGGTGCATGGCGGGGCAACCTGTTCGTCTCGCCCTGCATCGCCACCCCGAACTGATCCGCCATGATGATCGGATCAGCCGGTCCGATCACTTGCAGAATGCCCCTTTGATCCGCCAGCGTGACTGGCCACAGGAGAGCCTTGTCATGGACAATTTCGACGCCGGGCTGGCGAGTGAGACCAGCCGTCGCCGCTTCCTCAGCCATGCCGCGCTCGGCACCGCCGGCCTTGCCGCCGCGCCGGCACTGGCGCAGCAGCTCGTCGACCTGAAGCTGCCCGGCGGCAATGCCGAGCGGCCGATGACCAGCGCCTTTCCCGGCAAGGGCAGCATGATCCTCCAGCGCGTCCATCCACCCTTGCTGGAGACGCCGATGGAGGTCTTCGACAAGTCGGTGTTCACGCCCAACGACCAGTTCTTCGTCCGCTGGCACTGGGCCGACATACCGACCTCGATCGACGTCGAAAGTTTCCGCCTCAACGTCTTCGGCCACGTCAATCGGCCGCTGTCGATCAGCCTCGCTCAGCTGCTGCGCCTTCCACGGGTCGAGATGGCGGCGGTGAACCAGTGCTCGGGCAACAGCCGCGGGCTGTTCCAGCCGCGCGTCGCCGGCGCGCAATGGGGCAATGGCGCGATGGGCAACGCCAAGTGGCTCGGCGTTCGCCTGCGCGACGTGCTCGACCTCGCCGGGGTCAAGGCAGGCGCGGTGCAGGTGCGCTTCGGCGCTCTCGATCAGCCGGTCGTGGCGGGCGCTCCTGACTTCGAGAAGGCACTCGACATCGACCATGCCCGCGACGGCGAGGTCATGATCGCCTTCGGCATGAACGGCGAGCAACTGCCGCTCCTCAACGGCTTTCCCTGCCGGCTGATCGTGCCGGGCTGGTACTCGACCTATTGGGTCAAGATGCTGAACGCGATCGAGGTACTGCCCGGCCCTGACGACCAGTATTGGATGGCCAAGGCCTACAAGATCCCCGCGACACCCGGCGCGAATGTCGCGCCCGGTGCCAAGGACTTCCCGACCGTACCGATCAATCGCATGATCCCGCGTAGCTGGATGACCAGCCTGCCCGATGGTCAGGCGATCGCCTATGAAGCGTCGATCCCGGTCGGCGGCATCGCAATGGGCGGCGATTGCGGCGTCGCCAAGGTCGATGTGTCGTCGGACGGTGGCCGCACCTGGTACAGGACGACGCTCGGAGCGGACGAGGGCAGGTACAGCTTCCGGCGCTGGGACGGGCGGGTGCCGCTGAGACGCGGGCCTAACCCCATCATGGTGCGCTGCTGGAACACCAACGGTGTCGCTCAGCCGATGAAGCCGATCTGGAATCCCGGCGGGTTCATGCGCGGCAACATTGAAACCACCACCATCATCGCGGCCTGAGGAGCGAGCAAATCATGAAGACTCCGTCTCCCGGCATGATGGCTGCTGGCCTGATCGGCCTGACCGGCATCATCCTCGTCTCGATCGGCGCGCCGAGCAGCCGCAAGGCGCCCGTTCCGATCTCCGAGATGTCTGAGCCGGCACCGGCCGCCAGCGTGTCAGCGCGCGGCTTCTCGCTTGCCTCGACCAGCGTCGACCTGCCGGCCGACGACGCGACCTACCCCGACGGTCCGCACGCCGACGTCATCAATGCCAATTGCACCTCGTGCCACTCAGCCAGCATGGCGCTGACCCAGCCTGCGCTATCGGCGGATCAGTGGAAGGCGACCGTCACCAAGATGCGTGAGGTGTATAAGGCGCCAGTGGCCGAGAAGGACGTCGATGCGATCGTTGCTTATCTCACCGCTATGCCGAGCCAGAAGGTGGCACCCGCGACCGGCAAGGCGCAGGACCCGGACCCCAAAGTGGCTCCTGATGTCTCAGGTGGAACCGGCTAACCGATCTACTTCCATAATCCCGAAATACCATCCAGACCGTCCGAAAACTCGCCTGTGATTATGGTCTGGACGTTCACCGGCCGAGAGGTGTCTGAAGGGGGCGGGCTTTTCAGCTTTTGCGCTCCGATGGGGTGAAATGGGCTACTGTGAGGCCATATCCGGCGTCGTGAGGGCGGAGCTGGCGGCGCGGATCAGGCCTGCACCGCCCGAATCATCCCCGGCACGCCGATGAGGGTGATGGCCCGCCTGATATTGTAGGCGAGTGCCGTCAGGCTGAACTCGGCACGGACCTTCTCCAGACCGCGCATCAGGAACGCCCCTTGGTTCATCGATTGTTTTATCGTGCCGAACGGGTGTTCGACGGTGGAACGCCGGACGACGAGGAGGTCTGGTCGCTTTGCGAGGCGCTCGGCCATGCGCTCGATGATCTCTTCCTTCTCCCAGCGGTTGACGCGTCGCCAGCGCCCCTTGGTACACAGCGCCTTCATCTGGCACCCGGCGCAGGCGGCAGGATTGGAATACTGGATCGTGACATGCCCGCGCGTCACCGAGCTGTAGCGGGTGTCGAGCACCTGCCCACCGGGGCAGTGATAGGCATCTGCTGCCGGATCGTAGCGAAACCGCTCCTTGGGGAAGAGGCCGTTGCTGACGTTGACGCCCCGGTGCGGGCGCGGAATGTACGGCGTGATGCCGGCGGCTTCGCAGGCCTCGATGTCCTCGCCCTTGTGGTAGCCCATGTCCGCCACGGCATCGATACGCTCGACGTCGAGCACTTCCATCGCCGCGCGGGCGGTGGATGCCAGCAGGCCCATGTCGTTGCAGGCGTTGGTGACATGCTGCTCGACGATCAGGCTGTGTTTGGCATCGACTGCCACCTGCGCGTTGTAGCCGATGGTGACCTTGCCGTGAGCGACCATCGCGCGCGCATCGGGATCGGTGAGCGAAATCTGCCCTTCGGCGCTCTCTTCAATTTGGCCGAGCAGCGCGACGCTTGCCTGACGCTGCTCACGTAGTCTGGCGATCTTCGTCCCCAGCGCGTCGGTACGGCCGGTGCCGGCACCATCTTCACCGCGGTCGATCTGGTCGAGCTCGGCCAGGTATCGCTCCAGTCGCGCGTCGGCCGACGCGAGATACGTCGCCAGCCGCTCCCGGCTGAAGTTGCGCGCCCGGCTGTTCACCGCCTTCAGCCGCGTGCCGTCCACCGCCAGCAGCTCGCGCCCGAACAGGTCGAGCTTGCGGCACAGCACCACGAACTCGCGGAACACCGCCTTGAACGCGGCCCGGTTTTCGCGGCGGAAATCGGCGATGGTCCGAAAGTCCGGCCGCACCCCGCGCAGCAGCCAGATCAGCTCGAGATTGCGTATCGCTTCCGCTGCCAGACGCCGGCTCGACCGCACCCGGTTGATAGCCGTATAGGTACAGCTTGAGCATGTCGGCTGGATCGTAACCCGGCCGTCCCGTCGCCTTTGGTTGCGCCCGCAGAAAACCGGCACCGCCCAGATCGAGATCGTCGACGAAGGCGTCGATAAACCGCACCGGATTGTCCGCTCCCACATAGTCCTCGACCGACGCCGGCAGGAGCAGCGCCTGGTCCCGAGCATGACCTTCGATATATGCCATAGGCACGGTATATCCGCTGTCCTCAGGCAAAGGAATCAGGCGGATTGCTCTTTCGTTCGAGCCGTATCAAACCTGCGCCCGAGAGGTGAGCAATGAAGTTCGGTCCTGCATATAAAACCGCTTTCTGGATCAACATCGGCTGCACCATCATGGTCGGTTTGCTGTTGGCTTACGAGCTTTTCGTTACTGGAACCTCGTCTCCCGGAGCCCCAGCGATACGAAAAGTCATTTTCGGGGTGTTGATCGCCCAGTTGGCAAGCGCAGTTGCCATGTCGATGGCGCGGCGATCGGCGAGCAAAACCACTAATCCCTGATGGGGTTTTTAGCCCCCCCATATCACCAGCATCGTAGTCATGTTTTCGGACGGTCTGCATCCCAATAGGGAATACCGACACCCCCACCATCACAATATCAAGCTGGGCGGGACTCGTTAGCTTCGATCAGGCGCTGCATGGCGGCTATGACTTCGTCATGGTCGATCGGCTTCGAGTAGAACTCGGCACGTTCGGGAAGCTCAACGCTTTCTCGCGTGAAGTAGGCGGCGGTCAGGATGATCTCGATCGGCGGCCAGCGTTTGCGTATCGCCGCTGCAATCTCGATGCCCTTGCGGCTGCGCGGCATATCGAGGTCCATGTAGACGAGGCGAATGTCCAGACGTTCTTCGAGGAGCTGGATGGCGTCGGCGCTGCTCAACGCCTCGACCGCCTCGAAACCGGCTTTCTCGACCATGCTGATCGCATCGAGGCGCAGGATCGGTTCGTCCTCGACTACCAGTACCGGCCATCGCTTGAGGGGTTGAGATTGTCCCATGACTTCGTGGCTACGCCTTACGCTTCCTGTATCTGGTAAAGCGGTGCCGTGGCCTGCACCGACAGCCCTTCCGCCTCGTAGCGTAACTGAACGCCTCCGGAGCCGGTTAGTCCCATGCGGATGATGCGCGAGCCGAAACCTTTTCGCGTCGGCTCCACGGCCGCCGGGCCGCCGCGTTCGACCCAGCTCAGATCAAGCACGTCCTTGTCGCCGTCCCGGCGTACAGCCCAGGTCACGGTAACTTGGCCCTCCGGTGCTGTCAGTGCACCGTATTTGGCGGCGTTCGTCGCCAGCTCGTGTAGCATGAGCGTGAGGGCCAGCGTCGCGCGCGGTCCGATCATCACGTCGGGACCGGCCAGCGTGAAGCGATCCTCGCCGAACGTCTCCAGCGCCTTGCGGGCGACATCGCCCAAGCGGGCGCTCGACCAATTGTCCCGGGTCAGCACATCGTTCGCCGCAGCGAGCGCGCCGAGGCGCTTGCCGAATGCGGCAACGGCGTCCTGATCCTCCGCTTTGGAAAGCGTTTGATGAGCGATGGCCTGCACCACGCTCATCGTGTTTTTGATGCGATGCGCCAGCTCGCCGTTGAGCAGATGCTGCTGCTCACGGGCCTTCTGGAGTTCGGTGTGATCGCGGGACACCGACAGGATGCGCGCGGTTTCCCCGTCCGGGCCGAGGATCGGTGAGACCGACACCGACCAGTGCCTGGGATTTCCGGCATAGGTGTCGGCGGGCGCTTCGAAATGGGTCGTCTCGCCGCGCTTCGCTGCTTCGATCGCTTCAAGAGCGTAGGCAGGACCGCTCTCCTTCAGGAACTCCGGCCACGGGCAACCGCGTACCGTGTTGAAGTCGCTGATTTCCATGACCTTCATGCCGCCATCGGTCATGAAGGACACGCTGCCGTCCAGCTCGACCACCTTGATGCAGTCGGTCGAGGCGGCAAGCACGCTGCTCAGGAACGCGGCAGTTTCCCTAGCCTCCTTCTCGGCCCGGCGCCGTTCAAGCGCGATCCACGTCCTATTGCCGGCATCGGCGATGAATTGGACCTCCTCGGGTGTCCAATCGCGCGGCGCACCGTCGTTGACGTAGAGGATGGCAACGGTCCGCCCCTTCTCCCGGACGGGCCGGTTGACGAGGCTGCGCACCGCGACGGATTCCAGCGGCGCGGTATCACCCGACGTGCGTGGATCGAGGCGTATGTCTGGGATGACCACCGTTCGACCTTCGCGCAGGTCCTGCGCATAGCCGCCATAATCATCCATGCGGTAGGTGCCGGCGAGCGTCGGATAGTCCTGCGCCGTCCAGTCGCTCGGGACGACGAACCTCTCGCCGTCCTCCCCGACCGTGCCAAAGCCGACCCGCCCCACACCAAGTGTGCGGCCGATCAGTGCGGTTGCCGCCCGCACAATATCTTCGGGGTCATCAATCGCGGTCAGCATTCGCCCAAGTTCGGCGAGCGCTTCGCGACGCCGATCGGCATTGACGCGATCGGTGACTTCAAGAAACAGGACAGTGAAGTGATCGGCCCCGGCTGGCTGACATACACCGTCATACCAGCGCTGGAGGTCGCCAACCTGCCGGGTGAAGCGGATCGCCTGACTCGTCTCGACAACACGGGCGAACTCCAGCACCCATTCGTCCTCGACACCGGGGAAAACTTCGCGGATCGTCTGGCCGACAGCACATCCGCGTTCGATCCCGACAAGATCGTACCAGGCGTCGTTCACTTCTTCATAGCGCCAGTCGATAATCTGGCCTGTGTCATCGCGTATGACCTGGCCGAGGACGAAACCTTCCTCCAGCGTCTCGAACAGCTGGCGCCATTTGGCCTCGCTGCGCTGTAGCTCGGCGGTCGCGGCATCGCGGTCGCGTTCAGCCTTGACGCGATCGGTTGTCTCCAGCGTCACGTTGAGCAGACCGGCTACCTCGCCGTTCTCACCGCGCACCGGCGAATATGAAAAGCTCCACCATGTATCTTCCGGATAGCCGTTGCGCGTCATCAGCAGCGGCATGTCACGGAATGTCGAGGTTTCGCCGGCGAAGGTCTTGTCGACAAGCGGTTTGATCTCGTCCCAGACGTCGGGCCACGCCTCGGCGAACGTCACGCCGAAGGCAAACGGATGCCGCTTGCCGAGAATTGGGATATAGGCGTCGTTGTAGAGGAACGTGCGCTCCGGTCCCCAAGCCAGACACATGGCGTGACCCGATGCCATCATGATGTCGACCGCCGTGCTCAACGAAGCAGGCCAATCGCTGCGCGGCCCGAGCGAAGTCTTGCTCCAGTCGAACGCCGACAGCATGTCGGCCATGCGCGGTGCGTCATGCACGTCGCCCATGGCGATGCCCTCAACGTTGCTCACCATTCCTGCCGTCGCTTCCTCGACCCAAGCGGTTAACGAACCCGCCCCCCGGCAGGATCAGCATCCGTAGCGGTCCCCATTGGAAATTGGAACATTTAGCATTGGGAATAGCCACTTCTGCAAGCGCCTTAGCGGAGCAGTGCTGACATGGTTAGTATCCGGCCCCGCTCTTCAGCAAAGTCCCGCTTCCACCATCATCTATGGGATCGCTCGCAACGTCGAGTGCTGGACATGTCTTTTAAGCAAAGCAGTCGATCCGAATATACGGCCTGTTCCCCGTTCGGTTCGTTTGGCCTCGTATAGCGATACATCTGCCTGCCGGAGAAGGTCCGAAGCATCATGTACGTCCAGCCCGATTTCCGCAATTTCTGGTGACTAGGATCTGGCAATCTTAATTTACAGAGCGCAATGTTCGTGATCCTCGCCTAAAGGCGAGCAGATCGTAAACTCGTCCGGCAAGATCAGCCTGCCGAAACGGCTTGGACAGACGTGGCACGTCAGCAGGCACGTCCTCACCCGTTGAGGCATAACCAGTGATGAGCAGGGTTGGCAGCCCGATGCCCTTGCTGCGCAATTCATAGATCAGCGCCGCACCCGTCATTCCCGGCATCAGGTAATCGGTGACGAGCAAATCGGCGTCGATCCCCGAACGGATCGCCGACAGCGCCTGGATCGCTGACGGCATCTCGACGACCTCATATCCCAGATCGCGCAGCATGTCGGCGGTGGCGGTCCTGACGATCTCCTCGTCGTCGACCAGCAGCACTTTCGCGTGCTGCGTTGCCCGGACCGGCTCGTCTCGCTCGGATTGCTGCTCAAGAACGGCCTCATCGCTGACCGGCAGCCACAGCTCGATCGCGGTGCCCTGGCCAGGTTCGCTCTCGATCCGAAGCGTCCCGCCCGATTGCGCCGCTAGGCCGTGGATCATAGAAAGGCCAAGCCCGGTGCCCTTGCCGACCCCTTTGGTGGAGAAGAACGGCTCGACAGCACGTGCCAGCGTGATCTTGTCCATGCCGACGCCGGTATCGCTGGCGATCAGACGAACATAGCGGCCTTCCGTAAGCCCTATGCTGTTGCGACCATCGACCGTCATCATGGTCGCACCGATCGTCAGCCGCCCGCCTCCGGGCATGGCATCGCGTGCGTTGACCGCAAGGTTGAGAAGAGCGAGCTCGAGCTGGTTGGGATCTACCTTTACCGCTTCGATCGTTGCCGGCACATCGATCACGACCGCAACGGTCGGACCAAGCGAGCGCCGGATCAAGTCGCTCATGCCGTCGATGAGTGCGGCGACGTCGACCGCTCGGGGTTGCAGCGCTTGGCGCCGCGCGAAGGCAAGGAGCCGTTGTGTCAGCGTCGAGGCGCGTTCTGCCGCCTGTAACGCACCGACGATAAAGCGCTGCGACTTCTCATCATCCCCGTGACGGCGCCGCAGGAGGTCGAGACTGCCGACGATCGGCGTCAGCAGGTTGTTGAAATCGTGGGCCACGCCTCCGGTGAGCTGGCCGATGGTGTCCATCTTGGCGGCCTGGGCAAGTTGTGCGTCGGCCTCCTTGCGGGCGGTGATGTCCGAGACAATGCCGGTCATCCGCACCGGCGTGCCGTCCTCATAGGATACTCGGCCTCTGGCCGCGATCCAGCGACGCTCGCCGGTAACGGTGGTGATCGGACATTCGAGATCGAGTTCGCCCAGAGCTGGCGCAGCTTCGAAGACCGCCGCGACATTCGCGCGATAGGCGGGGTCGACGCGTTGAAGGAAGATATCCACGTTCCAGTGCGGCTGGATCTCGGTGAAGCCGAAAATCTGGTCGTGCCGAAGCGAGCGGCGCGCCTCGCCCGTGGCCATATCGATGTCCCAGCTTCCCATGTCGGCCGCGTGCAGTGCGACCTCCAGGCTTGCCCGCGCCTTCTCCAGCTCGTCGGTCCGCTCGACCACCGCCTGTTCCAGCGCTTCGGCCGCGCCCCTGACCTGATATTGTCGGCGCCTTGCCTTGAGCGCAGAACGAATTGCGCCCAGCATGGCATCCGCGTGGAGCGGACGTTCCAGCAACATCATGTTCCCAAGCGCATCGAGACGTTCGGACGCGAGGTTCGAACGAGGCCGCGCCGATCCGTTCGCGAGCACGATAAAGGGGAGATCGGACCAGGTGGGCTGGTCCGCGATCCACTCCGTCAGGGCTGTGAGGTTGCCGAGCGCCAGCGCTTCCTCTGTCACCAGTACGGCACCAGCGCCCGCAGTCAGCCCGACCAGCAGATCGTCAAGCGACGTGCAGACCTCGGATACGATTCCGCGCTTGTTGAGCAGTTCGGAAGCGAGAAGGGCATCACGCCCCTGAGGAGCAAGGATCAGGACGCGCAGGTCCACTAAGCGTCCTTCGCGTCCATGCCACCCTCGCCCCGACTTGCCATCAGCATTTTCGCCTCACCCGCGAACGTCGGAACGCCCGTCAGCACACCCTGAAAATCGGTCAGCGCCTCGCCGACGTGCAGGCCAGCCTCCGTGATCTGAAACTCACGGATCGTGCGTTCGTGCCGCGACGTTCGGGTCTTGATGACCGAAATCGCCTGACGGACTTCTCCATGTGCTTCGAAATAGCGGAGCTGCATGACCGTATCGGCAAGATAGCTCAGGTCAACGTCCGAGCGGATGTCACCCGTCACGCCGTGTTGACCGAGGATGAGGAGCGAAATGACGCCCTTCGCACCCAGATAGCTCAGCAGTTCGTGCATCTGCAGAACGAGATACTGCTCGCTCGGCATCGACTGCAGATATGCGTTGAGACTATCGACCGCGATGACCGTGGCCTGGTCCTCTTCGACGGCCTTTCGGACGGCGTTGGTGAACTCGCCGGGCGATAGTTCGGCGGGGTCGATGCTGCGGATTTCCAGCGTACCCGCATCGAGGTGCGGCTGGAGATCCATGCCAAGCGCGGCAGAGCGCTTGAGCAGCGTCGGCACTCGTTCGTCGAAGAGGAAGTAGGCGGCCCGCTCGCCACGCTCGAGCGCTGCCACCAAGGCCTGTACGGTGGTTGTGGTCTTGCCGACGCCGGCCGGTCCTGACAGCAACGTCGCCGTTCCCGGCAGCAGGCCGCCACCCAGCAACTCATCGAGTTGGGGCAAACCGGTGGATACCGCGGCCCCGTCAAAGGCGTTGCCGTGTTCGGCTGCGACCAGGCGCGGGTAAACGCACAATCCCCCGCGTTCGATCGTGAAGTCGTGGTAGCCGCCACGGAACTTGACGCCGCGCATCTTGAGCACGTGCAGGCGGCGACGCTGCGCGCCGAAGCCAAGCAGCATCTGCTCCAGCATGACGACACCGTGGGCGATGGATTGAAGCTGGAGGTCGCTTCCGGTCGCGCTGCGATCGTCCAGCAGCAGCACGGTGCATTTCCGTGCCGCGAAGAACTGCTTCAATGCCAGTATCTGTCTGCGATACTTGACCGGGCTCTGCGCCAGAAGCCGCAGCTCGGAGAGGCTGTCGATCACTACCCGGCTCGGTTGGACCCCCTCGACCTTGGCGATAATTCCACGCACCGTTTCGCCAAGCTCAAGCTCGCTGGGGTGAAACAGCGTCTGCTCGTTGTCGGCGGCCAGCCCCTCGGCCGGGACCATCTCACTGAGCGTGATCGGATCGAGGCTCCAATTGTGGCTTTCCGCTACCGCCAGCAGTTCGGCCTCGGTTTCAGCCAGAGTAATGTAGAGCCCGGCTTCGCCGGCTTCGGCTCCCTTGAGCAGGAACCCCAGACCGAGCGTCGTCTTGCCCGTTCCAGGCGTGCCCTCGACCAGGTAGAGACGCTCTCGCGTCAGGCCGCCCGCCAGCACATTGTCGAGACCTTCGACACCGGTCGAGGCGAGGCGTGTAGGCGGTTCGCTCGTCACATATCACTCCTGTTTCGAGGAGTTTACATCAGCGAACCCCGGACCGCTAATGACAGTTGAAATTAGGAAGCCTTTCGCCGGCCGGGCTGGCTCGATTGATCGCGCTCGCGGCGACGTACATCGTTGTGCTGTTCTCGGTCATCGTGCAGGGCGGGACGATCGAGCGTGTTCTTGATCGTGCGCGGCGAAGCGGCATGTCTGCCGCTGACTGGGGTTTCGCTTCTCACATGGCTGCGTTTCGAGAAGCGATTTACGTTCCCAAAACACCATCGTTTGTGGGACGGACGCCAGCAGCGGACGGCAATGCGTCACTCCCGCCTCGCCGGCCGCTCATAAGGCGGAGACGAAATGCAGCTCTTCAACCCTCATTGGAGACTCTTCGGTGCCGTTTGATAGGGTGCCGTATGGTCTTCCTTGGCTAGGACCCCAGGCGGACAGAGGGGCTAATCGGGCCGAATTTTAGACGTTCCTTTTCGGCGCAAATCGGACCGGCCCAATTAGTAACGCGGAGGGTATGCCCGAAAACGACCAGCGGTCCGTTGGACTGCGGAATGTGCGGGGCGGGGGGGGCAAAGGTATAGACCGCCCGTTTCCGCCCGTTCGCATGGCCCACCGAACCCAGTGTCGTCGAAAGCACGAAGTCAGCGCTGAAGATTCAGGCGCACCATGGCTGTGGCTATCGGATGTGCTCGAGCTTCAAGTTCTTGACCTTCACCTTCTTCCACTCACGATCGGCAGTGAGAGCAGGGACGCCAAGCTGCACAGCGAGCGCGAGACAGGACCGATCGCCTAAGCCGCGGCCATATTGCCGCGTCTGTGCATGCAAGGCAGCGGCGGCATAGGCTGCGTCGCCATCGTGGGCACGAACGTCGAGACGAAGCTCGTCAAGCAGTTCACGGGTGGTCGCCTCGTCAAGGCCACTGAGCAGCAGTTCCTTGATGACCTCCTGGAGGTTGACCGCCGAAATTGCAGCGCGCCCGATATGGGGAGCGACCTTGTCGGCGCCGGGTTCATCTCGAACCAGCGCCAGAACCGCGGATGCGTCGAGGACGGCCGATGTCATTGTACGTCTTGATCCTCGCCGCCTGAAGCTGCCTCACCGAGATCAGCTGCCGTTTCCGCCTTCCGGTCATCCAGAAAGTCGTCTGTCGTGCGCGCGTGCTTGGCGTGTTCTCGATAGAGCGCCTGCGCACGCGATACACCATGCCCGATCGGAGACAGGCGTACTTGATCGTCCTCAATCGTCAGAATGACCTTCGCGTCACCGTGTAGGCCCATAGCCTTGCGCACCGATGCGGGAAGAACCATGCGGCCATTGCTAGCGACCCGGATATCTATGGTCTGCGTAGCCACCGTGGAATCCTCCGTTTTAAATGCTAAGCCTCATCATGCCACATCGGACGGAATGACACAACGATGCGAGAGGCAGCCTTGATTGGAATGCCAAGACATTGCCGTCAATGTGGGTATACCGTAATCGTACAAAGGCGTTGAGACAGTTTCGGTGTTCGATCAGGGTCACTTGCAGGCATATTGAACAGATGGTCGTTGTGGTCTAGAAGCTGATTGAACAAAAGGGGGGGGTGATGACGCTTTTTGGCTACGCCCGGGTATCGACCTCGGAGCAGGATCTCGATGTCCAAATTGCGGCATTGAGGGCCGCGGGCTGTCAGACGATCCGGTCAGAGAAGAAGTCGGGTAGTGAGCGCAGCTCGCGAACCGAACTGCAAATCTTGCTCGACTTTCTGCGTGAAGGCGACGCGCTGGTCGTCACGCGGATCGACCGGCTTGCCCGTTCGATGAAGGATTTGCAGGATATCGTACATGAATTGAAGGGCAGGGGGGTGGCGCTGAAGGCCACCGAGCAGCCCATCGATACCGGCACTGCGGCGGGCAAGGCCTTCCTCGACATGCTGGGCGTGTTTGCCGAGTTCGAGACAAACCTGCGTCGTGAGCGCCAGATGGAAGGTATTGCTGCAGCTAAAGCGCGCGGCGTCTATAAGGGTGGTAAGGCGCGGATTGACCCGGAAGCCGTGCGGGCGCTGGCAATGGACGGTATGAGGCCATCACACATCGCGCGGCAACTCGGTATCTCACGGGGCACCGTCTATCGGTTCCTTCCAGAATCTATCGTCGTGACCGAGACGATAAAAGCCGTGGGGGCAAAGCCACGCACTCGGTAGGTCCAACGATCGCCGACCATTGTGTGCGATCGACGGTCGATCTACGAGGCTGGCATGTCGCTCCGGGTTGTCCCGTTTTTTCGTTTTGCGCGCACAGCGGCGATCGTCGTCCTGGCGGTGATGATGCTGGTGAGGCTCGGCCCGCTGTGCGAGACGATGGCGATGGCCGCGACGCCGATCGCGTCGGCGACGATGGATTGTGCGGACACGCCAGGCCATGCGCCGACCAAGAAGATACCGCCCTCGGCCTGCGCCATGCCGTGCGCGGCAATGCCCGGCGAAACGATCGCGCAGATCGAACCGATACCGTTCGTGCCTCTCTCGCCTTGGGCAGTCGCCCATTCGGGCCTGCTCGGGCTGACCAGCGCACCGGCCACACCCCCTCCGCAGATCGCGTGACGTCGAACCTGACCTCACACGAATCTACACGGAGAATATCATGACCAAGTTCAAGCTCATCAGCGCCGCTTTCGCCCTCACGCTTTCGACCGGCGCGTTCGCCGCGGTCGCGAATTGCTGCGCCGACATGGCGTGCTGCAAGGACGGTGCTGATTGCTGCGATCATGGCGACAAGGCGAAGGGCGGCGACCATGCCGGCCATGCCATGCCGAACATGAAGTAAGCCGACGGGACGGGGGCGGGCGACCGCCCCCGTCTTCATTCCTCCCCGGTCGGATGCAGGATCGAGCGCGGCATCCGTGGCCCCCGCTTCACCGTCTCGCGCCACGGGCGCATCGTGGACGGCAGGGCGATGCGCAGCATCGCCGCCCGGCCGCGGATAGCATCCTGGGTCCGGCCCATCTCTCTCGCGATCACCGACACGGGCTGGCGGGAGGCCACGCGCCGGCGCAGCTCGGCGTCCGCCTCTAGCGTCCAGCGCGCGCCCTTTCGCCCGGTCATATCATCGCCCTCAAGGGTGCAGGTGGTGATTGTCCTCGCACGCTTCGGCCAGCGCCTCGGTCTGGATCGTGCAATGCTCGATGCCGAACCGGCGATCGAGCGTATCTGCGACCGCCTTCCTGACCGCATCGGCATCGGCGCCTTCGGCGAGGGTGACGTGCGCGGTGCAGGTGATGTCGTCCGACGACATCGACCAGACATGGAGGTCATGAACCCCGGCGACGCCGGGAAGCCCGGCAATCCCTGCCCGCAGCTCGGGCAGCTTGATCCCACCGGGGACGCCTTCCAGCAGCACGTTGGTGGTATCGCGGAGCAGCACCCAGGTCCGTGGCAACACCCATAGCCCGATGCCCACCGCGACGATCGGATCGACCCATGTCCACCCCGTGAAGCGGATCGCAAGCGCGCCCGCGATCACGCCGATCGAGCCGATCATGTCCGCCCATACCTCGAGGTAGGCGCCCTTGACGTTCATGCTGGCGTCCTTGCCCGACGTCAGCAGCTTCATGGATACGAGGTTCACCACGAGCCCGATCGCGGCGACGATCATCATGCCGGTCGACTGGACGGCTTCGGGCTGACGGAAGCGCTGGACGGCCTCCACCAACACGTAGATCGCGACCGCGAACAGCAGCAGTGCGTTGAAGGCCGCCGCGAGGATCTCGAACCTCTTGTAACCGAACGTCCGCTTGTCGTCGGCCGGCTTCTGGCCGAACCGGATCGCCAGCAGCGCGATCACCAGCGCGGCAACATCGGTCAGCATGTGCGCCGCGTCGGACAGCAGGGCGAGGCTGTTGAAGACGAACGCGCCGACGACTTCGGCGACGAGATAGGCGGTGGTCAGGGCCAGCGCCCACCCCAGCATCCTGGCGTTGGCCCCGGCGGTATGATCGTGGGCGTGTCCGCCCGCTGCATGGTCGTGCATCGTCTGGTCTTTCAATGTGCCGGAGCGGGGAGGGGGGGCAGTTCGAGATGGTCACTCGACGGTGCCGGCAGCGTGCGCGCGCCGAAGCGCGCGTAGAGCGTCGGCAGCACGAACAAGGTCAGCAGCGTCGCCGAAATCAGGCCACCAATGACGACGGTGGCGAGGGGTTTCTGCACCTCGGCGCCGGCACCGTGTCCCAGCGCCATCGGCACGAAGCCGAGCGATGCGACGAGCGCGGTCATCGCCACCGGCCTGAGCCTGGCAAGTGCCCCTTGGTGGACCGCTACAGCCCGATCCACGCCGGCGCGCATCAGGTCGTGGATGGAGGACACCATGACCAGCCCATTGAGGACGGCGATACCCGAAAGCGCGATGAAGCCGACGGCCGCGGAAATGGAGAACGGCATCCCACGCAGCACCAGCGCCAGCACGCCGCCCACCAGCGCCAGCGGTACTCCGGTGAATACGATCAGTGCATCGCGCACCGAACCGAGCGCTCCGTAGAGCAACAGCATGATGACGGCGAAGCAGATCGGCACGACGATCGCGAGCCGATCGCGCGCGGACGCCAAATTCTCGAACTGTCCGCCCCATTCGAGATAGGTGCCGGCAGGCAGTTTCACCTGGGCGTCGATCGCAGCGCGCGCGTCGGCGACGACGCCCGCCACGTCACGGTCGCGGACGTTTGCCTGCACGACGACACGCCGTTTGCCGTTCTCGCGGCTGATCTGGTTGGGACCATCGACCACAGCGATATCAGCGACCGTCGATAGCGGTACGAAACCGCCGCTGGCGGTCGGAACAGGCACCTGCGCGACAGCGGTCAAATTGGACCGCGCGCTTTCCGCCATCCGGATCACGACTGGAAAGCGTCGATCCCCCTCGAAGATGACGCCCGCCTGCCGGCCCCCGATCGCCGCGGCAACGGTGTCCTGCACGTCACCGGCCGTCACCCCGACCCGCGACATGGCGGTGCGGTTCGGACGGATATCGAGCATCGGCAGCCCCTCGGTCTGCTCGACGCGCACGTCTGCCGCGCCGCGCGTTTTGCGCAGGATGCTCGCGATCCGATCGGCGGTCGCGTTCATCTCGCCGAAGTCGTCGCCGAACACCTTGATCGCGATGTCGCCGCGCACGCCCGCGATCAGCTCGTTGAACCGCATCTGGATGGGCTGGGTGATCTCGTAAGCATTGCCCGGCAGGGTGGAGAGACGCTTTTCCAGTCGCTCGACCAGCGCCTCCTTCGACAGGCCGGGGTCCGGCCATTCCTTCTTGGGTTTCAGGATGACGAAGGTGTCGGTCGCGTTCGCCGGCATCGGATCGGAGGCGATCTCCGACGTGCCGGTGCGCGAGAAAGCGAACCGAACCTCCGGCGCCTTGGCGAGCGCCTTTTCGACCTTGAACTGCATCGCCTGGCTTTGGTCGACCGACGTGCCGGGGATGCGGACGGCCTGCACGAGGACGTTGCCTTCATCGAGCTGGGGCAGGAACTCTTGGCCCAGGGTGGTGAAGGCGACGCCGGCGAGCGCCAGCGCGCCGATCGCGACGCCGATCGTCAGGCTCGGACGGCGCATGGCCGCGTCGAGGCCCGGTTCGTAGCGTTGCCGCAGAAACGCCACGACGCGGCTTTCCTTCTCTTCCACCCGCTTGCTGAGCCAGATGGCGATGGCCGCGGGCACGAAGGTCAGCGACAGGATGAAGGCGAAGACGAGCGCGATGATGACGGTCAGCGCCATCGGCTCGAACATCTTGCCCTCGACGCCGGTGAAGGTGAGGAGCGGCGCATAGACGAGGATGATGATCGCCTGCCCGTAGACCGACGGGCGGATCATCTCGCGGGCGGACGCGGCGACTAGGCCGAGCCGCTGTTGCATCGTCAGCTCGCCCTCGCGACCGTGTTGGGCCTCGGCAAGGCGGCGTAGCGCATTCTCGACGATGATGACGGCACCGTCGACGATCAGGCCGAAATCGAGCGCGCCGAGACTCATCAGGTTCGCCGACACGCCGGCTTCCAACATGCCGATGCTGGTGAGCAGCATCGTGATGGGGATGACGAGCGCGGCGATCAGCGCCGCCCGGAAATTGCCGAGCAGCGCGAACAGGACGACGATGACCAGCACCGCGCCTTCGGCAAGGTTCCGCGCGACCGTGGCGATGGTCGAGTTGACCAGCTCGGTCCGGTTCATGACCGGCTTCACCACCACGTCGACCGGCAGCGAACGGCCGATCTGCGTCAGCCGCTCGGCCACGCCCGTTGATACGGTGCGGCTGTTCTCGCCGATCCGCATGACCGCGGTCCCGACCACGACCTCATGCCCGTTCTCGGATGCCGAACCCATACGCAGCGCCTGACCGGTGCGAACGGTCGCGATTTGGTTGAGCAGGATCGGCACGCCCTCGCGGGTGGCGACGACGGTTCGGGCCAGCTCGTCGGCATTGCGCACGCGGCCGTCCGAGCGGACGGCAAGCCCTTCGCCGTTGCGGTTGACGACGCCAGCGCCGGCACTGGTGTTGTTGCGGTCGAGTGCCGTCGTCAAATCCTGCAGCGTGAGGCGCATCGCGGCCATCCGCTGCACGTCGGGAACGACGAGATATTCCTTGGTGTAGCCTCCGAGGGAGTCGACGCCGGCAAGCCCCGCCGCGCTCTTGAGCTGTGGCGTGACGATCCAGTCCTGCACGGTGCGCAGGTAGGTCGCCTTGTCCGCCGCGCTGACGAGGTGATCCCCTTCGGGCGTGATGTAGCTGCCGTCGCGTTGCAGCCCGGGTTCGCCGTTGCGATGATGGACCTGATCGAGTTCACGATATTCGACCGTCCACATGAAGATATCGCCGAGCCCGGTCGCGATCGGTCCCATCTCCGGGTTCACGCCTTGCGGCAGGTCTTCCTCGGCGGTGCGCAGCCGCTCCGCGACCTGCGCCCGCGCAAAGTAGATGTCGGTCTTCTCGGTGAAGACGGCGGTGATCTGCGCGAAGCCGTTACGGCTGAGCGAACGGGTATATTCGAGGCCAGGGATGCCGGCGAGCGCCGTCTCGACGGTGAAGGCGACCTGCTTCTCGATCTGGTCGGGGGAAAGGGCAGGGGCGACGACGTTGATCTGCACCTGGTTGTTGGTGATGTCGGGAACGGCGTCGATCGGGAGCTGGCGCAGCGCGCCGATCCCGAGCAACGCCGCGGCGATCGTGAGGAGCAGGACAAGCCAGCGCTTCTCAACGGACAGGGTGACGATGCGACCGATCATGGCTCAGTCCTCGTCCTCGGCCGCGCCCTTGCCGAGTTCGGCCTTGAGCGTGAAGCTGTTGGTGGACGCGATCCGCTCCGGGCCGGTCAGACCTGACGTCACCACGACCTGACCGCCGTTGGTCCGGCCGAGTGTCACCGGGGTCGCGCGGAAGCCGGTCGCGGTGCGAACGAAGACGAACGGCTTGTCCTCGATCATCTGCACCGCGGCCGATGGCACGGCGACGGTGCGATCGCCGCTGGCGGGCACGAGGATCGACACGTTGACCGTCTCGCCGACCCGCCACGTGCTGCCGGCATTGTCGAGCGTCGCGATCACCGGCACCAGTCGGGTGGTTTCGTCGAGCACGGGCGAGACGAACGTCACGCGTCCCTCTTGGCGACGGCCGGACGCCGTCACCTCGACGCGCGCACCCGGCTTCACCCGACCCGCATCGTTCGGCACCAGCGACGTCGTGACGGTGACCTTGGAGAGATTGGCGATCCGGAACAGTTCGGCGTCGGCCGCGACCGTCTGGCCGAGCGTGGCGGAGCGCGCGATGACCTGGCCGCCGATCGGCGAGCGCACCGCGATGCGGTTGAGCGCACCGCCCCCGCTACCGGTCGCCGACAATTGCTGCTGCGCGAGACGCAGCGCGATGCCGGCTTCCGTGGCGGCCGTGCGCGCGGCGACGAGATCCTGTTCGGGCGATACGCGCTCCGCGAACAGGCGTTGTTCGCGGCGCAGGTTCGATTGAGCGAGGGCGCTACGCGCACGGGCGGCTTCCACCTCCGCCTTGAGCGAGGCCGCCTCCCGGCTCTCGATGATCGCGAGCGGATCGCCGCGCCCGACCGACTGGCCGAGGTTGCGGGTCAGCGAGACGAGCCGTCCTCCGACCGCTGCCGACACCACCTGGACGCCCTGCGGGTCGCCCTCGATCGTCGCCGACAGCTCGATCGCGCCTGCCTCGCCGCCCACGGTCGGCCGCGTGACCTCGATGCCGGCGTCCGCGATCTGCTGGGCGGACAGGGTAACGATATCCTTGGGGGCTTCCTTGCCCTCGGCACCTTCGGCCGCCTCTGTCTTCTCGGCGCCGGCATTGCCGCCCGCCTCGCTACCGCCCCTACCGCACCCGGCCAGGAGGATCGCCAGTGTCACGGGCGCGAGCGCCCGCACGAAGTTCTTCTTCATCGGTCGTTTTCCTCGAGCGAGGGCGCCGCGGCAACGAGCCGTTCCAGGCGTGCCTTGGCGTCATGATAGGTGGCGAGCGCGTCGATCGCGGCGGTGCGCGTTTCGGACAGGGTGCGTTCGGCATCGAGAAGGTCGAGCTGCCCGAACTTGCCCTCGCGGTAGCCGATCCGCGCGATCCGCGCGGCCTCGGTTGCCGATGCGAGTGCCGGTCCGCTGGCGTTGCGGGCGGACGTGGCCGCATTCGCCACCTCGACCTGGGCGCGGGCGATGTCCTGCGCGGTGTCCAGCTCGGCCGCACGCCGGAGCGCCTGTGCCTGATCGCTCTGCGCGCGGGCCTGCGTCACGCTCGCGCGACCGTTGTTGAAGAGGGGGATCGGGATCGACACGCCGAACACCGCGGCGACGTCGTTCGTCGCTTCGAGATGCCGCGCGCTAGCGCTGAGCGTCACGTCGGGAATGCGCTGCGATCGGGCAAGCCTGACCTGGGCGTCGGCGGTGGTTGCATCGGCGCGCGCTGCGGCGAGCGCAAGCGTGCCGGCCGGTGCGATCGGCCGCGCCGGCCCATAGCCCTCGACACGATCATACCATGCCATGTCGAGGACGCCGGTGACGGGCTGCCCGATCCGGCGCGCCAGATTGTCGCGGGCGACGTCGGCGAGCCGCTGCGTGCGTTCCACGGCGGTCTCGGCGTTGATGCGCAGCACGTCGGCTCGCTGCTGTTCGAGCGGCGAGGCACGCCCGGCCTGCACGCGAACCCCCGCTGCGCGCAATGCCTCGCGCGCGATGCCGGCTTGCTCGCGTGCGGTCGCAAGGCGGCGCTCGGCCGCCGTCGCCTCGATGTAGAGCTGGGTGACGGCGAGACGCAGATCGGCCTCGGCAAGGGCCGATCCGATCCGGGCGCGATTGCCGATCGCGTCGGCGACGGCGATCCGCGCCGAACGCTTGCCCCCCAGCTCAATCGGGAACGCCAGCCCTGCCGTCGTCTCGGCGCTGCGCACACCGCGGTACTGGCCGCTGCCGGCGATATTCTCGGTTTCGGCGACGATGGACGGGTTGGGACGATAGCCGGCAACGGTGCGACCGGCCTCGGCCGCGCGCACGCCTGCTGTCGCTGCTTCGAGCGTCGGCGCGGCTGCGCCGGCAAGCGCCAGCGCGCGCACGAGCGTGAGCGGGGGACTGGTCGATGCCGGCTCGGATGATTGCGCGTGCGCGATCGACGCGCACGACGCCACGGCCAAAAGGGCCGCGATAAAACGCTGCATGGGTAACGGACTCCTGACGAACGCTGGATTCCGCGCGGGCGTGCCCGGCGGAGCTTAGACGTCGCTCAGGCTTGGGGTGGTCGCAGCGCCGGGTCCGACGGCGCGCGCGCCATCGGACCCTTGTCCCATGCCGACAAGGCTACGCGCAGTCCGGTGACGGACGCCACGGGATCGGGCGCCATCGGAACGCCGATATCGTGGCCGTGGCATCCACCATGATGATGCGGATAACCCTTCTGGCTATCGGCCGGCACTTGATCGCCATCGCCATCGGCATGGCCAATCGCGGTGCCCACGGAAACCTCGACGCCCGGACCCTCGGCCGCATGCGCGACCGATCCGAACCCGAGCGACAGCACGAGCATCAGACAGAGGAAGAGGGCCGACAAACGGTGCATCGTTCCTGCCCGTAGCAGTTTACCGGCTGCCATGTAATGATCCCTGGTAATCGAGGGGCGCGGAAGACGGGAAGGACCGCACCTCGGCACGGGCCTGCCGCATGATCTGGATGCCGCCCGACAATCCCAGCGCCGCCATCAGCGCCGCGACGACAAGATCGGGCCACGCGCTGTTCAGGCCGAACACGCCGCCTGCCGCCAGAACGACGGCGATGTTGCCGATCGCGTCGTTGCGCGAGCAGATCCAGACCGATCGCATGTTCGCATCGCCCTCACGGAAACGGTAGAGCATGACCGCCACGACGAGGTTCGCGATCAGCGCGGCGATGCCGACGATCCCCATCACCTCGGCGTGGGGCGCGGCGCCGTGAACGGCCACCCAGCCCGCAGCGGCGAGAACATAGAGGCCGAGCAGCGCGAGGGTCGCCCCCTTCAACATGGCCGCACGGGCGCGCCACGCTATTGCCATTCCCGCGACGCCGAGGCTGATCGCGTAATTCGCGGTGTCGCCGAAGAAGTCGAGCGCGTCGGCTTGGAGCGCCGTCGATCCGCCGGTGATGCCGGCGACGATCTCGACGCCGAACATGGCGCCGTTGATCGCGAGCGCGATCCACAGCGCGCGCCGCCATTTGGGGTCGTTGAAAGTGCCCGCCTTGTCGAACGCGCAGCTCGTGCAGGCCATGTTTCCACCACCTCGATAGAGTCGATCCGGCAGCCTATATGCACCCTCTAGTCACTAGAGGGTCAAGCGCCATGTCCGGCCACCTGACGATCGGAAAACTGGCCGGGGCGACCGGCACGAAGGTCGAGACGATCCGCTATTACGAGCAGATCGGCCTGCTGCCGGCGCCAGCGCGGTCGGCCTCGAACTACCGGACCTATGACGCCGCGCATCTCCGCCGCCTATCGTTCATCCGGCGCGCGCGCGATCTCGGCTTCTCGATCGACCAGGTGCGGGAGTTGATGGGGCTTGCCGACCGGCGCGACCAGTCCTGCATGGCTGTCGACGTCATAGCCAACCAGCACCGCGATGCGATCACCCGCAAGATTGCCGACCTGACGGCGTTAGCTGGAGAACTGGATGCGCTGATCGATTCCTGTAGCCGCAACACCGTCGCCGACTGCCGGATCATTGAAGCATTGGCTCCAAGCGGCTCGGCCGACGCCAATGCAATAGCGGTACTCGATGGGTAGGTGCTCTATGGTCCTCCATGGATTGATAAACCGCCATAAAACGCACCAAAAATGTTCTGTTATTTTTTAAGTCTGTCTTCAAGAAAAACGGACCGGCATTTCGAGGTACTTCAAGGGTATACCCAAAAGGCACCGATATTGGGTCGGCCAAGGCAGCAGTCTGCGGGAGGGGCTGGCAGGGGAGGGGTCGTCAGTTGGACCTCTCCGCGAAGACCTATCGTGGCCATCCTGCCTTTCCCGAAACTCCATGTCCGTAGGGCAATTTCGGGAAAATGGTTTTGGGAACGGATTTTGGGAAAGCGCCGCACCTGAGACGAAAGGAAGCTCGCCGATCGACGCTCGCCAATCTCTTGCCCTTCCTTTGCGGGAAGGCTCATCGGGCTGTGCTAGAACCGCAAGATCGGTCGAGCGCATGATATCCGTGAGCGCCTAGCTGGCGTCGCCACGGAGGATAGGACGATGAAGGCGGCGCTTCCCCACTACCATGCCCGGATGCAGCGGGTGCTAGATCACATCGACCGGCACTTGGATTGCGACTTGGACCTGGACGTGGTGAGCGGGGTCGCGGCCTTTTCGAAATACCATTTCCACCGGCAGTTCGCGGCGACCTTCGGGCTGTCCGTGCATCGCTATATCCAGCTCGCCCGCATGAAGCGGGCATCCTACCGGCTGGCATACCGGGTCGCGCAGAGCGTCACCGACATAGCTATGGATGCAGGTTACGACGCCCCGGATGCCTTTGCCCGCGCCTTTCGGCAACGGTTCGGGCAATCCCCGTCGTCGTTCAGGAAAACTCCTGATTGGGAGCCGTGGCTTGCAGCCTTCGGGCCTCTCGACAACGCGAGGAGCAAGCTCATGCAGAATACCTATACCCCTGACGACGTGACGATCCGTGACGTGGCCCCGACGCCGGTGGCAATCATGGAGCATCGCGGCGACCCGGCGACGATCGGCGCGACCATCCAGCGGTTGATCGCTTGGCGCAAAGCGACTGGGCTGTCGCCGAAGGTCAGCCCGACCTTCAACGTCTTCCACTCCGATCCGCGCACGACGCCTCCGGCCGAATACCGCATGGACCTGTGTGTCGGCACCGACCGCCCCATCGAGGCGAACGGCGAGCGGATCGAGGCCGGCACCATTCCAGGCGGACGCTGTGCGGTGCTGCGCGTCGTTGGCAACACCGACAATCTGGAGCTTGCCGCCCTGTATCTCTACCGCGATTGGCTACCGGCCAGCGGAGAGGAAGCGCGGGACTTCCCGCTCTACTGCGAGCGCGTCACCTTCTTCCCGGAGGTGCCGGAACATGAAGCAACCGCGGACCTGTTCCTGCCGCTGAAGTAGGTTGGTGCAGGGGGCGGCATGGCTCCGTAGCGAAGAGGCCGCCCTTTCCAAAAATTCGATCCATCTGAGAATGTCCCGACGGTTTCCGTTGCTCCTCTTCCGACCGCGCCATACGATCACAAGTCTGAGAGTATATTCAGCAGCAACGGACGCAGGCGACGAAGTTCGCCACGATGAGTAAGCGCAAGCGCGGCGATCTTGTTCGCCCCGGCCGGGGTCAAAACCACGGTCACGCTCCGGCGATCGGTCGTGCCCGCCGTTCTCCGTACCAAGTCGAGTTTTTCCAATCGATCGATGAGACCGGAGGCGCTGTGCGGACGTAGTCGGAGTTGATCTGCAAGCTCACCTACCGGCAGTGCCAGATCGGGTGATGCGCGCAGCGCCAAGAGAGCCTGATGCTGCTGCGCGGTGATGCCGGCCGCTACGGCCGCATCTTCGCTGAAGGATAGGAACGTGCGCAATTGCCGTCGAAACCCGGCGAGAGCGCGATAGTCCTTGTCGCTGATCGGATCGTCCATGGCCTCGATCATGGCACGAAAACGACCGATTGAGAAATATCGTAGCGCGATATAGTTGCCGGTAATGAGCTTTCATCCATCTCCCCCGCTCCGTCTCGCCGATCACACCGCCGACCGCCGCATGCTGATGCTCGCCGGTCTGGCACTCGTCGTCGGCAGCGGTGGCGCTGCCGCCGCTTGGCTGCTGTTGAAGCTGATCGCGCTGGCGACCAACCTTGCCTGGTACGACCACGCCTCGTTCGCGCCGGTGTCGATCGTGCCTGCCGCGCACGGCGTGCGCACGCTGCTCGTCCCGGTGGCAGGCAGCATGGTGATCGGACTGATGGCGCGGTTCGGATCGGAGAAGATCTGCGGCCACGGCATTCCCGAGGCCATCGAGGCGATCCTGTTCGGGCAGAGCCGGCTGTCGCCCAAGGTTGCGGTGCTCAAGCCGGTGTCGGCGGCCGTCTCGATCGGATCGGGCGGTCCGTTCGGCGCAGAGGGGCCGATCATCATGACCGGTGGCGCTATCGGCTCGCTGCTGGCGCAATGCTTTCATCTGAGCGCCGCTGAGCGCAAGACCCTGCTGGTGGCGGGCGCCGCGGCGGGGATGACCGCCATTTTCGGCACACCGGTCGCGGCCATGCTGCTCGCGATCGAAGTGCTGCTCTTCGAATGGAAGCCGCGTAGTTTCGTGCCGGTGACGGTCGCCGCGCTGGCCGCGATCGCGTGGCGCCCGTTGATGATCGGCAGCGGGCCGATGTTCCCGCTCGTCGCGCCGATGATGATCGATGCGACGACGCTGGTCGGTGCGGCAGCTCTGGGCGTCGTGGTCGGCGTTCTAGCCTCGTCGCTGTCATCGGCGCTGTACCGGATCGAGGACGGTTTCCATCGCCTGCCGGTCCATTGGATGTGGTGGCCGGCACTGGGTGCACTCGTCGTCGGGATCGGCGGGCTGATCGATCCGCGCGTCCTCGGCGCAGGATATGACAACATCCAAGCGCTGCTCGACGGATCGATGGTGGCGCGCGCGATCGTGCTGCTGCTGGTCGTCAAGGCGATAGTCTGGGTGGTCGCGCTGGGTTCGGGCACGTCCGGCGGCATCCTCGCGCCTTTATTGATGCTAGGCGCGGCGGTCGGCGCGCTGGCAGGGCACTGGCTGCCGGGCGGTGTCGGTCTGTACGCGATGGCGGGCATGGCGGCGATGATGAGCGCCTCGATGCGCGCGCCGCTGACCGCAGCCGTCTTCGCGGTCGAGCTGACGGGGCGCCTCGACGCGCTGCCGGTAGCGGCAGCGGCGAGCGTGGCGGGCTATGCGATCGCGGTGCTGGTGCTCCGCCGGTCGATCCAGACCGTCCGAAAACATGACTACGATGCTGGTGATATGGGGGGGCTAAAAACCCCATCAGGGATTAGTGGTTTTGCTCGCCGATCGCCGCGCCATCGACATGGCAACTGCGCTTGCCAACTGGGCGATCAACACCCCGAAAATGACTTTTCGTATCGCTGGGGCTCCGGGAGACGAGGTTCCAGTAACGAAAAGCTCGTAAGCCAACAGCAAACCGACCATGATGGTGCAGCCGATGTTGATCCAGAAAGCGGTTTTATATGCAGGACCGAACTTCATTGCTCACCTCTCGGGCGCAGGTTTGATACGGCTCGAACGAAAGAGCAATCCGCCTGATTCCTTTGCCTGAGGACAGCGGATATACCGTGCCTATGGCATATATCGAAGGTCATGCTCGGGACCAGGCGCTGCTCCTGCCGGCGTCGGTCGAGGACTATGTGGGAGCGGACAATCCGGTGCGGTTTATCGACGCCTTCGTCGACGATCTCGATCTGGGCGGTGCCGGTTTTCTGCGGGCGCAACCAAAGGCGACGGGACGGCCGGGTTACGATCCAGCCGACATGCTCAAGCTGTACCTATACGGCTATCAACCGGGTGCGGTCGAGCCGGCGTCTGGCAGCGGAAGCGATACGCAATCTCGAGCTGATCTGGCTGCTGCGCGGGGTGCGGCCGGACTTTCGGACCATCGCCGATTTCCGCCGCGAAAACCGGGCCGCGTTCAAGGCGGTGTTCCGCGAGTTCGTGGTGCTGTGCCGCAAGCTCGACCTGTTCGGGCGCGAGCTGCTGGCGGTGGACGGCACGCGGCTGAAGGCGGTGAACAGCCGGGCGCGCAACTTCAGCCGGGAGCGGCTGGCGACGTATCTCGCGTCGGCCGACGCGCGACTGGAGCGATACCTGGCCGAGCTCGACCAGATCGACCGCGGTGAAGATGGTGCCGGCACCGGCCGTACCGACGCGCTGGGGACGAAGATCGCCAGACTACGTGAGCAGCGTCAGGCAAGCGTCGCGCTGCTCGGCCAAATTGAAGAGAGCGCCGAAGGGCAGATTTCGCTCACCGATCCCGATGCGCGCGCGATGGTCGCTCACGGCAAGGTCACCATCGGCTACAACGCGCAGGTGGCAGTCGATGCCAAACACAGCCTGATCGTCGAGCAGCATGTCACCAACGCCTGCAACGACATGGGCCTGCTGGCATCCACCGCCCGCGCGGCGATGGAAGTGCTCGACGTCGAGCGTATCGATGCCGTGGCGGACATGGGCTACCACAAGGGCGAGGACATCGAGGCCTGCGAAGCCGCCGGCATCACGCCGTACATTCCGCGCCCGCACCGGGGCGTCAACGTCAGCAACGGCCTCTTCCCCAAGGAGCGGTTTCGCTACGATCCGGCAGCAGATGCCTATCACTGCCCCGGTGGGCAGGTGCTCGACACCCGCTACAGCTCGGTGACGCGCGGGCATGTCACGATCCAGTATTCCAATCCTGCCGCCTGCGCCGGGTGCCAGATGAAGGCGCTGTGTACCAAGGGGCGCTGGCGACGCGTCAACCGCTGGGAGAAGGAAGAGATCATCGAGCGCATGGCCGAGCGCCTCGCAAAGCGACCAGACCTCCTCGTCGTCCGGCGTTCCACCGTCGAACACCCGTTCGGCACGATAAAACAATCGATGAACCAAGGGGCGTTCCTGATGCGCGGTCTGGAGAAGGTCCGTGCCGAGTTCAGCCTGACGGCACTCGCCTACAATATCAGGCGGGCCATCACCCTCATCGGCGTGCCGGGGATGATTCGGGCGGTGCAGGCCTGATCCGCGCCGCCAGCTCCGCCCTCACGACGCCGGATATGGCCTCACAGTAGCCCATTTCACCCCATCGGAGCGCAAAAGCTGAAAAGCCCGCCCCCTTCAGACACCTCTCGGCCGGTGAACGTCCAGACCATAATCACAGGCGAGTTTTCGGACGGTCTGGATCCTGACTGAGAAGATCGCCCGACGTGGCCGTCACCTTAGCCAAGAATATACCGTCGATCCGCTGAGCCTCGTCCGGGTTGGAGAGATCATGACACGTGATCCCGATACGCTGCTCGCCACCATGTCGGTGGCGGACGCTGCCGTGTTTTTCGGAGATGCCCCGCATCGCTCCTATCCGGTCGTAGATGGCGATGGACGGCCGGTCGGTCTCGTATCGCGCGCCGATGCGTTACGTTGGATGGACTCGCCGCCCGACGCGGGGGCGCCCCTTGGGGATATGATATCGGATGGCTCCCTCTCCACCGTTCCGCCGACCCTGCCGGTCGATCGCGTCGCCGAACTGATGCTGGCCGAGGACATCGGCCGGGTGCCGGTGGTGGATGACGGCGGCATGCTCGTTGGTCTGATTGCCCGCCGTGATCTGCTGCTTGCGCGAACTGGCCGGCACAGCGACGAGCGCGACCGGATGCGGTTTACCGGTCGAAAAGCGCAGTGAACGCGCTATCCGAACCATCAGCACGCCTCTGTCCGGTTTTGCCAAGGTATGAAAAGACGCCGCATGACGCGGCAGGCCGATGACGACACGTCATCTGATGGCGGTCAATTTGAGGGGGTTATGGGGCACTATGCAGGCGATGAGAAGTACGCTGTCAGACCGGCAGGCGGTGTGGGCCTTCGTGCTGGGCTGCATCGCCGTGACCTTTGGCGTGTGCGCGCACCTGCCCATGTTCGCGATGGCGCGGTCGATGCACTATCGCCTCGCCGGCATGCCGATGGACAGCATGATGCTGTTCGGCATGGCGCTGATCGTGCTGGGGACGCTGACGGCCGCCTATGGCCTGCTACCTCGCAACGTAGCGGCCCAGCGTACCGCGGCGGCAGACATCATCGTCGCACCGCCGGAGGATGCGGCGTTGGGACTGGCGCATTGGGGGCTGATGGCGGTGCTGGTCATCGCACTTATTATCGACGTGATGAAGCCCGCCTCGCTCGGCTTCACTGTCCCGGGCATGGTCAGCGAATATGGCGTGCCGAAAAAGACCGTCTCGCTGGTCCCGTTCTTCGCGCTGGCCGGCACGGTTGTCGGATCGGTGCTCTGGGGCTGGATCGCCGACCTTTACGGCCGCAAGGCGTCGATCCTGTTATCGGCGGTGATGTTCGTCGGCACGTCGATTTGCGGCGCGATGCCGAGTCTGGCCTGGAATATCGCGATGTGCTTCATGATGGGCGCTGCGGCCGGTGGGATGCTGCCGGTGACCTATGCCCTGCTCGCCGAGATGATGCCGAGCCGGCATCGGGGTTGGAGCCTCGTCCTCGTCGGCGGACTGGGGGCGGTCGGCGGCTATTTCGCGGCTAGCGGCATGTCGGCGGTGGTGCAACCGATCTTCGGCTGGCGGATCCTGTGGCTGGCGAACCTGCCGACCGGGCTGACCTTGGTGGTTCTTGGCGCTTTCATCCCCGAATCCGCCAAGTTCCTGCTGGCGCGTGGCCGGACGAGCGAGGCGGAAGCGGTGATGCGGCGTTTCGGCGCGAAGGCGCAGCGGGCGGGTCCGGCACAACATGCGCAAAAGGGCGTGTCGCATGCGCTGACCGGGATCGGGCTGTACGGTCAATTGGCAGCGCTCAGCCTGTGCGCCCTGTCATGGGGCCTTATCAACTTCGGCGTGCTGCTCTGGCTGCCGGCCGACTTGGTCGCAAAGGGCTATTCGGTCGGCGTGTCCAGCCGATTGCTCGCCGAGAGCGCGCTGATCGCATTCCCGACGGTCTTTGTCGCCGCGCTGCTGTACAGTCGGTGGAGTACGAAGGGGGCGCTTCTGGCGATGACGGCCATCACGCTGGCCGGACTGCTACTGGTCCTGCGCTTGGAACTCGCTGGGATCGGCAGTCCGGTCCTGCCGGTAGCGCTGCTGATCGTCGGGACGAATGGTATCATTGCGATCGTCCTGCCGTATGTCGCGGAAAGCTTTCCGCTCCGGGTGCGTGCCCGTGCGACGGGCTGGGTTGCCGCTTGCACGAAGGGGGGCGGACTGCTGGCGCAGGGTCTGACGATCGGCGGCATAACTTTGTCGATGGGACGCTCGTCGCTGCTGGTCATGGTGCCGACCGCGCTTTCACTCGTGCTTGTGGCCGTGTTCGGGCGTGAAACGCGCGGGCGCGACCTTCGTGAGCTCGACGCGACCAATGGCCCTTCCATTTTCGTCGAGCGGTAGAAACTGCCTGGCGCATCCAGTCAAATCGCTTTGGGTGATAAGCTGACCAGCGCTGTCAGTTGGCTTTGATCGTTCCCGAAACTCGATCCAGACCGTCCGAAAACATGACTACGATGCTGGTGATATGGGGGGGCTAAAAACCCCATCAGGGATTAGTGGTTTTGCTCGCCGATCGCCGCGCCATCGACATGGCAACTGCGCTTGCCAACTGGGCGATCAACACCCCGAAAATGACTTTTCGTATCGCTGGGGCTCCGGGAGACGAGGTTCCAGTAACGAAAAGCTCGTAAGCCAACAGCAAACCGACCATGATGGTGCAGCCGATGTTGATCCAGAAAGCGGTTTTATATGCAGGACCGAACTTCATTGCTCACCTCTCGGGCGCAGGTTTGATACGGCTCGAACGAAAGAGCAATCCGCCTGATTCCTTTGCCTGAGGACAGCGGATATACCGTGCCTATGGCATATATCGAAGGTCATGCTCGGGACCAGGCGCTGCTCCTGCCGGCGTCGGTCGAGGACTATGTGGGAGCGGACAATCCGGTGCGGTTTATCGACGCCTTCGTCGACGATCTCGATCTGGGCGGTGCCGGTTTTCTGCGGGCGCAACCAAAGGCGACGGGACGGCCGGGTTACGATCCAGCCGACATGCTCAAGCTGTACCTATACGGCTACCTCAACCGGGTGCGGTCGAGCCGGCGTCTGGCAGCGGAAGCGATACGCAATCTCGAGCTGATCTGGCTGCTGCGCGGGGTGCGGCCGGACTTTCGGACCATCGCCGATTTCCGCCGCGAAAACCGGGCCGCGTTCAAGGCGGTGTTCCGCGAGTTCGTGGTGCTGTGCCGCAAGCTCGACCTGTTCGGGCGCGAGCTGCTGGCGGTGGACGGCACGCGGCTGAAGGCGGTGAACAGCCGGGCGCGCAACTTCAGCCGGGAGCGGCTGGCGACGTATCTCGCGTCGGCCGACGCGCGACTGGAGCGATACCTGGCCGAGCTCGACCAGATCGACCGCGGTGAAGATGGTGCCGGCACCGGCCGTACCGACGCGCTGGGGACGAAGATCGCCAGACTACGTGAGCAGCGTCAGGCAAGCGTCGCGCTGCTCGGCCAAATTGAAGAGAGCGCCGAAGGGCAGATTTCGCTCACCGATCCCGATGCGCGCGCGATGGTCGCTCACGGCAAGGTCACCATCGGCTACAACGCGCAGGTGGCAGTCGATGCCAAACACAGCCTGATCGTCGAGCAGCATGTCACCAACGCCTGCAACGACATGGGCCTGCTGGCACCCACCGCCCGCGCGGCGATGGAAGTGCTCGACGTCGAGCGTATCGATGCCGTGGCGGACATGGGCTACCACAAGGGCGAGGACATCGAGGCCTGCGAAGCCGCCGGCATCACGCCGTACATTCCGCGCCCGCACCGGGGCGTCAACGTCAGCAACGGCCTCTTCCCCAAGGAGCGGTTTCGCTACGATCCGGCAGCAGATGCCTATCACTGCCCCGGTGGGCAGGTGCTCGACACCCGCTACAGCTCGGTGACGCGCGGGCATGTCACGATCCAGTATTCCAATCCTGCCGCCTGCGCCGGGTGCCAGATGAAGGCGCTGTGTACCAAGGGGCGCTGGCGACGCGTCAACCGCTGGGAGAAGGAAGAGATCATCGAGCGCATGGCCGAGCGCCTCGCAAAGCGACCAGACCTCCTCGTCGTCCGGCGTTCCACCGTCGAACACCCGTTCGGCACGATAAAACAATCGATGAACCAGGGGGCGTTCCTGATGCGCGGTCTGGAGAAGGTCCGTGCCGAGTTCAGCCTGACGGCACTCGCCTACAATATCAGGCGGGCCATCACCCTCATCGGCGTGCCGGGGATGATTCGGGCGGTGCAGGCCTGATCCACGCCGCCAGCTCCGCCCTCACGACGCCGGATATGGCCTCACAGTAGCCCATTTCACCCCATCGGAGCGCAAAAGCTGAAAAGCCCGCCCCCTTCAGACACCTCTCGGCCGGTGAACGTCCAGACCATAATCACAGGCGAGTTTTCGGACGGTCTGCATCCCAATCGGAACGGCGCGGGCCGTCTTGATAGCTGTTCCTCAACCAGGCACCCGGATTGTCGATTGCGCGACGAAGCCTGTATGATGTTCCGGATGGAAGAACGATCCGTTTCCATGACCAGCTTCGCCTACCGGACCTATAATCCTGTCCTTGGCGCTTCATTACTCGATATACACCCTTAGATGATCGAGGTCGGTTTTTCTAAATTACCATGAAAATGGGAGGTTAGGTCGGGCGAGGATGGAGGTTTCTCCTTTCCAAGATCACATCGGCTACAGGCGCTATACTTGGCTCAAGTACCTCCTACTTGTACTTTGAGTACTCAAGCGCTATAGGCAGATAGCCGGCTGCAACGGTGATCGGCAGCGCCTCGCCATAATCGTGACGATAGGGCAGAGCGTTTTCCGGGGTGAGGGTTGCGACTGTTCCGGATGTCAGTCGTCAATTGACGACATGTCCGCAGCGTCGTGCGCGCGCTGACGATATGGTCCGATATCGGCAGCAGGTATTTCGATCATGCGTCGCCCCACTCTCACGCTGACGGAACGCCAGCGGGTCGGATCGCAGGGCGAAGCCGATACCGGCCCCTGATCGCGCACCTGATCCCACGGATAGATTTGGCAAAGGCATAAGACCGATGTCGAACATCGGAGGCAGGCGGCCGAGCCGCTCTGCAACGCCGACCCCATGGGATCGGCCGTTGGTCCAGCCTGGGACGCCGACCACCTGACATAAAACCGTCACGGGTTTGTCGCCCAAGAGTCGTTTACAGCCACTAGGCGCCGCCCCGGCATGGCCGGGGGGAAGCAGGACGTGATCAGAATTTCGATGGCTGCGCTGGCGGCCGGGATCGCGGTGAGCGCGCTCTGCGTGACGACCGTCGACGCACAGACTGCGCCCGCGCCCGTGATGCCGGAGCGGGCGGATCTGGCGGAGCCCGCCGATATCGTCGTGACGGGCACCCGCGCTGGCGAACGCAAGGCGATCGAGGAGAAGCGCAAGGCCGACAATTTCGTCGACGCGATCTACGCCAACGATGTCGGCAAGCTGCCCGACCAGAACGTCGCCGAGGCCGTGCGCCGCATTCCCGGCCTGTCGGTCGCCAACGATCAGGGCGAAGGCCGCTATGTCATCATCCGTGGTATCAACCCGGATCTGGTCAACGTCACGCTCAACGGCATGACGCTCCCGGCGCCCGAGCCCGAGGGTCGACAGGTCAAGCTCGATGACATTCCCTCGGCACTCATCAGCGCGGTGGTCGTCACCAAGTCGCTGACCGCGGATCAGGATGCCAATGCGATCGGCGGCTCGGTCGACATCCGCACGCTGTCGGCGTTCGATCGCAACAAGGCCTATTTCGCCGATGCCCGTGCCGCCTATGGCTGGTCGAAGCTGAACGACGGGCATCCCTATGAGGGCGATATCCAGGTCGGCGGACTGTTCGGCCCGGACCGTCAGTTCGGTGCGGTCCTTTCGGTCAATTATTCGAAACGGCCGATCGAGTCCGAAAATTTCCAGGGTTCGACCAATTACCGTGTGCCTGTGGCGGCGAATGGCTTCGTCGTGCCCGATCAATATGGCCTGCGCGACTATAATTTGACGCGGACGCGCAAGGGGGCGGTGCTCAATCTCGACTGGCGGCCGAGCGATACGACCAAAGTCTTCCTGCGCGGTACCTATTCGGCGTTCGACGACAATGAGACGCGCGACCAGTTCATCATCGACAATGAATCCGCCTTCACCAACCAGACCGCGACGACCGGTACGTTCCGCGGCCGCGGCAGCGTGCGCGTGCGGCGACGCGAAGAGGCGGACAATACCAGGTCGGTGCAGGGCGGCGGTGAAATCGATCTCGGGCCGGGGCATGTGACGATCAGCGGCGGCTATGCGCGCGCGCAGAAGCGCGATCCTCTGCGCTCGGAATATAATTTCCGCACCGGCGGCACCGCGCTCACCGTCAATTACGACGTGTCCGGCACACCCTATGTCTTCGTGCCGGCCAATGCGGTGGCGCAGACCGCATACACCCTCAACAGCGTCAATTACGACCACCGGCTCGCGGTCGAGACGCTGGCGCAGGGGCGGATCGATTATTCGATCCCGCTGGCATGGGGCAGCGACGGGTCGTCGATCAAGATCGGCGCGAAATATCTCGACCGGCACAAGACCAACGATCGCGACTATGTCACCTATGGCCTGGCCGCGCGACGACCGTTCACGCTTGCCGACGTGTCCTATGTCGGTGACACGAGCTTCTACGGCAGCGACTATGCCTTCGGCCCGCGGATCGATTACGATCGCGGCCAGGCCTATCTTGCCGCCCATCCGGGCACGATCACCCTCAACACGGGGGGTTCGATCAATAACAGCCTTGCCAACGATTACGACGTCAGGGAGCGGATCGCCGCCGCCTATGCGATGGCGACGCTCAAGATCGAGAAGCTGACGCTCGTTCCCGGCATACGCATCGAGCAGACCCGCGATCGCAGCGCGGCAAAGCTCATCACCGCGAAATCGGCGCTCGATTCGGGGTTCAACAGCTTCGGTTCGAGACGGTATACGGACGTCTTCCCCGGTCTCAACGCCCGCTATGATGCGACCGACGACCTCGTCCTGCGCGGCGCGGTAACGACGTCGATCGGTCGCCCCAATTACGCCCAGCTCGCGCCGTTCGTCTCGGTCGACCAGACCACGAATCCCAATTCGGTGGCGCGCGGCAATCCGGACCTGAAGCCTTACAAAGCGCTCAATTTTGACGGCGCTTTGGAATATTATCTGCCGGGCCAGGGGCTGATCTCGCTCGGCGGCTTCTACAAGTCGCTCGACAACCCGATCTACGCCCAGTCCCTGCTCGGGCAGAGCGGCACGTTTGCCGGCCAGGCGCTGACCAACGCGACGGTATCGACCGCGCTCAACATCGACAAGGCGAAAGTCTACGGGGTGGAGGTCAATCTCCAGACCCGCTTCACGTTCCTGCCGTCGCCGCTCGACGGGTTCGGCGTCAGCGCCAATTACACCCGCATCTGGGGCAAGGGCGACGGCACGATCCTGGGCGCGGCGCCGCGGACCGGCGACATCCCGCTGTTCCTGCAATCGAAGCACGTCGGCACCGCCCAGATCTTCTACGAGAAATACGGCGTCGCGGTGCGGGCGGCCTTTTCCTATCGGTCGGCCTATCTCGACACGCTGGGATCCACCGCGGCGCTCGATCAATATACCGATGCCAATGGCCAGCTCGACGTCAACGCCAGCTATCAGGTGACGCCGGAATTGACGTTCTTCACGAGCGCGACGAACCTGACCGATGCGCCATGGCGCCGCTATATCGGTACGAAGGCGCAACTGGTCGAACGGGAACGCTATAGTGTTTCGTTCCGCTGGGGCGCGCAGCTCCACTTCTAGGATTCCCGATGCGATCGATCCTCCATATCGCCGCCGCGATCCTCCTGGCCTGGACCGGTTCGACCGTCGAGGCGCAGACCGGCCTGCGCGTCGACCGCGTCGTCATGCTGATGCGCCACGGCGTGCGCTCGCCGACCAAGGCGCCGCCGATGCCCGTGGGAACGGCGGCCGAGGCTTGGCCGGACTGGCCGGTCAAGCCGGGCTATCTCACGCCGCACGGGGCCGAGGCGCTGCGCCGTCTGGGTGAGGCGGATCGCGCGCGCTTCATCGCCGATGGCGTGATGCCGCGCACCGGCTGCGCGGCGCTGCACATCGTCGCCGACAGCGACCAGCGCACGATCGCGACCGCCGACGCCTGGGCCGCCGCAGTCGCCCCCGGCTGCGACGTCGACATCACGCATCGTCCGCAGGATGTCGCGGACCCGATCTTCTCGCCGATCGGCGAACGCGCGGTCGCCTTCGATGCCGAAACGGCGCGCCGGGCTGTCCTCGCGGATGCCGGACCCGACGGGATCGCCGGGGAGGAACGCCGCTTGCGCCCGGTACTGTCGCGGCTCGACACGATCCTGTGCGGACCGGCGCGCGCCGGCTGCGGTGTCGCCGGTGAACCGTCCGCGCTCGCGCCGGTCAAGCCTGGCAGCAGGCCGAAACTCTCCGGCGCGCTCGACCGCGCCTCGACCGTCGCGCAGATCCTGCTGCTGGAATATGCCGAGGGCATGCCGATGCGCGATGTCGGTTGGGGCCGGGCGACGGCCGCCGACATCGCCCGGGCGTCCGAACTCCACGCGGTCGAATTCCGGCTGCTCGCGCGCCCGCGCTATGTTGCCGCCGCGAACATGGCCGGCATCGCCCCGCTGATCCGCGACGCGCTCCGCGATGGACGGGCGGATGCGCCTGGGATCACGATGATCTCGGGACACGACACCAACGTGGCGAGCCTGGCCGGTCTGCTGGGCCTGCACTGGCAGGTCCCGGGGCTCGCCGCGGACGATCCGTCGCCGGGCGGCGCGATCGTGTTCGAGCGGTTGGTCGACGGATCGGGGCACCGCTATGTGCGTGCGGTCTACCGGTCCCAGACGCTCGATCAGATCCGCCTGCTCACCAGGTTCGACGGTGCGACACGGCCCTATCGCGCCGTGATACCGATAGCGACCTGCAACGCGCGCGGCGTCCGTGGCCTGTGCACGCTCGAGGCATTCGAGACCCTCATGACGGCAGGCGTCGCGGCTTCGGCACGATAGCGTGCCCGACGTGAGGATGGTTGCCCTCCACGACGCACGGTGCCGGCGGTGCCGGCGGTATCCTTCTTTAAAAGCGTCGTCCCATGATTGCCGAGAAGGGAGGTGTTGGACATCGCAAGGCAATCGCCAATCCTGATGACGCGCCCTTCGCGCGCCCTTGCTTCACGGCAGCCATTCTCCCCGATTCGCAAGTATGTCCGCACGAACTATCGGTGCGTCCTCGAAGAAGGAGGTCCCTTGCTGCGGAGATAGTCCTGCAGATACGTTTCGTGGGAGGGTAGGGCGTCGACCGATGCTGAGATACGCTGCCGGATACCCTGCAACACGGCGTTCAACTGGTTCGAAGGCATCAATCGCAGCAGCGGGTGATGGCTCGAGGCTGCGAGGCGCTGGCCTAGCATGACCTGCAACCACGATGCGACGCGGAACAGGTCGTGATCGGCCTGATAGGCATTGGCGCTGTCCCGGAACAGGGCGATGCGCTCGGCAAGACTGTCGGGAATCGCCATCGTCCGCCGGTCGCGCCAGAACGGCTCGTCGCGGCCGGTGAGATGATAATGGAGGATGATGAAGTCGCGCACGCCCTCGATCTCCTGCGCCGCCTGGCCATTGAAGCGCGCGATCGCCGCCGCGCTCGGCCGGCCGGCCGGCAGCAACTGGAGGAAGCGGGTCAATGCGATCATGATCAGGTGGATGCTGGTCGATTCGAGCGGCTCGACGAAGCCGCTCGCCAGGCTGAGCGCGATGCAATTGTGCTGCCATGCCGCCTTGCGCCGGCCGGTGCGGAAGCGGATCAGCCGCGGCTCGATCAGCGTCCTGCCCTCGGCGGACGCCAGCAGACGGGCGCGGGCGGCATCGTCGCTGAGATAGTCGGCGCAATAGACCAGCCCGGTGCCGACGCGATGCTGCAACGGGATCTTCCAGCGCCAGCCGGCATCGTGCGCGATCGCGCGCGTATAGGGCGGTGCCGGCCCGGTCGCCTCGGTCTGCATCGCCAGCGCGCGGTTGGTCGGCAGCCATTCGCCCCAGTTCTCGAACCCGACGCCGAGCGCCTCGCCGATCAGCAGCGCGCGGAAGCCGGTGCAATCGAAGAAGAGATCGCCCGGAACGGCGGTGCCGTCGGCGAGGATCAGCGTGGCGATGTCGCCGCTGTCGGCGTCGCGGACGACCCGGTCGATCCGCCCTTCGATCCGGCGCAGGCCGTTCGCCTCCGCCTTGCCGCGGAGGAAGTGCGCATAGCGACCCGCGTCGAAATGATAGGCATAATTGAGCGCGGGGGTGCCGCCGACGGCGAAGCGGTCGGCCGCCGCGGCCTCGTGTTCGTAGCAATAGGCGCCGAAGGGTTCGGCGATGCCGCGCGCCTGCGCCTCCAGCCAGAAATGGTGGAAATCGCTCATCCATGTCGACTGGCCGACGTCGCCGAAGGAATGGATGTAGCGATCGCCGTGGCGCGCCCAGTTCTCAAACGAGATGCCCAGTTTGAAACTGGCGCCGGTCGCCTCCATGAACTCGCGTTCGTCGACGCCGATCAGCGCATGGAAGGCGCGGACGGTCGGGATGGTCGATTCGCCGACGCCGACGGTGCCGATCTCGTCCGACTCGATCAGCGTGATCTCGGCGAACGGGCCGAGTTGACGGGTGAGGATCGCCGCCGCCAGCCAGCCGGCGGTGCCGCCGCCCGCGATGACGATGCGGCGCGGGGTCGCCGGCGCGGTCATCGGTTGATCCGCTGCAGCAGCTGCGCGCGCAGCAGCCGCGCCGTGCGCGCGTCGAGCGGGGCGAGCGCGCCCTGCGCCGGGGCGGGCAGGTGTGCCGCGGCGCGGCCGGCATCGCCAAAGACGTAATAGTCGAACATCGCCGCCCAGGACGCTTTCTCGGCCGGCGGCCGGTCGCGCAGGCTGAGCAGCGCGTGCAGGATCGTCGTCATCGGCGAGTCCATGAAGGCGGGCGACGCATTCCACCAATAATTGATCATGACGTTGAAGTCGGACAGCGCCTCGACGTGGTGCCACCACAGCGCGGGGTAGACGATCGCGTCCCCCGGCTCGAGCTCGGCGACACGGGCGTGCCGCTGCGCCTCGGCGAAGGCCGGGAAGCGATCGAGATCGGGCGCGCGGAAGTCGACCAGCGAGACGACCTGTCCGCCCGGCGTCGGCTCGAGCGGGCCGGGGTAGAGATTGGCGATCTGGTCCGGGGGGAAGAGCGTGAACCGGCGCCGGCCGACCGCGACGCAGGCGATGTTGTTCGACATGTCGTAATGCGCCGACGCGATGGTGCGCGTGCCGATCCAGATGCTGCGCAGCGCCTGGCCGAACACCGCCGCGTCGAGCGCGAGATCGTTGCCGGCCGCGGCGAGGCCCGGGAAGAACTGGCCGAGGTCGGTCGAGCCGACGTAGAAGGACGCGCCCGCCTCCGCCTCCACCCCGGCGAGCATGCGGCGCAGATAGGCGGCGAGATCGACACGCTCCGCGGCGAAGGCGAGGCGGGTGAGGCTGTCGTCGTAGAAATAGCGCCCGCCCGCCTCGGCCGGCGCGGTGTAGCCGACGCCCGGCTGACCGCTGTAGAAGGACAGCAGATAGTCCGCCGCGGCCGCGTCGCTTTGCCGCCCGGCGGTGACGATCGGCCAGTCGCGCACCAGCCCGCGCACGATCACCGGCTCGCCGTGCCGGACGAGCGCATCGGGATCGAACGGCGCGCCCGATGCCGCGACCTCGGCGACGCGCCGGTCGGTGATCGCGGCGGTGGTCATCGCGCCGCCCGCTGCGCCTTGAGCGCGATCAGCCGCTGGACGTTGCCGAGCGACGCCGCGGCGAGGATCGCGCCGGCGAGCAGGCCGTGCCGGTGCAGCCGCTCCAGCGGCTCGCCGGAAAGGTCGGCGAGCGCCTGCCGATCGACGGTGAATATGTCCGGCACCTCATAGGTCCGGCCGTCGTCGAGCGCGATCTGCAAGGTGATCGGGCGGAGCAGTCCCGCGTCGCGCCACGCGGCGCAGATCGCCGCGACCGTCTCCATGCCCTGATAGATCGTCCGCAGCACCTCGGTCATATGGTCGAGCAGCGGCGCGGTGCCGCCATGTTCCTTGAACAGCGGCAGGCCGTCCGCCGCGCCGACGCGCGGATCGGCGAGGTCGAGATGCACCATCGGACCGTCGTCGTCGCCCGCCTGCGTCGTGCCGACCGCGATCGAGAAGGGGCCGCGCCGCTGGAAGACCGGGACATAGTCGCTCGTCCAGCGATCCCCGGCGAGGAACAGATTCTCGTCGCGGTCGAGGCCGAGCAGCGCATAAGGCTGGATCGCACCGTCCTCCTCGCGGAAGATGATCGGGAAGGCGCGCTGCGCTTCCTCGAATTCGGACGGGAAGATCGGCGCTTGGTTGACGTCGTCGCCGAACGCCGCCCCGGCGCGGATCGCGACGCGCAGATCGGCATGATCGATGGTGTTGAGCAGCACGCGGTTCATCGCCGTCAGCATCTCTCTTTGTCTGTCTGTGATCCTGTCCCGGTCGCCGGCCTATCCTGCCGCGTCCGGGTCAGCAAGCGTCTTTCCGAAAAAAAGGGCCGCTCCGGAAGAGCGGCCCCAAGGGGAGGGGTAGAAAAGACCAAGTCTAGAAGCGATAGCGCGCGCCCAGCAACAGTCGCGGCTTGTTCTCCTGCGCGAAGAAGGTCTGGTTCTCCGAGCGGCCGAAGCTGCGTACCGATTCGCTCGTCAGGTTGATACCTTCCAGAGAGACGGCGATCTGTTGATTGATGTCCCAACTGACGTTGACATCGACGCTGCTGTACGGCGCGAAGAAGACCGGGTTGCGATCGGTGGTGCCGCCGCGGCCGATCTCGGACAGGAACTTGTCGCGCCAATTGTAGGTGAGGCGGGCCGACAGGCCGTTCTTGTCGTAGATCAGCGAGGCGTTGGCGGTGTCGGACAGGCCGAGCAGCGCGAACTGGTCCGCGGTCGGCGCCGCCAGCACGTCGATGCCGACGTTGCCGCGGACCAAAGTGTACGATGCCGCGACGCCGATCCCGGTCCGGCCGAAGAAATACTGGCCGGCGAATTCGGCGCCGTAGATTTCCGCGTCGCGGTTGTTGATCGGCGAGGCGATCGAGAAGATCGCCAGCGGATCGTTGGCATCCGGCGTGATGTCGACCGATCGCGACAGCTGGTCGAAATAGCCGCCGTTGACCGAGGTGCCCGAGCTGTTGGCGCGGATGTCGGCATCGGTCTGCGCGACGTTGCCGCCGTTCTGGACCAGCCGCGCCGTATAGCTGAACAGGTTGATGTCGGTCTTGTCGAGGCCGAGGCGGGTGAGCGCGGCGGCCGCCGTGCCCGACCGCGATCCCGCCGCCCCGGTGGTCGCGTCGCGCAGCCCGAACAGATTGCCGTTGGACAGGCCGGTGCCGACGAAGTTGCGCACCCGTTTGTCGAAGAAGCCCGCCGACAGGTAGCTCGACGACTTGAAATACCATTCCGCCGAGACGTCGAAATTGTCCGAGACGAGCGGGCGCAGATTGGGATTGCCGGTCGTTCCGTTCGGCTGGCCGCCGAACAGCGTCGCGCGGCTGCCGGCACCCGCGGTCGAGCTGACGAACTGGTCGCCGTAGGACGGCCGCGCGATCGTCTTGCTGAACGAGACGCGGGTGATGACGTTCTCGAACGGCGAGATCTGGAAATCGATCGCCGGCAGCAGATTGTCATAGCTGCCACGGCCGGTCAGCGGCGAGGCGACCGACGATCCCGGCACGTTGAAGTCGTTGTCCGACGTCCAGACGATCGCGGAGGGTCCGTTGACCAGCGAGAAGGCGCGCACCTTGGTGACCTCGTAGCGCGCGCCGACGACCAGCGTCGCGTCCGCGCCGGCGATCTGGCCCTTCCAGGTCAGCTGGCCATAGGCGGAGGCGATCTTCTCCTCGATGCGGTCGTCGTTCGCCGAGCCGGCGGTGACGGGATTGCCGCGCGCGGCATAGAGCGGCGAGAAGATGTTGTTCAGCGCCACCGCATTGCCACGGAAGGCGTTGAGGCCGGGGCCGGTGACGCCGGGCTTGAAGTGATCGAACTTGCAGACGAGGCAGAAGGTCTTGAGCAGACCGCCGGCCTGCGCCGCGACCTCGCCGGGATTGCTGATGCTCCAGTCGCCCAGCGTCTGGGTGGTCTGGGTGCGGGTCGAGCGCAGCTTCGAATCGATGTAGCTGCCGCCGAATTCGGCCTTGCTGCCGCCGCCGAGATCCCAGCCGAGGCCGATCTGCGCCTGGTTGATCGTCTGGATCTGCCGCGCCGAATTGGTGCGGGCGACCTGCGTGCCGAGATCGCCGGCATCGAGCTGGCCGTTGCAATTGCCGATCACCCGGCCCGGTCCGGCGCTGCTCGACAGCGCGTTGCAGTCGTTGATCGTCTCGCTGACCGAGGGGAAGCCGCGCGACCAGTCGATCGTCTGGCCGTTGACGACGTTCGCGCCCATCGAGAACAGCGTCGAGCTCGCGCCGTTCGACGCGTCCGGCAGCGCCTGCGACTTGGAATGCTGGATGTCGGCGACGAGCTTGAACTTGTCGGTGACGTCCCAGGCGGCGTTGAGGCCATATTCCTCAAGCTTGTCCTTGGTGGCGCGGAACTGCTGCTCGTAGCCGGTGTCCTTGGGATCGGGGACCGCCTGCGAGATGACCGTCGCGGTCGGCACCGGGCTGTTGTCGAAGGTGACGGTGCCGAACGGCCGGTTGAGCCAGTTGGTCTGATCCTGCCGCGCCTCGTTCTGCCGGTTCTGCGCCCACAGGACGTCGGCGGTCAGCAGCAGGTTGTCGACCGGGCGGAATTGCAGGACGCCCGAAGCGTTGATCCGCTCGCGGGTCGATTCGGAGAAATGGTAGCGGGCGTCGTTCGGGAAGGCGATCAGGCTGCCCGCGGCCGGGCGGTTGTTGATCACCGTATTGGCGCCGAAGATGTCGCCGGGATTGTCGATCGTGCGGATGTTCCAGGCGTTCGACGTCGAGCTGGCGGCGGCCGAATTGCGCTTCTGATAGCTGCCGAACAGCGCGACACCGAAGGTATCGCTATCATTTTTCCAGTTCAAAAGGCCCGACACTTCCGGCGTGACCTTGGCCAGGCCGTCTTCGTCCTTGGCGATGCTGGTGTCGTAGGACGCCTTGGCACCGATCGAGCCGGACAGGCCCGACTGGCGGGAATCGAGCGGCTTGCGGGTGATGACGTTGATCGTCGCGCCGATGCCGCCGGTCGGGATCGCGGCGCGCCCGGTCTTGTAGACCTCGAGCGTGCTGACGCCTTCCGACGCGAGATTGCCGAAGTCGAACGAACGGCCGGTCGCGGTCGCGAAATCGACGCTCTGGTCGCCGCCGACGCCTTGCAGATTGGTCGCGGGCAGCTGCCGGCCGTTGAGCGTCACCAGGTTGAAGCCGCCGCCGAAGCCGCGCGCGGTCACCTCGGCGCCCTCGCCGTTGACCCGGTTGATCGACACGCCGCTGACCCGCTGGAGCGATTCGGCGAGGTTGGTGTCCGGGAACTTGCCGATATCCTCGGCCGAGATCGCGTCGACGATGCCGTTCGAGTTGCGCTTGATGTCGATCGCGCGGTTGAGCGAGGCGCGGATGCCGGTGACGACGATGTCTTCGCTCGATCCTTCCGCGGTGGCGGTGGTGGCGCCGTCCTGCGCGGCGCGCGGCGCGTCTTCGGAACCCGGCTGCGCATTGGTGGCAGGCGCGTTGCTGTCGTCACCGCCGCCGACGACCTGCGCCGCGGCGGGCGTCGCGAGACACAATGCGATCGCGCCGACCGATGTCGTGCAGACGAGCGCCCTCAATGGCGAAAATCCCCTCATGCTTCCTCCCCTTACGGTCAAGCAGCCGCCTGTCGTCGGTGGCCCTCGCTTGCCTCGGCGCCAAGACCTACTGTCCTGTCCTACGTTGTCAATGGCAATAAAAGTATACGGATCATCGGTTCTTGCTGTCGCTTTATTATGTGCGACAAAACAACATTCGATGAAATCGATTGCCGTGCAGGCTAGGCGGGGGTCAGAGTCAAAAAGATGTTGGCGGTAAGCCGGCCGCGGCGGGGATCGGCGGTCAGTTGCGCGGGAGAGGGGACCGTCCCCGAATGGAGGATGCAGCTGCGATAGACGATCATCCGGTTGAACGCCGCGTCGACCTGCGCCGTCCGTTCGAACCACGGCGCGCCATCGTCGACATAGCCGTCCGGCGCGGCCTCAGGCGCGCGGGCGGCGCGATAGGCGGCGAGCCGTGACTCGTCGAGCCGTTCGAACCCGGTCGCTTTGTGGCGGTAGAAAGCGGTGCCGCCGGCGCGGGCGTCGCACAGATAATGGAGGATGGCGAATTGCGCCGGGTCGACCGAATCGACATGCGGCGCGCGCTGCGGCGGGGCAAGGGCGTCCGGCGCCAGCGTCACCAGAGAGAATGCGCCCTGCGCGCGGCTCGGACGCACCGCCCCCAGCCCGAACGCCTCGCCGATCGGGCCGACCAATACGTTGACGACGGACTGGATATAGGCGTTGGGCAGCGCAACGCGCAGCCCGGGATAGCCGCCGGCCGGACCATAGGCCGGGGTGAAGCGACTCGCCGCGGCGACGTCGACCAGCTCGGCCGGATCGGCGAGCAGCCCGGCGGCCGTGAGCAGCGGCGCGCGCTCCGTCCCGATCTCCGTCGCGGTCAGTCGGGCGTCGCCGGCGATGGCAAAGGCCATGGCGCGGCTCATGCGATGGCGGTGTGGCGGATCACGGGCTTATGCCGGGCCGCGTTCGGCGTCCGCGGTCAGTCCGCTGCCAGGCACGCCGCGACGATCCATCCAGTCCCCCCTCATGCCGCTCTCCCGACGGCAGAGACACTTCGATACAAATTGTCTAACGTTGTCAATTGCCTTTACGGTGCAACCAGAGTGGACCGATGCGATGGTGATCCGTACACCGGGGGATGGTCCAGGCTCCGCATCGCACCACGATCGTCGACGTCGCCCGCCACGCCGGCGTGTCGACCAAGACCGTCTCGCGCGTGCTCAACGGCCAGCCGCACGTCACGGAGGATATCATCCGCCGGGTCAGGGAGGCCGCCGCGGCGGTCAATTACCATCCCAACATGCTCGCGCGCGCACTGGTCCAGCGCCGCTCGCACCTGATCGGGCTGGTCTATGAAAACCCCTCGCCCAGCTATGTCGTCGACCTGCAGAAGGGCGTGCTTGAGCGGCTGCGCGACGACCATTACCGGCTCGTCGTCATCCCGATCGCGTCGATTTCGGAGCATGAGGCGGACGTCATCGGCCTGTTGCGCTCGGCAGCGCTCGACGGCGTGGTGCTCGCGCCGCCCGCGTCGGACAGCGCACGGATCATGGCCGATCTGACCGCGGCGAGCATCCGCTTCGCGCGCATCGCCCCGACCCGCCTGATCGACGCTGGGCCGAGCAACCTCATCGACGACGTCAGCGCCGCGCGCGAGATCGCCGCGCATGTCATCGGCCTCGGCCATCGCGACATCGCGATCATCACCGGCGATCCCACCCACGCCTCGGCCGAGGCGCGGATGCAGGGGTTCGCCGAGGCCTTCGCCGCGGCGGGGATCACGGTGGCGCCGGATCGCGTCGCGACCGGCTTCTACACCTATGACAGCGGCCATGCCGCGGCGCGCACCCTGCTCACCCGCGCCGAGCGGCCGACCGCGATCCTCGCGCAGAACGACGACATGGCGGTCGGCGCGCTGACCGCCGCGCTGGAGATGGGGCTGAGCGTGCCGGGCGACCTGTCGATCACCGGCTTCGACGATTCGGAGGTCGCGCGCATCGCCTGGCCGGCGATCACCACCGTCCGCCAGCCGGTGTTCGATATGGCGGTCGCCGCGGCCGACATGGTCGTCGCCCAGCTTCAGGATAGGCCCCCAGTGATGTGTCTGAACCATGGCCATCAGCTTATCGTCCGGCAATCGACGGGACCCGTACGCTCGTCCTGAACGGCAAAGCCTGCCTCGATAGGTCAGCCGGTATCGGCGTGTGCTGAAGGACGTTTTGGACGGGGATACTCGCCAATGAGACATTGGGACTTGCTTGGTCGGTGCGGGCGTCCCGGGACCATATTGTCCCAGCAGTATCAGATGGCGCGGTTCAGCTGAAAACGGAGGAGGGGGCAGGGGCGCCGACGGCGCCTCAGGAGCGGCGCTTCCGCCCTCGTCCTCCCCCGCAGCGGCCTGCGACGGTCTCGTCCTGGCAGCTGCGTCGAGGCGAGCCGTCTTAAGTCCCGCAAGAGCATGCCCTGCGGGACGGCGCAGACGATCCCGCCGGCCGTTCGTCTCTGGCAAGCCGCTCATCGTCCGGGCGGAGGCGGTTGATCGCCCAGCATTTCCAGATCATCGGCCTCAAACCCGCCCTTGGGGCGCTCGACGAGCGTGAAGCGCCAGCGCTGGCCGCGCCTCAGTCCGGCAAAGCCGGCGCGCTCCGCCGCACGGACGTGGACGAAGACCTTGGGCTGCTTGTCGTCCCGCGAGATGAAGCCCCAGGCTCCACCCCGGTCGAGATATCTGATCGTTCCGGTCGGCATGGTGCGTCCTTTCGGGCCTGGCCCTCCTCGGCGCAGGCGAGGCGCATCGCCGCAGCGGATGCACCCGCGATGATCGCCGCTGTCGATCCGCCTCGGCGCGACACCGGGCTGTGCTGCGTCCCCGGCGATGTCAGCGCATCAGCAGCACCGGCGCGCAGACGGTGCGGATCATCGTCGTCGTCGTGCTGCCGACGATCAGGGTGCGCAGCGGCGAATGGCCGTAAGCGCCCATCACCAGCATCGCGCCGGGATGCGCCGCGATATGATCGCCGATCACCGCATCGACCTTGCCGTCACGCAGGACGGTTTCGGCACAGGCGGGCAGCGCGGCTGCGGCTGCGCCGAGCCGGTCGCGGTGTCGGCCGTCGTCCGGCCCCGCCATGACGAGATGGACCGGCAGACCATGGAACAGCGGCGAGGTCGCGACATGACGGACGGCGCGGCAGGCGGCGGGGCTGTCGTCGAAGGCGATCACCACCGCGTCGGGGGCCGCGGCGTCGCGCGAGGCGATCAGCACCGGCCTGTCGCTGGCGCGCACGACGCGTTCGACCTTGGAGCCGATATGGTCGGTCGCGAACGCGCCCGACGCGCCGCGCTTGCCGATGATGACCAATGCAGCATCGGCCTCGCGCTCGACGATCGTCTCCACGATCCCGCCATGCCGGTGCAACGGCGCGACCGCGATGCCCCGTGCCGTGAGGCGGGCGCCGCCTGCGTCGAGCAGGATGCGCCCTTCCTCGATGGCGAGACGCCCCGCCGCTTCCTCGATACGGGTCAGTTCCTCCAGCAGCTCGCTCTTGACGCCGAGGCCGATCGCGCCGCTGTGATCGTTGCGCGATGCGACGGCCTCCCGGCGCTGGACGACGTGCAGCAGCTCGACATCGGCGCCGAGCCGGGTCGCGGCCCAGGCCGCCAGATCGACGACGCTGGTCGCATAGGCGGATGCATCGATACAGGCCAATATGCGGTTCATAAGCCCTCTCCTCAATGGGCGCCGAGCGCCGCTTCGGCGCCGGGCTTGTCATGGACGGCGAAGCGATCGACCATCGTCGCGCTCGCCTGATTGAGGCCGACGACCTCGACATGGGTGCCTTCGCGGCGGAACCTGAGGATCGCCCTGTCGAGGCTCCCCACCGCCGAAATGTCCCAGAAATGCGCGGCGGTCAGGTCGATGACGACCGTGTCCAGCACCGCCTTGAAGTCGAAGGCGTCGGCGAACCGCTCGGACGAGGCGAAGAACACCTGACCCGAGACGCGGTAGGTCCGCGTCCGGCCGTCCGCGCTGAGCTCGGACGTCACGTCGAACAGGCGCCTGACCTTGCCGGCGAAGAACAGGCCGGACAGGATCACGCCCGCGACCACGCCCTGCGCCAGATCGTGCGTCGAGACGACGACCAGCACCGTCACCAGCATGACGACCGAGGATTGCCACGGATGGCTCCTGAGGGTTCTGATCGATCCCCAGGAGAAGGTGCCGATCGACACCATGATCATCACCGCGACCAGCGCCGGCATCGGAATGCGCGCGACCAGCGGCCCCAGCACGACGATCAGGAACAGCAGGAACACGCCCGAGACGAGGGTGGAAAGGCGGGTCGAGCCGCCCGACTTCACGTTGATGACCGACTGGCCGATCATCGCGCAGCCACCCATGCCGCCGAGGAAGCCGGTCAGGACATTGGCGATGCCCTGTCCCTTCATCTCGCGGCGCTTGTTCGATGGCGTGTCGGTCAGATCATCGACGATCTGCGCGGTCATCATCGATTCCAGCAGGCCCACCGCCGCCATCGTCAGCGCATAGGGGAAGATGATGCGCAGCGTTTCCAGCGTGAACGGCACCTGCGGGATGCCGAAGGCGGGCAGCGACGAGGGCAGCTTGCCCATGTCGCCCACCGTGTTGACGTGCACGCCGGCAAAGATCGAGACGATCGTCAGGATGACGATCGCGACCAGCGGCGACGGGATCGCCTTGGTCAGCCGCGGGAACAGATAGATGATCGCCAGGCCCGCCGCGACCATCGCATAGGTTTCCCACCCGACGTGGGTGAGCTGGGGAAGCTGCGCGACGAAGATGAGGATCGCGAGCGCATTGACGAAGCCGGTGATGACCGAGCGCGACACATATTGCATCAGCCGGTCGAGCTTGAGGAAGCCGGCGACGCCCTGGATCAGCCCCATCAGGATGGTGGCGGCGAACAGGTACGGGACGCCGTGATCGCGGATCAGCGGCAGGACGAGAACGGCGATCGCCGCGGTCGCGGCCGAAATCATGCCGGGGCGTCCGCCCACAGCTGAGATGATGACGGCGATGGAGAAGGAGGCAAACAGCCCGACGCTGGGATCGACGCCGGCAATGATCGAGAAGCCGATGGCCTCCGGGATCAGCGCGAGCGCGACGACGATACCCGCCAGCACGTCCGCGCGCGGGTTCGAGAGCCATTCGCGTCGCAGCGAAGTAGCAAATGTCATGTAGAAACCTGATCGCAATAGCGAGGGGCGCACGCCGTCAGACGCGTTCGATCAACGATGCTCGGAAGCGAGGCCCAAATTCGCTATGGTTATCCCGGGGATAGGCGCCGGGCCGAGCCACCCGAATCGATCCGGGTCCGTCGAAGGCCCTTAGATAGTCACTGATCGGCCCATATTGCAACTGCGGACATCCGTGGCGTCGCCTCGGCCTTCCGGTCCGCCGATCCCGGCCGTCAGGATCGTCGCGCCGTCGCGAGGCGCGACCGGCCCGTGGCGGTGGCGTTCGGGCTGCACCAGCGCTGCCCCTCCGACCATAGCGACGCTTCGCGCCGTTCGGGGACGGCCGGATGATCGACGCCGGGATATCGGTCCGGCGCGCGCAGGTATCAGGCCTGTCCGATCCGCAGCGCCAGCGCCGCGAGGGTGACGAGGAGGACCGGCACGGTGAGCGTGACCCCGACCCGGAGATAATAGCCCCAGCCGATCCGCACGCCCTTCTGCCCGAGGACGTGGAGCCACAGCAGGGTCGCGAGCGAGCCGATCGGCGTCACTTTGGGGCCGAGGTCGCACCCGATGACGTTGGCGTAGATCATCGCGTCCCTGACCGCCCCGGTCGCATGCGTCGCGTCGATCGACAGCGCGCCGACCAGAACGGTCGGCATGTTGTTCATCAGCGACGACAGGAGGGCTGCGATCACGCCGGTTCCCAGCGCCGCGCCCCACACGCCGCCCTGCGCGATGCGGTCGAGCAGCGCTGCCAGATGATCCGTCAGGCCGGCGTTGCGCAGGCCGAAGACGACGAGATACATGCCCAGCGAGAAGATCACGACCTGCCAGGGTGCGCCGCGCAGCACCGCGCCGGTCTGGATGACATGGCCGCGGCCTGCGACCGCCAGCAGCAGGATCGCGCCGGCCGCGGCGACGGCGCTGACCGGCACGCCGAGCGGTTCGAGCAGGAAGAAGCCGGCGAGCAGCAGCGCGAGGACGATCCCTCCGGCGCGGAAGGTCGCAGCGTCGCGGATCGCCTCGCGCGGCGCCCGCAGCGCCCCGACGTCATAATCCTGCGGGATGTCGCGCCCGAAGAACAGCAGCAGCGCGCCCAGCGTCGCGGCGATCGAGACGAGGTCGACCGGCACCATCACGGCGGCATAGTCGCGAAACCCGATCCCGAAGACGTCGGCGGATACGATGTTGACGAGGTTCGAGACGACCAGCGGCAGGCTGGCGGTATCGGCGACGAACCCGGCCGCCATGACGAACGCCAGCGTCGCTCTGTCCCGGAAGCCCAGCGCGCGCAGCATGGCGATGACGATCGGCGTCAGGATCAGCGCCGCGCCGTCATTGGCGAACAGCGCCGACACCGCCGCGCCGAGCAGCACGATCAGCACGAACAGCCGCCGTCCGTGCCCCTTGCCCCAGCGGGCGACATGCAGCGCCGCCCATTCGAAGAATCCGGCTTCGTCCAACAGCAGGCTGATGACGATGATCGCGACGAAGGCGGCGGTCGCGTTCCAGACGATCCCCCATACCACCGGCACGTCGGACAAGGTGACGACGCCGGCGAGCAGCGCGACGATCGCACCGCCCATCGCGCTCCACCCGATGCCGAGGCCCTTGGGTTGCCAGATGACGAGCGCGATCGTCGCGACGAAGATCAGGACGGCCAGCAGCATCAGACGAGGCGCTGGCCCGAAGCGTCCACCACAAGCTCGCCGTCCTCCTTCGCGAACGCGCCGAGCTGGTCGCGCGGCAGCAGATCGAGCACCGCTTCGGACGGCCGGCACAGCGTCACGCCGAGCGGCGAGACGACCAGCGGCCGGTTGATGAGGATCGGATGCGCCATCATCGCATCCACCAGCGCCTCGTCGGACAGCGCCGGGTCGCCCAGGCCGAGCTCCGCATAGGGTGTGCCCTTCTCGCGCAGCAGCGCGCGCGGCGTCATGCCGGCGCGGTCGATCAGCTCGACCAGCAGCGCGCGCGAGGGCGGCGTTTTCAGATATTCGATCACGTGCGGCTCGATGCCGGCATTGCGGATCAGGCCGAGCGTGTTGCGCGACGTGCCGCAATCGGGGTTGTGATAGATGACGATATCGACGGCCACGGGGCGTCCTTTCAGCAGCAGGGGGCGAGTTCGGCGAGCAGCGGCGCGCACACGTCGGGTGAGCCTGCGCAGCAGTCCTTGACCAGAAACAGCGTCAGCGCGCGCAGACCGTCGAGGTCGGCACGGTAGATGATCGACCGACCGTGCCGTTCGGCGCGCACGATGCCGGCGCGCGCGAGGATGCCGAGATGCGCCGACATGGTGTTTTGCGGCACGTCGCACTGACGGGCGATATCGCCCGCCGCCAGGCCGTCCGGCTCGTGCCGCACCAGCAGCCGGAACACGTCCAGCCTCGTACCCTGCGCGAGCGCGCCCAGCGCGGTGATCGCCAAGTCCTTATCCATATATCCAGCATAGCGGATATATCGTGATGCGATAGCCGTGTCTGGCGGTTTTCCGCCGCAATCGGTGTCCGGGACCGCATGTTGCGATGGCGTTCGGGACGATCCGCCCGCAAGCCGGACCGGCGGCTCGGTGTTCGCGGCGATGGTCTGCCCCGGTCCGCCATCCGGATGCGAGGCGCGCGTCCAGACCGGATCCGCCCGGATGGACCGGCGGATGCCGCCCGTCCGGCGGGCGTCAGCTGGCCGGGCGCCGGATGAGGACGGCTCCGGTCATCGTCCCGCCCGGCCGCGATGCAGGGTCCGGCGTTCGGCGCCGAGGCCGGCGCGCATCGCCCGTCACCGGATCAATAGGGCGGAGCGCGACGCTCGCGCTGGCTGCGGGCGGCCTCCGTCCACCAGCCGAGGTCGTCGGCGAAGCGCGGGAAGGCGTGGCTGAGGGCGGCGCCGCCATCGCCCGCCGGCGCGCCCGCCGCGTCGAAGGCATGGCCGATCCCGCCGACCGCGATCGTGCTCGACACCACCACCATGCCCATCTCGGACAGGATGCCGTGCCAGGCGAGCCCGGCGCGCGCGCCGGCGAACCGCCCGGCCGAGTAACTGACGATCGCCGCCGGCCGCCAATACCATTCCTCCAGGAAGTGGTCGGTGAGGTTCTTGAGGCCGGGCTGGACGCTCCAATTATATTCGCCGGCGACGAAGACGAAGGCGTCGGCCGCGCTGATCTTCGCGGCGAGCGTCTCCAGCGCGGGCGGCGCCTCGCCCTCGGGATATTCCTTGTACATGCGGTCGAGCATCGGGAGATCGAGCGCCTTGGCGTCGACCAGCTCGGCCGCTGCACCCCGCGCCGCAAAGGCGCCGACCAGCCATTCGGCAAGCGCGATGCCCTGCCGGTCGGAACGGTAGGAGCCGTAGAAGATCAGTATCCGGTCGCCCATCGCGACGTCTCCCTGTGATGCCTGCCTGTGATGCCTGCCTGTCGTGCGAACGCACGGGGCGCGCAACCGCCCCGTGCGCCCTCGTCGGTCACCCCTGGATGAAGGCGAGCAGGTCGGTGGTGATCCGCTCGGCATGGGTCACCGGCATGCCGTGCGGCAGGCCGGGATAGGAGATGAGCTTCGCTCCCTTGATGAGTCCGGCGGACATCTTGCCGGTGGTGGCAAAGGGCACGACCTGATCGTCCTCGCCGTGCAGCACCAGCGTCGGCACGTCGATCGCCTTGAGGTCGTCGGTGAAGTCGGTTTCGGAAAAGGCCTTGATGCCGAGCATATGCGCGAGCGCCGAGCCCATCATCCCCTGCCGCCACCAGTTGAGCCGCACCGCCTCCTTCACCGCCGCACCCTCGCGATTGTAGCCGAAGAAGGGGAGGGTGAAGTCATGGTAGAATTGCGCGCGGTTGGTGGCGGTCTGCTCGCGCACCATGTCGAACACCTCCATCGGCACGCCGTCCGGATTGGCGTCGGTCCGGACCATGATCGGCGCGACCGCGCTCACCAGCACCGCCTTGCCGACCCGGCCGGGCTTGGCGCGGGCGACATAGCGGGCGACCTCGCCACCGCCGGTCGAATGGCCGACATGGACCGCATCCCTGAGGTCGAGCGCGTCGGTCAGCGCGACGACGTCGGCGACATAGCTGTCCATGTCGTGGCCGCCGGCGCTCTGCGTCGAGCGGCCGTGGCCACGCCGGTCATGGGCGATCACCCGATAGCCCTTCTGGACGAAGGCGATCATCTGCGCATCCCAATCGTCCGAACTGAGCGGCCAGCCATGATGGAACATGACGACGGGCGCGTCCTTGGCGCCCCAGTCCTTGTAGAAGATGTCGGTGGCGTCGGCGGTGGTGATGAACGGCATGACGGGTCTCCCTTGCAGCTGTGAGGATACGCGGTACGGATGGGGGATCAGGCGGCGTCGACGAGGACGATCTCGGCATCCTCGATCGCGGTGACGCGGAGCACGGCCTCCGCGGCGATGGCGGCACCGTCGCGCGCCTCCAGACGGGTGCCGTTGACCTCGATCGTGCCGGTCGCGGGGACGAGATAGCCGTGGCGATCCGCGCCGAGCGGGTAGTCGGCGCTCTCGCCCGCCTTGAGCGTGGCGGCGACGATCCGCGCGTCGGTGCGGATCGGCAGCGCGTCGGCATCGTCGGCGAAACCGCTGGCCAGCGTCACGAACTGCCCCGAACGCGCGCCCCGCGGGAAGGGCTTGGCGCCCCACGACGGCGCCTGACCCCGCGTCTTGGGCTCGATCCAGATCTGGAAGATGCGGGTGGTGCCGGCCTCCCTGTTGTATTCGGAGTGGCGGACGCCCGATCCCGCGCTCATCACCTGCACGTCGCCGGCCTCGGTACGGCCGATGTTGCCGAGCGAATCCTGGTGGGTGATCGCCCCTTCGCGGACATAGGTGATGATCTCCATGTCGGCGTGCGGATGCGGCGGGAAGCCGGTGCCGGGCGCGATCGTATCGTCGTTCCAAACGCGGATGTCGCCCCAGCCCATCCGGGCGGGATCATGATAGCCCGCGAACGAGAAATGATGCTTGGCGTCGAGCCAGCCGTGATTGGCGCCACCGAGGCTGCGGAAGGGACGACGGTCGATCATGGTTCGGTCTCCTGGCGGGAGCGTTGCTGCTCCGATGACCGCAAGATGCGCCTCGATCCCACTTGACGAAACGGCAAGCTTGGCATCTCATCCTTGCCGGAAATGGTGAAGCGTCTTCCCGACCTCGAAGCCTGGGCGATCTTCGCCAGGGTCGCCGAACACGGCTCCTTCTCGGGTGCGGCGCGCGCGATGGGCATGTCCGATCCCACCGTGTCGAAGGCGATCGCCCGGCTGGAGGCGCGGCTGGGCCTCACGCTGATCGCGCGCACGTCGCGCCGCATCGCGCTCACCGATGCGGGCCGTGCCGCGCTCGACCGCGCGACGCGCATCCTCAGCGAGGGCGAGGCGGTCGAGGACGAAGCCGGCGAGCAATCCAACGTGCCGCGCGGGCGCGTGCGGATCAGCGCGCCGCTGTCGTTCGGCATCGCCTATCTCGGCGCGACGCTGCCGGCGTTCCTCGACGCCTATCCCGAGATCACCGTTGATTTCGCGCTGAGCGATCGCAAGGTCGACCTGGTGGCGGAAGGCTTCGATGTCGCGCTGCGGATCGCCAGCCTCGACGATTCGTCGCTGCTGTCGCGCCGGCTCTGCCCGGTCCGGCTGCTGCTGGTGGCCTCGCCCGCCTATCTCGATCGCCACGGCATGCCGACGCATCCGGCCGAGCTCGGCCGGCATCGCGCGCTCGCCTATACGGGCGGTGCCTCCCGGATGTGGCGCTTCACGCACCCGACCTTCGGGGAAGAGGCGGTCGAACCGCCGGTGCGGGTCTGGACCGACAATGCCGATCTGCTCAACCCGGCGCTCGTCGCCGGGCAGGGCCTTGCGATCCAGCCCGAATTCCTGATCTGGCGCGAATTGCGCGACGGCCAGCTGGCGGTCGCGATGCCGGACTGGACGGTGACGCCGCTGGGCCTCCATCTCGTCATGCCGCCCAGTCCGTTGCGGCCGCTGCGGGTGCAGGCGCTCATCGACCATCTGGCCCGCGAGCTGGCGAACGCGCCTTGGGGTTGCGATGCAGTATAGGCGAAACGAACCGCCGCGCCATCGATCGGTGGCGCCTGACGGATGAGCGGAGCGACATCACGCCGCTGCGAAGCGGACGTTCCGCTTTCGCCCAAGCCCGGACAGTCCTGTCTTATCAGCCTCTTCGGGAGAGGCGGCGGTATCGGGCAAGGTCCGCCGCCGCTACCTGCCTTCCATTCCTGTTATCCATGAATTGATCATGCGCCGTGCGCTGTCAGCCTCGGGGTGAACGGATGGGTGAAGCTGGATAGTGCGCGGACTGCCGCGAACGACCCTTACCGCTCAACCAGGGTCCGGGGGAGCCAGGCCGGCCACGACGAGCGACAGCGCGGCATGTTCGAGCCGAGCGTCTCCGGGCGGTAAGCCACCGTCGAGCGCGAGCGTCGCCATGCCGTGCACGGCCGACCAGCAGGCGAGCGTGGCGGCGTCCGGATCGGCCGGCGCGAGCTGTCGGACGCGCCGTACCATGACCCCATAGGCATTGTCCTCGACGGGGGGCGGGCCACAATCGTGCCCGGAGAACATCAGGCGGAACAGGGCCGGACGGGCGCGGGCGAAGGCGAGATAGGCTTCGCCTTGCGCGATCAGTGCGGCGCGTGCGTCGCGCTGCGCATCGGCCGCGAGCAGCGCGGTCTTGAGGTCGACAAAGCCCCGCATCGCCACCGCGGCCAACAGCGCCGCTTTGTCACGGAAATGTCGGTAGGGTGCCATCGCGGACACGCCGGCATCGCGCGCGACGGCGCGCAGGCCGATGTCTTCGCCCCGCTCGAGCGCGGACAGCGCAGCCGCAACGAGACGCGCCGGTAGATCGACGGATTTCGGATCGCCCATGTTTACATCGTACACCGATAGCCTATGTGTACGATGTACACGACAGGGAGCCCGACAATGCAAGCGTCGATCAACCGCCAATCGGTCGATCTTTCGGCCTATCCCGATCTCGTCATGATCCTGCTCGGCTTCCGGGTGAAGGGATGGCGCGGCCTGCGCGCGCTGCGCCGGATCGGACCGGGCCTGCATGCCATCGCCCGCAACCGGCCTGACGGTCTGCTGGCGCATGAAGGCATGATGTTCAGCCTGACCCACTTCGGCTTCCGCCAATATTGGCAGGATATGGATAGTCTGGAGCGCTTCACGCGCGGCGGGCCGCACGCCGACTGGTGGCGCGATGTCCGCGCACTGTCGGCAGGGGCAGGATTCTGGCACGAAACCTATCACGCCAGGGGCGGCGTGGAGGCGCTGTACGTCGCCATGCCGGAGCCCGTCGGTCTGCAGCACTTTGCGGCGGAGCGGCGCCCGGACGGCCCGTTCCTGTCGGCTCGATCCAGGATCCAGGGCGGCGCGGCTTCCGTCGGCTGAGGGTGGGATATGAGGGCCTGGCGGCGTTCGGCCCCTTTGTTTCCGTGACGCCAAGGCCGTGATGGTCATGCCATCCGTCCACGGGTAGCGTCGGATGCGTCACTGTTCGCTAAGTTCGACGACCTCGAAATCGAAGCCTTTCCATCCGTGTCGTTTGGCCGCCTGCTGCGTCAGCGCTTCCTTGCCGGCGGCTTCCTTGATCGAGGTCGTGTGGCCCCAGAATACCTCCGTCTTGCCGTTATGCAGATGCGCGACGATCCGCCAGTAATGGGTGAATGGCGCGGCGGTGGGACCGATCGTCTTCACATAGCCGTCGGCCATCGTCGCGGTCAGGTAGCGCTTCTTTCTGGCCATCGCGCCACCCGTAGCGGATCGGCTACGGGCGCGGGAGGGGGGCGTGACCCCGATCGTTGCGCCCGATGCTCTGCGGCGCCCGTCGGCGGAGTTCACGATAGCGCAGCAGCGCTTCGACGGCATCGGTCTGGATCAGGCGCACGCCCATAGCCGCGAGGCGCCCCCAGATTGCGGCGGGGTCCTGCCGGGCTTCGGGGTCGCCGCCCATGCCCGTCACGAAGCCCTTGAACAGCGTGTTGATCCAGACCGGCACGCCGAGTGCTTTCGCACGGCTCATGATCACGGGCAGCGTCGTCAGCGGCACGATCGGCAGTTCGACCGCGATCGGCCTGATCCGCCCCCGCATCTGGCTGGCGATGATCTGCGGCACATCGCCCGCCGCCGGATCGGCGGTGATCGGGATGACGGCGAAGGGCACGCGGTCATAGGGCGGGATCGTCGCCAGCGGGACCGAGGCGACGCCGGCGAAGGTCTTGACGATCACCCGGTCCTGCGCGCCGGCGCGATGCACCGCATCGACGACCTCGCCGTAGATCATGTCCTTGACGTCGAGGTTGAGGACGATGCGGTCCTTCGCCAGCGCGAGCAGGTCGTCGAGGGTCGGGATCGTCTGGTCGGTGAGCGCCGCCGTCGCGCCGCCCTCGTCCTGACGCAGCCGTAGCGCCTGCAACTGCGCGAGGCTGAGGTCGGCGACCTTGCCGGTGCCGTTCGTGGTCCGGTCGACGCTGTCGTCGTGCAGGATGACGAGATGGCCGTCGCGGCTGCGACGCACGTCGGTCTCCATCACGTCGGCACCGAGAACGACGCACTGGCGCAGCGCCGCGATTGAGTTTTCCGGCTTGCTCCCCAAAGCGTGGAGCGGCGCGGCTTCGTGGCAGCCGCGATGCGCGATGACGATCAGGCCGCCATCGGGGTCGGCGAGACGGCGCAGGGCATCGGCGGGGGCCGCTTGTACGGTGGAGGGCGCGAGCGCCGCAACGGCGACGGCGAGAAGCGGACGATACATGGCAGGCTTTCACAGGAGACGGGGATGGGAGAAAGGGCCCGGTCGGCTACCCTCTCCGGCGCGATCACGGTCAGCGCGGGCTCACCAGGAGCGGCTGACGATCAGCCGCACGTTGCGGCCGAACAGGGGGCGGCCGAAGATCGCGGTCGGCACGCCCTGGCCGAACCGGTCGCCCGCCGTATTGCCCTCGGTAAAGCCGTGCGCGTTGGTGATATTGTCGCCGACGACCTGCACCTGCCAGACGCCATCCGAGACGATCCCGCCGAGGCCGAACGACCCGTAGGCCGGCAGCGCGGTGGAATTGAAGAAGTCGGTGTAGCGGCGGCCGACATAATCGTAGCGACCGTAGAGGCTGACCTTGGTGGCGCCGAAAGCGACATCGGCGGTCGGGCGCACGTTGAGGAACAGCCTGGGCTCGCGGACGATCTGCTTGCCGTTGGCGCGGCTGCCGTCGAGGCCGGTGTTGCTGCTGAAGTTGAGGTAGCGCGGGTTCTGGACGGTCACCGACCCGGCGAGCGAGAAGGGGCCGGGCAGGCGCAGGCGACCGTCGGCCTCCATGCCCTTGGTTTCGGCGGTGCCGATGAAGGTGGTGGTCACATCGGCGCGGCCGGTCGCCGGGTTGAAGCCGGCGAAGCTGGCGTTCAGCGGATCGAACTTGGTGTAGAAGCCGGTGACGTACAGATAGGATCCACCCGCAGCGAGCTTGACGCCCGCCTCGTACAGCTTGGCCTTGGTCGGAACCACCGCGGGGGTGGGGTAGGTGAAGGCGATGGTGGTGTTCTGCGGCACGTCGAGCTGCGACGCGCGCAGATACATGCCGATATGGCGGCTGAGATCGTAATTGCCGCCGACCGTCCAGTTGGTCGCCTGCTGCTTGAGGCGCAGCGTGCCGATCGCGCCCGTGAAGCCGCGGGTATTGTTGTCGGCCAGCGTCGTCGGATCGCCGAGGTTATACGCCCCGGTCAGCCGGTCATAGCCGCTGTAGCTATACCATTCGTGGCGGAAGCCCGCGTCGAGGCGCAGCCGGTCGGTGATGTCCCAGCTGTCGGTGCCATAGAGCGCGATCAGCTGGCCATCGACTTTGCCGGCATTGAGCGACACCGCATCGTTGAGCGACCCATGGTCGGTGACATAGCCCGGCACCGCGCCGCTCGCCGCATAGGCGGCGAGGTCGAGCACGCGGGGCTGCGATTTCACCTGGATCAGATAGTTTTGATAGGCGGTGAACATCGTCTGGCCCCACAGCGAGCCGTAGCTGCCGACCCGGATGTCGTGCGTGCCGAAGCCGGTATCGAGCTTGCGCGTCACCGACAGGTCGCCCTGCGTCGAATAGAAATCGGTCTGGATCGCGCGATATTGCGCCTGCATCACCAGCCCCGAATCGGCCGACGGATCATAGGCGCCAAGGCCGCCGCTGCCGGCGCCGGCGCCGCCGCCGCCGCCGCCGCCGTGGCGTCATGGTGGGGCGACCGATCAGGCAAGCGTCATCGCCACCACGCTGGCATGGCGTGACGGCAAGGTGGCGGGCAGGTCGACGACCAGACCCTCCGCGGTCTGACGATAGGAAAGCGCCCCCTTGTGGCCGAGCAGGCGCACGGCGCGGACGGTGTCGGACCGACCGTCCGCCCCGCTGCGCAGCGCCGTCACGACAAGGCGGGTCTTGGGCTCGGTCAGCGTGATGGCATAGAGGGTCTTGCCGCGCGTGGTGAAGCGGATGTCGCCATCCACATAATCGGCCTTTTCCGAAAAGGCGCCCTCGGTCCCCTGTGTCGGCCCTTCGCCGAACCGCGTCCAGGGCCGCGTGCCGTGGATCGCCTCGCCGTTGACCGTCATCCACGCGGCAAGATCATCCAGCAATTGCTCGGACTGCGGGGGAAGGCTGCCGTCGCCGAGCAACACGACGTTGAGCAGCAGATTGCCGTTCTTGCTGACGACATCGGCGAGCGTCGCGATCACCTGCGCCGCCGTCTTGTAGGTGTCGTCCTGCTTGTAGAACCAGTCGCCGTTCGAAGTGTCGGTCTGCCATGGCTTGGGGTTGATCCCGGTCAGCGCGCCGCGCTCGACGTCCTGCGTCGACCAGGCGTCGCTGAATTCCCCCGAGCCGAGATTCTTGCAGGTGTAGACGACGTCGACGGTGCCGCGCTTCGAGCCGCCGTTATAGTAATGCGCCAGCATCTGCCGCCCGATGTCGCCGAACGGCAACCCGCCGTCCGAATAGAGCAGATCGGGCTTGTAGCTGTCGATCAGATCGCGGATCCGCTTGAGCCAGTGCGCCTGATAGGCCGCGTTCCGGGTATACCAGGACGCCGGCGTGTTGATGAACGGTTCGTCGCGATTGTCGTGGTAGAGATCGGCGTAGCGGGGATCGGCGCCGTCGTAGCTGACCCCCAGTTTCGGCCAGAACTGATCGTACAGATGGTTGGGATACCACCAGGTGTAGCTCGCCCCCAGATGTTCCGACACGCCGAAGCGCAAGCCGTGACGCTTGGCCGCCGCCTGCAACTCGCCGACGATGTCGCGCTTCGGCCCCATCACCGTGGCATTCCAGCGATGATGCCGGGATCGCCACAGATCGAAATTGTCGTGATGCACGCCCATCGAGACGATGTAGCGCGCACCCGCGGCGCGATAGCGCGCAACCAGCGCCTCCGGGTCGAACTTGTCCGCCGTCCACAGCGGAATGATGTCCTTATAGCCCTTCTCCGAAGGGTGGCCGTAGGTCTTGACGTGATGGTCGTAATGCGGGTGGCCGGGCGTATACATGAAGCGGGCGTACCAGTCGCCCTGGCCGGGTACCGCCTGCGGCCCCCAATGCGCCCAGATGCCGAACTTGGCATCGCGGAACCAGGCGGGCGTATCATAGGCGCTGAGCGATGTCGTCGTCGGCTGGAACGGCCCCGGTGCGATGGCCGGCATCGCCTGGGCCACGGCACGGCCGGCGCCGGCAGCCGCCACCGTCGTCCCCACCACGCCCCCGAGCATTTCGCGCTTGCTGATCTTCACCTCGTCATCCTCCCTTGTCGGCTGCGAAGGCCGCTATCGATCCGCCGCGCACGCATGAGACGGTAGCCTATCCGGCCCGCCATTTCGCCTCGGCCATTCATGAGAATTGATTTTCATATGTGACCTCTGCTGTCATCGCAGGGCTTGGCCATGGACGCAAGGGTCATCGGCGAGCCGCTGTCATCAATAACCATATACGAATATTCATTTTCACATGTGAAGGCTCATGATACGCCGTCGGGCAACGATCCGCGTCATGCGGGCGACGGGAGAGGGCAACGAGGGGTAACGATCACATCATGGTGGCCAAGTCGGCGCTCGCGAACGCGGTGGCGCTGGCGGGGGCACCCGTCGCGGCGCAGGCGGCACAGGATAGGCCGGCCGGATCGACGACGCAGCCGGCCGATGCCGCCGTAGACCGAGGCGGTGCGCGACTTCGTCATCCTGCATTACAAGCAGACGCAGCGGGTCGACACGCCGACCTGGTGCCGCCGGGGGAGGCCCGCGCAGCGCTCCGCCGGATGCACGCGCTGATGCAGAGGGGAGCCGAGGCGATGCCGACCCATGCGGGCTTCCTGTCGGGGGAACGGACCGGCTGAGCGCTCCCACGCCGTGACCGCACCGTCGCGGGCGATCGCAGCCGGCGCGGTTTCAGGCGGGGCGGTGACCGAGCGCGATCGACGTCGCTGCCGCCGCCTCCTTCAGCAGCGCGCGCGCCGCGATCAGCTCGGCCGCCTGCGATCCGCCGATCTGACCCAGGAACGGGATGGTGAGTGCCGCCGCCACGAACCCGTCGCGGCCGCATATCGGAAAGCTGATATCGGTCACGCCGCCCGTGATCGCGCTCTTGCGCTGCTCGTACCCCCGCTTGCGCACCGCGGCCAGCCGGGCCACGTTCGACGCATAGGCCTCATAGCCGATCGCATGCAGCAGACTGGCGCGCTGGTCTTCCGTGGTGAAGGCCAGCAGCACCTGTCCCGAGCAACTCGTCATCAGATCGACCTCGGCGCCCAGCCGCAGCGAAAAGCCCCGCGTACCCGGATTCTCCTCGCGGTGAATGACCAGACCCTTGGCGCCGTTCACGACGACGAGATGGCACGACTGGGCGGCCTCGCTCGCCAATTGCCGCATGAACGGACGCGCGGCCGCGACGACATCCTGCGCCGGCGTGGCGTGGAAGGCGAGGTCCAGCAATTTATACGAGACGGAATAGCGGTCGTCGGCACTGGATTTCTGCAGATAGCCCATCTTCTCCAGCACCACGACGATGCGGAACAACTCGCCGACCGAACGGCCGAGCAGCACCGCCATCTCGCTGACCAGCGCGCCGCCGGGTTGGCGGCGCAGCATCTCCAGTATCTCGAAGGCCTTTTCGACAGCCGGCGCGGCGTAGGACGCTTTCAGACCGTCGCGCATGCGCTCTCCCAATGCTGACCGGAGCGCGCCTTGCGATGCCCGTCCGGCAGTGTCAAATGCCGCCGGGCGCCAGGCTAGTGCATCAGCGCGACGCCATAGGGTTCGAGTTCGACCGTGCCGGTCGCGGTGCGACCGGTGAGGGCGTCGGTCCGGCGGCCATTGATGGTCACCTTTGCCGGCTTGGCCGTGGTGTTCACATAGAGCGTCCGGCCGTCCACGATCCGCGCGGAGACGCCGTCGGGCGTCACCGGCCCGGGCGTGATCCCGACCGAGGGGTAGAGCGAGCGGATCAACGGCTGGATGAATTCGGGCTGCGCCGCCGTGGCGAGATAGATCGCCCGCCCCTTGCCATAACGGTTGACGGTGATCGCCGGGGACGGATTGCCCGTGTTGGTGAAGCGGGCGAGCACCTGTGCGGTCGACGGTTCGAGCACCTCATAATAGGGGTCGCTGCCGGTCAGCGTCGCGGTGCCGAACTGCACCGTCAACGGCGTGTCGGCGCGGTAGAAGGCGTTGGTCCGCAGGCCGAAGACGTCGGTCAGCCCGCCGGGCAGGGGCGTGTCGAACCACTTGCCCGTCGCATCGACTTTCGCCGAATAGCCGGTCATCACGACGGTGCCGCCATTCTTGACATAGGCCCGGATCGCATCGGAGGTCGGCCGATCGACCAGATAGGCGGTCGGCATCACGATCAGCTTGTAGGTGTCGAGCCGATCATGGCCGACGTCGATCGTCGCCGCGTCGATATTGTCGCGGAAGAACGGGAAATAGGCGTTGCCGACCTGCTTGCGGTAATCGGCCTTGTAATATTCCTGCATGGTGTTGGGACCGGGCGGCGGATTGACCAGCCAATTGGTCTGATAGGAATAGGCGACCGCCACGTCCGGCCGGCCCGTGCGCGGGAACCCCAGATTCTTCAGCGTCTTCATCTCGGCGGCAATGCGTGCGAACTCGCCCACCTTCCAGGACGGCCGATCGTCATGATCGATCAGTCCGAACAGCGCCTGCTCCTCGCCGCCGAGATGCGAATTGAACGTCCAGGCGAGGAAGGCCTGGGAGTAATAAAGCAGGCCGAAATAGGCCCACATGCGGGACCGGCCCGGCGTGCCGTAATAGCCGCCCCCGCCCGCGGTGAATTCGTTGAACCAGACCGGCGTCGTATGGCCGGCGCGGTTGAACATCACGTCGACCGCCGCATCGGCCGGATCGCCGGGATAGAAGCCGAGCGCGCCATAGGTCGAGATCTCGTCCCACGAACGCAGGAAGTCGAACCCCTTCTGGCCGGCATAAGGCCAGAGGTTGGACAGGACCGGGACATCAGGCGCGCGTTGCTTGCGCACCGCCTCCAGATCCTTGAGCGCACCCAAGGTGTCGTCCGACCAATAGCGGCGCAGGTCGAGATAGCGTTCGTTGGGCCCCGGCCCCCGCTCATAGGGGAGATCGACCTCCGACCAGTCGTTGATGCGCCGCGACCAGCGTTGCGTCGCCCACGCCTTGTTCAGCGCCGCGATCGTGCCGTAGCGCTGCTGCAGCCAGGCGACGAACCGATCGCGATCCGCGGCGGAATAGGACATGCGACCGTTGCCGATCTCATTGTCATAGCCGATCGCGATCACCGCCGGATGCTTGGCGTAGCGTTGCAGCATCCGGTCGGCGAGGCGTTTCGCCAGGCGGCGGTAATCCGGATCGCTGATATTGTCCCAGTACCGGGTGGCGGCGTTCAGCCGGGTGCCGTTCTGGTCGACGATGTCGACGCCGGGATAATGTTTGTGCAGCCAGGTCGGCGCCGGCTCGCCGGGAATGTCGAGCACGACGCGGATGCCCGCCGCCTGCATCTGATCGAGGATCGCGTCGAACCACTCGAAGGTGAACTGGCCTTCCTGCGGCTCGAACGCGTCCCACGACAGATCGCCCATCCGCACCACGTTGAAGCCCGCCTGCTTCATCACCGCAATGTCCTGCCGGATCTGTGCCGTCGAGCGGTCGACGGGTTGGTAGTTGGTGCCGACGAACAGGTCGCCCTTGCCGGGCCATTGCGGATGCCCCTGCGCGCTCTGCGCCAGGGAGGATGTCGCCATCGATCCTGCCGCCCCGAGGCACATGGCCACCGAAAGCGCCGCCTTGGTCAGGTTACGACCCTTCACCATCATGCAATCCCCTCATTGGCATCGATACCGGCGCGCATGGCCCGCGCTGCCCGACTGTTCCGAAGTATGTGCACCTATGCAAACAAGTTATCATCTGCGCAAGACGATCGTCTCGACGGGCAAGGCGCAGGCATCCGTCCTCGCCTGGCCGATGATCGGCGTGTCCGACCTGACCGGGGGATGTGCCAGCCGATATGTCCGCTCCGTCTATCCGGTCGACCATCCGCCCGCCGCGGCTACCGTCGACCGGCGGGCGCTTCTCCTGTCGCCCGGGGCGATGGCGTTCCAGCCGCCCCTGTCGGACCGCAGCCTGGGCCATAGGGCGCGGGTCCGGCTGCTGTATCGTGGCGGCGACGGCTCGCCCCTTACCGGACGATGATCGCCATCGCGACGCTCGGCAGCGCGAGCGCCGTCACGCCGGCATAGCGCACCGGCCGCCATCAGCGATCTGGCGCCACACGGCGCGCCTGAGACGATCGATGCAGGCATCCGTGCGCCCCGCGACGCCCAGGCCTTTAATCTAAATCGCTGAAAAAGCCCGATACGGCCCTAGATGTTATGGTAAATACGCGGTACCGGCGGCAAACTGTTCACGAAAGCCATCGATGCCGCGCCGGATCCGTTCCCTGCTTCATTCGCTCAGCGGCGAAGTGCTGGCCCATGCCCAACAGGCCGAAGACATCGCCAGCCGCACCAACCTGCTCGCGCTCAACGCGACGATCGAGGCGGCGCGCGCGGGCGAGGCCGGCCGTGGCTTCTCGATCGTCGCGCAGGAGGTGAAATCGCTCGCCGGCTCGGCGCGCACCGCGGCGATGAGCTTCCGCGACGAGGTGCTCGGCTATCTCGCGACGGGGACCGCGCTGGCGGACGAACTGGCCAGCGACATGGAGGGCGGGCGGCTGGCGGACCTCGCCCAGTCGATCGCGGATACGTTGGGCCGCACGCTATACGATCGTTCGATCGACATCCGCATGCTCGCGACCGATTATTCGCTGGTCGAGGCGCTGCTGGTCGACCCGGCCGCGCCGCGCGTCGCGGCGCGCGCGCTCGACCGGCTGCGCACGTTGCTGGGGTGTTCGCCCTATTTTCTCAACGCCTTCGCCGTCAACAGCGACGGCCGCGTCGCGGTCTGTGCGCATGCCAATGCGGCGGTGCGCGACGTCGATTTCAGCGGCTATCCGCAATTCCAGCGCGCGATGGCCGCACCCGCCGCGGTCGAATGGATGACCGACGAGATCTGGCAAAACCCCTGGTCGAACGACCGCAAGGTGCTGATCTTCGTCGCGCCCGTCCGTTTCGAGGGGACGACGATCGGGGTCTGCTATCTCGAGTTCGATTTCGAGGGGCAGGCGGGCGCGATCATGAACGTCGTCAACCGCAAGGCGACCAATGCGGTCGGATCGATCGTCGACGCCGCGGGCAAGGTCGTCGCGACCACCGGCAGCTATGCCTGGCATGCGCCGCATCCGCACGCGACCCGGGACGAGATGGTCGCCAAGGCATCCGACGGGCTCAACACCGCGCAGGCGCGCGTGCTGTCCGATCGCGCGATCACCGACCTCCACCTGTGCTGCATCATCGAGGAGCATGTCGCCACCGAACAGGAGATCGCGCGGACGCTGGCGCAGCGCCGCCGATAGCGGGCGAACCCCGACGCGTCCGTCGCAATGGCGGTCGTCCCGCCGCCGTCAGGCCGCGACGAGGCTGATCGTCGCGCGGTTCCGGCCCTCGCGCTTGGACTGGTAGAGCGCGACGTCGGCGGCCTGGATCAGCGTCGAGCCGTCCCGCGCCATCGGCTCCGACCAGGTCGCGATGCCGAACGACATGCTGGTCGAGCCGAGGCTGCGGCTGCCGTGCCGGACGCTCAGCTCGGCGATCGCGCGCCGGACGATCTCGACGCGGCCGGCCAGCGCATCGGCGGTCGTGCCGGGGGCGATGATGGTGAATTCCTCGCCGCCGAAGCGGCAGACGACGTCGCCGTCGCGGAAGCGGCCGCGCATCTCCGCGGCGACATGCTGCAACACCGCATCGCCGGCATCATGGCCGAATTCGTCGTTGAACCGCTTGAAATGGTCGATGTCGCACATGACGAGGCTGAGCGGCGTACCGGCGCGGGCGGCGCGCGCGATCTCCAGCTTGAGCGTCTCTTCCATGTAGCGGCGGTTGAACAGGCCGGTGAGCGGATCGCGGATCGTCTGCTCGCGCAGCGAGCGCTGCAGGCGATGGTTGACCAGCGCCGAGGCGATATTCTCGGTCAGCACGGCCATGCGGAAACGATTCTCGTCCTCGATCCGGCCCTGCAGGTAGAGCACGCCGATCACCTCACCGCCCGCGAGCAGCGGCTCGCAATGATAGAGTTCGTCCGCGCCGACATGACCGCAGACGATGTCGCGACCCGCTTCGACGACCGAATGGCTCTGCCCGCGGCGCAACGCCCAGCAGCGTTCCGGCGCGAAGCCCTCGGCCGCGACGGCGGTGCCGCCCCAGCTGGCGATCGGCACCAGGCAGTTGCGCGAATTGTTGTGCGCGTAGAGGGCGCCGGGCAGGTTGGGCAGCACGCGCGGCACGAAGACCTTGATGATCTGCGCCAGTTCGTCGTCGGTGCGGGCGGCCTGCATGCGATGCGACATGCCGCCGAGCAGCTCGATCACCGAGCCGCGTTCGCGCAGCGTCTCGCTGTTGCGGTGCAGTTCGGCATTGGCGGTCTGCAACTGCCGCTCGCTGTCCGCCCGGTCGGCGACGGCGGTCCTCAGCCGCTCCGCCATCGCGTTATAGCCGCGGGCCAGCCGGTCGAACTCCTCGGACCCCATCCGCCCCTCGATACGCGCGTCCTGCTCGCCGCCGCCCAGGGCGGTCATGGCACGCATCATCGTCGCCAGCGGCCGGCGGATGCCGCGGATCAGCAGCGCGAAGCTGCCGACGACGAGCAGCGCGACGACGACCGCGCCGATGATCGCGAGCCGCCGCCCGCCGGCGAGCCGCCGGTCCGCCGCATCCTGCCGGCTCGTCTGCAAGGCGCGCTCCTCGTCGAGGAAGCCGGTGGCGCGGACGCTGATCGCATCCATCAGCTCACGCCCGCGCCCGCTGGCGACGATGGCGACCGCGCCGGCGAAATCGCCGCGCCGCGCGAGGACCAGCGGCTGGCGCAGGAAGACGGCGCGCTGCGCCATCAGCGTCGCGATCTCGCGCGCCCTGGCATGTTGCAGCGGGTTGTCGGCGGTCTGCCGGACCGCGACCGCGATATTGCGCGCCGAGCTTTCCACCCGTTCGGCGAACGACCGGGCATAAGCGGGATTGCGCGTGATGATGAAGCCGCGCTGGCCCGATTCCGCCTCGCGCAGATCGCCGAGCGCCGCCTCGGTCGTCTCGATCACCTCGGCCGAATGGCCGGCCCATTCGAAGCTCTGGCTGGTCTGCCGGGACGCATCGACAAGCAGGCCGGCCAGCGAGGCCAGGGCGATCAGGACGACGAGGCCGATCGCGGCGATCCGTGCTGAGAGAGACGACAACATGCCGGCGACGGTAGCGGCCAGAATTTAGCATCCTGTTACCCGGTCGCCGTCCGGCACGACGGCGTATCGAACGTGCCTGACGCGGGCGCGGGCCGTATGTCCGTGTCTTGGGACGGTCCGGGTCGCCATCGCGTAACTTCTGCCAAGTTCGGACGTTGACCGCCAAACGGGCGGAAGGACGCAAGGCATGGCTCGGCTGTACAGACTGGCGCTCGCTTGGTGCCTGGCCATTCTCGGCGGTTTCTTCGCCGTGGCCGGTGGCGTGCTCGCCTCGCTCGGCGGGTCGCTCTATTATTTGGTCGCCGGGCTGGCGATGATCGCCAGCGGCGCGTTGCTCGGCCGTGCGCCGCGGTCGGGCCGCTGGCTGTTCGGCGCGATCTGGCTCGGCACACTGATCTGGGCCGTGTGGGAAGTCGGGCTGGACGGTCTGCAGCTCGTGCCCAGGCTGGTCGCGCCGACCGTGCTGCTGGTGCTGGTGCTGCTCACCGGCTGGCGCCCGCGGGCGTGGCGGCCCGATCGGCGCGCGGTGGCCGCGACGACCGCGATGCTGCTCGCGCTCGGCATCGGCGGGGTCGTGCTGCATGGCGCGGGGGCAGGGGCGCAGGGCGCGGGCGGCGCCACCCTTCCCGCCGCCCCGACCGGCGAGGCGGACGGCGACTGGCGCGATTATGGCGGCACGCTGTCGGGCCGGCGCTATTCCGCGCTCGCCGATATCACGCCGCAGAACGTCGGCCGGCTCGAGCTCGCCTGGACGCAGCGCACCGGCGACCTGCCGGTGGCGGCCGAGACGCAGGAGCACAAGCGCGAATATCATTCCGAGGCGACGCCGATCCATATCGGCGACACGCTCTACACCTGCACGCCGCATTCCTTCGTCCAGGCGATCGACGCCACCACCGGCAAGACCAAGTGGAGCTGGCACGAGGATGCGCCGATCGCCGGCAACAATTATCTGGTCTGCCGCGGCGTCACCTATTTCGAGGCGCCGGCGGGGACGCCGTGCCCGCACCGCATCTTCGCGCCGACCTTCAACGCGCGTCTGGTGGCGCTCGACGCCGACAGCGGGCGGCCCTGCCCGAGCTTCGCGCAGGGCGGCGCGATCGACCTGCGCGCCAATATGGGGACGTCGAAGCCCTCGGATCAGATCGGCACCACGCCGCCGGTCGTCGTCAACAATCGGCTGATCATCGGCGAGCGGATCATCGACAACGTCAACCGCGACATTCCGTCGGGCGTGGTGCGCGCCTATGATCCGGTGTCGGGCGCGCCGGTCTGGGCGTGGGACGTCGGCCGCTCGCCGGACGCGATCGCGCCGCTGCCCGCGGGGCAGACCTATACGCGCGGCACGCCCAACGTCTGGGGCGCGATCACCGCCGATGCCGCCAACGGCCTCGTCTACCTCGGCACGGGCAATGCCTCGCCCGATTACTGGATCGGCTATCGCCGGCCGTTCGACGATCGCTTCGGCTCGTCGATCGTCGCGCTCGACGTCGCGACCGGCAAGCTGCGCTGGACGCGGCAGCTCGTCCACCGCGACATGTGGGACATGGACCTGCCGATCGGCCCGTCGCTGTTCGACTATCGCGCCCCCGATGGGCAGGTGATCCCGGCGCTGATCCAGACCAGCAAGATGGGGCAGGTGTTCTTCCTCAACCGCCTGACCGGCGCGCCGATCGCCGCGATCACCGAACGGCCGGTGCGCACCGACGGCGCGACGCCGGGCGTGCGCGTCTCGCCGACCCAGCCCTTCTCGACCGGCATGCCGAGCTTCACCCCGCCCGCGCCGACCGAGGTCGCCACCTGGGGCGCGACGCCGATCGACCAGCTCTTCTGCCGGATCGACATCCGGCGGGCGCAGGGCACGGGCATCTATCAGCCGATGGGGCTGAAGCCGATCATCGGCCATCCCGCCTTCGACGGCGTCACCGACTGGGGCGGCGCGGCGGTCGATCCGGTGCGCGGCATCATGACGGTCAACACGATGGAGATGCCGTTCAAGCTCTGGCTGATGCGCCGCGACGATCCGCGCGTCGCGTCGCTGATGAAGCAGAAGCAGGGCGGCGAGAATGCCATGCAGGCGCAGCTCCAGACGCAGTACAACACCCCCTATGTCGCGGTAGTGAAGGCCTGGGTCGGCATCTTCGGCGCGCCCTGCGTCGCGCCGCCTTGGGGGCATCTCACCGCGGTCGATCTCGGCACGCGCAAGGTGGTGTGGCGCAAGGTGCTGGGGACGGCGCGCGACACCGGCCTGTTCGGATCGCATCTCGGCGTGCCGATCAAGACCGGCGTGCCCAATCTCGGCGGCTCGATCATCACCGCGGGCGGCCTTGCCTTCATCGGCGCGACCACCGACCAATATCTGCGCGCCTTCGACCTCAATAGCGGCAAGGTAGTGTGGAAGGCGCGGCTGCCGGCGGGCGCGCAGGCGACGCCGATGACCTATCGCGGGCGCGACGGGCGGCAATATGTCGTGATCACCGCGGGGGGCCATGGCGCGCTGGGGACGCGCTACGGTGACTATACGCTGGCGTACGCCTTGCCGAAGCGCTGACGGCGCTTCGGCGTCGGCAACCGGATCGCGCGCCGCCGTCGCGTCACGGCCGGTCGCCCGTCGCCGGCGCGATGCCGCGGCCGGTCAATGCTCCGCCTCGTCCGACCCGGTCAACCGCCAGTGCCGCAGCAGCCGCGGCATCGTCAGCCCCTGCGCGAAGATCGAGAAGGCGACGACGCCGAAGGTGACGACGACGATCTCGCCGCGCTCGGCGACGCTCGCCGGCACCGCCAGCGCCAGCGCGAGGCCGACCGCGCCGCGCAATCCGCCCCACACCAGCACATGCTGATAGGTCGCGGGCAGCCGCAGCCCCGATCGGGCGAACGGCAGCGCCAGCGGGTAGACCGCGGCCGCACGGCCGACCAGCGTCAGGACGATCGCGACGACCAGCGGCAGCGAGACCAGCGCGATCGGCTGATGCGCCTCGTGGCTGCCGATCAGCAGGAACAGGCAGGAATTGGCGAGGAAGGCGGCATAGGCCCAGAAATCCTGCACATGCTGACGACCCGCGACCGAGATCGAACCGCGCGGCCCGACGTTGCCGACGATCAGCCCCGCCGCCAGCGCCGCGAACACGCCCGAGGCGTGGACATGTTCGGCGAGCAGGAACGATCCCCAGGCGACGACGGTGGTCAGCGTCACCTCGACCAGATGGTCCGTCGTCCGGCCGGCGAGGGTCAGCACGCCGATGCCGATCGCCGCGCCGATCACCAGACCGCCGGCGACCGTCCACAGCAGCGCGAGCGCGGCGCCCGATGCGGTCAGCGCCTCGCCATTGGCGATGCCGATGAGGATCGCGAAACCGACCGCGGCGACGCCGTCGTTGAGCAGGCTTTCGGATTCGACCACCATGCTGAGCCGCGGCTCGGCCTTCATCTCCTTGAAGGCGGCGATCACCGAGACCGGATCAGTCGCCGCGATCAGCACGCCGAAGAAGGCCGCGCCGAGCAGGCTCCAGCCGAGCAGCAGGTGCATGCCGCCCGCGACCACCGCCGCGCTGACCGCGACGCCGAAGAAGGCGAGCACCAGGGTCAGCGGCATCTCCCGGCGGAAGCGCGACCAGCGCAGCTGCATCGCCGCCTCGAAGATCAGCGGCGGCAGGAAGACGTTGAAGATCAGCTCGCGCGACAGCGGCAGCGCGGCGCCGACCGGCGAATAGGCAAGGCCGATCCCGGCGAGCACCAGACCGGCCGTATAGGGCAGCCCGATCCGCCGCGACACCATCGCGACGAGCGAGGCGACGACGAGCAGCGTGCCGAGGTCGGTGAGGCCGATATCGCCGCTCATCGGCCGCCCCCCGCCACCGGCGTCAACGCGAACTGCCGGCCCGCGGCGGGGGCGGGCTCGGTCGCGATGCCCTGCTGCCGCAACAGCGCGGCGACGGCGAGGGCGCGCCGCTGGCTGAGCGTCGGCGCCTCGGGCGGCATGCCGGCGGGCAGGCCCGGCACGGTCAGCGCCGAGACGTTCCAGCGGTGCGCCGCCCAGGCCGAGGTGGCGACGGCGTCGCTCGCCGCCGCGTCGAGCGTGTCGGCGCCGTCGGCGAAGGCGATCGGCGGCAGCGGTCCCTGCGGCGGGACGATCGCGACGTCCCAGTCGTCGCTTTGCTCGGCCGCGCGCCGTTCGAGCGTGCGATAGGTCGCGACGCTCGCGCCGGGCAGCGGGGCGGCGGCCGCGACCGCGCGATGATGGTCGCGGTCGATCGTCACCGCATCGGGGGTGATGCCGGTGATCAGCGCGATGCCGTTCGCCAGATCGGTCACCCGCTGCGCGGCGCTGTTGGTCGCCTCGCCCGCCTGGCGCAGCTCCTCGCGCTGCGCTGCCAGCGCGTCCGCCCCGGCGCCGAGCAGGATCTGGTCGAGGTTGAGGCGCACCGGCCGCGCGAGCGCCGTCGCCAGCGCCGCCTGGATCGCGCTGGTCTTCTGCATCGCGCGGCGCGGGGTGATGACGACCGCGCGCACGACGATCGGCTCGGCGGTGAAGTCGATGTCGAGCTGGGTCACGCGCGCCGCCTCGCCGAACCGTTCCGACAGCAAGGAGCGGGTCTGCGACGTCGCCAGCGCCTCGCGGCCGATCCGGTTGAGCGAGATGCCGAGCGGGATCGCCATGCCGATGAAGACCAGGGTCAGCACGATGGTCTGCATCCAGCCCTGGCGCCGCGACAGATGATGGCCGAAGCCGTAGAAGCGCGCCATCACCGTCGCCGACAGCGCGATGGTGATGAAGTTGGTCACGAACAGCGCGAAGGCGCCCATGCCGACCGGTGCGTTGCGCGTGGCGATGCCATAGCCGACCACCGCGAGCGGCGGCATCAGTGCGGTCGCGATCGCGACGCCGACGATCGTGTCGCCGCGCCCGCGGATGATCGCGAAGGTGCCGGCGAGCGCGGCGAACAGCGCGACGGCGAGGTCGAACAGATTGGGGCGCGTCCGCGCGACGATCTCGGCGGTCGGCGCCTGCAGCGGCGAGGCGAGGACGAGCAGCGCGGTGAACGCGATCGCCACCGCCGAGCCGATCGCCAGCGCCTTGAGCGATCGCCTGAGCTCGCGGAAATCGAACAGCGCGAGGCTGAAGCCGAAGCCGAGGATCGGGTTCATCAGCGGCGAGATCAGCATCGCGCCGATCACCACCGCCGGCGACGACAGCAGCAGCCCCAGTTCGGCGATGCCGGCCGACATCATCGTCATGAAGGCGAAACGCGGGCTCCAGCCGCTCTCCTCGATGACGCGCGCCAGCACCGCCTCATGGTCGACGCGGCCGACCACCGACGTGCGCCACCAGCGATAGAGCGCGAGGCGGCCGAGCTGTCCGGCGGCCGCATGCCGGTCGGCGGGAAGGGTGGGGGAGGTCATCGGCGACTGTGAATCCTGCATGCGCGTCGGGAGGGGGGTCAGCTTTCGGCCGGCGCGCCGACCGCGACCGCGGTGAGGCAGATCAGGCCGATGGCGACGAAGCCGCAGCGGTGACGCCAGTCGCCGACGCCGTTGCGCCGCGCCACCGCGAAGGCCAGCGCGCATTGCAGCGCGTAGAACAGGGCGAACGCCCGCGACGACAGCGCCACCACCTGGAACGGATCGGTCAGCCAGACGACGCCGATCGCCAGCATACCGGCGAGCGCGAAGGCCAAGGGCACGGGCACGCGGCGTCGCGACACTTCGTTGATCAGCCCGCCCGCGCCGATCGAATCGGCGACCGCCGCGCTGAGCTGGCTCGATACCGCGCCGGCGAGCACGAAGGCGCCGAGCGCCGGAGCGATCAGCTGCATGATGTCGAGGATCCCCGCCACCCCCTCGGTCTGCGCCGCGCGCGACAGGAAGGGGGTGAGCAGCGCGATGAAGGCGAGATAGATGGCGGAGGCGATCCATTGCGCATGGCGCATCGTCCGGATCCGCAGCTCGGCGGGATAATCGTGGCCGAGGTAGCGCGACGTCTCGAACCCCTGCACCGTGATGATCAGGCCGAGCAGCATCGGCAGGCTGGCCCAGCCCACCCGCGCCGGCGGCAGCGGCTGGACCGCGCCGCCCGTCACCCAGGCGATGGCGAGCGCCACCAGCAGGCCGGCGATGATGCCGATCTTGATCGACACCGTGCCGTGCGCGACATGCTCGACCTTGCGCAGATCGCCGCCGAGCGCGAGCAGCGTCATCGCCGCGATCAGCACCGTGACGACGATATTGGCGATCACCGGTTGCCAGGCCGGATCGACCGCGATCGGCTTGAGCGAGAATTCCGCCAGCAGCTTCAGGTAATAAGCGACCGACACCGCATAGGCGAGGGCGAGCACGCCCTGGGTGATGCGCGCCGTCCAGGCGATCGGATCGGCGAAGGGGGCGGTCGCCAGATGATCCTCGACATGGCGGATGTTGAAGCGGATCACCCATCCGGCGGCATAAGCGATCGCCAGCAGCGCCGCCATCGCGAGGAGCGCCGCGCCGCCGAACTCGCGCGCCAGCAACGGCCCGCAGATCAGGAAGCCCGAACCGATGATCGACGCGAGCGGCGTCACCGTCGCGCGCCAGCCATCCGATCGCGCGAACGGGCTGACGGTCAGCCATGCCGCGACGAGGATCGAGACGCCGAGCGCGATGATGACGATCATGGAGGACTCCGGTGACGGGATCAAAGCGGCCGCTTTGCAGCCACGGCAGGGGTGCGGCTATCCTCGGGACCGCGTCGCCGTCTGTCAACCAAGGTTAACATTTCGCAACGTCAGCGGCGTGCCGGCAAATGCCGGCTCCGCGACGGAATAATCGACGCGCGCGCTACATCGCCTCCTTGACGCCGTTTCGCACCAGCAGCCAGTTCATCGGATAACTGGTACAGAAACCGGCGAGCATCGCGATTTGCATCGCCATCCAGAACTCCGGCTGGCCGGGTTCGGCGAGGCCGCCGAACTGCGGCGCGAACCACAGGAACTGGATCAGCGCCATGCCGCCGTACATGCCGATTTGCCACGCGCCGATCGACAGCACGTCCGCCTTGAGCGCGGCCCTGATGCCCTCGCCCGGCGACAGCTGCCGCATCGGCACGATGCTCCAATATTGAAAGCCGATGCCGAACAGGAAGGCGAACAGAAAGTCGGGGATCCAGAGCGCGACCATGCGCGTGCCGAACAGCGTGCCATAGCCGAACCAGACCGCCACCGCCGGCACCGCGAGCGCGAGTCCCTCGGCGACGATGTCACCGAGCGTGCAGCCGGCCCCGCAATGGCTCGCCCCCTTGAGCACCGAGACGGCGAAGGGCGTGTCCTCGTCCTGCCGCGTCGCGCGTCCCCAGCGATAATAGATCGCCAGCCACACCAGGCTGCCGAACAGCGCGGTCAGCGGCCAGACCAGCGCCATCACCGCCATCTTGGGCGGGTGCCGCCAGACATCGAGCGCGATGGTGATCGCGCAGGCCACCGCCAGCGACAGCGAGGCGATCGCCGCGAGGTGCAGGGAGGCCGGAACGTTCGTCATGACCGTGTAACGCGACACGCCGGCGATGGCTGCCGTCCGTCGTCCGGCGACGCGCGCCGCGGCGGACGATCGTCGACCGGGCAAGTGGTTCAACGCACACGCTTTATCTTGACATTTGGCCCGTTCCGGCACAATTTCGCGGCGAGTCGAAGCGCGACCGCAGACCACGTTTCCCTCATCGACCAAAGCGACCATGCGGCAAACGCCCGCAGGTTTACGCACGTGTCTGATGGCCGATCACCTGGCAGTGGGAGATCGAAACATGAAACGACTGTTCCTCACAGCGATCGTCATAATGTCTGTTCTGTTCCCGGTCGCCGAAGCGAAGAAGCGACCCACCGATATCCATGTCACCGCGCCGGCCACCGTCCAGCTCTGGGCGGCGCAGCTTTCGCGCAGGATCAACGATGCGATGCGCTATCCGGTCGCGATGAGCCCGACCGAACGCCTGTATGGCTTCGCGCACGTCCGCTTCACTATGAACGCGGACGGAAGTTTGCGGAGCGTCTGGTTCTGCCGCAAGTCCGGCAACCGGCAGATCGACCAAGCCGCGCTGAACGCCGCATCGAAACTGAACGGGCTCGCCAGCCTGCCGGCGGGTATCGCGTCGGGACGGCAAATCGAGGCGCAGCTGTTCTTCGCGGAAGACGAAGAGGAGATGCGCGATATGGTGCGGGCCAACACCCGAGTCCGGGATCTGCCGGCCGATGCCCTTGCCGAACGCACCGATCCACCCCTGGTTCTTGCATCACTGGCTCGGATGCCGGGCAGCTAAGGCCGCCGGGCATTCCAGGGGGGCGCAGTCCGATGGCTCTGCGGGTATCGGGCTGCGCCTTCGCGGAGGGCGCGGCGACGGATCGATGGTGAGCGCGCCGACGGCGCGGGCAAGTCGGTCCGGTGCGGCGACTGCTGGCATTCGACGAGGTCGTCGGAGGGGGCAGATCGAGGTCGCGCTTTCGCGCGGATCGACCGGGGCGTTACTTCGGCGCCGGAAAGTCCGTCGGCGCGGCATTGCCATCCAGCACCTTGTTGATGAACGATTCGGTGCCGCACGCCTCGAGCGATCGACCGAGCTTGATCGCCACCTCCGGCTTCATCCGGACCCTGCGGCCGTCGCTCGCCTCCAGAAAGACGTGGCCATCATCGACCCACACCCGCGGCGACTCTCCATATTCGATGAACACGGACATAATCCATCCTTTCCATGGATCGATACGTGCCGACAGGATGATCTTGGACGCGGATCGGAGAGTGGAATTATCGTTTAACTGGCCGAAGGTCGCGTGATCTGCTCTCCGGCGCAGACCAGACGTGCATGTTCTTCCTGTCGATGTATTGGGATCGTCTCCACGAATACAGTCCGGACAGGATAACGATCACAAGCTCAAGGAGCCAGATCACGCACAGGATATCGGCGATCATAGCAATGAATGACACGACCATCCTCCCTGCTGCACAGCCGAGAGCCTGAACGGTATACGATATTAAATGATCTTACGACGAGCGATCTATGCAAGCTCTTCGACTCGCGCGATAATGGTGCCGAATCGGTCGTTTGTCAATCGCCGGAGAGCTTCGCAACGCGGATCAATTTTGGGTGATCGTAGACCTGCCGGCAATTGGAACCGGACGTTACTTGCGCAACCCGACGGAGGCCGATGGAGTCTCCCCCGCCAGCAGCGTCTCGGCCGATTCGAACTTGGCCCCGCCCGCCCCATGGAGGTTGGCGTTCCGATGGGGATAGCCCCGGTCGAGCCGCCCGAGGCGCTGCTCGCCTGGCGCGCGTCAATACGCGAAGAGGACCGGCACCGGGCTTTCGTCGAGCATCGTCCGTGTCACGCCGCCGAGCAGCGCCTCCTCGAGACGGGAATGGCCGAAGCCGCCCATGACGACGCGGTCGGGCGCGCGCGCGGCGATCGCGGTGAGCAGCGTCTGCGCCGTGCACCCCTGTGAGGATTGCCATGGCTCGATCCGCGCAGCGACGCCGTGGCGGGAGCTATAGGTCGCGGCATCCTCGGCGGGCAGTCCGGCGCGACCGTCCGCGACCGTTAGGATCGTCGTCGCCGTCGCCTGCGCGAGGATCGGTGTCGCGGCCTGCATCGCGGCGACCACACCGGGCGATCCGTCCCAGACGAGCAGCACCCGGTCGAGCGCGAGCCGCGGGCAGCCTTGCGGCACCGCGAGGATCGGCTTGCCCGGTCGCACGATCAGCTCGCCGGCGATGCGGCGCATGTCGAGCAGCGACGGGCTGTCGAGCCGCCGGCTGACGACGACGAGGTCGCTGCAGCCGATATGGTGGCGCAGCGCCGCCGCGGCATCGCCGGTCGCGTCGATCCAGTCCCAGCGCACCTTCGCCCTCACCGACCGCGCGCGCTTCTGAGTTCGCCGGGCCCGCGCTTGGTCACGTCGGATCCCGGCCATCGGGTCGGGATCCGGACATCGGTGCCCGCGCCATCCCGGCGCCCGACGCCCCTACCGGATCGCCACCACCTTGACCCCCGCCGCATCGGCGATCGTCTTCCACTGGCGGTCGGCGGTCCAGGCCGGCAGGCCGTCGCGTTTGGCGAGCGCGAGGCAGAAGCGGTCGCCGAGCGACAGGCCGCCGGTGACGGTATGGATGCGCAGCCGCCCCGCCTCGCGCGCCAGATCGATGTCGGCGGGGACGAGGTCGATCGGCAGCGGCCGCAGCAAGCGGTCGACCGCGTCGTCGGGCATGCCGAGCTTGATGTAATGCGACGCGACCTCGGCCATGTTGACCACCGACATGCGGCTGCCCGCGAGCGCGCCCTCGACCTTCTTGGCCCCGGCCTCGCCGCGCAGCATCGCGAGCAGGGCCGAGGCGTCGAGCACCACCGTCACTCGCCCGACTCGCCGGCACGGCTGGCGAGGAAGTCCTCGACGCTGGCGCCGGGCGTATCGCGATACGGCCGGGCCAGCGCCTGCGCCTGCGCCACGATCTGCGACACGGTGCGCAGCACGACGCCGTCGGCAGTCTCGTCGAGATAGACCGCGCCGCCATCGACGAGTCCGAGCCGCTTGCGGATGTCCGCCGGCAGGCTCATGCGTCCGTTGGGCGTGATGTTGACCTGCACGGTCATCGGAAAACCTCGTCGCTGCTATGGCTATTGTTTGCATATATATCTCGCGACATGTCGTGGGACAAATACGAACGTACATGACGCAATGACGTGCGTGTGACACGCCCCCTGCCCTCTGCCATCTTCCGTATTGCCACTTACCATAATCGTGGCTTATGGTAACAACAGAACGCTTATCGCCAAATACAGGACCGCCATGACCCTGCTGACGATCCGACCCGCCGGTGCGCTGCCGCAGCGCCGTCGCGACGACAGCGGCGTCACGCCGGCGGCCCGGCTCATCGCCGCGCTCGGCCGCGCCGCGCCGGTCGACTGGCCGGCGGTCAGCGGCATCGGCGTCGAGGTGGCGCTCGAGGCGATGGCGGAGGCGTCGAAACTGGCGCTCGCCGCCGACCTCGACTGCTGGCTCGACTGGTGCGCGGGCGAGCGCCGCCCCGCCTGTCCGGCCGATCCCGAGGATCTCGTCCGCTATCTCCGCGCGCTCGAGGCGGACGGGCGCAAGCCGGCGACGCTCGCGCGGCGGATCGCCAGCCTCGCCACCGTCCACCGTCTGCTCGGGCTGCGCGCCGAGGCGCTGCCGACCGCCGCGCCGATGGTGCGCCATGCGCTGCGGGCGCACCGCCGGCGGCATGGCGCGGCGCAGCGGCAGGCGGCACCGCTGCGCTTCGGCGGGGCGCTCGGCGCGACGGGCGGGTTCACCATCGCCGCGCTGCTCGACGCCTGCGGCAGCGACGTGCAGGGCCGGCGCGACGCGGCGCTGCTCAGCCTCGGTTACGACGCCGGCCTGCGCGTCGGCGAGCTCACCGCGATCGACGTGCGCGACCTGCGCGCGCAGCCCGACGGCAGCGGCCTGCTCCACCTGCCGCGCTCGAAGACCGATCAGGACGGGCTCGGCGCCTGGGCGTGGCTGTCGGCGGATACGATGCGCCGCGTCGCCGCCTGGCGCAGCGACGCGGCGATCGCCGCGGGCGTGCTGTTCCGCCGCGTCGGCGTCGACCGCCGGCGGCAGCGGTCGAAGGAGCAGGCAGATGCGCGCTGGGGCGAGAGCAACACCGCCGATGCGGCGCGGCTGATCACCTATACGATCGGGTCGCAGCCGCTCACCCGCCAGGGCGTCACCGGCATCTACCGCCGGCTCGCGCGCGCGGCGGTGGCGGCGGGGCTGGTCGACCTGCCCGCCGGCGAGGTCGAGGCGCGCGTCGCCGCGCTGTCGACGCACTCGCTGCGCGTCGGGCTGACGCAGGACCTGTTCGCCGCGGGCGAGGACGGCACCGGCATCGCGCTCACCCTGCGCTGGTCGTCGCCGTCGACCGCGCTGCGCTACGGCCGCCAGTTGCAGGTGAAGAGCGGCGCCACCGCGCGCCTGCTCGCCGGGGTGCGGGGGTGAGCTAGGCCGGGGGCCCTTCCCGCACAAAGTCGAGAAAGGCGCGTAGGGGCGGCGGGACGAGGCGACGGCCCGAATAATAGAGGAACGGCCCCGAAAAGGACTGCCACCAGTCGGGCAGCACCGCCTCCAGCGCGCCGGTGGCGAGCGCCGGGCGCAGCCAGTCCTCGAACAGATGCAGGATGCCGCCGCCCGCGATCGCGACGTCGACGAGCAGATCGACCGCTCCGGCGACGCTGGCGATCAGCGGCCCCTGCGGCGTGACCCGCACGATCTCGCCGGCGCGCTCGAACTCCCACGGGCTGGTCAGCGCGCCGCTGGTGAAACGGGCGGTCAGGCAGCGATGGTCGAGCAGATCGCGCGGATGCGCCGGCCGGCCGCGCGCCGCGAGATAGGCGGGCGCCGCGGCGGTGGCGAAACGCTGGACGCGCGGCCCGATCGGCACCGCGATCATATCCTGTTCGAGCCGCTCGTCATAGCGGATGCCGGCGTCGCAGCCCGAGGCGATCATGTCGACGAAGCCGTCCTCGGCGACGATCTCCACCTCGATATCGGGATAGGCGGCGAGGAAGCCGGGCAGGATCGCCGGCAGCACCAGCCGCGCCGCGCTGACCGGCACGTTGAGCCGGAGCGTCCCCGCCGGCCGGTCGCGATAGCGGTCGACGACGTCGAGCGCCGCCGCGACCTCGCCGAGCGCCGGCGCCAGCCGCTCGATCAGCCGCATCCCCGCCTCGGTCGGGGTGACGCTGCGCGTGGTGCGGTGGAGCAGCCGCACGCCGAGCCGCGCCTCGAGCCGGCGCACCGCCTCGCTCAGCGTCGACGCGCCCGATCCGGTGCCGCGCGCCGCGTCGCGGAAACCGCGCGCCTTCGCGACCGCGAGGAAGGCGTTGAGATCGGCGAGGTCGGCCTTCATCGTTCGGTTTTCCGCACAGCCCGTCCCGATCTCTCCGGCTTATCCGCATGATCCGCAAGCGATATCTCGGCATCGGCGACCGCGGCTTACGTCTCCTGACCACCCCGGCCTTGGCCGGAGTGGTCCGTCGGGAGGGGAGGTTGCCGCTGCCGCACGCGGCTCGCCGCAGCATGACAGGAGACCCATGATGATCGACCAGGCAGGCACCTATTCCTTCGCCGGACGCCGCGTGACGCGGCTCGGCTATGGCGCGATGCAGCTCGCCGGCCCCGGCGTGTTCGGCCCGCCGCGCGACCGCGATGCGGCGCTCGCCGTGCTGCGCGCCGCGGTGGCGGCCGGCGTCACCCATATCGACACCAGCGATTTCTACGGGCCGCACGTCACCAACCGGCTGATCCGCGAGGCGCTGTCGCCCTATCCCGACGATCTGCTGATCGTCACCAAGATCGGCGCGCGGCGCGGCGACGACGCGGCGTGGCTGCCCGCCTTCGCGCCCGACGAACTGGCGCGCGCGGTCGAGGACAATCTGACGAATCTCGGCCTCGACACGCTCGACGTCGTCAATCTGCGGCTGATGTTCGACGTCCACGGCCCGGCGGAGGGATCGCTCGCCGCGCCGCTGCGCACCCTCGCCGATCTGCAACGGCAGGGGCTGGTGCGGCATATCGGCCTCAGCAACGTCACGCCGACGCAATATGAGGAGGCACGCGGCATCGCGCCGATCGTCTGCGTCCAGAACCAATATAATCTCGCCCATCGCGCCGACGATTCCTTCATCGACGCGCTCGCGGCGGAGGGTGTCGCCTATGTCCCCTTCTTCCCGCTCGGCGGCTTCAGCCCGCTGCAGTCGGACGACCTGTCCGACGTGGCGGCGGAGCTCGGCGGGACGCCGATGCAGGTCGCGCTCGCCTGGCTGTTGCGGCGGTCACCCAATATCCTGCTCATCCCCGGCACCGCGTCGCTGGCGCACCTGCACGAGAATCTGGCCGCGGCATCGCTGACCCTGACCGAGGCGGCGATGACGCGGCTCGACGCGATCGACGGTGCGCCACAGATTTAATAGTTCGGAATCATTGAACTAACGCGCGACCGCGCCATCTTGCCGCCAGCCGACAGCGCACGAGGCCGTGATCGCGGGCGATTTGGAGACCTTATATGTCACTCACAGGCAAGACGGCGCTGGTCACCGGCGGATCGCGCGGCATCGGCGCGGCGATCGCGAGGCGGCTCGCGGCCGAGGGCGCGACGGTCGCGATCACCTATGCCGGCAACACCGCCGCCGCCGACGCCACGGTCGCGGCGATCGAACAGGCAGGCGGCACCGCCTTCGCCTTCCAGGCCGATGCCGCCGACCCCGCGTCGCAGCGCGCCGGCGTCGATCAGGCGGCCGCGGCGCTGGGCGGGATCGACATCCTCGTCCACAATGCCGGCGTCGCCACCTTCGCGACGATCGCCGAGGACAGCGACGCGATCTTCGACCGCCAGTTCGACGTCAACGTCAAGGGGCTGCACGTCGGCACGCGCGCGGCGCTGCCCCACCTCACCGACGGCGGGCGGATCATCCTGATCGGCAGCATCTCGGGCGAGATGGCCTTCCCCGCGACCACCGTCTACAGCGCGACCAAGGCGGCGGTGGCGGCGCTGGCGCGCGGCTGGGCGAAGGATCTCGCGCCGCGCAACATCCTCGTCAACACGGTCCAGCCCGGCCCGATCGACACCGACCTCAACCCCGCCGACGGCGAGTTCGCCGCGCAGATGCTCTCGGCCATCCCGCTCGGCCGCTACGGCCGGGTCGAGGAGATCGCCGGCGCGGTCGCCTTCCTCGCCGGACCGGACGCGAGCTATATCACCGGCACGACGCTGACCATCGACGGCGGTGTGACCGCGTGACCGGCCCGGACCGGCGCCCGCCGGGGGCCGGTCCGTCCGACGTCGCGCGATCGCCGGCAACCCGATGCCGCGCCGATCATTGTGCCGGCATCACTCACATCGGAGACATGCCATGAAGACCCGCAAGCTCGGCCGGCAAGGCCTGGAGGTGTCGGCGCTCGGCCTCGGCTGCATGGGCATGTCCGACTTCTACGCCGGCCGCGACGAGGCGGAGGCGGTCGCGACGATCAACCTCGCGCTCGATCGCGGCGTCACCCTGCTCGACACCGCCGACATGTATGGTGTCGGCGCCAACGAGGAGCTGGTCGGGCGGGTGGTGCGCGAGCGGCGCGAATGGGTCGTCGTCGCGACCAAGTTCGGCATCGTCCGCGACGCCGACGGCAGCGCGCGCGGCATCAACGGCCGGCCCGACTATGTACGCCAGGCGTGCGACGCCAGCCTGCGGCGCACCGGCCTCGACATCATCGACCTCTATTACCAGCATCGCGTCGATCCCGACGTCCCGATCGAGGAGACGGTCGGCGCGATGGCCGAGCTGGTCGCCGCCGGCAAGGTGAAATATCTCGGCCTGTCGGAAGCCGCGCCGGAGACGATCCGCCGCGCGCATGCCGTCCATCCGATCACCGCGCTGCAGACCGAATATTCGCTGTGGAGCCGCGATCCGGAGGAGGCGATCCTGCCGCTGGTGCGCGAGCTCGGCATCGGCTTCGTCCCCTACAGCCCGCTCGGCCGCGGCTTCCTGACCGGCGACATCAGGACGCCCGACGATCTCGCCGCCGACGATACGCGGCGCAACCATCCCCGCTTCCAGGGCGAGGCATTCGCCCGCAACCTCGACCTCGTCACCGCGATCGGCACGATGGCGGCGGACAAGGGCTGCACGCCGGCGCAGCTCGCGCTCGCCTGGGTGCTCGCGCAGGGCGAGGATATCGTGCCGATCCCCGGCACCAAGCGGCGCCGCTATCTCGAGGACAATCTCGGCGCGCTCGACGTGACGCTCACCGCCGACGAGCTGGCGCGGATCGACACGATCCTGCCGCCCGGTGCGGCGAGCGGCATGCGCTATCCCGCCGCGACGATGGCGAGCGTCAACCGGTGAGCGTCGCCTCCTTCGCAGCCATCGCGCCGGATCGGCAGGCGGTCGTCACCGGCGCGGCGAGCGGCATCGGCCTCGCCGCGGCGCGCGCCTTCGCCGCACAGGGCATGCGCGTCGCGCTGCTCGACCGGCCGGGCGACGCGCTCGACGCGGCCGCCGCGGCGATCCCCGGAGCGAGCGCCTATGGCGTCGACGTCGCCGACGCCGCGGCGATGCACGCGCTCGCCGCGCGGATCGGGCCGGTCGCGGTGCTGATGGCCAATGCCGGCATCGGCGATGGCGGCGACGTCTTCGCCGACGGCGACGTCTGGCGCCGCGTCATCGACGTCAATCTGATGGGCGTGCTCAACGCCGTGCAGGCGTTCGCGCCGGCGATGGTCGCGGGCGACGCGCCCGGGCTGATCATCGCCACCGGATCGAAACAGGGGATCACCCAGCCGCCGGGCAATACCGCCTACAATGTCAGCAAGGCCGGGGTGAAGGCGCTGACCGAGGGGCTGGCGCACAGCCTGCGCACCCGCACCGGGGATCGGGTCAGCGCGCATCTGCTGATCCCCGGCTTCACCTATACCGGCATGACCTCGCCGCGGCCCGAGAAGCCGGCCGGCGCATGGACGGGCGAGCAGGTCGTCGCGCTGATGCTCGAGCGGCTCGCGGACGGCGATTTCTACATCCTCTGCCCGGACAATGAGACGACGCCGCAACAGGACGCCAGGCGCATCGCCTGGGCGGCGGGCGACCTCCTCGCCAATCGCCCCGCGCTGTCGCGCTGGCATCCCGATCATGCCGAGGCCTTCGCCCGCCATATGGCGGGCGACTAGGCGGCGCCGATGGCCGATCCGCAAACCGTGACGCTGGCGCTGCTCGCCCGGCGCGCGCCGGGCGCGACGGTCTGCCCGAGCGAGGTCGCCCGCGCGATCGCGCCCGACTGGCGCGCGGCGATGCCCGCGGTCCACGCCGCGATCGACGCGCTGGTCCGCGAGCGGCGGGTGCGGCTGAGCTGGCAGGGCACGCCGCTGACGACGCGGTCGGGGCCGTACCGGATCGGGCGGGTGGGCGAGGAATGACGCCTGCGATCGCCGCGGGCGGTGCGTGCGGGCGCGGGGGCGGTTCGGCAATGAAACCGACGATTGACGATGGTGAGATGGGATAGGTCCCACGGGCGCCTTAACGGGCTGGCGGCTGCATGAGCTCGATCGTGATATGATCGGGGCCTGAAACATAGGCCACCAAAGTCCCCTTTCGGGGACCACCCGCGATTGGCAGCGGACGACCCTTGGCCTTCCAGCCTGCGGCTTCGACGCGACCAATGGCAGCATGGATATCGTTCACGGTCAGAGCGAGGTGAGCCGCACCGATCGCCCCCGCGCTGTTCGGTACCTCCCCGTTCTGACGTCCTTTTGAATACTGCAACAATTCGACCACATACCCGTCAGCTGCCTTGACGATCGCCGTCTTCACACGCGGATCATCGACACCCGTCACCTGATGCAGGAAGTCGCCCCCCATTTCCGACTGCCGCTCCAGCGTGAAGCCAAGCGCTGCCGTCCAGAAGCGAATGGCTTCGTCCAAAGATGATACGGCAAAGCCGGTGTGATCCACGGCCATCACGTTTGCGGCGTCGTTCATTGGTGCAGTCTCACTGGCCCGTGCGCGCGCTGTCTGGACCTGTCGCGACCGAGGCCAACAGCATGGCGAACATGATTCTCATGGTGCTGGATTAGGGCAAGACTGCTTTCCCGAAAAGGATCGGCCGGCGAGGCGCAACCGGTCATCCGCCACCACCAGCGGCGCATGACGGCCCGATGAAATGATCGTCACGATCGCGCCAGGAAAGTTGCCGTTCAGCTTCGCGGCGGCAAGGAGTTAGCCGCCACGGATGGAGGACTCGACGATGCGCCATCACGGGATCGGGGCGACGCGGCTCGCCGCCGTCGCGCTGGCGCTGCTGCCGGCGCCGGCGCTCGCCGCGGGCGAGGCGCCCGGCGCGGGGATCGGCTGGGCGAACCGCCTCACCTGGGGGGTGACCGCCGCGGACGCGCGCGCCGCCAACCCCGATCGCTGGCTCGACGCGCAGCTCGCCAGCGACGACACCAGCCTGCCCGCGCCGCTCGCCGCGACGGTGGCGCAGATGCGGATCAGCCGCGAGCCGCTCGCGCAGATCGTCGTCGCGGTCGATGCGCAGAACCGCGCCGCCAAGGCGCTGACCGATCCGGCGCAGCGCGAGGCGGCGCGCAAGGCCTATCAGGCGACGCTCAACGCCGTCGCCGACGAGGCGCGGCAGCGTTCGGTGCTGCGCGACCTCTATGCCCCCGACCAGCTCCGCGAACAGATGACCTGGTTCTGGTTCAACCATTTCAACGTCCAGGCGAACAAGCGCGACATCCGGCTGATGGTCGGCGATTACGAACAGACGCTGCACGCCCATGCCTTCGGCCGCTTCCGCGACATCCTCGAGGCGACGCTGCGCCATCCGGCGATGCTGCGCTATCTCGACAACGACCAGAATGCCGTCGGCCGGATCAACGAGAATTACGCGCGCGAGATCATGGAGCTGCACTCGCTCGGCGTCGGCTCGGGCTATAGCCAGCAGGACGTGCAGGAGCTGGCGCGCATCCTCACCGGCGTCGGCGTCAGCCTGAGGCCGGAGCCGCCGCGGCTGAGGCCGCAATGGCAGCCGCTCTACCTCCGCGCCGGCCTGTTCGAATTCAACCCGGCGCGCCACGACTTCGGCGACAAGCATTTCCTCGGCCATGTCATCAAGGGCTCGGGCTTCGGCGAGGTCGAACAGGCGCTCGACCTGATCGCGGCCGCGCCGGCGACCGCGCAGCACGTCGCGACCGAGCTCGCCACCTATTTCATGGGCGACGCCCCGCCGCCCGCGCTGGTCGCGCGGATGGCGGCGCGCTTCCAGCGCAGCCACGGCGATATGGCGGAGGTGATGCGGACGATGATCCGCTCGCGCGAATTCGCCGCCTCCACCGGCCGCGCGTTCAAGGACCCGGCGCATTATGCGATCTCGGCGGTGCGGCTCGCCTATGGCGACCGGGTGATCCTCAACCCGATGCCGATCGTCGGCTGGCTCAACCGGATGGGCGAAGGCCTGTACAATCACGAAACCCCCGACGGCTATCCGCTCGACCGCGCCGCCTGGTCGGGACCGGGGCAGATGGCGACGCGCTTCGACATCGCGCGCCAGATCGGGGGCGGATCGGCCGGGCTGTTCCGCCGCCCCGGCGTCGCCGACGAGGCGCCCGCCTTCCCGCAAGTGCAGAATGCGCTCTATTACGACGGCCTCGCCGCAACGCTCGGCCCGCCGACGCGCGACGCGCTCGCGCAGGCCCGCTCGCCGCAGGAATGGAATGCGCTGTTCCTCTCCTCGCCCGAATTCATGCGCCGCTAGTCAGGAGTCGCCGCCATGTCCCCGCACGTCCACCGCCGCGATCTGCTGAGAGGCGCGGCCGCGCTCGCCCCCGTCGTCGTCGCGGGCCGCGCCTTCGCCGCGCCGCAGGCGGGCAGCCGGCTGCTCGTCGTCTTCCTGCGCGGCGCCTATGATGCGGCGAACGTCGTCGCGCCGACCGGCAGCGATTTCTACCATCAGGCGCGCCCGACGATCGCGCTCGCCCGCCCCGACGCGGCCGATCCCGCCGCGCCGGTCGCGCTCGACGCGACGTGGAGCCTGCATTCCGCGCTCCGCGACAGCCTGATGCCGCTGTGGCAGGCGCGGCAGATCGCCTTCGTCCCCTTCGCCGGCACCGACGACATGAGCCGCAGCCATTTCGAGACGCAGGACACGATCGAACTGGGCCAGCCGGTCGGCGGGCATCGCGATTACGGCTCGGGCTTCATGGCGCGGCTCGCCGGCGTGCTCGGGCGCGGCGCGGCGGACCGGCCGATCGCCTTCACCGACCAGCTGCCGCTCTGCTTCCGCGGCGGCTCCAGCCCGGTGCCCAATCTCGCGCTCGCCAGCGTCGGCAAGCCGATCGACGCGCGCCAGGCGCAGCTGATCGAGGCGATGTACCGCAACGACGCGCTGCTCGGCCGCTCGGTCCACGCAGGCTTCGACGTGCGCGACACCGTCTACAAGGCGCTCGCCGACGAGATGACCGCGGCGAGCCGCGGCGCGGTCAGCGCCAAGGGGTTCGAACTGTCGGCACGGCGGATCGGCACGCTGATGCGCGACCAGTTCAACCTCGCCTTCGTCGACGTCGGCGGCTGGGACACGCACGTCAACCAGGGCGGCGCGACCGGCTATCTCGCCGACCGGATCGGCGCGCTGGGGCGCGGCCTCGCCGGCTTCGTCGCGGCGATCGGGCCGGAGGCGTGGCGGACCACCAATGTCGTCGTCGTCTCCGAATTCGGCCGCACCTTCCGCGAGAATGGCGACAAGGGCACCGATCACGGCCATGGCAGCGTCTATTGGGTGATGGGCGGCGGCCTGTCGGGCGGGCGGCTCGCCGGCGCGCAGGTCGCCGTATCGGAGGCGACGCTCAACCAGAACCGCGATCTGCCGGTGCTGACCGATTACCGGTCGCTGATCGGCGGCCTCGTCCGGCGGCAATTCTCGCTGTCGGGCGCGCAGCTCGACACGCTGTTCCCGAATGCGCGGCCGGACGATCTGAAGCTGATCTGAGCCATCGGCCCGCCCGCTGATCGGTAAACTAAACCGAGATTTAGTCGCGTCGCGACGGACATCCGCCTAACCGCGGGCGAGGGTCCGGCACGAGTGGCGACGATGACGATGACGCGATGGGCAGGGACGCGATGGGCAGGGCTGGCGGTGGCAGCGGCGACGATCCCGGCCGCAGCCGCGGCGCAGGAGGCGACGGCGATCTCGCTCGACCGGCTGGCGCAGGAGGTGATCGCCAGCAATCCCGAGCGGCAATTCTACCAGCGCCAGATCGACACCGCGGGCGAGGCGCGCGACGCCGCCGGGCGCTGGGCCGATCCCGAGGCGGTGGTCGAATTCGGCGAACGGCGGGCGAGCGATCCCGTCACCGGCGCCCCGCTCGGCGACGGGCAGAGCTATGCGGTATCGGTCGTCCAGCCGATCGAGTTCGGCGGCCGCATCGCGCTGCGCCGGGCGATCGCCGAACGCCAGATCGCGCTGGCGCGGATCGGCCTGCAGCAGTTCGACGCGACATTGGCGGCACGGGCGCGGTCGCTCGGCTACGGCCTGTTCGCCGCGGACGAGAAGGCGGATGCCGCGCGCACCGTCGCGGCGCGGATGCGGACGCTGGCGCGGGTGATCGTGTCGCGCGATCCGGCCGGGCCGGCGCCGCAGCTCGAGGCGGCGGCCTTGCAGGCGGATGCGATCAGCGCCGAGCGCACCGCCGCCACCGCGGATGCCGAGGCCAATTCGATCCTCTACGAACTCAACCAGTTGCGCGGCACGCCCTTTGCCGCGCGGATCCGCATCGTGCGGCCGGACATGACCCTGCCCGACCTGCCGCCCGGCACCGCGCTCGCCGCCCAGGCCGCGACGAACAATTTCGAGCTGCGCGCGCTGCGCGCGCAATTCGAGCAACAGGGGCTGCGCGTCGATCTCGCCCGCAAGAGCCGCATCCCGGTGGTCAGCGTCGGCCCCTATTACGATCATGCCCGCTCCGACGTGCGCGAGACCAATTACGGCCTCCGCCTGTCGACCCCCCTGCCCTTGTGGAACCGCCAGGCCGGCGACGTCGCGGTCGAGGCGGGGCGGCAGGCGCAGGCCAATGCGACGCTGATCGCCGCCGAACGCCGCATCGCGCGCGACGTCTTCGATCAGGCGGCGCAATATGAGGCGAAGCGCCGCGCGCTCGGCCAGTGGGACGGTGAATCGGCGCGTCGCTTCGCCGCCGCGGCGGAGGAGGCCGACCGCAACTACCGGCTCGGCGCGATCCCGCTGACCACCTATACGCAGATGCAGCAGGCCTATGTCGATGCGACGGTGGCGATCCTCGATACGCGGCGCGAGGCGATCGAGGCGCTGCTGCAATTGCGTGCGCTCAACGGCGGGACCGCGCCCGGCCGATGATCGCGCGGCTGCTCGACGGCGTCACGCGGCATCGCCTCGCCGTCGCCCTCGTCACCGCTTTGGTCGCGGCGCTCGGCCTCTGGGCGTTCGCGACGCTGAAGATCGATGCGATCCCCGACATCACCGGGGTGCAGGTGCAGATCAACACGATGGTCCCCGCGCTCGCGCCCGAGGAGATCGAGCGGCTGGCGACGCTGCCGATCGAGCGCGCGATGGCGGGCCAGCCCGGGCTCGACGAGACGCGCTCGCTGACCAAGACCGGCCTCAGCCAGGTGACGCTGCTCTACAAGGACGGCACCGACCAGCTGCGCGCGCGCCAGCTCGTCACCGAACGGCTCGCCGCGGTGCGCGACCAACTGCCGCCCGGCGCCTCGCCGCAGCTCGCGCCGATCACCACCGGCCTCGGCGAGATCTATTATTACACGCTCGAATGGCGCACGCCGCCGCCGGGGCTCGATGCGCAGCGGCAGCTGATGGAGCTGTACGAGGCGCAGGAATATACCGTGCGGCCGATGCTGCGCGCGGTCACCGGCGTCGCCGACGTCAATTCGAACGGCGGCATCGAGCAGCAGTTCGTCGTCCAGCCCGATCCCGCCCGGCTGACGCTGCACGGCGTCACCGCCGCGGAGCTCGCCCGCGCGGTCGGCCAGAACGTCGAGAATGCCGGGGGCGGCATCATCGCGCAGGGGCCGCGGCGGCTGACGGTACGCACCGACGCGCGGGTGATGGACGCGACGCAGATCGGCGCGATCCCCGTCAAATTCGCCGCGGGCGTGCTGCCGTTGCAGGTCCGCGACCTTGCCGACGTGGTGATCGGGTCGGCGCCGCGGCAGGGCGCGGCGACGCAGAACGGACGCGAGACGGTGCTCGGCACGGTGATGATGCTGGTCGGCCAGAACAGCCGCGAGGTCGCCTTGCGCGCCGAACAGGCGCTGCCCGACATCCAGGCGGCGCTGCCCAGGGGGATGGCGATCCACCCGCAATACAGCCGCTCCGACCTCGTCGACCGGACGATCGCGACGGTCGAACACAATCTCGGCGTCGGCGCGCTGCTCGTCGCCCTCGTGCTGCTGCTGGTGATGGGCAATTGGCGCGCGGCGCTGATCGTCGCGATCGTCATCCCGCTCGCCTTCCTCGTCACCGTCACGGGGATGAATGCGCTGGGCGTGTCGGGCAATCTGATGAGCCTCGGCGCGCTCGATTTCGGGCTGATCGTCGACGGATCGATCGTCGTCGTCGAGAACAGCCTGCGCCTGCTCGCCCGGCACCGGCACGAGACGGGTGCGGCGCTCGATGCCGAGGCGCGGCGCGAGACGGTCGCCCATGCCGCCGCGATGGTCGCGCGGCCGACGCTGTTCGGCATCGCGATCATCGCGCTCGTCTACGTGCCGGTGCTCAGCCTCGGCGGGGTCGAGGGCAAATTGTTCCAGCCGATGGCGCAGGCGGTGATGCTGGCGATCGGCGCCGGGCTGGTCTGGACCTTCACGATCGTGCCGGCGCTGTCGGCATGGCTGCTGCGCGCGCCGGCGCGCGACGCCACCGACGGGCGGCAGACCGGGCTGATCGGCTATGCCGAGCGCGGCTATGCGCCGGTGCTGGAGCGCGCCATCGCGCATCCCGCCTGGCTGACGATCGCCGCCGTCGGGCTGCTCGCCCTCACCTATCTGCTGTTCCGCAGCCTCGGCTCGCAATTCACGCCGCAGCTCGACGAGGGCGCGATCACCGCGATGGTCTATCGCCCGGTCGGCATGTCGCTCGAGCGCAGCCTCGCGATCGAGGAGGCGACCGAGCGCGCGATCCGCCGGCAGTATCCGCAGATCACCCACAGCTTCTCGCGGATCGGCACCAGCGAGGTGGCGACCGACCCGATGCCGCCCAATGAGAACGACCTCTACCTCTTCTACACGCCCGCGAAGGACTGGCCGCAGGGCGACGGCCGGCCGACGACCAAGCAGGCGCTGATCGCCGGCATCGAGCGCGTCGGGCGGCAGGTCTACCAAGGCCAGACGTTCGAATTCGCCCAGCCGATCGAGATGCGCTTCAACGAGATGCTCGAAGGCGTGCGTGCCGACGTCTCGGTCAAGATCTTCGGCGAGGATTATGTCGTGCTCGAACGCGCCGCGAAACAGGCGAAAGCGATCCTCCAGCGGCAGGCCGGGACCGAAAGCGTCGCGTTCGAGACCGCGGGCCGCCCGGAAAGCCTCGTCGTCGAGCTCGACCATGCGGCGATGCTGCGGCTCGGGCTCGGCACCGCCGAGGTCAACAGCGCGATCACCGACGGCGTCGCCGGCGCCGAGGTCGGCTTCATCCCCGAAGGCGAGGCGCGCCACATGATCGTCGTGCGCATGCCGGAGGCGCTGCGTGCCGATCCCGCCGCGATCCTCGCGCTGCCGCTGCGCGTCGGCGCATACGGGATGGTGCCGCTGTCGCGCGTCGCCAGCCTGCGCCGCATCCACGCGGTCGAGCCGATCCTGCACGACGGCGGCAAGCGGCGCGCGGCGCTGATGGTCAACCTCAACACCAGCGACCTTGCCGGCTATGTCGCGCGCGCGCGGGACGCGGTGACGCGGGGCGTCCGGCTGCCGCCCGGCTATCGCATCGAATTCGGCGGCCAATATCACCAGCTCGAGGCCGCGCAGAAGCGCCTGTCGATCGTCGTGCCGGCCGCGCTGCTGCTGATCTTCCTGCTCGTCTATGCCGCGCTCGGCAGTGTGCGCGAGGCGGCGATCGTCTATACCGGCATCCCGTTCGCGGTCACCGGCGGGGTGCTGGCGCTGTGGCTGCGCGGCATGCCCTTCTCGATCACCGCGGCGATCGGCTTCATCGCGCTGTCGGGCATCGCGATGCTCAACGGGCTGGTGCTGATCGACCATATCAACAGCCTTCGCGACGGCCGCGAAGGCGGCGAGCCATTGTCGACCGACGCGGCGGTGCGGCAGGGCGCGCGCGACCGGCTGCGCCCGGTGCTGTCGACCGCGCTCGTCGCCTCGATCGGTTTCGTGCCGATGGCGATCGCCACTGGCGCCGGCGCCGAGGTGCAACGGCCGCTCGCCACCGTGGTGATCGGCGGCATCGTCACCTCGACCATCCTGACGCTTTTGCTACTGCCCAGCCTCTACCGCTGGCTGGCGATCCCCCGCCGAACGGACGCCGAGGCCTGAGGGGGGCACGCCGGCCGATGCCTCAATAGCGGTAGCGCAGCACCGCGGTGCCGCCGGGCGGCAGCCGCGGCGACCAGGTGGCGAGGCCGTCGATGCGGGGCAGCGGCTTGCCCTCGGCGGTGATCGCCTGTCCCGCCGTGCCGATCGGCACGTCGAGCGTCACCGGCTGCGCGGTGGCGTTGCGCGCGGTGAGCATCGCCCCGCGCACGCCCTCGGCGTCGGGCCGGACGCCGATCGGCGGGTCGGAGGGCAGCGTCGTCTGGGTCAGCGTCACCCGCTCGCTCGTCCCGGCGGCCAGCCGCACCGTCTCGCCCACCGTCCGGTCGGTGATCGCGCCCTGGCCGAGCAGCAGCCGCTCGCCGCCGCGCTGTGCATAGAGCGCGGTGCTGCCGGCGGGGAGCGCGATGCCGAGCCCGCCCGCGCGGTCATTGCGCAGCACGAGGACGATCGCGGCCGGCGCGTTCTCGAACGTCGCACCGGGATAGATCACCGGCCGACGGTAGCGGCGCTCGACCGCCACCGCCTTCTGCTCGAGCAGCGCGACCTGTTTCTGCCCGCGCGCGGCGACGGTGGTGCGGACCGGCACGCGGTACAGCTTGAGGTCGCCGAGATCCTCGGGCGGTGCCCGCGGTGCCGGCGGGGGTGGTGGTGGTGGCGGCGGAGGTGGCGGCGCGAACGCCATGATCCGCGAGCCGGTCACGACGATCTCGTCGGCGGGCTCGAACGACGTCGCGCGCAGGTCGGACGTGGTGGTGCCGAGCGGGTAGCAGACGAGGCGCAGCTTGCCGACCGTCCGCGGGATCGCCGCGACGGGGACGCGGTTGAGCCGGCCGGCGACGGCGCGGACCTCCGCCTGCGCGAACGATTCCGCATTGCCGTTGGCGAGCGTCAGCCAGGCGAACAGGTCGATCGTCCGGCCGTCCGCGGCGAGCGTGCTGACATAGCTCGCGCGCCAGTCGAAGCCCGAGGCGAGATAGGACAGGCGCACCGTCACCGTGCGCGGCGTCGGGCTGGTCGTCGTCACGCTCAGCACCGGCTTGCTCGACAGGTCCGCCGGCACGCCCGCGAAGGCGAGCCGTTCGGGCAGGCCCGAGCAGCGCAGCGTCTCGATCCCCGTCGCCGTGCGCAGCACGATCCCCGGCGCGGGGCCGGCGACGATCGTCGCGGCCTGCTGCACCTGCCGGCCGGTCGCGCGGTCGGTGCGGGTCAGCGTGACCGCGCGGCCGAGCGTGCCGTCGACCAGCGACGCGGGCGACAGCAGGCGCGCGTCGCGGTTCTTCTCGATCGTGCCGCCGGGCAGGCCGTCGATGATCGCGCTGACCGGCACGATCCCTTCCGCCACCCCTTCGAAGCGCAGCGTCGCGCGGCCGCGCGGCAGGTGCACCCGGCGCGTCTCGGTGACCAAGGCGAAGCCGTCGAGATATTGCAGGTTCATCGCGCCCCGGCCGTAGGGCGCGCGATAGACGGTGAGCGCGACCGAGGCGGGCGCGGGCGAGGTGACGACGGTCTGCGCCGCTGCCCCGCCCGGCAGCAGGCTCGCCAGCATCAGGCCGGCGACCAGCCCGATCGCGCGCAGCCGGGGCATCAGTAGCGGGTGTCGAAGGTCGCGGTCACCGTCGCGTTGCCGTTCGCCGGCACCGCAACCTGCCACGCCAGCGTGCCGGCGTCGCGCCGCTCGCCGTGCGCGCTGTCCTCGACGACGCGCACGTCGGCCCAGTCGAGCCCGTTCTGCACCAGCTCCACCGTCACCGGCCTGGCGCGGGCGTTGGTCAGCGTGTAGCGCATCGCGGTGCGCCAGCGGTCGTTGCCCAGCCGGGTGCGCGAGACGGTGACGGGCTGTACCTTGACGTCGAAGGCGTCGCCGGTGGGCAGCGCGATCGTCGACCCCTGCGGCGTATGGTCGATGCGGTTCTCGCCGACGAACTGCGGCTGGCCGCGCGCGTCGCGGACATAGACGCGCACCACCCCCGCCGGCAGCGCGTCGCCGAGCCCGGCCGCGCCCGAATTGCTGAAGCGCAGCACCGATTGCGCGCTGCGCGGCTCGTTCGAGGTACCGAGCCAGCCATTGTCGAAGCGATAGCCGGACCGCGCCGCGACGCCCTTCGCATCGAGGAAGCTGACCTGCTTGGTCTGTTTGTCGGCGATCGTGGTGCGCGCGGCGAGTGGATAGAGATAGAAATCGCCGAGCTGCTCGCGCCCGGATGTTTCGGTGCCGGGCTGCGTCCGCGTCGGACGACGGCGCCGCGGCACGTAATTGCCGCTGTCCTCGTCGTCGCTGCTGCCGACCTCGCCGGCGACGAGCAACGTCTTGGCATGGGCGAAGGTGGTGCCGCTGGTGTTCTTCAACGTCACCCAGCCCTGGACGTCGACGGTGCCGCTGCGGTCGTCGAACAGCGCGACATAATCGGCGCTCCAGCCGAGCCCGCGGCTGAGATAGGAGAGCGTCGCCGGCCGCGATCCGGCGCGCGTGCTCGCCAGCGTCACCGACAGCGTCGGGCGCGCGCGCAGCGCATCGGGCACGCGGTCGAAGATCGCACGCACCGGCAGGCCGTCGTCGCGCAGCACCTCGACATGGCCGTTGACGTCGAGCACGACGCCGCCGTTGACCGCGAGCACCCTGGCGCGCTCGCGCGTCTCGACGCCGGTCGCCGGATTGGTGCGCAGCAACGTGATCGTCTCCCCGACCGCCTTTTCCATCAGGCTCGACGGGCTGAGCAGGTCATAGTCGAAATTCTGTTCGACGATCGTGGCATCGGGCACGGTCAGCGACACCGTCTCGGGCCGGATCGCGGCGCTGACGTCGGGAAAGCTCTGCTGCACCCGCCCGCTCGCCAGCGCCAGCGGCCGGATGTCCTGCACCAGCGCGACATTGTTGGTGTAGATGGTGACCGACACGTCGCCCTGCGCGCTGCCCGCGGCGGGCGAGTCGGCGGGCGGCGGGGCGGCCTGCTGCGCCGCGGCCGCGGCCGGGTCGAGCAACAGCGCCAGCCCGCAGGCTCGCCAGATCGTCGTACGCATGTCCATCTCCCCCGCTGTGCGGCGAACATGACGCGGTCCGCGGCAAAGGGCAACGCGGTGATCGACCGGCGGGCGAAACTCTGTGACGGCACCCGGCATGACGATCGCGGTAAGATCACGCTCGGCGTCCGCAACACGGCGTCACCCCGGACGTGTTCCGGGTCCACCGTGCCGCGAACATAACGGCTCATGCTCTTGCGGAACCGTGGATGCCGGACCGACTCTGCTCCGACATCCCGTGTGCGGCACGATCCGCCGCGGTCCGGGCGACGCCGGGCCGTCGCAAAAGTCTCGACATTGCGTTCGACCCTCCGGCCGAATCCCGCTAACGCCGGTCGCCATGCCCGCCCTGCCAGTCCTGCCCGCCGCTACGCCGCGTGTCGCGACGGTCTGATGGCGGGAAGGCTGCCGATACCCGCCGGCGCGTCCGGCAAGGGGCTGGCGGCGTGGCTGCGCCGGCGCACGCGGTCCAGCGAGGCGATGCTGATCCTGCTCGCGGTGATCGTCGGCGCCGCGGCGGGCACGCTCAGCATCCTGCAGGGCGCGATCGCGCGGACGTTGCAGCATTGGCTGTTCCGCCTGCCCGACGGCGCGCGGCTGAGCACCGCCGGCGCGGTGCCGCCGCTCGCGCTGCTGGCGCTGCCCGCCGGCGGACTGCTGCTGATGGCCTTCTCCTGGCTCACCCGCGCCCGCCAGCGCCGGCTGGTCGACGCGGTCGAGGCGAATGCGCTGCACGGCGGGCAGGTATCGTGGACGGACAGCCTCGTGATCTCGGGACAGACGATCCTGTCCAACGGCTTCGGCGCCTCGGTCGGGCTGGAGGCGGCCTATGCGCAGCTCGGTGCGGCGGTCGCCTCCGCCGCGGGCGGCTGGCTGCGGCTGCGGCGCGGCGATCTGCGCGTGCTGGTCGGTGCCGGCACCGGCGCGGCGATCGCCGCCGCCTTCGGCGCGCCGCTGACCGGCGCCTTCTACGCCTTCGAGATCGTCATCGGTGCCTATACCCCCGCCGCGATCGCGCCGGTCGCGGCGGCCGCCCTCTCCGCGGTGCTCGTCGCGCAGTCGCTCGGCGTCCACCCCTATCTGGTCGATGCCGCGGCGGGCGAGGCGGTGCAGACGCACCATTATCTCGTCTACGGCGGGCTCGGCGGCCTCGCCGCGCTGCTCGGCATCGTGCTGATGCGCGCGGTCGCCGAGGTCGAGCGGCTGACGCGGCAGCTGCCGGTGCCGCCCGGCGCGCGTCCGGTGCTCGGCGGCCTGTTGCTGATCCCGCTCGCGCTCGCGACGCCGCAGGTGCTCTCCGCCGGTCATGGCGCGCTCCACCTCGACCTGGAGGCGGCGCTGCCGCTCGGCATCGTCGCGGCGATCTTCGTGATGAAGAGCGCGGCGTCGATCGTCTCGCTCGGCTTCGGCTTCCGCGGCGGACTGTTCTTCGCCTCGCTGTTCCTCGGCAGCCTGTTCGGCCATCTCTATGCCGGGGTCGTCGCGCTGCTCGCCGGCTATCCGGTGGTCGATCCGCAGAATGCCGCGCTCGTCGGCATGGCGGCGTTCGCGGTGGCGGTGGTCGGCGGGCCGATGACGATGGCGATGCTGGTGCTCGAGGCGACGCACGATTTCTCGCTCGCCGGCGCGGCGGTCGCCGCATCGCTGGTCGCGACGACGATCGTGCGCGAGCTGTTCGGCTATTCCTTCTCGACCTGGCGGCTCCACCTGCGCGGCGAGACGATCAAGAGCGCACGCGACGTCGGCTGGATGCGCACGCTCACCGCCGGGCGGATGATGCGGCGGGTCGAGCGCGCGACGCCGGCGACGCTGACCGTCGCCGAATTCCGCCGCGCCGTGCCGCTCGGCGCGACCAGCCGGGTGGTGCTGACCGACGGCGACGAGCGTTATGCCGGCATCGTCCGCACCGCGAGCGCCTATGCCGACGGCATCGCGCCCGACCAGCCGGTCGCGACGCTCGCCATCCAGCAGGACCGCACGCTCGATCCCGCCGCCGACATCCGCCGCATCATGGCGGCGTTCGACGCGGCGAGCGCCGACGAAATGGCGGTCGTCACCGCCGAGGGCCGCGTCCTCGGCCTGCTCTCCGAACCCTATGTGCGGCGCCGCTATGCCGAGGAGCTCGACAAGGCGCAGCGCGAATTGTTCGGCGAGGCCTGACGGCGGGGCGATGCCGCGGTCGCAAGAGACTGGCGGCACGCGGCGCGACGCGGCAAGGCAGCCGGGATCGACAGGGAGCGAAAGCATGGCGCGCAAACATCCGAAACACGGCCCGTATGACGCGCCGGAGCCCGAGGCGGAGGCGCCCGCCGCCCCCGCCGCGCCCTGCTGGCTGTGCGGGCGCGGACTCGGCACGACCACCGTCTGGCATCATCCCGTGCCCAAGAGCCGCGGCGGGCGCGACGTCGTGCCGATGCATCCGATCTGCCAGCAGACGCTGATCGCCAATTTCACCAATTCGGAATTGCAGCGGCACGGCATGGACGTCGACGGCCTGCTCGCCGATCCCGCGATCCGCAAATTCATCGACTGGGTGGCGAAGAAGGACCCCGACTTCACCGCCACCGCGACGAAGAAACAGCGCTGACGGGCGGCTGGTTCGCGCAGAGGCGCTGAGGCGCTGAGGCGCAGAGGGCGCTGAGGGCGGATATTGATTCACGCGAAGACGCGAAGACGCGAAGATGTTCCGCCCGCCGCGAGCGCGGCCCATGTCCTGCACGGGCAGGAAGAGCAGGCCACGCCCGGTCCAAGGCGCGCCCTCTTCGCGTCTTTGCGTCTTCGCGTGAAATCCTCCTCCCCACTTCGCCTTCGGGAGAAAACAAATCGGGTTCACGCGGAGGCGCGGAGGCGCTTCGCTGTGTTGCAGCGGCAGCGCGGGACAGCGGGGGCCGGAAATGGAAGGCTGCGCCAGCCCAAACCACTACCCCTCCGCGCCTCCGCGCTTCCGCGCTTCCGCGTGAACCAATGTCTTTCTGTGCCGCTGCCCGAGCATAGGCCGCGCGCCGCGAGCGCGGCCATGCCATCCACAGGAAGGTAGAGTAGGCCACGCCCGGTCGGAGGCGCGCCCTCTTCGCGTCTTCGCGTCTTCGCGTGCAATCCTCCTCCGCACTCCGCCCTCGGGCGAAGCCAAATCGGGTTCACGCGGAGGCGCGGAGGCACGGAGGCGCGGAGTTGATTCGCTGTGTTGCGGCGGCAGCGCTGGACAGCAGACGGCAGGCGATGGAGGGCCGCGCCAGCCCGAGCCGCTCCCGCTCCGCGCCTCCGCGCCTCCGCGTGATCCCTCTCCCAAGCCCGGGCAGAGGGCGACGTTCGCGATGATCGTGGCGAGGTTCGGCAAAGAACCGGTGCCGAGGAACTGAGCACTGCCTGCACTGTTCAGGAAAACGAAGCAGAACAAGGCAGTATATCATGAGCAAGCAGCCCGACGACGCCGTATCGCAGCAAGCAGGATTGAGCCGCCGCGCCGTGGTCGGCGGGGCGGCGATCGGGCTGGCGGCGTCCACCGCCGCCTCCGCCGCGGCCCAGCAGGCGGGCGGTGCGGCCGGTGCGGCCGGGCCGGGGCTGATCGATCCGACCACCCAATATCCGCGTCCGCCGTTCGAGAAACAGTCGCAGCCCTTTCCCGGCCTCGCCAGCAAGATGAACCCGCGGCCGGATCACGGCGAGACGAGCTACAAGGGCTCGGGCCGCCTGCTCGGGCGCAAGGCGCTGATCACCGGGGGCGATTCCGGCATGGGCCGGGCCGCCGCGATCGCCTATGCGCGCGAGGGCGCCGACGTCGCGATCGCCTATCTGCCCGCCGAGGAGCCCGATGCGCGCGAGGTGATCGCGCTGATCCGCCAGGCCGGGCGCAAGGCCGTCGCGATTCCCGGCGACCTGCGCGACCGCGCCTATTGCGCCAAGCTGGTCGACACCGCCGTCCGCCAGCTCGGCGGGCTCGACATCCTCGTCAACAACGCCAGCCGGCAGCAGCAGCGGCAGTCGCTGCTCGACATCACCGACGAGGATTTCGACGCGACGCTCAAGACCAACCTCTACGGCATGTTCTACGTCACCAAGGCCGCGCTGCCCCATCTCAAGCCGGGATCGGCGATCATCCAGACGACCTCCGAACAGGCCTATGACCCGTCGGAAAATCTGGTCGATTACGCGATGACCAAGGCGGCGATGATGAACTTCACCAAATCGCTCGCCAAGCAGCTCGGGCCGAAGGGCATCCGCGTCAACGGCGTCGCGCCCGGCCCGATCTGGACGCCGCTGCAGGTGGCGGGCGGCGCGACGATGGAGAAGCTCCAGCAGTTCGGCGGCAACACCCCGCTCGGCCGCCCCGGCCAGCCCGCCGAGCTCGGCTCGATCTACGTCCAGCTCGCCGCCTCCGACGCCAGTTATGCCAATGGCCAGGTCTATGGCGCGGCCGGCGGCTCGGGCCAGCCGTAAGCCGGCGGCAGGCGCCGGCCTCCCGCCGTCAGGGGTCGAGGTCGGCGTCGCGCCGGATCCGGCGTCGCAGGCGCGCGGCGTGCAGCACCTCGGCGGTGTTGTAATGGCCGCGCCGCTCCGCCCGGATCGCCTGCCCGACCCGCTTGCCGTGGATCATCAGCGGCAGGCCGGCGAAGGCGAGCGGGAAGACGGCGATCATCAGCGGCGACCGGTCGAGCACCAGCAGCAGCGCGCAGCCGGCCGCGGTCAGCGCGACGCCGACCAGCTTCCACCGCAGGTCGCGGCGGGTCATGCCCGCCTCCCGCCGGCATCGGGTGCCGGATCGCCGATGATCCATCGGCCGGCAGCGGCGACCGCGGCGCGGACGCCGGCGCTTTCCCCCGCCGGGCCGGCGTCGTGCCACAGCACGATGTCGGCGGGAAACTCGGCCTCCGCGGCGAGCGCCTGTTGCGCCTCCGCCCGCTCGAACACGACGCCGATCGCCGGATCGTGCAGCCGTGCCGCCGCGGCGCGCGCGCGACCGATCAGCGTCGGCGAACCATGGATGCCGCGCGCCTCGATGCCGGTGAAGCCCGCGGCATGGGCGTGACGCGCCGCGGCGATCAACAGCGTGCCGCAGGCGCAATCGGCATCGACGATCCGCACCGCGCGGCGGTGCCGCTCGCGCAGCGCGGCGAGTGCCGCGACGATCTGCGGCCAGCGCGGATCGGCGCAGGCGCCGCGCGCGCCGTGGCGCCCGTCACGCCGACAGCCGGCGCGCGGCCCGGCGATCGGGATGGTCGACCCGCGCTCGGGTCTGGAATCGGAATCGGACGTCATGGCGCTGCGCTGGCCTCACAGGATCGAGCGTCTCGCGCTCGCCCGGCCGAGCTACGCAGCGGCGCATAGCGATTCGAGAGCGATTCCGGTGAATCGCATAGCGCGCGCATAGCCTTGCCAACGGTTCGTCGCATCGGGACGGGCGGCTGGTGCCTTAATCGCCGCGCCGCTGCGGCCCGCGGCGGTGGCGCCGGTCGGCGCAGGCCGTCGCCGCGGTGGCTCGATGCCGCGTCTTCATCAGCGCCGCACCCCGCCGCGTATCATAAGCGCGACCGGCCGGGGTGATCGGATCGAGCAGCCGCGCGCGAAGGTCCTGCTGCGGCGACGATCCGCGCCGGTCCTGCGCCGTCGCCGGCCGCGCCAGCAGCCTCCGGCCGTGGAGGAGCAGCAGCACGCCCGACGCGGCGAGCAGGAAGGTGGCGAGGCCGAGCGCGAACTCCGCGACCGTCGCCGGCCCGCCCCGGTAGACCGAATAGACCGCGCGGTGGATCAGCGTGGTGGCGCCGGCCGCCGCGAGCAGGATGCCTCCGCACAGCCGGGCGCCGCGATCACGCATGACCGCGCGCGCCGAGCAACTGGCGCCCGCCGCCCGCCCCGCTGCCGTCCGTCCCGCTGCCGTCCGCGTCCGGCGCGGCCGTGACGGGGACCAAGCCGGCGACCGGCGGCCGCACCGGCCGGCGGTGCCGCCAGCGCTGGCTCACCGCGACCTCGTCGAACAGATGCCGGCCGAGGAGCGCCATCGCGCTGCCCGCGCTCGCGCCGAGGAACGCGATCGTCGCGAGCAGATAGGCGGCCGCGCTCACCGCGCGCGGCCGCAGCGGCATCGCGCCGAGCCGGGCGATCGCCAGACCGGCAAGGCCGCACAGAAGCAGGCCCGCGGCGCGCATCGCGAAATCCAGACGCCACTGTTGATGGGAAGCCGTCATGCCACAATCCTCGTTGCGGCCATCCAGCTATCGGGCGACGCATAGTATTGCGAGAGCGATTCCGGCTTTCCGCATAGTGCCGGCATAGCCGCCGCCCGGCCGACCCCGCGGACACGCCGGCGCGCCGCGGCCGGGCGGCGGGCGCCGCACGTTTTCCCTTTTGTTCCGCGAGCGACTGACTCATAGAATCGGTATGCCGATCCGCCCCGAGAACCGCTGGCTCTATCCGATCGACTGGGACCAATTGTCGGCGGACGTCCGCTTCCGCCGCGCCGGCGCGCGCTGCGAGCAATGCGGGCGGCCGCATCTGCGCCGCGTCGCGCATCTCGGCGACGGGCGCTGGTGGGACGTCGAGGCGCATGGCTGGCGCAACGGTCGCGGCCGGCCGGTGACGATCAGGGGCCAGGTCACGCTCGGCTCGGTACGGATCACCAAGGTCGTGCTCGCCTGCGCGCATCTCGACCATGATCCCGGCAACAGCGCGCGCGGCAACCTCCGCGCGCTGTGCCAGCGCTGCCACATCCTCCACGATGCCGCGGAGCATCGCTGGCAGCGCTGGTGGAACCGCTTCCGGTTGCGCGCCTGCCGCGACCTCTACGAAGACCCGCGCCTCACCCGCCAGCGGCTCGCCCGGCGGTAGCCGCATCGCCTCCGCGGGGGGAGCGCCGCGTCAGCCCTCGGCGTGCCGGACGATCGCCTCGCAGATCGCGTGCGTCGCGAGGATGGCGGCGGCATCGACCGGCCGCCGCTCGCGCGCCGCGCGCAGGAAATCGTCGCACATCGCCGCAAAGCCGCGCTGCTCGCCGACCGACGCCCAGTCGCCGCGGCGGTGCAGCTGCTGCGCACCGTCGCGCGCCGTGATCCGCTCGGCGAGGTTGCGCACGCTGTGACGGCTGCCGCGCCCGATGACGTCGAGCCGTTCCTCGTCGAGGCCGCTGTCGCGGTGCATCGTGCCGATCGCGGTGAAGCCGTCGCCGGCCAGCGTCAGCGTGACCGCGTGGAGCCGGCCGTCGACGACATGCGTCTCGATCGTGCGCCGGACGACCGGTGCCGGCGCGAGCGACAGCACCGTGTCGACGACGTGGATGAAATCGTCGAACACCACCCGGCGCGGCGCGTCGGGCTGGCGCCGGCGATGCTTCTCCATGACGATGAGCGACGCGCCGCGCCCGCGCAGCGCGACATAATCGGGTGCGAACCGCCGGTTGAATCCGACCGCCAGCGGCACGCCGCGCGCCACGGCGAGCGCGACGAGCGCCTCGACCGCGCCGAGATGATCGGCGAGCGGCTTGTCGACGAAGGTCGGGACATCGCGTTCGATCAGCAGCCTGACGAGATCGCCATGCGCCGGCGTCGCGGCATGGACGAAGGCCGCGTCGAAGGCGGTCGCGGACAGCGCGTCCTGCACGCTGCCGTAGCGCGGCGCGATCCGGAACGCGGCACCGACCTCGGCGAGCGCGGCAGGATCGCGCGTCGCGAGGTGAAGGTCGAGATCGCCGCGCTGCGACAGCACCGGCAGATATGCCTTGCGGGCGATATCGCCCAGCCCGATCACCAGCACCCGCATCCGTGTCTCTCCCGCCGGGCCGGACCTGGCCCGCGTGCGGCGATAGCGGGTTGCTTTCGCGTCTAGCAATGGATCGTCGCGGTCGGTGCGCGCGCCCTATCGGCATGCGCGGCCGATCTGGCCCTCCCGACCGGTCGCGGTTGTCCGGGGAACGCCTGCCGTCGTGCCGCATGGCCCGGTTCGGCGCGCCGGGCCGGCGGTTCGGCGCGACACGGCGCACTGGCCAGTTGGCGGCGCGTCGCGTTAAGCTACGATTTACGCGATATCCCTTAGCGCAACACCGCCCCCGCGAAAGTCATCGATGCGTCTGCTCCCGCTGCCCCGCCTGCTCGCCTGCTGTCTCGCCGCCGGTCTGCTGCTGCCCGCCCCGGCGCAGGCGAGTTCGCCCGCGCTGATCGGGCTCGAACGGACGCTCAGCGCGCTGGTGGCGGCCTGGCCGGGGGATTACGGCATCGCCGCGCTCGACCTGCGCGACGGATCGACCGTGTCGATCAACGGCGACATCGCCTATCCGATGGCGAGCACGGTCAAGCTCGCGATCGCCGGCGCCTATCTGACCGACGTCGATCGCGGCCGGCGCCGCCTGACCGACGTCGTCGCCGGCCGCTCCGCCGCGCAGCTGATGGAGCTGATGATCGTGCGCAGCGACAATCATGCCGCCGACCAGCTGCTCGCCGCGGTCGGCGGCCCGGTCGCGGTGCAGCAATGGCTCGCGACCAACGGCATCGCGGGCATCCGCGTCGACCGGACGATCGCGCAATTGCTCCGCGAACCCGGCCATGTCTTCGACAGCAAGGATGTGGCGACGCCCAATGCGATGGTCGCGCTGCTCGACAAGCTCAACGGCCCGCTGCTCTCCGCCGAAAGCCGCGGCCTGCTGTTCGGGCTGATGAGCCGCTGCGCGACCGGCACCCGCCGCATCCGCGCGCTGCTGCCGGCGGGCACGCGGGTGGAGGACAAGACGGGCACGCTCGACGGCGTCACCAACGACGTCGGCTTCATCACCATGCCCGACGGCCGCCGGCTCGCGGTCGCGGTCTTCGCGCGCGGCGGCCGCGATCGCCAGCCCGGCATCGCCGCGGTCGCCCGCGCCATCTACGACCGCTTCGCCGACGCCGAACGCAACGCGCTGACCTTGTTCCTGCAGCTGAAATAGGGCTGCGCTCCGGCGGATGGCCGCGACCCGGCAACCCTAGACCGCCGTCGCCGTGACATAGACTCCGATCGCGATCACCACGGCGGCAAAGCCGCGTTCGAGCAGTCCCTTGCGGGCGCCGAGCTGGCGGCCGAGCGCGATGCCGGCGATCGTCCCGGCGCCGCCGCCCGCGACGAGCAGCGCCGTCACGCCCCAGTCGACCAGCCCCGACAGGGCGTAGGAGGCGGCGGTGGTCAGCCCGAGCGCGCTGACCACGACCAGCGACGTGCCGATCGCGACGGACAGCGGCATCGCGGTCGCGAGGACCAGCCCCGGCACGATCAGGAACCCGCCGCCGATCCCGAAGAAGCCGGCAGCCAGCCCGACGCCCAGCCCGATCGGCACGAGACGCGGCAGCAACGTCGCCGCGCTGCGGCGGGTCAGCCGCACGTCGGGCGCATCCGCGGTCCGGCGCGGGCGCAGCATCGACAGGCCGACGCCGATCATCAGCAGCCCGAACAGGACGAGCAGCCGCTGGCCGTCGAACGCCTTGCCGAGCTCGGCGCCCAGCGCCGCGCCGATCATCCCCGACGCCGCGAACACGCCGGCACAGCGCCACTTGACGCGGCGAGCGCGGGCATGGCCGATCAGGCTGGCGAGCGCATTGACCGTGACGGCGACCGCCGCCGTCCCGATCGCCGCATGCGACGAGCCGATCCCGACGCCATAGATGAGCAGCGGCACCGCGAGGATCGATCCGCCGCCGCCGACCAGGCCGAGGATCAGCCCGATCACGCCTCCCGATGCGAGCGCGGCGAGGATGGCGGCGCTGGCCATGCCCGCCTCAGGCCGCCGCGCGCCGGTTCCACGGCATGACGCGCAGCACGCTGGCCATGCCGCACCATCCCGTGACGCCGGCGACCATCAGCCCCGCGCCGACGAACCCCGCCAGCGCGAAGAAGCCGGGGGCGACGAACGCGCCGAGCAGCACGCCGGCGAGCACCAGCGCACCGGCGGTGATCTGCACCTGCCGCATGATCTCCAGCGGCTGCGATCGATCGGCGACGATCGGCTGTCCGGCCTGCCGCCACGCCGCGATGCCGCCGCCGAGGATATAGGCCGGGGCGTCGCCCGCCGCCGCGCCGAGCGCCGCCGCATGCGCGGCGGTGCGCATCCCCGACCGGCAATGGAAGATCACCGGACGGCCGTCCCGCGGCAGATCGCCGATCCGGTCGAGCGGCACGTTCACCGCACCGGGGATATGCTCTCGCGCATGTTCGTCGGCCCCGCGGATGTCGATCAGCCGCGCGCCGGCGTCGATCGCGGCGCGGGTGTCGGCGGGGGAAAGCGTCGCAGGCGTCATCGCGTCACTCCTTGCAATAGAGCTGGTAGAGGGTGGCGAGCAGCGTTTCGATGCGGGCGTCGGCGATCGCATACCACAGCGTCTGGCTCTCGCGCCGGAAGGTGACCAGACCTTCGTCGCGCATCCTCGCCAGATGCTGCGAACAGGCCGATTGCGACAGGCCGACCTCCTGCGCCAGATCGCCGACCGTCATCTCGCCATGTTCGACGAGCTTGCACAGCAGCATCAGCCGGCGCGCATTGCCGATCGCCTTCAGCGTGTCCGCGACCTGTCCGGCCTTCGCCTCGAAGGTCGCCAGATCCATCGGCTCGAGCATCGTCGCCACTCCATTAGGTGTTGCTTATGTAGCATATGCTAATATATGAGCAAGGGGGGTAAGGAGCCCATCATGACCCAGCCCTTCATCGAGGCATTCTTCGACGCGCCGACCAACACGATCAGCTATCTCGTCGGCGATCCGGCGACGCGCATCGCGGCGGTGATCGATCCGGTGCTCGACTTCGATCCGGCGAGCGGCATCGCCGACACGCGCTCGGCCGAACGGATCGTCGCCTTCGCCCGCGCGCACGACTGGCGGATCGCGATGGTGCTGGAGACGCATGCGCATGCCGATCACCTGTCGGCCGCGCCCTTCGTCACGGCGCAGACCGGCGCCTGGATCGGGATCGGCGCGCATATCCGCGCCGTGCAGACGATCTTCCGCCCGATGTTCGCGATGGACGATCTGACCCCCGACGGTTCGGACTTCGACCGGTTGTTCGAGGACGGCGAGCGGTTCGCGATCGGCACGCTGGCGGTCGAGGTGCTGCACGTCCCCGGCCATACCCCGGCCGACGTGGCCTATCGGATCGGCGATGCGGCGTTCGTCGGCGACACGCTGTTCATGCCCGACTATGGCACCGCCCGCGCCGACTTCCCCGGCGGGGATGCGCGCACGCTCTACCGCTCGATCCGCCGGCTGCTGGCGCTGCCCGACGCGACGCGGCTGTTCCTGTGCCACGATTACAAGGCGCCGGGCCGCGACGACTATCGCTGGGAGACGACGGTGGCCGAGCAGCGCCGCTCGAGCGTCCACGTCCATGACGGCGTGAGCGAGGACGCGTTCGTCGCGATGCGCGAGCGGCGCGACGCCGGGCTCGCCGTGCCCAAGCTGCTGCTGCCCTCGATCCAGGTCAACATCCGCGCGGGCCATGTCCATCAAGCGGAGGCGAACGGCGTCACCTTCCTGCGCATCCCGGTGACGTGGCGCGCGGGGTGACGGGGGTCGCCCCCCCTATCGCGGCGCCGGCCCGGTCGATCCGCGGACGATCAGCTCGTGGCGGTGGCGGCGGCAGGGCACGGACGGTTCGCCCTTGAGCTGGGCGACGACCATGTCGGCCGCGGCGACCGCCATATCGAACACCGGCTGGCGGACGGTGGTGATCGCCGGCCAGGCGATCCGCGCGACCTCCGAATCGTCGAAGCCGGTGATCGACAGGTCGCCCGGCACGCTCAGCCCCATCTCCAGCGCGGCGATCAGCGCGCCGACCGCCATGTCGTCGTTCTGCGCGAGGATCGCGGTCGGCCGCTCGGCGCGGGCGAGCAGGGTGCGCGCCGCGGCATGGCCGCTGTCGTAGGTGTAGAGGCCGGTCGCGACGCGATCCGGCGCCACCGTGATCCCCGCCGCGGCGAAGGCCTTGGCGAACCCCTGCATCCGCGCCTCGGCCGAGGCGTGGGTGGGATCGCCGGTGATGATCGCGATGTCGCGATGGCCGAGGCCGATGACATGCGCGGCGATCTCGCGCGCGGCGCTGACGTCGTCGATGAGGTTGCTCGGTCCAGCCTCGATCAGGCGGGTCGGGGCGATGCGCGCGAAGCGGATGCTCGCCGCGGTCAGATCGGCCATGATCCGCGCGCTGTCCGACGCGGGCGGCGCGAGCACCACGCCGTCGAGCGCTGCCGAGCGCAACAGGCCGATGACGTCCGCCTCATGCTCCGAAATCGACGCGATCGGGATGACGACGAGCCGGTAATGGTCGTCGCGCAGCCGTTCGAGCACGCCCTTCTGCAGGTCGACGACATAGCTGGGCGAGGGGTTTTCATAGACCAGCCCGATCAGGTGCGAGCGGCGCTGGACCAGCGCGCGCGCGAGCATGTTGGGATGGTAATCGACCGCCGCGGCGGCCTCCCTGACCCGGCGGATGATATCCTCCGTGACGTGCGGCTGGCCGTTGAGCACGCGCGACACCGTCTTGGTCGACACGCCGGCGTGGCGGGCGACGTCGACGATCGTGGTGCGGTGCGGAGCCTGGACCATGCGCCGGTGTACGGGGCGTCATCGCGGCGGTCCACTGCGCAGGCCGCCGCAACCGCCGCGACACGGTTGACAACGTCGGACAAAGGGTATCGAACTGAGCGTGCCGCCGACGAGCGGGACGAGGGAGAGAGAGCCGATGAACCGCCGCGACATGCTACGAAGCGGACTGACCGCGGGCGCCGGGCTGGCACTGACGCAGCGCGCCGCGGCCGATCCGGTCGATCTCTCCTTCCCGCGCGATTTCCGCTGGGGCTGTGCGACCGCCGCCTATCAGATCGAGGGCGCGGTGCGCGAGGACGGCCGCGGCCAGACCAATTGGGACGTCTTCTCGCATACGCCGGGCAAGGTCGCCAACAACGATACCGGCGACGTCGCCTGCGACAGCTATCACCGCTACCGGGACGATATCGCGCTGCTCAAGGGGCTGGGCGTCAACAGCTACCGGCTGTCGATCGCCTGGTCGCGGATCTTCCCCGACGGGCGCGGCACGCCGAACGCCAAGGGCGTGGATTATTACAACCGCATGATCGACGGCCTGCTCGCCGCCGGCATCCGGCCCTATGTGACGATGTTCCACTGGGATCTGCCGGCGGCCCTGCCCGGCGGCTGGCAGAATCGCGACACCGCATACGCCTTCGCCGATTATGCCGGCTTCATGGCCAAGACGCTGTCCGACCGCGTGCAGGACGTCATGACGGTCAACGAACTCGCCTGCTTCACCGATCTCGGCCATTTGCGCGGCATCCACGCGCCGGGGCTGCAGCTGCCGCCGGCGGGGGTGAACCAGGTGCGCCATCACGGCGTGCTGGCGCACGGCCTCGGCGTGCAGGCGATCCGCGCGCAGGCGCGCGCCGGCACCCGCGTCGGCATCGCCGACAATATCGCGCTGCACATCCCGGCGATCGAGACGGCCGAGCATATCGCCGCCGCCAAGCGCGCGACCCGCGAACGCAATGCGATGTTCCTGACCGCGATCATGGAAGGCCGCTATCTCGACAGCTATCTCGCCGAACAGGGCGCCGCGGCGCCCAAGGTGCAGGCGGGCGACATGGCGGCGATCGGCAGCCCGCTCGATTTCGTCGCGCTCAACATCTATACGCCCGAATGGGTGCGCGCCGACGACAGCGCGAAAGGCTATGCGGTCATCCCGCACATCGCCTCGTCACCGCGCATGGCCTCGCCCTGGCTCGTCGTCGCGCCGGAGGTCGCCTATTGGGGCGTGCGGCTGGTCAGCGACTTGTGGCGGCCGAAGACGCTGTACGTGTCGGAGAATGGCGCGTCGGCCGACGATCCGGTCACCGGCGGGCGGGTCGATGACGTCGACCGGATCATGTATCTGCGCAACTATCTCGGCCAGTTCCGCCGCGCCGTCGCCGAAGGCTATCCGCTCAAGGGCTATTTCCTGTGGAGCCTGATGGACAATTTCGAATGGGCGGACGGCTATGGCAAACGCTTCGGCATCCATTACGTCGACTTCAAGACGCAGCGGCGGACGCCCAAGCTGAGCGCGGCCTGGTACAAGGAAGTGATCCGCCGCAACACGATCGTGTGAGCCGCGCCGGGCCGGCGCGGCCCGTCGCGTGTCAGCCGGTCGGGCTGTCGGCGGTGAAGGCGGAGCAGCACGGTGTCATCACCGGGCCGAATTCCATCAGCTCGATCCGCGTCCCGTCGGGATCGTAGAAATTCGCCTGCCACTTGCCGTCCAGCCCCATCTGCGGGCCGTCGTGGCGGGGGCTGAGCCGGTTCTCGCGATAGAGCGTCGTCACCGCCGCCTGCATGTTGCGCACGCCGAGCGACAGATGGTTGAGCACGCCGAGCTGATTGGCATCGACCTTGGCGAGCGGCACGTCGGAGCCGGGCCCGACCATCATATATTCGAGCCAGTCGCGCCCGTCCGGCGTCTGCTGCGAGATCCAGTCGACCTTGCTCGCATCGAAGGCGCCGAACCAATAGGGGCGGAAACCGAGCAGCCGGCGGTAGAGGTCGTCCTGCCGTGCCCGGTCGTGCACGGCATAGCCGACATGGATGATCCGGCCGCTGATCGCGCCCGGGACGGCGGCATTGTCGGTGGCCGCCGCCTGGACGAACTGGATCTCATTGCCCTCGGGATCGTGGGTCGCGAACCAGCGGTCGCCGTTCGCGCCGCGCTGGACCGGCGACAAGTCGGTCTTGCCGTGGCGGGCGAGCCAGGCCCGCAATCCCGCCGCATCCGCGGTCGCATAAGCGACGTGCGCGAGCCTGCTCGGCCCGTGGCCGGGCGGCAGCGGCAGCACCTCGACGAACTGGCGCGCACCGAAATAATAGCGCGTCCCCGCCGGATCCTCGAGGTCGCGGCCCTCGCGCGCGCCGAGCACCCGCGTGTAGAAGTCGCGGGTCTTCGCCGCATCGGTCGCATAGACGGCGAGGTGCGACACGCCGGTGATCGCCGGCCGCTCCTCCGCCGCGGGCGGCGCGGCGGCCGATGTCGCGGTCAGCAGTCCGATCAGCGCCAGTGTCCGGATCATCACCCTCTCCCTGCTCGTCACCCGTGCCGTCGCGGCCGGGCTGCGGCTGTTACCGCTCCCGACACCGCTATAGGCCGCGTCATATCGCCTGTCATTGCGCAGGGTTGGTCTCGCCAGCATCGAATCGCGCGCCGCCCGCCTCCGGGAAGGTTGGCCGGTCCGGGCCGCCGCGCTACGCCATAGCCATGCAGGAACTCACGCTTGCCGTCGTCGGCATCGACTTTCCCAATGCGGACGGCGGCAACCGCCGCTCCGAGGCGATGATGACGCTCCCCGGCGAGCCGGTCGCGCTGCGGCCCGAGCCGAAGAACCCCCATGACGCCAATGCCATCGCGGTGGTCAGCCCGCGCGGCGTTCAGCTCGGCTATCTCAACGCCGAACGCGCGCCCTATATCGGCGCGCGACTCGCGCGCGGCGAGGCGGCGGAGGCGATCTTCCAGGGGCTGGACGGCGGGGCGGCGTTCATCCGGCTGCGCTTCGGCGGTGGCGCGCCGACGCTGCCGCCGCCATCGCAGCGGCCGGCGACGCCGCCCCGGCCGGCGCGCCCGCCGCGTCGATCCGAACCCTATGACCCGCACGCTTTCTATCCGGACGAGGACGGCCCCGAATGGGGTGCGTGACGACCGCCGCGCGCCGGCGGTCTCAGCGGCGGCCGAAGCCGGCGGTGCTGCTCTCGCCCGCGTCGTGGCGATCGCGGCCGGCGAGCACATTCTCCAGCTCATCGAGCGTATGCGGCACGTCGAGATGCTGCGCGCCGAGGAACAGGCGCGAACCCGCGCCCTCGGGCACCGCATGGGTCAGCTTGTCGATATCGACCAGAGCCTTGCCCGCCGGCAGCATCTCCATCTGCACAAATCGCATTGCCGTTCTCCTTATCCCCGCACAGACGCTACAGGCCAACGCGCCGGCCCGCGAAAGGGGCTCGGACGACCACAGGACAAGGACATCATCATGGCGAACGGCCGGCACGTCGAGCAGAGAGCGGAGAGACACCATGGCTGAGATCGTCATCACCCCCAGCGGCCCGGGCGCGATCGAAGCGGGCCTGATGGTCGACGAGACGGGCACGCGCTTCGTCGTGCTGACCTTCAACGAACCCGAGGCGGACCCGGTGCTGGTCACCTTCACCGTGCCGATCTTCCAGAATTTCGTCCGGCATCTCGGCAAGACCGCCGAGGCCGCGGCGGACGAGTTGAACTGGGTGGTGCCGGAATGAAGACGCCCCGCCGTCCGTAGTGACACAGAAGCAGGCGGGGCGCCGGGGCCGAATTGCCTCGCCGACGACCCTAGCCGCATATGGTTAAGGGAAGGATAACGCCTTGGCGCCCCGCCCCCGGCCCGCGGGAGCGGGGGCGGAGCGCCGGTCCGTAGTGACCGACGCCTGTGTGGTCGGCGCGCCGCCGGCTGGCAAGCCGGGCCGATCCTCGACCTGCGTCACCGTGGCACAGCCGCGCCCGCGACTGTGGCCGATCATCGCGCGCAAAGCACCGCTCGCCGCAGGACGAGGCCCGATCGCCTGCCGCTCACCCGGCGTAAACCTTTGCGGCTGCACGGATCTGTCCATCGCCACCGGCCATTCGGGTGAACGGAGAGTTACGATGCCGATCTATATCGCCATGTCGGGTTTCATCGCCGCCAATCTGACGGTGATCGCCGCCGAAGTGTGGAAGATGCGCCGCATCGCCCAGACGCGCCGCGGCTGAGTCGCCGGTCCGGGACCCGTCAGCGGCCGTCGCCCGTTGGGCGCCGGTAGAACGGAGTGAGACGCATGCCCGGATTGCTGAACGACAAAGCGACGCTGTATCGCCGCCTTCCCGACGGAGACGACGGCACGGCGCAGCACCGGCAGGAACTCGACGGCACCGTCCGCGACTGCGCCCGCTACCTGCGCGACCAGCCGGCCGAGGCACGCGACGGCTTCTTCGCCGAACTGTCGACCGGCGCACGCCTCTCCGCGGTCGAGATCGAGCGGGTGGCGAACGAGGAGGCCTGACGGGACCGGCTATCGCCGCGCATCCGGGCGAAGCGGGTTGCACGATGCAGCCGGGCTGCGCGCCGCGATCACCGCCGGCGGTGCGCCGACCCGCACCGGCCTTATTCCCGATCGCGCCGGGATTTGCTAAGCGGCACAGGAGGATGTGCCAGGGGGCCTGTCCGCTCTTGGACGCCCGGATGATCCGTTCCCAGCCTGTCAGCGTGTTCGACCGCATCGTCGCCTGGTCGCTCGGCCTGCAACTGTCGCGAACGACGCAATATCTGCTCGCGACGCTGGTCATCCTCGCGGTGGGCGGGGGGCGCGTGCTGTTCGTGCCGGACACGCTGCCGTGGCTGCTGTTCATCCCGGCGACGATCGCCATCGCGCTGATCACGGGCAAGGGGCCGGGGCTGTTCGCCGCCGGCCTGTCGACCGCCACCGGCATCGCCTCGCTCGGCACGTTCGCGCATCCCACCTGGGTGCCGCGCCAGCAATGGATCGCGGCCGGCCTGTTCCTCCTCGTGATGATCGGCCTCGTCATCCTCACCGCCGAGCTGCGCGGGTCGCTGCGGCGCGCACGGCGGCTCAATGCCGAGCTGGTCGAAAGCGAGCGGCGGGCGGTCGAGCGGCAGGCCTTCCTGTCCGGCGTGCTGGCGAGCTCGACCGACTGTATCACGGTGCTCGACCTCGACGGCCGGCTGACCTTCATGAGCGACGGCGGGCAGCGCGTGATGGAGGTCGGCGACTTCAACGCGGTCGCCGGCTGTCCCTGGCCGGATTTCTGGCAAGGCGACGGCCGGGCCGAGGCCGAGGCGGCGATCGAGGCGGCGCGGCGCGGCGCGGCACGCAGCTTCGTCGGCAAGGCCAACACCTATCGCGGCACGCCGCGATGGTGGCATGTCGCGGTCAGCCCGATCGCCGGGCCCGACGGCCGTCCCGATCGCATCCTCGCCGTCTCGCGCGACATCACCAATTTGCGCGCCAGCGAGGAGGACCGCGACCGCTTCGTCCGGCTGGCGGAGAACAGCACCGACTTCATCGGCATGGCGCGGACCGACGGCAGCGTCTTCTATCTCAACGATGCGGCGCGGCGGCTCGTCGGTCTCGACGGCGCCGACCTCGCGCCGCTGACGATCGCCGACTTCTTCCCGCCCGACCAGGTCGGGACGGTGACGCGCACGGTGCTGCCGGCGGTGGCGCGCGACGGTCATTGGGCCGGCGCGCTCGATTTCCGGCATTTCGGCACCGGCGAACTGATCCCTGTCCTCTATTCGGTCTTCCCGATCACCGACGCGAGCGGCGCGCTGATCGGCTATGCCACGGTGACGCGCGACTTCCGCGACCGGCGCCGCGCCGAAGACGACATGCGGCTGATGAACGACGAGCTGGCGCACCGGCTCAAGAACGTGCTGGCGGTCGTCCAGTCGGTCGCCGCGCAGACGTTGCGCGGCATTCCCGAGGCGGAGGCGGCGAGCCGCAGCCTGTCGGCGCGGCTCGTCGCGCTCGGCGCCGCCACCGACGTGCTGACCGGCCGCTCGTGGCGCTCGGCCGATCTGTGCGAACTGGCGACCCGCGCCCTCTCCCCCCACGGCCGGATCGGCGAGCGCATCCGGCTGTCCGGCCCGGCGGTGACGCTCAAGCCCGAACTGACCGTCGCCTTCGCGCTCGCGCTGCACGAGCTGGCGACCAATGCCGCCAAATATGGCGCGCTGTCGAACGACACCGGCCATGTCGCGCTCACCTGGTCGATCGACGGAGAGGGCGACGATGCCACCCTGTCGGTCTGCTGGCGCGAGGCGGGGGGACCGCCGGTGACGCCGCCGCTGCGCAAGGGCTTCGGCTCGGTGCTGATCGAACGCTCGCTGCGCAGCTATTTCAGCGGCAAGGCCGCAACCGACTATCGGCCGGACGGTTTGGTGTTCGAACTGGCAGCGCGGCTCGGCGATGCCGCCATCGTGACCGGGAATTGAACGTGGGTCAGAGCAGACCGATCGGCAGCAGGACGATCCTGATCGTCGAGGATGAGGCGTTGGTCCGCTTCGACCTCGTCGATTTCTTCACGCTCGCCGGATGGCGGGTGTTCGAGGCGGACCATGCCGAGGCGGCGATCGCCATCCTCGATTCCCACAAGGAGATCCGCGTCGTGCTGACCGACGTGCAGATGCCCGGATCGATGGATGGCGTGAAGCTCGCCCATTACGTGCGTGAACGCTTCCCGCCGACCGTCCTGTTCGTCGTGTCGGGCAATGCGCCGATCCCGCAGAGCGAACTGCCGGCGCGCACCACCTTCCTGCCCAAGCCCTTCGATCCGCACCGGCTGCTGCGCCAGATCGAGGGCATGGCGCGGGCCTAGGCCCCTCCCCCCGCCCTCCCCCGCGCCCCTTCCCGCGCCCTCGCCCGGCCGCGCCACTTGCCGTCCGACCCGCACCGGCGCCGACGTGGCCCGACAAAAGGGTGCCGCGGCGACGGAAATCTTGCGCTGCTGCATCCTGGGATGCGAGGGGACAAAGCGTGCATTCGGATCAGCTGATTGCCTGGGTCGGCCGTCACGTCCTGCCGCACGAGCGGCAGGTGCGGGTGTGGCTGCGCGCGGCCTTTCCCGCCGCCGATATCGACGATGTCGTGCAGGAGACCTATTGCCGGCTCGCCGGGCTCGACGCCTTCGACCATATCAGCGATCCGCGCAGCTATTTCTTCCGCACCGCGCGCAACGTCGTGCTCGAACAGATCCGCCGCGACCGGGTGGTGCGGATCGAGGCGGCGAGCGGCCTCGCCGACCTCGAATCCGCGCCCGAGACGGCATGCTCGCCCGAGGAGATTGTCGCCGACCGCCATATGCTGGCGCGGATCGAGCGGCTGATCGATGCCCTGCCCGAACGCGCGCGCCAGATCTTCCGGCTGCGCAAGATCGACGGCATCGCGCAGCGCGACATCGCGACGCAGCTGCGCGTGTCCGAGACGGTCGTCGAGAATGACATCGCGCGCGGGTTGCGCCGCATTCTCGACCAATTGACCGACGAGGAGAAGGCCGAACTGCCGATCCGCCGGCCGCGCGGCGTGGCGCGGCGGGCGCGGCGCGATGCGGGGGGCTGGCGATGATCGACGATATCGCCTGTCGCTGGGCGGCCGCGATCGACCGCGGGCTCGATGCGGCGGAGGCCGCCGCGCTGCCGCTGTGGCTCGCCGAGGATCGCCGCCATCGCGGCGCGCTGCTGCGCGCACAGGCGACGCTGAGCCTGCTCGACCGCGGCCGTGCTCTGTCCGGCGCGAACCCGGCGGAGGCGGCGACCGCCCCCCCCGCGCGCCGGTGGCGGTTCGCCGGGGCGGCGGCCGGAACGGCGCTGGTCGCCGGCCTCGCCGTCGCGCTGTGGCCGGCGCCGGTCGCGCGGATCGACACCGGCGTCGGCGAGGTGCGACGGATGCCGCTCGCCGATGGTTCGGTCGCGCTGGTCAACAGCGGCACGAGCCTGCGCGTCGCCTTCACCCCCGGTCGCCGCGATGTCGAGGTGCGCCGCGGCGAGGCGTGGTTCCAGGTCGCGCACAATCCGGCGCGGCCGTTCGTGGTGGCGAGCGGGCCGGTGCGCGTCCAGGCGGTCGGCACCGCCTTCGACGTCCGCCGCCAGGGCGATGCGGCGCGCGTCGTCGTCACCAAGGGCGTCGTCCGGATCTGGTCGGTCGCCAGCCCCGATGCGGCGATCACCGTCCCCGCCGGCCGCTATGCGGTGCTCAACGCCGGCGAGGCGCCGCAGGTGCGGCCGCTGTCGCCGCAGGCGTCGGACCAGCAACTGGCATGGCGCGAGGGGCGCATCGTGCTCGACGACATGACGCTCGGCGCCGCCGCGGCCGAGTTCAACCGCTACAACAGCGACCGGCTGGAGGTCGCGCCGCCGCTCGCCGGGCGGCGCGTCGTCGGCTGGTTCCGCACCTATGACGTCGACGGCTTCGCGACGGCGAGCGCGGCGATGGTCGGCGGCCGGGTCGAGCGGCACCACGCGCCCGACGGGACGGAAGTGACGCGCATCGTTCCCTGAAAAAAACCGCATCGGACCTGACGGAAATCGCGCGCCGGCCCATCCTACGATCAGCGCCGGATGAAGCGCATCGAAAAAACGTTCAGGAGGGGTGTGTGATGCGCAACAGCCAGTTTTTGAGTCTGCCGCTCGTATCGGTCGTCGCGATCGCCGCCGGGTTTGCGACGCCCGCCGCCGCGGCGCAGACCGGCGTGCGGAGCTTCAACGTGCCGCGCCAGCCGGCCGCGACCGGCCTCGTCCGCTTCGCGCAACAGGCGGGCATCCAGATCCTCGCGCCGAGCGACGTCACCCGCGGCGAGACCGTCGCCGCGGTCAAGGGACAGCTCCCGATCGAGGACGGGCTGCGCCGGCTGATCGGCACGACGCGGCTGCGGCTGGTGTCGTTCGACGGGCGCACCGCGGTGATCGCCGCGAGCAGGCCGGGCGTGGCGCACACCATCGCCTATGCGCCGCAGCAGGACACGGCGCCGGCGACCGCGACCGACGCCACGCCGCAGACGGACCCCGCCGACACCAATGCGGCGGCCGACAGCCCGCAGAACGACATCATCGTCACCGGCAACACCTCGGACCGGCGCACCTTGTTCAATTCCTCGTCCAACGTCACGCTGGCGAGCGCCGCGGACCTGCTGCGCAAGGCGCCGCGCTCGACCGCCGAGACGCTCGAGCTGGTGCCGGGCGTGTTCGTCGAGGGCACCGCCGGGCCGATCTCGAACAATTATTCGGTCCGCGGCCTGCGCGGCGGCAGCCAGCAGTTCATCACGCTGGAGGAGGACGGCATGCCGATCCTCTACGGCGGCAGCGGCGCCGATTTCTATTTCCAGAACGACATCACGATCAACCGGCTGGAAGCGGTCGAGGGCGGCACCTCGGGCGTGCTGGCGCCGAACGGCGCGGGCGCGACGATCAACTTCATCTCCATGAAGCCCGACCACGACAAGGCGACCGCGATGGTCCGCTATACCGGCGCGAGCTATGGCGACCTGCGCGCCGACGGCTATTTCTCCGCGCCGATCGCCGACGGCTGGGCGTTCAACGTCGGCGGCTATATCACCTCGCAGAAGGGCGTCCGGCGCACGCCGTTCACCTTCAACGCCTATGACGTCAAGGCGATGCTGGAGAAGAAGTTCGACAGCGGCGGCCTGTTCCGCCTGACGGTCAAGCACGGCGACAAGCATTTCCCTTATTATGCCGACATGCCGTTCCGCGTCGCCAGCGACGGCACGATCAGCAGCGTCCCCGGCCTCGACCTCAAGCGCGACGATGTCGGCGGGCGCGGCTTCACCCAGTTCCTCGTCCCCGACGCGCCGGCGACCGGCCAGTCGCTGCGCCGGTTCAGCTCGGCGGACGGCGTCCACGTCAAGTCGACCACCTATCGGGTTGACGTCGAGCTGCCGGTCAGCTCGAGCGTGCGGCTGTTCGGGCGCGCGCGCTATCTCGACGGATCGTACGATTTCAACGGCATCTTCCCGGGCAGCGGATCGGGCACCGCGGGGCTGACCTCCGCGCTCAATTACCTGACGCCGGCCAATTCGCCGCTCGCCGGGCTGACCCCGCTCAACGGCACGACGCTCACCTATTTCCAGGTCGCGCAGATCCGCTTCCCGACGGTCGCGCAATATGGCCTGCGCAACATCCGCACCGGGCAGGTGATCGCCGCGTCCGACACCGCGACGCTCAACGCGCTCAACGGCAACGGCCTGCTCCAGCAGACGGTGCTCAACCACCAGACGCTGACCACCAAGGACTTCGGCAGCGACTTCGGCGCGAAATGGGATGCGGGCAGCGGCGGCTTCCAGAACTCGCTGACCGTCGGCGGCATGGTCTACAACGTTCGCCGGCGCAACGACCAGTCGGCGGTCGCCACCGTGCTCAACGACGTGCGCAACGATTCCAACGTCTATGACATGGTCGCGCTCGATGCCTCGGGCGGCGTGCTCGGCGCGCTGACCAACAACGGCCTGGTCAATTACGGCAATTGGGGCCAGGGCCTGTTCAACGACGAGGTGACATCGCTGTCGGGCTATTTCAACGACGAACTGACCATCGGCGACCGGCTGCACATCGACTTCGGCGCGCGCTACGAGCATCAGCACGTCCGCGTCGCGATCGGCAACACCGCCACGACCAACGCGCTCGTCCCCGCCGGCACGCCCGGTCTCTACGACAATGTCGGCAGCACCTTCGACGGCACCTATACGCGGCAGAGCGCCAATTATTCCGACTGGGCCTATACCGGCGGCATCAATTACGAGCTGACCGATCATATCGCGCTCTACGTCCGCGGCGCGCACGGCTTTCAGACCAACGGGGGCGATACCGGCGGCACGCACAAACCGACCGGCCTGACGCTCTACGAAGGCGGCGTGCGGTTCAAGTCGCGGATGTTCAACGCCTCGGTGATCGGCTTCCGCACCGAATTCCGCGATCAATCCTATCAGTTCATCAACCCCGACAATCCGGCGGTGGCGAGCAACGCGCTCGCCGACAATTTCACCAACGGCGTGCAGGTCGATGCGACGCTGCGCCCGGTCAGCTTCTTCAGCATCGATGCGCAGGGCGTCTATCAGGACCCCAAGCTCAGCAACCTGCGCTTCGACGGGGTCGCGCAGACGCAATATGAGGGCAATACCCCCGAACGCACGCCCAAGAAGCTGCTGACGGTGACGCCGTCGTTCATCCTGCCGGGCGGGCTCGGCGAGATCTACGGCCGCTGGAAATATGTCGGCAAGATCTTCGCCGACAGCGGCAACGGCATCGCGCTGCCGGCGTACAGCGTCTTCACCGTCGGCGCGAGCGTCGACGTCAGTCCGCGCCTCAACCTGACGGTCAGCGTCGACAACCTGACCAACGCCAAGGGCTTCACCGAGGGCAATCCGCGCCAGGGGCAGACGCAGACGATCACCGACGGCTATTTCTACGGCCGCGCGATCGTCGGTCGCAATGCGCTGATGAGCGCGACGCTCAAGCTGTGAGCGCGCGGACAGGTGCGCGGTGGCTGGCGACGGTGCGGCGCGCGCCGCTCGTCGCCGCCGCGGCGGTGGCGCTGACCGGCGCGACGCCGGTGCATCAGTATGGCGTGCGCGAGGGGCTCAACCTCAACAGTTTCGTGCGATCGGGGCCGGTCGCGGCGCATGTCGTGCTGCGATCGGGGAAGGTGCCGCGGCTGCTCGTCGCCTTCCCGGCGGGCAATAGCGGCGTCGCGCTCTGGTTCGCGCCGCTCGCCGGCGCGCCGCAATGGACGCTCGCCGGGCAGCCGCAGCCGGTGACGCAGGCGGACGCGCGCGGCCGCCCGCTGCACGGCGTGCGCTTCACCGTCGCGATCCCCGCCGCCAGGCTGGTGCCGCAGCAGGCGGTGCTGTCGAGCATCCGCGTGATCCGCGACTATCAGGCGCTCGGCAAGGCGCCGGCCGAGGTGCTGACCACCGCCACCACCACCGGCAACGCCATCCGCTGGTCGCGCGACCGGCTCGACGGCGCGGCGGGCTATGATCTTGCGATGACCGTCGTCGGCGGGCGCATCGCCGATGGCGCGATCCTCGCGGGCGCGGACGGCGTCATCCGCCTCGCCGTCACCGCGCTGACCGGCGAGACGCCGCTCACCCCGCGGGGCGGCGACGATCTGCTCAATGCGCATGCGCAGCCCGACGCGGGCGCACGCAACGCGCTGACCTTCCTCAGCTATCGCGAGAAGTTCCTCGCCGGCTCGTGGCGCTTCGACACCTATTTCGGGCGCGACACCCTGATGTCGGTGCGGCTGCTGATGCCGGCGCTGCAACCGCAGGCGGTCGAGACCGGGCTGACCTCGGTGCTCGCCCGCCTCTCGCGCGAGGGCGAGGTGGCGCATGAGGAGGATATCGGCGAATTCGCGATCCTCGATCACCGCAAGAGCGACGGCAGTTCCTCCGCTGCGCCGGTGCACAATTACAACATGGTCGACAGCGACTATATGCTGGCGCCGGTCGCCCGTGCCTGGCTGCTCGACGATCCGCGCGGGCGCACGCGGGCGGCGGCCTATCTGGCGCAGCGCGTCGACGGCGAGACGGCGGGGGCGCGGCTGGTCCGCAACCTGCGCTTCGTCCTCGCCAAGGCGGCACCCTTCGCGCGCGATCCGGCGCCTGCGCGGCTGATCGCGCTCAAGCCGGGGATGGACGCCGGCGAATGGCGCGACAGCAACGACGGGCTCGCCGGCGGGCGCATTCCCTATGACGTCAATGCGGTGCTCGTCCCCGCGGCGCTCGACGCGGCGGTGGCGTTGCAGGCGAGCGGGCTGCTGCGACCCTATCTCGCCGCGGGCGACGCCGCACCCTTCGCCCAGGCCGCGCGGATCGCCGCGGCGTGGCGCGCGCAGGCGCCGTCGCTGTTCGACGTGACGCTGCCCGCGGACACCGCCCGTCGGCAGGTGACGGATTATGCCCGCGCGATCGGCGTGCCCGATGCGCCGGCGGTGCAGGCGATCCCCGCCACCGGGCTGCGCTTCCCGGCGATCGCGCTCGATGCCGCCGGCCGGCCGATCCCGGTGCAGAACAGCGACCCCGGCTTCGCCTTGCTGTTCGACCGGCCGGCCGAAGCGGCGTTGCAGGTGATGGCGGCGACCTTCGCCCGCCCCTTCCCCGCCGGGCTGCGCACCGGCGCGGGGATGCTCGTCGCCAACCCCGCCTTCGCCGGCGCGGCGATCCAGCGGCGCTTCTCGGCCAACGCCTATCACGGCACCGTCGTGTGGAGCTGGCAGCAGGCGCTGGTCGCCGCCGGCCTCGCCCGCCAGCTCGACCGGCGCGACCTGTCGGCGCCGACGCGCGCGGCGCTGGCGCAGGCGCAGGCGTGCCTGTGGGACGGGATCGAGGCGACGCGCGCGGTGCAGAGTTCGGAGCTCTGGTCGTGGCGCTATGCCGGGGGGCGCTATCAGGTCGTGCCGTTCGGCGCGGCGGGCGCGGACGTCGACGAATCCAACGCCGCGCAATTGTGGAGCACCGTCTATCTCGCTTTGCGCCGGCCGGCGGATGGCGCGCGCTGCACCTCCGGGTGAGGCTCGCGCTGCTTCGAGAGGTGGATTAGGCTGAGGTCATGACCGCACCGCGCATCCGCCGCATCGTGATCCTGGGCGGCGGCACCGCCGGCTGGATGACCGCCGCGGCGCTGTCGCGCGCGCTCGCCCGGCAGGACGTGACGATCACCCTGGTCGAATCCGAGGCGATCGGCACGATCGGCGTCGGCGAGGCGACGATCCCGACCATCCACTGGTTCAACCAGATCATCGGCCTCGACGAGGCGCGGTTCATGGCCGAGACCAAGGCGACGGTGAAGCTCGGCATCGAGTTCGTCGGCTGGACCGGCGCGGGCAGCCGCTATTTCCATCCCTTCGGCACGTTCGGCCCGGCGGGCGACGGCGCGATGTTCCTCCACCGCCTGATCCGCGGCCGCGCCGAGGGCGATACCGCCGCGACCGAAGCCTATTCGCTCACCGCGCAGATCGCCCGCGCCGGCCGCTTCGCGCGGCCCGTCGCCGACCGCCGCTCGCTGTTGTCGACCCTGGGCTATGCCTATCATTTCGACGCCGGCCTCTATGCGCGTCACCTGCGCGGCCTCGCCGAGCGCGGCGGCACGCAGCGGATCGCCGGGACGGTCGCGCAGGTCACCCGCCATGGCGACAGCGGCTTCGTCGAGGCGCTGACGCTCGACGACGGGCGGGTCGTCGCCGGCGACCTGTTCATCGACTGTTCGGGGCTGCGCGCGCTGCTGATCGGCGAGACGCTCGGCGTCGGCTATGACGACTGGTCGCACTGGCTGCCCTGCGACCGCGCCTGGGCGGCACCGAGCGCGCCCGAGCCGCGGCCCACCCCCTTCACCCGCGCCTCCGCGGCGGAGGCGGGCTGGCGCTGGCGCATCCCGCTCCAGCATCGCGTCGGCAACGGCTATGTCTTCGCCAGCCGCTTCCAGGACGAGGAGGCGGCGCGCGCCTCGCTGCTCGCCGGGATGGACGGGCCGGCGACCGCCGAGCCGCGGCTGATCCGCTTCACGCCGGGGCTTCGCCGGCAGGCGTGGCGCGGCAATGTCGTCGCGATCGGCCTCGCCTCGGGCTTTCTCGAACCGCTCGAATCGACCAGCATCCATCTCATCCAGAGCGGCATCGCCAAATTGCTGTCGCTCTTCCCCGCCGCCGATTGTTCGCCGCTGCTGGCGCGGCAGTTCAACCGCGTCTTCGCGCAGGACATGCACGATATCCGCGACTTCCTCATCCTCCATTATCGCGCGACGCAGGGCCGCACCGAGCCGATGTGGCGCGAACGCCAGACGATGGCGATCCCCGACACGCTCGCCGAGCGGCTCGACCATTTCCGCAGCTCGGGCCGGATCGTGCTGACGAGCGACGAACTGTTCCGCGAGGCGAGCTGGTTCGCCGTGCTCGACGGCCAGGGCGAGCGCGCCGGCGACTATAATCCGCTGATCGGCGCGCAGAGCCGCGACGACACTCTCGCCGGCCTCGCCGCCGTGCGCGCCGAGATCGCGCGGACCGCCGCGACGCTGCCGCCGATCGGCGCCGGCCGCTAGCGCCCGCGCTCAGCCGGTTGCGACGACGCGCAGCCGGCGCTGGTTCGGATCGATCGGGTCGAGGAAGAAGGCGCCCGCGTCGCGCTGCGCGACGAGCCAGGCGACATGCGCCGGCTCGATCCGCTGACCCGGCACCAGCCGCGGCACGCCGGGCGGCGCGGGCGCGATCATCTCCGCCGCCACCCGCCCGGCCGCCGCCTCGATCGGCACCAGCTCGGTCGCGCCGAAGAAGGCCGCGGCGGGATCGTCCTGCATCGTCACCGACAGCGTGCCGATCGCGGGCAGCTGCGCCGGCGCCGGCGGCAGGCCGCTGGTCCCGGCCGCGATCTGCCTGGCGGCGTCGCGCAGGCCCTTGACCAGCGCGCGGACGTCGCGCGCCGTCGTGCCGAGCGACAGCACCGCGAGCAGATGCCGCGCATCGGACAGGCCGACGCTGACCCGATGCCGCGCCACCAGCCAGTCGTCGAGCGCATAGCCGGTGACGCCCCAGGCGGAGACGTCGATCAGCACCTTGGTCGCATCCAGCGCGCTGTCGATCGGCACGTCGGCATCGGTGAAGACGCGCAGCCCGTCGATCGCGGCGAGCTGCGCGCGCAGCCGGTCGGCGAGCGCGAGGACCGGCGTCCACAGCGCCTCGCCGTTGGTGGCATGCTCGCGGCGCACCGCATCGAGGCTGGCGAGGATCGGCACCGACGGGCTGGTCGTCTCGAACAGCTCATAGGCGAGCCACAGCCGCTGGAGATCGACGATCCCGCCCTTGGCGAGCAGCGCCGACCCCTGCGTCAGCGCGCCCATCGTCTTGTGCAGGCTATAGACGGCGATATCCGCGCCCTTGGTCAGCGGATCGTCCGGCAGCGCCTCGCAAAAGGCGAAGGCGCCGCCCCAGGCGGCATCGCAGATCAGCGGGATGCCACGCCCGTGGCACAGATCGGCGAGCGCCGCGATATCGCTGGTCACGCCATAATAGGTCGGCGAGACGACGACGACCGCCTTGGCCGCCGGATGATCGTCGAGCGCCCGGCGCAGATCGGCGGCCGTGACGCCATGTTCGATATCCCATCGCGGATCGATCAGGACGGGGACGATCTCCGCATCGAGCCCGGCCGCGAGCGCATGCGCCCGCTCGGCCTTGTGGACGTTGGCGGCGAACAGCACGGTGTCGCCGGGCCGCGCGATCGCGGCGAGCGCGGTATGCAGGCTCTGCGTCGAGCCGCCGGTGACGAAGCGGCAGAAATCCGCCTGCCACGCCTCCGCGGCGAGCTCGTGCGCGCGTTGCAGGACGTGTGCGCCCTCGGTCCGGTCGTCGAGCCCCTTCGGCGTGATGACATCCGCCGCGAACAGCCGGGCACCGAGCAGCGCCTTCGCCTCCTTCGGCACGGCGACGCCCTGATGATGGCCGGGCGCGCCGAAGCCGTGGATGGGATGTCGCTCGAGCTGCTTCAGCGCCTCGAGCAAGGGGGCCTGCTGCTGATCCATCGTCGCATATCCGCTAGAGCCGCGGCGCATCGCTGGCGGTGGGTGTGGAGGTCAGCGCCCGGGGAGGTTTCGATGCGGGTGCAACGCGCGATTCCGCCGATCAGCCACATAGGATATTGATCTATTGCAGCTTTTTCTGGTTGAGCCGGATCAAGACGCATCGCCGTTGGCGGAACGCCGGCCGCGACGCCTCGTTCTCCCGCCGTGCCGGTCGCGGCCCGCTCGCGTCGCCGCGGCGCGGCGCGGCGGCCATGCCATCCGGGGAGCGCCATGATCAGCCAAGAGGACGAAGCCTGGATGCGCGAGGCGATCGCGGTCGCCCGCTCCAAGGGCTCGCACCCGTCGACCTCGCCGCTCGGCTGCGTGATCGTGCGCGACGGCGTGGTGATCGCGGCGGAGCGCAACCAGACGCACGAACTGCCCGACGCCACCGCGCATGCCGAGATGATGGCGATCCGCCGCGCCTGCGAAGGCATCGGCGATCTCGAGCTGCGCGGCGCGACGCTCTACTCGACGTTGCAGCCGTGCGGCATGTGCACGATGGCGTCGATCTGGTCGAAGGTCAGCCGCGTCGTCTACGGCGCCGGCCGCGACGACGTCCATCCGATGTATTTCGAGGCGCGGCACGTCGACACCCTGTCCTTCATCGCCGACGCCTATCGCGACGACATTACGATTGAGGGCGGCTGCCTCGCCGCGGACTGCGCGACGCTCTATTACGGCCCCGACGCCGACCTGCCGGAGGCGGAACAGGCGAATCTGTAAGGCGTGGCCGATTGGCGGCGGGGGGCCGATCGGCGTCCCCCCGTCGTGCCGTCACTAGCAGCGCTCATCCTCGTCGGCGAGCGGTCGCGTGTGCCAGCTTGCGTGAAGCGTCGGTACGGCACCGAAGAGCGCCATCATGTAGAAAGCGAATGAGATCAGTTCCTGCTGGGCGACTGCAGCCGACCAGATCTGCATCGCCATGAGGCTGACGGTGAGCCATATGCCGACGAACCCCGCCAGAGCCACGGTCGTCAATCCGACCAGAAGGGAGTCGCGCCGCTGCTGGCGCTCGAATTCGTCCGCCCGTTCGCTGAAACGGCGCAGTGGGCCCCAGATCGGCATGAGATTGGCAATGGAGAAGCCGACGATGATGAGCACCGAGCCGATCCAGTAGCTGTGCGCCGGATTTGTGACGCACCAGATCAATCCTCCACTCGCCAGGACCAGCGCCACCACGGGCGGCCAGCGCAGATGCCGCTTGCGCTGCGTGCCCGCCGCCATGGCCGGCACGCCGGTCCACATCACCGACCGATCGAGCCAGGCCAGGAAACGGTGCTGCCGGTCGCTCATTGTTCGACTCCCATTCGCCGGAGGCTGGTGCCTATTGCTTCGAACGGGGTGAGCGAAAAGATCAGCTCCACGGGAACGTGGAACACCGCGGCGACCTTGAGCGCCAATTCGAGGCTCGGCTTATAGTCGCCGCGCTCGAGATAGCCGATCGTCTGGGGATTGACGTCCACGGCCTGGGCAAGCTGCCGGCGCGACAGCCCATGTTCGGCACGGAAGACGGCGATCCTGTTGTACATCGGTACGCTCGTACCCCTGACCACCCGGATCGTTGTGTTTACACAACGGGTTGGCGGCAGAGTCAATCGCTTATCAGTCTGTGTCATCGAAGAGAAAGCGCTGGCGAACGCCGCTGCGGGTTAGCGCACGATGGGGGAAGGGGGCGGGTCCGGGCGGAAGTGGAGCGTTCGGTCCGGATGGTGGCTTGACGCCCACTCCCGACGTGGCGGCGTCTGATGCGCTCGGATGCGCTCGCCCGTCTGGCACCACCGCTTCGGCTTCGCTCCTCAGCGCGCGCGCCCCGAGCCGGAGCGCGGCCGCCCGCAGCGTCCGTCGTCACGCGCCCGCCGCCGTTCCGCCGCTATCAGCGACCACCCCGAGCGACCCGCCCTGCCGACCCGCCGCACCTCACATCCGTTCGAATTCCGCATCCTCGGGATCGGCGTCGCCGACGGTGAGGTCGAGCGCGAAGCCGCGGACCTGCGGCGTGTTCGCCTTCTGGCCCGGCTGCGGCGTCAGCAGCCGGGCGGTGCGGACGCCGCGCAGCGCCGGCGGCTGCGGTGCGGCGGGCGGCGTCGGCCGCGGTGCGGCGCGCGGCGTCGCCACCGCGGGCCGCGGCCGGGCGGCATCCGCGCCGGCGCCGGACGCCGCATTGGACGCCGCGGCGGTGGTGCGGAAGAAGGCGATGCCGCGCTGCAGGGCGAGCGCCTGATCGGCGAGCGTCGCGGCGGTCGTGCCGATCGCCTCCGACGCGGCGGCATTCTGCTGCGTCACCGCGTCGAGCTGCTGGATCGCCTCGCTGACCTGACCGGCGCCGACATCCTGTTCGCGACAGGCGGCGCTGATCTCGGCGATCAGTTCGGCGGTGCGGCGGATCTCGGGCACCAGTCGCGTCAGCATCGTCCCCGCCTCGGCCGCCGCGCCGACCGTATCGCCCGACACCGCCGAGATGTCCGCCGCGGCGGCCTGGCTGCGTTCGGCGAGCTTGCGCACCTCCGCGGCGACGACGGCGAAGCCCCGGCCGTGATCGCCCGCGCGCGCCGCCTCGACCGCGGCGTTGAGCGCGAGCAGATCGGTCTGCCGCGCCAGTTCCTGGACGAAGCCGATCTTGTCGGTGATCGTGCGCATCGCGGTGACGGCATGGCTCACCGCCGCGCCGCTGCGCTCCGCCGCCTCGACCGACTGGCGCGCGATCGTCTCGGTGGTGCGCGCATTGTCGGCATTCTGTTTGATGTTGGCGGCCATCTCCTCCATCGCGGCGGAGGCCTGTTCGGCGGCCGCGGCCTGTTCGGTGACGCCCTGGCTCATCTGATCGGCGGAGGACGCCAGATGCTGGCCGACCGCGGCGACCTGTTGCGCGGTGCCGTGCGTGCCGCCGACGACGGTGTTGAGCCGCTGCACCATCAGCGCGAGCGACTGGCCGAGTTCGCTGCCGAGGCCGCCGTAATCGCGTTCGAGCGTCGCCGACAGATCGCCCGCGGCGATCGCGGCGATCACCCGCGACACGTCGCGGAACGCCGCCTCGACCGCCTGCGCGCTGCCCTGCATCCGGCCGACCTCGTCGCGGCGCGCGACCGCGACGGGGGTGACGAGCGTGCCGAGCTGGTCGGCGACCGCGCGCACCGGATCGGCGATCGTCCGGCTCATGCCGACCGCCGCGGCGATCGCGATCAGGATGACGAGGATCAAGCAGATCATCCGCACCCGCACGATGGTGGTCATCGCCGCCGTCTGCTCGGCCCGGCGCATCACCTGCAGCCGGTTCTCCTCGGCCTGGATGGCGTCGAATTCGGCGTTAAGCCGGTCCATCAGCGCACGGCCCGGGCTTTGCAGCGTGATCCGCCGCACCGCATCGATCGTCTGCCCGTCGGCCATCCGGCCGATCGCGGGCTCGACGACATGATCGTGCCAGTCGTCGGCGAGCCGCCGGACCTGGTCGAGCCGCGCCTCCTGCCGCGGATTGTCCGCCAGCAGCCGGCGCGCCTCGTCCAGCGCGGCGGCAAAGTCGCGCCCGCGCTGCCGGTAGGTGTCGAGGAACGACGCGTCGCCCGCCAGCAGATAGCCGCGGAAGGCGGATTGCTGGCTGACGATCTCCCCGCTCACCCGACCGAGCGTGACCAGCACCGCGTCGCTGTGGACGTTATGCGCGATCGACGCCTTGACCACGTTGGACCGGCCATAGATCACGACCTCGGTGCCGATCACGACCGCGAGCAGGATCGCGAAACAGACGATCAGCTTCCTGGCGATCGACAGATTGGTGAACGCGGTCACGCGCCTGCCCCCGTCACCGGGGCGTGCCTGCGCGGTGCGCCGGGGCGCATGGTAGCGGTATCCTGACGACCGACCCCGGCCCTCGCCATGCCCCCGATACCGCTCGTCGTCCGCATGCCGTCTGCCTTCCGCCAATCACCTGCGCTCATTGTAGCGGCGTCACGCCGCATCCGGGCGCTGCCGGCGATATGCGGCGGAAGCGGGATTGGTCGGCATGGCACCGCCAACCGGTCCGCAGCGATCCCACGATCGACAGCCCGTGCTGCATGCAAGTCCTTGGCAAGACGGACGCCGCCTCTCCGAAGACGACGACAAGTGTCTGATCCATTTGAAGAAGCGCGACCCATGTAACCATTTTATGGCCATTGCGCGATGTGGTCCGAACTTTCTCTATGATCTCCCCATACAGGTGGCGGAGCCGATCCGACGACGCGTCATCGCACAGCCCGGCAACGACCGGCGGGAGGGGACGGATGGATCAACTGCAATCACCGGTGCCGAACGAGGCGGATCCGGTCGCCGCACCGGGCGACTCCGCGGCGCCCTCGCGCCGGCAATTGGTCGTCGACGGCCTCAGCTTGCTGTCCGCAGCGTCGATCGGTGCGATGCTGGCGGGATGTGGTGAGCGCAATGCGCCGGACAGCAGCGATGCCACCGCGACGGCCCATGCCGCCGCAGCCGAGCCGGCGATCAGCGCGGCGACCGCTGCGGTCGCCCCCGTGCTGCCGCTGCTGCCCCAGCCGGGCGACGCTTTCCAACGGTTGATGGCCTATGCGCCGGACCGCGACGGCGATGCGGTCTATGTCCGCTCGACCGTGCCGCTTGCCCCACGGATCGCCTCGTGGCGGTACGACATCGTCCGCCACACCGACGACGGCCGCCGCGACTGGATCGGGCGGATCGACGGCAGCGCCTTCTACAGCCCGACCGCGCTGCCGGCGGGGACCGGCGCGGCGACCATCGCGGTGCAGCCGATCGGCTTCGGCCAGCGCGGCGCGCCGGTGCGCATCCAGGTCTGACCCGCCGCACGGCAGTCCGAGCACACAATCAACACAGAGGGGGACGGACATGAAGACGACGCCATGGTGGACGGTGCTGGCGGGCGCATCGACGCTCGCGCCGGCGACGGCGGTGGCGCAGCAGCCAGCGGCGGGCGCGGCGACGCCGGCGCCGGACGACGGCGAGACGCACGACATCGTCGTCACCGGCATCCGCGCCAGCCTCGCCTCGGCACTGTCGGCCAAGCGGCGGGCCGCCAACGTCATCGACAGCATCTCCGCCGAGGATGCCGGCAAATTCCCGGAGACCAACATCGCCGAATCGCTGCAACGCGTACCCGGGGTACAGGTGGTGCGCGACTCCGGCCTCGGCCTCGGCCAGCAGATCGCGGCGCGCGGACCCGGCCCGGACTTCACCAACGTGCTGCTCAACGGCCGCACCCTGCCCTCGGACACCGGCGGATGGCGGCGGCCGCGGACGCAGCTTCAACTTCGACGTGCTGCCCGCCGACATGATCGCGCGGATCGACGTCAACAAGACGATGCTGCCCGGCCTGACAGAAGGCGGCATCGGCGCCACCGTCGACATCCTGACGCCGCGCCCGCTGACCATCGGCAAGACCTATGGCGCGCTGTCGGTCAGCGGCATGCTCGCCGAGCGCGTCCATAACGTCCGCCCCAATGTCAGCGGCCTCTATGCCTGGGTCAATCCGGCGCAGACGTTCGGCATGCTCGTCGCCGGCTCCTACGTCGACATGCGCGCCTCGGGCGATTACGCGCGCATCAGCCAGTGGGACGATGCCGACTTCAACGTCATCCGCGGCTCCGCCACCGCGCCGGTGGCGACGACCGAGCGGCTCGCGGGACCGCGCCAGGCGAGCTACGGCACCTATGGCGGCGGCACCAAGCGGACGTTCGGCAGCATCGCGATCCAGTACAAGCCCGCGGCGTCGCTGACGCTCAGCGTCGACGGCTTCTACACGCGGCTCGACCAGCGGATCGACGATTCGATCGTCAACCTCGTCTTCGGCAATACGATCATCGACCCGGTCGTCGACCGGCAGGGCATCGTCACTGCCGGCACCTATCCGGGTCAGGCGTTCCTGCGGTCGCCGCGGTGCTTGCCGGGCGAACGGTGGCGCAGCCGCAGAACCTGTCGGTGATCCGCGCGCGCGACCGGCTCGCCGAAAGCTATGACGTCGGCGTCAATGCGCTGTGGCGGCCCGCCGCGACGATCACCGTCACCGCCGATCTGTCGCGCGGCCGCGCCAAGGGCGACAAGCGCTTCGATCCCTATGTGCTGATCGGCAATTACGCCGCCAACGACGTCAGCTATGCGCTCGCCCACGCCAGTCCGCAGATCGCGACCAGCGACACGATGTTCACCGACCCCGCCCGGATCCGCTTCGGCTATGCGGGCAATTGGGGCCAGACGGTCGACGACAGGCTGACCGAGGCGCAGCTCGTCGGCCGCTGGCACCATGGTACGAGCGGGCTGACCGGGATCAGCCTCGGCGCCGATTACCAGGACCGCAGCAAGGGGCAGGATAACGTCAGTTCGCGGTCCGATCCCTATGACACGCTGACCTTCCCGGTCGATCCGGCGCTGCTGCGGCCGATGACGCTGGGGCGCGACTTCCTGCGCGGCGCGGTGCAGCCGCCGAGCCGCCAGTTCTTCGGTTACGATCCGCGCACGCTGATCGCCTGGATGTCGCGCCCCGACCAGCTCAACCGCCGCGGCCAGTATAGCGCCAGCTATCTGCCGACGACGGGTGCCGATAGCACCACGCGCTGTACCGGCAATTGCACGCTGATCCAGTCCGATCTGCAGATCCCCGGTGGCCCGCTCGCGCTCGTCTTCGATCCCGGCGCGAGCTTCTCGACGCGCGAACGCGTCGCAGCGGGCTTCGTCGACCCGACGCTGGCGCACGGGGCCTTGTCGGGCGATGTCGGCGTGCGGATCGTTCATGTCGACACGGTGTCGCACGGCTATGGATCGACGGTGAGCGCGATCACGCTGCCGCCGGGCGGCACACAATACGTGTTCAGCTATACGCCCGCCGGTCCGCAGGCGCAGGATGCGCATTACACCGCCGTGCTGCCCTCGGCCAATGCCGCGCTGGACCTCACCGACGACCTGATGCTGCGCGGCGCGATCGGCCGCGCGCTGACCCGCGCGGATCTCAACGATCTGCGCTATGGCCAATATTGGGGCAGGGAGCCGGGGCGGCTGACGCTTGGCCTTGGCAATCCGGCGCTGAAACCCCAGTTCGCGACCCATTACGACCTGTCGCTCGAATGGTATCTGTCGAAGGTCAGCTACCTCTCGGTCGCCGGCTTCCGCAAAGAGCTCACCAACCTCTTCCAGTCGCATACCATCGCGGCGAGCCTGCCGATCGCGCCCGAGCGCGTCTTCATCACCCAGACGGTGAACCAGTCGCGCGGGCGCGTCGACGGCGTGGAGGTGACGGCGCAATATACGCTCGACGCGCGGTTCGGCTGGCTGTCCGGCTTCGGCGAGTGCCAATTACACGCATGTCCGGCCGCGTCTGCTCGATCAGCCGGGCGCCTGCGGCTTCACCCGCATCTCGCCCGATGCGTACAATGCCAGCGGCTTCTACGACAATGGCCGGCTCGAGGCGCGCGTGTCGTACAATTGGCGTTCGCGCTGGACGATGGCGTGCGACTGGGGCGGCCCCGGCGTCGACCAGATCCACGCCGCCTACGGCCAGGTCGACGTCGCGCTGCGCTACAATTCCAACCCGACGTTGCAGCTGTTCGCCGACATCACCAACCTGACCGACGCCGACAGCCTGATCTATGGCGGCGTGGAATCGCGCTTCATCAACCGCAACCTGACCTATCGCCGCGTCAACGCCGGCGCGCGGCTGCGCTTCTGACGACACGCCCCGCCGCGGGTGCGCCGCGGCGGGGCGCTGGGCGCGGGGAATGCGCTCACCCCAGCCATTCCGCGGTGAGCGTGCCGTCGTGCCCGTCCGGCGCGAGCGCCGCGCGCAGTGCCGCGAGCAGCGGCGGCAGCGGCTGGGTGAAGGCATAGGGCGGGTTGACGATGAACAGCCCCGCGCCGTTGTAGAGGCCGGGCTGTTCCGCGTCGTACAGCCAGTGCGCGACGTGCAGCAGCTTGGGAAGGCCGAGCCGGCGCAGCTGCGCCGTCCAGCGCGCATGCGTCGCGCGGTCCTTGAGCGGAAACCAGATCATCGTCACGCCATGCGCCCATTTGCGCTGCGCCGCGGCGAGCGTCGCGGTGATCCGCTCGCGCTCGTCGGTCTGCTCATAGGGCGGATCGACCACCACCAGGCCGCGCGGCGTGCGCGTCGGCAGCATCGCCAGCCAGAATTCGTAGGCGTCGCGCCGGTGCACCGCCGCGATGTCGCGCATCACGCGGCGCAGCGTCTCGGCGTCCTCGGGATGTTTCTCGTTGAGGATCAGCACGTCCTGCGGTCGCAGCAGCTGCGCGAGCAGCCTTGGCGAACCGGGATAGAAGCGCGGCTCGGCCGTGTCGTTCACCGCCTGGACGACGGCGCGATACGCGTCGAGCAACGGGTCCGCCGCGGCGAGCGCGCGCAGCACGCCCTGCGTTGCCTCGCCGGTGCGCTGCGCCGCGTCGCCGGCGAGATCGTACAGGCCGCAGCCGGCATGGGTGTCGATCAGCGTCAGCGCCCCCGGCTTGAGCTGCAGCGCGCGGACCAGCGCGATCAGCAGGCTGTGCTTGACGACATCGGCGCTGTTGCCGGCGTGGAAGGAATGACGATAATTCACGGCGACCCGATATCCTCCACCTCTGTCGTGCCGCCGGGGGCGCAGCGGCCGAAAGGATCGTTGCCCGTAGAAAGTCGCGCGGCCGGCTTCAACGCCCTTGCGCCGCCAGCGGGCGCGCGGCGCCGGGCGCCGGCGTCACGCAGGAATTCGATGACAGCCATCGCGACTCTGCGTTGGACCGGACCGGCCCGATGCGGGTAGGACCCGGGGATGCCGACGGGAAGACGGGCGCCGCAGCGGCGCTGGTCCCGGCGGGCGAGTGGAAAGACGACGACATGGCTTTGGTTCTGATCACGAGCGGCGTCATCGGTGCGCTGGGGCTGGCGTCCAAGTCGAACACGCGCGCGGCGCGCGAACATGTCTTCAACTACGGCAAGGACTGGCGCGACCAGTCGCGCGCCGGCGAGTGAGCCGCGGCGGCTAGCGGGTCGCCAGCCAGCCGAGCAGCGCGAGCATCAGCAGCGCCCGCCAGCCGCCCTCCGCGCGCAGCAGATAGGCGACGCCGACGATGCCGGCACCGGCCAGCGCGCCGGCCATCGCGCGTCCGTCGGCGATGCGGCGCAGCACGACCAGGCCGCCCAGCAACGTCCCCGCGGCGTTGGCGATGATCCACAGATACGACCAGCCCGCGCCGATCGCGCCCCAGAGCGGCAGCTTGATCGTCGCGAAGCCGCGCATCCGGCCGGGAAACAGATCGGCGACGAGATGGCAGCCGATCCCGAAGCCGAGCCCCGCGGCGATCCCCCAGGTCCGCTGATCGAGCAGCGCCAGCGCCGGGGGCAGGATGCCGTGCAGCAGCGCGCTGCGGTGCCCGAGCCGCAGGCGGCTGTCGAGATCCGGCAGGGTGATCCCCGCCGCGGTCGCGGTGACGACGATCGCGACCAGCCAGCCCGGCCCGTTGCCGCCGACGAAGGCCAGAAGGATCGCGATCAGGAGGAACATCAACGCTGCCATCGGCGCGCGCTACCCGTCCCGTACCCCTTTTGTCCATCATCCGTATCGGCTTTGGTCCGGAGCGCCGCCGGTCGCACGCGCCGGAGAGGCGCGCGTGGTCAGTCCTGCGGCAGGTCGGTCAGCCGGCGTTCGACGCCGTTCCAGAATCGGGTCAGCCGGTCGAGCGCATGCTGGCGGATCCGCTCGATCTCGGCGTGGCTCATCGTCTGGACGCCGGTCGGCCGGAGACTGCCGAAGTCCCGCAACATATGCTGCGCGGTGGCGTGGCAGGCGGCGACCGGATCGGGGTCACCGGCGAGCAGCAGCGCATAGAGGTTTTCGAGCACGAACCCCTGGGCTGCCAGCGTCCCGGCCACGGCTTCGGCGAATTCGTCGTTCAAGGGGCCTCTCCGTCTGCCGCTCCTTGCCTGTAGCCCCCTCGCCCGCATCGTTAAAGCGCCAGCAACCATTTGCCGCAATCCGCCGTCGCGCCGGCGGGGTGGCGCAAATCCGCCCCCCTGACTTGACCGGTGTGTTACGCGAATATAACACATGCAGGCCATCAGTGGGAGGATGCAGCCGGTGACGATCCCGTCCGGCCCGGCGCAGGAGGACGCGGTACCAGTCGGTCTGGACGCGGCGCGCGCCACGCTGCGGGTCGATGCGGCGGGGCTGCACGGCGCGGGGGCGGCGATCCTGGCCGAGGCGATTAGCAGCGCGCGCTACGTGCTGATCGGCGAGGATCATCTGTCGCGTGAGATCCCCGCCTTCACCCTCGGCATCTGTCGGCTGATGGTGCCGGACGGCCTCGACGCGCTTGCGGTCGAGATCGGGCCGGAAGCGGCGCGGCTGGTCGACGCCCATTTGCGGCGCGGCGATCGCCTCGCGCGTCTCGCTGCCGTCCTCACCGCGCATCCCGATGCCTTCGCCTTCCAGAATGGCCGCGACGAAAGCGATATGGCCGCCGCCTGCGCCGCGCTCGCCGGGCCGGACTTTCAGCTCTGGGGCCTCGACCAGGAGTTTCTCGGCGCGCCGGGCTATCTGTTCGAGCAGATGCGCGCCGCACGGCCGGGGCCGATCGCGCGCGCGGCGATCGCGCGGCTCGCCGCTGCCGACCGTGCCGCGACGCGCCGGGCGGTCGCGAGCGGCGCGGCCGGTGACCTGTTCCTCTATCATGTCGACGACCGGCAACTCGCCGAGACCGATGCGGCGATCCTCCACGACGGGGGCGCGCACGTCGCGGCGCTGTTCGACGCGCTGTGCGAGACGCGTGCCATCTACCTGAGGCAGGAAGAGGACGGCCGCGCCTCCAATTTCCGGCGTGCGCGGCTGATGCAGCGGACGCTGCTCCGCTATCTCGCCGCCCGGCCGCGGCCGCCCCGGCTGCTGTTCAAATTCGGCGCCGTCCATATGGGCAAGGGCATCAATGCGCTCGGGCAACGCGACCTCGGCGATTTCGTCGCCGAACACGCCAGGGAAGAGGGCGTCGGTGCGCTCCATATCGCCGTCTATGGCGCGCGCGGCGTCCGCGCGCTCTACGGGGGCGTCGGCCGGCAGGTCCGCCACCAGCCTTTCGTGCTGACCGACGATGCCGATTACGCATGGCTGGCGCCGGCGCTGCCCTCCGCTGCCGACACCCGGACAGGCGACTGGACGCTGATCGACCTGCGGCGCCTGCGCACGACCGCCTCCCCGCTGCCAAGCCCGGCGTGGCGTGACGCGGTCCACCGCTATGACCTCGTCGTCGTCGCGCCGGAGCTGACGCCATCGTCGCTGATCGGCACGCTATAGCGCAACGTTCCTCGCCGTCGCAGCTTGTGCATGTCGGGCGGCGACCTTCCGCCCCGGGGGACGGTTGTGGAACAGACCATTTTGCTGCTCGTCGTCGGCATCGCCGTCGCCGGCGTGTTCGGCCAGTGGCTCGGCTGGAAGCTGAGCGTGCCGGCGATCATCCCGCTGCTGGTGATCGGCGCGCTGCTCGGGCCGGTCGGCGGCATCATCCGGCCGTCCGCCGCGCTCGGCGAGGTGATGCGGCCGGCGATCGGCATGGCGGTGGCGATCATCGTCTTCGAAGGCGGGCTCAACCTCAACCTGCGCGAGCTGCGCTCGGCGGGATCGGGGATCGTCCGCCTCGTCGCGGTGGCGCTGCCGCTCAACTGGCTGATGGGGACGCTCGCCGGTCACTGGGTCGCCGGCCTGTCATGGCCGGTGGCGATCCTCGTCGGCGCGATCCTCGTCGTCACCGGACCGACGGTGATCATGCCGCTGCTCCGCCAGGCGCGGCTCGAACCGCGCGCCGCGGCCTTCCTGCGCTGGGAGGCGATCGTCAACGATCCGATCGGCGCGACGCTGACGCTGCTCGTGCTGAGCTATCTCACTCTGTCGACGACGATGAGCGGCAGCGCGGCGATCCTCCATCTCGCCTGGCATACCGCGCTCGGCGCGGGACTCGCCGCGGCGCTCGGGCTGGTCGTGCCGTTCGGCATCCGTACGCTGTTCGCGCGCGACCTCGCACCCGAATATCTCAAGACGCCGATCCTGCTCGCCGGCGCGCTCGGCGTCTATGCGGCGGGCGAGGCAATCCAGCCGGAGACCGGCCTCGTCGGCGCGACGCTGTTCGGCGTCGTCCTCGCCAACATCGACGTCACCGGCCTCCAGGAGCTGCGCCGGTTCAAGGAATCGCTCACCGTCTTCCTCGTCTCCGGCCTGTTCATCCTGCTCACCGCCAATATCGATCCGGCGACGATCGCGATGCTGAGCTGGCCGATCGCGATGACGACGCTGGTCATCCTGTTCGTCGTGCGGCCGCTGGCGATCTGGCTGGCGACGATCGGCGCGAAGGCGAGCTGGCGCGAGCGGCTGCTGGTCGGCTGGATCGGGCCGCGCGGCGTCGTCGCCGCGGCGATCGCCGGCGTCGCGGGCGAACGGCTCGCCGAGGCGGGCTATCCCGACGCGCGGCTCGTCCTGCCCCTGGTCTTCGCGGTGATCGCCTCGACGGTACTGCTCCACGGCCTGTCGCTGGCGCCGCTCGCCCGGCGGTTGCAGCTCGCCAGCGGCGGGCGCGGCGGGCTGCTGATCGTCGGCGCGTCGCGCTGGACGGTGCGGCTCGGCGAGGCGCTGCACGGCGCCGGCGTGCCGGTCATCCTCGTCGACCGGTCGGCGCTGGCGCTCAAGGCGGCGCGGCTCGCCGGGCTCAGCACCCTGCGCGTCGAGATCCTGTCGGTGATCGGCGAGGAGGTGGTCGACCTGCGCGACGTCGAACAGATGCTCGCCGCGACCCCGGACGATGCCTATAACGCGCTGGTCTGCACGCGCTTCGCCCCCGAACTCGGGCGCGAGCGCGTCCATCAGCTCGCCACCGAGGGCGCCGGCACGCGGCACGAGGCGGCGCGCGACTGGCGCGGCAAGATCGTCATCGGCGAGGACATGACCTTCCAGCGGCTCGCCGACCTGATGGAGGCGGGCGCGTCGCTGGTCGTCGAACCCTATCGCGATGCCCCCTCCCCGGCCGCCGCGGCCGACGAGGGCTGGCCGGTCGCGCTCGTCCGGCAGGGCGGCGAGCTGGCGTTTCTCGGCGCCGAACATGCGACGACGCCGGGCGACGGCGACCTCGTCGTGCGGCTCTACCCGGCGCTGCTCGCCCCCGCCGTCGCGGCGAAACGCGGACGCTGGCGCCGGCTGCTGATGCGCCGGCCCACGCCCGCCTGACGAAGACGATCGCTACAGCCCTGACATTCTTCCTTAATCCTTCTGAGGGATGAAGGGCGGAAACGTATACGGTGACAGGGTCGCATGCTGCTCAATCTCTGGCGGGAACGCAAACGCGCACAGGCGGTCCGCGAACTCGACATCCTCGGCTCGGAGCGCGAACCGGCGTTCGACCGGTTCGTCGCCGCCGCCGCGCGCGCGTTCGACGCGCCGATCGCGCTGATGTCGCTGATCCATGACGACCAGCAATGGTTCAAGGCCGGCCACGGCCTCGTCATCGACTGTATCCCGCGCGACAGCGGCTTCTGCAGCTTCACGCTCGACCGCCCCGACGTGTTCGAGACGCACGATCCCGAACAAGATCCGCGCTTCGCCCACCTGCCGGTGGTCACCGGCGAACCGCATGTCCGTTACTATATCGGCGCGCCGCTGCGCCGGGTGAGCGGCATCGACGTCGGCGCGCTCTGCGTGCTCGACACCAAGCGCCGCGCGCCCGCCTCGGCCGACCAGAAGGCCTATCTGGTCGGTCTCGCCCGCCAGGCGTCGACCGCGATGGAAAACCGGCTCGACCTGCTGCGCCGCGGAGCGGCGGCATGATCCGCGTCGCTCTGTGCATCGGGCAGGAGCATGACCTGCGCCTCGTCCTGCTCGCGCTGCTGATCTGCGTGATCGGCTCGGCCGCGACGGTGCAGCTGTTCCACCGGATCACCGCCAGCGTCGGCTACAGCCGCTTCGGCTGGATCGTGCTGGCGGCGGTCGGCACCGGGACGATGGTCTGGGCGACGCATTTCGTCGCGATGATGGCGTTCCGCGCCTCCGCCCCGGTGGTGCTCGATCCGCTGCTGACGCTCGCCTCGCTGCTCGCCGTGATCGCGCTCGCGATCCCCGGGCTGGCGATCGCGGCGCGGCGCCGGCGCTGGGCGGGCGCCGCGGGCGGCGCGATGATCGGCGCCGGCGTGTCGACGATGCATTATGTCGGCATGGCCGCCTATCGCGTCGACGGCATCGTCACCTGGGACTGGCGCTATGTCGCCGCCTCGGTCGTGCTGTCGAGCGGCATCGCCGCCGCGGCGTTCCAGGTGCTCAACGGGCGTCGGTCCGGGCGCAACGCCACCGCGGTCGGCCTGCTCGCGCTGGCGGTCGCCGCGCTGCATTTCACCGGCATGGCGGCGATGCACATCGCGGTGCTGCGGCTCGGCGCCGGCCTGTCCGACCTGACGATGGTCGCGCTCGCGGTCACCACCACCGTCGCCACCGGCATCATCGTCGGCTGCGCCGCGATCAGCGCGCTGCTCGACGGCCATACCCAGACCGAGGCCTATCGCCGGCTGCGCCGGATGGCGATGCACGACGGCCTCACCGATCTGCCCAATCGCACCAGCTTCATCGAAGAGCTCGAACGCCGCTTCCGGATCCGGGACGGCTATCCGTGCATGGCGGTGATCATGATGGACCTGTCGCGCTTCAAGGTCGTCAACGACACCTATGGCCATCAGGCCGGCGACCAGTTGCTCGTCGCGCTGGCGGCGCGGATGGCGGCGATGCTCCAGCCCGGCGAATGTATCGCGCGACTGGGCGGCGACGAATTCGCCGCGGTCGTCTCCTATCATACGCCCGATGCGCTGCACGACTTCCTCGCCCGGCTGCAGGGCTGTACCGCGACCTTCGACTTCGACCGGTTCAGCGCCGCGATCGGCGCCAATATCGGCGTCGCGCTGGCGGTGCACGACGGGTTCGACGCCGATGCGATGCTCGCCAAGGCGGACCTCGCCATGTATCGCGCCAAGTCGGCGCATTCGAACGAACCGTGTTTCTACGACAGCCAGATGGACGATGCGGTGCGCGAGCGGCGCGAGCTGATCGCCGACCTGCGCACCGCGATCGACGCCTCGGCGTTCGAACTCCATTATCAGGTCCAGGCGACGATCCCGTCGGGGGAGATCGCCGGCTATGAGGCGCTGGTCCGCTGGCATCACCCGGTCCGTGGCATGGTGCCGCCGAGCGAGTTCATACCGCTCGCGGAGAAGAGCGGCGATATCGTCCCGCTCAGCATCTGGATCCTGCGCCAGGCGTGTTTCGAGGCGGCGCTGTGGCCCAACCGGCACAAGGTCGCGGTCAATCTGTCGCCGATCCACCTCGCCGACCCGCGGCTGATCGAGACGGTGTCGTCGGCGCTGGCGGACAGCGGCCTGCCGCCCGAGCGGCTGTCGCTCGAACTCACCGAAAGCGCGATCATCCACGATCGCCGCTTCGCGCTCGAACAGCTCGCCCGGCTGAAGGCGATGGGCATCGCCATCGCGCTCGACGATTTCGGCGTCGGCTATTCGTCGCTCGACGTGCTGCGCGCCTTTCCGTTCGACCGGATCAAGCTCGACGCCTCGTTCGTCGCCGAGATCGAGACGAGCGAACAGGCGGTGTCGATCCTGCGCTCGGTCGCGGCGCTCGGCACGACGCTCAACATGCCGGTGCTCGCCGAAGGGGTGGAGCAGCCCGCGCAACTGTCGATCGTCGCGCGCGAGGGCTGCGGCGCGATCCAGGGCTATCTGATCGGCAAGCCGTCGCGGACGCTCGCCGATGCCGAGCAGGTCCGCCGGATCATGGCGCTCAAGCCGCAGATCGTTTCCGACGCCGACGTCGCCTGACGCGGGAGCGGCGCGGGAAGGGCGCGGGAAGCCATTCGGTTTGGTCCGGCCGCGTGTCGGCCGGATGAGATCAACATCCGTCCGACCTATCGAACTGTTCCAGCGCAGGCGGGAGCCCGATGCTCTTGCCGGCGTCGATGCTCTGCTTGGCCAGGGGATTCCCGCCTGCGCGAGACCTTTGCGACAGTTTCGAAACCGCCCCGGCGCAGGCCGGGGCCCAGTTGGGAGGCCGTTGTAACCAACTGCAGGGCTTCACCAACTGGACCCCGGCCGGCGCCGGGGTGGTACGTAAGCAGGTCAGGTTGCTACTTTCGCAGAGGTCTCGCCTGCGCGGGAATATCGGTGCCGGCTGACACGACGCTGGTCGCCCGCTGAATGGGGGTGGATCGAGCCTGCATCATGCCGGCTCGTGCGGCATCCGCTCGACAAAGCAGATCCGGTATCCCCGTGCGGCCCCCGAACCACCCGGCATCGTGCCGGATACGCTTCAACATCGGAGGCTTCCGCAAAACCGCTTGCCCGATTGAATCTCGTCGTGACATACAGCGGCCGTCAAGCTTCAAACCGCTGATCGGACCGCGCCATGAATGCAATCGTCACGCAGATTGGCGATCTCGCCGATGCCGGCGAACGGATGATCGAACGCCTGCGCCGCAAGGCCTTCCTTCCCGAAAGCCGCAAGGGGCTCAACGTCCGCTTCGGCATCGCCGAGGCGGCGCAATTGCTCGGCTGTTCGACCAACCGCATCCGCATGGCGGAGGAGGACGGCCGCCTGCCCCCCGCCCCCGCCGCGGACAATGGCCGGCGGCTCGGCTATACCGTCGGCGAGCTGCTCCATATGCGGCAAGTCCTCGGCGCCTCGCCGGCGCGGGGGGACAGCGACGTGCCGGCGGTGATCGCGGTGCAGAATTTCAAGGGCGGCGTCGGCAAGTCGACCGTCACCACGCATCTCGCGCATTATTTCGCGGTCCAGGGCTATCGCGTGCTCGTCGTCGATTGCGACAGCCAGGCGACGACGACGACGCTGTTCGGCTTCAACCCGCATTTCAACATCACCCGCGAAGAGACGCTCTACCCCTATCTGTCGATCGACCCGACGCAGAGCGACCTCGATTATGCGGTCAAGCCGACGCCCTGGCCCAATGTCGATCTGATTCCGTCCAACCTCGAACTGTTCGACGTCGAATATGAACTCGCCGCGGCGGGAAGCGACGGCGGCTCGGTGCTGGCGGCGCGGTTCCGCAAGCTCAAGAAGGGGCTGATCGAGCTTGCCGGCCATTATGACGTGGTGCTGCTCGATCCGCCGCCCGCGCTCGGCACGATCAGCCTCGCGGTGATGCAGGCGGCCAATGCCCTGCTCGTCCCGCTCGCCGCGACGACGCCCGATTTCTGCTCGACGGTGCAGTTCCTGTCGATGATGGATCAGGTGCTCCAGCAGCTCGCCGGCGCGGGGATCGCGGTCGATTACAGCTTCGTGCGGCTGATCTGTTCGAAGTTCGACGGCAATGACCCGAGCCATGCGATGGTTCGCGCGATCATGGAGCAGAGCTTCGGCCCGGCGCTGCTGCCGGTGCCGATCCTCGAATCGGCGGAGATCAGCCACGCGGCGATGCGGATGATGACCGTCTACGAACTCGACAAGCCGATCGGCACCGCCAAGACCCACAAGCGCAGCCGCGCCAATCTCGACGAGGCGATGGGGCAGATCGAGCAGCTCGTCCGCCAGGGCTGGGGCCGCGTCGCACCCGCGGATGAGGCGGTGCTCTATGCCGGATGATTTCGCTGTCCTATTCGCCATCGTTCCCGTTATGTCCCGCGCGGAGGTGAGTCATGGCGCGTAAGCAATCCGATTATCTGGCAGCCTTACTGTCCGAAGAGCCGGCCCCCGATACCCCCGCCCCCGCCGCGGCGAGCGAACGCCCGCCCGAGCGGCTGCGCGGCACCACCCTGCTCGGTCGCGAGTCCGCGCTGGCGCGGGTCGCGTCGGGCGAGGTGCGGCAGGTGACGCAATTGCTGCTCGATCCGGCGCGGGTGCGCGTCTGGCCGGGCAATGCGCGCTCCTATGCGCATCTCGACGAGGCGCGCTGCCGCGAGCTGATCGATTCGATCATCGCCGAGGGCGGGCAGAAGGTGCCCGCGGTGGTGCGCCGGATCGAGGGCGATGCCGATCACGATTATGAGGTGATCGCGGGGACGCGGCGGCATTGGTCGATCAGCTGGCTGCGCGGCCATTCCTATCCCGACATGATGTTCGTCGCGCAGGTCGTCGCGCTCGACGACGAGGCGGCCTTTCGCCTTGCCGATCTCGAGAATCGCGCGCGCGCCGACGTCTCGGATCTCGAGCGCGCACGCAATTACGCCGCCGCGCTGACGCTGCATTACGGCAATCATGCCAGCCGGATGGCGGAGCGGCTCAAGGTCTCCAAGGGCTGGCTGTCGAAGATGCTGCGCGTCGCCAGCCTGCCCGAAGAGATCGTCGATGCCTTCGCCTCGCCCGCCGAGGTGCAGCTCAAGAGCGGCTATGCGATCGCCCAGGCGCTCGGCGACCGCAGCACCGCGGCGCGGATCATGGCGACCGCCAAGACGCTGGCACGCGACCAGCAGCAGCGTCGCGCCCAGGGTCTCGTCCCCCTCCCCGCCGCCGATGTCGCGCGCCGGCTGCTCGCCGCGCCGCAGGATGGCGACGACGCCCCGCCCTATGTGTGGACCGGTCCGCAGGGGCGCGCGGCGCTCACCGTGCAGACGATCAACCGCCAGGGTATGACGATCCGCCTCCACGCCGGCGCCGGCGCCGATGCCGCAATGCTCGCCGACGCGCTGCGCGCGGCGCTCACCGCGCTCGAGGCGGAAGGACGCGGACTGCCGCTGTGAGCGGCGCGCTGCCCGAGGTTTCCCCGGGGAAACACGCTCGAGCGGCGCGGTGCCCGGGCTGGTGTGGGCACGAAGTTTCCCCGGGGAAACTTCGATTGGCGGATGAGGTCGGAATGGGCGGATCGGGCTGTTTCGCCGCGCCGGACGTGGCGGGGCGGTGCCGGGACGCGTGGGTGGCCGGGGGCGATCTGTTCGCGTCGCCGGTTGGCGGGCCAGCTGCTCCCAATCGGAGGAGCGCCCGGTCTGCCCCCCTGCCCTCGTACGGACATTGGCGGCTGCTGGACCGGGCGGGCGTTGGACCGACACGGGCATCGTTCTCGGTCCGCACGGGCGGTGAGATTCAGGAACAAGCCCTGTCGCTACTGCTTGGTGTTGCCGGTCCTCCGTCCCAAGCTTCGTTGGCGCTGGCTGAACCGCGGTTTGCCTGTCCAACGGAGGCGATCACCATCTCGCCCTGTCCGACCGTGACGGCTCACGGCGACGACCCTCCGCTCCCCGCGGATTTTCGGACGGTCGCTCGGGCGAAGCAACTCCAAATCCCCCTCCGTCATGCCGGACTCGTATCCGCATCAACGGCTCCGCAAGAGCATCAGGCGTCGTCATTGTGGCGCGGTAGGTCCGGGAAACAGTCCGGGGTGACGCTACGCGGTTGGCGCCGGGCGGAACATCGCAAACGCCCTGCATTGGCGAGATGCCAGCAGCCAAGTAGTGCCGCGGGTATCCACCAACACACGCCACGGGCTGCTTGCGTTGCGCAACCCTTGCCGTGTCTCACCACGAACACGCGCGATGCCGAAGTTTCCCCGGGGAAACATCCGGCGACAGCGGCGGACCTCTTCGAATGGATGATGGTTTCCCCGGGGAAACACGTTCTGCACGTCCGACGGCTCGGCCGGCGAAGGATGCCATCGTCATGGTCGACGATTCCGCTCGAAAGTTCAGGCAGGACCACACCGCCGACGTCGCGAGGGCTCGCATCTGTACGGGTGCGACGACGTCGCCGGAAAAAGGCCGTGGCCTCTGTCCATCCGCCGGTCAGGCAAAGCCGATGCATCGCGCTAGCCGCGCTTATTTGCCTGCGAGCAAGGCATCCCCCTGCCCTCACCCTCATGGGTCCAGCGAAGCGCCGCCCACACCATCGCCGCGTCACCGATCGAGGCCGCAGCATCTCGCCCTGTCGTCTGTTCGATCGATGCTGTGCCGCTTCCGTCACGGAAGACATCGACGAGCGCACCCAAAAGACGCGCCCACCCCCCTTCCCGCGTCGAATGTGTTTCCCCGGGGAAACATCGCCGTCGCCAAGCCCGCTGCGCCACATCGTTCGCCTCAAGACGAGACCACACAGAGCCCGCCACCCCCAGCCTGCGGCGGCGATCCGCACCGGCAGATCGCGACCAGATGACACACCTATGCCACCCTCTCGCGGAAGCGGACGAACGATGACCCGACCCAGCGCCCTCCAGCTGCATCCCGCCCGCACGACGCCGGGCGCGCGCGCCACACCGTACCGTCACGCGGCCCGACACGTTTCGCCGGGGAAACCATCCCGCCGTGTTTCCCCGGGGAAACACGGGGTCCGGCGATGACCGGCGGCAAGCCCGAGGGCAGCTCCGACCAGTTCGACCTGTTCCTCCCCTATCTCGCCGATCTGCCGCTGCGCGATCAGCGCGAGATGATGGAGCGGCCGTTCTTCAGCCTCGCCAAGTCGAAACGGGTCAAGCCGATCGACTATCGCAGCCCCGACGGCAAATCCTGGGTCCATGTCTCGGCCAATGCCGATTACGGCATGGCGACGATCTGGGACGCCGATATCCTGATCTATTGCGCGAGCGTACTCGCCGACATGGCGCGGCGCGGCGTCAACGACGTGCCGCGCAAGCTGCATCTGATGCCCTATGACCTGCTGCGCGCGATCGGCCGGCCGACGACGGGGCGCGCCTATGAGCTGCTCGGCCAGGCGCTCGACCGGCTGGTGGCGACGACGATCAAGACCAACATCCGCGCCGAGAACCGCCGCGAGGCGACCTTCTCGTGGCTCGACGGCTGGACGCAATTGGTCGACGCCAAGACCGAACGGTCGCGCGGCATGACGATCGAATTGTCGAACTGGTTCTGGGAAGGCGTGATGATGACCGGGGGCGTGCTGTCGATCGACCGCGCCTACTTCGACCTCACCGGCGGGCGCGAACGCTGGCTGTACCGCGTCGCGCGCAAACATGCCGGCGGGGCAGGCGAGGGGGGCTTTGCGATCGCCATGCCGACCTTGTTCGAGAAATCGGGCGCGGAGGGGCAATATCGCCGCTTCAAGTTCGAGATCGCCAAGATCGCCGAGCGCGACGAGCTGCCCGGTTTCGCGCTGACGCTGGAACAGGCCGGCGACAAGCGCGAACCGCTGCTGCGGATGCGGCGCCGGCCGGAGGCGCAGCGCGTCACCTCGGTGAGCGCAGGCGAGAGGGCCGCGCCACCCGCCGTCGCGCCTGCCGCGCCCGCGCCCCCTTCGCCCGAGCGGACCGAGCAGCTGGTCGATGCCGCCGCGGCGATCCGGCGCAGCGTCAGCCGTCTCGCCAGCCGCGCGCACGATGGCGAGATCACCGCGGCGACGCTGGCGACGTTGCGCGCCGAATGTCCGGGCTGGGACTATCAGACGCTGCATGCCGAGTTCCGCACCTGGATCGACGCCGATCCGGCACGCACCCCGGTCAATTACCAGGCGGCGTTCGTCGGCTATGTCCGCCGCTGGGACGCCAAGCACCGGCACGAACTCGGCCGCTGAGCCGCCATGCAAGCGCGTCGCGTTCCCGAAGTGTCGGCGCGGCGGATGCCGGTCCGTCTGCGCGAAACCGCATTGGCGGCGCTGGTCGCCGAAATGAACCTCCCGGATGGAGTGGCCCGAAAAAGTGATTCAATAGAGGGCATGGAATTTCTCGCTTTCGCCAGCCGTCGTCCTATCGGGAACGTCGTGTCGACCCTTCGGGAACGTCCCTCGACCCTTCGGGAACGATGCAACGATCCTTCGGGAACGGTCCCGTCGATCCTTCGGGAACGAACCACCGATCCTTCGGGAACGGCAGGGTGGCCGCGAATCGCCGGAATTGCTGCGATTCCTGCCGTTCCCACGGCGCTTAACCTTCTAACCTTATCTCTAACCCTCTAACCAAGCGGAGATGGTTCGATTGAGAGGGGGATAGAAGCCCGCGCCGCCACCGCAGCGCGACACAGACAGGACGGCATGCCGGATCGCCGGCAGGGCAGGGGGCCTGACCGCCGGCCGATACGGGGGTCGCGGCCGGCGACCCCCACAGATGGCGCTACAGCGCCGCGCTGGCGCGCAGGAGGACGGTCCGCCCCGACGCCATATAATCCTTCTGGTAGCTCACATGGTCGCCCTTGGTGGTGTAATAGCGCCAGTCGTCGCCGAGATTGGCGATGTCGAGATCGAGCGTGACGCCGCGGGCGAGCGTGTACCGGCTATGGAAGTCGATGCTGCGATTGGGCTGCACCCATTTGTCGACCGCATTGTCGCGCAGATCCTCTATATATTTGCCGCGATAGGCATAGGAGAGTTTCAGTTCGACGCCGTGTTTCTGATAGGTGAGCGCGGCATTGTACAACAGATGCGGTGTATTGACGAAGCGCATCGTCACGCCGTGACGATAGGCTTGGCCACTGTCCGCGGCACTGTGCTGGAGCGTGACATTGCCTTCGACGCCGAAACCATCGAACGGCGCGGCGAGCCCGGCCAGTTGCTTGATGACGCCGAGCTCCATGCCATAGACCTGCGCGCTCTTGCCGTTCTGCGGCTGGGTGATCTCGATCGTAGGAGTCGGCAGCCTGAATCGTCGCGCCCAACTGACTGTCAGACAGCGACGTAGCATCATCCGCACGATGGAAAGGATGTGAATATCCCGGCGCAACGAATATCGCGATCGTCGAGAAGCCGGATTGCGCCAACATTTGGCCGGTCCGCGACCTGTGGCGGCTGGCGGCGAGCGACGGCTGGTACGACCTCACCGTCACCTGCACAGCGGGCGCACAGGCGCTGTGGCGCTATGCCGGCAAGATCGAGACCGGGCGGCAGGGGCGCACCGATCCCGCGATCGGCACGATGCGGCTGTGAGGCGGTGGGGCCCCTAGCGTGCCACCGGCTGCCGCAGCCGCGCCTCGGTCAGCGCGACGAAGGTGGCGAGCGGGCAGCGCGCCGGGCAGCCGGGGATCGCCACCGCGGCACGATGCGGCGCCACGCCGCGGGTCAGCGGGGTGAGCGCGCGGACCTGCGCCATCGTCTGCGCCTGGCTGAACGCGCGGACGTAGCGCGCGCCGTCGGCGCCGCGCACCAGCTCGAAGCCGAGCGCGCCGCCCGGCGCTATATCGTCGCGCGGATAGTCCGCCATCGTCCAGTGCAGGTCGTAGAAGCCGCCGAGCGCGGCGAGATTGGTGTCATGCCCGAACAGCAAGGTGATGCGCCCGCTGCGCCCCGCCAGCGCATCGACGATCCGCCGGGCGAGCGGCGCGGCGAGCCGCTGCGCGACATAGGGCGGGCGCGTCTCGTAGCGGAACTTGATCGGGTGGAAGCGCAGCATGGTGCGGATGTCGGCGGCCGAGGCGCGACCCCAGCCGACCTGCGCCATCGGCATGGCTTCGAGATATTGCAGCAGGATCGTCTGGCCCGCGGTCGAGGCGAAGCTGAGCGCGCCCTTGAGGTCGGGCTTGTCGCCCGGCACGGCGACGAGGTGCGAGGCGCGGTCGGCCGCGGTGCATGCCGAAGCGCCGCGCCCGCAGGCCTTGCCGGGGCAGCAGCCGGTGACGTGTTCGAGCACGCGGAAGGCGTCGGCATTGGCGACCGCCTCGGCCGCGATCCCGCCCGCCGGCGCCTGCCGCAGCGCCGCGCTACGCGCGGTGTCGCCGTCGATCGCGAGGCCGGCGTCGGCGGGGTGGAAGGTCGCATCCTCGTCTTCGCTGGCGGGATGATCGAGCGGCACCGCGCAGCCCGGCGTCAGCGCGGCGAGAAAGGCGCGGCCGGTCTCGATCGCGCGCGACGCGCCGCTCGCCCCGGCGCTGATCGCGGCGGGGGCGCAGCCGCTGGCGGGGAGCAGCCCCTGCCGCACCCACAAGGCGCGGTCATAGGCGCCGAGCCGGCCGATCGCCGCGGCGCCGTGCGGGGTGAGGTCGCCCGCCGGTGTCGACCAGGCGGGCCAGGCTTGCGCGGTGGTGCCCGCCGGGGTGGCGGGGAATTTGGTCGACGGCCGCACCCCGTGGCGCATCAGCAGCACGACACGCTCGACCGTCTCGCCGCGCGCCGCGGCGGGGGCGGGCGGGGCGGCAGGGGAGGGGGATGCCGCGGCGAGCAGCGCCAGCGCGAGCCACCGCCGCATCACAGCGTCACCTTGACGCCGAACTTGCCGGTCCAGCCATATTGTTCGTGCTGCGCGAGCCGGTCGCCCCCCGCCGCGGTGCCGGTGTACACGCGGTCGAACGGTTCGTTGCCAATGTTGATGAAGTCGGCGGTGAGCTGGACGCCGCGCCGGACGCGCAGCTTGGCCCCGATGTCGAACAATAGCCGGTGATCGACATAGACGTCGCCGTCGCCGTCCGCGGCGATCTCGTCGAGATAGCGGCCGCGATAGGTGCCGCTGGCGCGCAGCTGCAACGGCCCCTTCTCATAGCCGATGCTCGCATTCCAGATATGCTTGGACGAGCCGGGCAGGGTCAGGTCGCGCACCGTCCCCGGCTGGGTGGCGAGCGAGGCACGGGTATCGACATAGGTGTAATTGCCGCCGACCAGCAGCCCGTCGAACGGCGCGGGCAGGAAGCTCAGCGACGCCTGCAGGTTGAGCTCGACCCCGGTCACCCTGGCGGTGTCGCCGTTGAGCGGCAGCGTCGCCTCGTCGATCACCACGCCGTTGTAATTGTAATCGTCGATCCGCGACGAGAAGATGAAGTCGGAAATCGCCTTGTGGAACACCGTCACCTCGGCGAGCGCGTTCGAGGCGAAATAATATTCCGCCGCGGCATCGAAATTCCACGATCGGTAGGGGCGGAGCTGCGGATTGCCGAACGTGCCCTCGCCGTCATTGGCATTGTAGGAGAAGCGCGGCGCGAGATCGGAGATATTGGGCCGCGACAGGCTGCGCGTCACCGCGCCGCGCACCACCAGCTTGCGCCAGGGGCTGTAGCGCAGATTGAGGCTCGGCAGCCAGTTGGTATAGGCGCGCGCGACGCGGACCGGCGTCGCGACGAGGCTGTCGGTATCGAGCGCGTTGCCGCGCATCCGGTTGCGGGTGTGTTCGACGCGCACCCCGGTCACCGCGCGCAGAACGCCGTTGTCGAAGCGGAGCTGGCCATAGCCTGCGTAAATGTCCTCGGCGACGCGATAGGTCGCCGACAGGCTGTCGAGATCGCTGTCCGCGGCGTTGCGTACCAGAGTGTCGCGGTTGGCGTTGAACCAGGCGCGCACCAGCAGCGGATCGACCGCCGGGTTCATGTCGACCAGCCCCGTCTCGCCGATCGACCGCGACAGGCCGGCGAGCGTCGGGAAGCTGCCGCCGGTCAGCGCGTCATAGCTGGTGAAGTCGAGCGTATAGCGTTTGTCGCGGAACCGGCCCTTGCCGCCGACCTTGATCTCGAGGCTGCCCGCGGCGAGCGGGATGTCGCGCGCGATGTCGATCCGGCCGGCATATTCGCGGTCGGTGCTGAGGCCGTCGGTGGTCTCGATCTTGCTCAGCGGATCGCTGCCGTTGGTGAAGGCGGCGTCGTTGCTCGTGCTGTATTCGGGGGTCTGCGTGTCGAGGCCGCTCAGCGTCAGCCCGAGCTGGCTCGCGCCGGTCTGGAAGCGCCGGTCGAAGATCGTATCCTGCCGGTTTGGCTCGCGCTCCTCCGATTTCGACCAGCTGCCCGAATAGGTCAGCGTCCACCGATCGGCCTGCGTCTCGCCGCCTGCGGTGACGCTGTAGACGTTCTGGATCTCGGTGCGGTCCTTCATCTCGCGGCGGACGCGGATGCGGTTGGCGCTGCCCGCGCCCGAGGCGAAGGTGGCGCTGCCCGCATCGCCGCTCACCGGCGCGGGCGACAGGGTGAAGCGCAGCCGGCTGCGCAATTCGTCGTCGCGGAAGCTGTTGGCGATGCCGCGGACGTAGAGCGTCGTCGTGTCGCTCGGCCGCCAGTCGAGCGACAGCGCGCCGGCGATGCGGGTGCGCACCACGTCATAGGCGCGGTAATCGACCTCCTCGGGATAGGCGATGCCCGCGGCGCTGCGCGTCCAGTCGCTCGCCTCGACGCCGTCGGTGCCGAAGCGCCGGCGGTAATAGGAAAAGCCGCCCGAGATGCCGAAATCGGGGGTGACGAGCTTGGAAAAGTCGACCGAGCCCTTGGGGCTCCAGCGGTCGCGCAGGTCGTTGCGCGATCCTTCCAGCGACAGGCTGAACAGGTCCTTCTTGCGATCGAAGGCGCTGGTCGTCCTGATCTCGATCGAGCCGCCGATCGTGTCGCCGTCCATATCGGGGGTCAGCGTCTTTTTGACCTCGATCGACTGGACGAGCTCGGACGGCACGGTGTCGAGCGCGAGCGCGCGATTGTCCGCCTCGGGCGAGGGGATGCGCGCGCCGTTGATCGACACCGCGTTGAGCGCGGGGGCAAGGCCGCGCAGCACGACGAAGCGGCCCTCGCCCTGATCGTCCTGGATCGACACGCCGGGGACGCGGCGCAGCGCCTCGGCGACATTCTGGTCGGGATTCTGACCGATCGCGTCGCGCGACAGCACGCTCTCGACGCCGTCGGCGGAGCGTTTCTGCGACAGCGCGCTCGCCTGGTTGGCGGCAAGCCCGACGACGAGGATGTCGTCGCCGCGCGTCGTGCCGTCGGAGGCGGCGAGCGCGAAGCTCGCGTCGACCGTGCCGCTCGCCGGGACGGTGACCGTCCGCGTCTCGGCCGCGGCGCCGACGTAGCGGACGGTGACGGTATAGGTGCCGGGCGGCACGTCGGTGAAGCGGAAGCTGCCGTCGCGCCCCGCCTCGGCGACGCGGCCGAGCTCGACGATCCGCACCTCGGCACCCGCCAGCGTGCGCGTATCGGTGCTGTCGGTGACATGGCCGGTCAGGCTCTGCGCGAGCGCGGGCGCCCCACAGGCGCAGGAGCAGAGCAGGGCCAGGCGCAGCGCGCCGCCAACCGACGTGGCGATCATGGAATGTCCTTCGGGTTAGGGCAGCGTCGCTGACGCGAGCGCCGGACCCGGCGGTTAGGGGCGGGTCATGAAAGGTACATGACGTGAGGGTTTCGATTTGATGACAGAAAGTTCATGATTGAGATCGGGCGGTTGCCGGCCATCGCATCGCGGTTGCGTCTGGAGAATGTGATTGATCCGACGCCATCACCGCCGGCCGCTTGCCCTGCTGCCCGCACGTTTCTCCAGCGAATTCCGCAAGAAAGCTGACAGAGGCTGAAACGCGCGGCGCGTCGCGCGTTGAGCGCTGCGACAAGGAGCCATCATGCCGTTCGATCCACCCTATACCGCCGCGCCCGACCGTTACGAGAGCGGCATGCCCTATCGCCGCACCGGCCGCAGCGGGCTGCGCCTGCCCGCGATCAGCCTCGGCCTGTGGCAGAATTTCGGGGGCGCCGACGTGTTCGAGACCGGGCGCGCGATCCTGCGCCGCGCCTTCGATCGCGGCGTGACGCATTTCGACCTCGCCAACAATTACGGCCCGCCCTACGGCTCGGCGGAGGAGAATTTCTGCCGCGTGCTCGCCGCGGACTTCCGCGCGCATCGCGACGAGATGATCCTGTCGACCAAGGCGGGCTGGGACATGTGGCCCGGCCCCTATGGCGACGTCGGATCGTCGAAGAAATATCTGATCGCGAGCTGCGACCAGAGCCTCAGGCGGATGGGCGTCGACTATGTCGACATCTTCTATTCGCACCGCGTCGATCCGGCGACGCCGCTTGAGGAGACGATGGGCGCGCTCGTCCAGCTCCACCGCCAGGGCAAGGCGCTCTACGTCGGCATCTCTTCCTACGAGCCCGGCCTGACCGCCCGCGCCGCGGCGATCCTCGCAGAGGAGAAGGTGCCGCTGTTCATCCACCAGCCGAGCTATTCGATCCTCAACCGCTGGATCGAGCGCGAATTGCTCGCCACGCTCGAGACGCTGGGCACCGGCTGCATCGCCTTCTCGCCGCTCGCGCAGGGGATGCTGACCGACAAATATCTCAGCGGCGTGCCGCAGGATGCGCGCGCCAGCCGCGGCGGATCGCTGGCGCAGACCCTGCTCAGCGAGCAGAATCTGGGGGCGATTCGCGCGCTCAACGCCATCGCCGCGGCGCGGGGCCAGACGCTCGCGCAGATGGCGATCGCCTGGGTGCTGCGCGATCCGCGCGTCACCTCGGCGCTGATCGGCGCGCGGACGGTGGCGCAGCTCGACGATTCGCTCGACGCGGTGCAGCGGCTCGACTTTTCCGACGACGAGCTCGCCGCGATCGATCGCGCGGCGGCGGATGGCGGCATCAACATCTGGGCGGAATCGTCGGACATCGCCGACCTGCCCGCGGCGCAGGGGGTGCCGGGCTGAGGATCGGCCGGCGCGGCGCCGCCGCCGCCCGGTACGGCGTCGGCACCGCGTCGGAACGTCATGTCCATTTCGGGCCGAGCTTTTCCCTGTCATAGAGAGCGGCTAGGGGGCCGGCCATGATTCGGCTCCTCCCCCGCGCCACGCTCGTCCTCCTCCTTGCCGCGCCGGCCGCGGCGCAGACCATACCGACGCGCGCGCCCGCCGACGCGACCCGCGCGGTCGCGGCAGACCCCGCCGCCGCGCCCGCCGACGCCGGGTCCGACGCGCGCTTCGCGGTCCATGGCCAGGCGACGCTCGTCGTCCAGGCGACGCCCGGCTTCGCCTCGCCGTACACGGGCGCCAACAGCCTGACCCCGCGGCAGGCGAAGGAGACCGCCGACGTGACGCTCTATGCCGGGGTGCGGCTGTGGCGCGGCGCGGAGCTCTGGACCAATCCCGAAATCGACCAGGGTTTCGGCCTGTCGAACACGCTCGGCGTCGCCGGTTTTCCAAGCGCCGAGGCCTATAAGGTCGGCCGGCGCGCGCCCTATGTCCGCCTCCAGCGCACCTTCCTGCGCCAGACGATCGATCTCGGCGGTGCGCGCGAGCGGGTCGCCGGCGTCGCCAACCAGGTCGCCGGCTGGCGCACCGCGGACCGGCTGGTGCTCACCATCGGCAAGTTCGGCGTCGGCGACGTGTTCGACACCAACAGCTATGCGCACGATCCGCGCGCCGACTTCCTCAACTGGTCGGCGGTCGACGCGGGCAGCTTCGATTATGCCGCCGACGCCTGGGGCTATAGCACCGGCGTCGCCGCGGAGGCCTATCGCGGCGCGTGGACGCTGCGGCTCGGCGCGTTCAACCTGTCGAAAGTGCCCAATGGCGAGACGCTGGAGCCCGGTTTCGGGCAATATCAGCTCGATGCCGAGCTGGAGCATCGCCACCGGATCGGCGGGCGGCCCGGCGCGCTGCGCGTGACGCTGTTCCGCAACCGCGGGCGTTTCGGCCGTTTCGACGACGCGCTGGCGCTGGCGGCGCGGAGCGGCGAACCGGTCGATACCGCCGCGGTGCGCGCGCGGCGGACGCGCGCCGGGATCAGCGTCAACGCCGAACAGACGCTGACCGACACGCTGGGCATGTTCGCGCGCGCCGGCCTCGCCGACGGGCAGATCGAGCCCTATGACTTCACCGACATCGATCGCACCGCGCAGGCCGGCCTGGCGCTGCGCGGCGCGGGCTGGCGGCGCGGCGACGATACGCTGGGCGCGGTGGTGATCGTCAACGGCATCAGCCGCGCGCACCAGCGCTATCTCGACGCGGGCGGGCTCGGCGTGCTGGTCGGCGACGGCCGGCTGCCGCATCCGGGCGCGGAATATATCGGCGAAACCTATTATCGCCTCGCCGCGACGCGCGGGTTCGACCTGTCGCTCGATTACCAGCACGTCGCCCACCCCGGCTACAACCGCGACCGCGGCCCTGCCGAAATCTTTGCCGTGCGCCTGCACGAGGCGTTCTGAGGTGGCGACCGGTCGCGGCTGAGGGCGGGGCTGCGCGCGCGTCATGGACAGGCCGGGTCGGCGTCCGCGGTAGCGCCAAGCGGCCGCTCCTGTGCGACCCGACCGGTCAGTTCGGATTGATCCAGACGGCGCGGTGATAGACAGAGCGTGCGGGGACCGGCGATGGTTCGAAGCGCGCTCGCCGCAGCAGGGCGTTGCACGTCGCCTCGTCGAGCGACGCCACGCCCGAGCTGACGACGGTGCGGCACGCGACTGGTTTGCAATCGGGACCGATGGTCGCCACGACCTTGACGATGCCCTGCTGTCCCCTGCGGAAGGCGTCGAGCGGATCATCGTCGGGCGGGAACCAGCTGATGCGCCGTTCGATCGGAACATCGATGATCGCGCGCGGATCGGCGCCGCATGACCTGAGCAGGTCGCGACCGCAGGCTTTGACGGCCTCGACCGCCTTGGCGATGCCGTGGACCAGGATCGTGACGGGATCAGCGTCGATCCCAGTGATGGTCAGGGTGTCTACCAGCAGGATCCGACGCTAGGCGTTCCAATCGACCGTGGCTTTGAACAGGCGGGTGCACACCGGATTGAATAGCCAGACCCATTGCGTGTGGAGGTCGAGGCCCGTCGCTGTGTCCACGATGGCGGCGGAGCCGAAGGCGCTGTGTCCGTGAACTCTAGTTTAGCGCAGCATGAAATCGCCCTCGCCTGACACCGGATCGGCATCGATGACGAGGCCGGCCGGCATGGGTCCGGCGCCGGATGACCGGCTGAGCGTACAATTGTGTTGATCATACGCGACCGCCCATGCCGAAGCGTGGCCGTTTACGTCGGCAGGCATAGCAGCTTCCATCGGCATCGCGGCCAGTGCGAGCATCGTCACCCCTACGCTCCGTCCGCCCGGAATGTGCCGACGGCCTCCAGCTCTGCAAAGTGCTTGATTGCGGACCTATGGTAAAGCACCCGCGTCAGGACGTGACGGCTGGCCCGGGGAGGTCAGGAGCGGTGCGGTTGGCTTGCAGATCGTCGCACTCTTCACGCGGCCGAGCGCGGCGAGCAGGGTTGGGCGACCGGCATCGCGGGCGGCAAGTTCGGCGGCTTTCGCACGTTCATCGAGCGCAACCAGCTTCGCCTGGAGCACCTCGCGACGCGCCTGAATTGCGGCCAGCTGGTTGGCTTTCGATGGGCGGGCCATTTGCATCACTTCGTCATAGTGGCGAGACATGGGCCGAGGCAGGAGTTGATGACCGGCCGTGGAAACCTGTCGATCGGCCCCCGCCGCGACGTGCAATCATTGTAGAACGGTTCCCGGAAAAAGGACTTGACACCATCGCGTTGTCGCAAACGCAGCGCGCGAAAAGGTGCGAACCAGTCGCTCTCAAGCAACTCCCCGGTCAGCGTGCTTCTGAGTGCGAGACCGTTGTTTGGGGTGAGGGGGAGTGCGTCTATAATGGGGTAAAGGAAGGGATGGCAGGATATCCCATCTGTCACCGTTGTATACAACGATGACAGATGGGGCCGCTGCACGGGGCTGATCCATTGATCGTTACTGCTCGTGTTTCCGATGACGTGGCGGCCGAGATCGACCGCCTCGCTGCCGCGAACGGCCAGAGCCGTTCCGCGTGGATGTCGCGCACGCTGACGCAGCTCGTGCTCGCCGAAGGCGGCAAGGACGCGCCGCTGGTGCCGGTGAGCCGGCGCGGCCGTCCCGACGAGTATGTGCGCGTGACGCTGCGCCTGCACCGGCACGAACTCGAGGCGATCGATGCGGTCGGCGCGCCGCTCCGCCTGGGGCGCAACGAGTGGATCAAGCGCGCCATCCGATGGCAGCTGTGGGACAGGGCAGGGGTGCTGCGGCTCGCGCCCGCGACGGCCGCGGAGATCGGCAAGCTGCGCAAACAGGTGCTCGCGATCGGGCGCAACATCAATCAGGCGGTGCATGCGATGAACGCCGCGAACATGCCGGGCAGTTCGCTTGACATCGCACGGATCGCCGAGCCGTTCATCGACACCTGCGCGGAGCTGAAGTCGCAGCTGTTCGTACTGCGCCGGGCGCTCAGCCGCTATGTCAGCGGCGAGGTCGCCTATTGGACCCGCGCCGCGGAGGAGCAGGAGACGTGAGTTTCCGCCTCTCGCCGGGAACGCTGGACTCGCTGGCGGGCGTGTTCGCGCCGCCCCGGAAACGGCGGTCGCGTGGCGGCGGACGAGGGAAGGGCGGTGCCCGTGACGACGGCGCCATGCTGGCATTTGCCGCCGCGTCGCTGCTGCGCAAGACCGCGCCGACGAGCAGCAGTTATCGGCCCAGCGCGCAGGTGAAACAGGCGTTCGGAGGCGGGTCGCATGCGGCGATCAGCGCGCGCGCGCTGCGGACGATGGAGCGCACCGCGCGCCGCGTTCCGGGGGTGATGGTGCGCGTCACCGGGCGCCAGCATGGCGGCGGTCACGTGCTCGCCAACATGTCGTATATCAGCCGCCTCGGCCATGGCGAGGACAAGCAGATCGACCTCCATACCAGCGAGGGCGAGGTGCTGCGCGACGGCCGCGACATGCAGGAGCTGGCGCAGGATTGGCAGGAATGGGAGACCGCCGACGAGGCGCGCCGCAAGGGCGCAACGTCGCTGTCGATGATCCTGTCGATGCCGGCGCACACCGATCCGCAAGGCGTGAAAGAGGCGGCGCTGGCATTCGCGCGCGAGGAGTTCGCGAACCGCTCCTGGGTCGCGGCGCTGCACGTCGATCGCGATCATCCGCACGTCCATCTGACGGTCGCGCGGCGCGATTACGACGGCCGCCGGTTCAATCCTGATTCCGACGATCTGCTGCGTTACCGCCAGCGTTTCGCGCAGAAGCTGCGCGACCGCGGCATCGAGGCGAACGCGACGCCAGTGCAGGCGCGCGGCGTCGATGCGAAGCACGAACCGATCGCGGCGCGCAAGATTCGCGAGCAGGGCGCGGTGCCGCAGATCGACCGTAACCGGGCCGATCGTGCGCGTCGGCTGCACGAAAACGGCCGCGCCGATCCTGCCGTAACCGCGCTGGCGAAACGACAGGCGGTCGTGCGCGACACGTTCCAGCGCTCGATCGACGAGCTGCTGACGTCGCCGTCGCTGGTCGATCAGGTCAAGGCGCAAAGCCTCAAGACGTTCGTTGCGGCAATGCCCGAGCCGGTGCCGAACTCGATGCGCGCGACGCAGATCGATCGCGGAGCCGATGCGCAGAGTGCCGCAGCGTCGGCACCGGAAAAGGGTATTGCGGCGGCCGATCCGGTCGCTGCCGCACTCGCCAGACTGGAAGCTGCGACGGCGGAGATCACGGCGCGGCGTGCACGGGAGGCGATGGCTGCCAACCCGGTCACGCTGGCGCTGGCACGAATGGAAGCGGCAAAGGCCGAGATCGAAAAGAGGCATCAGCAGGAAGCCGGTGCGGCTGACCCGCTGGCAGCGACGCTGGCCAGGATCAATGAAGCAGCCAAGGTGCGGACGGCGCCAGTACAGGAAACGGGCGAGGTTGAAATGCCGGGTAGCGATCAGTCAGCGGATCGCGCTGCTGCAAAGCCGGGTCGCGATCGGCCGGCGGAACGCGATGCCGACGATCAATCGCAGCAGATGCGGCCACCCCTCGAGCCGGAGAGCCGGCCTATGCCGACGCTATCGGCCGATCAGGCCGACGCCATCCTGCGCCAAACGCTCGAACGTGTCCGCGCGCAGCAGCAGGAACGCGAACAGATGCGGCAGCGCGATCGGTCGCAGGACAGAGGTGGGCCGCGCCGATGACGGATGGTGAGAACAGTCGCGCGTTAGCAACGATCCTCGAGACGCTGGCCGTCCTGACGAAGGAGGTGGATGCGATTGCCCGAAGGCAGGTTGGGATCGAGCAGGCCCTGAGCGCCGTCTCGCAAGCGACCGAGGGCCTCACTACGCTCGAGCAAAGGCTGTCAGACCTGGCACGGGATCAAGCCGAGACCGTCACTCGGCTCGGCACGCTGGACGTCGGGCAAGCGGCGATCGCGCAAGATCTGAAGACAGATCGTCTCACCAATCGCGCCAGTCTTGTTCTGATCGCGGAACTTGCCGCTCGCGCGCATACGGCTGCCTGTGGGATCAAAGCGCCGCTCCCTGCCAATGTGGCCGACAGTCCTCTTCTCGAACGATATCTGATCACGCAGCCAGCGGATTACGTCACGGCGACGCGTGCCCTTGCCGAGTGGCGCCAGCAGGTGCCGAAGGCTGCGTCGCGTGAGCTGGCGCAGCTCCTCGCGCGGCAATACGAGCCCTCACCGACGGACACGCCCGAGACGCGCGTGCTGCGCTACCAACTGGCAGCGATCACGCGCGCGGAGCTGGCCGGACGCGGTGTAACGCCGCCCGCCGCGCCCCAGACGACGGTCACGCGCGACCGTTCGCCGGAGGCGAGGGCCGCACGATCGAAGGAGCTGGCTGACCTGTGGCGGGCCGGCGAAAGCCTGGCGCTCTATGGGGAGCCGGAGCTGGCCGCCGCGATCGACGGGTTCGCGGTGGCCGATCGCCAGGCCGCCATCCTCCACGGCGATCAGATCCCTGCCGAGCTGGTGACCCTGCACCGTGACATCGCCGCCCGCATCGAGGCGGGGGAGCGCTCGTTCGAGGTCAGCACGATGCCTCCCGCCGCTTTGCACCGATCAAGCGACATGGAGCGGTAGGTCCGATCCGTGTCGGACACGCTCCTCACGAAGTCGGCCTACTCAATCGAATCGAAATCAACGTAACCAAGCAGGTGGCAAGCTGTGGCGCTCGGGATCACACGTGACTGGATTCCGGTGAGCAACCGACGACATGTCCACAGCGTCGAGCGCGCGCACTATTGCGTTGAATTCGCGCAGCGCCTAACTGACCGTCACGTCGTCGCGAATGTCGAGCGACTTGGCTACGTCGCGTGCTTGCCACACGCGCATGCGTAACCACTCGACCCGTGCACCGGTGCCATGACCCTGCTCATAGGCGATCTGTTCGCTGTACCTGGCGATCACGTCGTTGATAGCGTCCAGCGCCGCTTCGTAAGCAATTGCCTGATCCTGCGTCCACATGGGACCCTGCGTGGTCACGGCGCCTCCTTCCCGTCAGACATAGGCCACGCGTTCGCGGGCGGCAATGAAGCGCCCCGGGATCGTCACCGGATCAAGTGATCAGCTCTCCCATGTCCCGCTCGGAATGTGCGTTATGGCAAGAGCGATCTCCTCCACCTCGCCGGCCGCATCCGTCAGAACAGCTACGAGAAGAGCGGCGAGCGCGTCCATACCGTTGACCTGATCGCCGAACGCGTCCGGGTCATCCCTGCGCATGACTGGCCCAAGGGGCATGAGGATCAAGACGACGATCGTCCCGAAGACTGACGCTGCCGACCGGTGGTGCGTGTCGCCACCCGATCGCAGGCCATGCCTCTCGCCAGTCCGATATCGGCTGAAATCCGCCAGTTCTGCTGGCAAATCCGGGCGCGTCTTCCTATGTTGATATGGCTCGATCAGCTGAAAGGATTGAGGATGGACGCCGTCGCGCCTCTCCCTGTTTCCCCACTCGCGATCACCGCGGCTGAGCGCAAGCGTCGTATTGACGCGGTTAACTTTGCACGCGGCAGCGTCCGTTACGAAGGCGGCATCCTCATCAGTGAAATCGAGGCAATCGCCGCGCGGTTCATCGATGGCGAATTGACCAACGAGCAGTTCGTCACTGCGGTGAAAGAATCCGACACCGTGCGCCTTGGTTGATCGCGGCGAAGCAGCCCTTGCCTATGTCAACATAACCCTATTGGCCTTGGACACTGTCCGAGGCCAATTCGATGTCGCCCACCTGCGCGAGGTTCACCGGCGTATCTTCCAGGATCTGCCGCACCATCGTCCGGGCGAATTTCGGCCGGACGCGGCAGGGCATTTCAAGCAGCGCCGGCTTGAGGCCTCGCGCGATCGTCTTTAGGTCCCCTATGCGCTGCGGCCGGAGGTCGACCGGCTGCTCGGGGCGACGCTCGAGGCGTTGCAGGGCGGCAAGGCGCTCGCCGGGCTGAACACGCTGGATATGGCCGACGCCCTCGCGCAGACCTATGCGAGGCTCGATCACCTGCACCCGTTCAGCGAGGGAAACAGCCGCACGCTGCGCACCTTCACCGCGCAGCTCGCCAGCGAGGCCGGGCATAAGCTCGACTGGAACACGACCAACGTGACGCCGCAGTCCCGTGACGCGCTGTATATCGCGCGCGACATGGCCGTTATCCAGCATCACTATCCCGGCCTCACCGCCGACAAGATGATGACGGTCGACACTCGCGAAGAATATCAGTTGGCGTTCCAGCTCCACGTGTATCGCCGGCACGATCCGCTTCAGGAGATCATCCGGCGCTCGCTCGAGCATGGCCGCGACCAAGCCCCCTATGACCGCCGCATGTCGGTGATGGAGGCGGCGCGCGAAATCGGGGTCGTCGCACCGATCGCCGCCAATCAGGCCGACTTTGCCGAGGAAAACGCCCGCCTCGCCGTGCCGCGCGGACAGGGTTCGCCCGCCGAGCACGAGGCTGCCGTCGTGATCCGCGACCGCATCGCGCGCGATGGCAGCATGGAGGTCTTGGCCGAACGCCTGAGCCGGGTCGAGAGCGGCCAGATCACCATCCGGCATGAGCCCTGCGCGCCTGCGATCCGGCGGCTTATCGCCATTGCCGACGGCATCACGCGCGAGCTCGCGCAGCAGCGCACGATCGCGACGCAGCAGATCCAGCGGCTGCGGGCGATCGAACACGACGGCAAGTTGGAGCGCTGAAGCAAACGTCGAATGACTTCAGAAGGTATCTTCGCTCACGCGTTGCCCACCATCGAGCTGACGGGATGCAAGATGCAGCTGGTCGGATCGAAGGGTGGAGCCTATATCGGCGCATAATAGCGCACCCGATCTCACGGAGAGGTTTGTCAAAGGCGTAGAAGCCGATCTCAAATCTTGTTGGAGAACGATCCGGCCGCTCTAGGATGCTGCCGCGGTCAAAAGTCACGTATAAATGTTATGAAGACAGGCAGGTAGGCCTTAATCAACGTCTGCTTTCGGACTGCGTCTACACTGCATGAGCGGCCGTTTCTGGCTCACCGCTGACGCTCCGAACCCGTTCTGATGTAAGCCGTCATGCCGTCGACCAGTGCGTCGAAGACCAGCCGCATGCGCCTTGTCGAGCGCAGGTCCTCATGCATGGCGATCCAGACCGGCAGATGCGCGTGGAAGATTGCCGGCAGGATCGGGATCAGCGCCGGGTCACGGCGAGCTATCGGGCCCTGCATCACACCGATCCCGCAGCCGGCGCGGATCAGCGCGATCTGGGCCAATTGGTTGTCGGTGCGCAGCGCAAAGGCGGGCAGGTCGGGCCAGGCCGCCTCGAGCGACCGGATCGACGCCGCGTCCCGGTCGAAGCCGATGATCGCATGCCGCGCCAGGTCAGCGGCGCTGTCGATCGACACGGCGCGGGCAAGATACTCGTGGTGCGCGTAGAAGCCGAGGCGGATGCGGCCCACCGACTTGACGAGCAGCGCCTGCTGCCTCGGCTCGGTCATCCGGATCGCGAGATCGGCGTCGCGCCGCAGCAGGTCGGACGAGGCGTTGGTGAGCAGCAGCTCGATCATCAGGCCGGGATGCTGCGTGCGCAGGGCGGCGAGGATCGGCGGCAGCACCTCCGCGCCGATCACTTCACTCACACTGATCCGGACGATGCCGCAGATCGCGTCGCCGGGAGCGGAGGCGGTTCGCACCAGCGCTGCCGCGGCGGCAGCCATCGCCTCGGCTTCCGACGCGAGCGCCAGCGCGGTCTCGGTCGGCTGCAGCCCGCGCGCCGAGCGCGTGAACAGCGCGCCGGCGCCGAGCGCCGCCTCCAGTTCCGCGATATGTCGCCCGGCGGTCGGCTGGGTGAGACCGAGCGCGCGCGCCGCACCCGACAGGCTGCCCGCACGCATGACGGCGCCAAAGGTGCGCCACAACTCCCATCCGGGTCCACTGTCCATACGATCCTGTATATCTGCTCTGCCTATTGTCGCAATTTCGTTTGGCCCGGATAGAGGCCATCTCTGCCTCCGCAACGAGGAGGTGACGATGAACAAGGACACAAATACGGCGCTGGTGATCGGCGCGACCGGCGGCATCGGGGGCGAGGTGGCACGGGCGTTGCTCGCCCGCGGCTGGGCGGTCCGCGCGCTCCATCGCGATCCGGCGCGGGCCCGGGCGAGCAATCCGGCGCTGGAATGGGTGCGGGGCGATGCCATGGACAAGGCGTCCGTCACCGCCGCTGCCGACCGCATGTCGGTGATCGTGCATGGTGCGAACGCGCCGGGCTATCGCAATTGGGCAGGGCTGGTACTGCCGATGCTCGACAGCACGATCGCAGCGGCAACCGCGACCGGCGCGCGCGTGCTGCTGCCAGGCACGGTCTACAATTACGGGCCGGACGCGAGCGAGGCTGTCGACGAGACTAGCCCTGAAAACCCGGTGACCCGCAAGGGCGCGATCCGCGTCGAGATGGAGCGCCGCCTGCGCGAGGCGAGCCGGAACGGCGCCAAGGCACTGGTTGTCCGCGCGGGCGACTTCTTCGGTCCGCGCAGCGGCAATAGCTGGTTGGCGCAGGGCATGGTGCCGACGCCCGGACCGGTGAAGCGCGTTTTCGATCCCGCGCGCGCGGGTATTGGCCACGCTTGGGCCTATCTGCCCGACCTCGCCGAGACGATGGTACGCCTCTTGGAACGGCGCGACGCGCTGGCGGCTTTCGACAGCTTCCAGTTTGGCGGCACTTGGGTGGACGACAACCGAGCGTTTGCCGACTCGATCCGCCAGGCGGCGGGCAAGCCGAACGCGCCGATCTATCCGTTCCCGTGGCCGGTGGTGCACGCGATGGCGCCGTTTAACGAGACCGCGCGCGAGATGCGCGAGATGATCTATCTCTGGCGCCGGCCGCTCCGGCTGATCGACGGCAAGCTGCACAGCTTCCTCGGCGACGTGCCGGCAACGCCGCTCGTCGAGGCGCTGCGGACGACGCTGCAGGGTTTGGAACGGCTGTGACGATTCAGCGGCTTTGCATCCGCTGATGAACGAGCGGCAGTTCTCGGGCGTCGGGCGCGCCGAGGAGAATGTCCGGAACCGGGTCTACATGCTTGCGGCGTTGCACGCGCATCTACGACACGGGGATTGCGGCGGAGTAGCCTTGCGGCGCTACAGGTTGAAGCGTATATCGGTCGAGCTACGATGTTCTATGTCTATAGGTCATCCCCTGAGCCCCGAGCGTTCCAGCGTTCGGGGCTCAAATTTTTTAAGGACGCCCCGGCGTTCCAGCGCCGGGACGTCCCCAACTCGGCCTAGTGGCGCGACAGCTCGATAATCTTCACTATCAAGCTGAGGAGCGCGACGACGAGCGTCGCGACGCCGAGTACCAGTGCTACGATTGTTGCGGTGTCTATATGTATCACCTCCCTTGACCGCCCGGGTTGGGCTGCCACGGGCCGGATAGGCTCTCTGGCAGAGATAGACTAGCCTTGCGACGCGGCGGAGGTGGCCCCCCAAGGCGACGATCGACGCTGATCTAACAGCTCGGGAATGAGCCGCAGCAACATCGGTGCGTGCCAGAAATCTGTGTGCCT
>NZ_CP115900.1:2455000-3641578 GCF_027945725.1 Sphingomonas sp. CV7422 | reverse complement strand
GGGCTGTCCAGCCGAAGACACCCTCATCCACCGCGACATCAAGATATAAAGATATCTTTATGTCAGGATTGACGACACCCACCCGATGGTGTTGAACCGTCGTGTCGAGGTTCCCCATTCCGCTCGCGGCGATGGGGCTAAGACGGGAAGCCGGTGGTGTCCTTCGGGACAGAATCCGACGCTGCCCCCGCAACTGTAAGCGGCGAGCGGCGGTTCCTTCATGTGTCACTGGGTGCGTGCGCCCGGGAAGGCCGGAACCACCGTGATGACCCGTGAGCCAGGAGACCTGCCTCCGACGCGATAACGTTCCTCGGACGGGGGTTGCTCCGGTGGATCGCGCGCGATGCAGGATTCGGCGGCGACGCCGAAGCGATGCGGCCGTGTGCGCTCTTGCCTTGACCTCTGCCGATACAAGCAGGTGAGTCATGACCGACAGCGACGTCACATTCACGTTCGGCAGCATTCCGTTCGACGAAGAGTATCGCCCCGCCGACGATACGCGGATCACCACCAACTTCGCCAATCTGGCGCGCGGCGAGCAGCGCCGCGACAATCTGCGCGCGACGCTGATGATGATCGACCGGCGGTTCAACGCGCTGATGGACTGGGATAATCCGACCGGCGACCGCTATGGTGTCAGCCTCGATATCCTCTCAATCGGTTTGGACCTGGGCGCCGGCGAACCCGCCTTCCCGCTGATCGAGATGCTCGAAACCCATGTCATCGACCGGCGCAGCGGCACCCGGCTTCCCGGTATCGTCGGCAACAATTTCTCCTCCTACCTGCGCGACTACGACTTCAGCGTCGTGCTGCCCGAGTATCGCCAGCAGACCGGGCAGGGCGAACCGCCGCCGCAGTTCGGCGATCTGCACGGCAAGCTGTTCCGGCATCTGCTGCGGTCCTATGGCTATCGCGCCCGCTGCGGCAAACCGCCGGTCATCTGCCTCAGCGTGTCGAGCCAGGCGGTCTATCACCGCACCGCCAATCTGCACCCGATCCTCGGCATCGAATATCAGACCGAGGCGGCGTCGCTGACCGACGCCTATTTCGCCAAGATGGGAATGACCGCGCGCTATTTCCTGCCGCCCCACGGCGCCGCGCCGCTCGCTTTCTATCATATCGGCGATCTGGTCAGCGATTACAGCAATGGCGAACTCGCCAGCACGATCAGCACGATGGAAAGCTTCCAGAAGATCTACCGGCCCGAGATCTACAACGCCAACGCCGTCGCCGCCGCCGCCTATCGGCCGAGCCTGTCGAGCCAGGATTATTCACTGACGCGCATCGTCTACGATCGCGAGGAACGCAGCCGCCTCGCCGTCGACCAGGGACGCTATGCGCAACAGCATCTGATCGAGCCGCACGGCGCGACGCTCGCGCGCTGGTCCGCGACCTGCGGCCTGTGACCGGCCCGATGCCAGAAGGACAGACCATCATGACCCCCTTTTTGCCGACGACCACCGCGGGCAGCCTGCCCAAACCCTCATGGCTCGCGCAGCCGGAGACCTTGTGGTCGCCGTGGAATCTCTCCGGCGACGCGCTGGTCGCGGGCAAGCAGGACGCGCTGCGCCTCGCAGTCGACGATCAGCGGCAGGCCGGCATCACGATCATCGGCGATGGCGAGCAGACGCGGCAGCATTTCGTCACCACCTTCATCGAACATCTGCGCGGCGTCGATTTCACCCAGCGCGCCACCGTCCGCATCCGCAACCGCTATGACGCGAGCGTGCCGACCGTCGTCGGCGCGGTGTCGCGCCCCGCGCCGGTGTTCGTCGAGGATGCGCGCTTCCTGCGGGCGCAGACCGCCGGGCCGATCAAATGGACGCTGCCCGGGCCGATGACGATGATCGATACGCTCTACGACGACCATTATCATAGCCGCGAGACACTCGCCTGGGAATTTGCCCGCATCCTCAACGACGAGGCCCGCGAGCTCGAGGCGGCGGGGGTCGACATCATCCAGTTCGACGAGCCGGCGTTCAACGTCTTTTTCGACGAGGCGAACGACTGGGGCATCGCGACGCTGGAGCGCGCCGCCGAGGGACTCAAGGCGCAGACCGCGGTGCACATCTGCTATGGCTATGGCATCAAGGCCAATACCGAATGGAAGCAGAGCCTCGGCGCCGAATGGCGGCAATATGAGCGGACCTTCCCCAACCTCCAGCGCTCGACGATCGATATCATCTCGCTCGAATGCCAGAATTCGCGCGTGCCGATGGAGCTGATCGAGCTGGTCCGCGGCAAGACGGTGATGGTCGGGGCGATCGACGTCGCCACCGACATGGTCGACACGCCGGAGGCGGTCGCGGCGACGCTGCGCAACGCCTTGCGCTTCGTCGATGCCGACAAATTGTGGGCCGCGACCAATTGCGGCCTGGCGCCGCTGCCGCGCGCCGTCGCCCGCGGCAAGCTGCACGCGCTGGCGGCGGGCGCGGCGATCGTCCGGGCCGAGCTGGCGGGTTAATCGCGCCTGGCGGTCGCGCTAGCCGCCGAACAGGTGCAGCGCGACCGCGTCGCCCATCGCGCGATAGCCCGCCTCATTGGGGTGGAGGTGGTCGCCGGTGTCATAGGCGGGGAGCAGCCGGTCAGGATGCGCGGGATCGCGCACCACCGCGTCGAAGTCGATCACCGCATCGAAGATGCCGCCGCTGCGGATCAGCGTGTTGAGCCGCTGCCGCGTCGCCTCGGTCGGCGGGGTGGCGTGATAATAATCGTTCCCGACCAGCGGCGTGATCGTCGCGCCGATCAGCGTGATGCCATGCGCATGCGCACGCGCGGCGAGTTCGCGGAAGGCCGCGGCGATCGAATCGTAGAGCGCGCGCTGGCTCACCGGGTCGACGGGCGCCTCGCGCGTCAGCCCGCCGAGATCGTTGACGCCCTCGAACACGACGGCATAGCGGACGTTGGGCCGGGCGATGACGTCGCGGTCGAAGCGCGCCAGCAGACTGGGCCCGAGCCCGTCGGTGAGGATATGGTTGCCGCCGATGCCGGCGTTGACCAGCGCCAGATGCGCGGTGCGGGCATTGCCGCCGAGCCGGCGGGCCAGCACGTCGGTCCAGCGCGTGTTGGCATTGTCGCGGACGCCGCGGCCGTCGGTGATCGAATCGCCGATCGCGACGATCGCCGCATCCGTCTTGCCGCCACTCACCTCGACATCGGCGAGATCCCACCAGCCGCCGATCGCCTGCGCATCGGGCAGCGTCTCGGCGGCGACATGATCGCCGGCGGTGACGTAGTTCGTCGCGCGGGCACCGGGATGACCGGTGTGGCGGATCGGCGGCTTGGCGAGGAACAGGCTGATCGCGAGATCGTCGCCGGCGCGGGTGGCGAGCGGCAGCGGGTCCGAATAGACCTCCGCGCCCGGCGGGATGACGGTGGTGCGCGCGCCGGCGAAGGTCAGCGGCGCGCCGTCGCGTACCGTCGCCGAACCGGGGGCGCCGCGGGCGAGGGCGGCGGCGTCGATGCGGAGCGCCGCGTCACCGGCGACGTTCGACAGGCGGACGCGGACGCGCGTGCCGCCGGCGGAGAGGTGGACGACCTGGCGGATCGTCACCGGGCCGATCGCGGCGATCCGTTCGGCGTCCGCCGCGGTGGCGACCATCTGCGCCGATCCCCAGGCGGGCACCCAACGCGCCATCGGCGTCTGGGCGGAGAGGGCCGTACCGCCCGCCAGCGCCGCGAGCAGCAGCGCCGCGCGTCCGTATCGTCCTGTCATCCGTCTCTCCTGTGTCTCGGCGTTCAGCGCGCGGGTGCCGCCGCCAGCGCCGCGGCGATCGCCGCACGCATCGGCTTGGGGCGGAGCGCGACGTCATAGGGCGTCGGGCGGCGCTTGGCATGGTCGGGGCGCGGCTCGAACCCCTCGATCCAGCTGTGCGCGTCGCTCAATCCCCAGCACAGCACGTCGCGCAGCTTGGGATAGGCGAGCGTCACGTCGAGATAGGCGCGGGTGAAATCGGCGACCGCCCGGTCGCGCGGGGCGATCGCGGCGGGCAGGTGATTGTCGCGCACGTCGAGCTCGGTGATCAGCAGGCCATAGCCCATCGCGGTCACCGCATCGAGGAAGCGCCGCCATTCGCCCTGCAATTGCGCCGCGCTCGCCGTGCCGTCGGGCCCTTGCGTGACGAGATGCGATTGCAGCCCGAGCGCGTCGACCGGCACGTTGCGCCGGCGGAAGCCTTCGAGCAGCCGCAGCACGCCGGCGCGATGTTTGGCGTTGCCGGGCTCCCAGCTCATATAGTCATTGTAGACGAGTTGCGCGTCGGGCGCCGCGGCGCGCGCGGTGTGGAAGGCGAGGTCGAGCGTCGGCTCCGCACCGCCGAGCGCCTTCGACAGCGACGTGTCGTAGAGGGTGCCATCCTCCGGCCGCACCGCTTCGTTGACGACGTCATAGCTGGCGATGCGGCGGCCGTAGCGGTTCATCACGGTGCGGATATGCGTGGTGAGCAGGGTTTCGGCGGCGGCATGCGGCTGCGCGCCGAAATCATAGTCGTTGAGCCAGCGCGGCAGCCATTTCGGTTGATGCCAGAGCAGATTGTGGCCGCGGACCGCGAGATGCTCGCGCTCCGCCCAGGCCATGATCGCATCGAAATGGCCGAAGGCGAAGGTGGTGGGGCTCGGGCGGAGATGTTGCCACTTCATCTCGTTCTCGGCGACGATCAGCCCGCATTGCGCCGCGATCAGCCGCGCATAAGCCGGGTCGGCGAGCGGCACGCCGTTGCGGCCGCCCGCTTGCCACGGCACTGCGCTGCCGAAGCGCAGACCGCGTCGCGCGGCGATCGCCTGGAGACTGTCGGGCGCGGCGGCGGCGAGCGGCGCGGTGGCGGCACTGGCCGCGACCGCGGTGGCAGCGACGAGCAGGTCGCGGCGGGTCGGTGACATGCTCGATCCTCTCTTAATTGTTAGCGCAATCATTCGCGACCCGGACGTCCGCGTCAAGGTACGGAATGGAAAGGATGAAATGCGCCGGCACCGCGGAGGCGAGGGTCAGCGTGCCGCCATGCGCATGGGCGATCTGCCGCGCGAGGCTGAGGCCGACGCCGGTGCCGTCGGGCTTGGTCGTGTGGAACGGGCGGAAGATGCGGGCGACGTCCGCCGCGGCGATGCCGCCGCCATTGTCGCCGACATGGCAGGCCAGCGTCCGACCGTCGACGTGCAGTGCGAGCGTCACCCGCGGATCGGCCGCGCTCGCCAGCGCCGCCTCCGCGGCATTCTGGAGCAGCGCCCAGAGCGCCTGGCTGATCTGGTCGCGGTCGATCGACCAGTCGGGCAACGCCGCCGCGTCGCAGATCAGGCGCACCTGCGGCCAGCGCACCGCGAACAGCCGGGCGAGATCGTCGGCGAGCGGGGCAAGCGAGACTACGCGACGCTGCGGCTCGGGCAGGCGGGCGAGCGCGCGATAGGCTTCGGTGAAGCGCTGCAAGCCTTCGGTGCGGCGGGCGAGCGTCGTCAGGATCTCGCGGAGCAGCGGCAGATCAGGCGCGGGCCGGTCGAGCGCGGCGACGCCGCTGTCGGCGAGCGAGACGATCGGTGCGAGGCCGTTGAGCAGCTCATGGCCGAGGACGTGGATCATCTCGCCGGTGGCGCGCGCCTCGGCGACGCGTTCCTCCTGTTCGCTGTCGACCAGCGCGGCGACGATCCGCTCGCCGCCGCGCGCGGTGAGAACGACGCGGTCGATCCGCCAGCGGCGCTCGGCATGGCGCAGATAGCGGGCATCGCGCGACAGCAGCGCGGGCGGCGGCGGCAGCACCCGGTCGTCGGTCGCGAACATCGCGCGCGCGGCGCGGTTGAGCGCGCGCACCTGCTCCGCCTCGATGCCCAGCATCGGCGTCGGCGCAGCATCGAGCAACAGCCGGTTGGCGAAGGGGTCCGCGACGGGCGGGGCATCGTGGCGCGGCGGCGGTGGTGCGACGACGAGGCTGCGCAACGCGAGCCAGAGCGCGACGAGCAGCGCGCCGCTGACCGATCCCCACAATTGCCAGCGCCACGCCGCCGCGGCGACGATACCGCAGCCGAACAGGGCGAGCGCGGTCGCCAAGGGGCGCGGGATGTCAGAGCCCATAGCGCGCCATCCGCCGGTAGAGTGCGCCGCGGCTGATGCCGAGCGCTGCCGCGGCGTGGCTGACGTTGTGGCGATGTTCGCGCAACGCCGCCTCGATCGTCGCGCGCTCGGCCTGCGACAGCGCGAAGCCCGGCTCGGCGACCGGCGTGGCGGCAGCGGCAGCGGCAGCGGCGGGGGCGGGGGCGGACTCGGGCAGCGCGAGCGAGGCGGCGTCGATCCGGTCGCCCTCGGCGAGCAAAGCGGCCCGTTCCACCGCGAGCGCGAGTCCGCGCACCGAATCGGGCCAGTCGGTGGCGAGGATCAGCGCCGCCGCCGCCTCGGTGAACTGAGCGGATGGGCGATCGAACCGGTCGCAGGCGGCCCGCAGGAAATGGCGTGCGAGCAGCAGCGCGTCACCCGCGCGCGCGGCGAGCGGCGGCATGGCGATATCGAGCGTCGCGATCCGCCGGCGCAGCGCCGGCATCAGCGCGGCCGCATCGTCGACGATCGCGATGCAGCGCGTGTCGGCGGGCAGGCGATCGACCAGCCGTTGCTGCGCCTGCGCGTCGAGCGCGTCGGGGCGGCGCAGGATCAACGTCGCCGGCGCGCCATCGAGCCGCGGCCAGTCGGCGGCGTCGCGCAGGTCGAGGCGCAGCGGCGGCGCCGGATCGCGCGACGCGGCGTGGATGGCACTCGCCGCGAGGCTGCGGCCACTGCCGGGCGGGCCGCTGATCGAGACGCTCGCCGGCGTCGGGCCGACGCGGGCGATCAGCGCGCGCAGCTGCTGCATCGCCGCGCTGTCGCCGATCAGCACCGGCGGCGGCGATCCCGGTACGGTGGGCGCGGCGGCGGCCGCGAGCGGGCCGCGGGCGATCGCCGCGGTGACCTTGGCGATCAGCTCGGCATTGCGCCACGGCTTCATCACGAAGTCGCGCGCGCCGCTCTGCATCGCCGCGACCGCGATTCGGATGCCGCTGTGCGCAGTGAGCACCAGCACGCAGGCGGCAGGATCGGCGGCGATGATCCGCGCAAGGCAGGCGAGCCCCTCCTCGCCATCGGCGCGGCCGGCGGTGAAGTTGAGATCGAGCAGGATCGCGTCGTAGCGGTGGCGGGCGAGCCGCGACAGGCCCTCCTCGGGATCGGCGGCGACGTCGAAGCGATGACCGGCGAGACGGAAGGCGATCTCCATCGCCCGTGCCACCGCGGGATTGTCGTCGATCAGCAGGATGCGCGGGCTTGACGCCTCATCCGACTGTCCATCGCCGGACACTGTGTCCGCAGGCGAACGGTCGGGCGCGCAGGGATCGGGAGAAAATCGTTCATTCATAGTGATTTAGGCTTTTCGGACAGGATCGGCGACACTGTTCGCATGATGACCGAACCCTCGTTACACGCAAATGCTTCTGCCGGCGCGGGGATGGATCGGCGCGTCGCGCCCAGGCCGCGGCCGTGGTGGCGGCGGCGCGTGGTGATCGGCGCGGCGGTCGCGCTGCTGGCGGCGCTGGCGATCTGGCGGCTGCTGCCGGCGGCGGGATCGACCGACATCGCCGCCGCGACGATCGAGACCGGCCCGGTGACGCGGGCGCCCTTCGCCGATTACCTGCCGGTGCGCGCCACCGTCGCGCCGCGGCTGACGACCTTGGTCGGGGTGCTCGCCGGCGGGCAGGTCGAGACGCTGCTGGTCCAGGACGGCGCGATGGTCGCGGCGGGTCAGCCGCTCGCCCGCCTCGCCAATCCCGAACTGCGGCTCGAGGTGCTGACCCGCGAGGCGCAGATCGCGGGGCAATTGGGTGACGTGTCGGGACAGGATCTGGCGATCGAGCGCAACCGGCTCGACCGTGCCGGGCAGCTCGCGCAGGCGCATTACGACCTGATCAAGGCGCGGCGCGACCTGTCGATCCGCCAGCAGCTCTACGACAAGGGCATCGTCTCCGACGCGGGCGTCAAGAGCTTCGCCGAGGCCGCCGCCTATCAGGAACAGCGCGTCAAGCAGTTGCAGGCGGGCGGCGCGAGCGAGGCGCGGATCACCGCATTGCAGGCGGCGCGGCTCGCCGACACGCGGACGCGGCTGTCGGGCAATCTGGCGATGGTGCGGTCGGGGCTCGACGCGCTGGTGATCCGCGCGCCCGCAGGCGGGCGGCTGACCAACTTCACGCTCCAGCCCGGCCAGTCGCTCAAGCCCGGCGACCCCGCCGGACAGGTCGACAGCGAGGGCGCGTGGAAGCTGCTCGCCGATGTCGACGAATATTATCTCGGCCGCGTCGCGGTCGGCCAGTCGGCGCAGGCGGGCGCGGCGCGCGCGACGGTCAGCAAGGTGCTGCCCGCGGTCAAGGACGGCCGCTTCCGCGTCGAGCTCATGTTCGCAGGCCAGGCTCCCGCCGGACTCAACCGCGGCCAGACGATCGATGTCCGCATCACGCTCGGCAGCACGCAGCCGGCGCTGGTCGCGCCGATCGGCGGCTGGCTCGATACCGGCGGCAGTTCGGTGTTCGTGCTCGATGCGGACGGCGGCCATGCGCGGCGGCGCGCGATCACGATCGGCCGGCGCAACGCCGAACAGGTCGAGATCCGCAGCGGCCTCGCCCCCGGCGATCGCATCATCACCTCCTCGACGGCGTCCGTGAAGGGCGACCTCCTCAACCTCCGCTGAAAGGACGAACCCGTGATCCGGCTCGAGAATATCCAGCGCCGCTACGTCTCCGACGAGATCGAGACGACCGCGCTGCACGACATCAACCTGCACGTCGCGGCCGGCGAGTTCGTCGCGATCATGGGGCCGTCGGGGTGCGGCAAGTCGACGCTGCTCAACACGCTCGGCACGGTCGATCGGCCGAGCGCCGGGCGCTATCTGTTCGGCGAACAGGACCTGGCGACGCTCGACGAAGCGGCGCTGGCGCGGTTCCGCGGCGCCCACCTCGGCTTCGTCTTCCAGAGCTTCAACCTGATCGACGATCTGACGATCGAGGAGAATGTCACGCTCGGCCTCGCCTATCGCAAGGAGGCGGTGCAGGGGCGGCGCGAACGCGTCGCCGCGGCGATGGACAAGGTCGGCATCGCGCATCGCGCGCGCCACTATCCCCACCAATTGTCGGGCGGCCAGCAGCAGCGCGCGGCGATCGCGCGCGCGATCGTCGGCAATCCGTCGCTGATCCTCGCCGACGAGCCGACCGGCAACCTCGACACCAGCAACGGCGAGCAGGTGATGAACATCCTCGCCGGCCTCAACGACGACGGCGCGACGATCGTGATGGTCACCCATTCGCCGAGCCATGCCGACATGGCCAAGCGCCGCATCGACATGCTCGACGGCCGCATCGTCGCCTCCGCCGCCCGTGCCCTCTGACCGTCAACGAAAGGCTATCCCCATGCGTCCTCGTCTCACCCTTCTCCTCGCCGGACTTGCCGTGCCCGCAATCGCCCAGGATGCGCCGCCGCGCAGCTTCGCCGTCGGCGCGTTCGACGCGGTCGAGCTGACCGGGGCGGACAGCGTCGTCGTCGTCGCCGGCGCGACACGCTCGGTCGTCGCCAGCGGCGATCCGCGCGCGGTCGCGGCGCTGGCGATCGACGTGCGCGGCGATACGCTGCGCGTCGGCCGCCGTCCGGGCAACTGGCGCGACACGGGCGCGCGTGTCACCGTGACGGTGCCGCAGCTGCGCGCCGCGGCGATCCCCGGTTCCGGCTCGATCCGCATCGCGTCGGCGACCGGCCGCACCTTCACCGGCTCGATCAGCGGATCGGGCACGCTGCGCGTCGACGGGCTCGATGCCGAGGCGGCGCGGTTCGCGCTGCCGGGATCGGGATCGATCGTCGCGGCCGGACGCGCCGGCACGGTGGGAATCGCGCTCGACGGATCGGGCAAGATCGACACGCGCGCGCTCGCCGCCCCGTCCGTCCGCGTCACGATGGGCGGATCGGGCGAGATCGCCGCGACCGCGACGCGCAGCGCCGATATCGATGCCGGCGGCAGCGGGTTGATCCGCATCGGCGGCGGCGGCCGCTGCGCGATCCATAAGAGCGGCAGCGCCATCGTGCGCTGCGGCTGAGCCGGCCCGCCCCTCGCCATGTCGTCCGCCCCTGACCCCCGCTGCCGGCCGCCCAGCCCGCTGCGCGACATCGCCCTGATCGTCGTGGCGGTCGCCGTCGCTGTGCTGCTCGCCCACGTCCATGTCGACGAGGTGCGGCTGCGCTGGCGCGGGTCGGGCGCGATCTCCTTCGGGCGTGCCGGCCATCTGTCGATCGCGATCGATGGGTCGAGCGGCACGCCGCCTTCCGTGACGGAGCCCCTTTGATGAACCGCTTTGCGCTGCTGTCGCTCTATCGTTCGCTGATCCGCCACAAACTCTATGCCGCGCTCAACATCGGCGGCCTGGCGGTGGGGATCGCGGTGTTCCTCGTCCTCGGCCTGTACGTGCGGTTCGAGACGAGTTTCGAACGCTGGCTGCCGAACCATGACCGGATCTATCTGGTCGAGACGGTGTGGGATTTGCCGGGGAGCCCGTTCAATGGTCCGTCGGGCGAGACGATGGGCGATCTGCTCACGCAATTGCGTGAGGATTTCCCCGGCACAGTCGGCACGCGATGGAGCGGCGGACGCAACGGCGGCAGCGTGCTGCGCAACGGCGTCGCGACGCAGGAGGATGTCGCGCAGGTCGATGCGAGCTTCTTCGACGTCTTCGACCTGCCGATGGTACGCGGCAGCGGCCGCCAGAGTCTGGCAACGCCGAGCGGTGCGGTGATCAGCGAGAGCCTCGCCAAACGCTATTTCGGCAGCAGCGATCCGATCGGTCAGACGATGACGATCGTCGGGGAGGGGCCGCAACGTTATCGCGTGACCGGCATCTTCCGCGATCTGCCCAAGAACAGCGAGATGCAGGCGACGATCCTGATCCGCCTGCCGCGAAACCCGCCGAATCCGCAATGGACGCACTGGGGCAGCACGTCGCTGGCGACGTATCTGCGCTTCGACACGCCGGCGGCGGCGCGCGCCTACGAACAGAGGTTGCCGGCGTTCGTCGATCGCCGGGCGACGCATGACATGGGCCCATCGCCGTCCAAGTCGATCGCGATCGCGCTGATGCCACTCGATGACGTGCATCTCGCGCCGAATGTCGGTGAGGGGACGCGGCTCACCGTCGTCACCCTCGGGCTGGTCGGCTTGCTGACGCTGCTGATAGCAATGGTCAATTACGTCAACCTCGCCACCGCCCGCGCCGGCCTGCGCGCACGCGAGGTGGCGATGCGCAAGGTGCTCGGCGCGGATCGCGGGGCGCTAATCCGCCAGTTCCTCGGCGAGGCGGTGCTGACCGCGGGGCTGGCGGCGCTGCTCGGGCTGATCCTTGCCGAACTCGGCCTGCCGCTGGTCAATGCCGCGGGCGGGCTGTCGCTGACCATCCCCTATGCTGTGGTGGTGCCGGCGCTGGTCGCGCTGGCGGTGGTGATCGGCATCGCCGCGGGCTTCTACCCGGCGGTGCTGCTGGCGCGTGTACCGGCGGCGGCGGTGCTCGCCTCGGCGCGCGCGCCGGGCGGTGGCCGTGCGGGGACGCGGGTGCGCGAGGCGCTCGTCGTCTTCCAGTTCGGGCTCGCCATCGCCTTCATGATCGGCACCGCGGTGCTCGTCGCGCAGACCCGCTACGTCCGCAACGCCGACGTCGGCTATCCGCGCGAGGGGCTGATCATCGTGCCCTCGCTCGCCGACCCACAGATCGGCAAGGCCCGCGCGCGTGAGATCCTCGCGACCCTGCGCGCGCTGCCCGGGGTGACCGCGATCGGCACCGCCAACGCCACTGTCGGCGGCAGCGGCAGCTCAAGCAGCGACAACGTGCCGCTGCCGGGGGTCGCCGGGTCAGGGCCGTCGCTCAACTGGGTCGATGTCGGACCGGGGTTCTTCGACACCTATGGCATCACTCCGGTCGCCGGGCGTCTGTTCGACGATGCGCATGCCGCCGACAATCGCGCCAAGCAAAACCTCGGCGTCGGCGTCAACATCCTGATCAGCCGCAAGGCGGTGACGACGCTCGGCTTCCGCTCGCCGCAGGAGGCGATCGGCAAGACGGTGGGTGGCGATCGGCCGCGGACAATCGTCGGCGTGGTGCCCGACATCCGCTTCGTCTCGCCGCACGATCCGATCGCCGCGACCTATTATTATTATACGCCCGACCCGCTCGATCTGAGCTACGTCACGGTGACGTCGCTGCGCTTCACCGGCGATCCGCGCGCGATGCTCGCTCAAGTCCGACAGGTGTGGCAGCGGATGGCGCCGCAGGTGCCGTTTGGGGGCAAGACCGCGGACGAGCGGCTCGCACGCTTCTACGCCGCCGACGATCGCGCCACCCGCCTGTTCGGCATCGGCGCCGGACTGGCGGTGCTGATCGGCTGCGTCGGCCTGTGGGGCCTCGCCTCGTTCAACACGCAGCGGCGGGTCAAGGAGATCGGCATCCGCAAGACGCTGGGCGCCTCCTCCGCCGATATCGTGCGGCTGCTCGTCGGCCAGTTCCTGCGGCCGGTGCTGGTCGCCAATCTCGTCGCCTGGCCGCTCGCCTATCTGGCGATGCGGACGTGGCTGGCGGGGTTTGACGATAGGATCGCGCTGTCGCCGCTCTACTTCGTCGCGGCAAGCCTGATCGCGACGGCGATCGCGGTGCTCACCGTGCTCGGCCAGTCGCTGCGCGCGAGCCGCGCCGCGCCCGCCTGGGCGCTGCGTCACGAATGACGCAGCGCCGACGCGTCAGGGATCGAGCCGGCAACCCGTGGTGCGCACCGGGTTGCAGCGCGCCATCACCCCGCCGGGCAGCGTGACGTGGAAGGCAAGCCCGGCGGGATCGGGTGCGCCGGGGTAATAATCGGTGCTGACCGCCTGCGCGCCGCTCGCCGCAGCGGCTTCGGCCTTGCGCAGATCGTGGCCGCGCGCCTCGACGGTGTTGGCGTCGGTGCGGGTGCGGACGATCAGCCCCGCCTCGACCCAGCGGCGGATCGCCGCGCCGTCGGCGATCGGATCCTGGACGATCTCGATCGGCGCCTCGGGCGCGCCGGCGGGATACCAGCCGAACATCGCGCGCCCGGCAAGCGAGGGATGGCCGGCGCGATAGACCGCGGACACCGCGTCGCGCACGTCGAACAGCACGTAGACGCGCCCCCGCGTCGCCGCGAGCGACGGCCAGCCGTGCGTCGTCACCGCGGCGTGGAGCGTCGGCGCGGCGCCGCGGACTTCGTCGGGGGTGATCAGCCGCTTGCCGGGGAGCGCGGCGCGGATCTCGGCATCGAGCGCGTCGAGCAGCGCAGGCTGGTCGAGCGGCAGCGGCGGGCTCACCCGCCCGTCCTTGTCGGGCGTATCGGCGGCGTTGATCGTCACCATGATCGGCAAATGCCGCGGATGCGCGCGCGACCAGGCGTCGATCTCGCCCAGGCAGCGGCGCAGCGTCACGCAGGTCGAGATATAATCCACGTCCGGAATGTGGAACACCTTGAAGCCGGGGCGCAGCATCGCGGCGCGATCGAAGCCGGTCGCCTCCCCCGCCGCGCGGGCGATCGCCTCACCCTTGGGATCGGCATAGCGGCCGCCGGCGGGATCGGCGAAGATGTCGATCTCGAGTTGGCGCACCCCGGCGTCGAGCTGCGCGGCGAGCGGCAGATGATAATAATCGAGCGCATCGGCGAGCTTCGGATCGCGCGCGCGCAGGCTCCGCATTACCGCCGCCGGGATACGCGCCTTGAAGCTGTTATGCGAGCCGACGACCTGGATGTCGTTGAGGCGCAGCGTCGGGCGCGTCGCGGGAGCGGCCAGCGCGGCTCCCACCGATATGACCGCCGCGGCCAGGGCGATGACCGTGCGCATCAGAATTCCGCCCGGATGCCGAACAGGATCGTCCGGCCGTAATAGTTGATCTCGCCGAACCGCAGGCTGTTGTCATTATACGTATCCTGATGGGCTCCTGCGATGTTGATGCCCTCGAGACTGAGCGTCAGATTCTCGGCGGCACGCACCGACAGCTGGCCGTCGAGCGACCCGAAGGCGGCGACATAGGTCGGTGCCTGCACCGTGCTGCCCGTGCTCGACAGATATTTGTCGCGCCAGACATAGGAGAGCCGCGCCGACAACGGCCCCTTGTCGTAGAAACCGACCAGGTTGAAACTGTTCTTCGACAGGCCGATCAGCTGATCCTTGATGGTCCGCGACCCGGCGGTGTAATCCGCCTTCACTTCGGTGTGGGTGTAGCTGCCCTGCACGCCGAAGCCGTCGAACGGCGCGGGCAGGAAGGTGAAGACCTGGCTGTATGCCGCCTCGGCGCCGTACACCTTGGCGTTGCCGCCGTTGACCGAGCTGGAGAGGCGGACGGTGCCGCGGCCCGGTATGTCGATCTGCGTATTCGACTGGGTGATGTAATCGTCCATCGCCTTGTAGAAGACCGCCCCCGACAGCAGGCCCGACGGCGCGAAATACCATTCCATCGACCCGTCGAACTGGGTGGCGAGGAAGGGGACGAGCTGCGGGTTGCCGCCGCTGGCGGTCGGCGCGTCGGTCGAGACGGTGATGCGCGGCGCGGTGTCGGTGACGTTCGGTCGGGTCAGCACCCGGCTCGCCGCGAGGCGGCCGACGAGTTTCGAAGTCAGGTCGGCGCGCAGGTTGAAGCTGGGCAGGACGTTGTTGAACGTCTTGGGATAGCTGACCGGTGTATAGGTGCTGCCCGAGGTCAGCGTGCCGCTCGCCACCTGATCGGTGTGGACGTAACGCGCGCCGACATTGCCGCTGACCGGGATTTGACCCGCGTCGAACCGGTAATCGGCGCGAACATAGCCGGCCGCGATTTTCTCCGTCACGACGAAGGCCGAGCGGCGGTCGCCCAGCGACAGCGGCGAGGCGGCGATGGCTGGGGTGAAGAAAGTGCCGACATAGGCGTCCGTCACCGGCACCAGCCAGTTGCGGAAGGCATCGCCGCTGACCCCCGACAGGAAATTGTCGTAGGGAAGCTGCTGATAGGCGCCGGCGCCCAGATTGGTCAGCGGCTGGTTGGTGGCGGTGTCGATCAGATAGTCGCGGCGGAAATAGTCGCGCTTGCGCCAGTGATATTCGCCGCCCGCCTGCAGCTTCGACAGGATGCCGTCGAAATCATGCCCGACATCGAGACGCGAGTAGAAATCCCAGTCCTTGCTGTCCTTGGGCGCGATATTGAACTGGTAAAGCTTGTAATTGGCCGGATTGGTGACGTCGATCGGCGTGGTGAAGGTCGGCATGTGCTGATAGCCGCCGCTCGCGTCATAGGTCAGCGGTCCGTAGAAATACGCGCGGCTCCGGACCGTGCCGGTCTTATAGTCCGGGTGGAAGCTGTGCGCAGACGACCAGTTGACGTTGGCGGTGACATGCCAACGGTCCGGGTTCCACGTCTGCTTGAGGCCGGCGGTGATGAGATCGTGGCGATTGAGGCTGTATTCGCGCGACGCCATGAAGCGCGCATTGTTGATCGTCGCCTTGGTGATCGTGTCGCCGACGACGGTATAGCCCGGCTGGAGTTGCGAGGTGGTCTTGATGCCGCCGATGGTGACGCCGCTGTCGTCGGGATAGATGTCGAGGCCGAATTCGTCATAGGCGACGTCGAGGCGGGTCGCCATCAGGTCGATCGTCGTCTGCAGTTCGGGCGTCGGTTGCCATTGTGCGGACACGATGCCGGAGACGCGCTTGCGATCCTCGGTCTCGACGGTCGGGCGCGTGCGGGTCGGCGAATAGAGGCCGGCCGGAATGCTGCCGGCGTTCGGGCCGGTATAGCGGTCGAGCAACCAGCCGAAATTCATGAAACGGTCGTTGCGGACGGTCTTGCCCCAATATTGCGCCCCGGCGAGCACGCCGAACGTGCCGTCGCGGTTCTTCGCGCTGGTCAATACCGTGATGTTCGGGCGCACGTCCTTGGTCTGCGTGGTATAGGTGCCGCGCATGTTGATCGTCGTCTTGTTGCCGACCTCGAGCGGGCGAAAGGTCTTGACGTCGATATTGCCGCCCAGCGCGCCCTCGCTCATGTCGGCGGTCGGCGTTTTCACCACGTCGATGCTCGAGGTGAATTCGGCGGGCAGCATTTCGAAGCGGAACTGGCGGCCATTGGCGCCGCCATTCTCGATCAGATCGTTGAGCGCGACCGAACGGCCGTTGAGCTGCGTGTTCTGGAACTGCGGGCCGAGGCCGCGGACGCTGACGTAAAGGCCTTCGCCGCGCGGACGCGTGATCGCGACGCCGGGGACGAGCTGCAGCGCCTCGGCGACGTTCTGCGTCGGGAATTTGCCGATGTCGGTCGAATTGATCGAATCGACGCCGTAAGCGGCGCGGCGCTTCGTCTCGATGCCGGCGGCAAGGCTGCGCGCGTAACTGCCGTTGACGACGATATCGCCGTCCTCCGCCGGCGCCGCGGCGTCGGTCGCGGTCGTATCGGCAGGAGCGGTCTGCGCAGCGGCGGGTGCGACGGCGAGCGCGATGACGGTGAGCGGCAGCGTGGCGCCGAGCAGGCGCGAAATGCGAGACATGAGTTATTCCCCCCGGCGTTATGCCGTTGGCCGCGCCGCTACGGGGGCAAGGTTACACGCCGGCGTAGCGCCGATGTCGCTTCGGTGACGTCTTTACTAACGTTATGAACGGTATGCTGACGAATTCTGCTGCGGTGCAGCACGCTGATTGCTGGCGTGGAAGTGTTATGGCCGGTCCGGAACCGATCTCCATTGAAAATGCTGAATATTTCGGCGTGGCCACATTTGTCATGGAACGGAAATGCGGCAGCTATGTTGCTGTACCCGAAATAAAAAGGGGAGTTCCGGCGTGAATACCGACCTCGACATGATCGATACGCTCGCGGCGCACGGCGAGCGGCGGCGCGACCGGCGCGCCTTCTTCAAGGCGGCGGTGGGCGCAGCGGCGGTGGGCGCAGGTGCCTTCCTCGTCAGCCAGCAGGCCCAGGCGCAGACGACGCTCACCGACGCAGACATCCTCAATTTCGCGCTCAACCTCGAATATCTCGAGGCGAACTTCTATTATTATGCCGTCTATGGCACCGGCATCCCGGCCACGTCGATCACCGGGGTCGGTACGCCGGTCGTCGCGACCGGTGGCCAGAAGGTGGCGTTCCAGGACAGCCTGCTCGCCGAGATGGCACGCGAGATCGCCGAGGACGAGCTGGCGCACGTCAACTTCCTGCGCTCGGCGCTGGGGTCGGCGGCGGTGGCACAGCCGGCGATCGACATCGGCGTCAGCGCGACGAGCGCGTTCAGCACCGCGGCGCAGGCGGCGACGCTGATCCCGGCGGGTGCGACGTTCAACCCGTACAGCTCGGACCTCGCCTTCCTCTATGGCGCCTTCCTGTTCGAGGACGTCGGCGTCACCGCCTATAAGGGCGCCTCGGCGCTGATCACCAACAAGACCTATCTGGATGCCGCCGCCGGCATCCTCGCCGCCGAAGCCTATCATGCCAGCATGATCCGCACGACCATCGACCAGCTCGGCGGCAATCCGGGGCTCAAGGCATCGACGATCCGCGGTGACACCGAACTCGTCTCCGCGGCGCGCGACAGCCTCGACGGCACCACCGACCTCGACCAGGGCCTTGCCTATGTCAGCTCGGGGGCAGGGGACACGTCGAACATCGTTCCGACCGACGGCAACGGCATCGCCTTCGGGCGGACGACGGGGCAGGTGCTCAACATCGTCTATCTCAACAAGGCGCAGGTCACCGCCGGCGGCTTCTTCCCGGCCGGGGTCAACGGCACCATCCGCAGCAGCGCCAACAACGCTCCCGCGACCAACGGCTGAGCCTCGGCACCAAAGGGGAATTATCATGATCGATCGTGAAACGCTGCTCGAGGTCTTCGATATCGCCGAGCGTCGCCGTACCGAACGCCGCCGCTTTTTGCGCATGGCGGGCACCGCCGCGGCGGTGACCGGCGCCGCCGGCCTGCTCGCCGCCTGTAACAATGGCGACGACAAGGCCATCCCGTCGCCGACACCGACGCCCACGCCGACCAGTTCGCTCGTCGCCAGCGACGTCGACATCCTCAACTTCGCGCTCAACCTCGAATATCTCGAGGCGAATTATTATTCGTTCGCGGCGTTCGGCACCGGCGTCAACGCATCGTCGCAGACCGGTACCGGCACGCAGGGCGCGGTGACCGGCGGCGCCAAGGTGCCGTTCGCCGATGCCTCGGTCGCTGCTTATGCACGCGAGATCGCGGCGGACGAGAACCAGCATGTCCTGTTCCTGCGCCAGCAGCTCGGTTCGGCGGCGGTGGCGATGCCGGCGATCAACATCGACGGGAGCGCGACCGGCGCCTTCACCGCCGCGGCGCGCGCCGCGGGCGTGGTCGATGCGACGAGCGGCACGTTCAACCCTTATGCGTCGGACGAGAACTGGCTGCTCGGCGGCATGCTGCTCTCCGACGTCGGCGTCACGGCCTATAAGGGAGCGGCCTCGCTGATCTCGAGTTCGGTGATCCTCGATGCGGCGGCGGGCATCCTCGCCGTAGAGGCCTATCACTCGGGCCTGCTGCGTACCCTGTTGTATCGCAAGGGGCTGGCGATGCCGACGCTGCGCACCAACGCGGACAAGATCTCGAACGCCCGCGACACGATCGACAATGCGACCGACGACGATGTCGGCATCAGCCCGGTGACGGTCAACGGCGGCACGGCCTCCAGCATCGTCCTCGCCGACAATAACGGCATCGTCTACGGCCGCTCGACGGGCGACGTCCTCAACGTCGCCTTCCTCAACGCCGGCGCGGTGACCAGCGGCGGCTTCTTCCCCGCCGGCGTCAACGGCAACATCAAGGCATCGACCGCCGCCTGATCCTAGACGGCCGGTACGCGCATCTCCTGCGCGTGCCGGTCGATGAGGATCGCGCTCGCCGCGTTGAGCCCGACCAGCTCGACCGCGATGCCGTGGCGGCGCATCCTGGCGACCAGCTCGTCGAGCGTGCCGACGGCGGTGACGTCCCACAGATGCGCCGCGGTCAGGTCGATGCGGACGTTGCGCGCATCGTCCGCCAGATCGAAATGGTCGGCGAAGATCTCCGCACTGGCGAAGAAGATCTGGCCGCTGACGCGGTACAGGCGGGTATCGGTCGCGGCGTCGTAATCGACCGCGACGTGCATCAGCCGCGTCACCTTGAATGCGAAGAACACGCCGCTCAGCAGCACGCCGACCGCGACGCCGGCGGACAGGTCGTGCGTGGTGACGGTGACCGCGACGGTGGCGAGCATCACCGCGCCCGACGTCTTGGGGTGGCTGACGAGGTCGCGCAGCGATCCCCAGGCGAAGGTGCTGATCGACACCATGATCATGATCGCGACCAGTGCCGCCACCGGCACCTGCGCGACCCAGGGCCGCAGCGGCACCATCACGACGAGCAGGAACACGCCGGCGACCAGCGTCGACAGTCGGCCACGCCCGCCGTATCGGACATTGCCGACCGTCTGGCCGATCATGCCGCAGCCGGCGATGCCGCCGAACAGGCCCGCGGCGATATTGGCGAGGCCGAGGCCGCTGCACTCGCGCGCCTTGCTGCTCGTCGTCTCGGTCAGATCGTCGACCACGGTCGCGGTCATCATCGATTCGAGCAGCCCGACCGCGGCCATCGCCAGGGCATAAGGCGCGATGATCGCCAGGGTCTGCCAGTCGAGCGGCACCGCCGGCCAGCCGAATCGCGGCAGCGCATCGGGCAGCCGGCCGAGATCGGCGATGGTGCGCAGCGGCATCGGGACCAGGACGCTGATCGCGGTGAGCACGACGATGCAGATCAGCGGCGACGGCACCGCCTTGGTCACGCGCGGCGCAAGGTAGATGATCGCGAGGCCGAGCGCGATCATCGCATAGGTATGCCAGTCGACGCCGAGCAGCTGCGGCACCTGCGCCGAGAAGATCAGGATGGCGAGCGCGTTGACGAAGCCGGTGCGCACCGACCGCGAGACGAAGCGCAGCAGCACGTCGAGCTTGCACAGCCCGAAGACGATCTGGAGCAGCCCGGCGAGCACCGTCGCGGCAAGCAGATAGGACAGGCCGTGCGCATGAACCAGCGCGGCGGCGACCAGCGCGACCGAACCGGCGGCGCCGGAGATCATCGCCGGGCGGCCGCCGGCGATGGCGATGACGATGCCGATGACGAAGGAGGCGAACAGGCCGACCTCCGGATCGATGCCGGCGACGAAGGAGAAGGCGATCACCTCGGGGATCAGCGCGAAGGTGCCGACCATGCCGGCGAGGATGTCGCGGCGCGCGCCGGCGGCGGTGGTGAACCATTCGGCGCGGTAACGGGAGAAGGATGTCATATATCGAATGTCCGCAGGACCGCTTCCGCCGGACTCGGCGTCGGATGACTAGGAAGCGGATTTGCGTTGTCCGGCGGATCGGCGGCCGGAATAGCCACCCGGATTTGCACCGGGTCCTGGTGAGTGGGTGCCGCTTACGGCCTTATATGCTGCGGTGCAATAGGGCGCGGGGGCGGCCTGTTGCAGCACCCGCTCCCTGCATCAGTCGACCAGACCCGGCCCTTCGATGACGAGCGCCAGCCCGATCGGGTCGCGGGCCGCCGCGGGCAGCCGCACCTCCAGCGCGTCGGCGGTGCGGGTGAAGGCGAGCGGTTCGCCATCGCCGGGCAGCGAGACGCGCCGCACCGTGCCGCGACCGACCGGATTGTCGCGCCCGAGCAAGGTCAGCCGGGCGACGCCATCGTCGGGCCAGCCCAGCACCAGCGCATAGAGCGCCTTGCCGCGGGTGACGTAGCGGATGTCGCGCGCGGTATAGCTGGTGTCGTTGCCGCCTTCCGAGAAGGCGCCGCCGCCCGCCTCGCCCTTGCCCTCGGCGTGGATGCGCCAGGGCCGCGTCGCGTAGATCGCCGCGCCGTTCTTGCGCATCCACGCCCCGATCGTCTCGACGATCTCGCGTTCGCGCGCGTCGATCGTGCCGTCGCCGCGGATCGGCACGCTGAGCATCATATTGCCGTTCTTCGACACCACGTCGCACAGGGTATGGAGCACCTTGGCGGGCGTCTTGTAGCTGTTGTCGCGGAGATATTGCTCGCCGTAGAACCAGTTGCCGAGGCAGGTCTCGGTCTGCCACGGATAGGGATCGATGAACGACTTCTGGCCGCGCTCGACCACGTCGACCAGGCCCATGCGCCGCTGCGGCGGGGTCTCCTTGGCGGTGACGACGCCCTCCAGCCGGCCGCCGCGCCGTGCCATGTTGCGGTTGAGGAAATAGGCGGCGATGTCGAGCCCGGTCTGCTGCAGCGGCAGATCGTGGTTGTCGAAATAGAGCATGTCGGGATCGTACCGGTCGATCAGCTCGCGGCAGCGCAGCGCCCAGCGGCGGGCGTATTCGGGATCGGGCGGCACGCCCTCGTTCCACAAACCGTCGGTGGCGGCATGCCACGCGCCTGCCTCCGCCAGCGAGCCGATGCCGTCGGGCATCGCCATCGACGCGCCGGTATAGAGCTGCTGCGGATCGAGCCCGTCCCACCATTGGCCGCGGCCGTCGCCCGGGGTCAGCGTCGCCGCGTCATAGCGCTGGCCGCGGCGCGGACCGACGGGATCATAGTCGTACGCGATCTGGTTCCAGTGCCAGGCATGCGCGCTGTGGTTGGAGACGGCGAAGCGCAGCCCGCGCTCGCGCGCCAGCTTCGCCCAGGTACCGACGATATCGCGCTTCGGGCCGATCCGCGTCGCATTCCACGGCTGATGCGTCGAGGCATAGCAATCGAGATTGTCGTGGTGGTTGGCGAGCGCCATGAAATAGCGCGCGCCGGCCGCCTTGTAGAGATCGAGCAGCTCGGCCGGGTCCCAATGTTCGGCGCGCCAGCGGTTCTGGATCTGCATGAAGCCGGTGTCGGCGGGGTGGCCGTAGGTCTTCAGGTGATGGTCGTAGGTCGGGTGCCCCTGCAGGTACATGTTGCGCGCATACCAGTCGTCACCGATGCCGGGGACGGAGGGCGCGGCCCAATGCGCCCAGATGCCGAACTTGGCGTCGCGGAACCAGTCGGGGGCGGAATAGCCCGCGGTCAGCGATCCCCAGTCGGCGGTGAAGCGCGCCGGCGCGGCGACCTTGACCGCGCGCAGCGCGCTGCGCGAGGGCGAAGGGGTGGCGGCAGCCGCGATCGGTGCCGCCTGCGCGAGGCCGAGCGCGGCGCTGCCGGCGAGGAAGCCGCGACGGTCGACGCTCATCGCTGGCCCAGCGTCTTGGCGATGGCGGCGAGCGCGAGCGGGCGCATCACCGCATAGCCTGCCGGGGTCGGGTGAACGCCGTCGCTGGCCAGCCCCGGCTTCATGCCCCCCGCCGCATCGGCAAGCGCGGCATGATAATCGACATAGGTATAGCCATGCGCCTTGGCATAGCCGCGCAGCCAGCCGTTGAGCGCGGTGATCTGCGGCACCGGGCGCTTGTCCGGGCTCCACGGAAAGGCGGCGGCGGGCGGGACCGAGGCGAGGATCACCTTGATGCCGTGCGCATGGGCGAGTTCGGCCATCGTCTCGATATTGCCCTGGACGGTCTCCATCGTCGCCGCGCCGGTATTGCCGGCGATGTCGTTGGTGCCGGCCATGATGTGCACGGCCTTGGGATGCAGGGCGAGGACGTCCTGGCGGAAGCGCAGCAGCATCTGCGGCGTCGTCTGCCCGCTGATGCCGCGATCGACCAGCCCCTTGGTGAACAGCGAGGGATCGGCACCGATCCAATTGTCGGTGATCGAATCGCCCATGAAGACGACGCGCACCGGTTCGGTCAGCGCGGCATTCTGCGCGCGGTAGCGGCAGAGCTGGCCGTGGTCGCGGGTCAGCATGTGCAGGTTCCACATCTGCCAGCCGGCGCCTTCCGGCTTGGGGTGGACGGGGCAGGGGTCGGCGACGATGCCGACCGGGTCGCCGGCATAGGGATCGCCGGGGACGTTGGTCTGCGCCGCGGCGGGGCCGGCGATCAGGAGGGCGGCGAGCAGGGCGTAACGCATCAGGGCTTCCTTGTGCTGGGGCGGGCGAGCGCCCGGTCGATCGCGGCGCGCGCGACCGGCGCCATGAGGGCATAGCCGACGGCGAGCGGGTGGATACCGTCGGCGGTGAGATCGCGGCGCATCATCCCGTGATCGTCGGACAGGACCGCGGGATAATCGGCGAATGCATAGCCGCGGCGGCGGCAGAAGTCGCGCAGCCAGGCATTGAGCGTGCGCAACTCCGCGGGCTTGCGTTCGCGCACCACGTCGCGCGCCGCCGGGGTATAATCGTTGACCGGGAGCAGCGCGCCGAACACGACGGCGATGCCGTGCGCATCGGCGATATCGGCCATCGCCTGCCAATGTTCTTCGATCTGCTCGGGGGTTTCCTGCTGCAGCACGCCCTGCACGTCGTTGACGCCGGCGAGGATCACCACCGCGGCGGGGCGCAGCGCGACCACGTCGGGATAGAAGCGGAGCAGCAGCTGCGCGGTGACCTGTCCGCCGATGCCGCGGTTGTCATAGGGCTGACCGGGAAAGCTGCCGGCGAGATTCCACCGGTCGGTGATCGAATCGCCGAGGAAGACGACGCGCCGCTCGCCGGTGCGCGGCGGCGGCAATGCGGCATTGGCGGGGGCGTAGAGATAGCGTTCGCCGAAATCCTCCATCAGCACCGGCACCAGCCGGTCGCGATAGGGACCGAGCCACGGCCCCCAGTCCTTCGCCACCGCGGTGCGGCGCGGCGGCGCGCTCTGATAGTCCTGCGCCTGCACGCCCGTCGCGAGCAGCGCACCGGCGAGGACGAGCGCGCGGATCACGCGGCGTCGGCGGGCGGCGTCTCGCCGACCAGCGCCGGGTCGAGCGCCTGGGCGATCGCGGCGGCGGCATCGCGCAGCGCGGCCTCGGTCGCATCGATGCCGACGAGCGCACCCGGCCCGTCGACGAACGGGATGGTGAGCGCCGCGCGCGCCGCGCGATGCGACAGGATCGGCACAGACAGATCGGTGATGCCGGTGAGCAGCGGGCTCGGCGTCGCACCGCCGCCCTCGGCGAGGATCGCCGCGAGCTGCGCCGCCAGGGCGTCGTCGTCGATCGCATCGCCGGTGGCGCGCACCTCGTCGAGCATCGCGGCGCGCTGCGCCTCGGGCTGGAAGGCGAGCAGGATCCGCCCCGAGGCCGACCGGTGCAGCGGTCGCCGATAGCCGATCCGCACCGCGAAACCCGACAGGCCCGGCGCCTCGACCCCGGCGATCACCACCATCTCCGCGCCCGAGACGACGGCGAGGTGGCAGCTTTGCCCGGTCTGCCGCGCCAGCGCGCGCATCACCGGCAGCGCGCTGCTGACCAGATCGCGGACCGGCGGCTGCCCCATGCTCAGCGCGAACAGGCGGTTGGTCAGCCGATAGCCATCGTCGCCGCGCGCGATATAGCGATGCGTCTCGAGCACCTGCAGCATGCGGAAAATCTCGCTGACCGACCGGCCGAGCGCGGTCGAGACGTCGGACATCGTCAGCGGAACACTCGACGCGGCGAGCAGCTCGAGGATTTCGAGCCCCTTGGTCAGCGCCGGCGCCTGATAGCGTGCCTTGTCCGTCATCCACCTCCCCCGGCATTTGGCGCCTGATCCGGCGCTTATCGGCCTATGCACAATGTTTGGGGCAGTGCTGGCAAGCGAAATCCGCCCGTGAAAGTCATTTTTATATTTCATATCACGGCAGGAGCGATTAGCCTGCCGGTCATCCCGCGGACCGCGAGACGTTCGTAGAGGACCGTGGAGAGAGCCCTATGACCCCGCATGTCGCCTTGCCGCACCAGGACGCACCACCGGCCAGCTGGCGCGCGCTGCTGCTCACCGTCGGCCTGTTCTTTCTATGGGGCATGGCGAACAACCTCAACGATATCCTCATCGCCCATTTCCGCGCGGTGTTCACGCTGAGCGACCTGCAATCGGGGCTGGTCCAGTCGGCCTTCTATCTCGGCTATTTCTGCTTCGCGATTCCCGGTGCGATCGTCATGCAGCGGTTCGGCTACAAGACCGCGGTGGTGCAGGGGCTGGTGCTGTTCGGCCTCGGCGCGCTGCTGTTCTGGCCGGCGTCGCTGATGCTGAGCTACGGCTTCTTCCTGCTCGCGCTGTTCGTCATCGCCAGCGGGCTCGCCTTTCTCGAAACCGCGGCCAATCCGATGGTCGCGGCGCTGGGCAGCGCGGCGAGTGCCGAGCGGCGGCTCAATCTGGCGCAGGCGTTCAATCCGCTGGGGTCGATCGCCGGCGTGTCGCTCGGTGCGACCTTCATCCTCGCCGACGAGCGCGCCGGCGACGTCGCCGCGGCCTCGGCGGTGCGGCTGCCCTATCTGGCGATCGCGTTGCTCGTCTTCGCCTGGGCGGCGGTGATCGTCGCGACGCGCTTCCCGGCGGTGGCGACGCAGCCGAGCGCGCCCGAGGCGCGGACGCCGGGCGCCTATCGCAAGCTGCTTGCCTCGCCGCGCTATCTTGCCGGTGTCGGTGCGCAATTCCTCTATGTCGGCGCGCAGGTCGGGGTGTGGAGCTTCCTGATCCGCTATGTCGCGGTCGAGCTGCCGTCGCTCGGCACGCAGCGCGCGGCGTGGCTGCTCACCGTGTCGCTGGCGCTGTTCATGGCGGGGCGGTTTGTCGGCGCGGCGCTGATGGCGCGGATGTCGGGCGCGCGGCTGATGCTGCTGTTCGCGGTGGCGGATGCGGGGCTGTGCGTCGTCGCGGCGACGCTCGGCGGGCTGGTCGGCGTCGCGGCGCTGGTGCTGTCGAGCGCGCTCATGTCGATCATGTATCCGACGATCTTCGTGCTGACGCTGCGCGATCTCGGGCCGCTGACCAAGCCGGGCGCGTCGATGCTGGTGATGGCGATCATCGGCGGCGCGGTGCTGACCGCGCTGATGGGCCTCGTCTCCGACCTGGGCTCGATCCGCGCGGCGATGCTGGTGCCGACGGCGTGTTTCGTCGGCGTCGCGCTGTTCGCGCGGCTGCACCGCCACGATCGGGTGACGGCATGAGCATGCCGGCACTGCCGCGCTTCGGCATGGGCACCGCAGCGATCGGCAACCTCTACCGCGCGGTCGGCGACGACGCCGCGCTGGCGACGGTGGCCTCGGCGCTGGCGGCGGGCATCGGCTATTTCGACACCGCGCCGCATTACGGCTTCGGACTTGCCGAGCGGCGGCTCGGCGCGGCGCTCGCCGCCCACGATCCGGCCGGCGGCGCCCGCGTCTCGACCAAGGTCGGGCGGCGGCTCGTGCCGTGCGCAGCCCGCGGCACGCGCCACGGCTTCGTCGATGCCGATCCGTTCGAGCCGGTGTTCGATTACAGCGCGGAGGGGATCCGCGCCTCCTTCGGCGACAGCCTCGCACGGTTGCGGCGCGCGCGCGTCGACCTGCTGTTCGCCCACGATCTCGGCCGGCTGACGCATGGCGACGATCATCCGCGCCACCTCGCCGCCTTCCTCGACGGCGGGCATGGCGCGATGCTCGAGCTCCAGCGGAGCGGCGCGGTCGGGGGGATCGGTATCGGCGTCAACGAGATCGCGGTGTGCGACGAAGTGCTCGACCATATCGACCTCGACGTCATCCTGCTCGCCGGCCGCTACACCTTGCTCGACCGCAGCGCGGCGCGGCTGCTCGATCGCTGCGCCGAGCGGGGCGTGCGCGTCATCATCGGCGGGCCGTATAACAGCGGCATCCTCGCCGCCGATCCCGAGGCGGTCGATCCCGCGGCGCTGCATTACGACTATGCCGCGCCCGATGCGGCGATCGTCGCGCGGACGCGCGCGCTGGCCGCCGCCTGCCGCGCGGTGGGCGTCGCGCTGCCGGCGGCGGCGCTGCACTTTCCCTTGCGCCACCCGGCGGTCGCCTGCGTCGTCGCCGGTCTGGTCGGCATCGATCAGGTCGCGGCGATGGTCGCGCGGATCGCCACGCCTGTTCCCGAGCCCGCCTGGGCGGCGCTCGATCCCTCCGCGCCTGCGCAACGACCCGAAGAGACGATGAACCAGCTGATCCTGCTCCACCCCGACGACAATGTGATGATCTGCGTCGCGCCGATCGCGGCGGGCGACGTGCTGCCGATCGGCGGCGGCACCGTGCCGGCGCGCGAGGGCATCACCGTCGGCCACAAATTGGCGCGCGTGCCGCTGTCTCCCGGCGACAAGGTGATCAAATATGGCGCGCCGATCGGGTCGATGACCGCGGCCGCCGCAACCGGCGAATGGGTCCACATGCACAATATGAAAAGCGACTATATCGCCAGCCACACCCGCGCGACGGTGACGGAGACGCGGGCATGATCCAGGGCTTCGCACGCGCCGACGGGCGCAAGGGCATCCGCAACACCGTCGCGGTCGCCTATCTGGTCGAATGCGCGCATCATGTCGCGCGGCGGATCGTCGACAAGGCCGATGACCCCGACGTCCATCTGATCGGCTTTCCCGGCTGTTATCCCAATGCCTATGCCGCCAAGGTGATGGAGGCGGTGGCGACGCATCCCAACGTCGGCGGGCTGGTGATCGTCTCGCTCGGCTGCGAGAGCTTCGACCGCGAGCGGTTGCAGGCGGTGGTCGCGGCGAGCGGGCGGCCGGTCGAGCTGCTCGTCATCCAGCAGGCGGGCGGCACCGCGGCGACGATCGCCGCCGGGCTCGCCGCGGTGGCGCGGGTACAGGCGCAGATCGCCGACGTGCCGCGCGTCGCGATGGGCGTCGACGAGCTGGTGATCGGCACCATCTGCGGCGGCTCCGACGGGACGAGCGGCATCACCGCCAATCCCGCGGTCGGCCGCGCCTTCGACACGCTGGTCGGCGCGGGCGCGACCTGCCTGTTCGAGGAGACGGGCGAGCTGGTCGGCTGCGAGGCGATCATGGCGGATCGCGCGGTCACCCCCGAACTGGGGCAGGCGCTGGTCGACAGCGTCGCCAAGGCGGAGCGTTACTATACGATCATGGGCTTCGGCAGCTTCGCGCCCGGCAATGCCGAGGGCGGGCTGACGACGCAGGAAGAAAAGTCGATGGGCGCCTATTCCAAATCGGGATCGTCGCCGATCAGCGGTATCGTCAAGCCGGGCGACGTGCCGCCGGCGGGCGGGCTGTATCTGCTCGACGTGGTGCCCGACGGCGAGCCGCGCTTCGGCTTCCCCAATATCTCCGACAATGCCGAGATCGTCGAGATGATCGCCTGCGGCTGTCACCTGACGATCTTCACCACCGGACGCGGATCGGTGGTCGGATCGGCGATCGCGCCGGTCATCAAGGTCTGCGCCAATCCGGAGACGGCGCGCCGGCTCGCCGCCGACATGGACATCAACGCCGGCCGCATCCTCGAAGGCGCGGCGACATTGGACGAGGTGGGGGCGGAGATCGTCGATGCGGTAATCGCCGTCGCCGGCGGCCGGCGCAGCGTGTCCGAAGACCTCGGCCATCGCGAATTCATCCTCACCTACAAGGCTTTCGACCCGATCGGCCCGGCCTGCCTGCCGATCGCCCAACGCAGGACAGCAGCATGACGAAACGACTGGACGGCAAGGTGGCGCTGGTCACCGCCGCCGCACGCGGCATCGGCCGCGCCACCGCGGAGCGGTTCGCCGCCGAGGGCGCGCGGGTGATCGCGACCGACCGCGACCTCGACGCGCTCGACGGGATCGCCGGGTGCGAGACCCGCGCGCTCGACGTCACCGATGGCGCGGCGGTGACCGCGCTGGCGGCGGAGATCGGGCGGGTCGACGTGCTCGCCAACGTCGCGGGTATCGTTCACGCCGGCACGATCCTCGATTGCGGCGAGGAGGAATGGGCGCAGGCGCTGGCGATCAACATGACCGCCATGTACCGCACCGTCCGCGCCTTCCTGCCGGCGATGCTGGCGGGTGGCGGCGGCGCGATCGTCAACGTCGCGTCGATCGCCAGCTCGGTGAAGGGCATCCCCAACCGCTTCGCCTATGGCACGACCAAGGCGGGGGTGATCGGGCTGACCAAGGCGGTGGCGGCGGACTTCGTCGGTCAGGGCATCCGCTGCAACGCGATCTGCCCCGGAACGGTCGATACGCCGTCGCTGCAGCAGCGGCTGCACGACACCGGCGACTATGCGGCGGCGCAGGCGGCGTTCGTCGCGCGCCAGCCGATGGGGCGGCTCGGCCGGGCCGACGAGATCGCCGCGCTGGCGCTGTATCTGGCGAGCGACGAGGCGGCGTTCACCACCGGCGCGGTGCATGTCATCGACGGCGGGTGGATCAATTGATCGGCGGCTAAACCGCCGATGAACGCCGCATTCCGGCCTCATTCAGCCCGACTCGCCTAGACGGGGTGCAACACGATCGCCGCTCTGTGCGTTTGGACCAGATACTCCGAGCGTCGTGTTTGAGGAGGTTCGACGTGATGAACGCTTTGTTGAAGAAGGCCGGACTGGGTATCGCCCTCGCCGCGACCGCGCTGACCGCCGCGGCACCGGCGGATGCGCAGCGCTGGGGTGGCTATCGCTATCACCATCGTGGCGGCGGCAATGTCGCCGCGGGCGCGCTGCTCGGCGGGATCGTCGGGCTCGGCATCGGCGCCGCGGTGGCGAGCAGCAACCGCGACCGCTATTATGACCGCGGCTATTATTACGATGCGCCGCCGCCGCCGCCGCGGGTGGTGTATCAGGAGCGGTATTATGCGCCACCGCCCCCGCCGCCGCGGGTCGTCGTGCGCGAGCGCTATTATGACTATGGCCCGAACTACGGCTACGGCTACGGTTACTGAGGCTCGACACTTTCGTCGGGAAGGCGGCGCGGGGGACCTCCTCCGCGCCGCTTTTTCGTAGCGGGGCGCGGGCGATGCCGCTAAGCGCGGCGCCATGACCGATACGCCCCCCGATCGCCTGTCGACCGATCCGTCGAGCCCCCATTTCGACCAGGCCGCGCTCGAGCGCGGGATCGGCATCCGCTTCAAGGGCGTCGAACGCCGCGACGTCGAGGAATATGACCGGCCGGCGGGCTGGATCCGCGTCGCGCTCGGCAAGAAGGTCGATCGCCATGGCCGTCCGCTGACGCTCAAGCTGTCGGGCGAGGTCGAGGCCTGGTTCGAGCGACCGGCGGCGGGTGCGGCGGCCGAAGGCGAGGGTGAGGGCGAAGCGGCGTAAACGTCGCTGCCGTGAGACTGCCGGAAGGCGCGGAGCCGGGCTCCGCGCCTTTTTTGTTGGGCGACGATCAGGCGGCGGGTGGCGGGCGGAGCGCGGCCCAGTCACCGGCGATCGCATCGAGCGTGCGCCGTGCGGCGTCGAGCGCGCCGGGCCGGCTCTTGTAATGCGTTTCCCGGCCGAGGCGTTCCGCGGTGACGAGACCCGCGTCTTCGAGGATCCGCAGGTGTTTGGAGACCGCCTGCCGGCTCATCCCGGCGGTGGCGGCGAGGCGCGCGATCGGGCGGCCGGGTCCGCTGCGCAGGGTGATGAGCAGCGACAGCCGCGTCGGATCGGCGAGGACGGCGAAGAGACGCGCGGCTTGAACAGGCTTCGGTAACATCGGCAACCTTTCGGTTGCCGTGAGGGGCAACCACGGGGTTGCTTATGATTTCCGTGGCTTGCGGGCAACCGAACCGTATCGGCCCATCATCGGTAAGCCCGGGCCCTTAAGAGGCACGCCTTGAGCCCCATCATCTGAGGTCGTGCGATACTTCACAATGCTGAAAAGGTCGCAACCTCGCCATCTCCCACGGATCGAGCTGTAGGCCAGACGACGCGATAAGGTTCGCTCTGACATCTCTGGATTTCTCGAGTCGCGCCGTTCGCCGCGCTGGCCATGCTGTTCATAGGGTGCCAAACAGGCAAGAAACCGTGCGCGAGCCTCTCGAGTTCAGTCTCACCCCCGCTCACCGCCGCGCGCGGAAGAACGCCCGCAGCAGCGCCGCCGCCTCGCCCTCGCCGATACCGCCATAGACCTCCGGCCGGTGGTGCAGCGTCGGCTGGGTGAAGAGCAGCGGGCCATGTTCGACCGCGCCGCCCTTGGCGTCGCTCGCGCCGTAATAGAGGCGCGCGATGCGGGCGTGGGCGATCGCGCCGGCGCACATCGCGCAGGGTTCGAGCGTCACCCAGAGTTCGGCTCCCTCCAGCCGTTCGCGCCCCAAAGCGGCGGCGGCGGCGCGGATGACGCGCATCTCGGCATGGGCGGTCGGGTCGCAGAGCGTGCGCGGTGCGTTGGCCGCGACCGCGATGACCTCGCCCTGCCAGACCAGCGCGGCGCCGACCGGCACCTCGCCGTCCCGCGCCGCCGTGGCGGCGGCATCGAGCGCGCGGCGCATCGGGATCGGCAGCGGGAACATCGGTCCGCCCTGCCGCGACTCGGCAGGCGGGTAAAGGCTATTGCGCGTTGCCGGGCTTTTCGACGTTGACGGTCGGCACGGCGACGGTCTTGTTTTCGGTGCCGACGGTGACCCGCGCGACATCCGCCTTGAACTCCGGGGCCTTGACCACGGCGGGCGCGGTCTGGTCGATGCTGATCAGACCGAATTGCATCAGTGCGACGACGATCAACGCGACGACCCCGATGAGAGCCAGCAACGTGCGCATGCCTATTTCCCCCTAGCAAGGACCTTTACGATAGCGTAACAACGCCGCGGCGGCAACTTTCGTTGCGTCGCGCGGTGTCGTTGCGCTGCCGGGCCGGCACCCCGCCGGTTGACGACCGTGCCGTTTGCCGCTAGTGGCGCCGACTTTCCGGGCAACCGAATTCAGGATAACAACCATGTCGCGCATTTGCGAGCTGACCGGCAAGGGCCGGCAGGTGGGCAACAACGTTTCCCACGCCAACAACAAGACCAAGCGGACGTTCCTGCCGAACCTGCAGAACGTCACGTTGATCTCCGATACGCTCGAAAAGGGCGTCAAGCTGCGCGTGTCGACGCACGGCCTGCGTTCGGTCGAGCATAACGGCGGCCTCGACAATTGGCTGGTCAAGACCAGCGAGGACAAGCTGTCGATGCGGTGCCGCCGTCTGAAGCGCGAGATCGTCAAGAAGCGCGCGTCGACCTCGGCGGAAGCCGCCTAAACCCGACTGCGGGTTGCCGCGACGAAAGGCCCGCTGCTCTATCGAGCGGCGGGCTTTCGTGCGTCATCCCATGCACATGGCGCGCCCTTTGCTGTTGTGCGCGATCGCGCGCGTCGAGCTTTTGCGCTCAGAGGCGTTGCGCCCGCGGCTTCGGTGGCTGCGATCGTCGCGCCACGGCCCAGCAGGCGGGCGCCATTCGAATCACACCCTCTCTGCGCCCTCTGCGCGAACCGATCTGGTGACGCCATACAGCCTTATCGGGGGCGGAACGGCGATCAGCGCTAGCGGTCGAGCCTGAACTTGAGCAACAGGGTGCGCTGGAGCATCGACTGATTGTCGTCCGAGACCAGCCAGACGATCGTCCGCCCCGCTTCGGTCGTCGTCGCGACGCCTTCGAAATTGTCGTGGATCAGCGGCGCGTCGAGCGTCGCGAGCAGCGCGCCCCGCGTCACCGCGCCCGGCCGGATCGCCGCTGCCGGGATCCGCGACAGGCGGTTGCTGAACCGGTACGGCAGCCGGAAGGCGCGGTCGAGCACCAGCAGATCGCCGTTGGGCAGGGCGGTGGCGTCGGAGGGATCGTAGATCCCCGCGACCAGATAGGCGAAGCGGCGCGGCGTGGTGGTGATCGGATCACCGGGGAAGATGAGTGCCTCGCGGCTCGCCAGTCGCACGCCATCGGTGCCGCGCCAGCGCGCGCGCGGGACATGGCGCTGCTCGCTGATCGTGACGAAGCGACCGTCGGGCAGCCGGGCGAGTGATTCGGGTCCGCCATTGTCGGGCCAATGCGCCATCGCCGCGGGCGCGCGCTGCGCCTCGGCGCGGGCAAAGCCCGGCGCATAGCGCCAGATCGCATTGGCGCCCTCGAACCCGACCCAGATCGTGCCGTGCGGATCGATCGCCATCGATTCGCTGTCGCGGTCGCGCTTCTCCCAGCCGATGCCGGGGCCGGCGGGCAGGTTGACGAAGCGGAGCCCACGCGGTCGCCAGTCCGATCCCAGCGTGAAGGCGACGGCATTGCCGCCGTCGCTGAGCAGGGTGACGCGGTCGCCGTCGGCGCGGCGCACGACGGTCAGCGACGAATAGCCGCCGAATGCGGGATCGAGGCTGCGCAGCGTGACGCCGCCGAGATAGGTGAGCGCACCGAGCGTGCGGCGGTGCGGATCGGCCGGGTCGAGCGCGACCGGCGTCGCGATCAGCTGCGGCCGGTCGCCGAGCAGCGCCAGCCGCTCCTCGCCGCTCCAGCCGGGGACGAGCAGCAGGACGGCGAGGACGACGAACAGCAGACGCATCGCGCCTCCATAAGCGCAGCCTGCGGCGGCGATAGCCTGAACGGACGATAACGAGCGCATTCAGGCTTCGCTCAACGCGAATCGGCCAAATGGGGTGCATCGACGACGGGCAGGTGCCCACCGGGCCGCCGCCGAGTTGACCTTGTTTCGGGAGACGACAGATGATCAAGACCCTGAGCCTCGCCGGCGCCGCCTTCGCGATGACCGCCGCCGCCCTGGTTCCCGCCACCCCCGCCGCGGCGCAGCGTGGCTATTACGGCTACGACCGTGGCTATAATTATGACCGCGGCTATCGCGACACCCGCGATTATCGCGACGGGCGCGTCTATCGCGGCGACCGCGGCTATTACGGCGATCGCGGCTATCGCGGTGGTCAGCGCTGCAACAGCGGCACCACCGGCACCATCGTCGGTGCGATCGCCGGCGGCCTGCTCGGCCGCACGATCGATACGCGCGGCGACCGTGCGCTCGGCACCGTGCTCGGCGCCGGTGCGGGTGCGCTCGCCGGCCGCGCGGTCGAACGTTCGGATCGCCCCGGTTACTGCCGCTGAGCGGCTACGGCTTCTCGTGTAGCGTATCGAGGGCAGGGGCCCGGTCACCGTGGTGGCCGGGCCCCTTGTCGTCTCAATACATATGCTGGCCGCCGTTGATGCTCAGCGTCGATCCGGTGACGAAGCCGGCTTCCTCCGAACAGAGGAAGGCGACGCCGCGCGCGATCTCGCTCGCTTGGCCGAGCCGGCCGACCGGGATCTTGGCGACGATCTTCTCCAGCACGTCGCCCGGCACCGCGGCGACCATGTCGGTATCGATATAGCCCGGCGCGATCGCATTGACGGTGACGCCGACGCGCGCGCCTTCCTGCGCCAGCGCCTTGGTGAAGCCGTGGATGCCCGATTTGGCGGCGGCGTAGTTCACCTGTCCATATTGGCCCGCCTGGCCGTTGATCGAGCCGATGTTGACGATCCGCCCCCATTTGCGTTCGCGCATGCCGGGGAACACCGCCTTGGCCATGTTGAAACAGCCGCCGAGGTTGGTGTCGATCACCTCTTTCCACGCCTCATAGGTCAGTTTGAGGATCGTGCCGTCGCGGGTGATGCCGGCATTGTTGACGACGATGTCGACCGGCCCCAGCGCCGCGGCGACGTCGGCGCAGCCCTGCTGGCAGGCGTCGAAATCGGCGACGTCCCATTTGAACGCCTGGATGCCGGTGCGCTCGGTGAAGGCGCGGGCGCGCTCGTCATTGCCCGCATAATTGGCGGCGACGGTGATTCCCGCCTCTTGCAGCGCCAGGCTGATCGCCTCGCCGATCCCGCGTGTTCCACCCGTGACGATCGCAACTCTGGCCATGCCCGTCTCTCCTGATTTTCGCCTATAAGGCTAAATAGCAGGCGGCAGACTGGCAATGGCCGTAGCGTAACTTTACGTGTCGGCGACCCAACCGGACAGTTCGCGGCGGATCAGGGTGCGCAGCATCGCCATGCCCGGCGCGCCGTCGTTGAGGCACGGCAGATAGGCGAAATCGCTGCCGCCGGCGGACAGGAAGCTCTCGCGCCCGCGGATCGCCAGCTCCTCCAGCGTCTCGAGGCAATCGGCGGAGAAGCCGGGCGCGATCACCGCGACTTTCTTCACGCCCGACGCCGGCAGCGCCTCGAGCGTCTCGTCGGTCGCCGGGCCGAGCCATTTCGCCGGGCCGAAGCGCGACTGGAAGGCGACGACCAGCTCGCGACCCATCGCCGCGCCGAGCAGCCGCGCGGTCTTCTGGCAATGGCAATGATAGGGGTCGCCGAGTTCCAGCGTGCGCTTGGGCATGCCGTGGAAGCTGGCGACCACCGCATCGGGGACGAAATCGAGCGCGGCGATCTGCATCTCGACCTGCGTCTTGAGCGCGTCGATATAGGCGGGATCGTCGTGATAGGGCGGCAGCGTGCGGATCGCCGGCTGCCAGCGCATGCCGGCCAGCGCGGCAAAGGCCTTGTCGTTGGCGGTCGCGGTCGTCGCCGCGCAATATTGCGGATAGAGCGGCGCGATCAGGATGCGCTCGCAGCCCGCGTCCTTGAGCGCGGCGAGCCGTTCCGCGATCGGCGGGTTGCCGTAGCGCATCGCATGATCGACGATCACATGCTCACCGAACGCGCCCTGCAACGCCCGGCTCTGGCGCCGGGTGATCGCGGCGAGCGGCGAGCCTTCGTCGCTCCAGACGAGGCCATAGGCATGCGCCGACTTCTTCGGCCGCGTGTTGAGGATGATGCCGCGCAGGATCGGCTGCCAGGCAATCGCCGGGATCTCGACGACGCGCCGGTCGCTGAGGAACTCGCCGAGATAGCGTTTGACCGAGCGCGCATCGGGACCGTCGGGCGTGCCGAGATTGGTGAGCAGCACGCCCACCTTGCGCGGCGGGATCGGTGGATGGTCGGCGGGGATCAGCATATCAGGACCTTAGCGGCAGGTCGCGACGACGGATACCGGTTGCGGCATGCAAAGCGTTGGCGATTGCCGGCGCGACCGCAGGGACGCCGATCTCGGCCACCCCGCCCGGCGGTGCTTCCGAGCGGATACATTCGACGACGATGTCGGGCGTATCGGCGAGCCGCGGCAGGTCGAGCCCGGCGAGCCCGCGCACGTCTGTGCGCCCGCCGCTGATCGTCGTGCTCGCCCCGAAGGCATGGGCGAGGCCGAAGATCAGCCCGCCCTCAATCTGCTGCAACACCAGGTCGGGGTTGATCATCCGCCCGCAATCGACCGCGGCGACGAGGCGGGTGACGCGCGGCCGCCCCGCCGTCTCGACCTCGGCGAGCACCGCGATATGGCTGCCGCGCAGGCTGTGGCAGGCGATGCCCTGGCCCGACCCCGCCACGCCGCCGTTCCAGCCGCCCAGCGCCGCCACCGTGGTGAGGCAGCGCGCCAGCCGTGCCTCGCCGCCGAGCATGCCGATCCGGTAGGAGAGCGGCTCGGTGCCGGCGACATGCGCGAGTTCGTCGACGAAGGTCTCGGTGAAGAAGGCGGTCAGGCCGTGCATGCCGCCGCGCAGATGGCCGGTCGGCAGCGCCAGCGCGGCGGGGTGATGGGTGATCGCCAGCGCGGGAATGCGATAGGGCGGCTGCGCGCCGGCGACCGCATAGGGATCGCCGGTGCCGAGCGCCCAGGTGAAACCGGGGAGCAGGCGGCGCGCCAGCGCATGACCGGCCGAAGGCGCGGCGATCTGCGCACTCCAGGCGGCGATCGCGCCATTGGCGGACAGGCGTGCGCGCAATCGCGCCTGTGCCGGCGGGCGGAAGCGATCGTGCGCGATCGTCTCGCCGCGCGACCAGACCAGCGCCACCGGCCGCTTGAGCTGCATCGCCAGCAACGCCGCCTGTTCGGCGACGAGCGGGTCGAGCGTCGCGCCGCTGCCGCCGGCGAGCGTCGGATGGATGACGACCCGCGTCTCGCGCAGTCCGGCGACCTGCGCGGCGGCGGCCCGCGCCGCGGCGGGGGCGGCGGTCGGCAGCCAGAGTTCGAGCCGGCCGTCGCGCCACGCCGCGGTCGCGCTCGTCGTCTCCAGCGCGGCGTGGACGCCGGGGCCGACGTGATAATCGGCGCTGACCACGCCGGCTCCGTCGAGCAGCGTGCCGATCGTACCGCTGGCGGCGATCGTCTCGCCCGGTGCGTCGAGTGCGGCGGCAAGGCGGCGCGTGATCGCGGCGCTGTCGATCAACGGCGCGCTGCTGGTGAAGCGCGGCGCGAGCGCATCGAGCGCGCGCTGTGCCGCCCAGCCGGTGGTCGCGACCGCGGCGACCCAGCGCGGGTTCTCGACCACCGCGAGCACGCCGCGGATACGGTTCGCCGCGGCGCGATCGACGCGAGTGAGCGTCGCGTCGCCGATCGGCCCCTGACGGATCGCGGCATGGACCATGTCGGGCAGGCGGATGTCGCCGGCAAAATTGGCCGAGCCGTCGACCTTGGCGGGGGCGTCGAGTCGCGGCAGCGACTGGCCGCTGAGCCGGCCGCTGCCCTCGCCGCCGATCGGCAGCGGATCGGGCAGGCGTTCGCGTGCGGCCTCTGCGGCGAGTTCGGCGAAGCGCAGCCGCTGCGCCGCAGAGGTGACGAAGCCGTTGTCGACCGCGCATTCGCGCCAGTCGACGCCCCAGCGCCGCGCCGCCGCCCGGCACAGCAAGGCGCGCGCCGAAGCTCCGGCGATGCGGCAATCCTCCTCGAACATCCGCACCGAGGTCGATCCGCCGGTAACGATCAGATCGCCGCGCCGCGCCACCGTGTCGGCGAACCCGGCGGCCAGGCGGCTGAGCGTGCCTTCGAGCAGATCGTCGAGCGCGAGCGGATTGGCGTAGAGCGGATTGAGCGGCGCCGGCTCGACCCCGACGGTGCGCCAGTCGGCGCCGAGCGCATCGGCGACGATCTGCGGCAAAGCGGTATAGACGCCCTGGCCATGTTCGAGCTGCGGCACCGCGACGGTGACATGCCCGTCGTCGCCGATCTTGAGCCAGCCGCCAAAGCCGGTCTCCCCCGGCGCGACCGCGAGATTGGCGCGATAGGCCCGCGGCCACACGCCCCAGGCGACGACCAGCCCGACCCCGACGCCGCCGCCGATCATCACCTTGCGTCGGGTAAGCCGCTCCATCGCCGCGGCTGTGCGCGCTGTGTCGGCGTGGTGCAAGGGGGGCTAGCGAGTCCGGCGGGGGGAGGGCGGTCTGCCTCTCGGCAGGTGCCACGGTGCGATGGCGCGGCTGGCCGGCGGAGGGTGCCGACACGCGATTCGTCATGCCGGGCATCCGCCGTGCCGTTGGAAGGATAGCCGATGATCTTGCGGCGTGTGCGCCCGATGCGGGTCGAGACGCCGCAACGATCAGTGCTCCCGCGCAGGCGGGAGCCCAGTTTCCTTCTTGCCGCGAGCCATTGTTCTGCTGGGCCACTGGATTCCCGCCTGCGCGGGAATACTGGAATTTGCGGCGAAAGGAGCGACGGTCGCAGGGGTTTCGAAGCCGTTCGGGACACCGAGCCTTACTGCAGAAACGCAGCGCCGCGCTCAGCCGCGCTCAGCCGCGCCACCGCGCCACCGCGCCACCCTCAGCACGGATAGGTCTTCGCCAGCACCCGCGCATAGCCGTCCTTGAGCGGCAGTTTCTTCTCCGCCGGTGACAAAGCGTCCAGGCCGCCGAGCATCTGCAGGATGCCGATCTTCGCGCCGTCGGGCATGCAGGCGATCGGCTTCTTGCCGGCGGCGACGCGCGCCGCGCTGTCGGCGCGGAGCTGGCGGGTGGCGGCGTCCGCCTCCGCCTTGAGCACCTGATAATCCGGGTTGGTGAGCGCGGTGAAGGGATTGGCGCGCAGCGGCGCGGCGCGGTCTAGGAAGGTGCCGACGCTCATCGCGGCGGCGGCGGGGGCAGCCGCGGCGAGAGAAACGGCGAGGGCGATCAGGACTTTACGCGACATCGGCGACACTCCGAAAGGAATGCCGCCGACTAGCCGTCACAAACTGAAAGCGCGCTGAACCGCGCCGGCGATCAGGCGCCGAGCGGTGCCGGATTGCCGAACGGGCCGCCCGGACGACGCGTCTTCGGGATCGAGGTCCCGGCGCGCGGCACGCTCGGCTTGGGTCCCGAATCGATCCGGCCGATCTCTTCGCCGGCGATCAGCTTCTTGATCTCGTCACCCGACAGCGTCTCATATTCGAGCAGCGCGCCGGCGAGCAGGTGGAGCTGGTCGACATGTTCGGTGAGCAGCTGCTTGGCGCGCGCCAGACCGCCTTCGACGATGCCCTTGATCTCGTCGTCGATCAGCTGCGCGGTCGCGTTCGACATACGCACCGGCTGCGACGAGGAATAGCCGAGGAAGGATTCGCCCTCCGGCTGGGCATATTCGACCGGGCCGACCTTGTCCGACATGCCCCATTTGGTGACCATGTCGCGGGCCAGACCAGTGGCATATTGGATGTCGCCGCTCGCGCCCGACGAGACCTTGTCATAGCCGAAGATGATCTCCTCGGCGACGCGGCCGCCCATCGCCACCGCGAGGTTCGCGTACATCTTGTCGCGATGGTAGCTGTAGCTGTCGCGCTCGGGCAGGCGCATCACCATGCCCAGCGCACGACCGCGCGGGATGATCGTCGCCTTGTGGATCGGGTCACTCGCCTGTTCGTGGATCGAGACGATCGCATGGCCCGCCTCGTGATAGGCGGTCATCCTCTTCTCGTCCTCGGTCATCACCATCGAGCGGCGCTCGGCGCCCATCATCACCTTGTCCTTGGCCTCTTCGAACTCGGCCATGGCGACGAGGCGCTTGCCCTTGCGCGCGCCCATCAGCGCGGCCTCGTTGACGAGATTGGCGAGATCGGCGCCCGAGAAGCCCGGCGTGCCGCGCGCGATCACCCGCGCATCGACGTCGGGCGCCAGCGGCACCTTCTTCATATGGACTTCGAGGATCTTGATCCGGCCCTCGATATCCGGCCGCGGCACGACGACCTGACGGTCAAACCGGCCCGGACGCAGCAAGGCAGGGTCGAGCACGTCGGGGCGGTTGGTCGCCGCGACGATGATGATCCCCTCATTCGCCTCGAAGCCGTCCATCTCGACGAGCAGCTGGTTGAGCGTCTGCTCGCGCTCGTCATTGCCGTTGCCGAGGCCGGCGCCGCGATGGCGGCCGACCGCGTCGATCTCGTCGATGAAGACGATGCACGGCGCCGACTTCTTGGCCTGTTCGAACATGTCGCGGACGCGGCTCGCGCCGACGCCGACGAACATCTCGACGAAGTCCGAGCCCGAGATGGTGAAGAACGGCACGCCCGCCTCACCGGCGATCGCGCGCGCCAGCAAAGTCTTGCCGGTACCCGGCGATCCGACCAGCAGCGCGCCCTTGGGGATCTTGCCGCCGAGGCGCGCGAACTTGGTCGGGTCCTTGAGGAAGTCGACGATCTCGGTCAGCTCGGCGCGCGCCTCGTCGATGCCGGCGACGTCGTCGAAGGTGACCTTGCCTTCCTTCTGCGTCAGCATCCGCGCGCGGCTCTTGCCGAAGCCCATTGCGCCACCGCCGGTGTTCTTCTGCATCTGCTTGATGACGAAGAAGGCGATGCCGAGGAACAGCAGGAACGGCAGCGACTGATAGAGCAGCAGCATCCACATCGACGTGCCCTCGTCGGGTTTCGCCGAGATCGACACGTTTTTGGTGCGCAGATGCGGCACCAGCGTCGGGTCCTGGATCGGATAGGTGCGGAACTTCTCGCCGCTCGAATAGGTGCCGGTGATGATGTCGCGGCTGATCGCGACGTCCTTGACGGTCCCTTCGTCGACCTGGTCGAGGAATTTCGAATAAGCGACGGTGTTGCTCGCACCGGCCGCATTGGGTCCGTTGAACATCGTGACGAACAGCGCCAGCGCCAGCAGGATTCCGACCCAGATGAGCAGGCTCTTCATCCAGGGGTTGCCGCCGTTGCCACCGTCGCCGTTCTGGGGCTGCTTGTCGTTATCGTTCATGGGGAACCTTTCGCCGGCCAAGATAGGCATGCGCGGGTTAATGGCAATGGAACGAAGCCGGCTATTCGGCCGATCCGGCGGTTCGCCGCGCCGGTGCGGGACGGAATCGCCACAGATCGCGCTGCGGCTGGACGACGACGCCCGCCTGCGTCGCGCGCCGGCCGCCGCCGACCGCATCCAGCAGCGCCTCGATATTGGCCGAGTCGCTCCATTTCGGCGCGACGATCGCCGCCGATTCGATCACCAGCCCGATGCCGCGCCGCACGAGGCGGCGGACGAGTTCGCGCGGCAGGCCGGCCATGTCGATCTGCACCTGCGCGCCGTCGACCGTCGCGCGGCTCGACCAGAGCCAGTCGGTGATCGCGCGCACGTCGCCGTCCGCCTCGGCGAGCTGGGCGGCGGCGCGGGCGAGCTGCGGCGCGCCGAGCCATTCGTTGGCGTCGAGCAGGCGGCGGAAGCGGGTGCGGTCGTGCGCGGGATCGGCGTTGGTCGGATCGTCGACGAACGGCGCCTCGGCACGGCGGACGATCGCGCGCAGCTCGGCGCGACGCCATTCGAGCAGCGGGCGGATCACCGTCGCCCCGTCGATCACCGCGCGCGCCCGCACGCCGGCGAGGCCGGCGATCCCCGATCCGCGCGCCGCGCGCATCAGAAAGGTCTCGGCCTGATCGTCGGCATGATGCGCGGTCGCCACCGCCGCGGCACCGATGGCGCGGGCATGGTCGGCGAGCAGGCGGTAGCGCACCTGCCGCGCCGCCGCTTGGAGGCTGGCGCCGGTGATCGGCGCGACCGGGAGCAACGTCGCATGCGGCACGTGGAGCAAGGCGCAATGGTTGGCGACCATCACCGCCTCGTCCGCCGCGGCCTCGCGCAGCCGGTGGTCGACCGTCGCGACGCTGATCCGCCCGGCGAAGGTCGCCGCGGCGAGCGTCAGCATCGCCATCGAATCCGGGCCGCCCGACACGGCGAGCAGGATCGTCCCGCGCGGCTCGCCGCCGAGCGCGCGGTTGACGTCGTGGTGGAATCGCTCCGCCGCCAGGGCGAAGGGATCACTTACACTTGGCGGCGGTACGGCCCTTCTGGACATCAGCCTTCATGCTCGAAGAAATCTTGCTGCCGTAGACGTCGGTCAGCTCACCATAGACCTTGCAGGTGTCGGTCGGCTTGTTGAGCTTCATCAGCGCCTGAGCGAGGTAATAGAGGCTGTCGGGGGCACGCTCGCCATCCGGCATCTTCTTGTAATTGTCGTAGAAGGCCATCGAGGCGAGGCTCGGCTTGCCCTCGTCAAGATAGGCGCGGCCAAGCAAATTCTGCGCCCAGCTGGCGCGGCGATGCTTGGGATAGTCGGCGACGACCTTCTTGAGCTGCGCTTCCGCCTGCGGATATTGCTTCGCGGTCCACAGCCGATAGCCGTAGAGATAGGCGTCCTCGGCGGCATCGCCGGTATCGGGTTTGTCGACCTTGGCCGCGGCGGCCGAGGGAGCGGTATCACCGGCCGCCGCGACCGAGACCGGCGTTCCCGGCCGGGCGGGGCCGCGCGCCGGTTCGCCGTCCGCGCCGTCGCCGCCGAGCGGCGCGGAGGCGGGCGTGATCGCCAGCGCCGGGGTCGATGACAGGGTGCGCAGCTGTGCGTCGTTGGCGCGCTTATAGGCGTCGAACTGGTCCTGGAGCTGGCGCAGCTTGTAGCCGGTCTGCTCGATCTGGTCGGTCATCGACGCCATCTGCTGCTCGAGCGCGGTGACGCGGCCGGTGAGGTCGGCGACCGCGCTGGTCGCCGGCGTGCCGCCCGCCGGCTGCGGCGCATCGGGGCGGGTGATCTCGGGCTGGAGATACTGGCCGGCACCGCCGGGGAAGACCTTGCGCTGCACCGCGCGCATCTCGCTCTCGAGCTTGCCGACGCGGCCTTCGACGTTGCTCTGCGCCGCGGCAGCGACCGGCAGCAGGGACGTGGCGGCAAGCGCCCAGATGATCGTACGCATAAGTGAAACACCCCCCGGCGCGGCTTGGGTCAACGTGGTGCGGTCATAGCTGCAACCGGCAGGCTGTCGCCAGCCTTAAGGCGCGAAATTACCAACGGCGGCCGGCTCTTGCGGCAGCAGCGGATCGCTGGCGAGATCGGCGCCGGTGCGGTTGCCGGAACGGCTGGCCGGGCGGGCGGCGTCGCGACGCGTCGCGGTGCGGGCCGTCGTCGCGGTCGTCGCGGCCGCGCTGGGGGCGGCGGCGGGTTGCCCGGCGAGGCGCAGCGCGATCGCCGAACCGCTCACCGCGACGTCCTTGATCGCGCGCGAACCATCGCCGAGCGGCGGCACCGCGGAGCCGTTGAGCGTCACCGTCAGCTTGTCGGGGCGGCCGACGTTGATCATCGGGTCCTTGGCGGTCGCCGGCACCTCATAGCGATCGCCCGGCTTCATCGTGCCTTCGAACAGCTTCTTGTCGTCGGCGTCATAGACGCGCAGCCACACCGTGTCGGTCGCGGTCAGCACGACCTGTCCGCCGGTCGGGATCGCCGGTGCGGCGGTCTGCGCCGGCTTGGGGGCGAGCGCCTGCGACGCGGTGTCGTCGCTGCTCGCGACCTCGGTGCGCGACGCGTTCGACTGGAGCAGGCCCGATCCGTACCACAGGCCGACGAGGATCAGCACCGCCAGCGCGATGCCGACGCCGATCGCGGCGACGCCGCGCGACGGCACGCGGGCCGGATCGGCGGTGACATAGGGGACATATTCGGGCTGGCGCGGCCCGAGCCGGTCGAGGTCGCGGCGCACGTCCTGCGCGATCTCGACCTCGTCGGCGTCGACGGCGCGCGCATAGGCCTTGGAGAAACCCATCGCATAGGTGGGCGAGGGCAGCAGGCCATAGTCGCCGCTCTCCAGCGCCTGCAGATGGCGCAGCGGCACGCGCGTCTGTGCCGCGACTTCGGCCAGACTGAGGCCCCTCTGCTCCCGCGCTCGGCGCAACCGTTCACCCGGGCGGGCCGGGGCAACGGGGGTCGGGTTCGGCTGGCCGGGATCGACCTCGTCCATTCGTGTCTCCAAGGGAGGGCTGCGGATCGGTGACGGGAAAGACCTTCCCCGATGCCTTGGCGCAAGTCAACGCAACCGGCCCGCCGTTCAGCAGCGTTTCAGGCCAGATCGACGCCGTTGCGGCCCGCCCAGTCGGTCAATGCGCCGCGCATGTCGCGCGGCGGACGCGCGATCAGCTCGGCGACGAAGGCGCGCACCGCGGCATGATCGAGGCTGCGCACCATCGCCTTGATCGGCCCGACCGCCGCCGGCGTAATCGACAGCCGATCAATTCCGAGCCCGATCAACGCCATGGCCTCGACCGGCCGACCGCCCATCTCGCCGCACACGCCAAGGTCGACGCCCGCGTCACGACACGGCCCGATCACCCGTTGCAAGAAGCGCAGGATCGACGGGCTCAGCCAGTCATAGCGTTCGGCGAGCCGCGGGTTGGCGCGATCCGCCGCAAATAAAAATTGCGTCAGGTCGTTGGTGCCGACCGACAGGAAGTCGATATCGGGCAAAAGCAGGTCGAGCTGCTCGGCGAGCGCCGGCACTTCGAGCATCGCGCCGTAGCGGATCGCCAGCGGCGCCCGCCGCCCGCGCGCGTCGAGCCAGGCCCGCTGCGCCTCGAACAGCGCCTTCGCCTCGGCGAATTCCCATGCCTCGCTGACCATCGGGAACATGACGTTGAGCGTGCGCCCCGACGCCGCCTCGATCAGCGCGCGCGCCTGCACCTTCATCAGGCCGTCGCGGTCGAGCGCGAGGCGCAGCGCGCGCCAGCCCATCGCCGGATTCTCCTCGTCGGCGTCTTCCTTGTTGAGATAGGGCAGCGCCTTGTCGCCGCCGATGTCGACGGTGCGGAAGATCACCGGCCGCGTCCCCGCCGCATCGAGCACCTCGCGGTACAGGCGCTGCTGGCGTTCGCGCTGCGGCAGCGTCGCCGAGACGAGGAACTGGAATTCGGTGCGGAACAGGCCGATGCCGTCGGCGCCGGTGATGTCGAGCGCGGCGACGTCGTCGCGCAGCCCGGCGTTGACCATCAAAGTGACGCGATGGCCGTCGCGCGTCACCGGCGGCACGTCGCGCAGCGCGGCGAAGGCGGCCTTGCGCTTCTGGCGCAGCGTCAATTTGGCGTCGAACGCCTCCTCCATCGCCGCCGACGGGCGGACGAAGACGTTGCCCGCGACCGAATCGAGCAGCAGCAGATCGCCCTCCGCGATCAGCCGGCGCACGTCGCGCACCCGGCCGAGCACCGGTACCCCCATCGCCCGCGCGACGATGGTGACATGCGCGGTGAGCGATCCCTCCTCGAGGATCACGCCCTTCAGCCGCCGCTTGTCATATTCGAGCAGCTCGGCCGGGCCGAGGTTGCGCGCGATCAGGATCGTGTCCTGCCGCAGCCCCATCTGCGCCGCGGTGCCCATCTGCCCCGAGACGATGCGGAGCAGCCGGTTGGCGAGATCCTCCAGATCGTGCATCCGGTCGGCGAGCAGCGGATCGTCGATCTGCCGCATCCGCTGGCGGGTGCGCTGCTGGACGCGCTCGATCGCCGCCTCGGCGGTCAGCCCCGAATCGATCGCCTCGTTGATCCGCCGCGCCCAGCCCTCGTCATAGGCGAACATCTTGTAGGTCTCGAGCACCTCCTTGTGCTCGCCGTCGACGCCGAATTCCGCCTCGCGCGTCATCCGCTCGATCTGCTCGCGCATCTTGTCGAAGGCGGCATAGACGCGGTGGCGTTCGGCGTCGGTATCCTCGGCGACGGTATGTTCGACGACGATGCGCGGCTGGTGGAAGACGGCATGGCCCGAGGCCATCCCCTCGACCAATTTCTGGCCGGGCAGCCGCACCGCCGCGGTCGACTGCGGCCGGTCGACGCCGGTGGTGGCGGTGTCGATCAGCCCGGCATTGGCGATCAGCTCGGACAAGACCATCGCGACGGTCTGCAACGCCTCGATCTCGACGTCCTGATATTTGCGCTGCTCGCTATGCTGGACGGCGAGCACGCCGACCGCGCGTTCGCGGCGGATGATCGGCACGCCGGCGAAGCTATGATAGCGTTCCTCGCCGGTTTCGGGCTTGTAGGCGAAATCGGGGTGGCTCGCCGCCTCGTCGAGGTTGAGCACCTCGACATCCTCGGCGATCGAGCCGACCAGCCCTTCGCCCATCGCCAGCTTGGTGACGTGCACCGCCGCCTGATCGAGCCCGCGCGTCGCGAACAGTTCGAGCACGCCCTCGCGCAGCAGGTAGATCGAGCAGACCTCGCTATCCATCGCCTCGGCGATGATGCCGACGACGGCGTTGAGCTTGGCCTGCGCCGGGTTGCGGCCGGCCATCACGTCGTGAAGGCGGGTCAGGATCTCGCGGGCGGATGCGGCGGCCGAACTGGGCATGGCAGCAGGGCTAACAGATGCGGGCGCACCGTACCATGCACCTTTCGTCGCGATCGGCGCTTCGGCGCGTCGTCCGGCGTCCGTTTGATTCAGCCCCTCTTCAGCTTGGCGACGCGACGAGCGGCGATCGTACCCGAGCCAAGGCCGCATGCTGCACGCGCAATCCTTCCCGTCGACCGCCGCTCCGCCCCGCCGCGCCTCGCCCCGCGCCGGCTTCGCTCTGTCGATCGTGGTTGCCGCGCTCGGGGCGAGCCTGCTGGTCACCGCCTGGCTACTGCATCGCGCCGGGCTGCACGTCGCCCTGTGGAGCCGCAGCAACCTGCCGTTCGCGCTCGCCGGCGTCTGCCTGTTCGGCTTGCGCAGCGGCATGGTGCCGCGGCGCTGGCGCCATGCCGACGGCCTGCGCGACGGTGCCGGTTATTATGCCGTCTTCACGCTGATCGCGCTGACCGGCGCGGTGGCGAGCTATCCGCTCGCGGCGCTGACGCAAGGCTATGCCGATGCGACGCTGCACCGTGCCGACGTGGCGCTCGGCTTCGACTGGCTCGGCTGGTATCGCACCGTCGCCGCGCACCGGCCGCTGCAATGGCTCGGCGTCGCGGCCTATGAGAGCATCTACCTGACGCCGGCGCTGTTGCTCGGCTGGTTCGCCGCGCACGGCCAGCGGATCGCGGCGCATCGCTTCCTCGCCAGCTTCTGGCTCGCCGCGGTGCTGACGCTGGCGCTGTTCACGCAGATGCCGGCGATCGGACCGCTCTCCTATCTGTGGCGCGGTGCGGTCGATTATATGCCGGTGAGCGAGACGTGGCAGTCAAATTTGATCCCGGCGCTGCGCGCGCGGACCGTCCACGTCATCGATCTCGGCGCGTTGCGCGGGCTGGTGTCGGCGCCGAGCTTCCACGCCGCGGCGGGGACGCTCTACCTGCGCACGATCTGGCGGACGCCGCCGCTGCGTCGGCTCGGCTGGCTGGTCGCGGCGATGCTGCTGGCGACGCCGGTCGAAGGGACGCATTACCTCACCGACATGCTGATCGGCGCCGTCGTCGCGCTGGTGGCGGCGCAGATCGTCGATGCGTGCCTGCCGGAGGTGCGAACCTAGGTCGCGCGGCGGCGCCCTCTCAGTTCACGCAGAGGCGCGGAGAGCGCAGAGGCGCAGAGAGGCTGCCTCTTATCGGCGACCGCCCGCCAAATTCGCAGACGCGAGACCGATACGGCAGAAAAAGCGGAACACCTCCGCGTCCTCTGCGCCTCTGCGCGCCCGTACGTCGCGTCCTCCGATCCGTCAGCCGCTGTTGCGCAGCGCCGTCGCGACGGCGTTGATCGACAGCAGGATGCCCTCGCCGATGCGCGGATCGGCCTCGCCGGCGCGGTGGCGTTTCATCAGCTCGATCTGGAGCAGGTTGAGCGGCTCGATATAGGGCAGCCGCAGCCGGATCGACGCGTCGAGCGCGGGATGCTTGTCGAGCAGCCGCGTCTGGCCGGTGACCGCGAGCAGGCCGTCGTGGGTCTGGTGCCAGGCATCGCGGATCCGGCCGAAGATCGCCTCGCGCAGGCCCGCATCCTCGACCAGTTCGGCATAATGGCCGGCGATCGCCATGTCCGACTTGGCGAGCACCATCTCCATATTGGCGAGCGTCGCGGCGAACAGCGGCCAGCCCTCCGCCATCTCGCGCAGCCTTCCCTTGTCGGGATAAGCGGCGAGCGCCTGGCCGACGCCGTACCAGCCGGGCAGCATCACGCGTGCCTGCGCCCAGCTGAACACCCAGGGGATGGCGCGCAGATCCTCGATCGCGTCCGACTTCTTGCGGCTCGCCGGGCGGCTGCCGATCTTGAGCCCGGCGATCTCGCCGATCGGCGTCATCTGGCGGAAGAAGGTGCGGAACCCGTCGGTGCCGTAGACGAGATCGCGATAGGCGTGGAAGGCGGTGTCGGACAGCGCGTCCATCGCCGCGCAGAACTCGTCGTTCTCGGTGTTGGACAGCCGTTCGGGTTCGAGGCTGGCGAGCAGGGTCGCCGCGGCGATCGCCTCGATATTGGTCATCGCGCTTTCGCGGGTGCCGTATTTGGCAGCGATCACCTCGCCCTGTTCGGTGATGCGGATGCGGCCCTGCACCGTGCCGGGCGGCTGCGCGCGGATCGCCGCGAACGCCGATCCGCCGCCGCGCCCGACCGCGCCGCCGCGACCGTGGAACAGCTGCATGCCGACGCCCGCCGCCTCGAACACCGGCTTGAGCGCGGTCGACGCCTTGGACAATTGCCAGGTCGAGGTGAGATAGCCGCCGTCCTTGTTGCTGTCCGAATAGCCGATCATCACCTCCTGATGCCCGCGCTTGGCGGCGATGGCGGCGATCTCGGGCAGCGCGAACCAGTCGCGCATCACCTGCGGCGCCGCCTCCAGATCGCCGACCGTCTCGAACAGCGGCACCGCCATCACCGCGGCATGCGGGGGCTCGCCGGGACGGTAGAGCCCGACCTCCTTGAGCAGCAGGTTGATCTCGAGCAGGTCGGAGACCGATTGCGCCATCGAGACGATGTAATTGGTGATACAGGCCGGCCCATAGGTGGCATGCGCCTCCGCCGCCGCCTGGACGATGGCGAGTTCGGACGCGGTCTCCTCCGAATAGTCGGTGAAGCGGCTGGTCAGCGGCCGGGCATTGGCGAGCTCGCGGCGCAGCAGCGCGACCCGCGCCGCCTCGTCGAGCGCGGCATAGTCCGCCTCGACCCCGGCGACCTTGAGCAGCTCGGCGACGACGCGTTCGTGCACCGCGCTGTTCTGGCGCAGGTCGAGCGTCGCGAGATGGAAACCGAACGTCTCGACCGCGCGGATCAGCCGGCCGAGCGCGCCGCTGGTCTTGAGCGCGCCCGCCTCGGTCGCCGACAGGCCGCGGGCGAGCGCGACGAGATCGGCGCGCAGCGTCTGCGGATCGGGATAGGGTTCGCCGCTCAGCCGGCCGGGGCGCGGCGCGGGCTTGCCGGTCAGCGCCTGATGCGTCGCCGCGAGCCGGGCGTAGATCCCCGACAGCGCGCGGCGATAGGGTTCGTCGGCGCGGCTCTCGGCGGTATCGCCGCTCGCCTCGGCAAGCGCCGCCACCGCGGGATCGACCGCGACATGCTCGGTCGAGATCGACAGTTCGGCACCGAGCGCGTGGACGCCGTCGAGATAGAAGCCGAGCACGGCTTCGCAGGCGCGGGCGAGGGCGGTGCGCAGCGAATCGGCGGTGACGAAGGGATTGCCGTCGCGGTCGCCGCCGATCCAGCTGCCCGGGCGGACGAAGCTCGGCACGCGCCAGCCGTTTTCCTCGGCGCCGAACGCCCGGTCCCAGCGCTGGTAGAGCGCGGGCAGCGCCGGCAGGAACACCTCGCGCAGATAGGACAGCGCGGTCTCGACCTCGTCGGTGACGTAGAGCCGCTCGCGGCGCAGCACCCGCGTCTGCCACAGAAGCGCGATCTGGCGGGTGATCGCATCGTCGACGCGATCGCCATCGGGCGTCTCGTCATGCCCCATGTCCTTGAGCGTCATCAGCTGCGCGATGCGGTTCTTGTGATCGATCATGCTCTTGCGCCGCACCTCCGTGGGGTGGGCGGTGAGCACCGGGACGATCAGCGCGCGTTCGAGCAGCGCCTGCACCGCCTCGCGGTCGATCCCCTCGCGCGCCAGCGTGGCGAGCGCGGCGGCGACGTCGGCGCCCTCATCGGCCGCGATCCCCTGCCGATCCTCGGCAAGATTGGCGAGCATCGAGAACAGCATGAAGCCGCGGACGAAATCGAGCGTCTCGTCGAGGCCGAGATGCTGGAGCTGCTGGTGGACGCTGTCGCTGCTGCCGGTGCCGCGATGCCGCTCGACCGAGGCGCGGCGGATCGCCTCGGTCGCCTCGAACAGCGCCTCGCCGCCATAGCTGCGGATCACGTCGCCGAGCTGCGCGCCGAGAAAGCGGACGTCGGGATTGTTGGCGATCGGGGGAAGCGAAGCGGGGTCGAGCGTGGCCATGGCCGCGATGCTGCGCTGCGGCGATGGGCTGGTCAACCGCGGGCGCGCGGTTTTTGGTCGCGGTGGAGCTTTGACGGACAGGGCAAGGCGCTGATGAAGACGCGAGTTTCGCCGGGCTCGCACGGGCGGAGGGGCGATCGATGCCGGCGTTTAGAAAGGCCGCATTCCGACCTTCACACTTTCGAACGCTCACACTCGATTGAAAACTGCTAAACTCAGTGCTCCTCTGGAGCGACAGACGTTGCTCTGCTTGGCCACCGGGTTCCCGCTTTCGCGAGACCTCTGCGAAAGATGCGAAGCCGCCCCGGCGAAGGCCGGGGCCCAGCTGGAAGGCCGTTGTAACTGAATGCAAGGCTTCACCAAACTGGACCCCGGCCGGCGCCGGGGTGGTACGTGAGCAGGTCAGGTTGCTACTGTCGCAGAGGTCTCGTGTCGCAGAGGTCTCGCTCTCGGGGGAACACAGGATGAGCTGGCGGACCCGGGCCAAGGCAACTCGACCCGAGCCCCCCGGCATCAGCGCAGGTCGTTCTGCGAGATCGGCACGATCTTCACCTCGACGCGGCGGTTGGCGGCGCGGCCGGCGTCGGTGTCGTTCGAGGCGATCGGCTGCGTCTTGCCGAAGCCGCGCGTGCCGATCCGCGCCGGCTGGACGCCGCGGCTGGCGAGATAGTCCGCCACCGCGGTCGCGCGCCGCTCCGACAGCGTCTGGTTATAGGCGTCGGAGCCAGTCGAATCGGTGTGGCCGTACACGTCGATATAGGTCTGGTTATATTGCGACAGCGTCTCGGCGACCTGATCGAGCGTGCGGCGGAACTGCGGCTGCACCTCAGCGCTGTCATAGGCGAAGGTGATCCCCGACGGGATATTGAGCACCAGATTGTCGCCCTCGCGCGTCACCTGCACGTCGGTGCCGGCGGTGCGGGCGCGCAGGTCGCGTTCCTGCTTGTCCATATAGGCGCCGATGCCCGCGCCGGCGAGGCCGCCGATGCCGGCGCCGAGGATCTTCTCGGTCCGGTCGCGCCGTCCGCCGACGAGGTCGCCGAGCAGATAGCCGCCGAGCGCACCGCCGATGCCGCCGATCGCGGTCTTCGAGATGCGGCGCTCGCCGGTCTCGGGATCGGTGGTGCAGGCACTGGTGGTGACCAGCGCGGCGAGCGCGGCGGCGGCGAACAACTTGGACTTCATGACAACCCCTTCATCTTCACTGTCGAGCAAAACTCGGGTCCGAAGCGGCTTGTTCCGCCTGCGATCTGAACCGCGGCTGACGGGGATATTCGCACGATCGTAATCGAGGCCATTGTCGTCGCGTGCGTTGTACGGCAAAGACACGTCCGCCGATGGCACCGCTCCCGCCCTTCCCCTGGATCGACGTCGTGATCATCCTCGCGCTGGTCGCGCTCAACGGCGTGTTCGCGATGAGCGAGCTGGCGATCGTCTCGTCGCGCAAGGCGCGGCTGGAGGCGATGGCGCGATCGGGACGCAAGGGGCCGGTCGCCGCGCTCGCCCTCGCCGCCGATCCGGGCAAGTTCCTGTCGTCGGTGCAGATCGGCATCACGCTGATCGGCATCCTCGCCGGCGCCTATTCGGGATCGAGCCTCGGCGGGCCGACCGCGGCGCGGCTGCAGGCGGCAGGTATGTCGGCGCATACCGCCGAATCGTTCGGCTTCGCATTGGTCATCGGCATCACCACCTATGCCTCGCTGATCATCGGCGAACTGGTCCCCAAGCAGTTCGCGCTGCGCAAGCCGGAGACGGTGGCGTCGCTCGTCGCCTTGCCGATGCGCTATATCGCCCTGGTCTGCGCGCCGCTCGTCTGGGTGCTCGATTCGTCGAGCGCTCTGGTCTTCCGCCTGCTCGGCCTCAATCGCGAATCGGAGGATCAGGTGACCGCCGAGGAGCTGCACCTGATCGTCGCCGAAGCCTCGAAGTCGGGCGTGATCGAGGAGCATGAGCGGACGATCATCTCGGGCGTCGTCCGCCTCGCCGACCGGCCGGTGCGCGAGGTGATGACGCCGCGCACCGACGTCGACTGGCTCGACTGCAATCTCGGGCCGGACGGGATCCGCGATACGCTGCTGGCGACGCCGCATACCCGCCTGCCGGTCGCCGACGGATCGGTCGATGCGGTGATCGGCGTCGTCCAGGCGCGCGACATCGCCGCGGCGCTGTTCCGCGGCCAGACGCTCGACCTGCGCACGCTGATGCGCAAGGCGCCGGTGGTGATCGACCGGATCGACGCGATGGACGCGCTGATCGCGCTGCGTCAGGCCGAGGTGCCGATGGCGCTGATCCACGACGAATACGGCCATTTCGAAGGGATCGTCACCCCCGCCGACCTGCTCGCCGCGATCGCCGGCGAATTCGCCAGCGACGCCGATCCGGACGAGGCGCCTTCGGTCGTGGTGCGTGAGGACGGATCGCTGCTCGTCGCGGGCACGATGGCGGCGGATGCGCTCGCCGAACGGCTCGGCATCGACCTGCCCGAGGACCGCGATTACGCCACCGTCGCCGGTCTTGCGCTCGCCGCCTTCCGCCACCTGCCGGGCGAGGGCGAGAGCTTCGAGGAGCAGGGCTGGCGGTTCGAGGTGATCGATCTCGACGGACGGCGGATCGACAAGCTGCTGGTCAGCGAGATCTGAGGCAGGGCGCTGCGGGGGACGTCGACGCATGCTGCACGCAGTCGTTGGGATGCGGTGGCATGTCGGGCTCTAAGTCGGTTGAGACACGCTTCTTCCCTGCGAGCCATGACGTTTCGAAGGCTAAACCGATGCGAGACTCACGTTGGGCGCCGGCAAATGCCAGTATTCCCGCGCAGGCGGGAATCCAGTGGCCCAGCAGGGCAACGGCTCGTGACGAGAAGAAACACTGGGCTCCCGCCTGCGCGGGAGCACTGGGAAAGCGTCTGCAATGCTCGCGTGACGTCGCGGTTTAGTCGGTAGACACCGTTTGGAGCATATGCGTGTTTCGCACTGGACCCCAGCCTTAGCCGGGGCGGTCGGTGAAACGACGCAACACTTTGCCGAAGCTGGCCGAGTCATGCTCCGTCAGCGGTCAAACGAAACCAGAATGGCGATCGCGCAGTCGACCCGACACCGCGCCCGAAACCCGACAGCGGCCGGCTCACCCGGCCGATCCCGCCGTCAGCCGTCGCTGAGCCGCTCGATATCCGCCCCGACCGCGGACAGTTTCTCCTCGAGCCGCTCATAGCCGCGGTCGAGATGATAGACGCGGGCGACCGAGGTCTCGCCCTCGGCGGCGAGGCCGGCGAGGATCAGGCTCATCGAGGCGCGCAGGTCCGTCGCCATCACCGGTGCGCCGACCAGCCGGTCGACGCCCTTGACCACCGCGGTGCGGCCGTGGACCTGGATGTCCGCGCCCATCCGCGCCAGCTCGGGCACGTGCATGTAGCGGTTTTCGAAGATCGTCTCGGTGAGCACGCTCGCCCCCGACGCCTTGCACAGCATCGCCATGAACTGCGCCTGCATGTCGGTGGCGAAGCCGGGATAGGGTGCGGTCGACAGCGAGATCGGGCCGAGCGGCGCGGTCGCCTCGACCGAAAGCCCCTCGCGCGTCTCGGTGACGGTGACGCCCGCCTCGCGCAGCGCGTCGATCGTCGCCTGCATGTCGGCGGCATTGGCGCCGAGCAGCTCGAGCGAGCCGCCGGTGATCGCCGCGGCGCAGGCATAGCTGCCCGCCTCGATCCGGTCGGGCATCACCGCATAGGTCGCGCCGTGCAGCCGGTCGACGCCCTCGATCTCCAGCGTCTCGGTACCGATCCCCTGGATGCGCGCGCCCATCGCGACGAGGCAGTTGCACAGGTCGACGATCTCGGGCTCGCGCGCGGCATTTTCGATGATGCTGCTGCCGGTGGCGAGCACCGCCGCCATCACGACATTCTCGGTCGCGCCGACCGACACCACCGGGAAGCGGTAGCGGCCGCCGCGCAGCCGCCCGCCCGGCGCGGTCGCCTTGACATAGCCCGCCGCCATTTCGAGCTCGGCGCCGATCGCCTCCAGCGCCTTGAGGTGGAGGTCGATCGGCCGGTTGCCGATCGCGCAGCCGCCGGGCAGCGACACCGTCGCCTCGCCCGCGCGGGCGAGCACCGGGCCGAGCACGAGGATCGAGGCGCGCATCTTGCGGACGATGTCATAGGGCGCCTCGGTCGAGGTCAGCTTGCCCGCGCGGATCGTCATCACCCGGCCGAAATCCTCCGGCCGTGTTCCCTCGATCCGCGTCGAGGCACCCAATTGGTTGAGCAAATGGCCGAAGCCATCGACGTCGGCGAGCCGCGGCAGGTTGCGCAGCGTCAGCGGCTCGTCGGTGAGCAGGGCACAGGGCATCAGCGTCAGGGCGGCGTTCTTGGCGCCCGAGATGCGGAGACGGCCGGACAGGCGGTTGCCGCCACGGATAAGGATGCGGTCCATCCCCGCCGTCTAACGCGCCGCCGCGCCGACGCAAGCGGCCAGTGGCACAGATATGGCCGGGCTCGGTCGGGCCGGTGCAACTAATCCCCGAGCGGTTGATCGGCTTTAATGCACCGTTCCTGGCCCCGACCTAGGTCCTGCGCAAATAATTGGGGGATTTCAAAGGCGTGACGACAAGTTGCCTTGCCGAGCGTCTCGGTGAATTGATCGATTTGTCGGATTCGGAAAAGGCTGCGCTCGGCAGCCTCGAACTGCGTGAACGGACGCTGCGGCGCGGCGTCGTGCTGCTGCGCGAGCATGACAAGGCCTCCGAATTGTTCGTCGTCCGCCGCGGCACGATGATGAGCTATGTCATCCTGCCCGACGGCAGCCGTCAGATCGTCCGCTTCCTGTTCCGCGGCGACCTGATCGCGATGGCGGGGCTGGTCTATCGCACGTCGCCCGAGACGGTGATCGCGCTGACCGAATGCGCCGTCGCCTCGGTCGACCGCGCCGCGGTCGGCAGCCTCGCGGTCGAGCATCCGCGCCTCGCCGCGCTGCTGATCGCGGTCGATCAGATCGAGCGAGTGGCGTTGACCGATCGCCTCGCCGGGCTCGGCCGCACCTCCGCCAAGGCGCGCGTCGCGGCGCTGCTGATCGAGATCCGCAACCGTCTGCGCGTCGTCGACGGGACCGGCGGGGACAGCTTCCACCTCGGGCTGACGCAGGAGGAGATCGGCGACGCCACCGGCCTCACGGCGGTGCACGTCAACCGCATGCTGCGCCAGTTGCAGGACGAGGGTCTGATCGCGCGCGACGGCGGCCGGATGACCTTCGTCAACGAAGCGGCGCTGCTGCGCACGGCGCATCACACCGCACGCGACTCCGCCCGAGCGGCGGGGGTGGACCTCAGCTGGCTGCCGCCGGCGCGATAAGCGGGCCGGAAGACGGGACGGCTTGGCGGAGCCCTTTCTTCCCGACGTCATGGGGAGGCGAGGGGCCGCGGTAGACACTGTCCCTCCGCGCCTCCGCGCAAACCCTCTTGCCGGAGACGTATGGGGTCGGGCGCTCGCCGACAGCTTCCCGCGTTCACGCGCGGCGCTTCGACCGGCAAGCAATCTGGTTCACGCGGAGGCGCGGAGGCGCGGAGGTGTTGCGGTCGGCGCGCCGTCTTCCGTCCCATTTCGCCAGGATGAGACTATGAGCCGGTCCGAGCCGGAGTCGGCCGGGCGTTGATTGGTCACGCGAAGACGCGAAGACGCTAAGACGCGAGGATGGGCCGACCGTGGTAATGTCGGTCGTTCATTCTGCCATTTGCAGGAAGAACCGCTGACGCGGCAGGCGCGACGTCACCGCGCGCCGCCGACACTGTCCGACAGATCGCCGAGCGCCTCGGCGCCCGGGCCGCTACGGCGTTACGCCTTCTCCAGCGTGCACTGGAGCGGGTGCTGGTTCTGGCGGGCGAAGTCGATCACCTGGCCGACCTTGGTCTCCGCCACCTCGTAGGAGAAGACGCCGCAGACGCCGACGCCCTTCTGGTGGACATGGAGCATCACCCGAGTCGCCTCCTCCATGTTCATGCGGAAGAAGCGTTGCAGACAAAGCACGACGAACTCCATCGGCGTGTAGTCGTCGTTCAGCATCAGCACGCGATAGGGCGTCGGCTGCTTGGTCCGCGTGCGCGTCTTGGTGGCGAGGCCGGTGCCATCGTCCGACCCATCGTCGCGGCGTTCCGCCATGGTGATCGCTTCAACTGTCATGTGATCGGGGAAATATGGCATGCCGGGGGCGGGGGGCAAGGCCTGACGCAAGGAAAAGGGCGACCGCATCGCTGCGGCCGCCCTTCCCGAACGAGGTAAGGCTGCGGGTTACGCCGCGACCTTGAGCTTCTCGGCGGCGAGCGCGACGCGGTTCGACAGCGGCTGCACCACCTCACCGGCGAGCTTCAGCACCGCCTCGGTATTGTGCGAGCTCTGCTGGACGAGCGCGTCGAACGAGGCGCGTACGTAATCGGCATGGAGCTTGAAGAATTCAGTCGGCGACTTGACGCTGCTCAGCGTCTTGGCGACCGTGGTCGCGTCCTCGAACGACTTCTTGGCATAGGCGGCGGCGTCCTGGCCGAGCGACTCGAGGCCGCGTGCCGCGATCTTCGACGATTCGACCAGCGCTTCGATATTGCCCTTGCCGAACTCGGTGGCGTCCTGGAGCAGCTTCTGGCTCTTGTCGACCGCACCCTTGGCGCGGTCGGTCGCGTCGGTGAACGCGGTCTGGGTCGTGGCGGTGACGTTCTCGATCGTTTCCATGATGACTTCCTTCGCTGCGGGTGTGGCAATCGGTGCGGCCGCATCCACGACGGGGGCGGGCGCGACGGGGAGCGGCGCCGTCACCGCATCGGCGGCAGGCACCGGAGCCGGCTGGATGCCGGTCGGCTTGGCACGGGAGCGCTGGGGACGCGGCGGCGAGTCGACGCGCGGGCGGTTCGACCCGCGTTTGGCGGGCTTGGACAAACGATCGTCCATCAGGCCTTCTCCAGCTTTCATGCTGCACTGCACAATAGCCACTTTCGAGGCCAAAATCAACGCGGTTTGTGCAATGCAGCAAGAATGGGGCTATCTCGCGCGGACATAGTCTCCCGGAGCGTCGGCGAGCGCCGGCAGCGCGCCTTCGCCGGGGCGCCGCGCACCGATGGCGGCAACGGTGTCGCTGCCGCGCGACTCGATCCAGCCGCGCCAGTCGGGCCACCAGCTGCCCTTGGTCTCGGACGCGCCGGCGACGAAATCCTCGAGCGTCGTCACCGCCACATCGTTCGTCCAATATTGGTATTTGCCCGCGGCAGGCGGATTGACGACGCCGGCGATATGCCCCGATCCGGCGAGCACGAAGCGCAGCGGCCCGCGGAAATGATGGGTGATCCGCCAGACGCTCTCCGCCGGGGCGATATGATCCTCGCGCCCCGCCTGGACATAGGCGGGCGTCGTCACCCGGCCGAGATCGATCGATTCGCCGGCCACCGTCATCGCGCCCGGCTGGACGAGGCGGTTGTCGCGATAGAGATCGGTGAGATACGACAAATGCCATTTCGCCGGTAGGTTGGTGGTGTCGCCGTTCCAGTGGAGCAGGTCGAACGGCGCGTAATCCGCGCCGAGCAGATAATTGTTGGTGACGTAATTCCAGATCAGGTCGCGCCCGCGCAACAGGTTGAACGTCGCGGCGAGGTAGCGGCCGTCGAGGAAGCCCTGTGGCGACAGGCTGCCGATCAGCGCGAGCTGCTCATCGGTGACGAAATGGCGCAACTCGCCGGCGGCGGTGAAGTCGACCTGTGCGGTAAAGAAGGTCGCGCTCGCCACCGCATCGTCCCGCCCGCGCGCGGCGAGCACCGCCAGCGTCGCGGCGAGCGTCGTCCCCGCGACGCAATAGCCGATCGTATGCACCGCTGGCACATCGAGCACGGCGCGCACCGTGTCGATCGCCTCAATCTGCGCGCCGACGTAATCGTCCCAGACCACGTCGCTCATCGAGGCGTCGGCGGATTTCCACGACACCATGAACACCGACAGGCCCTGGTCGACCGCCCAGCGGATGAAGCTTTTCTCCGGCGACAGATCGAGGATGTAGAAGCGGTTGATCCATGGCGGGAAGATCACCAGCGGTGTCGCCAGCACGCGCTCGGTGGTCGGGGCATAATGGATCAGCTCGTAGAGCGGGGTGCGCTTGATCACCTTGCCCGGCGTCGTCGCGATATTGCGGCCGACCTCGAACGCGCCCTCGGCGGTATGCGTCACCTGCCCCTTGGCGATGTCGGCGAGCATATGCTGCAGGCCGTCGAGCAGATTCTGCCCCCTGGTGGCGATCGTCTTCGCGACCACCTCGGGATGGGTGAGCGGGAAGTTGGACGGGCTCATCGCCTCGATCAGCCCGCGCGCGGCGAAGCGGAGCTGTTCGCGCTGCGCCTCGGGCACACCGTCGAGCGCGTCGACGCCGCGCAGCAGATGGTCGGCAATCAGATTGTAGCTGCGCCGGATCCAGTCGAACCACGGGTCCTCGCGCCACGCCGCGGCCTTGAAGCGCCGGTCGCGCGAATCGCCCTCCGACTGCGGCGGCGGCGGCAGATCGGCGGCGGGATCGACGAAGCGCTGCCACAAGGCGAGGTGATCGCGCCAATAATCCTGCGTCTGGCGGACGAGCGGCGGCGACGCGTCGCCCGCACCGAGCAGGCCGATGCCCTGTTCCATCATCATCTGCTGCGCGCGGCCGAGCAGCCAGGTCCAATGCTGCAACGTCGCCAGATCGGGCGCGCCGGCGGGATCGTTATGGGGTTCGGCCATGGCATCCTCTGCTTTGCGCGCGATGCTACCCGGCGCGTGCGCCCGTGGGAATGGCGATTGGTTTGCAGCGCCGACGAAAGCCGCTAGCGTCGCGGCGATGGACAATCAGGTTCGCGTAAGCCGCTCGCTCTTCGCCTTTTCGATCTTCTACGGCGGCATGGTCTGCATCGCCGGCGTGCTCGGCAACAAACAGGTCGCGCTCGGGCCGCTGTCGGCGCTCGGCCCGCTCGTCGGGCTGGGGCCGCTCGCGGTGGAGGCGGGGATCTTCGCCTTCCTGCTGCTCGTCGTCGTGTCGAGCGCGGTCGCCGAGCTGCATGGCCGCACCGTCGCGACGCGGCTGGTGCAGATCGGCTTCGTGCCGCTGATCGTCTCGATCCTGCTGTCGGTGATCGTGCTGTCGGTGCCCGCCGCCGCCGACATGGAGCCGGCGCGGCGCGACGCCTTTGCGCTGATGATGGGGGGCACGCCGCGCATCTGGCTGGGCGGCATCGTCGCCTATGGCATTTCGCAGACGCTCAACGTCACCATCTTCGCCGCGCTCAAGGGGCGCGAGGGCGGCGGGCTGCTCTGGCTGCGCGCGGGCATCGCCAGCGTGCTCAGCCAGATCGTCGATACCCTGCTGTTCGTGACGATCGCTTTCGCCGGCGTCTTCCCGATCGGCGAGCTGCTGCTCGGCCAGATGATCGCCAAGGTGTTGCTCTCGGCGATCCTGGTGCCGCCGCTGATCTACGTGTTCGTCGGACTGGGGCGGCGGCTGGATCGGGGGTGAGATCGGGTGCGGTCAAGGCACGTTGCGGCCGCGCCGGCGGGTAGCGGCCTCGGTCGAGGGCAGTCTTACCCCTGACGTGTTCCGGGGGCACAGTGCCGCAAAAGCAACGGCTGCAAGCTCCGGCGGAGCCGTGGATCCCGGAACCGGTCCGGCATGACGATGTGATGTTTTCAGTGCTCCCGCGGAGGCGGGAGCCTAGTGTTTCTTCTTGTCGTAGGCCGTCGGTCTGCTTGGCCACTGGATTCCCGCCTGCGCGGGAATACTGGGGATTTGGCAAGCGCGGTGACTCCCCCGAGACTGTGGACACGGCCTAGATGCCGCGACGTCGCACCACGGCGACGTCGACGGATCCGATCGCGGCGATGTCACCGGCGGGGCGGCATGGACCACAGGCCGCCCCAGTCGATCAGATCATGCCGAGCGCCTGCATATAGACTTCGAGGATGGCTTCCTCTTCCTGATACTCTTCCTTCTTCTTCTTGCGGATGGAGAGGATCTTGCGGATCGCCTTGGGGTCGTAGCCACGGCCCTTGGCCTCGGCCATCACGTCCTTGATGTCGTCCGAGATGCCCTTCTTCTCTTCCTCGAGCCGTTCCGCGCGCTCGATCAGCAGGCGCAGCTCGTCCGCCGCGACCTGGCCGCCGCCCATGCCGTCTTGCCGTTCTTCCGCCATTGTCCCACCCCGCCGCAGGCGCCCTGCGGTCCTTGTATGATTCGCCAAAAAGGATACCGGCCGCGTGCCGGTAGGGGCGGGCGTCTAGGCGGTTCGTCCGCCGGGCTCAACCCCGTGCAGCGGCTTCAGTGGCGGGGGCGTTGCGCGCCACGCTGTCCGCCATGCGCGCGAGCTGTTCGGGCGTCGCCTCGGTCTGGTAGCGCGCCTTCCACTCCGCCTGCGGCATGCCGTAGACCGTCTCGCGCGCCTCGGCCTTGGGCAGATCGCCCGCTTCCTCGATCCAGTCGGACAGGCAGTTGCGACAGAATCCGGACAGGCCCATCAGATCGACGTTCTGCGCGTCGGTACGATGGCGCAGGTGGCGGACCAGCCGGCGGAAGGCCGCGGCGGCGACCGCATCGGGCAGCGCGTCAAGTTTGTCGGTCATGCGGGTCTTTCAAACGTTGATCGGCCATAGATAGGGACTAGAGGGGGGCGCGGCCATTCCCCAGGAGCCTTTCGATGACCATTGCCATTGCGCCCCGTTCGCGGAAAGTGCGCGTGCTCGCCACCCTCGGTCCGGCGAGCAACTCACCCGAGATGATCGCGACGCTGTTCCAGGCCGGCGCGGACGCCTTCCGCGTCAACATGAGCCACGGCGACCAGCAATCCAAGGTCGCGGTGATCGAGGCGATTCGCGCGCTCGAAACCAAGTTCCGGCGGCCGACGACGATCCTCGCCGATCTGCAGGGCCCCAAGCTGCGCGTCGGCAAGTTCGAGGGCGGCAAGGTGGTGCTCGACCATGGCAGCACCTTCGTGCTCGACCGCGATCCGACGCCGGGCGATGCGACGCGCGTCGAGCTGCCGCACAAGGAGATCTTCGCCGCGATCGAGCCGGGCGCGCGCCTGCTGCTCGACGACGGCAAGCTGGTGCTGCGCGTCACCGATCACGGCCCCGACCGGATCGAGACTCTGGTCGAGGTCGGCGGCCCGCTGTCGAACAACAAGGGGCTCAACGTCCCCGACGTCGTGCTGCCGATGGCGGCGCTGACCGAGAAGGACCGCAGCGACCTCGCCTTCGCGGTCGAACAGGGCGTCGACTGGATCGCCTTGTCCTTCGTGCAGCGGCCCGAGGATCTCGCCGAGGCGCGCAAGCTGATCCAGGGCAAGGCGGCGCTGCTCGCCAAGATCGAGAAGCCCGCGGCGATCGACCGGCTCGAGGAAATCGTCGAGATGTGCGACGGCGTGATGGTCGCGCGCGGCGATCTCGGCGTCGAGCTGCCGCCGCAGAGCGTGCCGCCGTTGCAGAAGCGGATCGTCGAGACCTCGCGCCGGCTCGGCCGGCCGGTGGTGGTGGCGACGCAGATGCTCGAATCGATGATCCAGAGCCCGTCGCCGACCCGCGCCGAAGTGTCCGACGTCGCCACCGCCATCTACGACGGCGCCGATGCGATCATGCTGTCGGCGGAAAGCGCGGCGGGCGCCTGGCCGGTCGAATCAGTGGCGATGATGAATTCGATCGGCATCTCGGTCGAGAGCGATCCGATGCACGGCGACCGCGTCCACTTCACCGTGACGCGCCCCGACCCGACCACCGCCGACGCCCTGTCGGAAGCGGCCAAGCAGATCGCCAAGACCACCTCGGCGACGGCGATCATCTGCTTCACCACCTCGGGCTCGACCGCGCGCCGCATCGCGCGCGAGCGGCCGTCGGTGCCGATCCTCGTGCTCACCCCCAACAAGGATACGGCGCGCCGGCTCGGCCTGCTGTGGGGCACGCATGCGGTGCACACCCGCGACGTCGAATCGTTCGAGGACATGGTCGGCAAGGCCAAGCGGATGGCGCTGCGCACCGGCATCGCCAAGGCCGGCGACCGCGTCATCGTCATGGCGGGCGTGCCGTTCCGCACGCCGGGGTCGACCAACGTGCTGCATGTGGTGCGGATCATCGGCGACGAGCTGAACGACTATAGCTGACGGCGCGGCGCACGATGTTACGTGTGGATGACGGACGCGCGAGCCGCTAAAGCCGGCGCATCATGTATCGCCCCGCGCTCTCCGTCGTCATCCCGTGCTACAACGAGGCGGCCTGCCTCGAGCTGTTGCACGCCCGCGTCGCGGCGGCGGCGCGGGCCGCGGTGGGCGACGATCACGAGATCGTGCTGATCAACGACGGCAGTCGCGATGACAGCTGGGCGGTGATGCAGCGGATTAGCGCCGCCGATCCGCGGCTGGTGGCGATCAACCTGTCGCGCAACCACGGCCATCAGCTGGCGCTGACCGCCGGGCTCGATCTGTGTTCGGGCGAGCAGATCCTGATCATCGACGCCGATCTGCAGGATCCGCCCGAACTGCTCGCCGACATGCGCGCGACGATGGCGGCGCAGCAGGCCGACGTCGTCTATGCGGTGCGCCGCAAGCGCGAGGGCGAGACGATCTTCAAGAAGGCGACCGCCGCCGCTTTCTATCGCGTGCTCGATCGCGTCACCGACACGCCGATCCCGCTCGATACCGGCGATTTCCGGCTGATGAGCCGGCGGGCGCTCGATGCGCTGCTGTCGCTGCCGGAACAGGCGCGCTTCATCCGCGGCATGGTTGCCTGGGTCGGCTTCCGCCAGGTGCCGTTTCCCTACGACCGCGCCGAGCGCCATGCCGGCGAGACCAATTATCCGCTCGGCAAGATGGTGCGGCTCGCCTTCGACGCGGTCACCGGCTTCTCGACCGCGCCGCTGCGCTTCGCCAGCCATGCCTCGGTGATCCTCGCCGGCGCGTCGCTGCTGCTGCTCTTCTACATCCTGTGGGGATTCTTCGAAGGATCGCCGGTGCAGGGCTGGACCTCGACGATGCTGGTCGTGACGGTGCTGTCGGCGGCGCAGATGTTCGTGCTCGGCATGATCGGCGAATATCTCGGCCGGCTCTACATCGAATCGAAACGCCGCCCGCTTTACCTCGTCGCCGACATCGCCGGCCCGGTGAAGGGCCATTCGACCCTCGGCTTCAACGCCGCCGAACCCTCGCCCGAGTTCGAAGTGCCGGCGGAGCGCAAGGCGGCGGAATAAGCGTCCCTCAGCGCTGCGGCACCGCCAGCGTCACGATCGATACGCCCGGCGTCATCGGTACGCGGCCGACCGCGTGCCGCTCCAGCCGGAAGATCGTTTCGAACAGCGCATTGAGCGGCTTGGCGGGGGGCGAATCGTCGCTGTCGTCGCGGCCGGTCAGGCGCCCGGCGATCCGTGCCGCCGCGGCGAGCGGGAAGAGCAGCGAGTTGAAATAGGTGAGCTTGCGCGGGGCGAGCCCGGCGGCGGTGATCGCCTTGGCCAGCGTCGCCTTCGAATAGCGGCGGTGGTGGTGGTTGACGACGTCGTGCGCGCTCCACAGCCATTGGTGCGCGGGCACCGCGATCAGGATCTTGCCGCCGGGCTTGAGCAGGCTCGCCATCGCGCGCAGCGCGGCGACGTCGTCGGCGATATGCTCGACCACGTCGAGCACCGCGACCAGATCATAGGCGCCGCGTGCGACGCCGGGCAGCTCGGGCAGCGGCGCGTCGCCGACCGGGCGGCCGAGCCGCTCGCTGGCGATCGCCCGCGCGGCGGGATCGATCTCGATCGCCTCGACCGCACCGAATTGCGCCAGCATCGGCAGGTTGTGGCCGGTGCCGCAGCCGATCTCGAGGATGCGCGCGCCCGCGGGGAGGGCCGCGTAGCGCGTCAGATAGTCGCTGAGGATGTCGCGGCGCGCGCGATACCACCAATGGGTGGAATCATGGGCGGCCATACGGTCGTAGACGATGCGATCCATCTTTAGTCCTTGGCCATATCAGGCGAACACCAGCCAGCGATTGAGAATGAAGGTGAGGATGGTCGCCAGCGCCACCGCGGGGAGCAACGGCGCCCAGGCGGGCAGGCCGAAATGCGCGGTGCCGATCCAGGTGATGAGCGCGTTGAGCGCCATGCCGCTCGCCTGCACCGCGACGAACTGCGCCTGCTGCCAGCCGCCGCGGCGGCGCGTGCCATGGCCCCTGAAGCTCCACCGGCTGTGCAGGAAGAAGCCCGCGGTCACCGCCACCGCAAAGGCGAAGGGGACGGCATAGACCGCATGCGCGCGCGGGAAGACGAAGGCGGTGAGCGGCAGGTAGACCGCCGAATAGATCAGCGTCGAGATGCCGCCGGCGATGCCGAAGCGGATCATCTGCCCCAGCATGCCGCTGTCGCGCATCGCTGCCAACCGTGCCGGTGCTTCCATCGCCATCCGCTCCGCCCTAAAGGCAATGCGCCCGGAACGAAACGGCCAAAACGAAAGTCGCGTCAGTGAACAAAGCTCCCCGCGGTCGGCTCGACGACGCGATCGTCCGTCATTGGGTCGCACTGACGCTCGCCGTCTGGCTCGGCGTGACGATCTGGTACGTGTGGAGCGACTGGAACCTCGTCCGCTGGCTGTCGCTCGGCGATACCGACGACAATATGCGGCTGATGCAGGTGCGCGCCTGGCTGGGCGGGCAAGGCTGGTACGATCTGCGCAATTACCGGCTCAACCCGCCGCAGGGATTCGACATCCACTGGAGCCGGATCGTCGATCTGCCGATCGCCGGGCTGATCCTGTTCTTCCGCCTGTTCACCAGCAACGCCTGGGCGGAGCGGCTGGCGTGCGGGATCGCGCCGCTGCTGCCGCTGTCGATCGCGATGCTCGGCGTCGCCGCGACGGTGCGGCGGCTGATCGATCCGCGCGCCTGGCCGCTGGCGCTGGTCTTCCTGCTAGGCACCTCGGCGACGATGCTGATGTTCCTGCCCGAACGGATCGATCACCACGGCTGGCAGCTCGCGATGCTCAGCCTCACCGTCGCCGGCCTGTGCGACGGCAAGGGCGTGCGCGGCGGGCTGATGGTCGGGCTGGCGAGCGCGGTCAGCCTCGCGATCGGGCTGGAGATGCTGCCCTATTGCGCGATGGCGGGGGCGATCCTGGCGCTCCGCTGGGTGTGGGACCGCAGCGAGGCGCCGCGGTTGCAGGCCTATGCGCTCAGCCTCGGCGGCGGCAGCGCGATCGGCTTCGCGGCCTTCGCCTCCTATGCCAATTATGCGATGCGCTGCGATGCGCTGACGCCGGTGTGGCTGGCGGTGATGGTCGCGGCGGGGGCGCTGCTGTTCCTGCTCGCCTGGGTCAACCCGCAGGCCCGCGCGATCCGCGCCGGACTGGCGGTGCTGGCCGGGGCGGCGATCGCGGCGGGGTTCGTGCATTTCTTCCCGCAATGCCTCGGCCGGCCGGAGGGCGTCTCGCCCGAGCTGCAGAAGAACTGGCTGGACAATGTCCGCGAGGCCAAGCCGATCTACAAACACCCGTTCCGCCTCGGCTTTCCGATCGCGGCGCTGCCGATCGTCGGCGTCTTCGGGGTGATCCTCGGCGCGTGGCGGGCGCGGCGCTCGCCGGCACTGATCGGCTGGAGCGCGGTGGCGCTGTTCGTCACCTTCGCCTGCCTGATGCTGCTGTGGCAGGTGCGTGCCGGGCCGGCGGCGCAATTGCTCGCGGTACCGGGAGCGACGTTGCTCGGCTGGATCGTGCTGCCGTGGCTGCTCAACCATCGCCTGCTCGCGGTGCGCGTCGGCGGCACGGTGGCGGCGTTCCTGATCGTCTCCGGCCTGTTCGCCGGGCTGATCATCAAATATCTGCCGGTCGACCGGCCCAATGCCTATACCAAGCGGGTCAACCGCTCGACCGGCAGCTGCGTGCGCTACACGGTGCTGAAGGCGCTCGATCGCTATCCGGCGCAGACGATCTTCACCTTCGTCGATCTCGGCCCGCGGCTGATCACCGTGACGCATCACGACGCGATCGCGGGGCCTTATCATCGCAACGGCGCGGCGATCCTCGACGTCCAGCACGCCTTCGGCGGCAGCGCCGATCAGGCGCATGCGATCATCCGCCGCCATGGTGCGATGATGCTGCTGCTTTGCCCCAATCATTCGGAATCGACCAATTATCGCGCGCGCGATCCGGGCGGCTTCTACGACCAGCTCGCGCATGGCGAGGTGCCGGCGTGGCTGACGCCGCTGCCGCTGCCGAAGGATTCGCCGTTGCGCCTGTTCCGGGTGGATGCGGGCATCGCGGAGCAGCGGTGAGGGTTGCTCAGGCAGGCGCATAGCCCCACCGTTCGCCCTGAGCTTGTCGAAGGGCAGGTCTACGCCGGCGTCCGGTATGGGGAAGGACGGCTCGGACAGACCCAGCCCGAACGGTACCGAAGGAAGCGGCACCGCTCCCGGCAGAATCAGTGCAGGCTCACCTGCAACCCGTCCATCACGAACTGCACTGCCAGCGCCGCGAGCAGCACGCCGAGCAGCCGCGTGATCACCGCCTCGATCCGCGCGCCGAGCAGCCGCATCAGCGGCCCCGCGGCGAGCAGCGCGACCAGCGTCAGCGCGAGGATCACGCCCATCGCGGCGAGCACCACCAACGTCGCCTCGATCCCGTTGGTGCGCGCGACGAGCAGCATCACCGAGGCGATCGAGCCCGGCCCGGCGATCATCGGCATCGCCATCGGGAAGATCGACACGTCGTCCGCCTCGGGATCGTGCGCGACCTTGGCGGCGCGATCCTCGCGGCGCTGCGTGCGCTTCTCGAACACCATTTCGAGCGCGATCAGGAACAGCATGATGCCGCCGGCGATGCGGAAGCTCGCCAGGCTGATGCCGAGCCCGCGCAGCAGCGCCTCGCCCGCCAGCGCGAAGACCAGCAGAATGACGGTCGCGACGCCGACCGCGCGAAACGCCATCGCCCGCCGCTGCACGGGCGACGCACCGGCGGAGAGGCCGGCGTAGATCGGCGCGCAGCCGAGCGGATCGATGATGACGAAGAAGGTGATCAGCGTCGAGACGAACAGCTCGATCACAGCGCCGCCTCGATACCCTCGCGGCGGCAGGCCGAGGCATAGGTGTTGCGGATCAGGCAGGCGATCGTCATCGGCCCGACGCCGCCCGGCACCGGCGTGATCGCCCCCGCCACCGCGCGCGCCGCGGCGAAGTCGACGTCGCCGACCAGCCCCGTGTCGGTGCGGTTGATGCCGACGTCGATCACGCTCGCGCCCGGCTTGATCCAGTCGCCCTGGATGAAGTGGGGGATGCCGACCGCGGCGACGACGATATCGGCGCGGCGCAGATGCGCGGCGACGTCGCGCGTGCGGCTGTGGACGATGGTGACGGTGCAGCTCTGCTGGAGCAGCAATTGCGCCATCGGCTTGCCGACGATGTTCGAGCGGCCGACCACCACCGCCTCCATCCCCGACAGCGACGGGTGGAGGTCCTGGAGCAGCATCAGGCAGCCGAGCGGCGTGCACGGCACGAAGCCGTCGGCACCGATCGCCAGCCGGCCGGCGTTGACCGGGTGGAAGCCGTCGACATCCTTGTCGGGATCGATCGCGAGCAGCACCGCGCCGGCATCGATATGTGCGGGCAGCGGCAGCTGGACGAGGATGCCGTCGACCGCCGGATCGGCGTTGAGCTGCGCGACCAAGGCGAGCAGCGTCGCCGCATCGGTATCGGCGGGCAGGCGATGTTCGAAACTCTCCATGCCGGCGTCGCGCGTCGCCTTGCCCTTGTTGCGGACGTAGACGGCGGAGGCGGGGTCCTCGCCGACCAGCACGACGGCGAGGCCGGGGGCGCGACCGGCGGCCGCGCGGAAACTGGCGACATGGCTGGCGATACGGGTGCGCAGGGCGAGGGCGTGCGCCTTGCCGTCGATGATCGTGGCGGTCATGCCGCGGCCTCATAGAGCGAAGCGGCGATCTTCGCCAGCGCGGCGGCATCGCCCGCGACATGCAGGCGTTTGAGCCGCGCGGTATCGCCGCCGACCAGCGTGACGTCGCGCTTCGCCACGCCGAACGTCCGGGCGACCAGCGCAATCAGCGCGGCATTGGCCTTGCCGTCGACCGGCGCGGCGGCGAGCCGGGCGGCGAGATGCGCCTCGGTCCCCGCGGCGATCGCATCGCGCCCGCCGCGCGGCGTGACGCGGATCGCGATCACCAGACCATCGTCGCGGATCGTCCAGGCCGCCACGGCTTTACCAGCGGATCAGACCGCGCCGTTGGCCATCAGGCTGACCGCGATATTGGGCAGGATGATGCTGCTGAGGATGCGGATGATCACCAGCACGGCGAGCGGCGCGAGATCGATGCCGCTGATATTGGGCAGGATCCGTCGCAGCGGCCGGTACATCGGCTCGGTCAGCCGATCGAGCCCGTAGTGGAGCGAGCTGACGAAGCCGTTCGAGGTGTTGATGACGTTGAAGACGATCAGCAGCGACAGCACGAACTGGACCATGATGATCCACCAGACGACGTCGAGCAGCACCTGGATGATCTGGATGAGGGTGAGGGCGATCACGCGAGGCTCCGGGAAAAATAGCTGACCTGCGACCTAGCCGGTTCAGGGCGCGTCGAACAGGCCGTCCTGCGATCCGACCGGCGGGTTGAGGCCGAGATGCTTCCAGCCGCCGGCATTGAGCACCCGCCCGCGCGCGGTGCGCGCGACGAGGCCGAGCTGGATGAGATAGGGTTCGATCACTTCCTCGATCGTGTCGCGCGGTTCGGACAGGCCGGCGGCGAGCGTCTCCACCCCGACCGGACCGCCGCGGTAGATGTCGGCGATCATGTGGAGATAGCGCCGGTCCATCGCGTCGAGTCCGAGCGAATCGACCTCCAGCCGGTTGAGCGCGCGATCCGCGGCGGCGCGATCGACGATCGCGGTGCCGGCGACATTGGCGAAGTCGCGCACCCTGCGCAGCAGACGTCCGGCGATCCGCGGCGTACCGCGCGCGCGCCGCGCGATCTCGCTCGCGCCGTCGGGGGCGATGCCGAGATCGAGCAGCCCCGCCGCGCGGGTGACGACGCGCGTCAGCTCCTCGACGGTATAGAATTGCAGCCGCACCGGGATGCCGAACCGGTCGCGCAGCGGCGTGGTGAGCAGCCCCTGCCGCGTCGTCGCGCCGACCAGCGTGAACTTGGGCAGATCGATCCGCACGCTGCGCGCCGACGGCCCTTCGCCGATCATCAGATCGAGCGCGCGATCCTCCATCGCCGGATAGAGCACCTCCTCGACCGCGGGTTGCAGCCGGTGGATCTCGTCGATGAACAGCACGTCGCCGTCCTCGAGATTGGTGAGCAGCGCGGCGAGATCGCCCGATTTGGCGATCACCGGGCCGGAGGTGGCGCGAAAGCCGACGCCCATCTCGCGCGCAATGATCTGCGCGAGCGTCGTCTTGCCGAGCCCCGGCGGCCCGAAGAACAGCACATGGTCGAGCGCATCGCCGCGTCCCCGCGCCGCCTCGATGAACACACGCAGATTCTCGCGCGCCGCCGCCTGCCCGACGAACTCGTCGAGGCTGCGCGGGCGCAGGGCGGCATCGACATCCTCGGGACGGCGGCTGGCGGACAGGAGGCGGTCGTCGGTCAATGGTGAAGGCCGAATGCGCTCGGCACATGCTGGGAATGATGGAGAATGCGAACCACGAGCAGATCTTCACCTTCCAGACGATAGTAGATTCGATGCGAGCGATAGGGGAAACTACGTATACCGTTGCCCAAACCGGCTTCGGCGACACCGACCTGCGGCCGTTCTGCCAATCGATCGAAGGATGTGATCAGACCTTCGAGATACTGCCGCCCCACCGCAACGCCAAAGCGGGCCTTGCCATAGCCCCGGATATCACGAATGTCCTGTCGCGTTGCGGGCGCGGTGCGTAATCTAGTCACGCAAAGTCTGGATCTTCGGCAATAATCTCAGCGATAACGTCACGCGGATCCTGATCGAGCACACCGGATGCCAGCCCTTCGTCAATCATCGCCTTCAGCCATAGTCGGTCGTCCGATTGCTGGTCGAGTCGGACGAGGTCGCGCAAATAATCGGCCGCATCGACGTAGCGGCCTTGAGCGACACGCGTGTTCACCCATTCCTGCAATGCGTCCGGCATCGAGATGGTGAGTTGAGTCATGCCGCCAAGATAGCGCGTGCCGGCCAGATCGCCAACGCTACTTCGCCGCCTTGCGCAGCGCCAGCCGCACCAGCGCGTCGAGCGTCGCGCCGGGGCCGAGATCCTCTTCCGCGGCCCCCACCGCGCTCGCCGCCTCGGCGGGGCGGAAGCCGAGGTTGAGCAGCGCCGACACCGCATCCGCGCCCGCGCCGACCGGGATCACCTGCGCCGCCGCCGCCGGACCGAGCGCGCCCCCGCCAAAGGCGAGCGCGCCGACCTTGTCCTTGAGTTCGCGGACGATCCGCTCAGCGAGCTTCGGCCCGACGCCGTTCGCCCGCGCCACCATCGCCTTGTCCTGCGCCGACACCGCGCGCGCGATCTCCGCCGTGTCGAGCGCCGAGAGGATGGCGAGCGCGACGCGCGATCCCACCCCCTGCACGCCGGTGAGCAGCCGGAACCAGTCGCGCTCCTCGGCGCGGGCGAAGCCGACGAGGCGGATCGAATCCTCGGCGACCAGCATCTCGGTATGCAGCATCGCCGCCTCGCCGACCGGGCCGATCGCCGCGAGCGTGCGCGCCGAGGCGCCGACGAAATAACCGACGCCGCCGACGTCGATCACCGCGTGATCGATCCCGGTCGATTCGAGTCGTCCCTTGAGATGCGCGATCATGCCGTCACCCTTGCCCGTCGTGCCATGCCCTGCGCCGAGGCGAGATGATGCGCATGCGTGATCGCCACCGCCAGCGCATCCGCCGCATCGGGGCCGGCGAGCTTGGCGCCGGGCAGCAGCACCGCCATCATCGCCTGGATCTGCCGCTTCTCCGCGCCGCCGGTGCCGACCACCGCCTTCTTGACGGTCGAGGGATGATATTCGCCGATATGCAGTCCGCTGCCCGCCGCGGCGAGCAGCACCACGCCGCGCGCCTGGCCGAGCTTCAGCGTCGACTGCGCATTGGTGTTGCCGAGCACCTCCTCAACCGCGGCGCTGTCGGGTCGTTCGGTGAGGATCACGTCAATCAGCGCGGCGTGCAGGTTGGACAGCCGGCGCGGCAGCACCATCGACGGATCGGTCTTGATCTGGCCGTTGGCGATATGCCGCAACCGGTTGCCGTCCGCGTGGATGACGCCCCAGCCGGTGGTGCCGAGCCCGGGATCGAGGCCGAGGATGATCATATCATGGTCACGCGGAGGCGCGGAGGCGCGGAGAAGAAAGGGTTGGGCGCGCAGAGGCGCAGAGGACGCGGAGCGTTCCTCTGGCGCGCGGCAGCATTGCGATCGCGATGCGGGCGAGACGCTTGCCCGGACCGGGCGATCCTTTGCGCTCTCTGCGCCTCTGCGCGCGACACCTCTTCGCGTCTTCGCGGCTCTGCGTGGATCTTCTCCCCGGCAGTCTGCGGCGGGCAGGGGGGATTCGCGCGACGACGCGAAGACGCGAGACGGCTTCGCCCGGTACGCGCAATCCGTGATCCGGCAGACGGAGAGTGCGGCCCGCTGGCGCGGGATGCCGCAGCCGCGGGCGCGACCCTCCGCGCCTCCGCGCCTCCGCGTGAACCCGACAGGATCAGCCGAGCTTCTCCATCACCTCGTCAGAGACCTCGTAATTGCCCCAGACGGTCTGCACGTCGTCGTCGTCGTCGAGCGTGTCGATCAGCTTGAACAGCGTCGCCGCATCGGCTTCGTCGACCGACACCATCGTCTGCGGCCGCCAGGCGAGCTTGGCGCCTTCGGGTTCGCCGAGCACCGGCTCGAGCGCCTTGGCGACTTCGTGCAGGTCGCCGACCGCGGTCCAGATCTCATGCCCGTCCTCGGACGAGGAGACATCCTCCGCGCCCGCTTCCAGCGCCGCCTCGAACACCGTCTCGGCGTCGCCGGCGCTGGCGGGATAGCTGATCAGGCCCATCCGGTCGAAGGCATGGCTGACCGATCCGCTCGCGCCGAGGTTGCCGCCGTTCTTGCTGACCGCGGTGCGCACGTTGGTCGCGGTGCGGTTGCGATTGTCGGTCAGCGCCTCGATGATAAGCGACACGCCGCCGGGGCCGAAGCCCTCGTAGCGGATCTCCTCGTAGCTTTCGGTATCGCTGCGGCTCGCCTTGTCGATCGAGCGCTGGATATTGTCCTTGGGCATCGACTGCGCCTTGGCGGCGTTGACCGCGGCGCGCAGCCGCGGGTTCATGTCGGGGTCGGGCAGACCCATCTTCGCCGCGACGGTGATTTCGCGGCTGAGCTTGGAGAACATGCCCGAGCGCTTCTTATCCTGCGCGCCCTTGCGATGCATGATGTTCTTGAACTTGGAATGGCCTGCCATGGACTGCCTCTAACCGATAATCCCCGGCCCTTAAGCCGAAGGCATGGTTTTCGCCAGTCCGTCGATCTTCGCCTCGATTGCGGCGAGCCGGTCGAGCACCAGTCCGTCGAGCTTCTGGTGCAGCCGCAGGATGTCGAGCTCGGCGCGCAAATTGGTCTCGTAGTCGAGGCTGGCGGCGAGCCGGTCCTTCGACGCCTGCCGGTTCTGGCTCATCATGATCACCGGCGCCTGGATCGCGGCGAGCGTCGACAGCATCAGGTTGAGGAAGATGTAGGGATAGGGATCGAACGCCATGCCGACATGCGCCAGCACGTCGGTGTTGAGCAGCATCCAGCCGAGCAGCACGACGGTGAAGGCGATGATGAAGCCCCATGATCCGCCCACCGCCGCCACCCGGTCGGCGAGCTGGTCGCCGATGCTGGCGTGGGCGTCGGCCTCGTCGGCGGCGTCGCGGCTGACGATCGTGCCGGCGTCGATACTGCTGAGCACACGCCGTTCCTCGGGATCGAGCGCATGCGGCGATTTGCGTAGCAGGCGCTGGGCGAGGTCGGCGAGCGGGGTTTGGTGCATCAAATGGTCGTCCTTCGTGGTATAGTCCACTTTGGTCATACCTGTCGTTCGACCGTCCGGCAATCACTGCGGCACGTCCGGCCGGCGTCCGCCGCAAAGCGCTTGCCCCGAGGCCCCCGGATACGCCACACGCTGCCGGCAATGACCGTCAGCGTAGACATGGGCAGCGACGAACGCGGCGCGCCCGTGACCATGGACCTCGAAGAACTGCTCGCCACCCGTCTGCTCGTCCAGGGCAATTCCGGGTCGGGCAAGTCGCATCTGCTGCGCCGCCTGCTCGAAGGATCGGCGGGGCAGGTGCAACAGGTGGTGATCGATCCGGAGGGCGATTTCGTCACGCTCGCCGGACCATATGGCCACGTCGTGATCGAGGCGGCGGATTATTCGGTGCCCGAGATCGCACGCATCGCCACCCGCCTGCGCGAACATCGCGCGTCGGTGGTGCTCAGCCTCGAAGGGCTCGAGGCGGAGGGGCAGATGCGCTGCGCCGCCGCCTTCCTGTCGGCGCTGTTCGACGCGCCGCGCGAACATTGGTATCCGGCGCTGGTCGTCGTCGACGAGGCGCAATTGTTCGCTCCCGTCACCGGCGGCGAGGTCGCCGAGGAGGTGCGCCGCGCCTCGCTGTCGGCGATGACCAATCTGATGTGCCGCGGGCGCAAGCGCGGGCTCGCCGGGGTGATCGCGACGCAGCGGCTGGCGAAGCTCGCCAAGAACGTCGCGGCGGAGGCGAGCAACTTCCTGATGGGGCGCACCTTCCTCGACATCGACATGGCGCGCGCCGCCGATCTGCTCGGCATGGAGCGGCGGCAGGCGGACGTGATCCGCGATCTGGCGCGCGGCACCTTCCTCGCCTTGGGGCCGGCGGTGTCGCGACGGCCGCTGACCGTGAAGATCGGCCAGGTCGCCACCTCGGCGCGCAGCGGCAGCCCCAAATTGACGCCGCTGCCGAGCGCCCCGGCGGAGAATCTGCAGCAACTCATCTTCGCGCCGCCGCCCGAGGAGGCGCCGCAGCTGCCGATGGCGTTCGAATCGCGCCCGCGCCGCGTTCCCGCGGACGAGCTGCTCGACACGATCGAGCGGCCGGCGACGCAGCCGACGACGCTCGCGCCGCTGCCCGACAAGACCGACGAGGAGGTCGAGGCGATCTATGCCGCGGTGCTGGAGGCGATCGTCGCCGATCGCGATTCGGCGCTGCGCCCGCCGTCGGTGCTGTTCCAGGATTTCCAGGTGCGCTGCCGGATGGCCGGCCTCGCCAAGCCGCCGCTCGACCTGCCCGGCTTCACCCGTCGGCTGTCGGCGGCACGGGCCGGCATCTTCGACGTCACCGACCCGCAATGGGCGGAGGCGATGGAGCTCGCCTATTCGCTGCCCGACGACATGATCGGCGCCTTCCTGCTCGTCGCGCGCGCCGCGAAGAACGGCGAGCCCTGCCCGTCGGACACGGCGCTGGCAGAGACCTATGGCACCAGCTCGCTCGGTCGCGTGCGGCGGCTGATCGGCTATATCGAGAGCCGCGAATTGTTCGTCGCGCGGGTGGACCTGTCGGGCAAGCGCTCGATCACCATCCCGCGGCTCGGCTGGACGACGGCGGCGAGCGAGGCGGGGTAGGGGCATCGAGGCCCGCCGGTCGACGGGCTCAGGGCTAACGGTGTGGGAGATGAGCGCACCCCCCGCTTTCCCACCGTTCGGGCTGAACCTCTCGAAGCCCGCCCGTCCTTGATCGCCACCTTTATGTCGGCGCGCCTCAATGCGTCTTGCGCGGCAGCAGGTGCAGCGCGCCGACGATCGCGCCGCCGACGATCAGCCCGACGATCCCCGATCCTACCGCGGTCACCAGCCACGACACCACGCCCGGCAGCTCGCCGACCGCCGCCGCGGCACCTTCGGCCGCGGCGTGGAGCGCATGGGGCAGGCCGGTCAGGCCGAACGCCTCCAGCCCATGAACGATGATGCCGCCGCCGACCCAGACCATCGCCGCGGTGCCGATCAGCGACAGCGCGTCGAGCACCACCGGCATCGCCGCGACCAGCCCGCGCCCGAACGCCTGCACGCCCGCGCCGGGCCGTCGGGCAAGATGCAGGCCGATGTCGTCCATCTTCACGATCAGCGCGACGATGCCATAGACGCCGATCGTGATCGCGATCCCGACCACCGCCAGCGCGATCGCCTGGTTGAGCAATGTCTGGTCGCCCAATTCGCCGAGCGCGATCGCCATGATCTCGCCGGACAGGATCAGGTCGGTGCGCACCGCGCCCGATACCTGCCGGTCCTCCAGCGTCTTGGCATCGGTCGCGACCGCCGCCGCGGCGTCATGGCCGTGGCCGGTGAGCGCGCCGACGATCTTCTCCGCCGCCTCGAAGCACAGATAGGCGCCGCCGAGCATCAGGATCGGCGTGATCGCCCAGGGCGCGAGCGCGCTCAGCACCAGCGCGGCCGGAAGCAGGAACAGCAATTTGTTGCGCAGCGACCCGAGCGCGATCTTGCCGATGATCGGCAGCTCACGTGCCGGGCTGAGGCCGACGACATAGGTCGGCGTCACCGCCGTATCGTCGATCACCACGCCCGCCGCCTTGGCGCCCGCCTTGCCCGCCGCGCCGGCGACGTCGTCGAGGCTCGCCGCCGCAAGCTTCGCCATCGCCGCGATATCGTCGAGCAACGCCACCAGTCCGCCGGCCATCGTCTGTCCCCTTGTTATGGCGGCGTCATGCCCGGCAGGGCGGAGAGTTACAACCGACCGGCGATCAGTCGGTCGTCGATCCGCGAAAGCGTCGCCAGTGCACAGGCGGCGCCGATCAGGCACGTCAGCATGTCCCATTGCGTGTCCCAAGGATCGCCCTGCGTCCCCAGAAAGGCGTCTGCACCCTGTCCCAGCGCCTGCGCCGCGCCGAACTCGATCAGTTCATACGCCGCGCTGATCGCCAGGCAGAAGGCGAGCACTGCCAGAGTGCAGAATTTGCCGCGCCGGATCAGGCCGCGTCCGATGACCAGTTCGCGCAGGACGATCGCCGGGACGAAGCCTTGCAGAAAATGCCCAATACGATCGAACGGGTTGCGCGTCAGATGCAGCCAGTCCTGCAGCACGTATCCCACCGGCACCTTGGCATAGGTATAGGCGCCGCCGACCATCAGGACGAGGCCATGGATCCCGATCAGCGCCAGCGCCAGTCCACTCGCCCGCCAGCGCCGGCGCGTCGCGATCAAGCCGGCCAAAACGATCGGCGCAGGCGCCACCTCCATCATCCAGGTGCTGCGATCCACGGCGATTGTAAGGGACATGGCGAGGCCGATGCTCCAGACGGAGGCGATCAGGCTCAGGCGGCGGATATACAGCTGGTCGTCGGTCACGGCGCGATGTTGCCGGAACGCTGCGGAAAGTCGATCGCGCCGTGCGTCGACTTGGCAGGGCGGTACGTTATGAGAGCCGTATGACCGAACCGAACGTACCTACCCCGCCCGTCGCCGCCCGGCGCCCGCACAGCTTCACCGCGCACGGCATCACCATCGAAGATCCCTATGCCTGGCTCAAGGACCCGGACTATCCCGACGTCGGCGACCCCGACGTGCTCGCCTATCTGGAAGCGGAAAACGCCTATTTCGAACAGGTGATGGCGCCGCACCAGCCGCTGGTCGACCGGCTGTACGAAGAGATGAAGGCGCGCATCAAGGAAGACGAATCCTCGGTGCCGCAGAAGGACGGCGACTGGCTCTACTGGACCGCGTACGAGACCGGCGGCCAGTATCGCAAATGGTGGCGCAAGCCCGTCACCGGCGGCGACGATGAGTTGCTGCTCGACGAGCCGGCGCTTGCCGAGGGCAAGGAATATTTCCGTCTCGGCGCCTTTGCGGTGAGCAATGACGGCCGTCACCTCGCCTATGCGATCGACGACAGCGGCGCCGAGCGGTTCGAGGTGCGCGTCAAGAATCTCGATACCGGCGAGCATCTGCCCGAGGTCATTCCCGGCATGCTCTCCGACATCGTCTGGACGAGCGACGATGCCGGCTTCCTCTACGGCCTCGCCAACGACCAATGGCGGACCGACAATGCCCGCTTCCACCGGCTCGGCACGCCGGTCGAGACGGATATCGAGCTGTTCCACGAGGCGGACGAGGGCTATCGCGTCGCGGTCGGCGAGACGAGCGACCGGCAGTGGCTGGTGATCAGCACCGGCGATCACGTCACCAGCGAGGTGCGGCTGCTCCCCGCGCACGATCCGCTGGCAACGCCGATCCTCGTCGCGCCGCGCCGGCCGGGGCGCGAATATGACGTCGACGCGCATGACGGCACGCTGTTCATCCACACCAACGACACCGATCCGATGTGGCGGCTGTGCACCGCGCGTATCGACGCGCCGGGTGAGTGGCAGGAGCTGATCCCCGCCGACCCGCATTTCTACATGACCGGCGTCGAATGCTATCGCGACTTCTTCGTCGTCGAAGGCCGGCTCGACGGGCTCGATCAGATCGCGGTGCACCGCTACGACGCGCCGCGCGAACCGCAGCCGATCGCCTTTCCGGAAGCGAGCTATGCCGCGGGCCTCGGCGACAATCCCGAATATGCGGTCGACACGCTGCGCCTCGGCTATGAGTCGATGGTGACGCCCGGCACCGTCTACGACTATGACGTCGCGACCGGCGCGCTGACCGTGCGCAAGGTGCAGGAGATCCCCGCCGGCTATGACGCCGCCGGCTATCGTACCGAGCGGCTCAAGATCGCCGCGCGTGACGGCACCGAGATTCCGGTGTCGATCGTCTACCCCGCCGGCTTCCGGCGCGACGGGTCGCAGCCCGTGTTCCTCTACGCTTATGGCGCCTACGGCTATGCGATCCCGCCGGGCTTCTCGACCGGGCGGCTGTCGCTGCTCGATCGGGGGTTCGCTTATGCGATCGCACATATCCGCGGCGGCGACGATCTTGGCCAGCAATGGTATCACGACGGCAAGCTCGACAAGCGCACCAACACGTTCAACGACTTCGTCGATGTCGCGCGCGGCCTGATCGCGGGCGGGTGGACCAGCGCCGGACGCATCGCCACCGCCGGCCGGTCGGCGGGCGGCGAGCTGATGGGGGCGATCGTCAATTCCGATCCCGCTCTGTGGGGCGCGGTGATCGCCGACGTGCCGTTCGTCGACGTGCTCAATACGATGATGGACGCCGATCTGCCGCTGACGCCGGGCGAATGGCCCGAATGGGGCAATCCGATCGAGGACAAGGCCGCGTTCGAACTGATCCGCAGCTACAGCCCCTACGACAATGTCGTCGCGCAGGCCTATCCGCCGCTGTTCATCTCGGGCGGGCTCAACGATCCGCGCGTCACCTATTGGGAGCCGGCGAAATGGGCGGCCAGGCTGCGCGCCACCAAGACCGACGATAACGTGCTGCTGCTCAAGACCAATATGGGCGCGGGCCACGGCGGCAAGTCGGGCCGGTTCGAATCGCTGCGCGAGGCGGCGGAGGAACATGCCTTCGTGCTCTGGCAGCTCGGGATCGACCGCTGAGTATCGAGGCGCTCATCGCCGAATACGGGCTCGCCGCGGTTTTCCTCGGCGCGGGGATCGAGGGCGAGACGATGGTGCTCGCCGGCGGTCTGTTCGCGCATGAGGGGATGCTGTCGCTGCCCGGTGCGATGATCGCCGCCGCGACCGGTTCGTTCGTCGCGGACCAGGCGTTCTTCGCCGCCGGGCGCCGCTTCCGCAACCATCGCTGGGTGCAGCGCGCGCAGGCCAAGCCCGCCTTCGCCAAGGCGCTCGACACGCTCGAACGCCATCCGATCGGCTTCATCTTCGTGTTCCGCTTCCTTTACGGGCTGCGCACGGTCAGCCCGATCGCGATCGGCACGACGCAGGTGCCGGCGCGCACCTTCCTGTGGATCAACGCGGTCGCCGCGGCGGTGTGGGGCGTGCTGTTCACCGGCCTCGGCTATGTGTTCGGCACCGGCATCGCCGAATTGCTCGGTCGCTATCGCCCGCACGGGCGGCAGTGGCTGTGGGTGGCGCTCGCCGCGCTGGTGCTGGGGACCGTGGTCGCCGCGGTCCGCTGGTGGCGACGGCGGCGGCAGGCATGAGCCGCTTCACTTTGTCGATCACCGCCACGGCGGACGACATCGACGAGCTCGGCCATGTCAACAATGCGGTGTGGGTGCGCTGGATCCAGGACATCGCCGTCGCGCATTGGGCGGCGGTGGCAAGCGAAGCGGATCAGGCGGCCTTGGTCTGGGTCGTGACGCGCCACGCGATCGACTATCGCGGCAACGTCGCGGCGGGCGAGACGGTGACCGGCGAGACCTGGGTGCCCGAGCCGCCCAAGGGCGCGCGCTTCGACCGCCACGTCCGCTTCACCGGCGCCGACGGCCGGGTCAAGGTGGAAGCGGTGACGACCTGGGCGTTGCTCGATCGCGCCACCGGGCGGCTGCTGCGGGTGCGGCCCGAGCTCGCCGCGCCTTTTCTGGCGCGTTGACCGGCATTACAGCCGGCCGAATACCGCCTCGAACCCGGCGCGATCGCCCGCGGCGAGGAAGCGCGCCTGTTCGATCCAGCGATCGCGCGCGATCCGGCCGGAGAACGGCCCGAGCTGCGCATCGAGCCGCGCCGCCTCGTCGTCGGTGAGCGCGGCGATCTGGCCGACCGTGGTGATACCGAGTTCGCCAAGGCGCGCGGCGAGCTTGGGCCCGAGGCCCTTGAGCGTGCCGACCGGGGCGTCGGCGGGCGAATCGGCCGGCGCGGAGGCGGCCTCCATCGCGGGCGCGGCATCGAGCGGCGCGGCGGCGGCGATCGGCTCGTTCGCGATCGGATCGGGCGCGGCGATCGCTTCGGCGGGTGCGGGCGGCGTCACGGGCTGAACGGGCGCCGCCGGTGCGACAGGCACGACGCGCGGGGCAGGGGCAGGAGCAGGCGTCGGCTCGGGCGGTGCGGCGACCTCGGCATTGTGGCTGGCGATCTCGCGCTCGGCGGCCTTGCGCTGGCGCTTGAGGCGCGCGCCCCAGACGATGGCGACGATCACCGCGATCGCAAACAGCGCGATCACCGCGAGATGCGCGATGGTGAAAGCGCCGGTGGTGTCGGGGATCAGGCTGGCACCGGAGGCGCCGCCGGCGGTGGCGGTATCATTCATGACGGCGATCCTACCGGCGCAGCCGCCGCGCGGCGAGCAGAAAGCGCCTCGTCATCCGGTGTTTGGCGGATTTGCCGCGGCCGGCCGTCGGAACGGCGGGGCAGCCGCGCGCTGGCGCGGCCGTCACCGTCACCGCAGCGCGCGCGCCACCAGCCCGGCGCAATCGGCGTCGGTCGCGCTCGGCCCCTGCCGGCCGGTGATCGCGCGGCCGATCGCCTTGAAGATGTTGCCGACCGATTTGACCTCGGGCGGCACGGTCAGCACCGGATCGCTGAGGCTGCCGGTGACATAGGCCGATCCGGGCAGCCGCAGCAGGCTGTGCCCCTTGGGTGCGCCGGTCAGCCGCAGGTCGATCCGTTCGTCGGGAAAGCGGATCGTGCCGCTGCCGTGGAGCTGGCTGGCGCTGGTGTCGACGACCAGCGGCGCGGCCTCGCCCCGCCCGCCGTGCACCGGCAGCGCGAGCACCAGACAGCGCAGCCGCGCGCTGTCCGCCCCGCCCGCGAGCAGCGCCCGCCCCGCGTCGAAACCGAGCGCGGCGGCATAGCGCGCCGGCAGCGAGCCGTCGCGGATGGTGAGGCCGATCCGCCCGTCGGACCGGCCGATCGCGCTGCGGATCGTATCGCCGCGCCCGCTCAGCCGCGCCAAAGCGGCGACGCGCCCGGTGAACGCGCCCGCATCGCCGGCCAGCGCCTCGATCCGCGTGCCGACGAGGCGCAGGTCGACACCGAGCCGCGGCGTCTTCGCGCCACCCCGCTGGTCGACCGTCACCGTGCCGCGCGCCGTTCCGCCGGCGAGGCGGATGGTCAGCGGCGCGACGCGCAGCCGCGACCGGTCGAGCGTCAGCACGCCGTCGATCCCCGTCACCGAAGTGCTGCCGCCATGGCTGAACACGCGCGCGACGCGCACCGCGATCCGCCCGTCGGTGCGTGCGACGTTGGCGAGGTTGATGCGCGTGTCCGGCACCAGCCGCGGGCCGATCCGACGTTCGAGCGCGGCGCCCGCCGCCTTGCCCTCGTCCGACGACAGATCGTCGAAGTCGAACCGGCGCGATGCGATCGCGCCGTCCAGCCTGGTGCGCCCGTCCTGCTTGTCGACGGTGACATGGCCGGACAGGTCGGAGCGTCCGATCGTGCCTTTGAGGTCGGTGACGATCCAGCGCGGAGCCTGGTGGCGGACATGCGCGGTGAGCGCGACCGGCTGCGTGCCGAACAGCCCCGCCTCGATCACCGCATCGATCAGCCGCAGGTCGGCGGCGCGCGCGGTGACGTCGAGCGTCATCGCATCGGTATCGAGCGGCCGGTCGGTGCTGCCGCGCGCGTGCAGCGACAGCGCGGTGCCGGTGATCGTCGCGGTGAACGGCCACGGCCCCGCCACCGGCTGCGCGACCGAGGCGCCGTCGACCGCGATCCGCACCGCGGTGCCGCGCACCGTGCCGCTGCCGGCGGCGTGCAGTCCGTTGGCATCCGAGGTGAAGGCGACATCGGCGGTCCGCTGCCGCTTGGCGTCGCGATAGGAGATGCGGCTGTCGCGCACGGTGAGGCCGCGCAGATCGGTCGACGCACCGCCGCGCTCGGGCTCACCCGGGCGCGACCAGTTGGTGCGGCCATCGGCGGCGCGGACCAGCGCGAGCTGCAGCCCCTCGACGACGATATCGCGAGGGCGGAAGGCGCCGGTGAGCAGCGGCCAGAGCGGGAAGCGGACGCGCGCTTCGCGCAGGCGCAGGAATTCTCCCGATCCTGCCCAATCCGCCTGCGCGATGCGGACGCCGCGCACCGCGATCGTCGGGGTGAAGCCGATCGTGTCGATCCGCGTCATCGAGTCGATGCTTACCGCCCGCCCGAACCGTTTGCCGAGCCGGTCGGCGACGATCGGCTTGAGCAGCCCGAACGGAAAGGCGGCGACGGCGAGCAGCAGCACGATCAGGCCGATACCACCCGCGGCAAGGCCGCGCCGCGCGCCGCGTCCGATCGTCAAGACACGCTCCGGGCGCTGCCAAGGATTAACATCGATCATGGACGCATATGCGCGAACGATTGTTCCGATCCGGGGACGGTCCGAAACGGCGCCCCCCGCGCGTCCGCCCGACGGTCAGAAATCGACCGCGATGCCCTTCAGCTCCCAGTCGCCGTAGCGCGTCGGGTTGAGCCCGAGCGGATCGGGCTGGGTCGACGGCTTGGCCTCCGGTGTCGGGACCGGCGGGTTGCGGCTGAGGTAGGCGGGCGGCTTCACATGCGCAGGACGTTGGCCCATCGCGGCTCTCCGGTCTAAGGGGAGGGATTCATATCGTCATCAGCCGCAGGTAAGACAAGTTTGCCCCGATCTCCGAATAGCGATTCCGATGCCCTCGGCACCCCATCGCGCCGCGCTGCGCTGCGCCTGCTCGATGCGGTGCTGCGGCGGGGCGAGCCGCTCGAACAGGCGCTGGTCGCGGCGACGCGCCATGTCTACGGCCCCGACCGCGGTCTCGCCCATGCGATCGCCGCGGAGGTGTTGCGGCGGCTGCCGGACCTCGACGCGCTGATCGATTCGGTCACCGAACGGCCGCTGCCCGACGATGCCAAGGCGCGGATGGCGCTGCGTATCGCGCTCGTCCAGGCGCTGGTGCTCGGCACGCCGCATCATGCCGCGATCGCCACCGTGCTGCCGCTGGTCGACGGCGGCCCGCGCAAGCTCGTCCATGGCGTGTTCGGCGCGATCGTCCGGTCGGGCGTGCTGCTTCCCGAGCTGCCGGCGCTGCCGCCGCTGGTCGAGGCGCGCTGGGAGGCGGCCTGGGGGCCGGCGATGACCGACGGCGCGGCGCAGGCGATCGCCGCACCGCCGCCGCTCGACATCACGCTCGCCGATCCGGCGGAGACCGAACAGTGGCGCGTCGCGCTCGGCGGCACCAGCCTGCTGCCCGGCCACGTCCGCGTCGCCGATGCGGGATCGGTGACCGAGCTGCCCGGCTTTGCCGAGGGGCGCTGGTGGGTGCAGGACATCGCCGCCTCGCTGCCGGCGCGGCTGCTCGCCGATGCGGTGCGCCAGCAGGGCGAGGCGCCGGCGCGCGCGATCGATCTGTGCGCCGCGCCGGGCGGCAAGACGCTCCAGCTCGCCGCCGCCGGCTTCACCGTTGCCGCGGTCGACGTGTCGAACGCGCGGATCAAGCGGCTGCGCGAGAACCTGTTCCGCACCCGGCTCAAGGCCGAGGTGATCGCCGGCGACGTGTTGCGCTGGCAGCCCGAGGCACCCGCCGACGCGCTGCTGATCGACGCGCCGTGCAGCGCCACCGGCATCTTCCGCCGCCATCCCGACGTGCTGCACCGCGTCCATCCGCCAATCGTCGAGGAGATGGCGGCCCTGCAGGCGCGGCTGTGGGCGCGTGCCGCCGACTGGGTCCGCCCCGGCGGATCGCTCGTCTTCGCGACGTGCAGCCTCGAACCCGCCGAGGGCGAGGCGCAGCTCGCCCGCTTCCTCGCCGACCGGCCCGATTATGCGATCGACGCACCCGCCGCGGCGCTGCTGCCCGAGGGGATACCGGTCCATGCCGAAGGCTATGTCCGCACGCTGCCGGGGATGCTCGCCGCGGCGGGCGGCTGCGACGGCTTCTTCATGGTGCGGCTGCGGCGGCAGGGCTGAGCAGTGAAATTGCGCTCCGGCGCCGATCCTTAAGCGCATTGTAATAGAGTGGCAGGCGGTTAGAGAGAAAGGCCATGCAACCGGTCCGCATCGCCCCCTCGATCCTTTCCGCCGACTTCGCCAGACTGGGCGAGGAGGTGCGGGCGATCGACGCGGCGGGCGCGGACTGGATCCACATCGACGTGATGGACGGCCATTTCGTCCCCAATATCACGATCGGCCCGGCGGTGGTGAAGGCGCTGCGTTCGCACACCACCAAGCCGTTCGACGTCCATCTGATGATCTCGCCGGTCGACGCCTATCTCAACGCCTTCGCCGAGGCGGGGGCGGACGGGATGACCGTTCATCCCGAGGCGGGGCCGCACATCCACCGCACGATCCAGCATATCAAGGGGCTGGGCAAGCGCGCCGGGGTCGTGCTCAATCCCGGCACGCCGGCCAAGATGCTCGACTATCTCATCGACATGGTCGATCTGGTGCTGGTGATGAGCGTCAATCCGGGCTTCGGCGGGCAGACGTTCATCGATAGCCAGCTCAAGAAGATCGCCGCGATCCGCAAGATGATCGACCAGACCGGCCGTGCGATCGACCTGGAGGTCGACGGCGGCGTCGATCCCGCGCACGCCGCGCGCTGCATCGCCGCGGGCGCCGACGCGCTCGTCGCCGGCACCGCCGTCTTCCGCGGCGGGCCGGACCATTATGCCGCCAATATCGCCGCGCTGCGCGGCGTGCCGGCGGCGGGATGAACGAGATCGCGCCGATCGAACCGCCCCAGGACGGGGTGGAGGGGGGCAAGCGGCTGATGCGCGTCGGCGGCGACCGCGGGCTCAGCCTCGCCGAGCGCCTCGCCGAACGGCTGCACCGGCTGACCTGGCGCACGCCGATCCACGGCATGCGGCTGAAGGGCCGCTATCCGCTCAAGCTGATCGCGGTGCCCGACGATCCGGTGATCGGTGACGTCGGCCGCGGCCGCGCGCTGCTCGGCGGCGAGCTGAGCTTCCGCGGCGAGACGCATCCGATCGACACGCTCGCCTTCAAGCGCGGCGAATGGGGCCGGCCGTTCGCCGATTACGTCCACAGCTTCGCCTGGCTGCGCGACCTGTCGACGGTCGCGACGCGGGCGCAGGGTGCGCCGATCGCCGAGGCGCTGATGGCGCGCTGGCTGGGCGATTATGCCGAGCGCGTCGATGCGCTGGCGTGGCGGCCCGACCTGTGGGGCCGGCGCATGCTGTTCTGGACCGCGCATGCGCCGCTGATCCTGTCGTCGACCGATCTCGTCTACCGGTCGAGCGTGCTCAACACGCTGGCGCGCGGCGCGCGGCATCTCGACCGCGGTGCCGACAAGGCGCCCGCCGGCGCGCCGCGCATCGCCGCCTGGTGCGGCGTCGTCGCGGCGGGGCTGCTCATTCCCGGCGGCGATCCGCGCCGCAGCTTCGGCGAGGCGGGGCTGGCGCGCGCGCTGGCGAGCGGCCTCAGCGAGGATGGCGGGTCGGTGTCGCGCAGCCCGGCGATGCTGCTCGACACGATCATGCTGCTGGCGATGCTGCGCGAAACCTATGCGGCGCGGCGCGAGGAGATGCCGGCGGGCGTCACCGCGGCGCTGACCCGCGCGGTGCCGGCGCTGCTCGGCGTGATGCACGGCGACGGCATGGTGGCGAGCTGGCAGGGCGGCGGACCGGCGACCCCCGATGCGCTCGCCGCGGTGATCGCCGCAAGCGGCGTGCGGACGCGGCCGCTGCGCCAGGCGCGCGACTGGGGCTATCAGCGGCTCGCCGCCGGTGGCGCGGTGCTGATCGTCGATGCCGCGCCGCCGCCGGTCGCGCGGCTGGTCGAGGGCGGCTGCGCCTCGACGCTGGCGTTCGAATTCTCCGACGGCGCGACGCGGCTGATCGTCAATTGCGGCGGCGCGCGCGCCGCGGTGCCGCAGCTGCCCGCCGCTTATGCCGAGGCGCTGCGCACCACCGCGGCGCATTCGACGCTGACCGTCGGCGATTCGAATTCGACCGCGATCCTCGCCGACGGCACGCTCGGCCGCGGCGTCGCCGAGGTCGAGCTGTCGCGCCAGGAATCGGATGTCGCCAGCCGGATCGAGGCGAGCCACGACGGCTATGTCCGCCGCTGGGGCTTCATCCACCGCCGCCAGCTGATGCTGACCGGCGACGGCAAGGAGCTGCGCGGCGAGGATGCGCTGCTGCCGCAGGGGCGCCGCCGCAAGCTCGGCGTGGTCCCCTTCGCGGTGCGCTTCCACCTCGGCGCGGAGGTCGAGGCCTCGCCCACCGCCGACGGGCTCGCCGCCCTGCTGCGCCTGCCCGGCGGCGCCCTGTGGCAGTTCCGCTGCCGCGGCGGCTCGCTGACCATCGAGGATTCGCTGTGGATCGACGGCGAGGGCCGGCCGATCGCCACCCAACAGCTGGTGGTGAGCGGCGAGGCGCCGGCGGGCGGCGCCAATGTGAGCTGGGCGCTGAAGCGGGCAATTTGAGGGGGGGCTGCGTCGGCCCCCTGCGAAGCCTCCTTCGTCATGCCGGACTTGGTCCGGCATCCACCGTTCCGCAGGAGCGTAAGTCGTTGATCTCGCGGCGCCGTGGACCCCGGAACACGTCCGGGGTGACGGCTCGTTTTGGGAGAGGCCAGAACGGTTGCAGAGATCTTGCGAGAGCGGGGAGTGCTGTTTCTCGCAAGCCGGTGCTCTGCTTGGCCACTGGATTCCCGCCTGCGCGGGAATACTGGTGCTGTTGGAAACCGTGTGGGCCTGTCAGGGCTCCCGTGCGGCTTTGTGATTCAGCGTCCGGGCGGACCCGCGGCGCGGCGCAGACGCGCTCCCTCCCCACCGGCACCGGCGCGCCTTGCGTCACCGCCTGCCTCGCACCGGGACGCCGATCCGCGTCGCCAAGTGTCTGATCGCCCTGTTCCCGGCCGGCATCCCCGGCTAGGGGGACGCGCGACAGCCAAGGAGTCCCCATGTCGACGATCGCCATCCGCCGCGCCCTGCTCTCCGTCTCCGACAAGACCGGCATCGTCGATCTCGCGCGCACGCTCGCGGACAAGGGCGTCGAGCTGGTGTCGACCGGCGGCACCGCCAAGGCGCTGCGCGATGCAGGACTGACGGTGCGCGACGTGTCGGACCTCACCGGCTTCCCCGAGATGATGGACGGTCGCGTCAAGACGCTCCACCCGATGGTGCACGGCGGGCTGCTCGCGGTGCGCGACGATGCCGACCATGCCAAGGCGATGCAGGAACACGGCATCGGCGCGATCGACCTCGTCGTCGTCAATCTCTACCCGTTCGAGGCGACCGTCGCGCGCGGTGCCGATCGCGACACGGTGATCGAGAATATCGACATCGGCGGCCCGTCGATGGTCCGCTCCGCCGCCAAGAACCACGCTTATGTCGCGATCGTCACCGATCCCGCCGATTATGCGAGCCTCGCCAGCGGCGAGACGACGCTCGACCAGCGTCGTGGCTTCGCCGCCAAGGCGTTCGCCGCCACCGCCGCCTATGACGGCGCGATCGCGCGCTGGTTCGGCACGGTCGATCAGGGCGAGACCTTCCCGCCGCTCTTGCCGCTGACGCTGAAGCGCGCCGCCTCGTTGCGCTACGGCGAGAACCCGCATCAGTCGGCCGCCTTCTATACCGCCAGTGACGGCGTGCGCGGCATCGGCCAGGCGCGGCAGGTGCAGGGCAAGGAGCTGAGCTACAACAATCTCAACGACGCCGACGCCGCGCTCGAGCTGGTCGCCGAATTCCGCGACGCCGCGCCGACCTGCGTCATCGTCAAGCACGCCAATCCCTGCGGCGTCGCCACCGCCGGCAGCCTCGAACAGGCCTATGCCGAGGCCTTCGCCTGCGACACGGTGTCGGCATTCGGCGGCATCATCGCGGTCAACCGCCCGCTCGACGGCGCGATCGCGCGGGCGATCGCCGGCATCTTCACCGAAGTGGTGGTCGCGCCCGATGCCGACGAGGAGGCGCTCGCCGCCTTCGCCGCCAAGAAGAACTTGCGCCTGCTGCTCACCGGCGAGCTGCCCGATCCCCACCGCGCCGGCCTGTTCGCCAAGGCGATCGCCGGCGGCTGGCTGGTGCAGGATCGCGACGCGGGCGTGCCGGGCGATCTCCAGGTCGTGACCAAGCGCCAGCCGAGCGCGCAGGAGCTCGCCGACTGCCGCTTCGCCTGGACGGTGGCCAAGCACGTCAAGTCGAACGCGATCGTCTATGCGAAGGATGGCGCGACCGCCGGCGTCGGCGCGGGCCAGATGAACCGGCTCGAATCGGCGCGCATCGCCGCGTGGAAGGCGAAGGACGCCGCCGACAAGGCCGGCTGGGCGAGCCCGCGCACGATCGGTTCGGCGGTGGCGTCGGATGCCTTCTTCCCCTTCGCCGACGGACTGCTCGCCGCGGTCGAGGCGGGGGCGACGGCGGTGATCCAGCCGGGCGGCTCGATCCGCGACGAGGAGGTGATCGCCGCCGCCGACGCCGCGGGGCTGGCGATGGTCTTCACCGGCATGCGCCACTTCCGCCACTGATCGCGGGCGCGCCGCCGGCGGTGGCGCGATAGTCCAAGCCAAAGCCATATCCCCGCGCAGGCGGGGATCCAGTGGCCAAGCAGAGCGACGGTCTGCGGCACGAAGAACACTGGGTTCCCGCCTGTGCGGGAGCACGAATATGGCTCTGCAGACATCTTACCGGCCGAGGACTGGTCTTGGCCGTGCGCCCGCATGAGCCACGCCGCTTCCGCAAGCAACTCTCCGCGCCTCAGCGCCTCCGCGTGAACCAACGTCGTCGGCTTCATTCGCAGAAGGACGAAGGGTCACGCGAAGACGCGAAGGCGCAAAGACCAGAGTTCACGCGGAGGCGCGGAGGCGCGGAGAAGGTGTTCGGGGGATGCCGTCTCTACCCTCAAATTTAGAGAGAGCAGGGCCCCGCATCCACGCCCTCTTCGCGGCTTTGCGGCTTCGCCGCTTCGCGGGAAACGCCCGGCAGCCGCTCAGCGGACCGGCGATCCGACATTGGGCAGCGTGGCCTCCTCCGCTTTCGGCATCTTGCCGAACAGCGCGCGGTCGGCGGGGCCGAACGCCCAGCGCCACAGCACGAACAGATAGGTCGCCGCGATCGCCGGCTCGCCGCCGATCAGCTCGAGCCATTCGAAGCGCGGCGGCAGCGCGGTGAACAGGCCGCCGACCGCCGCGGCGGCGAGGATCGCGGCGAGCAGCGGCCAGCGCCACGGCGAGACCGGTGCGGCGAGGATCCGTCCGAGCAGCCCCGCCTTGACCACCGAGGTCAGCGCGACGCTGATCATCAGCGCCACCGCCGGCCCCGCCGCCTGCCACATCGTCGGCCAGCCGAGCCGCCGCATGCCGACGATCAGCGCGAAGCTGAGCGTGATCTGCACCGCGAGCATGACGATCGAGATCATCAGGTTGCGGTGCCGCGCCGTGTAGACCAGCGCCGATTCGCACACCGCCCCGGTCGAGGCGAGCACCTCGGCGGCGAGCAGGAAGCCGAGCGCCGCACTGCCCGCGACGAACTGCGGCCCGACCACGCCCATCACCGCGCCCGCCGGGATCGAACCCATCAGCGCGAGGCCCGCCTGCGCCGCCATGATCCAGAACGCCACCTGCCGCACCTGCTGCGCGATTGCGGCGCGGTCGTCGATCGCGAGGCTGCGCGTGATGACCGGGCCGAGGATCGGGTCGAAGCTGGTCTTGAGCTTCTGCGGCAGGCTCGCGACCTGCTGCGCCATGTAATAGATGCCGACGATCTTCGGTTCGAACATCACGCCGAGGATGAAGCGATCGACGTTGCGGCTGCCCCATTCGAGCGCATCGGCGCCGGCGAGCGGCGCATTGGCGCGGGCGAGCGCGAACAATTGCCCCGGATGCGGCGACCAGCCGCGCGGCAGGCCGTAGCTGCGCAGGAAGGGCACGAAGCTGGCGATCAGCGCCGCGGTCATCGACGCGACATAGGAGAGCACCAGCCCGTCCTTGATCGTGAAGAAGGAGAAGACCCAGGCGGCGATCGAGATCGTCCACGGCTCGACCACCGCGCGCGCGGTCACCGCCGCCTTGACGTCATGGCGATAGGCGAGCGCCGACAAACTGACGTCGGACCAGGCCACCGCGACGATGATGCACGGCAGGAACCGGTCGAGCCCGGTCACCTGCGTATTGGCGTACATCACCTCCGGAAAGGCGATCAGCACCGCGCTCGCCGCGATCGACAGGATGAAGGCGAGCGCCAGCGCATCCCAGACGACGCAGACGTGCGGCTGATCCGAAGAGGACAGCGCCTGCGCCAGCCCGCGCTTGAGCCCGAGCGTCGCAACCAGCGCGGCGAGCTCGACCACCACCACGGCGAGCGCGAAGCGGCCGACGAGGTCCGGCCCGTACAGTCGCCCGGCGATGAACAGGAACGGGATGCGCGCGGCCAGCCGCAGCACGAAGCCGGCGATATTGGTGCGCCCCCCCTTGGCGAGGGCGTCGATGTCCTTGGATTGCGTCACGGGCGGGCGATCACGGGCGCGCCGCATCCACCCTCACCCTGCGCCGCCTGCGGTGTCGTCTCCCGCTCGCATCGGGACAGGGACGGAGGCGCACAGCGCCGGAAGGGGGAGGGCAGGAGGGAAACGCCGGCGATCAATGCGCCGCCCCCCAGCTCGCACCCGTGCCGATCTCGATCCCGAGCGGCACCGACAGCGTCACCGCCGGTGCGGCGGCTTCCGCCATCACCCGTTCGATCACCGGCTTCGCCGCCGCGACGTCGCCCTCGGGCAGTTCGAAGACGAGTTCGTCGTGCACCTGCAACAGCATCTGCACGTCGGGCAGCCCCGCGGCGAGCAGCGCGGGTTCCATGCGGACCATCGCGCGCTTGATGATGTCGGCGCTGGTCCCCTGGATCGGCGCGTTGATCGCCGCGCGCTCGGCGCCCTGGCGTTCGTGCTGCACCTTGCTGCGGATGCGCGGGAAATGCGTCTTGCGACCGAACAAGGTGGTGGTGAAGCCGCGCTCGCGCACGCTCTGCGTCGTCTCGGCGATATAGGTGTTGATGCCCGGGAAGCGCTCGAAATAGCGGTCGATCATCGCCTGCGCCTCTTCGGCGGAGACGTCGAGCCGCCCGGCGAGGCCCCAGCGGCTGATGCCGTAGAGGATCGCGAAGTTGATCGTCTTGGCCCGCCCGCGTGTATCGCGGTTGACCTCGCCGAACAGCTCCATCGCGGTCAGGCTGTGGATGTCGTCGCCGTTGGCGAAGGCGTCGCGCAGCGCCGGCACGTCGGCCATATGCGCCGCCAGCCGGAGCTCGATCTGCGAATAGTCGGCGGCGAGGATGACGTTGCCCGACTCGGCGACGAAGGCGTCGCGGATCTGCCGCCCGACCTCGGTGCGGATCGGGATGTTCTGCAGGTTGGGCTCGGTCGACGACAGGCGGCCGGTCTGCGCGCCGGTCAGCGAGTAACTGGTGTGGACGCGGCCGGTGCGCGGATTGATCTGCGCCTGCAACGCATCGGTATAGGTGTTCTTGAGCTTGGTGAGCTGTCGCCAGTCGAGCACCCGCGCGGCGATCTCGGCACCGGGCGAATCCTTGTCGGCGGCGATCCGTTCGAGTTCGGTGACGTCGGTCGAATAGACGCCGGACTTGCCCTTGCGGCCGCCCTTGATGCCCATCTTCTCGAACAGGACGTCGCCCAATTGCTTGGGGCTGCCGATCGTGAACGGCGCGCCGGCGAGGCCGTGGATCACCGTTTCGAGCCCGGCGATCTGCTCGCTGAACCCGGCGGACAGGGCGGACAGGCGCTCGCGATCGACCTTGATCCCGCGCATTTCCATCCGCGCCACCACCGGCACCAGCGGCCGGTCGACCATCTCATAGACGCGCGTCGCCTCTTCGGCGGGCAGCCGCGCCTTGAAGCGCTTCCACAGCCGATAGGTGACGTCGGCATCCTCGGCGGCGTAGCGGGTGGCGGCCTTGAGATCGACCTCGTGGAAGCCGCGCTGCGTCTTGCCGGTGCCGACCACGTCCTTGAAGGCGATGCAGCTGTGCGACAGATGAGTCGCGGCGAGTTCGTCCATGCCGTGGCCGTGCAGCCCGGCGTCGAGGTCGAAGCTCATCACGATCGTATCGTCATGCGGCGCGACGGCGATGCCGTGCAGGCCGAGCACGATCATGTCGAACTTGAGATTGTGCCCGATCTTGAGCACCGAGGCGTCCTCGCAGAGGATCTTGAGCCGGGCGAGCGCCTCGCCCTGATCGATCTGCGGCGGCGTCTCGCCGAACAGGTCGCTGCCGCCATGGCCGAGCGGGATGTAGCAGGCCTTGTTGGCGCCGAGCGCGAGGCTGACGCCGACCAGATCGACGCGGGTCGCATCGGTGCCGGTCGTCTCGGTGTCGATCGCCACCCAGCCCTGATGCTGCGCCTCGGCGATCCAGCGGTCGAGCGTCTCGACGTCGACCACCGTCTCATAGGCGTCGTGTTCGCACGGCGGGTCGGCCTCATAGGGGACCGCGACGGGCGCGGCGACGGGTGCGTCGGCGACCTGGCCCAGTTTGGCGAGCAAGGTGCGGAAGCCGTGATGTTCCAGGAAGGCGCGCAGCGGCGCGTCAGGGATGCCCTTGAGCTCGAGATCCTCGAGCGGTTCGGGCAGGGCGACGTCGCAGCGCAGCGACACGAGTTCGCGGCTGAGCCGCGCCATGCCGGCATGTTCGATCAGATTGTCGCGCAGCTTGCCCTTCTTCATCCCCTCCGCGGCGGCGAGGACGGATTCGAGATCGCCATGTTCGAGGATCAGCTTGGCTGCGGTCTTCGGGCCGACGCCGGGCACGCCGGGGACGTTGTCGACGCTGTCGCCCATCAGCGCGAGCACGTCGCCCAATTGCGTCGGCGCGATGCCGAAGAACTTCTCGGCGACATGCTCCGCGCCCAGCCGCCGGTTGTTCATCGTGTCGTACAGGTCGAGCCCCGGCTCGATCAGCTGCATCAGGTCCTTGTCGGAACTGACGATGGTCACCGACCAGCCCTGCGCCAGCGCCGCCTTGGCATAGCAGGCGATGATGTCGTCCGCCTCCAGACCCTCGGTCTCGATGCACGGCAGCGAGAAGGCGCGGGTCGCGTCGCGGATCATCGGGAATTGCGGCACGAGATCTTCGGGCGGCGGCGGCCGGTGCGCCTTGTACTGATCGTACAGGTCGTTGCGGAAGGTCTTCGACGATTTGTCGAGGATCACCGCCATATGCGTCGGCCCTTCCGCCGCATGCAGCTCGTCGGCGAGCTTCCACAGCATCGCGGTATAGCCATAGACGGCGCCGACCGGTTCGCCATGCTTGTTGGTGAGCGGCGGCAGGCGATGATAGGCGCGGAAGATATAGCCCGAGCCGTCGACGAGATAGAGATGGGGCATCCTTGCAGCACTTAGCCGATCGGCCGGGCGGCACCAACCTCTGCGTGGGGCGGCGGCAGGCTTTGGCGGAGTGTGGCTTTCAGGTGACTATGGCGAGCGGCGGTTTGGCGAACCGCGGCCGTCGCCTCACAGAATACCTGTGGATGACGGCGCTCGATACGAGACAGTCGGGGAGCGGGACGCTCCCCTCCCATTCGTCATCCTTGCGCAGGCCGGGATGACGAGGTGGCGGGGGCGAGGGTGGCGGTGGCGGAGGTGGCGACCGACGGAAGCGTGACGAGAAGGAGGGTCGGGCGGGACGCCGTGCCCTATGCCCGCTTCACCCCGTCGGGCCACCCCCATACATCGCCACCGCCGCGGCGACCGACTGGATCAGCCGCTGGCGTTCCTGGATCGGGCGGCGGGAATCGCCGATCATCACCGCGATCGCATAGCGACGGCCGTCGGGCGCGGTGAGCAGGCCGACGTCGTTGAAGCCGGCGTTGCGGCCGCCGAGATCCTGCCCGGTGCCGGTCTTGTGCGCGATCTGCCAGCCGGCGGGCAGCGCCGCGCGCAGCCGGGCACGGCCGGTGACCGAGGCCGCCATCGTATCGAGCAGGATGCGCGTCGAGGTCTCGCTGAACAGCTCGCCGCGCGCGAGCCGCGACAGCGCGTCGGCGATGGCGAGCGGTGCGGCGCCGTCGGGCGGATCGTTGACATAGGCGTCGAGCGCGGCGGCGCGCGCCTCGGGTGACAGGCGCGAGCGCGCCGCCTCAAAGCCGCCGCCGACCGCCATCGCCTGGTTCCAGGTCAGGCCCGCGGTCCGCGACTGGAGCAGCCGCTCGCCGGGACCGAAGCGGATGTCGCCGAGCCGCTTGCGCTCGATCATCGCGCGCACCGCAGCGGGGCCGCCGACATAGGTGAGCAGCCGGTCGTTGGCGGTGTTGTCGCTATGCGTCAGCGCGCGGGTGAGCAGCTCGCCGACCGTGGTGTGATAGCCGTCGCCCTTGACCAGCATCGCGATCGGCTGGTGGAACAGCGTCAGATCCTCGGGCCGGACGACGACGGGATCGTCGAGCCGCGCCTTGCCCTGGTCGCGCAGGTCCATCAGCGTCATCGCGACCCACAATTTGCTCACCGACTGCTGCGGCAGGCGGGTGCGCGCGCCCGGCGAGGTCACCGTCCAGCCGCCGTCGACCGCGCGGATCGCGATGCCGAACTTGCCGTCGAAATCGCGCGCAAGCGCGTCGATCGCGCTGGTCAGCTGCGCAGGGGCGACGCGGCGCGGCGCGGGCGCGGCGGAGGGGATCGGGATCGACACCGCGAGCGCCGGCGTCTCGCTCGGCGCGGGGCCGCTGCCGATCGGGCGCGAGGTCGAGCCGCAGCCGGCGAGCGCCGCGCAACTGGCGATCATCAGGATCGATCGGGCCGGACGGCCATACGCTGTCATACTGGAGATTTGGGCCTCAACTGGCTGGATCGCTATCCTTATCCCAGCACCGGAGCGACGAAACAACGATCGATGCCGGCTGCGACGAACCGCGGCACCGGTACGGCGAAATGCGAGGCACCATTGCGCCCGTCCACCCGTTGACGCCGACGACACCCCCAACAGGACGATGTTCATGGCGACGATGACCAGCGACTTTTTCGTGGAAAGGCTGAAGGCGTGGGGGGTGACGCGCATCTACGGCTATTCGGGCGACGGCATCAACGGCGTGCTCGGCGCGCTGCAGCGGGCGGATCAGGCCGGGGAAGGCATCGAGTTCATCCAGGTCCGCCATGAGGAGATGGCGGCATTCATGGCGAGCGCGCATGCCAAGTTCACCGGCGAGCTCGGCGTCTGCCTGGCGACCGGCGGGCCGGGCGCGACGCATCTGCTCACCGGTCTCTACGACGCCAAGCTCGACCATGCGCCGGTGCTGGCGATCGCCGGCCAGGCGGAGACGACGGTGCGCGGCGGCAGCTATCAGCAGGAGCTCAACCTCGACCGCATCTTCGCCGACGTCGCCGATTACGTTCAGGAGGCGACCGCGCCGGCGCAGGTGCGCCACGTCACCGACCGGTCGATCCGCATCGCGGTGGCGAACAACGGCGTCGGCGTGATCGTGCTGCCCAAGGACGTGCAGGACGAGCCCTATCAGGCGCCCAAGGTCGCGCACGGCTTCACCCGCTCGGGCGTCGGCTACAGCCGGCCGCTGGTCGTGCCGCAGCCGCGCGATCTCGCCCGTGCCGCCGAGCTGCTCAACGCGGGCGAGAAGGTCGCGATCCTGATCGGCGCGGGCGCGCGCGACGGCGCCGAGGCGGTGGTGCGCGTCGCCGATCTGCTCGGGGCGGGCGTCGCCAAGGCGCTGCTCGGCAAGGACGTGCTGTCCGACGAACTGCCCTTCGTCACCGGCGCGATCGGGCTGCTCGGCACCAAGCCGTCATGGGACATGATGCAGGGCGCCGATACGCTGCTGATGATCGGCACCGGCTTCCCCTGGGCCGAGTTCCTGCCGCCCGACGGCAAGGTGCGCGCGGTGCAGATCGACATCGACGCCGGCATGCTCGGGCTGCGCTACCCGACCGAGGTCAATCTGCACGGCGGCGCGCGCGAGACGCTGGAGGCGCTGATCCCGCTGCTCCAGCGCAAGGCGGACCGCGGCTGGCGCGAGCAGATCGAGGCCGGCGTCGCCGACTGGTGGCAGACGCTGGAGGCGCGCGCGATGGCCGAGGCCAAACCGGTCAACCCGCAGCGTGTCGTCTGGGAAATGTCGCCGCAGCTTCCCGCCGACGCGATCGTCACCTCGGACAGTGGATCGTGCTGCAACTGGTATGCGCGCGACTTCAAGCTCAAACAGGGGCAGCGCGCGTCGCTGTCCGGCGGGCTCGCCTCGATGGGGGCGGCGGTGCCCTATGCGATCGCGGCGAAGTTCGCGCATCCGGAGCGGCCGGTGGTGGCGCTGGTCGGCGACGGCGCGATGCAGATGAACAATCTCGCCGAGATGATCACCGTGCAGAAATACTGGCAGCGCTGGGCCGATCCGCGCTTCGTCGTCTGCGTGTTCAACAACCAGGATCTCAACGAGGTGACGTGGGAGCAGCGCGTGATGGAGGGCAATCCGCGCTTCCCGACGACGCAGGACCTGCCCGACGTGCCCTATGCGCGGTTCGCCGAGCTGATCGGGCTGAAAGGCATTTACGTCGACCGGCCGGAGGATCTCGCGCCCGCCTGGGCGGCGGCGCTCGCTTCCGACCGGCCGGTGGTCCTCGAGGTGAAGACCGATCCCGAAGTCGCGCCGCTGCCGCCGCATCTGACGCTTGCCGAGGCCAAGGCGTTCATGGGCGCGATGGCGAAGGGCGACCGCGGCGCGGGCCGGGTGATCGCCGAAACCGCGCGGCAGTTGTTCAAGGAGGTGACGGGGTAGGGGAGGCTCGCCATAGCGCTCGGCATCCCGCAATCATTCGTCATCCTCGCCACCTACTGTGATCCCCGCGCAGGCGGGGATCCAAACGCGCAGGTTCAGGCAAGAGTCGAAGCGTCAGCGTAGATGGGTCCCCGCCTGCGCGGGATGACATCAGAGATCAACGCGGCGGCCAAACCGTTTTCACGGCACCAGCACCGTATCCACCGCCTCGGCCAGCGTCTCGGGATAATCCAGCGTATAATGCAGCCCGCGGCTCTCGTGCCGGTGCAGCGCCGAACGGACGATCAGCTCGGCGGTCTGCAACAAATTGCGCAACTCGATCAGGTCGGGGGTGACGCGGAAATGGCCGTAATAATCGGCCACTTCCTCGGTCAGCATCTGGATACGGTGCTGCGCGCGCTCGAGCCGCTTGGTGGTGCGGACGATGCCGACGTAATTCCACATGAAGCGGCGGATCTCGGTCCAGTTCTGCTTGATCACCACCTCCTCGTCGGAGTCGGTGACGCGGCTCTCGTCCCACGGCCGGATCACCGGCACCGGTGGCAGCGCGTCCCAATGGGAGGCGATATGGTCGGCGCAGGCCTCGCCGAAGACGAAACATTCGAGCAGGCTGTTCGAGGCGAGGCGGTTGGCGCCGTGCAGCCCGCTCTCGGTGCACTCGCCCGCCGCATAGAGCCCCGGCAGGTCGGTGCGCCCGTCACGGTCGATGATGATGCCGCCGCAGGTATAATGCTGCGCCGGCACCACCGGGATCGGCTGCGTCGTCATGTCGATGCCGAGGCCGAGCAGCTTGTCGTAGATGTTGGGAAAATGGCCGCGGATGAAGTCTGCGGGCTGATGGCTGATGTCGAGGTGGACATAGTCGAGGCCGTAGCGCTTGATCTCGGCGTCGATCGCCCGCGCCACGACGTCGCGCGGCGCCAGCTCCATCCGCTCGGCATCGTAATAGGACATGAAGCGCTTGCCGGTGGTCGGGTTGATCAGCCGCCCGCCCTCGCCGCGCACCGCCTCGGTGATCAGGAAGTTCTTGACCTCGAGGTGGTAGAGGCAGGTCGGGTGGAACTGCATCATCTCCATGTTGGAGACGCGCGCGCCCGCCCGCCACGCCATCGCGATGCCGTCGCCGGTCGCGCCGCGCGGCGCGGTCGAGAAGAGATAGGTGCGCCCCGCGCCGCCGGTGGCGAGGATCGTCGCCCTCGCGGTGTAGAGGTTGACCCGGCCGGTGCCGCGATCGACCGCATAGACGCCCCAGACGTTGCCCGCGCCCGAATAGCGCTGCTCGTGCCGGCTGGTGGCGAGGTCGATCGCGACCTGATCGGGGACGAGCGTGATGTTGGGATGCGCCTCGGCGGCGCGCTGCAACGCCTCCTGCACCGCCCAGCCGGTTGCGTCGGCGACATGAACGATGCGGCGATGGCTGTGCCCGCCCTCGCGGGTGAGGTGGAGCGCATTCCCTTCGGTCGCGAACGGCACGCCGAGCCGGGTCAGCCGCTCGATCGCGGCGGGCGCGCCCTCAACGACGCATTCGACGATGTCGCGGTCGTTGAGGCCGGCGCCGGCGACCATCGTATCCTCGACATGATGCTCGAACGTGTCGCCGGGTTCGAGCACCGCGGCGATCCCGCCCTGCGCCCAGGCGGTCGACCCCTCGTTGAGCGCGCCCTTGGCGAGGACGGTGACGCGGAACCGCTCGGCGAGATTGAGCGCCGCGGTCAGCCCCGCCGCGCCCGAACCGACGATGAGGACGTCGGACTGTCGCGCGGCGTCGCTCACGCGTTGGTCGCGCGGGTCAGGCTGAGGAACACGTCCTCGAGATCGGGCTCCTTGGTCGAGACGTCGACGATGCCATAGCCGTCGCGCTGTACCGCGGCGAGCACCTCGCCGGCGTTGACCCGGTCCTTGGCATAGGTGATCTCGAGCGTGCGCGTGCCCTTGAGGACGATCTTGCCGAAGCAGCCGTTGTCGGGGAGCGCCGCGACATCGCGGTCGACCGTCACCGCCACCACCTTTTCCTGTGCCTTGCCGACCAGCTCGCGCGTCGGTTCGTTGGCGATCAGCCGGCCGTGGTTGATGATCGCGATCCGGTCGCACAATTCCTCGGCCTCTTCGAGATAATGCGTCGTCAGCACCACCGTCACGCCGGCGTCGTTGAGCTGGCGGACATAGGCCCAGAGCTGCTGGCGCAATTCGATGTCGACGCCCGCGGTCGGCTCATCGAGCACCAGCACCGGCGGCGAATGGACCATCGCCTTGGCGACCATCAGCCGCCGCTTCATGCCGCCCGACAGCGTGCGCGCATAGGCATTGGCCTTGTCTTCCAGATGCACCGCGCGCAACAGGTCGAGGCTGCGCCGCGCCGCCTTGGGAACGCCGTACAGCCCGGCCTGGATCTCCAGCGTCTCGATCGGCGTGAAGAAGGGGTCGAACAGGATCTCCTGATTGACGATGCCGATCGACGCCTTGGCGTTGCGCGGATGCGCGTCGATGTCGAATCCCCAGATCTCGGCGCTGCCGTCCGTCTTGTTGACGAGGCCGGCGAGGATGTTGATCAGCGTCGACTTGCCCGCGCCATTGGGCCCGAGCAGGCCGAAGATCGTGCCCCGCGGGACGTCGAAGCTGACCCCGTCGAGCGCGCGCTTGCCGCCCTGATAGGTCTTGCAGAGGTTCTGGATGCGGATCGCGGCCTCGGTCATGCGCGAGGGGCATAGGCCGCCCGCAGAAACACGCAACACAATCCTACGCGCGCGGGAAGGATTGAAGGGCGCCCTCCGTCTTGCTATCCGGCGCGACCATGATCCCGCCGCCCGAAACCATCCGCGTCTCGCAACGCCGTGTCGCCTGCGACGGCGCTACCGACATTCCCGGCGGTGCCGCGCTGGGGCATCCGCGCGTCTTCCTGCAGATCGACGAGGAAGGCTATGTCGACTGCGGCTATTGCGACCGGCGCTTCGTGCTGATCGGCGGCCCGGCGGATGGCGCCGACCAGTCGAAATTGCCCGATCATCCGGATGGCGCCAGCGTTTAGGCGCCCTATATCGGGGGCATGACAGTAGCCGCCGATCCCCGCTCGTTCCTCTATCGCGACCAGCTCTCGCCCGACGCCGCGCTTCGCCTCACCGCGGACGCGCTCGGTCGCGCCGATGACGGCGAGCTGTTCCTGCAATATCGCAAGGCCGAGGCGTTCGGCTTCGACGACGGCCGGCTGAAGACGGCGAGCTACGACACCAACGCCGGCTTCGGCCTGCGCGCGGTGTCGGGTGAGATGACCGCCTTCGCCCATGCCAACGAGCTGTCCGAGGCGGCGATCCGCCGCGCCGGCGAGACGATGGCGCTGATCGACCCGACGACCAGCGCCAAGGCGCCGCCGCCGCAGGGCAACAACCGTCATCTCTACACCGATGCCGACCCGCTCGACCTGGTGCCCTTCGCCGACAAGGTGAACCTGTGCCAGACGATCGACGCCGCCGCGCGCGCGCGCGATCCGCGGGTCGCGCAGGTCTCGGTCGGCCTGTCGGGGACGTGGAGCGTGGTCGAGATCGTCCGCCCCGACGGCTTCGTCGCCACCGACGTGCGGCCGCTGGTGCGGCTCAACATCCAGATCGTCGTCGAGCAGAACGGGCGTCGCGAGACGGGCACCTATGGCACCGGCGGCCGCTACCTCTACGATCGGCTGTTCGACCCGGCGGTGTGGAACCGCGGCATCGACGAGGCGCTGGCGCACGCCCTCGTCAACCTCGATTCGGTCGCGGCGCCGGCGGGCGAGATGACCGTGCTGCTCGGGCCGGGCTGGCCGGGCATCGTGCTGCACGAGGCGATCGGCCACGGTCTGGAGGGCGACTTCAACCGCAAGGGTACGAGTGCCTTCTCCGGCCGGATCGGCGAGCGCGTCGCCGCCCCCGGCGTGACGGTGGTCGACGACGGCTCGATCGCCGACCGGCGCGGGTCGCTGTCGATTGACGACGAGGGCACGCCGACGTCGGAGACCGTGCTGATCGAGGACGGCATCCTCAAAGGCTATATGCAGGACCGGCTCAACGCGCGGCTGATGGGCGTCGCGCCGACCGGCAACGGCCGCCGCGAAAGCTTCGCGCACGCGCCGATGCCGCGGATGACCAACACCTTCATGAAGGGCGGCACCGACGATCCCGCCGAATTGCTGTCGCGGGTGAAGAGCGGCATCTTTGCCAAGAGCTTCGGAGGCGGGCAGGTCGACATCGTCTCGGGCAAGTTCGTCTTCTCGTGCACCGAGGCCTATCGAATCGAGAACGGCCGGATCGGCGCGCCGATCAAGGGCGCGACGCTGATCGGCGACGGCCCGACCGTGCTGACCAAGGTCGCCGGCATCGGCAACGACTTCGCGCTCGACGAAGGCATCGGCGTCTGCGGCAAGGGCGGGCAGAGCGTGCCGGCGGGAGTCGGGCAGCCGACGCTGCTGATCGACGGGCTGACGGTGGGCGGGACGGCGACCTAGACGCCGCTGATGACCATGTCGCTCGCGTCTTTGATCTCGATATCACGGTTGCTGAGCGATGTTATGGCCTTCTGCAGCAAACGGGACGGCACCGCGGTCGTCAACTGTGGCGCAAGCATGAGCACTTCATTGCGAAATTGAAATGCCGGGTGCATCCGTGAGCGGTCGACTGGCATTCGATCTTCCCGAAGGAGTGGGGGCGACTAACGTTATCGGATAACCGAACAGTAAATCGGATTGCAGGCTGACGACCGTCGCCCGTCAGGGGGGTGTAGACGTCGTATTGCATCCCTTACCAGCAGCGATATTTTTCAAGCGGTAGGCCGTTTATTTCAATCCACCGGGTCCAGGCTGCGATTGTATCCCGATTTCCCTCTTGCCACCGTCGTTTGAGCTCAGTCTTCAAGGCCGCACGCAAGACCTCGATATCGTCATTCGGCGAAATACCGAAGCGCGCAGCCTCTGCGCGGATTTCTCTGGCGCTCATGTCGCGCGTGCTCTTCGCAGGCAATTCGAGCGTCTGGGCCATAATGGAACGATAAGGTCGCCCCCGCCCCCGGGTCAACACGCCACTGCCAAGTCCGTCAACGAGAAGGAGAAGTCGATGAGCCTCGTCGAACTGGGTCGTTACGATCGTAACCTTGCCAACATCATCGTCGGGCGACTCGATGCCGAAGGGATCGACGCGATCGCCTTTGACGGCGGGGCGAGCATCGCCGATGGCAGCTATCTCCTCATTCCCGTGCGGGTGATGGTGGATGGGGACGATCTGGCGGCCGCGCAGACGATCGTCGATGCTGCCCAAATTTGAGGCAGATGTTCGCAGCTGCACAATAATCTGTCGCGATAGGCTGCTCCGGCAAACATAAATCGTTTGGAAAGCAACGATCATGGAAATGGCATGATCGTTGCGATGCCTGCTTCGGACAATCGAGGGGGCAGGGATGAAGCTGATCATTGCGATCATCAAACCGTTCAAGCTCGACGAGGTGAGGGAAGCGCTCACCTCGTTGGGGGTCGCGGGGATGACGGTGACCGAGGTCAAGGGGTTCGGCCGGCAGAAGGGCCAGACCGAAATCTACCGCGGTGCCGAATACAGCACCAACATGGTGCCCAAGATCAAGATCGAGGTGGTCTGCGCGGCCGACCTCGCCGACCGGGTGGTCGAGGCGGTGCAGGCTTCGGCGAACACCGGCGCGATCGGCGACGGCAAGATCTTCGTGCTCGACGTCGGTCAGGCGGTGCGCATCCGCACCGGCGAAACCGACGATTCGGCGCTGTGAGGGGGATGGAGATGAAACACGCTGTGAAGATCGCCGGCGCCGCGGGGCTGACCGCCCTTGCGTTCGCCGCACTGCCCGCCTGGGCGCAGGATGCCGCGCTGCAGGCCCCCGCCGCCGCCAAGACCGCGGCGACCGTCAACAAGGGCGATACCGCCTGGATGATGACCTCGACGGTCCTCGTCATGATGATGATCCTGCCCGGCCTCGCGCTGTTCTACGGCGGCCTCACCCGCGCCAAGAACATGCTGTCGACGATGACGCAGATCGGCGCGGTCGCCTGCCTCGCGATGCTGTTGTGGGTGATGTACGGCTACACCCTCGCCTTCGGTCCGGATCTGGCGGGCGGCGGCTTTCTCACCAACTTCATCGGCAGCTTCGACAAGGCGTTCCTGAGCGGCGTCACCTCGGCGTCGCAGGCGGCGACGTTCACCGCCGGGGTCGAGATCCCCGAATATGTCTTCATCTGCTTCCAGATGACCTTCGCCGCGATCACCGTCGCGCTGGTGCTGGGATCGGTGGTCGAGCGGATGAAGTTTTCCGCGGTGATGGTGTTCGGCGCGGTGTGGCTGACGATCGTCTATTTTCCGATCGCACACATGGTCTGGGCGTCGTCGGGCGTGTTCTTCAAGCTGGGCGCGCTCGATTTCGCCGGCGGAACGGTGGTGCACATCAACGCCGGCGTCTCGGCGCTGGTCGCGTCGATCATGCTCGGCAAGCGGATGGGCTATCCGACCACGCCGATGCCGCCGCATTCGCTGACCCTGACCGGCGTCGGCACCGGCCTGCTGTGGGTCGGCTGGTTCGGCTTCAACGCCGGCTCGGCGCTGGAAGCCAATGGCTCGGCGGCGCTGGCGATGCTCAACACCTTCGTCGCCACCGCATCGGGCGGCCTGTTCTGGATGCTGGTCGAGCGCGCCCGTGGCCACAAGGGTTCGGCGCTGGGCTTCTGCTCGGGCATCATCGCCGGCCTCGTCGCGGTGACGCCGGCGGCGGGCAATTCGGGGCCGTTCGGCGCGATCGTGCTCGGCGCGGTCGCCTCGGTGGTCTGCTTCTTCGCGGTGTCGGTGCTCAAGCCGCGGCTCGGCTATGACGATGCGCTCGATGCCTTCGGCGTCCATGGCGTCGGCGGCATGATCGGCGCGATCGGCACCGGCATCGTCTATGCGCCGTCGCTCGGCGGACCCGGCGCGGCGGATTATGCGATGGGCGCCAAGCTGCTCGTCCAGATCGAGGCGGTGGTGACCACCGTGATCTGGGCGTCGATCGGCACGGTGATCGCGATCCTGATCGCCAAGGCGGTGACCGGGCTGCGCGTCGCTCCCGAAGTCGAGCAGGAAGGCCTCGACCTCGGCGAGCATGGCGAACGCGCCTATAATTGATCCTATCGGAAGCGGGGGCCGCAGACCTCCGCTCCCCACGACGTTCCTCCTGCGGACGACCCTGACCCGGTGCGGCGACGTACCGGGTCTTTTTTGTGGCGCTCGCGCGGAGGCGCGGAGGACGCGGAGGGGTTCGGGCTATGGCAAGGCTTGAGCCGGCCGGCGACGTGGGGCGAGATGTGCTTCGACAGGCTCAGCGAGAACGGATGGGGCGGGGGAGATCGCTCGCCAGTGAGCTGCAAGCAGAAGGGGTTCGCCTCCCGCTCTCCCTTCCGTTAGCCCTGAGCTTGTCGAAGGGCGGGCATCCGCATCTCGCCCGCCAGCGAAAGAAACCCGCACGGCAGGCGCACCCCCCCGCGCCTTTGCCCGACCCTAAGCGATCACCCCAGCCGGTCGCGCAGCGCCAGCATCGTCAGCGCCGCCTGCGCCGCGCCTGCGCCCTTGTCGAGCTGGGCGGGGTCGGCGCGGACGATCGCCTGCGCCTCGCTCTCGGTGGTGAGGATGCCGTTGCCGATCGCCAGTCCGTCGAGCGTCAGCGCCATGATGCCGCGCGCGCTTTCGTTGGAGACGATCTCGAAATGATAGGTCTCGCCGCGGATCACGACGCCGAGCGCGACGAAGGCGTCGAACCGGTCGGTGTCGGAGGCGAGCGCGATCGCGCCCGGCACTTCGAGCGCGCCGGGGACCGTCACCGTCTCGTGACTATGCCCTGCCGCCTCGATCGCCGCACGCGCGCCGGCGAGCAGCATGTCGTTGAGATGATCGTAGAAGCGCGCTTCGACGATGAGGATATGCGCCATGTCAGTCGTCCGATTCGATGGCACGTTCGCCGACGATCGACAGGCCGTAGCCGTCGAGCCCGATGAGCGTGTGGTGGGTGTTGGTGAGCAGCACCATCTCTTCGACGCCGAGCTCGGTCAGGATCATCGCGCCGACGCCATAGTCGCGCAATTCCTCCATGTCCGCAGCCGGCAGCGTGCCGGCGCGCGCCTGGAGCGCGACGGTGAACTGGTCGGCGCGCGGGCGGTTGATGACGACGATCACGCCGGCGCCTTCCTCCGCAATGATCTCCATCGACCGGCGCAGCAGCCCGGCGCGGCCGCCGCCCTCGCCGAAGATGTCGGCAAAGGGCGAGAGCGCATGCATCCGTACGAGGGTCGGCTTGGCGGGATCGACCCTGCCCTTGACCAGCGCGATCTGTTCGGTGCCCGTCGCCTTGTTCCAAAAGGTGAGCGCGGTCCATTCGCCGCCCCATTCGCTGGTGAACCGCGCCTCGGCACGCTTCTCGACGAGATGGTCGTAGCGGCGGCGATAGGCGATAAGGTCGCGGATCGTGCCGATCTTGAGGTTGTGGAATTGCGCGAAGGTGACGAGGTCGTCCAACCGCGCCATCGTCCCGTCCTCGTTCATGATCTCGCAGATCACGCCCGAGGGGTTGAGGCCGGCGAGCCGCGACACGTCGACCGCCGCCTCGGTATGGCCGGTGCGCACCAGCACGCCGCCGTCGCGCGCGACCAGTGGGAAGACGTGGCCGGGGGTGACGATCTCGTCGCGGCTCTTCGACGAATCGATCGCCACGGCGATGGTGCGGGCGCGGTCGGCGGCGGAGATGCCGGTCGTCACGCCGTCGCGCGCCTCGATCGAGGTGGTGAAGGCGGTCTCGTAGCGCGTGCCGTTATTGCGGCTCATCAGCGTCAGGCCGAGTTCGTCGACGCGCTGCTTGGTCAGCGCGAGGCAGATCAGGCCGCGGCCGTGCTTGGCCATGAAGTTGATCTTCTCGGGCGTCGCCATCTGTGCCGGCACGACGAGGTCGCCCTCGTTCTCGCGATCCTCGTCGTCGACGAGGATGAACATGCGGCCGTTGCGCGCCTCGTCGATGATCTCCTCGGGCGACGACAGGAACGCGTGGCGAAGGCGTCCGAGTTCGGCTTTAGCGGCCACGATAATGCTCCATGCGTTGCAGATAGCGGGCGAGCACGTCGATCTCGATATTGACCGCCTGCCCCTCGGCAAGGCCGCCGAGCGTGGTGACCGCCTGCGTATGCGGAATGATATTGACCCAGAAGCGCGTCGTCGCGCCGTCATCCTCGACGCCGTTGACGGTGAGCGAGACGCCGTCGATCGTGATCGAACCCTTGGTGGCGACGAAGGGGGCGAGCGCCGCGGGCAGAGCGAAGACGACGCGGTGCGAATCGCCCTCGGGCGTGATCGCGATCGTATCGGCGATGCCGTCGACATGGCCGGTGACGATATGCCCGCCGAGTTCGTCGCCGAGCTTCATCGCGCGTTCGAGGTTGAGGCGGCGGCCCTGCGTCCACTGGTCGCGGGCGGTGCGGGCGATCGTCTCGCCCGACACCTGGACCGCGAACCAGCCGGGGCCTGTGTCGATCACGGTCAGGCACACGCCTGAACAGGCGATCGACGCGCCGAGATCTATCCCGGCGGTGTCATAGGCGGTGGCGATGCGGATGCGCGTATCGCCGCGCGCCTCGACCGCTTCGATGGTGCCGATGTCGGAGACTATGCCGGTGAACATGGGGTGCGCTCGTAGACCTCGAGACGGTCGGTGCCAAGGTCGCGCGCATCGAGCAGCCGCCAGCGCCCGTGCGCCGCGGCGAGATCCCCGAGGCCGAAGTCGCCGATCGCCGCCTTGCCGGCGCCGATCAGGATCGGCGCGCGATAGAGCAGCAGCCGGTCGACGAGGTCGGCGCGCAGGAAGGCGGCGGCGGTCGCCGCACCGCCCTCGACGAAGACATGGTCGGCGGGGAGGGTGGCGATACCCGCGGGCGAGTCGATCCACAGCGGGTCGCGCGCCCCCTGTGGGTCATTCCCTCTCCCAATGAGAGAGGAAGGGAGCGCCGCAGACGCGGAAGGGGGAGGGCGGGTCGACAGGACCACCCGCATCGGGCTGCGATCGGACAGCCCCGGCAGCCGCACGTCGAGGCGCGGCGCGTCCGCCTCCCACGTTCCGCGGCCGACGAGGATCGCATCGTGGCGGCTGCGTTCGAGGTGGACGTGCGCGCGCGCCGCCGCGCCGGTGATCCAGCGGCTGCTGCCGTCGGGCAGGGCGATTTGTCCGTCGAGGGAGGTGGCGAGCTTGAGCGTCACCGACGGGCGCGACCGTTCGCGGCGGGTGAGAAAGCCGGCCATGCTCCGCCGTGCCGCGTCGCCGGCGACATCGGTGACGACGGTGATGCCGGCGGCGCGCAGCCGGGCGATGCCGCTGCCGTCGGTCCGCGGATCGGGGTCGCGCAGGGCAATCACGACGCGCGCCACCCCGGCGGCGATCAGCAGGTCGGCACAGGCGGGACCGCGCGGCGAGACATGCGCGCAGGGTTCGAGCGTGACATAGGCGCAACCGCCGCGCGCCGCCGGCCCCGCCGCGGCGAGCGCCATCGCCTCGGCATGCGGTCGGCCGCCGGGCTGCGTCCAGCCGCGCCCGACGACGCGCCCGGCCGCGACGAGGACGCAGCCGACATTGGGGTTGGGCGCGGTGCGCCCGCGCGTCCGCTCGGCCAGCGCGAGCGCCGCCGCCATCCAGCGCCGGTCGTCCGATGTGGCGGTTACAGCCCCCACTTGGTCATCGCGTCGTCGACCGACTTGAACTGGCTGCGCAATTTTTCCTCGCGCGCCTTTTGCGCGGCGATTCTCTTGTCCTGATCGACCTTGTCGAGCGCCTGCTGCGCCTTGATCTGCGCGTCGGTGCGGTTGGCGGCGTAATTCTTGAAGTAGATGATGTTGGGCTGATAGGGCTCGGGCGGGATATCGTTGCGCATGAAGGCGTAGACGAAGAAGCCGGTGATCGCCATCGCCGCCACCAGGAACCCCAGGTCGCGCGGTTCGCGCTGCGACAGGAAGAAGCGCAGGTCGCGAAAGGCGTGGAGCGGCGAGAAGCGGCGAAAGAACTGCATGGCGGGAAGATAGGAAACGCGTCGCCGCGAAGCCAGCCCTTCCCGCCGTCGTGCCTCAGTCGGCATCCTCCATGCGGAAGGTCAGCGTCAGCGATCGCCACACCTCGACCGGCACACCGCCGCGCGTCGCCGGGGTGAAGCGCCACGCCCGCGTCGCCCGCTCCATCGTCGCCTGCCAGAAGGCGTCGCTGGTCGCGTTGACCCGCTCGATCTGCTTGACCCGGCCGTCGGTGCCGACCAGCACGCGTACCGTCACCCGGCCGTCGTGATTGGCGCGGCGTTCGGCGGCGGGATAGACCGGCTGGAACTGCGCGGCATAGCGCGGATCGATCTGCGGACCGACCAGCGGCGGCAGCGGCGGCGCGGGATCGGCGGCGGGTGTGGCGGGGCCGGGGTCGGTGCCGATGAGCGGGCTGGCGACCGGCGGCGATTCGGTGGTGCTGGTGGTGAAGGTGGCTTCGGTCGGCACGGTGATCGGCGGGATCGGCGCAACGATCCGTTCCACCGGCGCCCGGGCGGCCGGCGCGGGCGGCTGTGGCAGCGGTGGTTCGGGCGGCGGCGGATCGATCGGGATATTGTCGGTGATCAGGACATGTTCAGGCCCATTGGGCAGGATCTTGGGTCCGGCGAACATCAGCGCGGCGACGAGCGCCACGTTGATCGCGACGGCGGCGGTAAGGCCGCCGGGATTGAAGCGGGTCGGGCGGGCGTAGCGATCAGCGTACATGGTCCGTCTCCTCTGGTGCGACTCGAACATTCTCCTGCAGGTATGATGATGGTACGTTGTATCGTCACTACGTCAAGCGGCTGGGACGGAATCGCCGGGACGCTCGATCATCGACGGGATCAGCGTCCGGCGGTCAGCCGCGCCAGCGCCGCCTCGCGGCCGATCAGCGGCAGCAGCGCCGCCATGTCGGGGCCATGATCGCGCCCGGTCAGCGCCTGGCGCAGCGGCAGGAACAAGGCCTTGCCCTTGCGCCCGCTGCTCGTCTTCAGCGCGTTGGTGAGCGCGTGCCAGGCGTCGCCCGACCAGTCGATCGTCGCGGCGACCGCGGCCGCCTCGGCGAGATAGGCTTGCGTCGCCTCGTCCTGCGCGGGCGCGTCGATCGGCCCCTCGATCACCTGCCACCAGTCCGCGGCTTCGGCGACGCGGGTCAGATTGGGCCGCACCGCCTGCCATTCCGCCTCGCCCATGCCCGTCGGCAATCGATCGGCGACCGCCGCATAGGGCAGGTGATGGACGATCCGCGCGTTGAGCTGCGCCAGCTCGCCCTCGTCGAATCGCGCCGGCGCGCGGCCGAAGCGGGCGAAGTCGAAGGCGGCGATCAGCGGCGCCGGGTCGGCGACGGGCTCGACCGGATCGCTGGTGCCGATCCGCGCGAGCAGGGCGACCACCGCCTCCGGCTCGATCCCCTCGGCGCGGAAATGATCGACGCCGAGCGAGCCGAGGCGTTTCGACAATTTGCCTTCCGCGCCGGTGAGCAGCGCGGCATGCGCGAAGCGCGGCGGCGCCGCGTCCATCGCCGCGAACATCTGCAATTGCAGCGCGGTGTTGGAGACGTGATCCTCGCCGCGGACGACATGGCTGATGCCGAGGTCGGCATCGTCGATCGCCGAGGGCAGCATATAGAGCCACGAGCCGTCGGCGCGGCGGACGACGGGATCGCTCATCGTGCGCGGATCGAAGCTCTGCGGCCCGCGGATCAGATCGTCCCAGGCGATCGGCGCGTCATGATCGAGCTTGAAGCGCCAGTGCGGCCGCACACCCTCCGCCTCCAGCGCGGCGCGCGCGGCGTCGCCCATCGTCAGCGCGGCGCGGTCGTAGACCGGCGGCAGGCCGCGGCCGAGCAGGATCTTGCGCTTGAGGTCGAGCTCCTGCGCCGTCTCATAGGCGGGGTAGATCCGCCCCGCGGCGACGAGCGCGTCGAACCGTTGCTGGTAGAGCGCGAATCGCTCGGACTGACGCACCTCGGCATCGGGCGTCAGCCCGAGCCAGGCGAGATCGGCGCGTATCGCCGCGACGTACCGTTCCTCCGAACGCTCCGCGTCGGTATCGTCGATGCGCAGCACGAACCGCCCCGACTGCTGCCGCGCGAACAGCCAATTGTGCAGCGCCGCCCGGATGTTGCCGACGTGCAGCAGGCCGGTGGGCGAGGGGGCGAAACGGGTGGTGACGGTCATCGCGGCAGGCCTAGTCAGTCGCCCGCGGTGCGACAAGCGTCCCCCGCCGTGCGTCTTCCCGGCTTTCGGTTTTGTGACGGCGGCTCTAAGGCGCGTCACGCAACGGCCGCGGGAGCAGAGCAATGAAATTGATGACCGGCAATTCGAACCTGCCGCTTGCCCGCGCGGTCGCGGCCTATCTCGAGATCCCGTTGACCGATGCGCTGGTCCGCCGCTTCGCCGACGAGGAGATCTTCGTCGAGATCCAGGAGAACGTGCGCGGCGAGGACGTCTTCGTGCTCCAGTCGACCGGCTTTCCGGCCAACGACAACCTGATGGAATTGCTCATCATGATCGACGCGCTCAAGCGCGCGTCGGCGCGGCGGATCACCGCGGTCATCCCCTATATGGGCTATGCGCGGCAGGACCGGAAACCGGGTCCGCGCACGCCGATCTCGGCCAAGCTGGTCGCCAATCTGATCACCGTCGCCGGCGCCGACCGCGTGCTCTCGGTCGACCTGCATGCCGGTCAGATCCAGGGCTTTTTCGATATCCCGACCGACAATCTCTATGCCGCGCCGGTGATGAGCGCCGATATCAACGCGCGCTTCAAGGGCAAGAATCTGATGGTCGTCTCGCCCGACGTCGGCGGCGTGGTGCGCGCCCGGCAACTCGCCAAGCGACTCGACAATGCGCCGCTGGCGATCGTCGACAAGCGTCGCGAGCGCGCCGGCGAATCGGAGGTGATGAACATCATCGGCGATGTCGAGGGCCGCTTCTGCATCCTGATCGACGACATCGTCGATTCGGCGGGGACGCTGTGCAACGCCGCGGCGGCGCTGCGCGAGGCGGGGGCGGAGGATGTCGTCGCCTATGTCACGCACGGCGTGCTGTCGGGCGGCGCGGTCGCACGGGTCGAGGGATCGGCGTTGCGCGAGCTGGTGATCACCGACTCGATCGGCAATCACGAATCGATCGGCAAGGCCGACCGGATTCGCCATCTGCCGATCGCGCCGCTGCTCGGCGAGGCGATCAAGCGGATCGCCGACGAAACCAGCGTGTCATCTTTGTTCGATTGAGGTTGAGCCATGGACATGCGTGCGATCGACGATCCCGACGGGATCCCCGATGAGCAGGAGACGGCGGCGATTCTGGAAGAGATCCGCCGCGCATTGCTGGGCGACGCGGAACCGGCCGATCCGGTTGCCGAGGCGGACGATCCCGACCGCGCCGACTGAGCCGGACGGCGTGCCTTACCGCTGCGACAGCGCGACGATATGGTCGAAGACGGCGGGATGGAGCGGCTTGGCGAAGGCGCAGCCGTATTTGAACTTGTCGCGCCACGCGACCACCGCCTCGAGTCCGGCGAGCCCCGGCAGCGTCAGCCACACGACGGTACCCGGCCAGAGCGTGAAGCTGGTTTCGGCGCGGAAGCCGGACAGCGACAGGTCGGTCACCTCGATCTCGAACCGGGTCTGGCCGCGGTCGCGCAGGTGCGCGCGCATCTTGACCGACTTGCGCAGCGCCTGCCGCGCTTCCTCGGTCGGTTCGACCGCATCATAGGGCGGCGTGAAAGACGGCTGTTCCATGCCGACGACCCTCGCAGGGATTGGTTACTTTTCTGCCAACGCTGCGACGGGCCGGGCACGCCCCCCCCCGCGCACCACCCCATCGTCATGAAGATATTGCGATGCGTTCGCAATAACCGTCCCGCTCCGATGTCGATCCGGGGTGGATTCATCGCGCCGGCTGTGCAAAAGGCCGCAGCAATCTCCTCTTCATAGCATAACGCGAGGCAGGCCATGAACATCCACGAATATCAAGCCAAGGAACTGCTCGCCAAGTTCGGCGTCCCCGTTCCCGCCGGTTTCGCCGCGCTCAGCGTCGACGAAGCCGTTGAAGCGGCGGGCAAGCTTCCCGGGCCGCTCTATGTCGTCAAGGCGCAGATCCACGCTGGTGGCCGTGGCAAGGGCAAGTTCAAGGAACTCGGTCCCGACGCCAAGGGCGGCGTCCGCCTCGCCAAGACCGCCGACGAAGTCCGCGCCGCGGCGAGCGAGATGCTCGGCAACACGCTGGTGACGGTGCAGACCGGTGAAGCCGGCAAGCAGGTCAACCGCCTGTACGTGACCGACGGCGTCGACATCGCCAAGGAATTCTACCTCGCGCTGCTCGTCAATCGCGCCACCGGCCGCGTCTCGATGGTCGCCTCGACCGAGGGCGGCATGGACATCGAGACCGTCGCGCACGACACGCCCGAGAAGATCCATTCGATCGACATCGACGCTGCGACCGGCTTCATGCCGCATCACGGCCGCGCCGTCGCCGCCGCGCTCGAACTGACCGGCGACCTCGCCAAGCAGGCGGCGAACGTCGCGGCGAAGCTGTACGACGCCTTCCTCGGCACCGATGCCGAGCAGATCGAGATCAACCCGCTCGCCGTCACCGAGGACGGCAAGCTGATGGTGCTCGACGCCAAGGTCGGCTTCGACGGCAATGCGATGTTCCGTCACAAGGACCTGATGGAGCTGCGCGACACCACCGAGGAAGACGCGATGGAGCTCGAGGCGTCGAAGTACGACCTCGCCTACATCAAGCTCGACGGCGACATCGGCTGCATGGTCAACGGCGCCGGCCTCGCCATGGCGACGATGGACATCATCAAGCTCAACGGCATGTTCCCGGCCAACTTCCTCGACGTCGGCGGCGGCGCCAACAAGGAGAAGGTGACCGCGGCGTTCAAGATCATCCTCGCCGATCCGGCGGTGAAGGGCATCCTGGTCAACATCTTCGGCGGCATCATGAAGTGCGACATCATCGCCGAGGGCATCGTCGCCGCGGCGAAGGAAGTGAACCTGCAGGTGCCGCTCGTCGTCCGCCTCGAAGGCACCAACGTGCAGGCCGGCAAGGACATCCTCGCCAATTCGGGCCTGGCGATCGTGCCGGCGAACGACCTGGGCGACGCCGCCAAGAAGATCGTCGCCGAGGTGCAGAAGGCGGCGTAAGCCGGCTCCTGCCCCCATGCCGGGGGTGACTCGCTGATTCTTTTCGGGCCCGGGCATCATGTCCGGGCCCGATTCGTTTCCCCTCGTGCGAATGCCGTTACGGCAAGCGGCGTTTCCCGTACCGGACTTGCGAAAGGCGCGCGAAACAGCCATCTCACCCGCCGATACGATGCCGCAACGCCGCGTCGACGGCGCAATCGGAAGGAAGCTGATGAAGGTGCTGGTGCCGGTCAAGCGTGTGCTTGACTATAACGTGAAGCCCCGCGTGAAGGCGGACGGGACGGGCGTCGATCTGGCGAACGTCAAGATGAGCATGAACCCGTTCGACGAGATCGCGGTCGAGGAAGCCATCCGCCTGAAGGACAAGGGCGTGACCGAGATCGTCGTCGTCTCGATCGGCGAACCCAAGGCGCAGGAGACGATCCGCACCGCGCTCGCGATGGGCGCGGATCGCGGCATCCTCGTCACCAGCGACACGAAGGTCGAGCCGCTCGGCGTCGCCAAGATCCTCGCCAAGATCGTCGAGGAGGAACAGCCCAGCCTCGTCATCCTCGGCAAGCAGGCGATCGACGACGACAACAACCAGACCGGCCAGATGCTCGCCGGCCTGCTCGGCTGGGGCCAGGGCACGTTCGCGTCGAAGGTCGAGCTGACCGCCGACGGCGTCACCGTGACGCGCGAGGTCGACGGCGGCCTCGAGACCGACGCCTTCCCGCTGCCCGCGATCGTCACCACCGACCTGCGCCTCAACGAGCCGCGCTATGCCTCGCTGCCCAACATCATGAAGGCCAAGTCCAAGCCGCTCGCGCAGAAGACCGCCGCCGATTACGGCGTCGACGTCACGCCGCGGCTGACCACGCTCAAGGTCGTCGAGCCGGGCAAGCGCCAGGCGGGCGTCAAGGTCGCCGATGTCGACGAACTCGTCATGAAGCTGCACGCGATGGGGATTGCCAAGTGAAGACGCTCGTCTGGGTCGAACATGACGGCAAGGCCGTCAAGGACGCCACGCTCGCCGCGGTCACCGCCGCGTCGAAACTGGGTGAGGTGCATCTGCTCGTCGCCGGCCAGGGCGTCGACGGCGTCGCGCAGGCGGCGGCGAAGATCGCCGGCGTCGGCAAGGTCCACGTCGCCGACGATGCCGCTTATGCGCATGCGCTTGCCGAGAATGTCGCGCCGCTCGTCGTCGCGCTGATGGCCGATCACGACGCCTTCGTCGCGCCGTCGACCACCACCGGCAAGAACGTCGCGCCGCGCGTCGCCGCGCTGCTCGACGTGATGCAGATCAGCGACATCCTCTCGGTCGAGAGCGAGGATACCTTCACCCGCCCGATCTACGCCGGCAATGCGATCGCGACGGTGCAGACGTCGGACGCGAAGAAGGTGATCACCGTCCGCGGCACCGCCTTCGACAAGGCCGCGACCGAGGGCGGCTCGGGCACGATCGAGGCGGTGGCGTCGCAGGGCGACACCGGCAAGTCGCGCTTCGTCGACGCCGAGATCGCCGCCAATGCCCGGCCCGAACTGACCAGCGCCAAGATCATCGTCTCGGGCGGCCGCGCGCTGCAGAGCGGCGAGAACTTCCACGCGCTGATCGAGCCGCTTGCCGACAAGCTCGGTGCGGGCGTCGGCGCGAGCCGCGCGGCGGTGGATGCGGGCTATGTGCCGAACGACTATCAGGTCGGCCAGACCGGCAAGATCGTCGCGCCGGAAGTCTATATCGCGGTCGGCATCTCGGGCGCGATCCAGCACCTTGCCGGGATGAAGGATTCGAAGGTCATCGTCGCGATCAACAAGGACGAGGACGCACCGATCTTCCAGGTCGCGGACGTCGGCCTGGTCGGCGATCTGTTCAAGGTGGTGCCGGAGCTGACCGAAAAGCTGTAATGCACGGGGCGGGCGGCGGCGCCGGAGGGTGCTGCCGCCCGTCTGCCTGCGGGATGGTTCGAGGTGGCCTGCGCCGCGCGGGAGGAATAAAGGCGGCATGACCGGGCGTTGAGGCCGGTCGATGCGCCAGTCCCGCTATAACCCGCCATAGTGCTCTCGCGAAGGCGGGAGCCCAGTGTTCTGTTTCCCACAACTGTTGCTCTGCTTGGCTACTGGATTCCCGCGTTCGCGGGAATACTGTGAGACTGGGCCTCAACCTCGACCAAAAAAAGCGGCCCGACACAGCAATGCCGGACCGCAGTCTACGCCTAGGGAGCTGACCTGGCGTGTCTCGAAAAAGCGGGCGTTAGAGCGCGTTACCCGGAGCCGGGGCAAGCCCGTTGCCATCGACGGCCGTATCGGCCGCGAGTGAATTGCCCGCCGCGCCATCGTCGCCATTGTCGAAGGCGGCATCCCCCTCCTCGTTGAGCGTCAGCGTGTCGGCTGCCGTGTCGTTGTTCGCGGCGTCGGTCTTCGGCGTGCACGCCGCGAGGCTGAGCGCGGCGAGCGCCAGCGCGGGGGCGAGGGTGGTGATCTTCATGCAGTCCTCCGTGGTGAAACCCATGCGTCGTCGCCGCGCAGACCGGCGCCGATCAGCGAAAAGAAGGCGCGGCTCGCGGGCGCATCCGCCGCATCCCATTCGGGATGCCATTGCACGCAGAGCACGTCGGCGCCGCACGGGCGGGCGGAGATCGCCTCGATCAGCCCGTCGTCGGCCGCCACCGCCTCGACGGTCAGTCCGGTGCCGAGCCGGTCGATGCCCTGCTGGTGCACCGAATTGACGCGCACGCGCCGCTGCCCGATGGCATCGGCGAGGCGACCGCAGGCGCGCAGGTCGACGTCATGGCCATGGCGGAACATCGCGTCATAGTCGCCGTCCCAGCCGCCGCGATGATGGCGATCGGGATTCGCCGCGGCGCAGAGCGAGCCGCCGAACAGGACGTTGATCTCCTGCAACCCGCGGCAAATGCCGAACACCGGCTTGCCCGCCTCGATCATCGCGCCGGCGAGGGCGAGCGCGACCTCGTCACGCCCGGCGTCCAGCGTCGCATCGGCGGCGAGCGGCGGCGCACCGTAGCGCGACGGCGCGACATGCGAGCGCGACCCGGTGAGCAACAGTCCGTCGAGCAGCCGGCCCAGCGTCGCCACGTCGACCGCCTCGGGCAGGGCGGGGACGAGCAGCACGGTCGCGTCGGAGACATGCGTCAGCGGCGCGATGAAGCGGCTCGCCACCGCCTGCACCGGCCGGTCCGCGACCTCGTTGCAGCAGAGCACGCCGATCACCGGGCGCGGGGCGGCGGCGCGCGCCATCATGCTTCCGCCGCGACGAGCGTGTCGCGCAGCGCATGGCCCGCGGCGGGCGCGAGCAGCGTCGCCTCGGGCTGGACGACGACGCCGCCCGGCGGCACGTCGCGGAGCAGCCAGACGTTGCCGCCGATCGTCGCGCCGCGGCCGATCGTGACGCGGCCGAGGATCGTCGCGCCGGCATAGATGACGACATCGTCGCCGATGACCGGATGCCGCGCATAGCGATCGCGCGGGCCATGCCGGGCCGCGCCGAGCGGACTGCGGGCGCCGAGCGTGACGTGCTGATAGAGGCGGACGCCGTCGCCGACCACCGCGGTCTCGCCGATGACGACGCCGGTGCCGTGATCGATGAAGAATCGCTCGCCGATCGTCGCGCCGGGATGGATGTCGATCCCGGTGCGTTCGTTGGCGAGTTCGGAGATCAGCCGGGCGACGATCGGCGCGCCGAGCGTGTAGAGCGGGTGCGCGATCCGGTGATGCAGGCTGGCGATCGCGCCGGGATAGCAAACAAGGATCTCGTCGGTGCTCTGCGCCGCCGGATCGCCGAGGAAGGCGGCGTCGACATCGCTGTCGATCAGCCGGCGGATCTCGCCGAGCGACGCGGCGAACAGGCGGACGATGGTCGCGGCCTGATCGGGCGCGAAGGCAGTCTGCGCCTCCGCCTGCCAATAGCCGAGCTCGTGGCCGATCTCCCGCTCCAGCTCGGTGAAGGCGGCGGCGAGCTTGGCGGCGACGAGGCGATCCTCCTCCGCCGGGGCGACCCTCTGCTCGCCGAGCCGGCGCGGATAGAGCGCCCCGGCGAGCAGCAGGACGATCCGCTCGATCGCACCGCGCGACGGGAAGCTGGCGGCGGCGCGCGCCGGGCTCTGCCGCTGCCGCCATGCCGCGCGGGCGCTGCGCAGCGCGTCGACCGCATCGCCGATCGCCGCGCCGGTGGGCGCGGGCAGGGGCGCCGGCTGCGTCACCGCGCGTGCCTGTCTGATCGTTGCGCGGCCTGCTGCGTCATCATCCGACCTCCGAGACGATAGATATCCTATCGGATCAGTAGGAGAATGAAGAAAAGCTTGTCCGCTGGCAAGCGCGGTTCGCGGTCAGGGGGCGACCGGTGCGATCGGCGGTGTCTCGGGATCGGCGAGCGGCGCGATCTGCGCGAGGCGCAGCGCGAGCAGCAACGCCACCACGCCGAGCGCGAGGCAGAAGCCGGCGACGCCGGGCCAGCCGCCCCGCGTCCAGGCGATGCCGCCGGCCGAGCCGAGCACGCTCGAGCCGAGATAGTAGAAGAACAGGTAGAAGGCCGCGCCCTGGCCGCGGTTGCTGCGCGCGCGGCGGCCGACCCAGGCGCTGGCGATCGAATGCGCGCCGAAAAAGCCGATCGTGACCAACGCGATGCCCAGGATCACCAGCAGCAGCGGATGCGCCGCGGTGACGCCGACGCCGGCGAGCAGCAGCACGATCGGCAGCCAGAAGATCCGCCGCCGCCCGACCGATCCGGCGACCGCGCCGAACAATGCCGAGCTTGCCGAGCCGAGGATGTAGAGCAGGAAGACCGCGCCGACCGCGGCCTGGCTGAGGCCGTAGGGCGGCGCGAGCAGGCGGAAGCCGGCATAATTGTAGATGGTGACGAAGATGCCCATCAGCACGAAGGCCTCGGCGTAGAGCAGCGGCAGCGCACGGTCGGCGAACAGCGTCGCGACGCCGGCGAGCGGGCTCGCGCCCGAGCCGGCGACGAAGCGGCGCGACGGCGGCGCGAGCCGGCGGAACGCCTCCGCCATCATCAGCCCGGTCAGCCCGACGCTGCCGAGCGCCCAGCGCCAGTCGGCGACATCGGCGACGAGGCTGGCGACGAGCCGGCCGCCCATGCCGCCGATCGCGCTGCCGGCGATATAGAGGCCCATCGCCGCGCCGACCGAGGCGGCGTCGACCTCTTCGGCGACATAGGCCATCGCCACCGCGGGCACGCCGGCGAGCGCGATCCCGGTTAGCAGCCGTAACGCGAGCAACCCGCTCCAGCCGGGGACCAGCGCCGCAGCGAGCGTCAGCGCGCCGGCGGCGAACATCGCGGCGACCATCAGCGGCCGCCGCCCGATCCGGTCGGACAGAATGCCGGCGAACAGGATGCCGATCGCGAGCGGCCCGGTGGCGAGCGAGACGGCGAGCGACGCCGCTTCGGCGGTGAGATGGTAATCGGCGGCGAACAGCGGCAGCAGCGGCTGCACCGAATAGAGCAGCGAAAAGGTCGAAAAGCCCGCGAACAGCATCGCCAGCGTCAGCCGGCGATAGGCGGGCGTCCCCTTGGCGAGCGGTGCCTCACTGCCGGGCATGGCGCCGCCCGGCGATCGGCATGCCGCGTTCGACCGCCAGCGATACCGCCCAGATCGCCAGGCCGGCGAGCGCGAGACCGCTGCCGACCACGCCCGTCGCGGTCCAGCCATAGCCCGCCGCGATGGCGAGGCCGCCGAGCAACGGGCCGATCGCATTGGCGGTGTTGAACGCCGAATGGTTGAGCGCGGCGGCGAGCGACTGGGCGTCGCCGGCGACGTCCATCAGCCGCGTCTGCAACACCGTGCCGAGCGCGCCGCCGAGGCCGATCGCGAAGACGTCGAGCGTCATAGTCCAGACGTTGGTCGCGGCGAGCGGATACAGCAGCAGCGCCGCCGCCGACCAGAGCAGCAGCGCCCCCGCGGTCGGCATCAGCGCGCGATCGGCGAAGCGCGGCACGACGAGGTTGCCGAGCGTCATGCCGCTGCCGAACACCGCGAGGATCAGCGGCACGCGGCTTGGCGCGAGGCCGGTGACGTCGTTCAGCGTCGCGGCAAGATAGGTATAGACCGCGAACATGCCGCCGAAGCCGATCGCGCCGGTGCCGAGCGTCAGCCACACCTGCGGCCGGCGCAGCGCGTCGAGCTCGCGCAGCGGGCTGGCGCTGCGGTCGGGCGGATCGATCGGCGCGAGCAGCGCGACCAGCGCCGCGGTGAGCAGCGCGAGCCCCGCGACGAGGCCGAACATCCAGCGCCAGCTCGCGATCTGGCCGAGCAGCGTCGCCACCGGCACGCCGACGATCGTCGCGACGGTCAGCCCGAGCATGATCCGCCCGACCGCCTGCGTCCGCCGCCCCGGCGGCACCAGCGACGCGGCGACGAGCGCGGCGATGCCGAAATAGGCGCCGTGCGGCAGGCCGGCGCAGAAGCGGAAGACGAGCATCCAGCCATAGGTCGGTGCGATCGCCGACAGCGCATTGCCGATCGCGAACAGCGTCATCAGTCCGATCAGCAGCGTGTAGCGCGACATCTTGGCCGACAGCACCGCGATCGTCGGCGCACCGACCACCACGCCCAGCGCATAGGCGCTGATGATATGACCGACCGCCGGCGCATCGACGTTGAGCCCGCGTGCCAGATCGGGTTCGAGGCTCATCGCGGCGAATTCGGTCGTGCCGATTGCGAAGCCACCGACGGCGAGCGCGAGATGGACGAGCCCGGGGCGGGTCGCGGCTATGTCTCTGAGGGTCATGAAGCTGCCTTAGCCGCGCTTGCTGCGTTGCAGCAAATGCAACGGACGGCGAGGCGCGGTGGTTCCGGGAGACGGTGCGGGCGGGGTGGTATCGAATCCGGTCACCGGCCGGCGTATCGAGACCTCCGACGGCTCAACCTCCGCTCGACCATCGCGTCACCCGAGTCGTCGGCCGTGACTTCTGCAAAACGCTGCCACCCCGGCGAAGGCCGGGGTCCAGGTGGGAAGGCCGTCGTCCTTCGCCGCAAACCGTCACCCGACTGGACCCCGGCCTCCGCCGGGGTGGTGCGAGAGAGCGATTCGGAGGGATTTCGGCGAGTCTCGCGCGATGATCCGGGCCGATCGTGCCGCGGGACCTACGGCTTTCGCTTCTGCGGAGCGCCAGATGCTGGAGGTAATCCGGCATGACCGCGGACCAGCCGCGACAGAGACGCTCGTCGCCGGAATGGCCGGAAGCATGACACCTCCAATGCTCCCGCGCGGGCGTGAGCCCTGTGGTCTTCGGATCACCGGCGGCGGTTCTGCTTGGCCACTGGATTTCCGCCTGCGCGGGAATATTCATGCAAGGCGTCACGCATAACGCCCGAACGGGATGGCGAAACTGCCTTGCCCCTCACGCCTTCGCCAGCGCCTCCGCGATCAGCCTGCGGCTGTTCTCCACCCCGTACAAGGCGATGAAGCTGCCCATCCGCGGCCCCTGTTCGGAGCCGAGCAGCGTTTCGTACAGCGCCTTGAACCAGTCGCGCAGCGTGTCGAAGCCGGCGGTCTTGCCGATCTCGTAGACGACGTTCTGGATGGCCTCCGCCGAAGCGCCGGCGGGCAGCGCGGCGAGGTCGGCATCGAGCCGGCGCAGCGCGTCGATCTCTACCCCCGCCGGCGCGCGGCGGTGGAGCGTCGGGGCGACGAAATCGCGCGCATAGGCCAGCGCATAGCCGATCAGCCGGTCGAGTTCGGGATCGCGCTCGGGCGTCGCGTCGGGCACGTAGTTGCGCAGATAGCCCCAGACCTGCTCCTGGCTCGCCTCGCCCATCACGCCGACGAGGTTGAGCAGCAGGCCGAAGGTGACCGGCAGCGTCGCCTCCGGCACCTTGCCGTCATGGATATGGTGGACGGGATTGCCGAGCTTCTGCGGCAATTCCTGCGTCGGGTAATTTCCGCGGAACTGCCAGTAATCGTCGACCGCGCGCGGGATCACGCCGAAGTGCAGCGCCTTCGCCTTCTTGGGCTCGCGATAGGCGAAGAAGGCGAGGCTCTCCTCGGGGCCATAGGTCAGCCATTGGTCGAGGCTGAGGCCGTTGCCCTTCGACTTGGAGATCTTCTCGCCCTTCTCGTCGAGGAACATCTCGTAATTGAAGCCCTCGGGCGGGCGGCCGCCGAGCACGCGCGCGATCTTCGAGCTCTGCGTCACCGAATCGATCAGGTCCTTGCCCGCCATCTCGTAATCGACGCCGAGCGCGACCCAGCGCATCGCCCAGTCGACCTTCCATTGCAGCTTGGAGCGGCCGCCGAGCGCGGACTGGACGATCCGCTCGCCGCTGTCGTCGGTGAAGGCGATCGTCCCGGCCTCGGCATCGACCACCTCGACCGGCACCTGCAGGACGATGCCGCTGGTCGGGCTGACCGGCAGCACCGGCGAATAGGTCTCGCGCCGCTCCGCCCGCAGCGTCGGCAGCATCACGTCGAGGATGCCCTGATAATGCTGCAACACGCCCTTGATCGCGTCGTCGAACCGGCCGCCCTCATAATATTCGGTCGAGGAGGCGAAGTCGTAATCGAAGCCGAACCGGTCGAGGAACTGGCGCAGCATGGCGTTGTTGTGAGCGGCGAAGCTGTCGAACTTGCCGAACGGATCGGGAATGCGGGTCAGCGGCTTGCCGAGATGGGCGCGCAGCATGTCGCCGTTGGGGACGTTGTCGGGCACCTTGCGCAGCCCGTCCATATCGTCGCTGAACGCGATCAGCCGCGTCGGCTGGTCGCTGAGCGCATGGAAGGCGTTGCGCACCATCGTCGTGCGCAGCACTTCGTTGAACGTGCCGATATGCGGCAGACCCGAGGGGCCATAGCCGGTCTCGAACAGCACCGGGCCGCCGCCGGGCTTGCCGTCCGGATAGCGTTTGAGCAGCTTGCGCGCCTCTTCGAACGGCCAGGCCTTGGAGTCGAGAGCGGCGGAGCGCAGATCAGTCGTCATGATGCGCGCGGGACTAAGCACCCCGCGCGCTCACGGCAACTCTCTTGAACGGCGGCTCAGCGGCAGCGGTTCTTCGCGGTCACCGTGCGATCGATCGCGCGACCGGCAAAGGCGCCGCCGACCGCGCCGCCGATCGTGCCGAGCGCGCCATGGCCGAGCACCGAATTGCCGAGCAAGGCGCCGCCGACGCCGCCCGCGACGAGCCCGGTCGTCCCGCTCGAATAGCGGCAGCGCTTGACGTGGTGATAGCCGCGCTCGTGCGCATGCCGATAGTGATGGCGCGCCTCCGCCTGGCTGACCGGCAGCGCGAGGCTGGCGGGGAGGGCGAGCGAGACGGCACCGAGGGTGAACAGCAGAGAACGCATGGGACTGATCCTGAGCAAGCGGATGATCCGTGCCGAACGTGCGATCGGCCGCCGGGTTGCACCGCCGCCCGGTTGCCAATCTGTTCCGGTCGGTTATGGCCATCGTCGTGATCCCCTATCCCGCCCTCCACGCCAGCCACGGCGGCATCTGGATCGCGTCCGACGACGGCACGCGGCCGATCGGGCGCGGCGAGGCGATCCGCATCGCCGCGGACACGCCGGTGATCCTGCTCAACGCGCCGCTGATCGGCCAGCGGCTCGGCTATCCCGAGCTGTCGGGGCTCGACCTGCTCGAATTGTTCGCCTTCCTCCATCCGGCGCAATTCGCGGTACCGACGCCGCGCGGCTTCGCCCGCGCCGTCGATCTGTCGCCGCCGGAGACCGACGAGGCGGTCGCCGCCTTCCTGCGTGAGGCGGCGGCGGCGCTGCTCGCGGTGCCGCAGGGCGACTGGGCGGAGCGTGCCGGTGCGTGGACCGCGGCGCAGTCGCTGACCCGGCTGCGCTGGCCATGGGCACCGGCGATCGCGCCGCTGCTCGCCAAGCCGCAGGTCAACGAACGCTGGCTGTTCGCGACCTTGCCCGAATGGGAGGAGCAGGCGCCGCGGCCGGCGCCGCTCACGGTCCAGATACCGGCGGCCGATGCCGAGGCGCGGCTCGCCGCGCTGACCGGCGACGGCGCCGAGGAACGGCTCGGCCAGCGCGCCTTCGCTGCCGCGGCGACCGACGCGTTCAGCCCGCGCGCGATGCGCGACGCGCCCAATCTGGTGCTCGCCGAGGCGGGGACGGGGATCGGCAAGACGTTGGGCTATCTCGCCCCCGCCTCGCTGTGGGCGGAGCGGGCCGGCGGCGCGGTGTGGATCAGCACCTATACCAAGGCGTTGCAACGCCAGCTCGCCAAGGAGACGGAGCGGCTGTTCCCCGACGCCGCGACGCGCCGGCACAAGGTGGTGACGCGTAAGGGGCGGGAGAATTACCTCTGCCTGCTCAATCTCGAGGACGCGTTGCAGGGCGGGTTCGCCGGGCGGGCGGCGATCCTCGCGCAGCTGGTCGCGCGCTGGGCGGCCTATAGCGCCGACGGCGACATGGTCGGCGGCGATCTGCCCGGCTGGCTGCCGACGCTGTTCCGCCGCAACGGCCCGACCGCGCTCACCGATCGCCGCGGCGAGTGCGTCTATGCCGGTTGCCCGCATTACCACAAATGCTTCATCGAGCGCGCCGCGCGCGCCTCGGCGGAGGCGGACGTGGTGATCGCCAACCATGCGCTGGTGATGGTCAATGCCGCTCGCGGCCGCGAGACGACGACGCGACCGACGCGCTACGTCTTCGACGAGGGCCATCATCTGTTCGAGGCGGCGGATTCGATGTTCGCCACCGCGCTGACCGGGCAGGAGACGATCGAGCTGCGCCGCTGGATCCTCGGTCCGGAGAGCGGCGGTCGCGGCCGGCGGCGCGGGTTGCAGGCGCGCCTGTCCGACGTCGCCAGCTATGACGAACAGGGCGGCATCGCCATCCAGGATGCGATCGAGGCGGCACGGCATCTCGCCAGCGACGGTTGGCTCGGCCGGATCAACGAAGGCGCGCCGTTCGGGCCGGTCGAGCATCTGCTCGCCGCGGTGCGCGGGCTGACCTATGCGCGTGCCGAACAGCCGGGGGATGCCGGCTATGGCCTCGAGACCGAACTCGCCGAGCCGACGCCCGAGCTGATCGAGGCGGCGGCGCCCGCCGCGGCGGCGCTCGACGCGCTGGTGCGGCCGCTGGTGACGCTCGGGCGGCGGCTGGAGGCGGTGCTCGCCGAGGCGCCCGACTGGATGGACGCACCCGCCCGCGCCCGCGTCGAGGGGGCGATCGCCTCGATCGGCTGGCGCGCGGAGACGGTGGCGGCGTGGCTGTCGCTGCTCGCGCGGGTCGGCGGCCCGGTCGATCCGGCGCATGTCGACTGGCTGGCGGTCGACCGGATCGAGGGGCGCGAATATGACATCGGCCTGCACCGCCACTGGCTCGATCCGACGCGGCCGTTCGCCGAGATCGTGCTCAAGCCCGCGCACGGGGCGCTCGTCACCTCGGCGACGCTGACCGGCGGCGGCGCCAACGACGCCGACGGCTGGGACATCGCCGAAGCGCGCGTCGGCGCGCCGCATCTCGCCCGTGCGCCCGCCCGCTTCGCGGTGCCGAGCCCGTTCGATTATCCCGCCAATGCCGAGGTGCTGATCGTCACCGACGTCAAGCGCGGCGACCTGCCCGCGCTCGCCAATGCCTATGCGCGGCTGATCGTCGCGGCGGGCGGCGGCACGCTCGGGCTGTTCACCGCGATCCGGCGGCTGCGCGGCGTGCATGGCCGGATCGCCGACCGGCTGGCGCGCGAGGGGCTGCCGCTGCACGCGCAGCACGTCGATCCGATCGACACCGGCACGCTGGTCGACATTTTCCGCGACGATCCGGCGGCGTCGCTGCTCGGCACCGATGCGCTGCGCGACGGCGTCGACGTGCCGGGATCGTCGCTGCGGCTGGTGGTGATGGAGGGCGTGCCCTGGCCCAAGCCGAGCGTGCTGCATGCCGCGCGGCGGCTGGCCGGCGGCGGATCGGCCTATGACGACCGTATCGTGCGGGCGCGGCTGGCGCAGGCGTTCGGCCGGCTGATCCGGCGCGCCGACGATCGCGGCGCGTTCGTGATGCTGTCGGCGGCGATGCCGTCGCGGCTGCTCTCCGCCTTCCCGCCCGGAGTCGGCATCGCGCGGGTAACGCTGGACGAGGCGGTGGCGCGGGTGCAGGCGCGGCTTTCCTTGCCGGGCCGGATCGGGCATGAGGCGGCTCTCGCGAGCCACCACGGAGACGCCGGTTGAAGACGCTGACGCTGCTGCGCCACGCCAAGTCCGGCTGGGACGATACGGTCAGCCGCGATTTCGATCGCCCGCTCAACGCCAAGGGCCGCCGCGCCGCCGAGGCGGTCGGGCGGCACATGCGCAGTCTCGATCTCGGCTTCGATCACGTCGTCGCCTCGCCCGCGGTGCGCGTCGGCGAGACGCTCGACGCGATCGTGGCGGGCTATGGTCGTCGGCTGTCGCCGGTGTGGGAGCGGCGCGTCTATCTCGCCTCCGCCGCGACGTTGCTCGACCTGATCCACGAGCTGCCGGAGGGCGCCGAGCGGGTGCTGCTCGTCGGCCATAATCCGGGGCTGGAGGATCTCGCGCTGATGCTGGTGCCGGCGGCGGCCGATGGCCTGCGCGGCCAGATCGAGGAGAAATATCCGACCGCGACGCTCGCCGAACTGTCGTTCGACGGCGGCTGGCCGTCGCTCGCGCCGGGCGGCGCGACGCTGACCCGCTTCATCCGCCCGCGCGATCTCGACCCGAGCCTCGGCCCGGACGGATAGGGCGCGGGAGGTCCGGTCGTGCGGCCTCGCCTGAGAGGGTGGGGCGAGCCGGGTCTTTGTGAAGACTCATCGGTCATGGAGATGGCGTTCCGACATAGAACAGTTCGGCCGAGACTAGGCCGTTGCTTTGCGCACCACAGCGGACTCGAAGCACGTCCGGGGTAATCGCACAGACGTAGCTACGCGTAGGCATTTGCAGTGCTCCCGCGCAGGCCGGAGCCCAGGTTCCTTGCCGCAAGTCGGTGTTTGGCTTGGCCACTGGATTCCCGCCTGCGCGGGAATACGGTGCTTTGGGCGAGCGACGTGCCCTTGGACGGGGGTAAACCATGTCTCCGATGGCGAGATGCCTCCGGATCAAACAATCGCCCCGGATCAAGCCGGGACGGACCCGAAACGGCCCTGACGGGTTCTTGCCCCGTCCGCAGGGGCGAACCGGGGGAATGACGTGATCGACAGACGAAAGCTCGAATCGGGCGGGCTCATCCTGTTCCTGGTGCTGATCAGCGCCGGCCTGCTGCTCGTCGTCTCGTCGTTCGTCGCCGCGCTGCTGTGGAGCCTGCTCGCGGCGATCCTGTTCCAGTCGCTGTTCCACTGGCTGCTCGGCAAATGGCCGGGGCGGCGCAATGCGGCGGCGGCGGCGACGCTGCTCATCATCCTCGTCGCGGTGATCATCCCGGCGCTGGCGATCACCGGCATGGTCGTCGACCAGTCGGCCGGCGTCTATGCCAGGGTGCAGAGCGGCCAGATCGATTTCGCCCGCTATTTCGCGCAGGTGCACGACGCCCTGCCGCAATGGGTGCAGCATCCGCTCGACCGCGCCGGGCTGGGCAGTTTCGACACCGCGCAGGCGCGGATCGTGCAGGGGTTGCGCAGCAGCTTCCAGTCGATCGCGGCGCAGGCGCTGTCGATCGGGCGCAACGCCGCGGCGTTCCTGCTCGCCTTCGGCGTCGGCCTCTACGTCACCTTCTTCCTGCTGCGCGACGGCGACCGGCTCGGGCCGGCGGTGCGTGCCGCCTTGCCGCTCGAACGGGCGGTCGCCGACCGGCTGATCGACAAGTTCGTCGCGGTGGTGCGCGCGACGATCAAGGGATCGGTGGTGGTGGCGCTGGTGCAGGGCGCGCTGGGGGCGATCACCTTCTGGATCGTCGGCCTGCCCGCGGCGCTGCTCTGGGGCCTGCTGATGGCGCTCGCCGCGTTGCTGCCGGCGATCGGGCCGGCGCTGATCTGGGTGCCGGTCGCCATCTATCTGCTCGCCACCGGTGCGGTGTGGCAGGGCGTGGTCGTCGTCGTGTCCGGCGTCGCGGTGATCGGGCTCGCCGACAATATCCTGCGGCCGATCCTGGTCGGGCGCGATACCGGCATCCCCGACTGGCTGGTGCTGGTGACGACGCTGGGCGGGATCGAGGTGGCGGGGATCAGCGGCATCGTCGTCGGCCCGCTGGTCGCGGCGCTGTTCATCACGGGCTGGCAGATCCTGGCCGAGCAGCGGCAGGGCCGGGAGGCGTGAGGGGGTAACGGTCAGGCCCTGGCCGCCCTTCGTCATGCCGACGAAAGTCGGCATCCGGGGATACGAGGCGCCAACGACCCGCGCCACGTCGACGTCCCGTGTCCACGAGTCCCGGCGTTCGCCGGGATGACGAGTTGGGCTATTCCTTCCCCAGCAACGACTTCAGCCCCTGCAGCGGACTATACGGCCGGTGTTCCTCCTCGCGGATCACGCCGGCCTCGCGCAATGCCGCCTCCGCCTCCGGGCTGCGCGGGAAGGGATCGAGCGCGAGTGCCATCGTCTCCGCCGCCGCCTCGCCGAGATCGACCGCGCCGCCCTCGATCTCGACCGTGTCGAGCGCGTCCGCGTCGAGCTCGACCTCCTCCTGCTCGCCGAGCGTCTCGACGAACAGCAGCGCGACCGGTTCGTCGATCGTCGCGTCGAGCGGTACGTCGGTGACCGAGCACGCCTGCACCACCGCGCCGGTGACGCGGCCGCGCACCACGATTCCCGCCGCCTCGCGCCGGATCGTCAGCTCCGCTTCGAGCCGCTCGACCGAGCGCACGCCGAAGCGTCTGGCGAGCGCGGCGCGCTCGGCCGGGTCGGCGGCGATGGTGATCGTCCGCTCGCCGGCGCCGATCGCGTCGAGACGTTCGGGGCGGCTGAATTCGGGAGTCATGGCAGGTCTCCGGCGGCAAGCGCATCGAGCGGGGTGGCGGCGAGCGCGGCGTACAGCGCGGTGAGCTGCGCCGCGACATGCGCCAGCGCGGCGGGCGCGGGTGCCTCGCCGCGGTAGAGGTTGCGGACCAGCGCCGGCCCGAGGTCGCCCGCGGCGAGACCGTCGCGATAGGCGCCGAGCCGGCCGCCGAGCATGCTCATCATCTTGCCGATATGCTTGCCGACGACGATGTCGCCGATCCCCATCTGGCGCAGCTGGCCGTCCATATCCTCGACGAATCGTTCGGTGAGATGCGCCGACAGCGGCGCGGCGGCGGCATCGCCTTCGAGGCGGAGCAACACCATCGCCAGCACCGCGGCGATCATGTCGAACCGCCCGTCGACCGTGTCCGGCACGCCGCCCGCGAGATACCAATGATCCTCGCGCCCGCGCCGCACCACCGCGGTGTAGAGCGGCAGCGCCTCGTCATGCCGCTCGCCGAACAATCGTCCCCACCAGCCCAAAATACCATCCTCACCTGTTGCGCCGACATGGCCCCGGCGCTTGAAGCCCGCCCGAGCTTCGCATATCGAGGCGATCGGCAGGCGATGCAATCATATGCGCGGCGCTGCCGCTGGAGATAGTGATGAGCGTATCCTTGGCCCGTATCGGCCTTCTCGCCGGCCTCGGGCTGACCGTCGCCGCTGGCGGCTGCGCGCCGCTGCGGTCGCATCAGGGCTATATCATCGACGCCGATCTGGTGAATTCGGTGCAGCCGGGCGTCGACAACCGCCAGTCGGTGGCGAGCACGCTGGGCCAGCCGACGATCGCCAGCCAGTTCGCGCCGCAGGACTGGTATTATGTCGCGCGCGACAGCCGTAACCTCAACTTCCAGAAGCCGAAGCCGAAGGACCAGATCGCGCTCAAGATCAGCTTCGACGCGAAGGGCACGGTGACCTCGGTGACGCGCACGGGCGTCGACCAGATCGCCAGCATCGATCCCTATGGCAAGACCACGCCGACGCTGGGTCGCAAGCGCGGCTTCTTCGAGGATCTGTTCGGCAACATCGGCACGGTCGGCGCGGCGGGTGCGGGCGGCGGCGCGGGCCGCGGCACCGGCGGCGGTCGCGACACGCCATAAGCTCCGGCGGCGCGACGAGCGTCCGTCCCAGCACGTTGGCCGCGCCGCCTGCTACGCATCGGCGCGACCGTGCCGTGCTTGGACCGGCACTGATCCCGAAAGGGGAAAGGGATCAGTGGCGGGTAACGCGCCGCCGCCCGAATGGTTCGCCGATCCGGGCCTAATCCGACGGAATTTTGTGATCCCGGTCAGCGGACGGTGAACACCACCTGATCGACCACCTTGCCGGCGGGATCGACGAGGCGCAGGCGGTGCTGGCCCGGGCCGGGCAGGATCATCGGCGCATGATCGGCCGGGCCGAGATCGCGCCGGTCGAGCAGCAGGCGATGCGCCATCGCCGCGCCGCTGATCGCGATGCCGAGCCGCTGCCGGTCGATCGGAATGTCCGGGTCGAGCGCATAGACGCTGCCGGAGACCGGATTGGTGATCCGCGGCCGGCGCGCCGCGGCAGGGACGCTGGCGATACGCGTTTGTGCCGTGCCGGCGATAAAATAGTCGCGGCGCGGTTCCTCGATCCCGTCGGCGAAGGCGACGCGGGTCGCGACGATGCCGGCCGGCGCGGCGGGTTCGCGGCTCGGCAAGCGCGCGTGCAGCGCCATCATCACGTCGCGCCACACCGGCGCCGCGCCGCTGGTGCCGGAGACGGCGCGCATCGGATCGCCCTCGGCATTGCCGACCCAGACCGCGACGGTGAAGCGGTCGGAAAAGCCGACGCACCAATTGTCGCGCATCGCCTTCGACGTGCCCGTCTTCACCGCCGCCCAGAAGGGCAGGCGCAGCGCCGAATCGAGCCCGAAGGTGGCGGCGCGCGCATTGGGATCGGCGATGACGTCGTCGACGATCCACGCCGCCGCCGGGCTGACGATGGCGCGCGGCGGCGTCGCGGGCTGATCGCGGGTCAGCCGCAGCGGGCTCCAGCGGCCATGGTTGGCGAGCGCGCGATAGGCGGCGGCCTGTTCGAGCAGCGTCACCTCCGCCGATCCCAGCGCCAGCGAGAAGCCGTAATAGGCGCCGTCCTCGACCAGCCCGCGATAGCCGAGGTCCCACAGCCGGTCGCGGAACGGTTCGACGCCGACGAGCAGCAGCGTGCGCACCGCCGGCACGTTGAGCGAACCGGCGAGCGCGGTGCGCGCCGACACCGGCCCCTTGAAGCCGCGATCGTAATTCTGCGGCACGTACAGGCCGGAGGCGGTGTCGAGCTGCACCGGCGAATCGTCGAGGATCGAGGCGGCGGTGAGATATCTGCGCTCGATCGCCTGCGCGTAGAGGAAGGGCTTGAGCGTCGATCCCGCCTGCCGATAGGCATTGGCATTGTCGACCGCCGGCGCGGTCGAGGCGCCGCCGATGCCGCCGACATAGGCGAGCACCGCGCCGCTGGCATTGTCGACCACCACCACCGCCCCATCGCGCGCGCGGGTGCCGCCCAGCCCGAGCAACTGCCGGCGCAGCGCCGCGGCGGCAAGCCGCTGGATATCCGCATCGAGCGTCGTGGTGATGCGCAGCCCGGGCCTGACCAGCAGCCGGTCGGCGAGGTGCGGCGCGAGGCCGGGATCGAGCGCGAGGCTGCGCGCCGGGCCGAGCATCGCCGCGGCGGCGGCGGGGAAGCGCGTACAGTCGCCGGGGCCGGCGAGCGCGCAGGCGCGGCGGGCGATCGTGAGCGCGTCGGCACCCGGATCGGGGAGCAGGGCGGCGAGCAGCAGGCCGTCGTCGCGGTTCAGGCTCGCGGGGGTCTTGCCGAACAGGCCGAGCGCGGCGGCGCCGATCCCCTGCGCCTCGCCCCGATAGCCGACGAGATTGAGATAGGCTTCGAGGATCTGGTCCTTGCTCCACCGCGCCTCGAGCGCGCGCGCGGCGCGCAGCTGGCGGAGCTTGTCGCGCCAGCCGCGCGCGCCGGGTCGGGCGAGCGCGGGCGAGAGGAAGGCGGCGAGCTGCATCGAGAGCGTCGAGGCACCGCGAGCCTTGCGTTGCTCGATCCGGTCACGCGCCGCGGCGCCGAGCGCCAGCCAGTCGACGCCGGCATGATCGCGGAAGCGATGATCCTCCGCCGCGACGATCGCCTCGCGCGCCGCGGGCGAGACGGCGGCGAGCGGCGTCCAGGCGAGCCGGCGCACGGCGAAATCGACGCGGGCGCTGTCGATCAGCCGGCCGTGGCGATCGTATAGCCAGGCTTCGGAGGGCCGCCAGTGCGCGCGGACCTGTTGGTAGGTAGGGAGCAGCGGGGGGAGCGTCGCGTAATCGAGCGCACCGCCGGTGACGGCGACAAGGGCGACGCCGGCCATGATGCGGCGGGGGGTTATCGCGGGTGCCATGCGCGGCGTACCGGTGGGTGCGGTCGGCGGTGGGCGGCTTGAAGCCGGCGGGGCCTGGTGCGATGCAGAGGTTCGGTGACGCCCGCGAGGCTCCCGTGACCGTGCGCCGACCTTAGCGATCGCCGCAATGCTCCTGCGGAAGCAGGAGCCCAGAGCGGCAGGGGCCACAGGCCATCGTGTCGCCCAGCCGTCCACAACCGGCTTTGACGACATCTGCAAGGAACCCCCATCGTCATGCCGGACTCGTTGCGGCATCCACCGATCCGCAAAGGATCCGAACCACCCCGGCGAAGGCCGGGGGCCAGTTGGACGACCGTCGTGACTTCGTGCGAGACCTCATCGAACGGGACCCCGGCCTTCGCCGGGGTGGGATGAAAAGCGGTGCGTCTTCGCAACGGTATCGGCTACGTCGAAGACGACGGCAAAGGGGAGGCGGCATCCACACGGACGCTTTGTCACGCCAGCCCCGCCACCCACCTCGCCGTCCCGCCTCACCGCTGCACCACCGTCACCGGCGCATTCGGCAGTTGCGCGCGGATCGCGGGGGAATACATCGCCTCGACGCGGGTCGGCGGCAGGCTGAAGCGCCCGGCGCCGTTGAGCCGCAGCGCATAGCTCACCGTGAACCGGCCGCGCGGCACCCAGGCGAAGAAGCCGCGCCAGTTGTCGTTGCCGCGCTCGACATAGGCGGGGCGCACCCCCGCGTCGCTGCCGCCCTCGCCCAGCAGCTGCGACTGATTGGCGAGATCGCCGATGATCGTCGCGCCGGCGGGGATCGGATCGTTGACCACCACCCAGTTGCGCTCGGCGCTGGCATCGACGGTGATCGTCACGCGCAGCACGTCGCCGCGGGTCAGTTGCCCCCTGGTGCGGACCTGCACCGGCGTCACCGTGCGGCTGGCGCGATAGCCGGCGGAGAGCGGCGCGGTCAGCGGCACCGCGGCGCGCACCGACACGGTCGCCCACGGCCCGGCACCGCCGCTCTGGCGGAGCAGCAGCGGGGTGGTCGTCGCGGGGAGCGGCAGACTGACGGCGCGCGCCTCGGCGGCGAGCGGCCAGGTGCGGCTGACAATGGTGGCGCCGAGCTGGAGGCTGGTGGTGCCGGCGATCGCCTGCGCCGGATAGAGGCCGGCGAACTTGCGCACCGCCATCGCGCCCCAGGCATTGGCGGTGGTCGTGTCCCAATGGCCGCGCGCCTGGCGCAGCGCGACGCCGACCATCATCTTCGCCGCCTCGTCCTGCCAGCCGGGGCGGCCGAGCGTGACGAGCAGCGCCTTGATCGACGCCTCGTCGCCCGACGACATCAGCCACCAGGGCGAGGCGGCCGCATCGCTGAGGTCGAGCCGGGTGCCGTCATAGACCAGCCGGCTGCGCAGCACGCCTTCCGCCTGTGCGCGCAGCGCCGCGGCATTGGCGAGCGGCACGCGATCGAGCGCGGCGATATAATCGGCGAGCAACGCGGTCGGCATATCCTGCGCGGGCAGGCCGATCTGGCCGAGCATCGCCGGCGTCGCCGCACCGGCGCGGGCGAGCGCAGCGAAGGCGGCGAGCTTCTGCTGACGGGGATCGCCGTAGCTTTCATGGCGGACGCGGCCGTCGAGCACCGCCTTCAGCCCCTCGATCATCCGCGCGCGCGGCGCCGGCGGCAGCGGCAGGCCCGCCTCGCTGGTCAGCGACAGCACATAAGCGGTGAGCGCCTCCGACCCGTCGAGCGTCTCGCGTGGCCAGTAGCGCAGCAGCCCGTCCGATGCCTGATAGGTCGGGATCGCCCCCGCCAGCGCCGCCCAGCGGCGCGTGTCGCCGAGCGCGACGATGCGGCTCAATTGCTGCTCGAAGCAATTGTACGGATAATCGGTCATATAGCGCTGCACGCCGGCGAGCGGCGGCGCCAGCGTGTCGGTCAGTTGCACGTCGACCGAGCCGCGGCCGGGCAGCGCGCCGGCCGGCGGCGCGATCGGCAGCGTCGTGTCGCCGACACGGGTCAGCGCCGCCGCCCAGGTCTCGACCGGCACCGCGGGCACGACCTCCTGCGTTGCGGTGAGGCGATCGGTCGCCTTGCCGTCCCGGCTGCGCGCGGTGACCTGCCAGCGCAGCGTTCCGGCGGCGGGCGGCGCGGTGAGGTTCCACGCCACCGGCACCGCGCCGCCCGCCGGGATCGTGACGGTAAGCGGCCGGCCCTGTGCGATGCGCGGCAGCAGATCGACCGTGGCGGTGACGGTCATCGGCCGGTCGCTGCCGTTGCGCAGCGTGAAGCCCGCCGCATAGACATCGCCGCTGCGCACCAGCGGCGGCAGGCCGGCATAGACCGACAGATCCTGCGCGGTGCGGATCGCGGTGCTGCCGGTGCCGAACAGGCCGTCGCCTTCGGTGGCGATCGCGACCAGCTTGAACGAGGAGAGCGCGTCCGACAGCGGCACCGACAGCCGCGCCCGTCCCGCCGCATCGAGCGCGACATGGCCGCGCCACAGCAGCACCGGCTTGAAATTCTCGCGGTTGATCGCCGCGGCATCGCCGCCGCCACCGCCGCCGGCCTCCACCGCCTTGCGACCATAATGCCGCTTGCCGACCACCTGCATCTGCGCGGTCGCGGTGAGCACCGACAGCGGGCGATCGCCCATCATCGCGGTGAGCACGTCCCAGCTGTCGTTGGGTGCGAGCTGGAGCAGCGCCTCGTCGACCGCGACGAAGGCGACGTCGGCACCGGCCGCGGCGCTGCCGTCGGGGCGGCGGACCTGCAGCGCGACCTGGGCGGTGCCGCGGGGTGCGAAGCGGTCGTGATCCGCCTGCACCGCGACCGCAAGCCGATGCCCCTCCCAGCCGACCTTCACCCGGGCGATGCCGAGCCGGTAGGCGGGCTTGGAGAGATCGACCAAAGCGGTCGGCGCCGGCGCGGGCTCGGCCTTGACCAGCCCGAGCGCGGTGCCGATGCCGCGCAACCAGCTCGTCCAGCCGCTTTCGATCCGCCCGCGCACCGCCAGCACCGAGACGTAGATGTCGGGCGCATAGCTGCCCGGCATCGGCACCTCGACGACGGGATCGGTGCCGCTCAATTCGGTGACGAAGCTCGACAGCACGCCTTCGCGCTCGACGGTGACGAGCGCGGTGGCGCTGCGGAACGGCATGCGTACCTGGAAGCGCGCGGTCTCGCCCGCCTGATAGGTGGTTCGTTCGGGGACGACGTCCATCCGGTCGCCATTGTCGCCGCCGAACCACCAGGCGTCGTCGCCCGCCAGCCACACCGATCGCACCGCGCGCGCGACATTGCCGTCGGCATCGGTGGTGGTGGCGACGACATAGACCTCTCCCGACACCCCGGCCGCGACGCTGCATTGCGCCAGCCCCTGCGCATCGCTGGTCGCGGTGCAGGTGGCGGCGAGGCGCGACGTGCGCATCTGATTGTCATAGGCGTAGAAGCCGCCGATCAGCCGCCGTCGCGCGGTGAGGATCTGGCGGCTGTAGAGCGCGACGCTGATCTTCTGATCGGCGAGCGGCTTGCCCGCGGTGTCGAGCGCGACGAAGCGCAGCCGCAGATCGTCCTGCTTCATCAGCCAGCCGTCGGTCTTCACCCCCAGCTGCACCGCCGAGGGGTAGATCGGCACCGTGCGGCTGGCGGTGAGCATCTCGCCATTGGCGTCCTGATAGTCCATCTCGACGCGCATGTCGGCAAGCCCGTCGAGCGCCGGAACGTCGACGCTGGTGCGCGCGGTGCCGTCCGCGCCGAGCGTGACGGGGAGCGTCTGCGTCGGCGGCAGCGGCGTCGGCTGGTCGTCGCCATCGCCGTTGAGCGGCTTGACGCCCTCCTCGACGCGGGCGCCGCCGAAGGTGAAGCCGTCATAGCCCTCCGGCGCGGCGGCGCGCGCGAACCAGCCGACGCGCACGTCGACCGGCAGATGGCCCGCGCCGCCGCCCGACAGATAGCCGACATAGAGATCGAGCGGCAGCGACCGGGGTCGCACCGCCGCGGTCCTGGGGCCGGCGACGCTCGCGCGCATCGTCGGCAATTTGTATTCGTCGACCTTGAACGACTGGTCGGTGTAGGTGACGTCGTCGCCGCGGACGATGCGCAGGTCGTAATCGCCCATCGGCGCGCCCTGCGGTGCGGTCCAGCTCGTCTCGCCATTGCCGTGCGCGTCGATCGTCAGCGGCAGGTCGAACGCCGTGTCCGATCCGCGGTGCGACAGGCGCAATGTGCCGGTGAAGCCGGCGGGGATCGCGAAGCCGGCGCCGCTCGCGCGGCGGACGATATGCTTCATGTGGATCGTCTCGCCCTGGCGGACAAGCGCGCGGTCGAACACGGTGTGGCAGGTGTCGGCGGGGGCCGAATAGCCATAGGGCAGTTCGAAATCGAACGGGCGGATGCCCTCGCTCCAGCTGGTCAGCGCGAAGCTGTAATCGTCACCGGCGCGCGCCGACACCATCAGCGGATGCGACGCGCTGCCGGCGTCGCAACTACCATAGGTCTCCGGCTGCGGCAGGCCGGCGGGGATCATCACGCCGCCGCTGCGATCGGTCGCACCGCGCGCGAGCGCGCGGCCGGTGCAGCTGTCGCTGATCTGCACGGTCGCGTCGGCGACCGGCTTGCCGGTATCGAGCGCGGTCACCCAGACGAGGCTGCGCTCGCGCCCCCATTTGAAATGAACCGCCATGTTGGTGACGAGCGCGGCGCTGGCGACATAGCGCGGCGCGTTGCGGCCGAGCAGCGACCGGCCGAGCGCGGGGCTGGCGAGTTCGACGACGTAGAAGCCGGGCTTGCCGAGCGGGATGCCGACGACCTCGAAATCGCGCCCCTTGCCGGGAAGGCCGAGCCGCAGGCCCGCGCCCTGATCGCCGAGGATCGAGCGGTCACCGGTATGGTTGATCCGCCGCACCACCTCGTCGCCGCGCTTCACCTCCTCGATGTTGGTGTCCGCCGCGGCATCGACGGTGCGCAGCCACTCGGCGACGGCGCCGTCCGAATCGGCGACCTTGAGCGTGCGGCCGCCGATCACGAGGTTGCGGCCCTGCAGATCGGGTTCGACGTTGCGGACGGTGACGGGCAGCACGCCGCCCTGCCGGGCTTCGAGGATGCCGAAGCCGGCGGCGAATTTGACCAGCGGCGGCGCGGCGTCGAAGCGGACGTCGAGCGGGAAGCGTTCGGCATTGGTCAGCGCGCGCCCGCTTTCGTCGGTCAGGCCGGCGGGCAGGCTGAGCTTCACCAAGCTGTCATGGGGCAGCGGCGCCTTGAAGCTGACATCCGAGATGGTCGCCGTCTTGCGCTCGTCGTCGGTGAAGGTCGGCGCTATCTGCCTGCCGTCGGCGAGCGTCAGCCGGATCGCCGCCGCCTGGCGCATCGCGACCGGCGCGGTGAAGCGGACATAGGCAGGCTGGACCGGGCTGCACCCCGCCTGCGGGTTGGTGCGGCTGCATTCGAACCGCGCGGCGAACGGCTTGCGGACGCTATAGTCGAACCGTTGGTCGCTGCCGGCGAGTTTGCCCGATGCGGAGGCGATGCCCTTCGGCCAGACCAGCGCGACGTCGCGGCCGGGCGGCAGCGACCGACGGCATTTCAGCGCGGTGACATTGGCGTAGAGCGCCTGCCGGTCGGCGGGCGTGGCGGGGATCGCTTCGGGCAGACCGGCGTCCGCCAGGAAATTGCGCACCGACCATGGCTGCGTGCCGAGCGCGCCGAGCAGCGTCGCTGGCACGTCGCGGCCCAGCACGTCGACCGGGATCTTTTCGCCGAGCCCGTCGACCGCGCAATAGGCGTTGGCGGCAACCGAGGCGCGTGTCGGCGCGACGGGCGCGGCGACGAGGAAGACCTGATCCTCCTCGATCGTGTCGTCGTCGCCCGCCGGCAGCACCGCGATCGCGCGCGGGCCGCCCGCCGCGACGGTGAAGCGGCTGCGGCCCTTGAGGTCGTAGCCGGCGACGCTGCGCACGTGCTTGGCGGCCTCGAACGCGCATTGCGTCTCGCCGGCGAGCGGCGCGGCGAAGTCGAACACCCAGGTCTGCGGATCGACCCAGCGCCCGGTGCCGGCGCAGGCGGTGGTGAAGGGGGCCGCGGCGCGCGGATCGCCGAGCGGCACCATCGGCTGGTTGAAGCGGATCGTATAGCGTTCGACCGCGCCGCCCTGGCCGCCGCTCCCGGGCTGGGCGAGCACCACCTGCGCACTGTTGTCGCCGAACGCCGCCACCGGCGCGAGCGCCAATGCCAGCACCGCCCACCGCATCGCCCCGCGCATCCGCCGCCCCCGAGTCTGCCCGGTCGGCACGATAGGTCCCGCGGGGGTGCGATTCCAGTGGGCGCGGCGCGGCCGGCAAAACCAGCGAAGGCCCCGTCACCGGTGGGCGACGGGGCCTTCGCGACGCGGCTCAGCGATCAGTTGCTGTCGGAATTGTCGCTGCCACCGGTGGCGACGAGCACGCCGACGACGAGCGCGGCGAGAACGCCGATACTGATCAGCGTCGTGCCGGGAATCGACGCGCCGAGCTGGCTCTTGGCGCCGGCCGGGGCGGCGGCGCGGCTGATCGACAGGCTTGCGGCGGGATTGGCGGTGGTCGTCGCCGGAGCGGCCGCCGCGGCGACGGGGGCGGCGAGCAGCGCGGTTCCGGCGGCTGCGGCAAATAGGCGAGAGATCATAGTCATGGTGTTAACTCCCTTGTCTTTAAACGGTAACTTATCGAGAACTGGCGAACGTCATCGGCGTCGCGGTTGTTGTTCGGAGGGGTGCGTCGATGCAAGTCAAATCGTCGCGGGGATGAAGGTGGGACAGGCACCCGTTTCGCCGCTCTTGCCGGATCGGCCGCAGGCGTCCATGCGTGCGCATCGTCTCCAACGGATTGTTCCGCGCGCGTCATGACCCTAGCCCCTTCGCCCCGTTCCTCCCGCCGGACGGGTTCCGCGCCGACGATCAGCGACGTCGCCAAACGCGCCGGCGTCTCGCCGATGACCGTGTCGCGCGTCATCAACGGCGAGACCAACGTCCGCCCCGCGACGCGCGATCGGGTCAATGACGCGATCTCCGCGCTCAATTATGCGCCCAATCCCGCCGCGCGCAGCCTCGCCGGGGCGGGGCCGTCGCGGGTCGGGCTGCTCTACAGCAACCCCAGCGCCGGCTTCCTCAGCGAATTCCTGCTCGGCAGCCTCGATCAGGCGAGCCGCAGCGACGTGCAGATCATCGTCGAGAAATGCGATCTCGGCGATCATGAGCTGGAGGTGGCGCAGCATCTGATCGACGGCGGCATCGACGGCATCCTGCTGCCGCCGCCCCTGTGCGAGGCGCCCGCGCTGCTCGCGCTGCTCGACGCCGCCAACGTGCCGAGCGTCGCGGTGGCGACCGGCCAGCCCGCCGAGAGCCAGATGGCGATCCGCATCGACGATTGCGCCGCCGCGGCGGTGATGACGCGGCACGTCATGGATCTCGGCCATCGCCGCATCGGCTTCATCAAGGGCGCGCCCAATCTGTCGGCGAGCGCCCAGCGGCTGGAGGGCTATCGCGCGGCGCTGGCGGAGGCGGGGATCGCGATCGATCCCGCGCTGATCGTCGATGGCCTGTTCACCTATCTGTCGGGGCTCGATGCGGCGGAGCAATTGCTCTGCCTCAGCGATCCGCCGACCGCGATCGTCTCGTCCAACGACGATATGGCGGCGGCGACGGTCGCGGTCGCGCACCGCCACGGGCTCGACGTGCCGGGCGACCTTACCGTCTGCGGCTTCGACGACACGACATTGTCGACCGCGATCTGGCCCGAACTGACGACGATCCACCAGCCGATCGCCGACATGGCGCGCGCCGCGGTGGCGCTGCTGGTCGGCACGATCCGCCGCCAGCGTGGCGGCGACGCGCCGCGCCATCAGGTGCTCGACTATACGCTGATCCGTCGCCAGTCGGATGCGCCGCCCCGCCGCCGGCCGCGCGCCAGCCTGTAGGCGCGGGGCCGCTCACCGTCCGTAAAGGGTTGCGCTCGGCGCCTGACATGTAGACGGTGCCGGCCGGGCGGATGAGGTGACACGTTAGGCTATGGCGACGCAGGCCTTACCCCTGGATGCGACGGCGCACGCTCGGCACTGGATCAGCGATTATTGCACGCGCGCCACCGCCGGCGACGTGCTGTGCGGCAGCGACGATCCCGCCTGGACGGCGATGTTCGAGGAACTGGCGATCGTCGCCTCCGACGATCTCGACCATGTCCGCGAGCGCGTCCGCCGCCACGCCGCCGACATCGGCATGGGCTTTCGCGTCATCGGCGAGGCGGACGAGCGGCCCTGGCCGGTCTCGCCGGTGCCGCTGCTGATCGAGGCGGGGGAATGGGCGCAGATCGTCCGCGGCGTCACCCAGCGCGCGGCGCTGCTCGAGACGGTGATCGCCGACCTCTACGGCCCCGGCCGGCTCGTCGAGCGCGGGCTGATCCCTGCCGCGCTGGTCACCGGCAGCCCCTATTTCCTGCGGCCGATGGTCGGGCTGGAGCCACCCGGCGGCCGCCACCTGCATTTCATCGCGATCGACCTCGGCCGCGGGCCGACCGGTGAATGGCGTGTGCTCGGCGATCACCTGCGCGCGCCCGCCGGCGCCGGCTATGCGCTGGAGAACCGGCTGGCGGTGAGCCGCACGCTCGGCGGCCTGCAGGGGCGGATCAACGTCCAGCGCCACGCGCCCTTCTTCGCCGCCTTCCGCGCCGGCATCGCCGCGATGTGCCGGCGCAGCGACCCGCGCATCGGCCTGATGACGCCGGGGCGGTTCAACCCGAGCTATCCCGAGCAGGCGCATCTCGCGCGCTATCTCGGCCTGCTGCTGGTCGAGGGCGCCGATCTCGCCGCGCTCGAAAACCAGCTCTACGTGCGCACGATCGGCGGGCTCAAGCGGATCGATGCCCTGTGGCGGCGGGTCGATCCGCGGCTGCTCGATCCGCTGGCGTTCGATTCGCATTCGCAGATCGGCGTGCCCGGGCTGATCGACGCCTATGCCGCGGGCAACGTCCTGCTCTCCAACGCGCCGGGGGCAGGGGTGCTGGAGGCGCCGGCGTTCGGCGCCTTCCTGCCGCAGCTCGCGACGCGATTGTGCGGCGAGAGCCTGCACCTGCCCAACATCGCCACCTGGTGGTGCGGCCAGCCCGACGAATGCGCGCGCGTCGAGGAGGATCTCGACCGGTTGCTGATCGGCCCGGCGTTCGGCCCGGTGCCGCTCGGCCTGCCCGGCGGGCGGATCGTCCCCGGCAGCGAGCTGGATGCCGGACAGCGCGCCGCCTTGCGTGCCGACATGGCGCGACGGCCGCAGGATTATGTCGGGCAGGAGATCGTCCGCCTGTCGACCATGCCGGTGGTGATCGGCGACCGGCTCGAGCCGCGCCCGTTCACGCTGCGCGTCTTCGCCGCCCGCGACGAACGGGGCGAATGGACGGTGCTGCCCGGCGGCTTCGCCCGGATCGGCGAGGCGACCGATCCGCGCGCGAGCGTGCTCGGCGAGGGCACCTGGTCCGCCGACGTGTGCGTCCACGGCGCCGACAGCGTCGAGCCGGTGTCGCTGCTGCCGGCACCGGATTCGCCGCACGTCCGCCGCAATCCCGGCACGTTGCCGAGCCGCGTCGCCGACAATTTCTACTGGCTCGGCCGGTATCTGGAGCGCGGCGAGGCGCTGCTCGCGGCGATCCGCGTGATGCTCGGCCATTCGATCGCGGCGGATGCCGGCGCGTCGCTGCCTGCGGCGACGCTCGGCAAGCTGGTCGGGATGATCGTCGCCGGCGATGCCGCGGCACAGCCGCCCTCGCTCAAGCGCGGCGACCTCACCGCCCTCGCGCGCACGGCGATGGAGGACGAGAGCCGCCATTCGGTCGCGACGATCAACCGGCTCGCCCGCGGCATCGGCGAAGGGTCGCGCGACCGGCTGTCGGCGGACATGGTGCGGCTGCTCGAAGCGCCCTTCCCGAGCCATCGCGGCATGCTCGATCGCGCCGGATCGCTGCAACGCCGCTATGTCGCGATCGCCGGCCTGTCGGCGGAGCATATGGGGCGGACCGCGGCGTGGCGGTTCCACGACCTCGGCCGCCGCGTCGAGCGTGGCATCGCGATGACGCGCGCGCTGCGCCTGTTCGGCATGGCCGGCGCGACCGCGGACGATCTTTCGACGCTGCTCGACCTCGCCGACAGCCAGATCAGCTATCGCCAGCGCTATCTCACCGGTATCGCGCGGGTGCCGGTGGTCGATCTGGTCGCGCTCGACCCCGGCAATCCGCGCAGCCTCGCCTTCCAGGCCGAGCGGATCAACGAACGGCTGCGCGACCTGCCCGTGCTGAGCGACGACGGCATGCCCGAGCCGCAGCAGGTGCACGGCCGCACCCTCGCCGCGGCGCTGGCGATGACCGGCGCGGCGACGCTCACCGCCGAACAGCTCGGCGACATCGAGCAGCGGCTGACGCAATTGTCGGAAAGCGTCGCGCGCCGCTATTTCCTGCAGGGCGCCGAACCGCTCCGCGCCGGCGGACTGACGCTCGCGTGACCGACGGAGGCCTCATCGGCGCGATGCGCTACGACATCCGCCACATCACCCGCTTCGATTACGGCGGCAACGTCAAGTTCGCGCGCTGCAACCTGCGGCTCAAGCCGATCGACTGGCCGGGGCAGACGCTCGAGGATTATGCGCTCACCGTCGAGCCGGCCGGGCGGCTGAGCCCGGCGCGCGCCGAGGCGGGGCTGGCGCATGTCACGCGGCTGATGATCGACACGCCGGTGCGCAGCCTGACGATCGAGAGCCGGTCGCGGATGCGCGTCGACCGGCTGGTGCCGGTGCCCGCGGCGGACGACCCGACGCTGAGCGAGATCGCCGCGCTGGCGCGTGCCAGCCGCGACCTGTCGGCAGCGGGACCGGCCAATTATCTCTTCCCCTCGCCGCTGATCCCGCTCGACCACCAGATCGCCGATTATTGCGCCGCCGACCTCGATCCGGCGCAGGGCGCGCTGGCGGCGGGGATCGCGCTTGCCCGCCGCATCCAGCGCGACTTCACCTTCGATGCGACCGCCACGCTGGTCGACACGCCGCCGCACGAGGCCTTCGCCCAGCGCAAGGGCGTCTGCCAGGATTTCGCGCAGATCATGATCACCGGGCTGCGCGCCGCCGGCCTGCCCGCGGCCTATGCCAGCGGCTATATCCGCACCATACCGCCCGCCGGCCAGCCGCGCCTCGTCGGCGCCGATGCCACCCACGCCTGGGTGCTGCTGTGGTGCGGGCCGGTGCATGGCTGGGTCGGGCTCGACCCCACCAACGGCATCTGGATGGCGGGCGACCATATCGTCATGGCGGTCGGCCGCGATTATGCCGAGATCGCCCCGGTCGACGGCGTCGTGCTCGGCTCGCAGGCGCAGAGCATGGCGGTGAGCGTCGACGTCGCGCCTTTGGGGTGAACGCGACTTCGGGGGCGCGCGCGCCTTCGCTTGAGGAAAGGTGCGCTTCGACAGGCTCAGCGCGAACGGGGGATCGCCGCTTTCCCGGCTATGCCGTTGGCCCTGAGCCTGTCGAAGGGCAGGTGTCCGCAGGCGAATGGCCGCTTGTGAGGGGACGCTCTTGCCTCGCCCCCAGCATCACAGATCCGGCAGCACCTGCTCCGCCACGCCCCAGCCGGCGAGCGCGCGCGACGATGCGCGGGCGATCAGCGCGTCCAGGTCGCGCACGCTCCATCGCCCCGCGGTGTCGAGGTCGCGCAACTCGGTCCACGATACCGGCGCGGCGACCGGCGCGCCGGGGCGCGCGCGCGCCGAATAGGGCATGATCGCGGTGCTGCCGCGCTGGTTGCGCAGATAGTCGATGAAGATCTTGCCCTTGCGCTTGGCCTTGGTCATCACCGCGACGAACCGGTCGGGTTCGGCCGCGGCGAGCGCGCGGGCGAAGCGGTCGGCGAAATCCTTGACCGCGGGCCATTCCGCCTGCGGCGTCAGCGGCACGACGACGTGGACGCCCTTGCCGCCCGACAGCAGCGGGAAGCTGACCAGCCCCAGTTCGGCGAGCTGCGCGCTGACATGGTCGGCCGCGCGCTTGGTGTCTTCGAAGTCGAGCCCCTCGTCGGGATCGAGATCGATCACCAGCCGGTCGGGCTTTTCGATCGCGTCGATCCGCGATCCCCAGCCGTGGAATTCGATCGTCCCCATCTGCACGCAGGCGACCAGCCCGTCGGCATCGTCGACGTAGAGATAGGGCTGGACCGAACCGTCCTTCTCGGTGACGTCGACATGGTGGACGGTGTCGCCGAAGCTGCCCGCGTCATGCTTCTGGAAGAAGCACTGCTTGGCGCGGCCCTGCGGACAGCGGACGAGGCTGACCGGCCGGCGCCCCGCCCAGGGCAGCATCACCGGCGCGATCGCGGCATAATAATCGGCGAGATCGCCCTTGGTGACGTCGCTGTCGGGGAAGATGACGCGGTCGCGGCTGCTCACCTTGATATGCACCTCTGGCGCATCCGGCGCGGGTTCCGGCCGCTCGGCGACCACCGCGCTCGCCGCCTTGTCTTCGCGCAGGCCGAGGAAACTGGCGTGGCGCAGTACCTTGTCGGGCGTCACCTCGGCGAAGGCGACCTCGGCGACCAGCTCGGGGCGCAGCCAGCGCGCGCCGCGCAGCGCCGCCCGGAACGGTTTGAGGTCGGCGGCGGCGACCGGCGGCGCCTCGGCGGCGAGATCGGCGAACCGGTCGATGAGATCGTCCATCCGCGCCTGGTCGAAGCCGGTGCCGACCTTGCCGGCATAGCGCCAGCCGCCGTCCTCATGGACGCCGAGCAGCAGCGACTTGAAGCCGCGCTTCTTGTCGGACGACGTCCAGCCGATGATGACGAACTCCTGCCGCAGCGTGCATTTCGCCTTCAGCCAGGTGCGGTTGCGCTTGCCTGCATAAGGCGCGTCGGCGCGTTTCGAGACGACGCCTTCCAGCCCCTCGCGGCACATCGCCGCATACAGCTCCTCGCCCGAGCCGAGCACGTGATCGGCATATTGCAGGCGCGGGCCGTCGCGGAGGATCGCGCGCAGCCGGTCCTTGCGCTCAATCGTGGTCAGCGGGGTGAGGTCCTCGCCGTTGAGCGCGAGCAGGTCGAAGGCGCACAGCGTCATGTCGCCGCCGCTGGCGATCGCGTCCTTGAGCGTCGAGAAATCGGGCTTGCCGTCCTTGAAGGCGACGATCTCGCCATCGATCAACGCGCTGTCGACCGGCAGCTCGGCCGCCGCATCGGCGATCGCGGCGAATGTGTCGGTCCAGTCGAGCCCGCTGCGGGTATAGACCTTCGCCTGGCCGCCGGCGATCGCGACCAGCGCACGATAGCCGTCATATTTGACCTCGTGCAGCCAGCCGCTGCCGGTCGGGACGTGATCGACCAGGGTGCAGAGCTGCGGCTCGCGAAACGCCGGGAAATCCTTTCCGGCACGGAGCGACGGGTCGACCACGCCCCGCGTGGTCGAGGATCGTCCGGGGGACGATCCGACCCCTCGCTGGGAACCGCGGCGCTTCTGCGCCGTGGTGGAGGGGGGGGCGCCGCGGGCGCTGCGCGTGCGGCCACCCCCCTCCACCAGCTTCGCTGGTCCGCCTCCCCGTGCCGGGGCGGATTTGCGAGCCTTGCCCTCGGCGATCTCGGCCATCGTCCGGCCGGTGGCGACGCTGGTCAGCGCCTCCTCGACCAATGTGTCGGTGCCGCCGGCATAGGCATCGTCGATCTTGCGCAGCAGCCAGTTCTCGCGCTTCTCCTTGCCGCGCGGCTTGAGCCGGATCAGCAGCCATTCGCCCTTCATCCGCTCGCCGTCGAGCGTAAAGTGGAGATGGCCCTTGTCGATATCCTTGGCCGATTTGCCCTTCACCGGTGCCCAGGTGCCGCGATCCCACAGCATCACCGTGCCGCCGCCATATTCGCCGGCGGGGATCGTCCCCTCGAACGTCGCATAAGAGAGCGGATGATCCTCGGTGCGGACCGCCAGCCGCTTCTCGTCGGGATCGAGGCTGGGGCCGCGCGTCACCGCCCAGCTCTTGAGCACGCCGTCGACCTCCAGCCGGAAATCCCAGTGCAGGCGGGTGGCATCATGCTTCTGGACGATGAAGCTGTTGCCGTGGCCCGGCGCGAGCGTGCCGGCCGGCTCTGCGGTCTTGGCGAAGTCGCGCTTGGCGTTGTAGCGTTCGAGGGGGTCGCTCATCGCCGTGGCGTCGCCTTATGCACGTTTCTTGGCCGGGGTCTTCTTCGCCGGCGCCTTCTTCGCGGCGGCGGGCTTCGCCTTGCCCGCTTCCATCGATTTCTTGAGCGCGGCCATCAGGTCGACGACGTTGCTCGACGTCTTGCCGCCTTCGTCCTTGTCCTCGATCACCTTGGCGCCCTTCGCCTTGCGTTTGCGCTCGACGAGGTCCTTGAGCGCATCGACATAACGGTCGTGGAATTCCTGCGGATCGAAGGCGGCGCTCTTCTTGTCGATCAACGCCTCGGCGAGGTCGAGCAGTTCGGGATCGGGCTTGCCCTGCGGGATGTCGCGGAAATAGCTCTGCGCCTTGTTGACCTCGTCGGCGTAGCGCAGGGTTTCGAGCACTAGCCCGCGCCCACACGGCTTGAGGCTGACGACATATTCGCGCCCCCGCATCGCCAGCTGACCGAGCCCGACCTTCTTGGTGCGGCGCAGCGCCTCGCGCAGCACGATGAACGCTTCCTCGGCAAGATCGTCGGCGGGGACGACGAAATAGGGCTTTTCGTAATAGAGCACGTCGATCTCGCTCGCGTCGACGAACTGCGTCAATTCGAGCGTCTTCTTCGACTCGAGCTTGACCGCGTCGATCTCGTCCTGTTCGAGCAGGACGAATTCGCCCTTCGACACCTCATAGCCCTTCATGATCTCGTCGGTGTCGACCGGGCCGACGCCGGTGACGATCTTCTCGTAATGGATCGGCTGGCCGGTCGGCTCGTGGATCTGCTTGAACGCGACCGCGGCGCCGCTCTTCGTCGCCGCGTAGATCTCGACCGGGATCGACACCAGCGCCAGGCGGATCTGACCTTGCCAATAGGCGCGTGCGGGCATGAGCGAGGCCTTATTATTGCGGAGGCGATTCAATTCGCGGGCGGCGGAGTCGTTCCGCGGCGGGCAAGTCCTCGGCGCCCGGTTCCGCGATCGGCCAACATGCGCTAAGAGCCGGGAATGGCTGACGACCCCTTCGCCCTGTTCGAGTCCTGGTACGCCGAGGCACGCGAAAGTGAGATCAACGATTCCAACGCGATGGCGCTCGCCACCGTCGATGCCGCAGGGCAGCCCGCGGTGCGCATGGTGCTGCTGAAGGGCCACGGCCGCGACGGTTTCGTCTTCTACACCAATCGCGAGGGTCGCAAGGCGGCGGAGATCGCGGCGGTGCCCAAGGCGGCGCTGCTGTTCCACTGGAAGTCGCTGCGCCGGCAGATCCGCATCGAAGGAGCCGTCAGCCGCGTCAGCGATGCGGAATCGGACGCCTATTTCGCCAGTCGCAGCCGTGATTCGCAGCTCGGCGCCTGGGCCTCCGACCAGTCGCGTGCCCTCGACAGCCGCGCGACCTTCGAGGCGCGCTTTGCCGAGATGGAGCGGCGGTTCGCCGGCAGCGACGTACCGCGTCCGCCGCAATGGGGCGGCTATCGCGTCACGCCGCACCGGATCGAATTCTGGCAGGATCGCGCGCACCGCCTGCACGAACGACGCCTGTTCACCCGCACCGCCGCGGGAGCCGACGGCTGGACCGAAGGACTGTTGTTTCCATGACCCGTGACGAACAGCGCCAGCTGCTGCCGCTTGCCACCCGGGCCGCGCTCGCCAGCGTGGCGATGGCCTGCTCGCTGCTCGCGCTCAAGGGCTTCGCCGCCTGGCATACCGGATCGGTGGCGATGCTCGGCAGTCTCGCCGACACCGCGCTCGACCTGCTCGCCAGCCTCGTCACCCTGTACGGCGTGCGCCTCGCCGCGACGCCCGCCGACCACGACCATCGCTTCGGCCACGGCAAGGCGGAGGCGCTCGCCGCGCTGTTCCAGGTCGCGCTGATCACCGCCTCGGCCGCAGGCATCGCCTGGCGCGCGATCGCCGCGCTGTCGGAGAACGGCCCGACCGCCGACGCCGAATTCGGCATCGGCGTGTCGATCGTCGCGATCGGCGCGACCATCGTGCTGCTCTGGTATCAGCGCCGCATCATCCGCCAGACCGGATCGGTCGCGATCATGGCGGACAATGTCCATTACCAGTCGGACGTGCTGCTCAACGGATCGGTGATCGTCGCGCTGGTGCTCGACCAGTATCTCGGCTGGCACAAGGCGGACCCGGTGCTCGGCATCGCCATCGCCCTGTGGCTCGCCTGGGGCGCCTTCCAGGCCTCGTCCAACGCGATCGACCAGCTGATGGACAAGGAATGGCCCGACGACGAGCGCGCCGCCTTCCTCGACGTCGCGGCACGCCAGCCGGGGCTCAAGGGCATCCACGACTTCCGCACCCGCCGCTCGGGCAGCCACGATTTCGCTCAATTCCACATGGAGGTGGACCGCGACCTCACCGTCGGCGCGGCGCATGACATCGTCGAATCGGTCGAACGTACCCTGCGCAGCACCTTCCCCAAGGTCGAGGTGCTGATCCATCTCGATCCCGAAGGCCATGTCGATACCGACAATCCGCTGGTCGAGGCGGACGTCACGCCGCACTGGTTCAGCAAGCGCCTCTGACCTCCTGCCCGAAAGCCTCAGCGATGCGAATCCCGTTTGCGCAGATCGACGCCTTTTCGGCGACGCCGTTCGGCGGCAATCCGGCCGCGGTGATGCCGCTGTCCGCGTGGCTCGCCGACGACGTGCTGCTCGCCATCGCCGCGGAGAACAATCTGTCGGAAACCGCCTTTCTGGTGCCGGACACGAGCGGCGCGGCGGATTTCGAGCTGCGCTGGTTCACGCCGGGCGCGGAGGTGCGGCTGTGCGGTCATGCGACGCTGGCGAGCGGGCATTTCGTGCTGTCGTCGGGCGGTGACGGCGATGCGGTGCGCTTCCGCACCCGGCAGGCGGGCGTGCTCACCGTCGCGCGCGACGGCGTCGGCTATGCGCTGGCGCTGCCGGCGTGGAAGCCCGAGCCCAAGCCTCTGCCCGAGGTGGTCTCGGCGCTCGGCGTCGACGGCGTGGTCGAGACGCTGTGGCGCGAGGGCGGCTATGGCGTGATCGTGCTCGAATCCGAGACGGCGGTGCGCGAAGTCCGCCCCGACCTGCGCGCGCTCGCCGCGACGGGGGACCATCAGGCGATCGTCACCGCGCGCGGGCAGACCGCCGATGTCGTCAGCCGCATGTTCGCGCCCGGCGCGGGTGTGGACGAAGACCCGGTGACCGGATCGGCGCATGCGGTGATCGTGCCCTATTGGGCCGACCGGCTCGGCACCGACCGCTTCACCGCCTATCAGGCGAGCGCGCGCGGCGGCGCGCTGACCTGCCGGCTGGAGGCGGACCGCGTCGTGCTGGGCGGGGCGTGCGTGACGGTGATCGAGGGGACGTTCCTGTTGCCGTGATGAGTCGCGCGGCGCGGCTCACGGCAACCCGTTGGCGTCGCACGTAGACTATACGATTTTCCCTCTGGCGACTGCCGTCGGCGCAATCAGGGAAAGGCCGCGGCAAGAACAGCTTGCGCGATCCCGCTTGCTCATGACGTATCCAAATCGGATATAGTCAGGCGGGATCTTGGGGCGGGGGCCTTGGAATTCGTCTTGAATAGTCTGGATGGCGCGGCGCGCGAGTCGATGCTCTTCGCGTCGGTCGGCCTGTTGCTTGGCGGGATCGATGATCTTGCCGTCGATCTCTGCTTCCTTCTCTGCTGGATGGCGCGCTATCGGGTCGCCGATCGGTCGGTCGCTACGCTGCCGCCGCCGGCCAAGATGATCGTCGCGACGTTCGTCGCGGCTTGGCAGGAAGCCGCCGTGATCGAGGCGATGCTGGCGACGGCTTCGTCGCGCCTGGACGATGCAAATTGCCGTATTTTCGTCGGCGTCTATCCCAATGATCCGGACACGATCCGCGCAGCCGCGGCGGCGGCGGTTCGCGACGCGCGCATCCGCGTCGTCATCGGCGCGCATGCCGGCCCGACGACCAAGGCGGATTGCCTCAACAGCTTGTGGGTGGCGCTGTGTCGCGATGATGCTGACACCGGCCGGCATACGGACGCGGTCATCATCCATGATGCGGAGGATGTCGTCCATCGCGCGGAGCTGCGCGTCTTTTCCGCGCTGCTTCCGGATCATGCGGTGGTCCAGCTGCCGGTGCTGCCGTTGGTCCGGCACGGGTCCTGGGTGTCGGGCCATTATGCCGACGAATTCGCTTATGCCCATGGCGTGCAGCAGCCGGTGCGCGCGTTGCTCGGTGCACCGCTGCCGCTGGCCGGCACCGGCTGCGCGATGACGACCGCCATTCTCGCCGCGATCGCCGCCGAGCGCTCCGGCCGGCCGTTCGACACGATGAGCCTGACCGAGGATTACGAATTGGGCCTGCGCGTCTCCGCCTCGGGCAGGGGCGTCTGTTTCGCACGACTGCGTGATCCGGTCGACGGCAGCCTCGTCGCGGTGCGCGCCTATTTTCCCGAGCAGTTCATGGCGGCGGTACGGCAGAAGGCGCGGTGGATGACCGGCATCGCGCTGGCGGGATGGGATCGTATCGGCTGGGGCCGGCCGCACGCGCTGATCGATCATTGGATGCGGATGCGTGACCGGCGCGGCCCGATCGCGGTGATCGTCCTGACGGCGGCCTATCTCGCCGTGCTGCTGCTATCGATCACGACGAGCCTGCACTGGATCGCCGCCATTCCCGATGACGGCCGGCATATTGCGATGTGGCTGTGGTGGGCGACGACGGCGCTGTTCGGCTGGCGTCTTCTGATGCGCATGGCCTGTACCGCGAGCGCTTACGGCTGGGGAGAAGCGTGGCGGGCCGTCCCTCGCTTCTTCTTCGCCAATGCCGTGATGCTGGTCGCCGCGCTGCTGGCGCTGCGCCGCTACCAGCAATGGCTGTGCGGATCGGCGCCGGTCTGGGACAAGACGTCGCACCGCTTTCCGGAGCTGGAGCAGGGCGGGTGAGACGAGGCCGTCCGCTACGCTTCCTGACGCTGGTGCTGGCGCTGTGGATTTCGATGCGGCTGGTGGATGTCGATGGACGGCGCAGGCCATCCGGTGCCGCGCCGCCGACGGCGGCGGTGACCCAGGCGCACGGCAGCGGCTCGGCCCATCGGCTGACCCGAGCCGAAGCGCCGCTGCTCGCCGAGACACCGCATCGCGCGAGCCCGTGGCCTGTCTCTGCCGTTTCATCGCATACGAGTCGCAAAGCCGGCGAGCGCGTTGCCGTCAGAATCGCCGATCGGACCATGAAGTCATCGTCCGGCCGCCCCGCACTCGATGATCGTGGCGGTGCGATCGGCCGTGATGTCGCGCCTGTCGCGCTGGCGGAGCCGATGACCGCCGACCCTGCATCGCGAATCGTGCTCATGCCGGCTCCCTTCATCCTGACCCCGTACCGCTTGCCGCCGGTGGCGGCCGCGCGATGGAGCGGCAGCGCATGGCTGGTCGTGCGCGACGGCGCCAGCCTCGGACTGGCGAACGGCCAATTAGGGGCTTCGCAAGCCGGCGTGCGGATCACCTATGCTCTGACCGGCACCCGCCGGCTCGCCGCGGCTGCCCGAGTCTCGACGCCTCGCACGGGTGTCGGGCGTGAGTTGGCGGTGGGGCTCGATTGGCAGCCGACGCGGGCGCCGGTGCATGTCATCGCCGAAGAGCGTGTCGCCCTCGACGAGGGTACGAGCGGCCCAATGATCGGCGTGATCGGCGGCTTTGGACCGGCTGCGATCGCCGGGCGATGGACCGCCGAAGCCTATGCGCAGGCCGGCGGCGTGGCGCGACGCGGCGGCGGACTGTTCGCCGACGGCGCGATCCGCGTCACCCGGCCGCTCGCTAGGACCGGTCGCCGGGCGATCGATGTCGGCGTGGGTGCCTGGGGCGGGATGCAGCCCGGTGTGTCTCGGCTCGATGTCGGCCCGTCCGTGGGGCTCGCTTTGCCCGTCGGCGGACATGCGCTGCGGCTTGCCGTCGACTGGCGGCAGCGGGTCGGCGGCGCCGCGTCGCCGGCTTCGGGCCTGGCCATCAGCCTTGGCGGCAACTTGTGATGGTCCGCGCCCGCGCACCGGCTATAAAGCGCGGCGTGGACGTCTATCTTCCCATCGCCAATCTGTCGGTCAATGCGCTCGTCATCATCCTGCTCGGCGGCGGTGTCGGCCTGCTGTCGGGGATGTTCGGGGTCGGCGGCGGCTTCCTCACCACGCCGCTGCTGATCATCTACGGCATCCCGCCGACCGTCGCCGCCGCCTCCTCGGCGAGCCAGGTGACCGGCGCGAGCGTGTCGGGGGTGATCGCGCATTTCCATCGCCGCGGCGTCGATACCAAGATGGGCGGGGTGCTCGTCGCCGGGGGGATCCTCGGCAGCTTCGCCGGCGCGTGGATCTTCCGGCTGCTGCAGGCGAGTGGCCAGATCGACACGGTGATCGGCGTCGTCTACGTCCTGATGCTCGGTTCGATCGGCACGCTGATGGCGCGCGAGTCGATCGGCGCGATCAGTGTCGCCAGCGGCCGCCGCCCGGTCAAGCCGCGCAAGCGCCGCCATCATCCGCTCGTCGCCGCGCTGCCGCTGCGCACGCGATTCTACGCCTCGGGCCTGTATATCTCGCCGCTCGCGCCGTTGCTGCTCGGCTTCGGTACCGGCATCCTCACCATCCTGCTCGGCATCGGCGGCGGCTTCATCCTCGTGCCGGCGATGATCTACCTGCTCGGCATGGCGACCAGCGTCGTCGTCGGCACCTCGCTGTTCCAGACCTTGTTCGTCACCGCGGTGGCGACGATGGTCCATGCGATGACCACCAAGGCGGTCGACATCGTCCTCGCCGGGCTGCTGCTGATCGGCTCAGTGATCGGTGCGCAATTGGGCGCGCGCTTCGCCACCAAGGTGAAGCCCGAATATCTCCGCCTCGCGCTGGCGATCATGGTGCTGCTCGTCGGGCTGCGGATCCTGCTCGGCCTCGTCTGGCGGCCCGAGGAGATCTTCACGGTCGAGCTGACGTGAGGCGCGCGCTGCCGCTGCTCGCGCCGCTGCTGATGGCACAGGCGCCCAAGCCGGTGCTCGTCCCCGACGTGTCGCAGCGCGATATCGAGATCGCCTACAGCTTCACCGGCGCCGAACTGCTGCTGTTCGGCGCGATCCTCTATCCCGGCGGGCGGCTGCCGCAGGGCGAGGCGCCGACCGATATCGTCGTCGTCGTCAAGGGGCCGACGCAGCCGGTGCTGGTGCGCGAGAAGAAGAAGGTCGCCGGCATCTGGGTCAATGCCGAGCATCAGCGCTATAGTTCGGTGCCGAGCTTCTACGCGCTCGCCTCGTCGCGGCCGATCGGGCGGATCGTCGACGCGCGCACCCGCGCGATCTACGAACTGGGGCTCGACAGCCTGCAATTGTCGCCGGGGTCGAACACCGCGACCGGCGTCGAACAGGGATTCCAGCGCGGCCTCGTCGACCTCAAGCGCCGCGCCGGCCTGTATCTCGAGGCGCCGCATGCGGTCGAGATCAGCGCCGGCGTGCTGTACCGGGCGCGGCTGACCATCCCCGCGCGCGTGCCGGTCGGGCGGTTCACCGCCGAGACCTTCCTGATCCGTGACGGCCGCGTGCTCGCCGCCGCGGTGCGCGAGATCGACATCCGCAAATCGGGCTTCGAACGCTTCGTCGCACGCGCGGCGGAGCGGCAGGCGATCCTCTACGGCCTCGCCGCAGTGGCGCTGTCGGTCGGGCTGGGCCTCGCCGCGGGGTGGATCGCACGGCGGTTCTAAGTCGCTGATGACGGTATCTTAACGGCCATCGGCTAGCATCCGCCGGTAATAAGCAGGAAGCAGCCGTGATGACCGACATGCCGGGGCCGGGCGTTTTCGCCGGCGCGACACCTCTAGCCGCCGCCGCGCCGGTGGCGGCGGGGGGCATGCCGATGCCGATCGGCTGCGTGCTCGCGGTCGCCGGCGGCGGCAGCCGCGTGCTGTTCGACCGCAACGCGCTCGAACTGATCGCGCAGGATGCCGATCCGGTCGTCGCCACCGCGGGCCAGGTCGGCGGCCAAATCAAGATGCGCGTCGGCGGCGCGTGGCTGATCGCCAATATCCGCAGCCTGGTGCTCGAAGGCACCGGCAACGACTGGGTCGCCGCCGATATCGATTTCCTCGGCGAGGGCGACGAGGAGCGGCTGACCGGCAAGCTCTACAGCTTCCGCCGCGGCGTCACCCGCTATCCGATCCCCGGCTGCGAGGTGTTCGCGATCACCACCCGCGACCTCGAACAGATCTATTCGGCGGCGGACCAGCCGCATATCCGCGTCGGCACCGTCTATCCGACGCGGTCGGTCCATGCGTCGCTCTACGTCGACGCGATGCTCGGCAAGCATTTCGCGCTGGTCGGCTCGACCGGCACCGGCAAGTCGACCGCGGCGGCGCTGATCCTCCACCGCATCTGCGAGCTCGCGCCGCAGGGCCATGTCGTGATGATCGATCCGCACGGCGAATATGCCGCGGCGTTCCGCGGCAATGGCGCGATCTACGACGTCAACAATCTGGCGATGCCCTATTGGCTGATGAACCTCGAGGAACATTGCGAGGTCTTCGTCACCGGCACCGGCGGCGACCGCTCGGTCGATCGCGACATCCTCGCCAAATGCCTGCTGATGGCGCGCGCCAAGAACCGGCTGGGGCAGGAGATCGCCAAGCTCACCGTCGATGCGCCGATCCCCTATCTGCTCAGCGACCTGACCGCGATCCTCGCGGCCGAGATGGGCAAGATGGACCGCGCCGGCGATACCTCGCCCTATCTGCGGCTCAAGGCGAAGATCGACGAGATCAAGGCCGATCCGCGCTACAGCTTCATGTTCTCCGGCATGCTCGTCGCGGATACGATGGGCGACTTCCTCGCCCGCGTCTTCCGCATGCCGGGCGACGGCAAGCCGATCTCGATCATCGACGTGTCGGGCGTGCCGTCCGAGATCACCTCAGTGGTGGTGGCGGTGCTCAGCCGGATGACGTTCGACTTCGCGATCTGGTCGCGCAACGAGCCCAAGCGGCCGATCCTGCTCGTCTGCGAGGAGGCGCACCGCTACATCCCCAGCGATGCGCGCGGCGAGGGGCGGGGGGCCTCGGTCGGGCGGATCCTCAGCCGGATCGCCAAGGAAGGGCGCAAATATGGCGTCAGCCTCGGCCTGATCACGCAGCGGCCGTCCGACCTCGAAGAGGGCGTGCTGTCGCAATGCGGCACGATCATCGCGATGCGGCTCAACAACGAGCGCGACCAGGCGTTCGTGCGCGCCGCGATGCCGGAGGGCGCGCGCGGGTTCCTCGATTCGATCCCCGCGCTGCGCAACCGTGAATGCATCATCTGCGGCGAGGGCGTCGCGGTGCCGATCCGGGTCAGCTTCGACGCGCTCGAAGAGGGCAAGCGGCCGGCCTCGGGCGATCCCCTGTTCTCGACGCTGTGGCGCGATGTCGGCGGCGAGGAGGCGATCATCCAGCGCACCGTGCTGCGCTGGCGCGCGCAGGGGCGGTAAGCGCGCCGCCCGCGGCTAGCCGGTGCGGCCGGGCCGGACGGCGAGCAGGCTCGCCGCGCGTGTCTTGAAGCGGCTGAGCGCGCTGCCAGACAGCGCGTCGACCTGGGTGACGGCGATCGAGCGCGGGTTGATCGTCTGGCCGTTGCGCCACACTTCCCAATGGAGATGCGGGCCGGTCGACAGGCCGGTCGAGCCGACATAGCCGATCACCTGACCCTGACGGACGTGCTGGCCGCGCGTCACCGCGATCCGGCTCATATGGCCGTAACCGCTCGCCAGGCCGCCGCCATGGACCAGCTTGACGAAATTGCCGTAGCCGCCGGCGCGCCCCGCGCCCTGCACGACGCCGTCGAGCGCGGCGAAGATCGGCGAACCATAAGGCGCGCCGATGTCGAGCCCCTTGTGCATCTTGAGATAGCCGAGCAGCGGATGCATGCGGAAGCCGAAGGAGGAGGTGATCCGGCCCGCCACCGGCATGCCCATGCTGCCGCCGCGCCGCTCGCCCTGGCCGCGCAGGTCGAACCAGCCCGGCCGGCCGTCGTCGTCCCAGCGGACCAGTTCCAGCTTGCGCCGGTCCTGATCGATGCCGGCGAACAGCAGATCGCCGAGCTGGACTTCGCCGGTCGCGGCACGCTGCTGTTCGATGATGAGGTCGAACCCGTCGGCGGCGCTGACGTCGCGGCCGATCGACAGGCGTGTCGCCAGCGCCTTGATATAGCTTTCGACGATCCGCGCCGGTGCGCCCGCGGCCCGTGCCGACCGGTAGAGGCTCGACCCGACGAGGCCCTGGATGCGCAGCGGCGTGGTGTCGATGGCGATCGGCTGGCGCGTCATCGCCAGCCCGGCGGCGGTGCGGTCGAGGCTGAGCGCGAGGTCGAAGCGGGCACGCAGGCTGAGCTTTTCGAGTGGCCGCGCCACCGTCTTGGTCGGGCGCGGGCCGAGCGTCAGCGCGAGGCGGGTGCCCGGCTGGATATCGCCGAGCGTCACCGCCTGCGCGACGAGACCCGCCGCCGCCTGCGCGTCCTTGCGGCCGACGCCGGCGCGCATCAGCACATGGTCGAGATCGTCGCCCTCGCCGAGCGTCGCGCTGAGTTCGATCCGCGGGCGTTCGGGCGCCTCGGCGAGCGGCGCGACCAGATCGTTCGCCGCCATCCGCCGCCCGGTGTCGCCACCCCAGGCGAGCGGGGCGATCGCCTGCGTCCGCGCTTCCTCATAGGCGACGCCGTCGAGCGGCGGCGCGACCGCGCCCGGCAACGGCGCGAGGCCGGGGGCGAGCAGCCATACCGTGCCGAGCAGCGTGCCGAGCGTGGCGAGGCCGCGCCACCAGTCGCGGCTGCCGATGTCGGCGCCGAGATCGGGTGCCCAGTCGAGCCGCCGCAGCCGCTCGATCGTCCCGATTCGCCGCGGCACCGCGAGCGCACGGCCGAACGGCCGGGCGGCGGTGCCCCCGGCGGATTCGAAACCCTGGTCGTTGCGCAGAAACACGAAGCGCGCCTCATCTCAGCTACGGTGTCGCCGATCACCCCCCGGCGCGTCGTCGCTGCCTGTAAGGCGCATTGTTGAAAGTCAAATTAACCGGCGGCGGCTGCGACGGACGGTGGTGCGGGCGCGGCGGTCCGGGGGCGGGCGGCGGCTTGGTCGCTGCGGTCGTTTTGCCTCATTGCGCGATCGGTCGGGAGGCACGATGTTACCCTTATGAAAGCGGCGGTCACCGCGGTCCTCGGACCGACCAACACGGGCAAGACCCATCTCGCCGTCGAACGGATGTGCGCGCATTCGAGCGGGATCATGGGCTTCCCGCTGCGGCTGCTCGCGCGCGAGGTCTACGACCGCGTCGTCAAGCTGAAGGGCGCGGACAGCGTCGCGCTGGTCACCGGCGAGGAGAAGATCGTCCCACCCAACGCGCGCTGGCACCTGTGCACCGTCGAATCGATGCCGGAACACGACGCCGCCTTCGTCGCGCTCGACGAGGCGCAGCTCGGCACCGATGCCGAGCGCGGCCATGTCTTCACCGACCGGCTGCTGCGCCGGCGCGGACGCGAGGAGACGATGATCCTCGGCTCGGAAGCGCTGCGGCCGATGATCCGCACGCTGGTGCCGGATGCCGAGATCATCGTCCGTCCGCGCTTCTCCAAGCTCAGCTATGCGGGCGCCAAGAAGATCAGCCGCCTGCCCAAACGCTCGGCGATCGTCGCGTTCAGCGCCGAGGAAGTCTATGCCGTCGCCGAAATGCTGCGCCGGCTGCGCGGCGGCGCGGCGGTGGTGATGGGGGCGCTCTCGCCGCGCACGCGCAACGCGCAGGTGGCGATGTTCCAGGCGGGCGAGGTCGATTATCTCGTCGCCACCGATGCGATCGGCATGGGCCTCAACATGGACGTCGCGCACGTCGCCTTCGCCGGGCTCAGCAAGTTCGACGGTCGCCGCAGCCGCCGGCTGACCGTCGCCGAGATGGCGCAGATCGCCGGGCGCGCCGGGCGGCACCAGCGCGACGGCACCTTCGGCGGGGTCACCGAGGAAGGGCCGGGTGCCTTCCTCCCCGAAGAGGTGTTCGCGATCGAGGAACATCGCTTCCCGCGCATCGAGCAGCTCTACTGGCGCAACGGCGAGCCCGATTACGCCAGCATCGATGCGCTGATCGCCAGCCTCGAACGGCGGCCCGAGCCCGGCGTGCTGCTCGCCGCGCCGCAATCGACCGATCTCGCGGTGCTCAAGCGGCTTGCCGACGAACCGTGGGTGCGCGAGCGCGCGCGGTCGCCGGCGATGGTCAAGCGGCTGTGGGCGGCGTGCGGCCTGCCCGATTTCCGCAAGCTCGGGCTCGATCCGCACACCCGCTTCGTCAGCCGCGTGTTCGGCTATCTCAGCGAAGGCCGCGGCGTCGTCCCCAACCAGTGGTTCGCCGACGAGGTGACGCGGCTCGATACGATCGCCGGCGATGTCGAGACGATCGCCGGGCGGATCGCGGCGATCCGCAGCTGGGCCTATATCGCGCAGCGCGCCGACTGGCTCGCCGATCCCGCCGCGGGGGCGGAACGGACGCAGGCGATCGAGGAGCGGCTGTCCGACGGGCTCCACGCCAGCCTGACGCAGCGCTTCGTCGACAAGCGCACCACCGCGCTGATCCGCCAGATCGGCGCGGACGCCTCGCTGCTGCCGGTGGTGATCGGCGCCGAGGGCGAGGTGCTGGTCGAGGATCATGCGATCGGCCGGCTCGACGGCTTCCGCTTCACCGTCGACCCGCAGGCGCGCGCGACCGACCGCCGGCTGCTGCTCGCCGCGGCGGAGCGCCACCTCAGCGGCGAGCGGCGGCGGCGTGGCGAGGCGCTGGTCGCCGCGGAGGATGCGGCCTTGGGGATCGAGGGCGATGCGTTGCTGTGGAACGGCCATCGCGTCGCGCAGCTGCTGCCGGGGCCGTCGCTGGCGCGACCGCAGCTGCGGCTCGACCGGGATCTCGACTGCCTCGCCAAGCCGCTGCGCGAGGCGGTGGCGGCGCGGCTCGCGCGCTGGCTCGCGGCGATGCTCGACCGCCATGTCCCGGCGCTGGTCGCGCTGGCCGAGGCGGCGCGCGACCCGCAGGCGACGCCGTCGCTGCGCGTCGTCGCCGGCGAGCTGGAGGCGGCGGGCGGGCTGGTGCCGCGGCTGGCGATCTACGAACCGGTCGACGCGCTGACCGCGGACGAGCGCAAGCGGTTGCGCCGCATCGGCATCACCATCGGCACGCTTGACCTGTTCGATCCGCGGCTGCTCAAGCCGGCGGCGGCGCGCTGGCGGCAGACGCTGCTCGGCGTGCGCGGCCGGGGTGCCGTGCTGCCGCGCGAGGGGGCGACGGTGTTGCCGCGCGGCGGCCTCGGCGCGCAGCTCGCCACCGGCTTCCGCCCGCTCGCCGCGCAGGCAGTGCGTGTTGACCTCGTCGAGCGGATCGCGCGCAGCGCGCATGACGCGCGGCAGGGGCGCAAGCCGTTCGCGCCCGATCCTGCGCTCGCCACCTCGATGGGGATCGCGCCGGCGACATTCGAGCGGCTGATGGCCGAACTCGGCTTCCGCACCGTCCCCGCGCACGAGGATGCGCCGCCCGCCTGGGTGTGGCGCGGCCGCCGGCCGCCGCGGCGTGCCGAACGACCCGCACCGTCGCCGACCGGCGCCTTCGCCGCGCTGGCGGCGTGGAGCGGCCATGGCTGACACGATGCGGATCGACATGTTCCTGTGGTTCGTGCGTCTCGCCAAGACGCGCAGCATCGCGCAGGCGCTCGCCTGCGACGGCCGGTTGCGCATCGACGGACGGCGGATCGAACGCAGCGCCGCCCCGGTGCGCGTCGGCAATATCCTCACCTTCGCGTTGCACGACCGGGTGCGCGTACTCCGCGTCGAGGCGCTGCCGACCCGGCGCGGACCGGCACCGGAGGCACAGGGATGCTATCAGGAGCTGGTAGCAAACGTATCGACGGCGAACGGCATCGATTGACGTCGGCGGGAACGCGGCATAGCAGCCTCGCGTTCATCACCCGTCTTTCCCTCGCCGCATCATCGTGGCCGCAGGGCCGCAAGGAACCAGAATGACCTACGTCGTCACCGATGCCTGCATCCGCTGCAAGTATATGGACTGCGTCGAGGTATGTCCGGTCGACTGCTTCTATGAAGGCGAGAACATGCTCGTCATCAACCCCAGCGAGTGCATCGACTGCGGCGTGTGCGAGCCCGAATGCCCGGCCGAGGCGATCCTGCCCGATACCGAGAGCGGGCTGGAACAATGGCTGGAGCTCAACACCACCTTCTCGGCGCAATGGCCCAACGTCACGCGCAAGCTCGACCAGACGCCGCCCGACGCGGATGCGATGAAGGGGGTCGAGAACAAATACGAGCAATTCTTCTCGCCGGAGCCCGGCGCGGGCGACTGAGCGGGCGAATCACGTCGGCGGTCTTGGCGGTAAGTCAGCGCGACTGGCTTAACGGCGCTGGTAATTTTGTTGCGACTGTGTTAAAAGTGTCCACGACGGGCATGATGAGTCCTGCCCGTCAGGAGACACTCGTACCAACCATCCTCGCGATCCGGCCCGGCGGTCCCCGCCCCGGATGATCCCGGCGACGGATGTGATCCAGAAAGGCCCGTTCATGGCTGCCAAGGCATTGTCCTTCGATGTCGGTGATTACGTTGTTTATCCGAAGCATGGCGTCGGCCGTGTGATCGAGCTGCAAAAGCAGGAGATCGCCGGGTGCAGTCTCGAACTGTACGTGCTGCGCTTCGAGAAAGAGCGGATGACGCTGCGCGTCCCCACCAACAAGGCCGAATCGGTCGGCATGCGCAAATTGTCGTCCGACAAGACGATGCGCGAGGCGATGGAGACCCTGAAGGGCAAGCCCAAGGTCAAGCGCACGATGTGGTCGCGCCGCGCTCAGGAATATGAGGCGAAGATCAATTCGGGCGACCTCGCGTCGATCGCCGAAGTGGTCCGCGACCTGTTCCGTGCCGACGACCAGCCCGAGCAGAGCTATTCGGAGCGGCAGATCTTCGAAGCGGCGTGCAGCCGTCTCGCCCGCGAACTCGCCGCGATGGAAGAGATCGACGAGCCCAAGGCGCAGGAGAAGATCCTCGACATCCTCCGCGCCGCCGCGGCGATCTACAACAAGGAGAAGGTGCCGGCGTAACCGCTGGTAACTTCGCTGATGACGAGGGGGCGGTCCTGCGGGGCCGCCCTTTTTTTAGGCGAGACGGTCGCATGACGATGGGGCGGCTCGCACCGGCGCTTGCCTATCCGCTGATAGTGTATTATTGATGCAATACACAAGGAGGGACGGGCGATGCGCAACATATCGATGGCGATGGCAGCGATGATGCTGGTCGGTTGCTCGATGGGATATGACGATGGCGCCGCGCTCGCCGCCAAGGGCAGCGGGCCGAGCCGGACCTATCCGGCCCAGGGCTTCTCGCGGATCGACGTCACCGGCAGCGACGACGTCGACGTGCGGCTCGGCAATGGCTTTTCGGTGCGCGCCGAGGGGCCGGCGGACGAGCTCGATACGCTGCGCATCGCCGAAAGCGACGGGACGCTGACGATCGGACGCAAGCGCGGCATCGGCTGGGGCCGCCACCGCGCGGTGAAGGTGTTCGTGACGCTGCCGCGCCTCGCCGAAGCGCGCGTCACCGGCACCGCGACGGTGGCGGTCGACCGGATCACCGGCGCCGGCTTCAAGGCTGAGGTAAGCGGATCGGGCGACCTCAACATCGCCGCGCTCACCGTCGACACGGCGGATCTGTCGATCACCGGCACGGGTGACGTACGCGCCGGCGGTGCGGTCAAGATGCTGCACGTCGCGGTGGCGGGGACCGGCAGCGTCGACGCCGCGGGGCTGCGCGTCGCACGCGCCGATGTCTCTGTCGCCGGTATGGGCGACGTGCGCGCCGCGGTCGACGGACCGGCACAGGTCGCGATCAGCGGCACCGGCGATGTCGATCTCGGCGCGAGCGCGCGCTGCACCGTCAGCAATCACGGCACCGGTTCGGTCCGCTGCGGCGGCTGACTTGCCCCGAGGCGCGGCGGATGCGAGTCTCCGGCCGATGATCCGCCTGCTCGCCGCGCTCGCCCTGCTTCCCACCACCGCTGCCGCCGAGCAGCGCGACGTTGCGCTCGGCAGCTTCGAGCGTGTGCGGATCAACGGCAGCTTTGCGGTGACGATCGCCACCGGTGCCCCCGCCGCGACGGTGGAGGGTGACCGCGCGGCGATCGGCGCCGTCGACCTCCACGCCGACGGCACGACGCTGACCATCCGCCAGACCAATGCGACACGCTGGGGCGAACAGCGGCAGGCGGCGACGGCGCCGCTGCGCATCCGCCTGACCACGCCGCGCCTCGCCGCCCTAACCGTGATCGGCGGCAGCGTGGTGACGATCGCGCAGCTCAAGGGTGCCCGTGTCGACCTGTCCGCGGCGGGGACGGCGACGCTCGCGGTCGCCGCGGTGGAGGCGGACCAGCTCGGCGTGCAGCTCGCCGGCGACGGCAAGATCACGCTCGCCGGACGCGCCACCGATGCGCGGCTGGTGGCGAGCGGGACGGGGACGATCGAGGCCGCGGCGTTGGCGACCAACGACCTCACTGTCCATCTCGACGGACCGGGCACGGTACGCGCGCAGGCGGGCTACACCGCTTTGGTCGCGAGCAACGGTCTGGGGACGGTGAGCGTCGCCGGGCGGCCGAAATGCCGCGTCGTCGCCAGCGCCGGCGCGCCGGTGACGTGCGGCACGGGGGAATAGGCGACCCGGCTCAGATCAGCGCGAGTTCCGCCAGCCGGCCGATCAGCGCCGGCGGCATCGCCGCCAGCCCGTCCGTCTCGCCGCCGAGGTCGAGCGGCGCATCCGCCGCCTCGAGATAGCGCCAGCCCTGATGCGCGCGCTTGGGGCGGGTCTGCACCAGCACCAGGGCGGGATCGATATGGATCGCGACGCGGCCGCCCTCCGCCTCGCCGAAGCCGGTGATCGCGGAACGGGCGACGAGCTGGTGCTTGAGGATCCAGAACAGCGATCCAACCCCGGCGACCTCCTCGTGCCGCTTGGGCAGGTAGCGGGTGGTGAGGAACACCGGCCCATCGGCGGCGCGCAGCGTCAACCGCTCGGCGAGATGTTCGACGCTGGTCGCGCCGAAGGCCACTTTCGTCAGGTGCAACATGGCCTTGCGATGTGGGTCAAGCGTGCAGTCCCCACAAGGTGGCAAGGCCGAGGAACGAGAAGAAGCCCATCGTATCGGTCAGCGTCGTCACGAACACCGCCGAGGACACCGCGGGATCGACGTTCATCCGGTCGAGCGTCACCGGCACCAGCACGCCGCCGAGGCCGGCGGTGATGTTGTTGGTGAACATCGCCGCGGCGATGACCAGCGCGAGATCGGTGCGCCCGAAGATGATGAAGGTGCCAAGCCCGATCAGCACGCCGAGCGCGAGGCCGTTGGCGGCCGCGATGCGCAATTCGCGCAACACCATCCAGCGCGTGTTCGAATCGGTGAGCTGGTTGGTGGCGATCGCGCGGACGACGACGGCGAGCGTCTGCGTGCCGGCATTGCCGCCCATGCCGGAGACGATCGGCATCAGCACCGCCAGCGTCGCAAAGGCGGCGATCGTGCTCTGGAACAGCCCCACCACCGACGAAGCGATCATCGCCGTGCCGAGATTGACGACCAGCCACATCAGCCGCGTGCGCACGGTCAGGCGGAGCGGTTCGTTGATGTCGCCGTCGCCTGCGCCCGACAGCAGCAGCGTATCCTCGCTCGCTTCCGCTTGGATGATATGGACGATGTCGTCGACGGTGATCATGCCGACCAGCCGGTTGGAGGCATCGACCACCGCGGCGGAGATCAGCGCATATTTCTGGAAGCGCAGCGCCACCTCTTCCTGATCCATGTCGACCGGGATCAGCGTCTGTTCGCGCTTCATCACGTCGGCGATGGCGATGCTGCCCGGCGTGCGCAGGATCCACGACAATTGGCAGGTGCCGACCGGGTGATGCCCCGCATCGACGACGAAAATCTCCCAGAAATCGGTGGTGAGTTCGTCATGGCCGCGCAGGAATTCGATCGCGTCGCCGACCGTCCAGTGATCGGGCACCGCGATCAGCTCGCGCTGCATCAGCCGGCCGGCGGATTCCTCGGGATAGGAGAGCGCTTCCTCGATCGCGGCGCGATCGTCGGGGTCGAGCGCGCGCAGCACCGCGCGCTGCTCGGCCTCGTCCATGTCCTCGATGATCGCGACCGCATCGTCGGTATCGAGCTCGGAGGCGAGGTCGGCGACCTGGGTCGGCGTCAGCGCGTCGATCAGGTCCTCGCGGACGTAATCGTTCATCTCCGCGAAGACGTCGGCGTCGAGCAGGTCTTTCAGCGCCTTGGCGAGCGGCCCGCGATCCTCGTGCGGGGTCAGCTCGAACAGGTCGGCGATGTCGGCGGGGTGGAGCGGTTCGACCAGCACACGCGCCGCCTCGTCGTCGCCGTCGGCGACCGCTTCCAGCACCGCGTCGACGAATTCGGGACGGAGGCGATCGTCCTCGTCGAGTTCGTCCTGCTCGACGACCGGCGGCTCGGGAAGTTCGATCTCGCTCATCGCAGCCTCCGCCCGGCGTTGTTCGCCTGCGCTCTATCGCGCCGCGACCGTATTGGCCACCCTTGCGGATTTGCCTCCGGGCGTCAGCGATACTACCTGCGTGTCAACCATAAGAGGAAGAACCATGGCCGATACCTACACTACACTGACGCTGACGCTGGCCGACGGCGACGTTACGATCAAGCTGCGGCCCGATCTGGCGCCGAACCACGTCGCGCGGATCGCGGAACTGGCCAATGAGGGCTTTTATGACGGCGTGCCGTTCCACCGCGTCATTCCCGGCTTCATGGCGCAGGGCGGCGACGGCGGCCGTGGCGACGGCACCGGCGGTTCGACCAAGCCGAACCTGAAGCAGGAGTTCAACAAGGAGCCGCACGTGCGCGGCATCTGCTCGATGGCGCGGACCAGCGATCCCAATTCGGCGAACAGCCAGTTCTTCATCGTCTTCGACGACGCGCGCTTCCTCGACAACCAGTACACCGTCTGGGGCGAAGTGACCGACGGCATGGAGCTGATCGACGCGCTGCCCAAGGGCGAGCCGCCGCGCGAGCCGGGCAAGATCGTCAAGGCACGGGCGGCGTAATCACTCCTCCCTAGCACCGGGGAGGGGGACCGCGGCCGCAGGCCGTGGTGGAGGGGGGCTTCCGCAAGCGAGGCGTTCGTGGAAGCTCCCCCTCCGTCAGCGCCGGCGCGCTGCCACCTCCCCGTGCCGGGGAGGATCACACCTCGCCCAGCGTCTTGATCAGCCAGTCGTGGAACATGCGCACCGGGCGCTGGTGCAGCGCTCGCGGGCGGCAGACGAACCAATAGCTGTACGGGCTTTCGACGACGATATCGAACAGGCGCACCAGCCGCGGGTCGCGGGCTTCCTGGAAATGGCTCTCGTGCATGAAGGCGACGCCGAGGCCCTGCGCCGCCGCCTCCAGCATCAGCGCGCCCGAATCGAAATAGTCGATCGCCAGCGGCTCGATGCCCGGATCGATCTTCGCCGCATCGCGCCAGGCGGTGAAATTGTCGGGCATCTCGCGATGGATCAGCGCGGTCAGCCCGGCAAGCTGCTCGGGCCGCCTGACCGGATCGGGGCCGTCGAGCAGGGTGCGCGCGCCGATCACATAGACCGAGTTGCGATCGAGCCGCTTGGCGTAGAGCGTCGGATCGATCTCGCGCGACAGGGCGATCACCGCATCGAGCCCTTCGCCGAGCCGGGCGATGCCGTGGCCGGCGGTATCGATGTCGAGGTGCAGTTCGGGATGCGCCGCGCGCAGCTCGCCCAGCCGCGGGAACAGCCGCTGCGAGGCGAACAGCGGCAGGATGCCGAGCCGCAGCCGCAATACCTCGATCGTCCCGGTCATCCCCTCGACCGCGTCCGACAGGCTGTCGAGCACCGGCGCGATCTGGCCGAGCAGTCGCTCGCCATCGGCGTTGAGCACCATCGCCTGGTGGCGGCGCTCGAACAGCGGCCGGTCGATGAAGCGTTCGAGCGACTGGACGCGGCGGCTCAGTGCCGGCGCCGACAAGGCGAGTTCGGTCGCGGCGGCCTTGACCGAGCCGAGCCGCGCGACCTGAACGAAAGCCTCGATCGCGCCGAGCGGCGGCAGTCTGCGCATGACGATCCTCTCCCTGCCTCGCCGACGCGCCTTACGCCAACGAGTGCAACTTCTGCAATCGTACCGTCTCTTTTCGCAGTTGCAACATAAAGTGTCGGCGGACAAAAGGGACGGGCCTTTCAGGCATCCTCTCCTAAAAACTTTCACGGGCCGGCCCTTCGGGGCTGGCCCTTTTTTTGGCTTTGCCGCCGGTAGCGCGTCCGCTCCCTCGCTCCTATCTCCCACCCTCGACGCCGTTTCGAGGATTCCAGCTGCATGGCCGATAGCGATACCCCCACCCGCAAGATCCAGGTGGCGAACAGCCGTCCCGAAGATTCGGGCCGTGGTCTGGCGCATCTGCCGCGCAGCCTGATGGCGGCGCTCGGTGTCGGCGAAGGCGACGTGATCGAGATCGTCGGCAAACAGTCGACGCCGGCGCGGGCGGTGGGGCCGTATAGCGAGGACGAGGGGATCGAGGTGCTGCGCATCGACGGTCTGCAACGCGCCAATGCCGGCGTCGGCGCGGGCGACTTCGTCGAGGTGCGCAAGGTCGAATCGAAGCCCGCGACGCGCGTCGTCTTCGCGCCGGCGCAGCAGAATCTGCGGCTGCAGGGCCAGCCGCAGGCGCTCAAGCGGACCTTCTTCGGTCGGCCGCTCTGCCAGGGCGATGTCGTCGCGACCGCGGGGCATCAGCGCGTCGGCAACATGCCGCCGGGCATCCAGCAGTTCATGAACGCCCCCGCTTATGCCTTGCAGGAGATCCGCCTCGCGGTGGTCGCGGCGAGCCCCAAGGGCATCGTCCATATCGACGAGAATACCGAGATCGAGCTGCGCCCCGAATATGAGGAGCCGACGCAGCGCCGCGCCGACGTCACCTATGACGATATCGGCGGCATGGCGACGACGATCGACCAGCTGCGCGAGATGGTCGAGCTGCCGCTGCGCTATCCCGAATTGTTCGAACGGCTCGGCGTCGAGCCGCCCAAGGGGCTGCTGCTCTACGGCCCGCCGGGCACCGGCAAGACGCGGCTGGCGCGCGCCGTCGCCAACGAATCCGATGCGAGCTTCTTCCTGATCAACGGCCCCGAGATCATGGGCTCGGCCTATGGCGAGTCCGAAGGGCGGCTGCGCGAGATCTTCGAGGAGGCGGCCAAGTCGGCGCCGTCGATCGTCTTCATCGACGAGATCGATTCGATCGCGCCCAAGCGCGGCAACGTCCAGGGTGAGGCGGAGAAGCGCGTCGTCGCGCAATTGCTGACGCTGATGGACGGGCTCGAATCACGCGCCAATCTGGTCGTCATCGCCGCGACCAACCGGCCCGAGGCGATCGACGAGGCGCTGCGCCGGCCGGGCCGGTTCGATCGCGAGATCGTCGTCGGCGTGCCCGACGAGCGCGGCCGGCGCGAGATCCTCGGCATCCACACCCGCGGCATGCCGCTCGGCGACAAGGTCGACCTCGCCGAGCTGGCGCGGACCACCTACGGTTTCGTCGGCGCCGATCTCGCCGCGCTGACCCGCGAGGCGGCGATCGAGGCGGTGCGGCGGATCATGCCGCGGCTCAACCTCGAGGAACGGACGGTGCCGCCGGAGGTGCTCGATACCCTGTCGGTGACGCGCGAGGATTTCCTCGGCGCGTTGAAGCGCGTCCAGCCGTCGGCGATGCGCGAGGTGATGGTCGAGGCGCCGCGCGTCCGCTGGGACGATGTCGGCGGGCTCGATGCCGCGCAGGTCCGGCTCAAGGAGGGGGTGGAGCTGCCGCTCAAGGATCCCGACGCCTTCCGCCGGCTCGGCATCCGTCCGGCCAAGGGCTTCCTGCTCTACGGTCCGCCGGGCACCGGCAAGACCTTGCTCGCCAAGGCGGTGGCGCGCGAGGCGGAGGCGAATTTCATCGCCACCAAATCCTCCGACCTGCTGAGTAAATGGTATGGTGAGAGCGAGCAGCAGATCACCCGGCTGTTCCAGCGTGCGCGCCAGGTCGCGCCTTGCGTGATCTTCATCGACGAGCTCGACAGCCTGGTGCCGGCACGCGGGTCCGGCGCGGGCGAGCCGCAGGTGACCGAGCGTGTCGTCAACACCATCCTCGCCGAGATGGACGGGCTGGAGGAGCTGCAATCGGTGGTGGTGATCGGCGCGACGAACCGGCCCAATCTTATCGATCCGGCGCTGCTGCGGCCAGGGCGGTTCGACGAACTCGTCTATGTCGGCGTGCCTGACAGCGACGGGCGGCGGCGCATCCTCGCGATCCAGACGCAGAAGATGCCGCTCGCCGACGATGTCGACCTCGACGCGGTGGCGCGGCGGACCGACCGCTTCACCGGCGCGGATCTGGAAGACGTGGTGCGCCGCGCCGGCCTCGTCGCCCTGCGCCGCTCGTTGCAGTCGACCGCGGTGACGATGGCCGACTTCGACGAGGCGCTGACCGAATCGCGCGCCAGCGTCACGCCCGAGATGGAGAAGGATTACGAACAGATCGCCGCCCGGCTGAAGCAGGACGCCGCGGCGATCCAGCCGATCGGCTTCATCTCGCCCGGCCAGTTGCAGAGCCGCGGCGGCAAGGCGGACCATTGATCGCCTTGCGCCTCTGCTTGCGCGGGCGGAGTGAGTGGGAAGGGCACCTGTCTACGGGCGGGTGCTCGCTCGCAGAACCCCGCCCTTCGTCGAACTCAGGGCCAACGAGGAGTCAGGACTAACGGAAGAAGTCAGGGGCAGGGGGGAGGAAAGCGGCCACCCCCACCCCCGTTCGCGCTCAGCATGTCGAAGCGCCGCTCTTCCCAAGCGCCGCGCCGGCCGTTGCGCGGACGTCATCCGCGCTGGCCTGACAATACCTTAGCCATGCCCACGGCAGCATTGCTGCGCCGAAATCGTCATGACGGCCGCCCGTCGGCTCAACCGCGCGTCCAGCGGTACGCGCGCGTCGTCTCGCTCACGGTGACCGTGTACCAGTCGTACCACAAGGCCCGGCCCTGCTCGCGGATCGCGACATGCTCCGGATGGTCGCGCCACGCCGCGGCGGTCACCGCGTCCGCCCAATAGCTCACCGTAATGCCGAGCCCGGCCACGTCGCGCACGCTGTCGACGCCGCGATAGCCGGGTTGCGCGGCGGCGAGCGCGTCCATCCGCGCTGCCGCGGCGTCATAGCCGGCCGGATCGGCGCCGGTGCGCTGCGATACGAAGATCACCACCATCGTGCCCGCGTCCCGCTTCGTCATCGCTGCTCCTCCGACGTCCTCGGCGCGGTCCATTCTAGGCCGGCGGGGACGCCGGACAAGCGCGCCGGCTGCGGTGAAGCGTCGCGCAAACGCAACCCTGTGTCTTGAAACGCGTTCGGGAAACGTGGCACGGGGTGTCACCCGCGGGTCGAACGCGGGCCGATCACGAACACGACAGGATTATGATGCCCAGTCCGACCACCGCCGCACGGCGCAATTCCCGTCCTGCCGGCGTGCCGAGTCCGGTCTCGATGTTCTTCCAGGGGTTTCTCAAACATCCGGTGATGGTGGGTTCGATCATCCCGTCGTCGGACCGTCTGATCCGCAAGATGCTGAGCCGGGTCGACTGGAGCGCGTGCAAGCTGTTCGTCGAATACGGCCCCGGCGTCGGCACCTTCTGCCGGCCGATCCTCGAACGGATGGCGCCGGATGCGACGCTGATCGCGATCGACACCAACGCCGATTTCATCCGCTACCTCGATCACACCATCACCGATTCGCGCTTCGTCGCGGTTGAGGGTTCGGCAGCGGACGTCGAGCAGATCGTTCGCGACCACGGTCATGACCATGCCGATTATGTCCTGTCGGGCCTGCCCTTTTCGACGCTGCCCGCCGGCGTCGGCCCGGCGATCGCCGCGGCGACGCACCGCGTCATCCGCACCGGCGGCGCGTTTCTGGTCTATCAATTCTCGCCGAAGGTGAAGGATTACCTCACCCCGCATTTCGATGCGATCGACCACGATATGGAATGGTGGAACGTGCCGCCGGCCCAGCTCTACTGGGCTTGGAAGGAATGATCCAAATCTACCAGTAAAATCGATATTTAACATCGCTGGCGGGTACGAATCGGCTTTCCTTTCATCGCAGGTTAAGATAGCCCGTCCGTTATGGACGCACCCAAGCTCTCGTCTGCGCTGTTTCTGCATGATGCCGCGATTCGGCGGGGCATGGAATTGATGATCTTCGCCCAGTCGCGCTTCGTCCGCAGCGCCGACGAGAAGCTGGCGGAGATCGGCCTGGGGCGTGCGCACCATCGCGCCATGTACTTCATCGGCCGCAAGCCCGACATCACCGTCGGCGAGCTGCTCAACCTGCTCGGCGTCACCAAGCAATCGCTCGGGCGGGTGATGAAGGATCTGGTCGACCGCGATCTCGTCCAGATGCGGCACGGCGACCTCGATCGCCGCCACCGCCTGCTCCGCCTCACCGACAGCGGCGCGGCGCTCGAACTCGCGCTGTACGAAGAGCAGCGCGAGCGGATGGCGTCGGCCTATTCCTGCGCGGGGCAGGAGGCGGTGGCCGGCTATTGGTCGGTGCTCGAGGCGCTGATCCCCGAATCCGCCCGCGCCGACGTCAACGCGCTGGGACGCTGAGGTTCGCGCTCAGTCGTCGATCCCGAAGTTGAGCCCGCGCGACAGGCCGGGATCGACCACCGCGATCAGCAGATAGGCGAAGAACTGGCGGATGCGCTGGATCGGCCCGGTATGCGCGCGATACCAGCTTGGCGTGATCGGTTGCGACCGGGCGATCTCGCCGTCGACATAGCCGCGGACGTGATCGGCAAAGGCGCGATCCTCGACCCGGAACATCAGCTCCATGTTGATGAACAGGCTGCGCATGTCGAAATTGGCCGAGCCGACGTGCACCGCATCGTCGATCACGTATAATTTGGTGTGCAGCTTGGTCGGCTGATATTCGAACACTTGCACGCCCCGGCGCAGCAGGCCGGCATAGGTGAAGCGTGCGGCGGCGATCGTCGCATTGTTGTCCGACTTGGCGGCGGTGACGATGCGCACCTTCGCCTTGCGCCGCCCCGCCTTGTCGAGCCGGCGCAGGATGGTGGGCGAGGGGGTGAAATAGGCGGCGATGATGTCGATCCGCTTGCCGCGGCGCAGGTCGTCGCGCACCGCCCGCGCCCAGGGCGACAGCCGCCGCGTCGGCCCGCCGATCAGCCAGCGCGTCGCCCCGCGCGTCTCGCTCCAGCGCGACAGGGCGGCGTTGAGCCGGCGGATCTTGCCCTTGGGCTGCCGGGTCCAGTCGTGCAGTGCGTCGAAATAGCCGGCGAGCCGCCCCGCCGCCGGCCCCTCGACGAGCAGGCCGAGGTCGCGCCATGCCGCGTCGGCGGGGGTGCCGAAATAATCGTCCTCGACGTTGAAGCCGCCGACGATGATCCGCTGCGCCGCGGTGCCTGCGTCGGCGAGCGCGAGCTTCTGATGGTTGCGCAGCAGGTAGCGTCGCCCGAAGCGCGGCGAGAAGCGGCACACGGAGATCCCCGCCGCGCGCAGCGGCGCATAGAAGGCGTCATGCCCTTCGCTGCCGAAGCCGTCGACGATCAGCGCGGTGGCGACGCCGCGCTCCGCCGCGGCGACCAGTGCGGCATTGACGCGCCGTCCGGTCGCGTCGTCGGCATAGATGTAGTAGAGAATGCGCAGGTCGTGCCGGGCGCCGTCGATCAGCGCGAGCAGCGCGTCGAGCCGGCGCGGGCCGGTGTCGAGCAGCGTCAGCCGGTTGCCGTCGACGGTGAACGTCGGCTGGGGAGCGGGATCGGCCATCACCCGTCTGTGGCCGGCTCGCGGGCGTCGCACAAGCGCGGGCGAGCGCATTTCTTGACTTGGCACGCGCGGCGGCCTAGTCGTCTCCCTTCACTGCATCGGTATTTGCGAAGGAAAGCGTCCATGGCGCGCGTCACTGTCGAGGATTGCGTCGACAAGATCCCCAACCGCTTCGACCTCGTGCTGTTCGCGGCGCAGCGCGCGCGGCAGATTTCGGGCGGCGCCGAGCTGCTGCTCGACCGCGATCGCGACAAGAATCCGGTCGTCGCGCTGCGCGAGATCGCCGACGAGCTGGTCCGCCCCGATTCGCTCGAAGAGGCGGTGGTCAACAGCCTGCAGCGCGTCCAGATCGACGACGATGACGAGGTCGATGCGGTCGGCTCTCTCACGGCCTCCGCCGAAGCGCTGCGCCTGACCGCCGCTGCGCCGCCGCGCAACCAGAATCTCGGCGCCGACTACGACGGCTGATCAATCGGTCGGCGGATTGGCTTGTCTGACCCGCGTCACGACCCGATTGCCGGCATAATATGACGGACGACGCGGCCTTGCCGCGTCGTTTGCGTTTGGGCGCGGTTGTGGTTGGTTCTCTGAAGAGAGGGTGGCTGCCTCACCCCATTGTCATCCCCGCGCAGGCGGAGCCTCCGCGAAAGCCTCGGCCCCGCCCAAAAGGCGCGGTCACCCCGGACTTGGTCCGTGGTCCACAGTGCAGCAAAATCAAAGGCTTAAGCTCTTGCGGGGCAGTGGATGCCGGAACAGGTCCGTCATGACGAAGGACGTTCCGCAGAGGTCTCGCGCAGGCGGGGATTTTACACGCTCCGGCTCGGGCCGGAACGTGCGCGTCTGAAACCTCGCCCGCGCGGGAATGACGACAGAGGAAGCGGCGTGAGGTGCGGACGCGGCGTGGCGTCCCGATCCCGCCGCGGCAAAGCCGCGCCGTCAGTCGTCGCGTGCTGCGACGCTGGCCGGGGATCGGCCCGCGACGCGGATCAGCGAGGCTGGTCCGCTGGCCGATCCCTGCCCTTGAACCCCTGCGCGACGACGAACCACTCGACCGAGCCCTTGCGGCTCGACGGCGGCTTGGCGTGCTTCACGGTGGCGAAGTTGCGCTTCATCTCGGCTACCAATTGCTGGTCGGCGCCGCCGGCGAAGACCTTCGAGACGAAGGTCCCGCCCTTCTCCAGCACCTCGACCGCGAAGGCGAGCGCGGTCTCGACCAGCGCCATCGTGCGCAGCGCGTCGGTCTGCGGATGACCGACGGTGTTGGCCGCCATGTCCGACAGCACCAGATCGGGTGCGCCGCCGAGCGCTTCGATCAGTCTGCCCGGCGCGGCATCGTCCATGAAGTCCATCTCGAAGATCGTCACGCCGTCGATCGGGTCGACGGGCAGCAGGTCGATGCCGACCACCGCCGCCTTGGGCAGCCGCCGGCGGATCACCTGGCTCCAGCCGCCCGGCGCGATGCCGAGGTCGACGACCCGCTTCGACCCGCGGATGATGCCGAACCGTTCGTCGAGCTCGATCAGCTTGTAGGCAGCGCGGCTGCGATAGCCTTCCGCCTTGGCCCGTTTGACATAGGGGTCGTTGAGCTGGCGTTCGAGCCAGCGCGTCGATTGCGCGGTGCGGCCGCGCGCCGTCTTGACCCGTGTGCGCAGGCCGCCGCCATCCCGGCTCATCGCCTGATCCTCGTCATGGTCTGGGGCTTCCCATCAAACGTCGCAAAATGCCTTCGCGGATGCCGCGATCGGCGATGCCGAGCCGTTCGGCCGGCCAGAGATCGAGGATCGTCTCGAGGATCGCGCAGCCGGCGACGACGAGATCCGCGCGTTCCGACCCGATACAGGCGAGCTGCGCGCGTTCGCGCACCGATTTGCGCGACAGGTCGGTGCTGATCCGCCGCATCGCCTCCGCCGGCACGATCAGCCCGTCGACCTGCGCGCGATCATAATGGCTGAGGCCGAGGTGGACGCTGCCGAGCGTCGTCACCGTGCCGCTGGTGCCGAGCAGCCGCGGCCGCGCGACGTCGCGCGGCAGGCGGCGGGCGAAATCGGCCACGCTGTCCGCGACGATCTCGCGCATCCGCACGTAAGCGGCAAGGCGGCCCGGCTCGCCGTCGCCGCCGCCGGCATGTTCGGTGAGCGACACCACGCCCCATGGCGCCGAATGCCAGTCGAGCACGCGCGGCATCTCGCCCGGCTTGGTGTCAATCAGCACGAGTTCGGTCGAGCCGCCGCCGATGTCGAAGATCAGCGCCGGGTCGTCGCCCGGCTCGATCAGCGCATGGCAGCCGAGCACCGCGAGCCGCGCCTCTTCCTCGGCCGAGATGATGTCGAGGTGGATGCCGGTCTCCGCATAGGCCCGCGCGATGAAGTCGGTACCATTGGCAGCGCGACGGCACGCCTCGGTCGCTACCGAACGCGCCAGCGTGACGTTGCGGCGCTTCAATTTGTCGGCGCAGACGCGCAGCGCGGCGATCGTCCGCTCGATCGCGGTATCGCTGAGCCGCCCGGTCGCGGCGAGTCCCTCGCCGAGGCGGACGATACGCGAGAAGGCGTCGACCACCGCGAACCCGTCGCCCTGCGGGCGCGCGATGAGCAGGCGGCAATTGTTGGTGCCGAGATCCAGCGCGGCGAAGGCCTGCGCATCGGACCAGCGGCCGCGGGGCGGCCGGCTCGGCGCCGGACGGGCAGGGGTGTCCTGCCGGTACGGCATTCGGGCGGATCGATCCCCCATAGCCGTGGTGACTTTCTATTTTATACTGCCGTCGCGGGACGATACCCGCTCGGTGCTTGCCCCCTAGGTAGCGCGGCAAAGGCCTTGCGACAAGTCGAGGCGCGATAGCCGTTGACAGCCCTCCACCCCCGCCCTAAACGCGCCGCCTGCGATTGCCCGATCCTCTAATGGTAAGAGAGCGGACTCTGACTCCGTCAATCAAGGTTCGAATCCTTGTCGGGCATCCAGTTTTAGCGGTCATTCCGCAGCCTTTTCAATGGGTTGCGCCGATCCGCTGGCTAACCGATCAGAACGGTTAGCCATCACTTTTCTCATAGCGGCATCGGCAACCTCCGGACGAGCGTCCGATCCTGCGTAGTGACGGTACTCCTTCACCGTCTTGTGGCCGGTGATCGCCATCCCCTCCTCGTCAGTACAACCGGCCTCCCGGCAGCGCCTGGCGGCGGCCTTGCGAAGGCCGTGAGGCGAGCAGTGCGGAACGCCCGCAGCGCGGCAGGCCTTCTTCAACATGCCGTAGAAGCCCTTCTCGGTGAACGGCTTTCCGTCCCGTGTCTCGACCAACGTAGCGGTGCCCAGCGGTCCAGCTTCCAGCGAGGCTTGCAGTGGTGGGACGACGGGAATGTCGACTGCGTTGTTGGTTTTGCTCTGATCGAGTCGAATGCGACCACCGGCGATGTCGGCATCGGTCATGAACCGAACGTCGCCACTACGCTGCGCCCCGTAGAGCAGCAGATCGAAGGCGAGACGAGGTTTCGTCCCGAGGGGATATCGGTTCTCAAACGCGGTCAGCTCTTCCTCCGTCCAGCGATGATAGCCGCCACCCCACGTCTTCGGTGCGCGCGTGTCGCTGATCGGATCGAAGCCCGCGCTGACCAGCTTCCCGCGGCGGGCCACCCGCAGCAGCTGCGCGAGCAGCTTGCGGAGGCGCGCTGCGGCATGCGGCTTGTGCCGCATGGCGGTCATCAGACGCTGGATTCGATCAGCGTCGAACGCCTTGATGGGGACGTCGGCGAAATCAGCCCGGAACCGCTCCAGGACGCCACGATATACCTTCTGAGTCGCGGGCTTCAGATCCAGGAACGCATTGTCGCTGTAGTAGCGCGCGATGACGTCTCCGACGCTGCCGGTGATCGTCGCGCGCAGGACTACAGGTTCCGGATCGGCATTGAGGCAGGCTGCATATTCGCGCTCGAAGGCCTTCGTACCGTGCGGCGATTTGAATGAGTGATGGGGATAGCCCTTCCGACGGAAGCGCCACCGGCGCTTGCCGTGGCGATCGAAGAAGGGCGTCACGTAGAGCAGCTTGCCGGTCATTTCCGAGCGAACGCCTCCAGCTTCTCGTCGATATCGTCATCCAGGATCGCGGGACGCGACGAGGTCGGATGCAACACGATGCTGCCGTCCCGAAGAACACGAATCTCACCGACCTCGAGGCCAGATGCGAGGGCGCCGCTGATGAGCCGCTTCACGTCGGCCTTGGTGAAGAGGGCCGCGCGCTTGGCCATCACGCCACCGCCTTCGCAGCGGCCGGCGGCTCGCGGCGCCAGACCGGCCGGGGGATCTTGTTGACCACGGCCTCTGCGACGCGACGCAGATCGCATACGAAGGCATAACGCCGATCGGTGTCGGCAGCGAGGCGATCGAACGCTTCGTTGAGGTCTCCGACAGACAGTGTGCGGCCAGCGACGTTCAGGACGTAACGCTCGGGGAGCTGGTTGCGCGGGATCGCGTCGTTGAGCTCAATCACGCCCTTGGTCCAGCCGAGTGCCTCGACCCACTTCCGCAGGGGTTCCGCGGCCGATCCCAGGAGGTCCTTCATGATCTTCGGGCCAAGCCCCTCGCTCGCGAAGTCCTGCATCAGCAGCATCTCCGCGAGTTCAGACGCCGTGTAGCGGGCATGGGACCCGCCGGTCTCAGGCAGAAGGCCGCGACGGCGCCAGTCCCGCTGAAGGGCGACGTTGACGCCGGTCACCATCTCGGCCTCGGCAGGTGTGTAACGTTCCAGGACATGATTGCGGCGAGCCATTCAAACCTCGGTGGAGCAACACGGTTTTAGAGAAAGGCGAAAGCGTGTCAACGTCTCACGCTATTCGTCGGCTGCCAGCATCTTTTCGGCGACGTCGTCCCAGTCGGGTTCGGGTTGTCCTGCATCGCCCAGGATCGACTCCTGACAGACCTGACGCACTCTCCGGTCGATCAGGTTCAGCAGGACGATCTTCGCGCTGGGCCGCCCGCGGAAGAACATCGCGCCGAACAGCGCCGAATATGCTCGCGGGTCATTCCGATCGATGCCCACGATCTGACACGGCCGATCCGGGGTCGCTGCTACGGCTGCATCCGAGCCGGTGATCAGATATGTCGTGAACGGCGAAGGGAAGAGGCCGCCGCCTTCGCGACGAGCAGGCGCACCGAACTGTCCCTCCAGGACGCCGTGAAGCATCCAATGCTCTGCTGCCACCGACGCGGCACTGGGGGAGCTACCCTGCCGGACCAATTCCGCTGTGACGGTCAGCATCAGCACACTCCGAAGCGTGAACTTGTTCGGCGCTCCATTGATATGCGCCTTTGCGTCGCCCTCGTTCAGCCGAACATGCTCTCGCTGGAACCAGGCCCTTATGGTCGCAGGCGCAACTTCAGCGGCCTTGGCTACCGTGGCCATGGTGAAGAGCGGAACGTTGTCGGGAATCTGCCACATGAGCCGATGGTCCTCTTGCGATTGCATTTGGACCTTATGCGTTTGTTTATGGGTGACGTCAACAGATCGCTTTCGTGCCTGTCGATCAGCTTTACGGCCGCGAAGCCGCTCACAATCAGCACCTGATCCGAACCGGGTCAGCTCGGTGAGGTCATCATCGGGGAGAAGCGTCACACGCCCAGCCTTTCCAGATCAGCAGCGAGCGCATCGCGATCGTCATCCTGCAATTCGCCAGCGACCCGCGTCAGGGCGATCTTCAGCTTGATGGCCAGCGCTTCGTGATCTGGTGCGGATTCCGCAATTAGGAGCGCCTGGGTGCGATACTCCTCTGCATCCAGAACGTCCTGACGATGTTCGATCGCCGGCCAGCCAACTACGTGCTGTGCCTGGTCGTCTCTCTTCTTCCATGCCCGCCAAGCATCGCGCAGTGGAGCAGCGAGGTGGCGGTAAGCAGGATTGACGGCGTATTCATCCATATCGGCCAGCGTCATGTGCAACGTCGCGACGTGGCCGCTGCGGGCGGTGTGCGTGAAAGATAGAGGGGGCTGCTCACCAGCGAGCCTGACCATCCGCTCCCAGGCTGGTTTATAGGTCGATTGGTTGAAGGCATCCGATCGTTGCAGAGCAGCACGATAGTCGGCCAAGCAGCGATCCCACGACCGCGAGTTCTGGGTGATCGCAGCAGCGGATGCCGCAGTCGCGGATACGGCCAGAGCACCCGCGCCTACGGCGAAGCTCAGGACGCCCCGGCGGCTGGGAATGTTAGTGGAATTTACCCGATCGGTTCCGGGTGACGCGAGCATGCTCGTGGCGCTATGAGCGCGGGTAGCCTGTTGCATGGAAGACGCTCCTGCGATTGGTCAGAGCCGGAGCGAGGGTCCTAAGCCTTGCTTCGGCTCGCCCTTTCTGACATCAAGAACGGGCTATGTCAAAGGTTTCTGACGTCAAAAAGATTGGACGGCCTGCTACAGGCATCGGAACGCCTGTGACGGTGCGCTTTCATCCGGAGCAATTGGCCGCACTGGACGCATGGATATTGCAACAGGATCCGAGACCAACGAGGCCAGAGGCAATGCGCAGGATCCTCGGTGCCTTCATACAGAATGCGCGACCAGTAGCGGAGCAGGATTGAATGGCCGGAAACGCAGATCCGATGTTCGTTACCGACTGCCCTCGCTGTACAACTAAGGCAGTCACATTCGACGCCCTGTCCGCATCGATTGTGCCCAGAACTGCCGATAGGTATTTCACGTTCGGCAGATGCCGAGCCTGTTACCAGCCAACCATATTCGAGCTGCATAACGTTCGCGGCAACAAGTCGCCACTTTCATCCGACTTTGCTGGTGAAATTATCAATTCCGTATTCGAATTGGTAGTGTCAAAACCAGTCTTACGTAACACCGCTACTTGCCCAGAGTTCGTACCTGACAATATTCGAACGATTTTTGAAGAGGCGAGTTTGTGTTACGCCATTGGAGCTTTCGACGCCAGTGGTGCGATGTCGCGCAAGGTGCTTGATGCTGCCACACGCGAGCTGATCCCGGTTGAGCCCCAATCGGTTGACAAGTCAGACCCAAATTATCTTTCATGGAAGGTGGCGAAGGACCTCAGGCTTCGTTTGGATTGGCTTTTCGAGCGAAAAATACTCCCGAGCGATTTAGCCGATCTGGCCTCTTGTGTTCATCAGGACGGCAACGACGCCGCACATGCTTCCGAAACTATCGGTGAAGAAGGGGCGCTCGACCTCCAGGAATTTACTACATCGATTTTAGAGACTCTCTACACTCGGCCTGGACGAATTGCACAGAACGTCGAGCGACGAGAGAGGCGACGTCTTCCACCATCTGGGTAATGGAGCCAATCCACTAAACAGACCATGCAGCCGGATCAGCTTGTAGCCTCTCCAGCCCAAGGATAATCGCATGAAGGTACGTGTATTCCGCCCAGCAAACGACGCGGATTTTGACTATCTTGGAGAAGACTTCGACTTCGAGGCAGTGCCTGCGGTCGGGCAGATGCTGCGCTACACCAACCACGAGCCTGCCGATCTCCTAGTTGAGCGTGCCGGTTTTATACAGGACGGTGAGTCTTTTGTTGCCTGTGTTTGGCTGAAAGACGAGCCGCGCGCGTATGATATGAAAGCGTTTCTTTAAGTCCCCGCCGGCATGCAAAAGGCTCTAAGTGCAGGACGCGCTGCAGTCGCTGACCTCCTACGTCGAGGAGCTGATACTTTCGACCCGGTAGTAACTCCTCAAGATCAAGATTTAGAAGAGCCGGGAATTGGTCCCGACGCGTTGAAGTACATGAGTGAGCTCGCCAACGAATCGTTCAAGCGACAGCTCGAACTCGACGAATCGGTATGGCGGTCATTGCCCTTTTTCGCTGCTACGTTCGCATTCATCGCCGCCATGGCCGGGCGTGCGGCAACTGATACGCCGAAGATCGCGGGGTCGTTCATTCCAGTCGTTTCGCATATCTTCTTGATACTTGCGATCGGTAGCTTGGCCTGGGCTCTTAGATGGTTCGTACCGATCCTTCGTAAAAGAGAATACGAATATCCCTCCAGTGACGAGGAGGTGAAAAGGTTCGCGGAGGAGATGAACGAGTATCATTCTGCGCTCGGCTTGGAAGGGGACGATCTAGACGCGAAGGTCGTTGAAGAGCTTCGCCTATTCATGATCGATCAACATGGGTCGGCCGCACGCACCAATTTCGTCCTGAACGGCACCCGGATGGCCGCTCGGAGCAAGGCGCTGCTATTCATGCTCACGGGCTTCGTGCTCGCATTCCTATGCGAAGCGACTATATTCGTTTACAAGGATTTCTCTGGTCCGGCTGAGGTGCAAAATGGCGCAGAAGAACGGCAAGTCGGTTCACAGGAGCAGCGCAACGGGGCAGTTCGTGCCGGTGCGCCCAACTCCGCCGAAGTCCCGGATGGTGACCGAGGGCGCGAGCTTCTGGGGAATGAAATCCAAGCCGCCAAAGGTACGCGAGAAGTAGAGATGGTGAAGCGGCCAACCCAACGTCCTACCGGCACGGTACAGGCGCCGACTCGGCCAACGCCTCCGTCGCCGCAGTACATGGCGAAACGTGGCACAGAGCTCGGCAACAGCGTCACTGGTCGGGTCAAGCAGCCCGGCGGGGGCGCACCGCCCAGTTCGCCGAGCGGCAAGCGGGAAGACTGACGTCGTGGCTAAAGATCCTCCAATTAAGCCCGGCACCGCGACCCAGCAGTCTCCGGTGAAACCCAATAGGCCTGGGCCTCAGTATCTCGCGAAGCTCCAGGATGGCTATGAGACGAAGGACCTTTCGGCTTCACGGGATCGTGAAAAAAAGGGGTAGCCGATCTCGCTCGGCCGGCTGCGGCAGGCGGCGCAGAATGTAGCTGTAATCCGGTAAGCCAATATGGCTATAGCTGCGTCATGGACGACGCAGCCCATGCAGCCGACATCTACGCCGCGCGCCGTGCGGCAGCTGTCCGGCATCTTGGGCGTATGCCCTGCGATGCGGTAGGAGGCTGACCGTGGGACCGGTTGAATATGTCTTCAGCATCGACGCATTCTCACCCACGAGCCTGCCTATGGCCCGCCTTGCGGAATATCTGACAGCCCTATCGAGGATGCTCGGGCATCCGGAGCACACCCATTTTCTGCGTGTCGACCCAGGCAGCGCGGAACTCGTCCATATGGTGGACGCCGTGGACGCGCCGAAGGTCGAAACCCGCATCAATGACATTCGCATCGGTGCCGGCACCAAGGACGGCGTGAAAGCTCGTCAGCAGCTCGAGGATCTTCTCGCAAATGATAACGCGGTGGGAGTTCTTCGCGAGAAGGCTACGGGCCGCGTCGTGCTGCCGTTCGTAGGGCGCAACCGTCCCAAGCCTCTCACATTTCCTCCGTTCCGCGAGAGTGCCACCATCGATGGCATGATCGTCGCGATCGGCGGGCGGGACACTACCGCACACGCGACGCTTCAGGACGGGGATGTCTTCCACACCGGGGTGGAGATGAAGCGCGACATGGCACGCGATCTCGCGCCCCTTCTATACGGACCTACCGTCCGTCTGCACGGGAACGGTCGCTTCGAGCGGCAGACAGACGGCGTGTGGCGGATGTCGGACTTCAAGGTCGAGCGAGTCGAGCGGCTAGACGAACGCCCCGTGACCGACACCCTTGCTGCCATCCGATCGGCAGCCGGCAACGGCCTGATGGATCCTGATGCGTATCGCCGAACCGCGTCGCTCCGCTCCCAAGAGGATGAAGATCGTTGATCCTGACGGTGGACAGCTCTGCTCTCGCGCTGCTCGTAAATCCATCGGGGGAACCACCGACTGATCAGTCTGGCGTTCCGGTCAGCAATGCTCGCGAACGCATCGAGCATCTGCTTGCCAGCTTGAACGCCTCGGATACGATCATCGTACCGACCCCCGTGCTGGCGGAGATGCTGGTGATCGCCGGCGACGGGGCACCGGCCGTGCTGGAGCAGCTAACCAGTCAGGCGAGACTTCGGATCGAGCCGTTCGACATTCGGGCGGCGGTAGAGACTGCCATGATGACCCGCGCCGCGAAGGACGCCGGCGATAAGCGCGGCGGTTCGTCAGCACCCTATCAGAAGGTGAAGATCGATCGTCAGATCGTCGCAATCGCACGTGTGCATCGGACCACGCGCCTTTATGCCGATGATCGCAACCTCATCACTTTCGCTAAGGCGCTTGATATGGACGTGGTGAGCACATGGGAATTGCCGCTGCCTGAGGCGGAGGAGACACTCTTCTCGGCCGCAGGCGTCGAGATCGACCGAAAACCGCCCGTAGCCTTGTAAGAGAGGCCTCACAAATACTGGTGGCAGAGAAAAGCACAGGATCCCGTCAAACTGTCTTAACTTGAATGCCTCGTTGATCAGCTCAGCTCAGCTCGGGCGGAGGTGGACTGTCGATCGGTTGCTCATGCCCATAGGTTCGCTTCGGCGTTACCTCACCGAAGCGGAACCTGTAAGCTGAGTTCATGCTAGTTGGGCGAAGTCTGACCCATGGATCCGCCATTTCAGCATCACTAAACTTGGTCGGCATGCTTTCTCCGCATCTGCTGCGGTCAATCCGAAAGTCAGACGGACCGAAATCCGCGAGCTTATATCCATTTGCGAACACTTGGATCGAGTGGATCTTATCCGCAAGCTCGCCATTAACAAACGGGAGAAACATTCCATCCTCAAGATTTCGAAGCGCGAGCGTCGGCAACGGCGGTCGATGGCAATCCGCATGGCGGTAAGTCGCGACGAGCGCCTGCACCGGATCAAGGCCACGCCCGCTTGTCCAGCTTGTCTGCTCATACTCGAGTCTAATCTTGGCGGTCTCCGAAGCGTCTTGCCCAACGGGCGCGTCTTCCGCCTTCTGGTTGTAGGATTCTAGGTCGGCGGGAAGATACAGCTCCCACTGTCCAGATCCTATGCCGTTTCCGATGCCCGCCGTCGTGTCTCGACGCTTGTCGTCCAAGTCATCGCGGAAACGGTCGGATTTGTCGGAGCTGCCGAACCAGAGCGTGTGCATCCCAGGTCGAAATTCATTGAGGGTAAGGAACACGAACGCCCGAAAATGTCCGATCTCGCTAGCGAGGTAGGGCTTTTTCAGGACGAAGCGAAAGCTGAGCGCGTCAAGGGGGTCCCTCGCCTCTGATAGAAAGAGTAACCGGTCCAACGTCTTCTCGACCTTCTGGAAGCCACTGGTAACAACATCTTGGATCTGGGCACCGTAGCGCGAAAGGAAGCTCGCCTGCTCGGCCTCGGAAAGCGGGATGCCAAGATACTGAAAGCGAATAAAGAAGCCGCTAGGTGAATCCAGCTCGATGCGAAGGCGTTCGCGGTCTAGGATGTCGCAGTGCTCAATCCCCGCATTGCTCGCCTCCTTCTTCATCTCGTCCTGTTCACCCATCGTGAAGTGTACGTTGGTAAGAAATACGAAGGCTTTTGGCGCCGGTTCGGCAGCCATCGCCGACTTAAGATCGTCTTTGAATTTGCGTCGAATCTTCTTCTTCTGCTCGTCGGAGTCGTTCGCGCTGTTCGCGAAGCCGACTGCTCCAAATGTTTTGAGAGCGCCGCCGAAGTGAGCCTCTATGTCACGACCGCCGTCACGTCCGCCGAGTGGATGGCGCGGCCTCACCTCGGTGTAGCGAGCATCAAGCGAGAGAACTGCGCGACACATCTGCTCGCGGTCACGCTGATTGGAGTCGAGCCGGCTTCGCAGGCGGATGTCAGTGTCGGTAGCCATGAACAGAGACTATCGGTTTTGAAGTGTTAAATTCAATGGGTGGCGCGGAGCCGCTCATGGCCGCTTTGGGCACTGTCGGTCGCTCTCCCAACCCGATCGAGCTGGCAAAAGGTAGTTGCTTGTGACCGTTTCGAAAGGCTAACCTCAATGACAGCTATTGCAGCCTCGTATCGAACTATGCAGTTCGCATCAAATGGAGGCCGCGATCTCCATCAGTGCGGCCTGCCGGCGCATGAGGCCAAGCCGTATTTGCGGTGACCCTTGACGGGCCAAAACTTCGCGCATCGTGGCCACGCCATCGATGGCACCGCGCGCCAGAGCGCGCGCGGCGGAGAATGTCTTGCCAGTGCCATGGACGCGAGCGACGTCGGCCAGTCGCAACCCCCGCCCCCTGGCAATTGCGACCATGAAGCGTCGATTGGCGGCATCAACGCCGGTTTGGATCTCGGCTCGGTCCTTGTCGGAAAGGGGCGCGTAGGGGTGCGCGGCGATCTTGTCCGAAGACGACGCGATCAGCGTTGTCTTCATGCCGATCTTCGCCTCGAAGCCGAACATGTCGGTATGACCGGAACGCACGCCGACTGATCCGACCTCACCGGACTTGGTGACGTAGAACTTGCTGGCCTGCGTCGATAGCCAGTAAGCGGCCGAGAAGCAGTAGGGATCGGCGACGGCGATCACCGGCTTCACGGTGCGCGCCGCGTGGATCGCGTCACCGACCTCCTCGCATCCCCACACCGTCCCGCGGGGCTGCGCACAGCCAGGACGATCGTTGCGACGGACTTGTCCGCGGCGGCCTCGCGGACATGATCGGCGATCAGGTCGTAAGGCGTGCCGCCCGCGACCATGCCTTGAGGAGCAAGGACACCTGTCACGGGCACGATGAGGGTGGAGCCCTGGCGCTCCGGCGTAGCTGATTGTGCCGGACGCCCCGCGCCTGCCATGCCCGCGACCAGACGCGATACAAAGCTGGGCATCAGGGCAGCGGTAGCCGTCTGCCGCTGGATGGCATCGAGGTAGCGTGGATGTAACGCCCACAAGGTGGAGGCGGCCGGAAGCTCGTTCATGCTAGGCCGCTCGCTGGGAGATAACCCGGCTTGCTTCCCATATCGGGAGCAGCGCAGCCGCGTGGGGTGGCAAGCCAAGCGGATGCGCGGCAGCGTGCCAGCAGACAGCGCCCGGACATGCTCCACGAGGGCAGATGCTTATCTCGTTAAGAGTCGCTCTCGAAACGCTGTCGAAGAAGACGTTGCCCTGCCGCTGTGTGGTAGCGGCTTCCATGTCGTACCCAGCGGAGCATTGATCGTACCGGCCTTCGGAAATCCCGCAGACGAGGCTCCAGGCAGTTGACGGGGGTTTGAAGGCGAACGCCAGACCGTAGTCGTCGGACCAAATCTGAAGACCGATATCTTTACCTCCACCGACCTTTTGTGCCTCACGGTGCATGAACCAGATTTCCACCGTGGCAGCGTCGTAGGAAAAGCAGTTGCGCTCAAACCTCGCGGGGCGCGCTAGGTGCGGCGCATGCGGGCGTCCGATGACGCCCGTGACGACCCCCCACCGGGCGACGTAGCCATGGATGCCCGCGCGCCAGCTCACCGGGCGCACTCGCGCGCGCGCGACTCCAGTTCGGCCAGGTTGGCAATGCCCTGAAGGTTGCGGAGGCGATCGTCGTAGCCAGCGTCCTTCGCGACGTCGTGGATCGCCGTCTCGAGGCGCAGCGCCTCCTGGAGGGTCGCGCACGCGTCGGCGATCACTGAGGCGATCGACATGTGCGCGGGCCGCACCGCCTCGGCCGCATCGATCGACCGCTCCGAACGCATCGTCTCCATGTCAGACCAGACCTGAGCCTGCGCCCTGACGTGGCTACGGACCTCATTTTCGAGGCGCGTCTGGCGGCTCCTCAACTCTTCGAAACCCTGAAACGGGTCGGCCTCTACACCGTCGATGATCGCCTGCGCCTGCCGATCAATGCGATGCTTGTTGTACGCGGACATGCCGCGCGCGATCGATGTGATGGTCTCGCTCAATTCGCGGCTGAGTTCGGCGCGACGCGTGCCGATCCGAAGGTGCTTGACCGCGAGTTCTGCATAGTCCGGGTGCTCAGCAAGCGGGACAAGCTGGATCTCAAAACGCTCCTTAACGGCGTCGGACTCCTGCTTACGTCGACGCAAGGCACCTTCGAAACGTTGAATCCGTCGAGTGTTGGCAAGTTCGTCATTCGCCTCGCGATCGACGTCGCTCCGGGTCGGGACTAACACATCCTCTCCCGTCAGGTTTAGTGCTCGAGCCATCGTTACCTCCTTTGTGTCGTCTGGTTTCGGTTGCTTCGTGCGCCCAGCCGCTGGCAGCGAAAAGCTGCGGCTTGCTGCCAATCGGCGACGCTCACACGGACAGGATCACGCGGATCGTTCGCTCGCTGGGGACAGAGGCCGGCAGGCGGGCGATGTGGAACAGGTATTCGCGCGGCCGGCCAAGATAGCTCGTCGGCATGTCGTCCAAGTCGACGTCGAGGCCAGCAGCTCGGCGCGCGTACGAGTTCGCCTCCTTGGCGATCTCGCGCGCTTGCCCGCTCGTCGACATACCTTGGTAGTGCGCCGAAGCCAGCCGACGGAGGAGATCGTCGCGAGCCGCGATACGGTCGATCGTCAGCGCCGACCGCCGGCCCGTCGCAGCCTTCAGCCCGAGTGCGGTCACCGCGTCTCCACCGCGAAGGATGATCCCCAAGGCTCCCGCGACGCTAGCCGCCGAGGAGTCGCCGGCGGACGCCAGCATGTCCCGGACTCGGCGGAGATCGCCGACGGTCGGTCGCACGCCCGGTGCGCCGAGGCGGATGCTGCCGCTCATCGCGGCGGCCTTCCACGAACAGCATCGTCGAACAGGTCCAGCTGGCCCGTCGTGCCGATCGGGGCGGCCTCCATTATCGCGGCGAGACGACGGCGACGTCTCTCGTTGCGGCCGTCCCGCCAGTGCTCCCGCACGAAGACTGCTGCGGCGTCGAGGTCCAGGATGAACGGTTTGCCGTACTGCCCGTGCTGGATGACCGGAAAATCGTTGCGCGTCGCGATGAACCGCGCCAGCGACGGGTAGCTCGGCATCCCGTCGAGTTGAGCGAGATCGGTCAGCGTCCCGAGGCTCATGCGCGCACCGTAGCGGCTGGGAAATTAAATGACGCCGGAGCGAGCCGCAGGTTGGCAGCGGAGGGTGGTACCGCCATTGCCACATCGGCCGCGCTACGCTGTGCATGCCGGCGACTCGCGGGGAGGAGACCTTTCGCGGCAGTCTCGCCACCTACAGCACGCCCACGGGCGTCTAGGGCGGCTAATTCAACCGTCAGCGACCTCGAAAATCCGCTCAGCGAGAAAAAAGTCCCCGCGTGAGACCGTTGCGGTCTAGGTCGAACGCCTCCCCACCAGATTATACCCCCCCCCCGGGGGGGTGCCCATCGCGCAGCAGGCGAGATGTTTGCTGCACAATTCTGGATAGCAAACTTTCGGCTTGTCGACGGTGTGCAACTGCTGTGCACTTTTGCGCAGCAAACCATCAGGCGCGCCGACCTCGCCAGGGCGGGTCTGCTGTCCAATTTTGGACAGCGGTCGATCGCATGAGGCGGGGGGCAGCATGGCCGGGGAGCAGCTTACCGCTGTCGATCCTCCCGCAACCTTCCCACCAAAAGCCTCGAACCTCCCACCATCAAATTTAGTCATATCGTTATATCCCAATGACTTAGTTTCTTTTCATGGGAGGATTGGGAGGGTTGGAATAGTTATCGTATGTTTTGTCGCGCACATGCGCGCATGTGTGCGCATGCACGTTGTACGGAACATCATCGAAACCCTTCCTACCCTCCCAATCCCGCAGAAAACTGCCGTTTCTGCTTCCCACAATCTTCCCACGACCATCCCAGCTTGGGAGGATCACACCGGCCAGTCGTCCGGCCAGTCGGCCGGGTCGGGCGGGGCGGGGGCGGGTGGCGCGCGCGGCGCGGCGGACGCGCTGTCGTCGAGGACGCGCACGGTCCCGTCGTCGTTGACAAAGTCGGACGCGGCGCGGGTCAGGCGCAGCTCCAGCCAATACATCCCGTTGGACTTGTGCTTGCGGTAGCCCTTCTCCGTCATCGCGCTGGAGAAGCCCTTGTTGGTCCACTCGCGCTCGCCGGCAGCGCGAGCCCACGCCACGAACACGCCATGCAGGATCGACGACTGGACGCTCGCCTTGTCGTCGGGGACGACGCATTCACGCAGGAAGCGAGCGAGCGGATCGCTGGCATCGCGATAGGCCTGCGTGTCGGCCGTTACCGACGACGGCTCGACCAGCCCATGCCGCAGATAGTCGAGTAGGCCCTGCACCAGGCGCAGGAATACGCCGGACGCTTCTTGCCGCTTGATCTTGTCGAGGAGCTCCGGGTCCTTCTTCGGCGTCCCGTCCTCGTTCAATTCGAGGTCGATGTTCTTCAGCCAGGAGACCAGCTTCATCCGGCTCCAGATGCCGTCGTCGGTGTCGGGGATGCCGGGCTTGCTGTTGCCGCTCATGATGAGTTTGAAGCGGGGAACGAGCTCGAAGAAGCCGCGATGCAGCGCCCGGGTCGGGACCGGCTCGCCGCCAGTGGCGAACTTCACCAACGCGGCGTTGAGCTTGGCATCGCGGTCCGGCTCCGATGCGCGAAGCATGCGGACACCGCCGAGGCGGGCGAGATCGGGCGACGCCTGATCGCCGCGCTTCTTGATCCCCTGATCGAGGAAGGTCTCGATCAGCGTCGTCCCGGAATAGTCCCCTAGGACGTGACACCACGCATCGATCGTCGTCGACTTACCGTTCCGGCCGCGTCCGTAATTGTACCAAAGCTTGTGCTCGCCGGTCAGGCCGGTCGACCCATAGCCGCCGACCTGATGGAGGTAGCGCCGTACAGGCTCCTCCGGCTGCGCCCACGCAAGCATAGCATCGTAGAGCGGGGCCGAGGCCTGCGCGTCGTAATCTACCGGGGCCAGCTTCGTGTTGTAGTCCTCGCGCCGATGCTCAGACAGCTCGACCGTCGCCCATCGGCTCCCGTCCTCGCTCTTGCCGCTCGAAAATCGCAGGGTGCCGTTCAGCACGCCGATCGCCAACGGATCGAGGTCGAACTGCTCGATCGGCACCGTCAACCACTGTCGGGCGAGCAGCGCGACGGCGGCAGGCTTGCCCGTCGTCTCCGACTTCCGGCCGAACGCACGGATGACGTCAGAGAACAGCTGGAATGAGTTGCCCTTCGGCAGCCACTTGTCCAATCCGGTCGCACTGCCAGCCCCCGGGACTATCGCCTTGCCGTCGTCATCGAGCGCGTTGCTGGATCCAGTATCGGCAACGAGCTGCGCCTCGCGCTGGATCAGCCGCACGGTGTTGAACACCGCCGCGATCACCTCCGCGGGTGTGGTCTTCTCGTCCTGGTCGAGCTCTTTCCACCGCCGGCCGTCCCAGCCGAGCCAACCCTTCGCGGTCGTGAAGCGATAGTCGTCTCCGTAGCGCTCGCGGAAGCGCTCGGCGATCCCGAAGTCGGTGAGGGCGTAGCGCGCACAGCGCAGCGTCAGCATAACAGGGCCCAAGTCGAAGCCGCGTTCGCGACCGGCCGACGTCGCCTGCTCGATAGACGCTGCCGTCGCGGCCGGCAGGTCCTTGGCAGCAAAAGCCAGCTCTTCGGCGACGGCCGCGTCATCCAGGAGACCCGCAGCGCAACGCCGCCCCGCGCCGAACGCGAGAGCGGTTACCGCATCGGCGGAGCCGTCCAGAGTCTGTACAGCGCGGCGAAACCATGCGGCGGCAATGCTGGCATGGCGATCGCGCTCCACCCCCACTGGAAGAGAAACGAAGCTGTTCTTCCCATTGCGGGAGGGTTGATCGTCGGGCCGGCCGCCGTTGCGCCGGCCGGCAGCCGAGTGGTCGGCCGAGGTCGCGCCGTAGGACGTCGATGGCGCGCAAGATCGCCGGTCTCCTGAAGCAGACGGCCGGCCCGACTGGCGGCGGTTGGTGCCGATCGCCGTCAGATCGCGAGGCTTGGCCCGCCCATTCTCGATGCCGTTGTCGATCGCGCTGGCGTGCGCCTGGTATGCGGCAGCATCGAAGCCGCGGACCACCTCCAGTAGCGACTGACGTACGATGATCTCGGACAGCGCGCCGGCACCGACGAATTGTCCAAGGTTGAAGGCGGCATGATATGCTCCCTGATTTCGGCCACCGTGCCGGCCACCGCCCTTGGGCGTGGCGGCGAGCTCGCCGACCTCGCGGTCCAGAGCGTTCATGGCATACCGGCGATGAGCTTCGTCGATGTCGACGGCGAACCGAGGCATGTTCTGGGCCGGCGTAGGTGCCGCGGCGACGTCCTTGCCGACCGGACGCAGCATCAACTCGAGCAGGGCGTCCGGCAGTTCCGCTATCCGGGATGGGTCGTCGTCCGTCAGCCAGTGGTAATCGCCGGCCGCGTCCTCGGCGTTCCCGGCGAAGTGGCTGGGCGCTACGATGACGTAGCCACCGGCGCCGCGCACATCGATGTGCTTCGGCAGGCTGCCTACGTTGCCGATGTTCATGCCGGCGGGCATCTTAAACCAGTGATGCTCTCCGCCCGATCGGGTGAGGCCGATCAGCGTCGGCGGCAACTCGCCACCCATCGCGGCGGCGAGCTCGGCTTTAAGCCTGTCGAGGGTCCAGACGTCTTGGCCGACGATCTCGCCGGTCGCTTCGTCTACGATGGTGTCCGTGCGAGGATCGAGATCGACGACGATGAAGCCCGCCGCGCCGACCGCGACACCGATCATGGCCTTTGGCCATCTGGTCCACCACCCCCGAATCTGCTCCGGATCGGTCGACGCTTTCTTTGCGCCTCCGGTCCCGCGGATCGGATTGCCGTCCCCATCGCGATCCATCGGCAAGTAGGGGCGCTTGGTCCTGGGGTCGCATGGGATCACCGGCCACCCGCGCGCCGCATAACGAAGCGCCACCTTTAGCAGATCGTCGACCGCGATCATGCGACGTCCTCCAGACCGACGACGTCACCCGCGCGCGCCAGATCGAGGCCACCGCGCCGACCCGTCAGGACCCGCGCGCCACCTGCCTCTTCCAGCCGGTCGAAAGCCATGCGCTGCGCCTTGGCGAAGGTGTTGCAGCCGATAGGTGGAAACCGCAGGTCGACGCGTCGGCCGCTGAAGAATGTCCAGATCGTGTAGCGGGGGCCGACCTCGTTCTTGCGTCGGCGAAGCAGCTGCACTGTCCGGCATGGCGTGTACCATCCACGTCCGCGCTGCTTCTCCGGGCCAACCGGCCAGGTGCCGCAACCCTTCGCGAAGGCGCGGGCGAGGGCGGTCTCCATCGGCACAGCCTCCGGCCTCGCGCACTTCGCGTTGCAGCGATTGCAGATCGAAATTTCGCGTGAAAGGTTAGCCAGTGCGCTATGTGCGCCCCTCGGGAGAAGTCGATTGGTTGAGGGGAGGTTTGACAACGCAAGCTGTTGTTTTTGCTCGGCAAGTCCAGCCCTTGTCGGGCATCCAGTTTTCGCCGTTCCGGCGGTTTCCCATCTCCTGTGATCATGGATGTCGTGCTCGGCATCGACGCGGCGTGGACGGCGACGCGGCCGAGCGGCGTCGCGCTCGCCGTGCGGCAGGCGGGGCGGTGGACGTTGCGGGCGGTGGCGCCGTCCTATGCGCATTTCCTGGCGCTGGCGCATGGCGAGACGCTGGACGGCGCCCCGACCGGGGCGGTGCCCGACGTGCCGGCGCTGCTCGATGCGGCGCAGCGGCTGGCGGGAGCGCCGGTCGGACTGGTCGCGATCGACATGCCGCTGGCGCTGACGCCGATCACCGCGCGAAGGCCGTCGGATAACGCGATCGCGCGGGCGTTCGGCGCCTGGCATTGCGCGACCCATTCGCCGAGCGCGGAACGGCCGGGCGCGTTGAGCGACAGGCTGCGGGCCGGCTTCGCTGCGGCGGGATATCCGCTGCGGATGCAGGATGCGCCGGCGGGCGGCCTGATCGAGGTCTATCCGCATCCGGCGCTCGTGCGGCTCGCCGGTGGCGCGCGGCGCCTGCCGTACAAGGCGGGCAACAGCGCCAAATACTGGCCGAGCGAACCGCTCACGGTGCGGCGCGGGTTGCTCCACGCCGAATGGCGGCGGATCGCGGCGCTGCTCGCGACGCGGTTCGACGGGCTTGCCGACCGCCTGCCGCCGCTTGCCGACCGCCCTTCGGGCATCGACGCCAAGGCGCATGAGGACATGCTCGACGCGATCGTCTGCGCCTGGGTCGGCGTCACCGCGCTCGACGGGCAGGCGGAGGCCTATGGCGACGACGATTCGGCGATCTGGGTGCCGCGCGCCCTCTCGCCCTGCGACTCGCCGGGAACCGCGGCGGGCGCGGCCGGTTGAGCGCGACATGCCGACCTTCGACCCCCGCTCCACCGCCCTGATCCTCATCGACCTGCAAGACGGCATCGTTGCCGGCGACAAGGGGCCGCACAGCGCCGACGCCGTCGTCGCCGCGGGCAAGACGCTCGCCGCGCGGTTCCGCGAGGCGGGCGCGCCGGTGGTGCTCGTCCACGTCGGCGTCACGCCCGAGACGATGCCGAGCCTCAATGTCGACCAGCCCCGCCTGCCGGCCGAGGGGACGCCGCCGGCGTTCAGCGCCTTGGTCGACGGGCTGCGGCAGGACGGCGACCTCGTCGTGCTCAAGCATCATTGGGGTGCCTTTACCGGCACCGACCTTGATCTGCTGCTGCGCCGCCGCGGCGTGAAGACGGTGGTGATCGCCGGCATCGCGACGAATTTCGGCGTCGAGTCGACGGCGCGCGTCGCGTGGGAATTGTCCTATGACGTGGTCGTCGTCGAGGATGCGAGCACGTCGCGCTCGGCCGAGCTGCACGACTTTGCGGTGCGGGAGATCCTGCCGCAGATCGCGCGGGTGGTGAAACTGGAGACGGTCACCCTCAGCTGATCGCGTTGGAAGCGCATATCGGGTCGCCGAGTGGGTCCCTCGCAAGTCAACCTGCGGAACCCCGCCCTTCGACGAGCTCAGGACTAACGGCGGGGGGATGGCCGATCCCGATATAATTGCCGTTCGCGCTGAGCGTGTCGAAACGCACCCCCTCCCCAAGCGAGACAGCACCTGCAGAGCCGCGCCTTTCCAGCCGGGACGTGATGGTGGGCAGCGAGCCTCAACCTTCCCCGTCCGGATTGCATTCGAGGGCACGCCCGCCTGCCCGCGCAATCACCATCCCGCGAATCAGCCTCACCCCGCCTCGGCGATCAGCTTGGCCGCCGCGGCGCTGTTCCAGTCGTTGCCGCCGTTCCAGCGCCACACCTCCTTGCCCGCAGCGTCGAACAGCACCGTCGTCGGCAGCGTCGCGCCCCAGCCCGTCGCCAGCGCCATCGCCTTGTCGTGATAGGGGACGAGCGTCGGCGCGCCATGCGCCTTGAGGAAGGCGGGAACGTCGGCGCCGGCGCCGCTGTCCTGGCTGATCGCGGCGATGCGGATATGGCCGCTCTTCGCCAGCGCCTCGAGCGTCGGCAGCTCGGCGACGCAGGGGCCGCACCAGGTCGCCCACAGATTGACCAGCACCGGCTGGCCGCGGAAGGCGGCGAGCGTCACCGGCTTGCCCGCGGCATCGGTGAAGGGGGTGGTCGGCGCCGCGGTGCCCTTGTGGCTGCGATCGAGGCCGATTGCCGCGCCGGAACTGGTGCCGGTCGCCTCGTCGGGCGATACGGTGGTCGCATCGGCTTGCGCGTTCGCTTGCCCGGAGGACGTGCTTTGCCTATCGCAGCCCGCGGCGGTGAGCGCCAGGAGACAGACGATCGCGACGCGCGTGGAAGAGGCCGGGAGCATGAGCGGTTCCAATTCGATGTGGGGCGGCAGGTTCGCCGAAGGGCCCGCCGCGGTGATGCGGGAGATTAACGCGTCAATCCCGTTCGACAAGCGGATGTGGCGACAGGATATCGCCGGATCGAAGGCGCATGTCGCGATGCTCGCGCAGCAGGGCATCGTCGCGGCCGAGGATGCCGCGGCGATCGATGCCGGGCTGGACGCGGTCGCCGCGGATTACGAGGCGAACGGCGTTGCCGAGGATCTCGCGCTCGAAGACATCCATATGCAGACCGAGGCGAAGCTCGCCGCGCTGATCGGCCCGGTCGCCGGGCGGCTGCACACCGCACGCTCGCGCAACGATCAGGTCGCGACCGATTTCCGCCTGTGGGTGCGCGACGCGATCGATCAGGTGCTCGGCGCGCTCGCCGCGCTGACCGACGCCTTGCTGACCCGCGCCGAGGCGCATGCCGATGCGGTGATGCCGGGCTTCACCCATCTGCAATCCGCGCAGCCGGTGACGCTGGGCCATCATCTGATGGCCTATGTCGAGATGATCGCGCGCGACGTGTCGCGCTTCCGCGATGCCCGCGCGCGGATGAACCTCTGCCCGCTCGGCTCGGCGGCGCTCGCGGGGACGAGCTTTCCGCTCGACCGCGCGATGACCGCCGCCGCGCTCGGCTTCGACGGGCCGACGCGCAACAGCCTCGATGCGGTGAGCGACCGCGACTTCGCGCTCGACTATCTCACCGCGGCGACACAGACCGCGCTGCATCTGTCGCGGCTCGCCGAGGAATTCGTGCTGTGGGCGTCGCAGCCGTTCGGCTTCGTCGCCCTCTCGGATCAATGGTCGACGGGCAGCTCGATCATGCCGCAGAAGCGCAATCCCGATGCCGCCGAGCTGGTGCGCGGCCATGCCGGGCGGATCATGGGCTGCATGACCAGCCTGATGGTGACGATGAAGGGTCTGCCGCTCGCCTATTCGAAGGACATGCAGGACGACAAGCCGCCGGTGTTCGAATGCCATGACCTGCTCGGCCTGTCGATCGCGGCGATGACCGGGATGATCGCCAGCGCGACCTTCCGCACCGACCGGATGCGCGGCCTCGCCGAGAGCGGCTTCGCGACCGCGACCGATTTCGCCGACTGGCTGGTGCGCGAAGCGGGGCTGCCGTTCCGCGAGGCGCATCACGTCACCGGCCGCGCGGTCAAGCGCGCCGAGGAGCTGGGCGTGCGGCTCGACGAACTGCCCTATGCCGAGTTCGAGGCGATCGATCCCCGCGTCAACCAGAACCTGTACGACGTGCTGTCGGTCGATGCCTCGGTCGCCAGCCGGACGAGCTTCGGCGGCACCGCGCCCGCCAATGTGCGCGCCGCGATCGCCGCGGCGCGGGAGAGTCTGCGATGAAACGTCCGATCGCCTTCGTCCCCGTCGTCTCGCTGCTGCTGGTGCTCGCCGGCTGCGGCGCCGCCAAGGAATTGCAGCCCGCGCCGGGCCGGCCGCTGCCGGTCGCGCCTTACGGCGCCAAGGCGACGCCGACGCCGGCGCAGCTGATCACGCCGACGACGCAGCAGCGACCGCAGCGCAGCGACGAGCTGCTGCGCAATTCCGAACAGCGGCGCGCCGACGATTTCGATCTGCCGCCCAACTAACATTCGAATCGATCCACGCCCGATGAACCATTTCGACCACCGCGACGGCATCTTGCACTGCGAGGACGTGCCGCTGACCCGTATCGCCGATGAGGTGGGGACGCCGGTCTATGTCTATTCCACCGCGACCTTCCGCCGCCACGCGCAGGTGTTTCGCGAGGGGCTGAAGCCGCTCGGCCGCATCCACCTGGCGTATGCGATCAAGGCCAATCCCAATGTCGCGGTGCTGCGCCTGCTCGCCGAGGAAGGCTATGGCGCCGACGTCGTGTCGGGCGGCGAGATGGCGCGGGCGCTGGCCGCCGGCATACCGGCGGCGGACATCGTCTTCTCGGGCGTCGGCAAGACCCGGGCCGAGCTGTCGCGCGGGCTCAACGAGGGCATCGGCCAGTTCAACCTCGAGCTGGAGGAGGAAGGCGTCGTCCTCGCGCGGCTCGCCCATGCCAAGGGCAAGCGCGCGCCGGCGGTGCTGCGCGTCAATCCCGATGTCGACGCCGGCACGCATGCCAAGATCTCGACCGGGCGCGCCGAGAACAAGTTCGGCGTGCCGATCGACCAGGCGGCGGCGATGTTCGCACGGCTCGCGCCGCTCGACGGGCTCGATCTGCGCGGTGTCGCCTGCCACATCGGCAGCCAGCTCGCCGATCTGTCGCGGCTCGAGGAAGCCTATCGCCGCATCGGCGTGCTCGTCGCCGAGCTGCGCGCGGCGGGGCATCGCATCACCCATGTCGATCTCGGCGGCGGGCTCGGCGTGCCGTACAAGGCCGGCGACACGCTGCCGAGCCCGGCCGATTACGGCGCGATGGTCGCGCGGGTGACGGAAGGCTGGGACGTCGAGCTGATGTTCGAGCCCGGCCGGGTCATCGCCGGCAATGCCGGCGTGCTGCTCACCGAGGTGATCTGGGTCAAGCCGGGCGTCACCAATCCCTATGTCATCGTCGATGCGGCGATGAACGACCTCGCCCGCCCCGCGCTTTACGATGCCTGGCACGATTTCGACGCGGTCGCGCCGAGCGGCGAGCGGATGACGGCCAATATCGCCGGGCCGGTCTGCGAGAGCGGCGATACCTTCGCGATGGGGCGCGACATCGATGCGGTGGTGAGCGGCGACCTCGCGGTGTTCCGCACAGCGGGCGCCTATGGCGCGACGATGGCGTCGACCTACAACAGCCGCGCGCTGGTGCCCGAGGTGCTCGTCGACGGCGACCGGTTCGCGGTCGTCGCCGACCGGATCGCCGCGGAGACGATCCTCGCCGCCGAGCGCGTTCCCGACTGGCTGATGCCGGGACGCGAGCCGGCGTGACGCTGCACAGCCTGCCGCTGTTCGTGCGGCTGGCGGGCCGCCCGGTGATCCTGCTCGGCACCGGCGAGCCGGCCGAGGCCAAGCGGCGGCTGCTCGACCGCGCTGGCGCGGTGATCGTCGGCGAGGAGGTCGATGCGGCGCTGGCGGTGGTCGCGATCGAGGAGGAGGATGCGGCGGTGGCGGCGGTCGGGCGGCTCAGGGCGCGCGGCATCCTCGTCAACGCGGTCGACCGGCCCGAATTGTGCGATTTCACCACGCCCGCGATCGTCGATCGCGATCCGGTCCTCGTCGCGATCGGCACCGGCGGCGTGTCGGCGGGGCTGGCGGCGGCGCTGCGCCAGCGGCTCGAGGCATGGCTGCCCGCCGGGCTCGGCGCGCTCGCCACCCGGCTGCATGCGGCGCGGCCGGCGTTGCGCGCGCGCTACCCCGATGGCGGCGAGCGGCGACGCGCGCTCGGCGCGGCGATGGCGGCGGGTGGCCCGCTCGATCCGCTCGGCGCTGTCGCGGACGTCGATGTCGACGGCTGGCTCGCCGCGGACCAGCCGCGCGGCCGCGGCCATGTCCGCATCACGCTCGGCTCGCCCGATCCCGACGATCTGACGTTGCGGCAGGCGCGTGCGCTCGCCAATGCCGATCGCGTCATCCACCATCCCGGCGTGCCCGCCGCGATCCTCGACCGCGCCCGTGCCGATGCGGCGCGCGAGGCCTGGCCCGCGGCGGCGGCGGGCGAGGGGCTGACCGTCGAATTGGTGATGGCATGAGCGGATTCGGCTATCGCGTGACCGACGGCGCGGTCGAGCGCGTCGCGGTCAAGGAGGCGCTCGCCTGCACCGCCGATTTCGTCTGGGTGCATCTCACCAGCAACGAGGCGGAGGCGCAGGCCTGGCTGCGCGATGCCGCCAAACTCGATGATTACGTCGTCGACGCGCTCACCGCTTCGGAGACGCGGCCGCGCTGCGAAGCCTTTGCCGACGGCGCGCTGCTCAACCTGCGCGGCCGGTCGTCGGAGGAGATGGCGAGCGGCGATCCGCTCGCCTCGGTGCGGATCTGGGCGATCAAGGGGCGGGTCTATTCGGTGACGCGCCGGCCGCTGATCGGCATCGCCGACGTCGAGACGCAGATCGCGGCGGGCACGATCGTCGACCCCGGCGACTTCATCGCCGCGGTGGCGACCGCGATCACCACCGATCTCGATCCGCATGTCGCCGACCTCGGCGACGAGCTCGACGATTGCGAGGAGCGGCTCGACGCCAATCGCGTCTTCGACCTGCGCCGGGTGGTGACGCGGGTGCGCGTCACCGCGATCGGCTACCGCCGCTTCCTCAGCCCGCAGCGCGCCGCGCTCGAAAAGCTGGCGGCGCTGCCCGGCGCGTGGCTCGCCGAGGACGATCGTCGCCACCTCGCCGCCGCCGCCGATCGCGCGGCGCGGATGACCGAGGAGGTGGAATCGATCCGCGAGCGCGCCTCGCTGATGCACGAGGCGCTCACCGACCTGCGCAGCGAACAGATCGACAGCCGCTCGCTGATCATCTCGATCATCGCGATGATCTTCCTGCCGCTGACCTTCATCACCGGCGTCTACGGCATGAACGTCGCCGACCTGCCCTACGCGCAGGAGCCCTGGGCGTTCGATGCGATCATGGGGCTTTGCGCCGCGATCGCCGCGACGGTGCTCGGCTATTTCGCGCACCGCCACTGGTTCCAGAAATAGGGGCGTGCCGTCCGGATCGCCGCAGACAGGCGCAAGGCCAAGGCGAGACACAGCGCCGCGGCGAAGGGTAGGTAAAAGCTATCGTGGAGGGCGCGGGGGACATAGGATTTGGCGAAGGCGAACCAGATGTAATAGCCGCCGACCCAGTGCAGCCACCGCCACACAGTCGTCCCGATCATGCGCGCCGGGGCGCGGAACGACGTAGCCGCCATGGCGAGGATGAAGGCATAGCCGATGCCGTTGAGCATATAGCCCGACGGCTGTTGCGAAGCGTAGAACGCATCGGCATCGGCCCGGATAGAGGCCCCGATCGCCAGCGCATGGACGAGGTGCGATCCGGCGAAGGCAACGCCCAGGTAGCGACGGTTCCGCATCAGCCAGCGCGATAGCGGCATGGGCCGAAGGCGATGGAGCGCCGATGCGGTGAAGGCGCTGAGGAACAGGACGAGCGAGGCACGCGCGGTCATGCGGAGGGCGGAGCGCGCCCCCATGCTGCCGCCGATCCCGACGATCAGGACCAAGGCTGACGCTAGGACGACTGCTGTGACGATGCCGGTCAATCGCCATCCCCCTCACCGGATGACGGGGGCGTGGGCGGCGTTGGCGGGAGCGGGCATGCTGCACCTCATTCGGTATCGGAATGCCAAGCGCTATGCATGGCCGGCATTCAGCAAACAAACGACGATTGCTAGCGCCATTCAGTGCGGTTAATGATCGATTGATGCTCGATCCGGTCCTCCTCCGAAGCTTCCTCACCGTCACCGATACCGGCAGCTTCACGCAGGCCGCTGCGACATTGCACCTGACCCAATCCGCGGTGAGTGCCCATTTGCGGAGACTGGAAGCGGATGTCGGCCATCGCCTGTTCGACCGGACGACGCGGACGGTGGTGCCGACAGCGGCGGGACGGCAGCTGGCTGGCTATGCGCGCAGTATCCTGGCGCTGACTGCCGAGGCGCGCCTCAGTCTCGACGCCCGCCGCCACCTGCGCGGCCGAATCCGCGTCGGAGCGAGCGAAGGGATGGCGAAGGGGCCGCTGATCGAATGCCTGCGGCGTTTCGGCACGTCGCACGACGGGGTCGAAGTCGCGTTGCAGATCGGCCTGATGGGGGATCTGCTCGACCTGGTCGATCAGGGCGGACTCGATGTCGTGCTCGGCAGCCGCTGCGGCAGCGACCCGCGCGGCGAGGCGTTATGGACGGAACCGCTCGTCTGGGCGGCGGCGGCGCACGTCGACGCGACGCAACCCATCCTGTCGCTGGCGGTCTATCCCGACGCCTGCCCCTATCGTGCCGCGGCGATCGAGGCGCTGGCGCGGGCCGACCGACGCTGGCGGATCGCCTGCCAGAGTCCGAGCGGGGAGGGCCTGTTGATGGCGGTCGCCGCCGGGCTGGGGATCATGCCGATGACGCGATCGGCCTGCCGGGCAGCCGATCTGCGCGAGGTCGACGGTTTGCCGGCACTGCCCCCTGCGCAATTCGTGCTGGTCAACCGCGGCGCGACCCCGGCGGCGACGGCGATTGCCGACGACATCCGGCGTTGCATGACCAATCACGTCGTATCGAACCGTTGACCAACCGCGTCCTCACGCCGCGCGCGCGGTGCGCCACGCTTCGGCGATCTCGCTGAGGCTGTTGGCGGCGGCGCGGAACGGCGCGGGATCGTAGCCGACCGAGGCGGCGATCACCGTCTGGCGGATACCGGCATAGAGCCGCGCCAGCGTCGTCGACACCTCGCCGCCGCGCTCGAAGTCGAGGCCGGATTCGAGCGCGAACAGGATGGCGGTGGCACGCGTCACGCGCTCGCTCTTGGTGCGCAGCTGATTGTGCTCGACCGCCCAGGCCGCCGCGCGCAGCGCCGACACCAGTTCCTCGTACAGGAGCTGGACGAGGCCGGGCCCCTGCGCCTCGGCGGTGCGGCCGACGACGTCGATCTGGCGATAGGTGGCGTAGGGATCGCCGCGAAGAGCCGTTGCGTACGCCATCTTACTTGTCCGAATTCCACGCCTTGATCTGGTTTTCGAGGAACGTCTGGGTCGATTTGTAGGCCGCGACCTTGCTGTTCATCGTCGAGAATTGCTGGGTCAGCCGGGTCGACATCGCATCCGACAGCGTCGTGATCTTCGCCTGTTCGTCGGTGAGATCGGTCTGCGCCTTGGTATAGCGGGTGGTCGAGGCGCCGAGCCCGGTGATGCTGCTCGCCGCGGCGAGCGAGATGCCGTTGAGCGTGCTCGACAGGCCGATGGCATTGCCGGTCGTGGGCGCGAACATCGCCTCGACCTCGTCCGGATAGGCGGCCATCATCTTGTTGAGCGTCGCCGTATCGACCGACAGCGATCCGTCGCGATTGGTCGAGACGCCGATCTGCGCCAGCGTCGTCGGTGCGTTGGTGCCCGGGTTGGACACCAGTGTCTTGGTGGTCAGCGACTGGAGCGAGCGCACCATCGTCTTGGCGGCGGTGTCGCTCTTGAGGTCGCCGGTGCTCGCATCGGTCAGCCCCTTGGCGCTGGCATAGACCTGATTGTAGGTGTCGACGAAATCCGCCACCGCCTGGGCGACCGCGCTCGTCGGCCGCGTGCTCGACAGCGCGACCGGGCCGCCGGTCACCGCGTTGAGCTGGAGCTTCACGCCGCTGACCAGGTCGGAGATGGTGTTGCTGCTGCGCTGCACCGCGACGCCGTCGACCGTCAGCTGCGCATTGGCGGCGGTGCCGGTCAGCGTCATGCCGCTGTTCGGGCCGACGTTGAACTGGCTGAGCGCGCTGGACGAATCGTCTGCGGTGAGGGTGAAGGCCTGATCGGTGCCGGTGGTGCCCTTGAGCGACAGCACCGCCTTGCCGTCGGCATCGGTGATGATGCTGGCGGTGACGCCGGCCTTGGCGGCGTTGATCGCGCTGGCGATGCCGTTGAGGCTGCCGTCGGTGACGTCGATCGAGACCGCCGCGCTGCTGCCCGCGGTGAAGCCGGTCATCGCGGTGCCGGCGCTGTTGTAGGTGGCGCTGCCGAGCTGGAGCGTCAGCTTGCCGGTGGCGATCGTCGCGGTGCGATCGGCGACCGCGGCGGACCGCGCGCCCTGCGCCGAGGCGAGCGCGCTGACGGTGACGCTGGTGCTGAGGTCGCCGACCTTGGCGCCGCTGATCGCCGAGACGCCGAGCGCGGTCGCATTGGAGCTGACCGGCTGCGTCTGCAGCGTGCCGCCGGTGCTGAGCGTGCCGAGCGCGGTGGCGAAATTGCTGATCGTGCTCTTGAGCGTGCCCGCGGCCGAGATCTGCGCGGTCAGCGCGGTGTTGCGGCTGGTGATCGAGGCGTTCTTGGCGGCGAACTGCGCCTGGACCAGCGCGGTGACGAGCGAGGCGGTGTCGACGCCCGATCCGGTATCGAGCGAGGTGAGCACCTGCTGCGCGGCGGTCTTGGTGACGCTGGCGCTGCTCGTCGCGGTGGTGGTGGCGGTGCTGGTCGACGTCGTGGTGGCAGTGGTGGTGGTCATCGTCGCACTCCGCGCTTCATCTCTGATAACGGCCGCCGCCGCCGGACGTTTAGGCTTTGTTGCCGGTTATCTTGATGCCGTGTTCGTCGAAGCGGGCGCCTTCCGGCACGTCGATCGGCGGCTGGACGATGCCGCGCGCCGCGGCATTGACGTTGAAGACGAAGGCGAGGACGGTGGCGATCGCGACATAGAGGTCGTCGCGCACCTCCTGGCCTTCGCGGCTGGTGTAATAGACCGCGCGGGCGAGCATCGGATATTCGAGCACCGGCACGCGCATCTCACCCGCCGCCTCGCGGATCGCCAGTGCGATCGCGCCGCGGCCCTTGGCGACGACCACCGGCACCTGATCCTGACCGCGATCATAGCGCAGCGCGACCGCGAAATGCGTCGGGTTGGTCAGCACGACATGCGCCTCTGCCACCGCCTTGCGCACGCCGCCGCTCGCCAGCGCGCGCTGCATCGCCCGCTGATGGCCCTTGGCCTCGGGCGAGCCTTCGGTTTCCTTGTGCTCGTCGCGCACCTCCTGCTTGGTCATGCGCAGCTTGCTGAGCAGTTGCAGGATCTGGACCGGCACGTCGAACAGCGCGATCGCGAACAGGCCGCCGGCCATCGCGATCATGATGCCGGTGAAGGTGCCGCCGAGCTCCGTCACCGCATCGCCGAGGCTCGACGAGGTGAGGCCGAGCGTCGCGCGGCTCGACGACCACAGCATATAGGCGCCGATCGCGCCGAGCAGCACGACCTTGAGCAGCGACTTGCCGAGCTCGATCCATCCTTGCGGGCCGATGATCCGCTTGAGGCCGGAGGCGGGATTGATGCGATTGCCCTTGAAGGCGATCAGCTTGTTGTTCCAGGTCAGCGAACCGAGCCCGGCCGAACTGAGGATCGTCGCGACCATGCTGACTGCGAACAAGGTGATCAGCGACGGCAGCAGCTTCCATCCCGCCTGCTGCAACGGCCGCCACGGCGAGAAATCCTCGACGTCGGTCCGGTCGAACTGGAAGCTCGCCGCCATCACCGCCTTGCACGCCGCGATCAGCGACGGGCCGGCGAAGATCAGCCAGGCGACGCCGGCCATGACCACCAATGCGGTGGCGAAATCCTTCGACTTGAGGATGTTGCCGTCTTCGGCGGCCTTTTGCTTGCGCTTGGCCGTCGGGGCTTCCGTCTTGTCGCCACCCTCCGACATCAGCCGATCACCAGACCTTGGGTCGCGGCGAGCCCTTCGCGGACGATGACGAGCATGTAATCGCCCATCGCCGGGAAGGCGACGGCGAGCGCGACGACGCCGACGGCGAGGCTGGCGGGCAGGCCGACCGAGAAGAGGTTGAGCGCGGGTGCGGCGCGGCTGACCATGCCGACGATCAGGTTGAGGCAGAGCAGCAGGAAGCCGACCGGCAACGCGAGCAGCAGTCCGGCGAGAAAGGCATAGCCGCCGAAGAAGGCGATCTGCCGCAGCCGTTCGGGCGCGATCCAGCTGCCCGGCGGCATCGTCTCATAGCTCTTCACCAGCAGCTCGACGAGGACGAGATGACCGTCCGCCGACAGGAACAGCAGCGTCAGCATCACCGTGAAGAACTGGCCGAGCGCGGGCGTCGAGCGGCCGTTCTGCGGATCGATCGACGAGGCGAAGCCGATGCCCATCGATCCGCCGATGATCTCCGACGCGATCATCGGCGCGGCGAAGGCGATCTGCAGGATGAAGCCGATCGCGGTGCCGACCAGCGCCTCGGCGAAGATCGCGAGGAAGGTTGCCGCCGCGAAGATCTGCGCCGGCGGCACCACCGGATGGACCTTGAGCACGAAGATGCCGATCGCGCCCGACAGGCCGACGCGCACCGGCAGCGGCACCGCCACCGCGCCGAACACCGGCGCGACGATGAACGCCGCGCCGATCCGCACCATGACGAAGATCAGCGCCCAGATCTGCGGTTCGATGGCGAGGCCGAAGCCGAGCATCGACTACTTCACCAGATCCGGGATGCGTTCGAACATGCCGACGGTGAAATCGGTGAGCAGGCCGAGGATCAGGCTGCCGAAGATCATGATCGAGAAGGCGACGACCAGCAATTTGGGGACGAAGCTCAGCGTCTGTTCGTTGATCGAGGTCGCCGCCTGGATCATGCCGAGGATCAACCCGGCGAGCAGCGCCGGGATCAGGATCGGCGCGCTGGCGAGCGCGAGCACCCACATCGTCTGATTGGCGACGGTGAGGAAATAATCGGCGTCCATGATTGGCTCCTCAGGTCGCGAACGAATTGGCGAGGCTGCCCATCGTCAACGCCCAGCCGTCGACCAGCACGAACAGCAGCAGCTTGAACGGCAGCGAGATGATCGTCGGCGACAGCATCGCCATGCCGAGCGCCATCAGCACCGAGGCGACGACGAGATCGATGACGATGAACGGCAGGAACATCAGGAACCCGATCTGGAAGGCGGTCTTGAGTTCGGAGGTGACGAAGGCGGGGAGCAGCACCGCGAAGGGGATGTCGGCGGACGAGCTATAGGGGCCGGACTTCGCCATGTCGGCGAACATCGTCACGTCCTTGATCCGCGTCTGCTTGACCATGAAGGCATGGAGCGGCGCACCGGCGCGCTCGATCATCTGCGTGCCGGCGAGCTGGCCGGCGGCATAGGGCTGGATCGCCTGCGTGTTCATCTGGCTGATCGTCGGTGCCATGATGAACAGCGACAGGAACAGCGCGAGGCCGATCAGCACCTGATTGGGCGGCGTCTGTTGCAGGCCGAGCGCCTGGCGCAGCACCGCGAGGACGATGACGATGCGGGTGAAGCTGGTCATCATCAGCAGGATGCCCGGCAGGATCGTCAGCAGGCCCATGATGATGAGGACCTGGAGCGACAGCGACAGCGGCGCGCTCTGCGTGCCGCCCGAGGCGGCGCCCGAACTCAGCTGGCCGAGCGCGCGGTCGACCGCATCGCCGACGCCGGGCGCCGGCGCGGCGGGCTGGCCCTGCGCGAAGGCGGGCATCGCGATCAGCAGCGCGAGCGCGATCGCGAGCATCGCCCAGATCCAGCGGCGCGCGGCGGGGCGGGCGCCGCGCGGGCGGGCGCTGCGGATCAGCGCCGGGCCATGGCCGCTGCGGGTGACGGTGACGCTCACAGGTCGGCCTTGTCGATCAGGGTGACGCCGCCGCGACCGACCGAGACGAGCAGCCGCCTGCCTTCGAAATCGAGCACCGCGAGCCGCAGGCCGGGCGAGATCATCATGGTTTCCTTGATGCCGATCAGCCGGTTGGGTGCCTTGCCGGGCATCCGCGTCTCGAGCTTGCGCCACGCGTACAGGCAACCGATCATCAGGCCGCAGACCAGCGGCAGCAGGATGACGAGCTTGAGGATATAGGACCAGAGCATCGGGTGTCTTCAGCCGCGCGAGGGGGTGGATTTGTCCGGCGTGACCAGCTCGGTCATCCGCACGCCGAAACGGTCGCCGACGGTGACCACCTCGCCGCGGCCGATCAGCGTGCCGTTGACGAAGACGTCGAGCAGCTCGTTCGCCTGCCGGTCGAGCTCGATCACGCTCGACTCGCCGAGCGCGAGCAGTTCACGCAAGGTCAGCTGGGTCGAGCCGATCTCGACGGTCAGCTTGACGTCGACGTCCTGAAGCAGCCGGAAATTGGCGGCCACCCCGGCATCGAGCGGGAAGCCGCCGGTCATATCGTTCATGCGTCAGGTCCTTCGTCGTCGAATCGGGCAATGGAGGTGAGGCGGACGGCGGCATGGCCGTTCGAGGTGCCGACGGTGCCGCGGCCGAGGCAGTCGCTGCCGACCATCACCGGCACTTCCGGGCCGAAGCTGATCGGGATGACGTCGCCCGGCTTGAGGTTCATCAGCATCGACAGCGGCACCACGGGTTCGGCGAGCACCGAGCGGATCGGGAAGCGCACGTTCATCGCGGCGCGGGTCAGCGAGGTGCGCCACGCCGGGTCCGCCTCCTGCTTGTCGAGCACCTTGCCGGTCAGCGTCGGCGCATGCGGCTTGAGCGCGGTCACCGGGTAGAGCAGGTCGATGAACACCGGTCGGGCGTCGCCCGCGGCGATGCCGAAGCGGGTGACGATCATCGCGTCGTCGGCGTCGGTGGCGAGCATCGCCGCGCTGATCTCGACCCGCGTCGGCGTGAAGTCCATCTTGGCGAGCGGTTCCCAGGCGGCGCGCAGCGGCCCGGCGATCGCCGCGCCGATCTTGCCGACGATCGCCTCGGCGGCGGGCGAGAATTCGGTCGGGATCACCGCCGGCGCAGCGCCGGTGCCGCCGAAGAAAAGGTCGAGCATCTCGAGCACGAACACGCCGTCGAGCACGCACAGGCCGGTCGCGCCCTGCGGCGCCATGATCAGCGGCAGCCAGGCGGTCAGTCCGTCGGCGCGCTCGGCCCGATAGTCGCCGAAGCGCTGGACGACGAGCGGCTCCGCCCAGGCGCGCACCTCGCGCCGCAGCAACGGCTCGAACACGCCGCGCAACGCCCGCGCGAGGCGCGCGGAGAGGTGCTGCAACGTGTGAAGATCACCGAACGGATTGAGCTTGGCTTCGCCCAGCCCCGCCGCATGGGCGGCAGGGCGGCGTTCGCGCGCGCGTCGTTCCGTGGTTGATCCGGCGTTAACCATGGGCTCACTGAACAACGAAATTGGTAAAGTAGACGTTACTGACGCCGCCGAATCCCTCTTTTTGTTCGAGAACCGCGTTGATCGCCTTGGCCAGCCGCTGCTGCATCTGCTGCTTGCCGGCAGAGGTGAAGACCTGCTCCTCGGGCGTGTCGCCGAGCGCGAGCAGCACCGCCGAGCGGATCGCGATATCGTTGGTCTTCAGATTCTCGATGACGGTGTCGTCATAGGGGGTCGAGATGGCGATGCCGACCTGGATGACGTGCACCGAATCCTGCAGGTTGGACGTGAACTGCGGGTCCATCGTGTAGTAATTGGACGCATATTTGTCGCCGTCGCCGCCCGAGGGGACGTGCTTGCCGCCGCTCGCCGCCGCGTCGCCGCCATGCCCCTCACCGCCTTCGCCGCCCGCGGCGGGACGCTTCTGTTCGGACTTCGGGACGAGCTTGGGGCCGTGGTCCTCCGGCACGGCGGCATGGCCGCCGATCAGCCCGCTGCTTGCCGCATAGACGCCGGCGCCGACGCCGCCGCCGACCAGCGCGATCAGCGCGACCGCCATGATCACGATCTTCATCTTGCCCCCTTTCTTCTTGGGGGCCTCTGCGGGTTTGTCGCTCATCGTTTCGGATCCTCGGTCAGGGTCAGGCGACGCGGCCGTCGTCGGCGGCGTCACGATCGGGGGAGGGGGCGCGGGCCGGGGCGGCCGGCTGACGTGTGGCCTGCGGCTGGCGCTGCTGCTGTTGCTGCTGGTTGGTTTGCGCCTGCTGGGCGGTCGATGGATTATTCTGTTGCGCGGACGTGCCGTTGCCCTGGCCCTGCGGCTGGTTTTGCGCGCCGGTCTGGGGCGAGGTGGCGGCGGGCGGCGTCACCGGCGCCGCCTCGACCACCGACTGGCCGATATGCAGGCCGCGCTCACCGGCGATCGCGGCGAGGCGCGGCTGCGCCTCCTCGATCAGGCTGCGTGTCGTCGCGTCGCTGGCGGCGAAGCGGACGTGGATCGCATCGCCGACCGTCTTGACCGCGATATCGACGACGCCGAGCGCATCGGGGACGAGGCGGATACGCGTGTCCTGCGCGTTGGCGGCATCGCGCAGTGTCTCGATATGGTCGATCATCGCGGTCGGCCAGCCGGTCTGGCGCATGTCGAGGGTCGGCTGCACGTCGGTGATGAGCGGTGCGGCGGTGGTGACGGCAGCGGTGCCGGTGGCGGTGAGCGCCGGGGTCAGCTCTGCCGGATCGGCGGCGCGGCGCTCCTCGCGTCCGGCCGCCTGGATCGCCGCGCCGAACACCTGCGCCGCCGGGGCGGTGGTGCCCGCGGCGGGCTGCGGCAGCGCGGCCTGCGGGCGGAGCGTCACGTTCTGGCGCCGGCCGTCGACCTCGCGGACGAAGGCACGGGGGGAAACGGCGGTCGCCGCGACGGCTGAAGCGGTCGACGCAGGCGCGGCGGGCGGCGTCGCGACGGGGGCGGGCGTCGCGGGCGCGGCGATCACCGGTGCGCCGGCGACCGCGACCGGCGCGGCGGCGGCGATCAACGGGGCGGAGGCTGGCGCGACCGGGGCGGGCGGCGGCGCGGATGCGGGCGCTGATACGGTCCTGGGCGCCGGCATCGGCACGATCGCTGCCGCTGACGTCGGTGCGACCGGCGCGGCGTCCGTCACGAATGCGCCGGGCGTCGCCAGCGGCGCTGGCGTCGGTGCGGCGGCGGGGGTGGCTTGCGGCATGACGGCGGTCGCGGCGGCGGGGGCCGGCACAGTCGGCATCGGCGCCGCGACCGGGACGGCCAGGCGAGCGTCTTCGCCCGTGACCGTGCGCGCGATGGCTGGCCGTGCTGCGGCAAAGGATGTGGGCGGGCGCGTAGGATCGGAGCGCTGTTCGGTGGAGGATGTCGACGCGGTCGCCCGGACCGACGCGGACTGCGTCGGAACGGAAGCGGCGACCGGCGGCTGTGCGGCCATGTCCGCAGCCGGTGCGGCGGCAGGCTGCGTGGCGCGCGTCGGGCGTTGCTCGGGCGCGGCCAAGGGCCGCCCGACGGTGTCGGCCTGCGCGTCCGGTAGCGCGCCCTGCGGCGTGGCGCTGGCGACCGTGGAGGTCGGTTGCGGTTGCGCGGCGAGAGGCGCGCCTTGCACCGCCGTCGATCGCGTCGCCGGTGCGGCGGTGCGCGCCGCGACTGCGGGCGCTGTCGACGGGGCCGGCGGGGGCGGGGCCGGCGTTTCGGCAGGCGGTGGCGCGGCGATCATCGCCGGTTGCGGCGGGGCCGGCAGGACCGCGGCGGTGTCGGCTGCGGGGGTGTCCGCATCCTCCGTCTCGGCGGGCTCGTCCTCGTCCAGCGGTGCGGAGAGATCGACCTCCGCCGGCATCGGGCCGGCCATGGTGGTCGACGGATCTGCGACCGCAGCGAGTCTGGGCGCGGTCTGTCGTCCACCCGGCAGCGGAGTCGCCGGGGCCGCCGTCGTCTGGAGCGGAGGCGCGGCCGGTTTCGCGGGAGCCGCATCGGGATCCACGTGAGCGGTCGCAGGCGGCTCCGTCGGTGCGATCGGTTCGGCCGGCGCGGCATCGCCGGTGGGCTGGAGCGACGGCGTCGGTGCGTCCGGCGCGCTCGGCTGCGCCGGTACCGGCGCGGCGACAGCGGCAGCAGGCGCCGCCGGCTGGCGACGTGCCGGCGGCGCGGCCACCACGATCGTCGGGGCGGCAGCGTCCGGCATGGGCCGGACCGGCAGCGCCGCTGCGGTCGCGCCATTCGGCGTCGTCGGCGGTGCGGTGGGGACGTCGAGCGGTGCGGGCACCGGCATATCGACCGCGGCCAGCCACGCCAGCGCCGGATCGACGGCAGGCGTCGGCGGCGCGACGGTTGCGACGGGGGCGGTCGGCAGCACCATGCCGGGGGCGGCAAGCTCTTGCCGGATCGGCGTCACCCCCACGGACGTGGGCGGCAGCATCGGCGCGGTGGCATCCGCCGCATCGCCGCCCGCCGCGAGCATCGACAGCGCGAACAGGTCGCCATCCGCGGTGGATACGCCCTTGCCCGGCTGGCCGGGGGCGATCGTGAGCAGCGCGGAGGCGGGGGTGATCATCGGGGCAATCTCGTCAGCAACACGGGTGTCCCGCGTCACTTAGCAAGGATCGTGCCGTTTTGCCTTGAGCGGCGACACAGGCGGCGTATCCTCCAGCGCGCGCATCTCCTTCGCCACCGCGGCGCGGCGGGCGCGGTCGATCAGCTTCTCGATCGCGCTCTGATCGCGCTTGGCGGAGCGCGTCGCCTCGACCGCGCGATTGACGAACATCTCGGCGGACTGGACGCGCGCCTGCGCCGCGGCGGAGGATTGATGCAGCCGCTCGCGGAAATGCGCCTGCGCGCCGAGCGCGGCGGCGCTGTCATGCGACGCCGGCGTCGGCGACACCGCATCGGCGAGCGCCTGGATGCGGCGGGCGAGATGCGCCTCGCTCGCGAATTTCTCGTGCGCGCGCATTTCGTCCGCGCGGCTCAGCCCGAGCTGGAGCGTGCGGACGCGATAAATGCGTGCGAGCTTCTTGGCGTCAGGCACCGAAGACGCCGGTCAGTTCGGCGATCGCATCGCCGAGCCCGACGACCTCGTCGGAGCCCTGGCGGATATATTCCATCACCGCTGGATGCGCGGCGATCGCCGCATCGATCGCGGGATCGGCGCCGGGGCGATAGGCGCCCATCAGCACCAGGTCGCGATTCTCTTCATAGGTGGCGAGGTGGCGGCGCAGCACGCGCGCGGCGTGGACGTGATCGGCATGAGCGATGTCGGTCATCACGCGGCTGACCGACGGGCCGATGTCGATCGCCGGATAGACGCCGCGCTCGGCGAGATGGCGGTTGAGCACGATATGGCCGTCGAGGATCGAACGCGCCGAATCGACGACGGGATCGTTGCCGTCGTCGCCGTCGGCGAGCACCGTGTAGATGGCGGTGATCGATCCGCCGGTCCGCACGTCGGTGCCGGCACGCTCGATCAGATTGGGCAGCATCGCGATGGCGGAGGGCGGATAGCCGCGCGCGCTCGCCGGTTCGCCGAGCGCCAGCCCGATCTCGCGGCCGGCGTGGGCGACGCGGGTCAGGCTGTCCATGATCAGCAGCACCTTCTTGCCTTCGTTGCGGAAGGCTTCGGCGATGGCGGTGGCGCGCAGCGCGCCGCGGATGCGCAGCACCGGCGAATGGTTGGCGGGTACGGCGACGACCACCGACCGCTGGCGCGCGGCACCGGCGACCTTGGTTTCGAGGAAGTCGGCGACCTCGCGGCTGCGTTCGCCGATCAGGCCGATGACGATCACGTCCGCCTGCGCGGCGCGCACCATCATGCCGAGCAGCACCGACTTGCCGACGCCCGATCCCGCCATGATGCCGACGCGCTGGCCCTGGCCGATCGTCAGCAGGCCGTTGATCGCGCGGACGCCGACGTCCATCGGTTCGAGCACGCGGCCGCGGTCGAGCGGCGATTGCAGCTTGCCGGCGAGCGGCCAGCTGCCCGCGCCGCGGATCGGGCCGAGCCCGTCGATCGGCCGGCCGGCGCCGTCGACGACGCGGCCGAGCAGCGCCGCGCCGACCTCCGCCTCGCCGGGCGGGCCGACGGGGCGGACCGGCGCACGCGGCAGCAGCGCGGCGGGACCGCCGAGGTTCATCAGCAAGGTGCGGCCGTTGCGGAAGCCGATCACCTCCGCCTCGACCTTGGCGCCGGTTTCGCCGATCTCGCAGATCGTGCCGACCGGCAGCGACAGGCCGACCGCTTCCATCAGCAGGCCGTCATAGGAGGCGAGCCGGCCCGACACCTTGGGCGCCGGGCGGAAATCGGTGACGGCGAGCGTTTCGAGATAGTCGCTGGTGAAGCGGTTCAACACGCGCGCGCCTCCAGCGGCGGCACGGGGATCCGGTCGATCGCCTCGGCGAGCTGGCCGAGCCACAGCGCCGGGCCGTCCTCGATCAGGGTCGAGGCGCTTTCGAGCACGAAGCTGCCGCGTGCCAGCGCCGCATCGCCCGCGGCGAAGATCGATTTGGGCAGCGCGCCGTCGACCAGCGGCAGGTCGTCGGGATGCAGCCGCAGCAGCGCCGATTCGCCCGCCTCGGCGAGCAGTTCGGCCGCCGCCTCGATCCGCGCGGTCAGCACCGCCGGCGCGACGCCGCATTCGCCGACCAGCTTGTTGACGAGCAGCAGCACCGTCTGGCGCAGCTGTCCGGCGATACGGTCGCGGTCGAGCTGATGGCCGTTGGCGAGCGCGGCGGTCAGCTGGGTGAGCAGCGTACGGTCGCGGTCGCCGCTTTCCCGCGCAGCGGCGGCGGCGGCGGCGAGGCCCTCGGCATAGCCGGCGGCATGCGCGGTCTCGATCGGATCGATGAAGCCGGTCGGCTCCGCCTCGCTGTCGAGCGGGTCCCAGCCGCGCGTCGGCTTGTCGCCGCCGGGATCGGCCGGGCTGAAGTGGCGCGGGCCGGAGCGCGGTTCGGGATCGGGCGCGGCGCCCATCGTCCGTTCCAGCGTCGCCCACATGTCGCGCGGCGAGAAGCCCGCCTGCGGCGCGAAGGCTGCCTGCAACAGATGCGCGGCGGTGTCGTGACGGGCGGCGAAGCCGGCGACGAACTCAGACATAATCGTCGTCGCCCGCGCCCATCATGATCGTGCCGTCCTTGGCGAGGTTGCGCGCGATACCGATCATCGCCTTCTGCGCCTCCAGCACCTCGGCGAGCTTCATCGGCCCGCGCGCCTCCATCTCGTCGCGGATGCCGTCGGCGGCCCGCGCCGACATGCAGCCGAGGAAGCGGTTGCGCGCATTCTCGTCGACGCCCTTGAGCGCGCGCGACAGGATGTCGCCGTCGACGTTGCGGATGAGGGTGCCGAGATTCTTGTCGTCCATGTCGAGCAGATTGTCGAAGACGAACATCGCCTCTTCGATCGCCTTGGCGACATCCTTGTCGATCTTGAACAATTTGGGCAGCACGCGCTGTTCGGTGGCCTTGCGCGCGCCCTGCAGGATCTTCGCCGCCTCGCGCGTGCCGCCGAGCGACAGGCCGCTCGTCGAGCCGCCGCCGCTGCCGCCGCGCCGGTTGGCGAGCACCGTCTTCAGCGTGTCGATCGCATCGGCGTTGATCGGCCCCAGCCGGGCGATGCGGTGGAGGATGTCGGGCTGTACCGCATCGGGGAGCAGTTCGAGCACCTGGCCGCCGACCGCGGGGTCGAGGTTGGCGATCATCACCGCGGCGATCTGCGGATGCTCCTTCTCGATCATCTGCGCGATCTCGCTGGCGTCGAGCCAGTCGAGCAATTCGAGTTCGCACGCCGCTTCGGGCGGGGTGATGCGGGCGAGCACGCTCTCCGCCTTCTCGGCGCCGAGCGCGCGATTCATCACCGCCTCGATGCGCGGGCGCGGTTCGAAGGTGACGCCGGTGCGCTCGCGCGCCTTGCCGACGAAATCGTCGAGCACGTCCTCCATCTCCTGTTCGGAGACGTCGGCGACCGCGAACATCGCCGAGCCGAGCTGGCGTACCTCCTCGGGGTCGAGCTTCTGGAGGATGGCCGCGGCCTCGTCCTCGCCGACCAGCATCATCAGCACCGCGGCGCGTTCGACGCCGGTATAGGTGCGCGCGGGGGCAGGGGCGGCGGTCACTTGGCGTCGGCCTTGATCATGTCGCGGATCGCCAGCGCGGCGCGTGCCGGATTGTCACGGGTGAAGCCGCGCACCGCACCGATCCGGTCGTCGACGGTCTGCGTCGCCTCGAGCCGGTCGAGGCTGACCGCCTCGTGCACCGTGATGCCGTCGCTCTCGCCGCCGGCGATCGTGCCGCCGGGGCCGGCGAGCGCCGGGGTGGCATCCTCGCGCTTCTTCATCAGACCCTTGGCGAGCGGACGCACGCCGAGCAGCAGGACGAGCAGCGCGATCAGAATCGCGGTGGCGTTGCGGGCGAGCACCGGCAGCCAGGCATTGTCATACCAGGCGGGACCACTCGTATCCGCCGAGGTGTCGGCGAACTTGCGGCTGATCACCGTCACCTGATCCTGACGCGCCTGATCGAAGCCGACCGCGCTCTTCACCAGATCGGTGATCTGCGTGATCTCCGCCGCGGTGCGCCGCGACTTGTCGGGATCGCGCAGCAGCACCGCCACCGACAGCCGCTTGACCGAGCCCGGCGCCTGCCGCGTCACCGACACTTCCTTGCCGAGGTCATAGGCGCGCTGGAAGCTGTCGCTCTGCTTGTTGGGATTGGGGGCGGGGCCGCCGGCGGTCGGCGTCGGCGCGGCGGCGGGATTGCCGCTCGCCCCGACCGCGGGCTGCGGCGTCTGGAGCTGGCTGGCGGGCGGCGGCGTGTTGGACAGCGCACCGGGGATGCCGCCCGGCGTCGCCGGCGCGTTCGCCTGATTGCCGACCCAATTGCCCGTCTCGGCGCGCAGCGCGCCGGCCTTGTCATAGGTTTCGCGCGTCGCCTGCGTCTGATCGAGGTTGATGTCGGCCTGCACCTCGGCGGTGAAATTGCCGGCGCCGACCAGCGGCGTGAGCAACTGGACGAGCTGCTGGCGGACCTTGTCCTCGGTCTTGCGCTGCATCTCGAGCCGCGCGTCGCTGTCGGCATCGGCGCCGCCGGCACCCGGCTTGGACAGCAAGGCGCCCATCTGGTCGACGATCGTGACGCTTTCGGGCTTCATCCCCGGCACCGACGAGGCGACGAGATTGACGATCGACTGGACCTGCGCCTGGCTGAGCGCACGGCCGCCCTGCAGCTTGACCACCACCGAGGCGGAGGGCGAGGCATTGTCGCGCACGAACACGCTGGCTTCGGGCATGGCGAGATGCACCCGCGCCTCGGCGACCGCGTCGATATCCTCGATCGAGCGGGCGAGTTCGGTCTCGCGCGCCTGGCGCAGCCGCTCGCCCTCGACCGCGCGGCTGACGCCCATCGGCAGCTGGTCGAGGATCGCATAGCCGCCCGGCGCCTGTTTCGGCAGGCCCTGGCCGGCGAGCAGCATCCGCGCCTTGCTGTACTGATCCTCGTTGACGGTCAGCGCGCCGGTGCCCTCGTCGATCTTGCTGGCGATGTTCGCCTGCGTCAGCGCGCTGGTCACCGCCTGTTTGTCGGCATCGGTCAGGCCGGTGAACAGCGTCTTCTGCGTCGGCGTCGAAAAGGTCATCCAGGCGAGCGCGGCGGCGCCGATCAGCGCGACGAGCATCGCCATCGGCAGGCTGCGGCGGACCGCGGGCTGCGCCAGCACGCCCTTGATCTGCAACAGCGGGTTGGCGAATTTCTCGGGCAGCGCCGAGGTCGAAACGGGGGCGAGGGCAGTGCTCATCGATTACACCGGCATGCTCATGATGTCCTTGTAGGCGGACAGCAATTTGTTGCGGACCTGCAGCGTCGCCTCGAACCCGACCGAGGCTTGCTGGCGGGCCAGCATGACCTTGGCGATATCGACCGTCTCACCGCGTTCGTAGCTTTCCGACAGCGCCGAAGCCTTGTTCTGGCCGGCGTTGACGTCCTTCAGCGCATCCTGAAGCGTATCGGCGAAGCTGGTCGGCTTGGCTGCCGCCGGTGCGCCGTCGGTCGCGCTGGCGCGGCTCAGCGCCTGATTGCGTTCGAGGATCTGCGCGCGCAGCTGCATCACCCGGTCGACGCTCATCGCGCCGCCGACATTGGCGACGCCGGTCATGCCGATGCCGCCATGCTGAGCGGCCGGGCGAGATCGTCACCCTGTTCGCGCGCCTTGGCGAGGCGGTAGCGCAGCGTGCGCTCCGAGATGCCGAGCCGGCGCGCGGTCTCGACCCGGCTGCCGCCGCACGCCGCGAGCGTTTCGCGGATCGCCTGGAATTCGCTCATCTGCACGACGTTGCCGAGGGTCGCCGGTTCGGCCGGCGCGGGCGCCGGGGCCGCGAACAGCTGCGTCACCGGCGCAGGATCGCGGTGGAAGGTGAAGCTGACCGGCCGGTCGAAGACGATATGGCTCGCCTCGATCGTGTCGCCGCCGGCGAACAGCAGCGCGCGCTGGATCACGTTCTCGAGCTCGCGGACGTTACCCGGCCAGTCGTGGCCCATCAACGTCTCGATCGCCGCGGCGGTCGGCCAGGGCACCACCGCGCGCGATCCGGCATGGCGCAGGATCATCGTCGCGGCGAGCGCCGGAATGTCCTGCGGGCGCTCGGCGAGCGGCTTGGTCGACAGCGGGAAGACCGACAGGCGGTAGTAGAGATCGGCGCGGAAGCGGCCGGCGGCGACCTCCGCCTGAAGATCGCGGTTGGCGCACGCGACGACGCGCACGTCGATGCTCTGCGGCACCGAGGCGCCGATCGGCACGACCTCGCGCTCCTGCAGCACGCGCAGCAGCTTGGCCTGCAATTGCAGCGGCATCTCGGCGATCTCGTCGAGCAGGATGGTGCCGCCGTCGGCAGCGCGGAAGAAGCCTTCGCCGCCCGACGAGGCGCCGGTGAACGCGCCCTTCTGATGGCCGAACAGCAAGGCTTCGAGCATCGTTTCGGGCAAAGCGGCGCAGTTGATCGCGATGAACGGGCCATCGCGGCGCGGCGACTGGTTGTGGATCGCGCGGGCGAGCACTTCCTTGCCGGTGCCGGTCGGGCCGTTGATCAGCACGGTGATGTCCGCCTGCGCGACGCGCTCGGCGAGCGCCAGCAGCGCGAGGCTTTCGGGATCGGCGGCGGTCGGCATCTCCGCCCCGGCGACGAGCGCGCGGGCGAAGCCGTGGCCAACCGCGGCATCCTCGGCATCGAAGGCGATCCGTGCCGGATTGCCGTTGCGAGACGGCAGCACCTGGCGCTGCTCACCGCCGATGATGACGGTGCGCGCCGGCGCCGGCGGTGCCTCGCCCTCGGCGATCAGGAACAGGTCGCCCGGACCCGGCTGCGCCGTCTCGAACGAGCCAAGCCCGAAGCCCTGCGCACGCAGGCTCGAGACGAGCGGATAGTGACGCTGCAACACCGCAGCGGAAGGAAAAATCGAACGCATTGCTATCCCCCAAGGACAAGGCTGCAATGCGGGCCGGCTAGTAAATGCGGGATTAAAATCCGTTTCAGGCCGGCAAAATTTTTCCGGGCGCGACACGCGCGTGCCGCCCGCGTGTCTACGCGCGCGTAGACGCGTGCGTGAGGCCGGCAAAATCGCGGCGCCGGATTTTTTCGCTAAATCGCCCGGGGGCTTGGCCGTTTCCCCATTTGGCGGCTCGGCCCTCCGCTCTGGGGGCGGCGGGGAGCGCCGCAGCTTTTGGAGACATCACATGACCGTTATCGGCACCAACATCGCGTCGCTGCGTGCGGCGAACGCTTCGACCACCGCCAACATGCAGCTGTCGACCGCCATGGAGCGTCTGTCGACCGGCAAGCGCATCAACTCGGCGAAGGACGATGCCGCCGGCCTCGCGATCTCGACCTCGATGAACGCGCAGGTCCGCGGCATGAACCAGGCGGTGCGCAACGCCAATGACGGTATCGCGCTCGCCCAGACCGCCGACGGCGCGCTCGGCGAAGCCAGCAACATCCTGCAGCGGATGCGCGAACTCGCCGTCCAGTCGGCGTCGGGCACCTATCAGGACTCGGACCGCACCAACATGGGCACGGAAATCGCCGAGCTGCAGAAGCAGCTGGTGACGATCTCGCAGACCAAGTTCAACGGCGTGTCGCTGTTCAGCGCCTCGGCCGACCAGAGCATCGCGATCCAGGCGGGCGCCAATTCGAGCGACCAGATGAAGCTGACGATCAACAAGCTCAACCTGGTTCCGGTCAGCGGCACCGTCACCGCCGGTTCGGTGACCGCCGGCCTGACCACCGCGCTCGGCGCGAGCGATCCGCTCGTCGGCACCAAGCGCACCGTCACCGCGGAAGACGTGGCCTATGGCGGCAAGCTCGGCGGCGCGACCGTCACTTCGGCTGACATCGGCACCGAGAAGACGCTCGCCACCGGCGACCAGATGTATCAGCCGGCCGGTTCCGACGGCATCACCGGTGGTATCTCGGTCAGCAACGCGACGAACGCGCAGAACGCCCTCGCCACGCTCGACACCGCGCTGAGCGCCGTCAACACGACCCGCGCCTCGATCGGTGCCGGCCAGAGCCGTCTGCAGTCGGTGGTCAACAACCTGACCACCAACGTCACCAACCTGACCGACGCGAAGAGCCGCATCGAGGACGCCGACTTCTCGGCCGAGACGACCGCGCTCGCCAAGGCGCAGATCCTCAGCCAGGCGTCGACCGCGATGCTCTCGCAGGCGAACCAGAGCCAGCAGGGCGTGCTCAAGCTGCTCCAGTAATCCTCAGATCGGCGCTGGCGCCGCCCCCCAAGGGCAAAGGCGCCGACCGAGCTTGTTCCCCAAGGACAGGCGAAGCCAGAATCCCGGTGGCCCTCGTGCCGCCGGGATTTTCGGCGTCTGGTAGGCTTTGGCAGGCAGGCGATGCGTATTCGGCGGCGAACACTACGGAGGTGGGTGTCGTTGCCTAGCGTCGCAGTGTTCCTGCGCAAGCAGGAACCCAGGTCAAGCAGAGCAACGACTGACTTGCCTTGCGCCCCTGGGCTCCTGCGTCCGCAGGAGCACTGGCCAGTATTATTCAGGTCTTGCCTGCGCGGAAATGACAGGCGGGTAGATGCCCGCCTAGCGATGCGCGGCGCGCGCGAGCCGGTCGTTGATTGCGACGCCCAGTCCTTCGGCGGGCACCGGCGCCACCGCGATCGCGGCGCGGTCACTCGCATCGGCGCGGTGCAGCGCGTCGAACAGCCGCGCCGCCGCCTCGCGCAGGTCGCCCGTCGCGGACAGCGTATCCTCCCCGCCGACCGCACCGAACCCGATCAGCCACTCGCCCGGCCGCGCCTCGGTCGCGTCGAGCCGCAAGGGCTTGCGCGGCGCATAATGGGTGGCGAGCTGCCCCGGCGCGGTGATCGCAGACTCCTTTATATAGGGGAGGGCGGGAAACGGCAGGTCGGCGGCGGTGATCGGGCCGGGGCGCAGGATCGTCCGCCCGGCGATGATCGTCGATTCGAGCCCCGCCTCGGTCGCCCCGTCGTCGAGGATCAAGGGCACGCGGGTGCCGAGGCTCTGCGCGACATGCGCGGCGCGGGTCGGGCTCAGCTGGTTGCTCGCATTGGCGGAGGGCGCGGCGAGCGGTCGGCCGGTCGCGGCGAGCAGCGCCTGCATCGCGCGGTGGCGCGGCACCCGGATCGCCAGCGTCGCCAGCCCTGCCGTCACCAAAGAGGCGATCGGCGCGCCGTCGCGCAGCGGCAGCACCAGCGTCAGCGGCCCCGGCCAGAACCGCGCGGCGAGCGCGCGCGCATCGGCGTCGAACACCACCAGCCGCTCGGCGGCGGCATGATCGGGAACGTGGACGATCAGCGGGTTGAAGCTCGGCCGGCCCTTGGCGGCATAGATGCCCGCCACCGCATCGGCGTTGCCGGCGTCGGCGGCGAGGCCATAGACCGTCTCGGTCGGCACCGCGACGCATTCGCCGGCGGTGATTCGCGCCGCCGCCTCGGCGAGCGCGGCCATGCCGTAGGGTAAGATGCGCGGGTTTGGATCGGCCATCCGTCGGGGCTATATCGTCTCCCTCACCAGGAGAGAATGATGTCCTTTACCGCAGCCGTGGCCGATCAGCGTTTCGTGCTGGAGCATGTCGTCCGCATCGACGAACTCGCCGCCACCAATCGCTTCGCCGCCGCGAGCGCCGACGTGGTCGACGCGGTGCTCGAAGGCGTCGGCCAGTTCGCCGCCGGCGAATGGGCGCCGCTCAATCGCGAGGGCGATACGGTGGGTGCCAAATGGTCGCCCGACGGCGTGCATATGCCGGCGAGCTTCATCAAGGCGTATCACGATTACGTCGAGGGTGGCTGGGGCACCATCGGCGTGCCGGAGGATTTCGGCGGGCAGGGCCTGCCGTTCGCGATCCAGACCGCGGTGCTCGATACGCTGGGCAGCGCCAACATGGGCTTCGCGCTCTGCCCGACGCTGACCGTCGGCGCGATCGAGGCGCTGATCCACCATGGCAGCGATGCGCAGCAGGCGCAGTATCTGCCGCATCTCGCCACCGGCGAATGGACCGGCACGATGAACCTGACCGAGCCGCAGGCGGGCAGCGACGTCGGCGCCTTGCGCGCCACCGCCAAGCCGCTCGGTGACGGGCGCTGGTCGATCAAGGGCACCAAGATCTACATTTCGTTCGGCGACCACGACATGGCGGACAATATCGTCCACCTCGTCCTCGCCCGCACGCCCGATGCACCGGCAGGGACGCGCGGCATCAGCCTGTTCCTCGTCCCCAAATTCCGCCTCGATGCCGAGGGCCGGCCGGGCGACTTCAACGACGTCCGCGTCGTGTCGATCGAGCACAAGATGGGCCTGCACGCTTCGCCGACCTGCGTGCTGAGCTTCGGCGATCACGACGATTGCATCGGCGAGCTGATCGGCGCGGAACATGGCGGGATGCGCGCGATGTTCACGATGATGAACAATGCCCGGCTCAACGTCGGCTTGCAGGGCGTGCAGATCGCCGAGGGCGCGACGCAGAAGGCGGTCGGCTATGCGCTCGAACGCGTCCAGTCGGCGCGGGCCGGTGCGGCGAGCAAGGAGGCGGTGCGCATCGTCGATCATCCCGACGTGCGCCGCATGCTGCTGCGGATGAAGGCGCAGACGCAGGCGGCGCGCGCGCTCGTCTATTATGCCGCGGGGCAGGTCGATCGCGCCGCGCTCGGCGACGCGGCGGCGCGCAACCGGCTGGAGGTGGTGACGCCGCTCGCCAAGGCACATGGCACCGACATCGGTAACGAGGTCGCCAGCCTCGGCATCCAGGTGCACGGCGGCATGGGCTATGTCGAGGAGACCGGCGCGGCGCAATATTTCCGCGATGCGCGGATCACGCCGATCTACGAAGGCACCAACGGCATCCAGGCCGCCGATCTGGTCGGGCGCAAGCTGGCGCTCGACAATGGCGGCGCCTTCGCGGCGCTGGTCGCCGACATGCGCAGCGAGGCGGCTCATCCGCAGCTCGTCGCGCTGATCGACGCGGTCGAGCGGATCGCGCGCCGGCTGGCCACCGCGGATGCCGACGACAGGCTCGCCGCGAGCTATCCGTTCCTGACGATGACCTCGGTCGCGGTCTGCGGCTGGCTGATGGAGCGCTCCGGCCGGCTGGTCGCGGGCGACGACGGCTTCGCCACCGTCAAGCGTGCGGCGTCACGCTTCTACCTCGACCAGATCGTGCCCGAGGCGCTGGGGCTGGAGGCGGCGGCTTGCGCCAGTGCCGAGGTGCTGTACGCGGTGCCGGCCGAGGCGTTCGCCGCCTGACCTAATCCTCCCCGATACGGGGAGGTGGCAGCGCGCAAGCGCTGACGGAGGGGGGCTTCCGCAGGCGCTACGTGTGCGGCAGCCCCCCTCCACCAGCCTGCGGCTGGTCCCCCTCCCCGCGAGCGGGGAGGATTTTAAGGAAACCCCATGTTCGATCTCGACGCCTATCTCGCCCGCATCGGCCTGCCCGCGCGCGTCACCCCGGATGCCGAGGGGCTCGGCCGGTTGCAGCGCGAGCATCGCCTGTCGATCCCGTTCGAGAATCTCGACGTGCGGCTCGGCCGCGGCATCGCGATCGACGGCGCGTCGGTGTTCGCCAAGCTCGTCACCGGCAAGCGTGGCGGTTATTGCTTCGAGCAGAACCGGCTGTTCATGGATGCGCTGACCGCGCTCGGCTTCACCGTCCGCCCGCTGCTCGCCCGCGTCTGGCTCGGCGCCGAGCAGGCGCCGCCGCTGACGCACACGTTCAGCCTGGTGACGATCGACGGCCGCGACTGGATCGCCGACCCCGGTTTCGGCGGCAGCTACGCGCCGGTGATGGCCCTGGCCGACGGCTGGCAGGCGGAGGCCCCCGACGGCGCCGCGTTCAAACTCGAGCGCGACGCGGAGCATGGCTGGATGCTCAGCCGCCGCGGCGATCCCGGCTCGACCGACGGGCGCGGCACCGGCGAGGGCTGGCAGCGGCAATATAGCTTCCACGAGGCCGAGGTGTTCGACGCCGATCTCGCGCTGTCCAACCACTGGACCGCGACCGCGCCGGAGAGCCGCTTCACCCAGCGGACCATCGCCAGCATCGTTCTGCCGCACGGCCTCGCCGGGCTGACCGACCGCCGCTATCACCGCCGCGCCGGCGACAACAGCAGCGTCGCCGAGATCACCGACCCCCGCGTCTATCGCATGCGGATGTCGCTGATGTTCGGGATCGACCTGACGCCGGACGAGGTGGCGGCGCTGGAGTTGTTCTGAACCGGGGGCGGGGGGCTCCCCGCTGTTCGGATTGAGCCTGTCGAAGCCCGCCCCCTCCCACACGTTGGCTCACCCGGGCAAGCCGCCCTTCGACGGGCCCGGGGCTGACGGATGAGGGTATGAGGCTCGAAACACCTGCGCCGGGCTTGCTGCCCGCGGGGCTACGCCCGTTCGCAGGCGAGCAGGTCGGCGGCGTCGAGGCCGAGCAGGTCGATATAGCTGCGGATGCGCGGCCATTGCGTCTCGACGAAAGCGGCGCGTTCGGCGGCGCGCAGATTTTCCGCCGCGCCGGGCAGCACGAACATGCCGACGCCGCGGCGCACCTCGACATAGCCGTCGTCCTGGAAGCTCTGATAGGCCTTGGCGACGGTGAGCGGGTTGGCGCCATGTTCGGCGGCGAAGGCGCGCACCGAGGGAAGCTGGTCGCCGGCGCGATAGTCGCCGCGCAGGATGCCTGCCGCGATGGTGCCGCGTAGCCGGATATAGACCGGGCTGTCCTCGTTGCTGAGCGCTGTCATGCTGACTTAATACACTATTCCCGACAAAGGTCCATCGCGCACCGACGCGGCGTCATCCCGCCTTGGGCCAGTGCGAGACGATGCGTGCGAGATCCGGGCGGGGCCGTTCGTCGAGCGGCCGTCCCGGCGTGCCGATGAAGACGAAGCCGGCGATCCGTTCCGGCGCGGCGCCGAATGCGTCGCGCACCCGATCGGAAAAGGTCGGCCAGCCGGTCAGCCAGCCCGCGGCGAAGCCCATCGCATGCGCGGCATGCAGCAGGTTCATCGTCGCTGCACCCGTGGACAATTCTTGCTCCCACAGTGGGATGTGACTGGTCGTCACCGGCGCGGACAGCACCACGACCAGCTCCGGCGCCTGCCGCGCGAACTGGTCGAGCGCATCCGTGTCGCCGCGCGGCGCCTGCGGGCGTTCGGCACGATAGGCGTCGGCCAGCAGCTGCGACAAGGCATCGCGATCGTCGATCACCACGAACCGCCACGGCGACAGCTTGCCGTGATCGGGGGTGCGCGCGGCGATGGCGAGCATCTGATCGAGCTGCGCCGCATCGGGGCCGGGGGCGACGAGATCGCGCGGCTTGCCGGAGCGGCGGGTGGTGAGCAGCGAGAGCGGCGTGGCGGTGTCGTTGAACATGATGCCCGCCCATAGCCGCTGGCGGCGATGTTTACAGCAGGGGATCAGCCGTTAGGTTGACGCGATCCGCCGCCCGATCGGGCAGGCTCCATGTTTGTGTCGGAGTTGTCAGACCTTATGGCCATCACATCGGCGAGCGGGGGCGGCGTACCGGCCCACGCGCGCACCCTCCTCGGACATCCGCTCGGGCTGTTCATGCTGTTCTTCGCCGAGATGTGGGAACGCTTTTCCTATTACGGCATGCGCGCCATCCTGGTCTTCTACCTGACCAAACACTTTCTGTTCGGCGAACAGCCCGCCTTCGCGGTCTACGGCGCCTATACCGCGCTGATCTACGTCACGCCGATCATCGGCGGCTATATCGCCGACCGCTATCTCGGGCCGCGCAAGGCGGTGCTGGCCGGGGGCGTGCTGATCACCATCGGCCATCTGATGATCGCCGCGTTCGAGGCGCCCATCGGCGTGCAGGGCAGCGCGCTCAACGGCTTCTACCTCGCGCTCGCCTTCATCATCGTCGGCACCGGCTTCCTCAAGGCCAATATCTCGGTGCTGGTCGGCAAGCTCTATCCGCGTGACGACAGCCGCCGCGACGGCGCCTTCTCGATCTTCTACATGGGGATCAACACCGGTGCCTTCATCGGCCCGCTGCTGATCGGCTATCTCGGCGAGCGGATGGGCTGGGGCTGGGGCTTCGGCGCGGCGGGGATCGGCATGGCGCTCGGGCTGATCGTCTTCGTCATGCTGCGCCGCGAATTGTACGATGTCGGCGAGCCGCCGGTCGTCGGCGGGCTCAGCGTCAAGTCGCCGATCGGCCTGTCGGTCGAATGGACGATCTATGCGGGCGCGCTGGTCGGCGTCGCTTTGTCATGGTGGCTGGTGCGCAGCCAGGGCGCGGTCGGGCTGGTGCTGATCGTCGGCTCGGCGCTGACCGTCGGCTATATCCTGCTCACCGCGTTTCGCGCGCTGCCGCGGGTCGAGCGGCATCGCATCTTCGCCGCATTGTTCCTCGTCGCGCTGTCGCCGCTGTTCTGGGCGCTGTTCGAACAGGCGGGATCGTCGCTCAACCTCTATACCGACCAGTCGGTCGACCGCACGGTGTTCGGCTGGGAGATGCCGGCCTCGTGGTTCCAGTCGGTCAACTCCTTCTTCATCATCACGCTCGCGCCGCTGTTCGGGCTGCTGTGGACGGCGCTCGGCAAGCGCGGGCTGGAGCCGTCGGCGCCGTTCAAGTTCGGCATCGGCCTCGTCCTCGTCGGCGCCGGCTTCTTCGCGCTGATCCTCGGCGCGCCGGCGAGCGGCCTCACCCCGGCGATCTTCGTCATCCTGCTCTACATGCTGCATTCGATGGGGGAGCTGTGCTTCTCGCCGATCGGCCTGTCGTCGATGACGCGCCTCTCGGTGGCGAGCATGACCGGACTGATGATGGGCACCTGGTTCCTCGCCACCGCGGCGGGCAATTTCATCGCCGGGCTGATCGCGCAGGCGACCGGCGGCGAGGGCGCCGGACCCGCACAGGTGCTGGTCGTCTATGGACGGATCGGCTGGTTCTCGATGGGCGTGGGGCTCGTCGTGCTGGTGCTGGCGCCGTTCGTGACGCGGCTGATGCACCTCGACACGATCGGCGAGGATGCCGAGCATGCGCTCGCCGGCGAGGCGGCGATCGGCGAACCCGCCGCGGCGGGCGTGGATACGCGGGACGAGCAGCGGCCACGCCGCTGATCAGAGGCCTGTCTTCACCCTTCCCACTGCTGCGGCAGCGGGCCCCTTCCTCTCCCGCCGGGAGAGGGAGAGATGGCGCAGCCATCGACGGGTGAGGGCAGGGCGGAACGCCGGCCTCAATCCCGCCGCTGCACCACGCTGGTCACGGCGACGTCCATCGTGACGTTGCCGACGGTGCGGAACAGGTCGGGCACCGTCTCGACCGCGACGAGCAGGCCGAGCGCCTCGATCGGCACCCCCATCGCGAAGGCGACGGGGGCGACGCTGGCGAAATAGCTGATCGTGCCCGGCAACGACACCGATCCCATCGTCGTGATCGCCGCGGTCGCCACCCCGGCGGCGAGCTGGCCCGTGCCGATCGGCACGCCGAGCCAGCGCGCGACGTAGAGCGCCACCGCGAGGTTCATCGCCGGGCTGGTCGCGCGGAAGATGGCGACCGCGACCGGCAACACGATCCCCGCGGTCGCCGGCGCGACGCCGACCTCGTCCGCGCCCTTGAGCATCGCCGGCAGCGAGGCGAGCGACGATTGCGTGCTGATCGCCACCGCCTGCGCCGGTGCGACCGCGCGGGCGAAGCGGCCGATCGGCACGCCGCCGGCAAAGCGCGCGACCAGATAGGCGGCGAGCAGCACGATCACCCCGATCGTCGAGACCATGGCGATATAATGGATCAGCGCGCCGAACGCCGCCGCGCCGGTCCGCGCGCCGACGCCGAAGGCGAGCGCGAAGATGCCGATCGGCGCGAGCTTGAGCACCCAGCCGATGATCACCAGCATCGCGTCGGTGATCGCACGGAACAGCTCGGTCAGGCGATGCCGCGCCGCATCCTCCAGCCGGGTGATCGCAAAGGCGAAGGCGAGCGTGAAGACGGTGAGCGGCAGGAAGGCATCGCCCGCCGCCGCCGCGACGACGTTGGTCGGCACGATCGTATCGAAGAAATCGGTGAGCGTCGGCACCGTGCCGACCGCCGGTGCCGCTGTGAGCGCCTGGCGCAGCGCCGCCGACCAGGCGGCGGGCAGCGGCCACAGGTCGAGCAGCAGCGGCATCACCGCCGCCGCCATCAGCGTCGTCCCCCACAAGACGATCACGAACAACAGCACCGCGCGCCCGGCGATCCGCCCGGCCTTGGCCGCCTCGGCGGTGGCGGCGATGCCGGTGACGAGCAGCCCGACGATCAGCGGTACGATCACCATCTGCAACCCGTGCAGCCACGCCTCGCCGATCGGCCGGGTGACGCTGGCGATGGCGAGCGCGACGGGTCCGTCGATCGTCACGGCAAGGATGCCGAGCGCGATGCCGGCGATCAGCGCCAGCAGGATACGGGTGGCTTGCGACATCGGGTTCCTTGGCGCATCGGGAAGCTGGTCAGACGGCATAGCGGAGCGGATGTCACGCGATGGCAAGGAAATATTTCGGTACCGACGGGATTCGCGGCCTCACCAACAGCGGCGCGATGACCGCCAGCATGGCGATGAAGGTCGGGATGGCGGCGGGCGCCTACTTCCAGCGCGGCGATCACAAGCATCGCGTGCTGATCGGCAAGGACACGCGGCTGTCGGGCTATATGCTGGAATCGGCGCTGGTCGCCGGCTTCACCAGCGTCGGCATGGACGTCATCATGGTCGGCCCGCTGCCGACCCCTGCGGTGGCGATGCTGACCCAGTCGATGCGCGCCGACATCGGCGTGATGATCTCCGCCAGCCACAATCCCTTCGCCGACAACGGCATCAAATTGTTCGGGCCCGACGGCTACAAATTGTCCGACGAGGCGGAGGCGACGATCGAGCAATTGATCGACAGCGCCAAGGACGGCGAGGTGCCGCTGTCGCAGCCCGCGCAGATCGGGCGCGCGCGCCGTATCGACGATGCGCAGGGCCGCTATATCCACTTCGCCAAATCGACCTTCCCGCGCGACCTGCGGCTCGACGGCCTGCGCATCGTCATCGATTGCGCCAATGGCGCCGCCTATAAGGTCGCGCCGATGGCGCTGTGGGAGCTGGGCGCCGACGTCGTGTCGATCGGCATCACCCCCAACGGCACCAACATCAACGACGGCGTCGGCTCGACCGCGCCGCAGACGCTGTCGGAGACGGTGGTCGCGGCGGGGGCGGATATCGGCATCGCGCTCGATGGCGACGCCGACCGGCTGATCGTCGTCGACGAGACCGGCACGGTGGTCGACGGCGACCAGCTGATGGCGACGATCGCCGCGGGCTGGGCGCGCGCCGGGCGGCTCGCCGGGGGCGGGCTGGTCGCGACGGTGATGTCCAATCTCGGCCTCGAACGCCACCTCAAGGCGCAGGGGCTCGGCCTCGTCCGCACCAAGGTGGGCGACCGCTACGTGCTCGAGAAGATGCGCGCTTCGGGCTATAACGTCGGCGGCGAACAGTCGGGGCATATCATCCTGTCCGACTATGGCACCACCGGCGACGGCCTCGTCGCGGCGTTGCAGGTGCTCGCCGAGATCAAGCGCGCCGGTGCGCCGGCGAGCGAGGTGCTGCACCGGTTCGCGCCGCTGCCGCAACTGCTCAAGAACGTCCGCTTCGCCGGCGGCAAGCCGCTCGACGACGAGGCGGTGAAGGCGGTGATCGCCGACGCCGAGGCGGAACTCGCCGGCACCGGCCGCCTCGTCATCCGCCCGTCGGGCACCGAGCCGGTGATCCGCGTCATGGCCGAGGGCGACGACGCGCGGCAGGTCGAGACCGTGGTCGATCGCATCTGCGACGCCGTGCGGCAGGCGGCCGCCTGATGCTGGCGATGCACCCCGATTGCGCGCGCTGCGGCGCCGATCTGCCCGCCGACGCGCCGGGCGCGTTCATCTGCTCGCTCGAGACGACCTTCTGCGCGGAATGCGCGGACGAACTCGACGAGCGTTGCCCGGAATGCGGCGGCGAACTGCTCGACCGGCCGACGCGCTCCGGCAAGGTGCTGAAAGCGCATCCCGCGGCGGGGGAGCGCCGCTTTCAGAGCTAGCGCTGGCGACGCTGCGCGTCCGAGGCATCGGACGTTCCGGTGGGTTGGCGGAGCGTCGGCGAGGAGGGCGCCGCAACCTTCCCCTGTTTCGACGGGTGAAGCTGTGGCAAGGGCGCGGCATGGCATCGACGATCCGCCAGCCCCGCCACCACCGCCACGCCGGCCGCGCAGGATGATCCCGCGCGTGCTGATCGTCGCCGGCTCCGATTCGGGTGGCGGCGCGGGAATCCAGGCGGATATCAAGACCGTGACGATGCTCGGCGGCCATGCGATGACCGCGATCACCGCGGTGACCGCGCAGAATACGCTCGGCGTGCAGGCGATCCACCCGATCCCCGCCGATGTCGTCGGCGCGCAGATGCGCTCGGTGATCGAGGATATCGGCGTCGATGCGGTCAAGATCGGCATGATCGGCTCGGCGAGCGTCGCGCATGCCGTCGCCGACCTGCTCGAACAGCTCGACGTGCCGATCGTCTTCGATCCGGTGATGATATCGACCAGCGGCGCGGTGCTCGCCGATGCCGCGACGATGGGTGCGTTCGGGCGGCTGATGCACGTCGCCTCGGTGGTGACGCCCAACGTCCCCGAAATGGCGGTGCTGGGCGGCGAGGCGGCGGTGCTCGCGCATGGCTGTCACGTCGTCGCCAAGGGCGGGCATGGCGACGGCGAGGAGATCGTCGACCGGCTGCTGTCGCCGCAGGGGGAGATCGCGCGCGCGGTCGGACGGCGCTTCAACACCGTCGACACGCACGGCACCGGCTGCACGCTGGCGAGCGCGCTCGCCGCCGGGCTGGCGGGCGGCATGGGGATCGAGGCGGCGTTCCGCCGCGCGGTGCGCTTCGTCCGCATCGCGATCGTCAACGCGCCCGCGCTCGGCGGCGGCCATGGGCCGATCGGCCATACGCTCGGCGTGGTGCCGTTCGATGCGATGGAGAGCTGACGTGCCGGGCTGGAAGCACGAGAAGGCGTGCCTGCCGCCGGTCGCCGGGGTCGACGAGGCGGGGCGCGGGCCGCTCGCCGGGCCGGTGGTCGCCGCGGCGGTGGTGCTGCCCGCCAGGGGTACGCCGCGCGGCATCGACGATTCGAAGAAGCTCGCCGCGGCCGAGCGCGAGCGCCTGTACGGGCTGATCACGACCCGCGGCGTCCATGGCGTCGGCATCGTCGAGCCGGCCGAGATCGACACGCTCAACATCTATTGGGCGACGATGAAGGCGATGACACTCGCGGTCGATGCGCTGGTCGCGCGGCTCGGCTGCGATCCCGGCCATGTGCTGGTCGACGGCAACCGTCTGCCGCGCTGGTCGTACCAGGCCACCGCGATCGTCTCGGGCGACGCGCACAGCCTGTCGATCGCGGCGGCGTCGATCGTCGCCAAGCACGTCCGCGACGGCATCATGCGCGACCATGCTTTGGTCCATCCCGAATATCACTGGCATTCGAACAAGGGCTATGGCTGCAAGCACCATCTCGCCGCGTTGCGCGAGCATGGCCCGACGCCGCTCCACCGCCGCAGCTTCGCGCCGGTCGCCGCCGCCGTCGCCCGAATCACCGCCGGGCGCGTCGAGACCCCCGCCGGCGCCGAAATCGGCGCTGCGCCGGTCACCAATTTGGCCGATGAGTCTTTTGAGTCACACACGCTAGCCTTGGGGGCAGGGCGCGCCGCCGATTCCCCATATCTGGGTTGAGGCCGCTTCCGCCCGCCGCGGCAGAGCCGCGTGCCGGCGATGGATTAACCAATGATCGCTTGACGCGAGTCCCCGGTTTCGCGCGAATGGGCCGGCAAGGGGGACCTCATGGCGGTTATCGACAAGCTCAGGCAGGTGCAGGTGGCGACGCGCGTCGCGGCGCCGATGGCGGCACCGGCGTTGCCGCTCGACACGATCGTCCGTGGCGATTGCATCGCGGCGATGCGTGCGCTGCCCGACAAGTCGGTCGACATGGTGTTCGCCGATCCGCCCTATAACCTGCAACTCGGCGGCGAGCTGTTCCGCCCCGACGGCAGCCATGTCGATGCGGTCACCGACGATTGGGACAAGTTCGACACCTTCGCCGCCTATGACGCCTTTACCCGCGCCTGGCTGGCCGAGGCGCGACGGATTCTCAAGGACGACGGCACCATCTGGGTGATCGGCAGCTATCACAACATCTTCCGCGTCGGCGCGGCGGTGCAGGACCTCGGCTACTGGATCCTCAACGACATCGTCTGGCGCAAGGCTAATCCGATGCCCAACTTCCGCGGCACGCGCTTCACCAATGCGCATGAGACGCTGATCTGGGCGGCGAAGGGCGAGGGCGCCAAATATACCTTCAACTACCGGTCGATGAAGACGCTCAACGACGAGTTGCAGATGCGTTCCGACTGGGAATTCCCGATCTGCGGCGGCGGCGAGCGGCTCAAGAAGGACGGCGTCAAGGTCCATCCGACGCAGAAGCCCGAGGCGTTGCTGTACCGCATCCTGCTCGCCTGCACCAAGCCGGGTGACGTGGTGGTCGATCCCTTCTTCGGCACCGGCACCACCGGCGCGGTGGCGAAGCGGCTCGGCCGGCGCTGGATCGGCATCGAGCGCGAAGGCGATTACATCGCCGCCGCGGAAGAGCGGATCGCGGCGGCGCTGCCGCTCGACGAATCGGCGCTGGCGACGATGCAGAGCCCGCGCCAGCAGCCCAAGGTGGCGTTCGGCATATTGGTCGAGAACGGCTATCTCCACCCCGGCGCGACGCTGACCGACGCCAAGCGCCGCTTCCGCGTGACGGTGCGCGCCGACGGCAGCCTCGTCTCCGATTGCGGCGCGGCGGGGTCGATCCACAAGCTCGGCGCGACCTTGCAGGGTGCGCCGGCGTGCAACGGCTGGACCTTCTGGCACCACGACGGCGCCGGCAAGCTCCAGCCGATCGATACGCTGCGGCAGACCTACCTGCTGGCGACGCAACCATAAAAACCTCCCCGGCACGGGGAGGGGGACCAGCCGCAGGCTGGTGGAGGGGGGCTTCCCCAGGCGGTGTCGTTCGTGGAAGCCCCCCTCCACCACCGCTTCGCGGCGGTCCCCCTCCCCGTGCCGGGGAGGATTGGCGCTTGCGTCGATGGCGTCCGCATCGGATGGATCGGCGATGCGCTTCCATCTCCGCCCCGTCCAGTTCGTCGACAGCGCGGTCACGCAGGCCGACGGCGCGGTGGCCCGGCTGGCGGGCGGGCTGCAATGGTTCGCCGGCTATGAGGTGATCGAAGCCGGTAAACGCCGGACGATCCCCGTTACGGCGGTCGCCACGCTCGGCGAGCATGCCGTCCGCCTCCATGCCGCGATCACCGCGCCCCGCCCGCCGCTGCACCTCGGCGAGCGGACGCTGCGGCTCGACCAGCCGCTCGTCGCCGGCATCCTCAACGTCACGCCCGACAGTTTCTCCGACGGCGGCGGCTATGGCGACGATCCCGCCGCGGCGGCGGCGGCGGGGGTCGATATGGCGGCGGCGGGGGCGGCGCTGATCGACCTCGGCGGCGAATCGACCCGTCCCGGCGCGGCGGCGGTGTGGGAAGGCGATGAGATCGCGCGCATCCTGCCGGTGGTCGAACGGCTCGCGCGCAGCGGTACGCCGGTCTCGATCGACACGCGCAAGGCGGCGGTGATGCGCGCCGCCCTCGCCGCGGGGGCGCATATCGTCAACGACGTATCGGCCTTGCTGTGGGATGACGAGGCGCTCGGCGTGGTCGCGGCGGCGGCCTGCCCGGTGGTGCTGATGCACTCGCCCGATCCCAAACAGGGCGGGCACGCCCGCACCGGCTATCGCGACGTGCTGACCGAGGTGTTCGACTGGCTGGAGGCGCGGATCGCGGCGGTGGTTGCGGCGGGGGTCGATCGCGCGCGGATCGTCGTCGATCCCGGCATCGGCTTCGGCAAGACGCTCGCCGAGAATCTGGCGCTGATCAACGGCCTCGCCATCTTTCACGGGCTCGGCTGCGCGATCATGCTCGGCGCGAGCCGCAAGCGGATGATCGGCGCGCTCGATCATGAGGCGCCGGTGGCGGAGCGGCTCGGCGGCAGCCTGACGCTGGCGCTCAAGGGGGCGGAGGCGGGCGTGCAGATCCTCCGCGTCCACGACGTCAAGGCGAGCGTGCAGGCGCTGCGCGTCTGGCGCGGGCTGCGCGACCAGGCGCTGGTCGGTGGCTGAATTGTGATTTTGCGTTGCAGCGAAGCGAATGTTGATGCGTTCGGGCCGCTTCGATCCCATCTGGACGCACTATGATCGTTGCAACCACGCCCCGCTTCACCCGCGTTGTCGCCGAGGTCTGGAAACCTCTGGTGATCCTGTTCATCTGGGACGTCATCGTCACCGTCAGTTACTATGCGCTCGAGTTCAAGGCGCCGTCGCTGCCGCTGACGCTGTTCGGCACCGTGCTCGCGCTGCTGATCGGCTTCCGCGACAATTCGGCCTATCAGCGCTGGTGGGAAGGGCGCGTCCTGTGGGGCGCGATGATCAACGCCTCGCGCAGCCTCAGCCGTGAGGCGCGCAACTTCCTGCCGGCGGACGAGGCGCACGACCTGCGCCGGACGATCGTCATCCGCCAGATCGCTTATGTGAACGCGCTGCGCTGTCAGTTGCGACGCCAGCCGGTCGACGAGCAGGTGCTCAAGTTCCTGTCGCGCGGCGAGGCCGAACCGGCGCTGACCCGCACCAACATCGCCAACGGCCTGCTCGACGGCACCGGCCGCCGCGTCGACGATGCCCGCCGCCGCGGCTGGATCGACACCATCCAGCAGACGCGGATGGAAGCGACGATGGTCGATATCGCCAACGCGCAGGGCGGCATGGAGCGGATCAAGAACACGCCGCTGCCCAATCAATATCGCTTCTTCCCGACGCTGTTCACCCACATCTTCTGCATCCTGCTGCCGATCGGGCTGGTCGAGACCCTGGGCTATGCGACGCCGCTCGGCTCGACGCTCGCCGGGCTGATGTTCCTCGCGGTGCTGCAGATCGGCGACGATCTGGTCGATCCCTTCGCCAACACCGTCCACGACGTGCCGCTGACCGCGATGTGCCGGACGATCGAGATCGACCTGCTCCAGTCGATCGGCGATCCGGCGCCCGAGCCGCTGAAGCCGGTCAAGGGCGTCTTGTGGTGATTACAGCGTATAGCCGCCGTCGCTGACCAGGCAGGCACCGGTGATCAGCGCCGCCGCATCCGACAGCAGGAAGGCGATCTGCGCGGCGATCTCCGCGGGCTTGGCATAGCGGCCGAGCGGGGTCGCGAGCGCAGCCAGTTCGGCGAACGCCGCGTCGCGGCCGATCGCCGCGGCACGGTCGGCGAACATCGGCACCGCATCCCACACCGGCGTCTCGACACCTGCGGGCGCGATCGCGTTGACGCGGATGCCGCGCGCCGCGCCTTCCTTGGCGGCGACCTTGACGAGGTGGATGAGCCCCGCCTTCGACGCGCCATAGGCGGCGACGCCGGCTTCGGGCTTGATCCCCGCCGCCGAGGCGGTCGCGACGATCGCACCGCCGCCGGTCATCGCGCGCATCGCCGCGCGCAGCGTCAGGAAAGCGCCGTCGAGATTGACGCCGAGGATGCGCCGCCATTCGGCGAAGGCGAGATCGGTGATCGCACCCGCCCCGGCGACGCCGGCATTCACCACTGCCGCATCGATCCCGGCGAGCCGCGATGCGGCCTCCTCCCAGAAGCGCTCGTCGGCGACGTCGCCGGCCAGCGTCTCGACCGCGCCGGGCAGCGCGACACGCGCCAGGGCCGCGGCATCGCGATCGACCAGCACCAGCCGCGTGTCCCCGGTAGCGAGCTGCGTCGCGGTGGCGAGGCCGATGCCGGAGGCGGCACCGGTGACGAGGATGTGACGCGCCGGCATGATTCTCTTCATAGAGGGGCGGGCGCGCTGCGGAAAGTCAGGCGGCGTTGTCGATGCCGAGTTCGCCGAGCTTGCGGTAGAGCGTCGAGCGGCCGATGCCGAGCCGGCGCGCCACCTCGGTCATCCGGCCGCGATAATGGCCGATGGCGAGGCGGATGACATCGGCCTCGATATCCTCGAGCGGGCGCAGATTGCCGTCGGGCCGGAACAGGGTGATGCCGCCCGCCGAGCCATTGGCCGATCCGGTCGCGGCGCCGCGCCGGTTCCCGAGCGCGGCGATCTGCGGAAAGTCGGAGCGGGTCAGCGCCGCGCCCTCGCACAGCACCGCGGCGCGGAACAGCGCGTTCTGCAGCTGGCGGACGTTGCCCGGCCAGTCGTACTGGACGAGCAGTGCGAGCGCATCGTCGGTGATGCCGAGCGGCCGCAGCCCCGGTTGCTGCGCGATCCGCGCGAGCAGATGGCGGGCGAGCGCCGGCACGTCGGCAAGCCGTTCGCGCAGCGGCGGGATCGTCACCTGGACGACGTTGAGCCGGTAATAGAGATCCTCGCGGAACCGCCCCGCCTCGACCTCCTCGAGCAGTTTCTTGTTGGTCGCGGCGATGACGCGGACGTCGACCTCGCGCGCATGCCGCGCGCCGATCGGCTGGATCTCGCCCGATTGCAGCACGCGCAACAGCTTGACCTGGGTTTCCAGCGGCATCTCGCCGATCTCGTCGAGCAGGATGGTGCCGCCGTCGGCATCGGCGAACTTGCCGATCTTGCGTTCGAACGCGCCGGTGAAGGCGCCGCGCTCATGGCCGAACAATTCCGATTCGACCAGATTGGCGGGGATCGCGCCGCAATTGACGGTGACGATCGGTTTCTTGGCGCGCGGGCTGGCGGCGTGGATCGCGTCGGCGACCACCTCCTTGCCGACGCCGCTCTCGCCCTCGACCAGCACCGGCACGCGGGCGCGCGCCGCCTTGGCGGCGATCGCCAGCGCGGCGCGGAAGTCGGGCGAGGAGCCGACGATCTCGTCGAAGGCGAGCAGCGCCGGGATCTTTTCGGTCAGCGGCCGCAATTCGCCCGCGGCGGTGCCGGCGACCGCCGATTCGAGCGCAGCGAGCAGCCGTTCGGGCGCGAGCGGCTTGACCAGGAAGTCGGTCGCCCCGGCACGCATCGCGGCGACCGCATGCGCGACCGATCCGTTGGCGGTGAGCATCAGCAGCGGCAGCGCCGGACGCCGCTCGCGCAGCTCGGCGATCAGCGGCGCGGCATCGGCGTCTGGCGCCCAGTGATCGAGCAGGATCGCATCGAGCTGCATCCCGTCCTGCGTGCCGAGCTGTGCGAGCGCCATCTCGCCATCGTCGGCGAAGATCGATCGCCAGCCGGCGCGCGCCGCGAGCGCCGAGACGAGGCGGCGTTGCGCCGGCTCGTCGTCGATCAGCAAAAGCAGGCGCTGTCCATTGCGCGTCATGATTCTTTCCCGTCCCGGTTCGGGGCATCTGATACAAGTCACGGGTAAAGGCCGACTTAAACCCGAATTGAGGGCATCGTCTTGACGGCCGCGCGGCTTTGCGGGCAGGTATCGTCGACAATGGCGGACAGGCCATGACGGATGAGGGATGGATGATGGCCGGCAATGGCGACCTCAAGGCGCATGAATCGACCTATATCAGCGTCACCAAGATGCTGTTCTGGGGTGCGATCGCCTGTGCGGTGATCGTCGCGCTGGTGATCTGGCTGATCGCATAGCCGCCGCCATGAAGATCGCCGTCCTCAAGGAAGCAGCAGACGGCGAACGGCGGGTCGCGGCGACCCCTGAAACCGTCAGGAAATTCATCGCGCTCGGCGCGCAGGTGGCGGTCGAGCGCGGCGCGGGGGATGCCGCGGCCTGTCCCGACGCGGCCTATGCCGCCGCGGGGGCGCGCGTCGCCGAGCGGTCCGCGGTGGTCGCGGATGCGCAGATCGTGCTGGGCGTGCAGGGACCGGAGCCGGCCGCCCTGCAGGGCGCGGCGCCGGGGGCGTGGATCGTCGCCGCGCTCGATCCGTTCGGCCACCGCGACCGCGTCGATGCCTATGCCGCGGCCGGCGTCGAGGCGCTGGCGATGGAGCTGATGCCGCGCATCACCCGCGCGCAGGCGATGGACATCCTGTCGTCGCAGTCCAACGTTTCCGGCTACAAGGCGGTGCTCGATGCCGCGGCCGAATATGACCGCGCGCTGCCGATGATGATGACCGCGGCGGGGACGATTTCGGCGGCGCGGGTGTTCGTGATGGGCGTCGGCGTCGCCGGCCTGCAGGCGATCGCCACCGCGCGGCGACTCGGTGCGCAGGTCTCCGCCACCGACGTGCGCGCCGCGACGCGCGAGCAGATCCAGTCGCTCGGCGCCAAGCCGATCTTCGTCGACGCGGTCGAGGGGATCGCGGGCGAGGGCAGCGGCGGCTATGCCGGCGAGATGAGCGACGCCTATAAGGCGGCGCAGGCCGAACTGGTCTCCGCGCATATCGCCAAGCAGGACATCGTCATCACCACCGCGCTAATCCCCGGCCGACCGGCGCCGCGGCTGATCAGCGACGCGCAGATCGCGACGATGCGCGCCGGCAGCGTGATCGTCGACCTGGCGGTCGAACAGGGCGGCAACGTCGAGGGCGCGGTGGCGGGGCAGGTGGTCGACCGGCACGGCGTCCGCCTCGTCGGCCACCGCAACGTCCCCTCGCGCCTCGCCGCCGACGCTTCGGCGCTGTTCGCGCGCAACCTCTACAATTTCCTGTCGACCTTCTGGGACAAGGACGCCGGCCGCCCGGTGCTCGACGCGGAGATCGGCGACGCGATCCGGCTGACGCAGGGCGGGCGGGTAGTGCATCCGCGGTTGCTGTCGTGACCATTCCTCCCCGGCACGGGGAGGGGGACCGCCCGGCGCAGCCGGGTGGTGGAGGGGGCGTGCCGCAGACACCGCGGTTTGAGGTGGCGCGAGCCCGTCGCCTGCGGCGGGAAATGAGCCTGCCCGAAGTGCTGCTGTGGCAACAGCTTCGGCGGCAGCAACGCCAGCTCCGGTTTCGTCGGCAGCATCCGATCGGCCCTTACGCTGCCGACTTCTTCTGTGCGGAGCGGAAATTGGTCATCGAGGTCGATGGTGAAGCGCACGGCCGCGGCGATCGGCCGGGTCGCGACGCCGTTCGCGACAGCTTCATGGAAGAGAACGGGTACAGGGTGCTGCGGATCGGTGCCGTCGCCATATTGCGGGACATGGATGCGGTTCCCACCGCGATCCGCGCGTATGCGGCGACGCCCCTCCACCACTCGCCTGCGGCGAGCGGTCCCCCTCCCCGTTCCGGGGAGGAATAGATGGATTTCGTTGCGATCCTGTCGATCTTCGTGATGGCCTGCTTCGTCGGCTATTATGTCGTCTGGTCGGTGACGCCGGCGCTGCATACGCCGCTGATGGCGGTGACCAACGCCATCTCCAGCGTGATCATCGTCGGGGCGCTGATCGCCGGGGCGGCGGCGGGAAGCGCCGGGTCGAAATGGCTGGGGCTGCTCGCCGTGGTGCTCGCCAGCGTCAACATCTTCGGCGGCTTCGCGGTGACGCAGCGGATGCTCGCGATGTACAAGAAGAAGGATCGGCCGGCGGCGGCCTCGAAACACTGATTTCGTCGCCCCGGCCAAGGTCGGGGTCCATTCATCCACCAGCGCTCGCGGCGTGGTGGATCCCGGCCTTCGCCGGGATGACGGTTGGGGGGTACATGGAGCAGGTAGCGGGCAATCCTTGGGCGGCACTCGCCTATCTGATCGCGGGAATGTGCTTCATCCTCGCGCTGCGCGGCCTGTCGTCGCCGGTGTCGAGCCAGCGCGGCAACCGCTTCGGCATGATCGGCATGACGATCGCGGTGGTGACGACGCTGGTGACGCACGTGCCAGCGGCAGACGGCGGAGGCCTGAACAGCGCGACGATCGCCGAATTGCTCGCCGCGATCGGTATCGGCGCCGCCATCGGCATCGTCACCGCGCGCCGCATCGCGATGACGGCGATGCCGCAGCTCGTCGCGGCGTTCCACAGCCTCGTCGGGCTTGCCGCCGTCCTCGTCGCCGCCGCCGCCTTCCTCAACCCGCTCGCCTTCGGCATCGCGGATCGGGTGATCCCGATGATCGGCCAGCCGTTCGCGGTGATCCACACCGTCAGCCGGATCGAAATGGGCCTCGGCGTCGCGATCGGCGCGATCACCTTCTCGGGCAGCGTCATCGCCTTCCTCAAGCTCAACGGCAACATGGGCGGCAAACCGATCCTGCTGCCCGGTCGCCACCTCATTAACCTCGGCGTGCTCGCCGCGATCCTGGTGCTGATCGTCGCCTTCACCCAGGATCAGAGCGCGTGGATCTTCTGGACGATTACCATCCTGTCCTTCGCGATCGGCTTCCTGCTGATCGTGCCGATCGGCGGGGCCGACATGCCGGTGGTGGTCAGCATGCTCAACAGCTATTCGGGCTGGGCGGCGGCGGCGATGGGCTTCACGCTGCACAATAGCGCGATGATCATCACCGGCGCGCTGGTCGGATCGTCGGGCGCGATCCTCAGCTATATCATGTGCCGGGCGATGAACCGCAGCTTCGTCAGCGTCATCGCGGGCGGGTTCGGCGCGGAGAGCGGCGGCGGCGGTGACGGCGCCAAGGTCGACCGGCCGTGGAAGCGCGGCAGCGCCGAGGATGCCGCCTTCCTGATGAGCCAGGCCGAACAGGTCATCATCGTGCCCGGCTATGGCATGGCGGTGGCGCAGGCGCAGCACGTGCTGCGCGAGATGGCCGACAAGCTCAAGGCGCACGGCGTCCGCGTCAAATATGCCATCCACCCGGTCGCCGGGCGGATGCCGGGGCATATGAACGTGCTGCTCGCCGAGGCGAACGTTCCCTATGACGAGGTGTTCGAGCTGGAGGACATCAACTCCGAATTCGCGCAAACCGACGTCGCCTTCGTCATCGGCGCCAACGACGTCACCAACCCGGCCGCGAAAACCGACCGCAGCTCGCCGATCTACGGCATGCCGGTGCTCGACGTCGAGAAGGCCAAGACCGTCCTGTTCATCAAACGGTCGATGGGCGGGGTCGGCTATGCCGGCGTCGACAACGATGTTTTCTACAGAGACAATACCATGATGCTGCTCGCCGACGCTAAAAAGATGGTGGAGGAAATCGTTAAATCACTCGACTGACTCTGCGGTATATCCATTCTGGAGATGATAAGGTCGGAACCAATGTTTTCAGGTCCATGAGTGGGCCGGAAATGGAGGTGAATAGACGCGATCCGTTTGCCGTGCCGCTTATCCTACGAACATGGGGACCGCGACGTTTACCACAATCGATGAGACCGAAGAGCGAACGCGATCCTATGTCGATCGAGGGCGCCCGGTGCTGCTGATCGCCGAACCCCCGGTTTCGGTCCCGTTCGAGACGGCCGTCGCGCAGGCGGGCGGCCGGCTGTTGCGGCGGATCGGCTGGGCGCAGGTGGCCGCGACGCTGCCGCTGCTCGCCGGCCGGCACGTCATCGTCGTCGAGGCGAGCGGCCTCGCCGCGCCGGTGCTCGACGAGACGCTGCCGCTGATCGCCGCGCATCTGGCCGAGCATGACGTCGCCGCGGTGATCGCCTTCGACGGCGTGCAGATCGACGTCATCGCGCGGCACCTGCTCGGCGCCGCCGCCGACCTGCTCTGCGATCCCGATCCGCAGCAGCGCGTCACCAGCCTTGTCGCGGCGATGCGTCCGGCACGGCCGCGGCTGCGCGACCGGCTGCGCGACGCGGTGCAGACCGAGCGCGAGCCGTACCAGCCCAATATCCGCGAGACCGACGAGGAGCGGTTGCGCCGCCTAACCGACGGCATGGCGCGCATCTCGCGCTTCGCCGCCGAGGTGATGCGGATGAGCGGCACCCCCGCCGACCTCGGCGATCGCCGCGCCAGTTACGGCAGCGAGCCGGCGGTCGGTGCCGCGGTGCGCGCGCAGGAGGTGCGCCGGCTGATCCAGTGCCGCCAGCTGCGCAGCAAGTTCTTCGGCCAGTTCGGCGGCGAGGCGCTGTTCGAGGACCCGGCCTGGGACATGCTGCTCGACCTGTTCGCCGCCGAATTGGAGGGCGCACAGGTCAGCGTGTCGAGCCTGTGCATCGCCGCCGGCGTCGCGCCGACCACCGCCTTGCGCTGGATCGCCAAGATGACCGAACTCGGCCTGTTCATCCGCCACCCCGATCCGACCGATCGCCGCCGCGCCTTCATGACGCTCTCGCCGCGCGCGAGCGAGGCGATGCGCGCCTATATGCTGGCGATGCGCAAGATCGAGGCGATGGGATGAGGGGCGGCCGCACGCCGCAAATGTTGACCAATCGGTAAGTTTTGATGCGTAGCCGCCCTTCCCTGACGAGGGAGCGTTATGGGCATCAAAGGGACTTTGGCGGGCTTCATCGACAATGTCGGTCTGGCGGATGCCTTCAACAATCAGGTCGAGGATCCCGGCAAGATCCGCAAGCCGGTGCTCGACGGCATCCGCCGCGCGCGCGAGCAATTCGCCAGCCGCGGTGACGATCAGACGCGCGTCGCCAGCCGCTGGTGGCAGATCAAGAACAACGTCGTCGCCTTCACCGTCAAGGTCGGCGGCGAGGTGCTGGAGATCAACGGCGCCGCGACCAATCACCTGCCGGTCGATCGCTTCGCCGAATTCCTCACCATGTTCGAACAGGCGGTGGGCGAGGGAGAGTTCGACGACGAGCTGAAGGACAAGGGCATCGGCCGCCCCAGGCCGCGGCCGGCGCCGGCGAAGGCCGGGGCGACCGACCGGGTGGCGGTCGGCCAGCGCCACCCCAGCAACGATCGCGCCGACTGGGACGAACTCACCTGGGCCCAGCGCCAGAAGGTCAGCGCCTTCTACCGCGCCGGCAAGAACCCCGACGGCACCGCGATCAGCAAGGTCGGCTATCTGCCGGATGCGCCGCTGGCGGATTGATCGGGCGGGAGACGATCCGCCGCTTGCCCGTCCCGAAAATGACGGTATGACGCGGGTTCTCCCGAGAGGGGGCGATTAGCTCAGTTGGTAGAGCGTCTCGTTTACACCGAGAATGTCGGCGGTTCGAGCCCGTCATCGCCCACCATCACCCCGCGCCATGCCCCTCGTCGCGGTATTTGATCTCCAGATAGCGGCCGCGGGTCGACAGGCTGTCGAGGTCACTCTGCGCGAGCCGCGCGGTCATGTCGGCGATCTCGCGCTCGATCAGTTGCAGGCCGGCGATCAGCTCGGCGTCCGGCGTGCGGCCGTTGCGCTCGACGCGGCGGAGCGGTTCGGGGACGCGGGCATAATCGTTGACGAAGGCGGGGAGCTGCTCGCCGATCAGCCGGCGCACCTCATAGGCGGCCTCCTCCTTGCCGTCGAGCCGGCCGAGCTGCGGCGACAGCGTCTCGAGCCGCACGCCGATCTGGTCGACCAGCCCGCGCGCCGGGGCGGGCAGAGCGGGGCGCTGTGCTTCCAGCCAGCGTTCGGTCTTGGCGGGCAGCGCCTTGATGTCCGCCTCGCGCAGCACCTTCTCGCTGGGGGCGCGGGCGACGGGCGCGAGCGCGATGCCGATCGTCACCGCCGCCATCAGCAGCAGCACGGCGAGCGCGCCGAACAGGCCGAGCGGGACGATCATGCCGATCACCGCGGCGGCGATCAGGATCAGCGCATCGACCGCGCAGATCAGCGCCAGCCGCCGCCCGACGCTGGTCGCGCGGCGCTTGATCCGCTTGCCGTGCGCGCGATAGGCGGCGCCGGCCTGACCGCGATAATCCTCGCTGATCCGCGCCATCACCGCGCGGGCGCGTTCGATCTGCTGGTCGACCTCGGTCATCGCTTACACCGCCTCGAGCCGAAAGGTATCGGTCGCGCCCGGACCCTTGAGCGCGGCCTGGTTCGCGCCCTCGGCACGGGCGATATAGCCTTTCGACTTCTCGACCTCGTTGCCGAGCGTGGTGACGGTGGTCTTCATCGAATCGAGTGCCTTGAGCTTGAACGTGTCGATCGCATCCATCGTGTCGTAGATGTTCTGGAAGGCGCGCTGCAGCGTTTCCAGCGGGATGGTCGATGCGGCGGCCTGTTCGTGGATCGCCGCGGTGTTCGAGCGCAGCAGCTTGCCGGTCGAATCGATGATGTTGGCGGTGGTGGTGTTGAGCTGGGTGATGCTCTCCAGCACCAGCTTCTGGTTGGTCAGCGCCTGCGCGACCGTCACCGCGGTGCGCAGCGCCGACACGGTGGTGGTCGAGGCGCGGTCGACGCCCTTGACCAGCTCGACGTTGTTCTTCTTGACCAGATCGAGCGCGAGATAGCCCTGCACCGTCACCGCCATCTGGGTGAGCAGGTCCTGCGTGCGCTGGCGGGTGTAGAAGAGCGCGGTTTCGCGGATCGCCTTGGCCTTGGCGGGATCGGTCGCGTCGAGCTCGTTCGCCTTGTCCTCGAGCCTGGCGTCCATCGCCTTGCTGAGGTGGATCATCTGTTCGAGCCGGCCCATCGCGCTCCACAGATTGGCGCGCTCGGTATCGATCGCGGCATTGTCCATCAGCAGCTCGTCCTTGCCGGCGGCGAGGTTCTTGAGGATCGCGCTGATATGCGTCTGCGACGATTGGTAGCTTTCGAAATAGTCGCGCATCTTCGACCCGAAGGGGATGATGCCGAAGATCTTCTTGGGGCCGGACAGCGCGCCCTTGCGGCCGGGATCGAGCTCTTCGATGACGCGGCGCAATTGGGCGAGATCGGCGCCGACGCCGCTGTCCTTGTCCATCGCGCGGATCGGCCGGTCGAGGAAGCGATTGGACTGGCCGGCCGCCTCGCGGATCTCCTTGGCGCCCATCGCGGTGATCGCATCGACGCGCTTGCCAAATTCGGGGCTGTTGACGTCCTCGGCGACGAGATCGGCGACGAAGGCGTCGACGCGCTGTTCGAGCTGCGTCTTCTTGGCGTCGTCGATCGGTACCAGCCCGGCGGCGCGCTCGGCGGCGACGGTCGGCACCGGATCGGGCGGCGTCAGCACCAGGTCGCGTTCGGGCGTATCCAGATTCGTCGCCATGCCATTCGTCTCCCAACCAGCTTTGCGCAAAATGGTCGCGTTCGCGCGCGACGGCAAGTGTGTTGGAGCTGTAATACGCGCAGGCGGTGCCGTGCAATGGCCGGGCGGGGAGCGGCCCCGAACGCCTCCCCTTCCCGCGGCGCAACATTTCGGCTATGGGGGCGCGCAATCCAAGCTCCATTGATTCAGGAATTCCCATGAGCCTCCGCAACGTGGCGATCATCGCGCACGTCGATCACGGCAAGACGACGCTGGTCGACCAGCTCTTCCGCCAGTCCGGCACCTTCCGCGACAACCAGCGTGTCGAAGAGCGCGCCATGGATTCGAACGACCTCGAAAAGGAGCGTGGGATCACCATTCTCGCCAAGCCGACCTCGGTCGACTGGGCGCCTCCGGGCGGCGGCGAGACGGTGCGGATCAATATCGTCGACACGCCCGGCCACGCCGATTTCGGCGGCGAGGTGGAGCGCATCCTCAGCATGGTCGACGGCGTCGTCCTGCTGGTCGATTCGTCGGAAGGCGCGATGCCGCAGACCAAGTTCGTCACCGGCAAGGCGCTGGCCCTCGGCCTCAAGCCGATCGTCGTCGTCAACAAGGTCGACCGTCCCGACGCGCGCATCCAGGAAGTGCTCGACGAGGTGTTCGACCTGTTCGTGTCGCTCGACGCCAATGACGAGCAGCTCGACTTCCCGGTGCTCTACGCTTCGGGCCGCAACGGCTATGCCTCGACCGACATGGACGCGCGCGAAGGTACGCTGATCCCGATGTTTGAGACGATCGTCAATCACGTCCCCGCCCCCAAGGTGGAAGTGGAGGACGTGCCGTTCACCTTCCTGGTGACGCTGCTCGACCGCGACAATTTCCTCGGCCGCATCCTCACCGGGCGCGTGAATTCGGGCACGGTGAAGCTCAACCAGCCGATCCACGCGCTCGACAACGACGGCAACATCATCGAGACGGGCCGCGCGTCGAAGATCCTGTCGTTCCGCGGCCTCGACCGCGTGCCGGTCGAGGAAGCCAAGGCGGGTGACATCATCAGCCTCGCCGGCCTCGCCGTCGCCACCGTCGCCAATACGATCGCCGACACGACCGTTACCGAGCCGCTGCACGCGCAGCCGATCGATCCGCCGACGCTGTCGATGCGCTTCGCGGTCAACGATTCGCCGATGGCGGGTCGCGAGGGCACCAAGGTGACCAGCCGCATGATCCGCGATCGCCTGCTGCGCGAAGCCGAATCGAACGTCGCGATCAAGGTGACCGAAGCCGCCGACCGCGACAGCTTCGAAGTCGCCGGCCGCGGCGAGCTTCAGCTTGGCGTGCTGATCGAGACGATGCGCCGCGAGGGCTTCGAGCTCGGCATCAGCCGCCCGCGCGTGCTGTTCGGCGAGGACGAGAACGGCAAGAAGACCGAGCCGTATGAGACCGTCATCATCGACGTCGACGAGGAGCATTCAGGCACCGTCGTCGAGAAGATGAACCTGCGGAAGGCGGAGCTGACCGACATGCGTCCGTCGACCGGCGGCAAGACGCGCATCACCTTCTCGGCGCCGTCGCGCGGCATGATCGGCTATCACGGCGAGTTCCTGTCGGACACGCGCGGCACTGGCATCATGAACCGGCTGTTCGAGAAATACGGTCCGCACAAGGGCACGATCGAAGGCCGCAAGAACGGCGTGCTGATCTCCAACGGGGCCGGCGAGGCGCAGGGCTATGCGCTCGGCCCGCTCGAGGATCGCGGCGTGCTGTTCGTCGGCCATGGCGAGGCGCTCTACGAGGGCATGATCATCGGCGAGAACGCCAAGACGGATGACCTCGAGGTCAATCCGATGAAGGCGAAGCAGCTGACCAACTTCCGCGCCAGCGGCGGCAAGGACGATGCGATCCGCCTCACCCCGCCGAAGAAGATGACGCTGGAACAGGCGATCGCCTATATCGACGACGACGAGATGGTCGAAGTCACGCCGAAGACGATCCGCCTGCGCAAGCGCTTCCTCGACCCGAACGAGCGCAAGCGCGCCAGCCGGGCGAAGCAGGCGGCGTAACCCAGTCGCTGCAATGAAGACGGGCCGGTGGAGCGATCCACCGGCCTTTTTTGTCTCTGCTTTGTTCGGGAAGCGTGCGGTGTCCTGGTGCTCCCGCGCTGGAGGCCGCCCAGACACGAGGAGCAGTGCACTTCTGTTCTGCGCAGCTGCTATATTCCCGGCGGTAAGGCGTCAGCGGTTTTCACGGACCGCTCCGGCGGAGGCGTGGCCCAGTTGGGAAAACGCCATTGGATAATGCCTACCGTCACCCATCTGGACCCCGGCCTTCGCCGGGGTGGCGCGTCAGGGGGTGAGGTGGTGCTGTTCGCGGGAAGATCGCTCTTGCGGAATATCGCCGAAAGCGATCCGTCACGTCTGACGCGTGCCGGTCTCTCCGGAAAAGACCGACAGGTGCGCCCCGGCAGACCGAAGCGCACCCCCCGGATTACCGGAACCGGCCGCTCAGCGAGACGCCGATCACGCGCGGTTCGTTGAACACCGCCGCCATATAATTCTCGATCACGCCCTTGAGGTTCTTCTCGTTGGTGATGTTGCGCGCAAACGCCGCGATCTCGTAATTGTTGTCGGGCGAGGTGTAGCCGACCTTCACGCCGCCTTCGAAGTTACCGTCGGCGTAGAACTCCTTGGTCTTGTAGAGGACGAAGTTGGTATAGCCCTGGATGTTCCAGTCGGTGGCGACGAACAGCTTGCCGTCGTTCGACAGCGGCAGGTCGTAGCGGGCGGTGGCGTCGAGGTTCCAGCGCGGCGCATTGGGCAGCGGATTGCCGTCGATCTGCGCGAAGGTGTTGGCACCGACCTTGATCGTCGGATCCTGCACCGTGCAGACCACCACGCCGTTGAGGATGCAGACCTGCGCATAGACGCGCTTGTCCTCGATCTTCGACTTGAGCGCGCTGGCGCCGAGCGTCAGCGTCAGGTTGCGGACCGGGCGGAACTCGCTGTCGATCTCAACACCCCAAGCGCGCGCCTTGTCGGCGTTGAACAGCACGCCATTGCCGTTGACGTCGTTGCCGTTGAGCTGGATGTCGTGGACCGTATAGGTGAACAGCGACGAATTGAGCCGCAGCCGGCCGTCGAGGAAGATGCCCTTGGCGCCGACCTCATAGGAGGTGATCGTCTCGCTCGACGCGGTGGTGAAGGGCGAGTTGAACACCGCCGAGCGGCCCTGGATCGTCGGGCCGCGGAAGCCGCGCGCGACGCGGGCGTAGACGCTGCTCGACGGATCGATCGTGTAGAGCGCCGACACGTCCCAGCTCGGCTCCTTGCCTTCCAGCCGCACCGACGTCGGCGCGGTCGGGTTGATCAGGCGGAACTGGTTGACCGTGCCGGCGACATTGAACACCGGCTTGACCAGCGTGGTGCGCTTGATGTCCTGCGTATAGCGCGCGCCGCCGGTGATCGTGAACGCGTCGGTCACCTTGAAGCTCGCCTGACCGAAGGCCGCCCAGCTGGTGTTGATGTCGCGCAGGCGCACCCAATTGTTGGGATTGCGCGCCGCCGTGGTGAGGAAATAGCTGCGCTGGTAGAAGTCGGTCGTGTCGTTCTGGCGGAAGTAGAAGCCGCCGACCTGCCAGGTGAAGCGCTGGCCGGCCTGCGAGGCGAGCCGCACCTCCTGCGTATATTGGCCGAGCGCGCGGATATTGCCCTGGCTCTGGCCGAAGCCGTTGGCGACGCCGTTGACCGGGAAGTTGGCGCCGGCGCCGCCATCGGTATCGCCGCGGCTGTAGCCGGAGGTGGTCTCATAGGCGCTGATCGAGGTCAGCGTGACCGGGCCGAAGTCATAGGCCGCGTTCACCGAGGTGCCGTAGGTGTCGTAATCCTGCGGGTTGTTGTTGCCCTCGTCGAGCGCGATGCGGTCGCGCGGCTCGGCCGAGACCGAGTTCGAGCCCTTGCGCAGCGCGGCGCGGTGGAAGATCGTCGAGGTGCCGTGATAGCCGCGGGCGTGCCCCGAGACGTTGACCGAGAAGGCGTCGCTCGGGGTCAGCAGCACCTGCAAGCGCACGTCGCGCTCGTCGAAGCCGCCCATGGCGTTCTTCTGCGGCGTGCGCGTGCCGTCCTGGCTGGTGCCGGCGAAGCTGTTGTCGACCCAGTCGTTGCGGTGCTGGAGCAGGCCCGAAAGGCGGATCGCCACCTTGTCCTGCACGAGCGGGCCGCCGACGCCGGCGTCATAGGTGAAGGTGCCGAGGCTGCCCGCCGAGGCGGCGACGCGGCCCTGCCACGTCTGGCTCGGGCGGATCGTGTCGAACTTGATGATGCCCGCGGTCGTGTTGCGGCCGAACAGCGAGCCCTGCGGGCCGCGCAGCACCTCGACCTGATTGACGTCGAACACCGGGTTGGACTTGAGCACGACATGTTCGAGGACGACATCGTCCTGGATGATCGACACCGGCTGGCTCGCGCCGAGGTAGAAATCGATATTGCCGAGGCCGCGGATGTAGAAGCGCGGGAAGATGCGGCCGGTGGTCGTCTCGATATAGAGGCCGGGCACGCGGCCCGACAGCGCGAGGATGTCCTCGCCGCCCGCCTGGAAGGCGCGCAGATCGCTGCCGCCGACGACCGCGACCGACAGCGGCACGCGCTGCAGATTCTCCGAGCGGCGTTCGGCGGTGACGACGATGTCGCCGAGATCGGCGGCGGCGTCGGGCGTGGCGGTGGTGTCGGTGGCGGCAGCATCGGTCGCGGGCGTCGCGGTCTGGGCGAGCGCGGGCGCGGCGAGGCCGGCGGCGCCGAGCAGCAGCAAGGTCTTGAACGTCTTGGTCACGAATGGTCCCCCTGAAGAAGAGGGGGGCGGCCCGCCCGACCGGCGCCGGAATTGATCCGTGCAGCCGGCCGGTGATAGTGGTGCCCGCCCCCCGACGGAGGTTCGCGCTAAGACCCGATTGTGTCGGCTTCGTGAATGTACGTGTCTGGAAAGCCACACCTTCCCCGTATTCGACGGGGAAGGTGGCACGGCCTATTTGGCGGCGACGACGCGGACCAGTCCGCCCACGTCCTGGCCGGTCGGCAGCCGGCCCGAGGCGCTGAGCTTGCCGCTCGCCTCGCTCCAGCGCAGCGTCGCGGTCTTGCCGCCGGTCTTGCGATAGGCGTTGGTCACGCCGTCGTCGTCGTACAGCGTGAAGCTGGCGTCGCGGCCGGGATAGACGCGGATGCTCTCCAGCGGCTGGGCGGTCGCGGTGCTCGGCACCTGCACGCCCATCGGTACGATCGATCCGGCGCGGACGAACAGTGGGATCTTGTCGATCGGCGCGGCGGCATCGACCGTCTGGCCGCCGGTGTAGCGTTTGTCGGTCCAATAGTCATACCAGTCCGCGCCGGCGGGCAGATAGACCTTGCGGCTGGTCACGCCCTGATCGGTCACCGGCGCGACGAGGAAGGCGGGGCCGAACATATATTCGTCGCCGATCGTCGCCACCGCGGGATCGTTGGGGAAGTCCATGAACAGCGCGCGCATGAACGGCGCACCGGTCTCCGCGGTCTGATGGCCGAGCGCGTAGAGATAGGGGATCAGCGCGTAGCGCAGCCGCAGGAAGTTGGCGAGCACCGGCTCGGCCGCGGTGCCATAGTCCCATAGCGCGGTCGCCGGCCGCTGGCCGTGGATGCGCAGCGTCGGGGTGAAGCTGTTATAGGCGAACCAGCGCGTGAACAGCTCGGGATAGTCGGCATAGCTCGGCGCCATCGCGGTCGCCCCGGCGGGATCGAGCAGCGGCGGTCGTTCCGCCTTCGGCCCGGCGGGATATTGCCAGCCGCCGGTATCGCTGCTCCAATAGGCCATGCCCGTCGCGGTGAAGCCGAGCCCGGCGGGCACCTGGCGGCGCAGCGCCTCCCACGTCGACTGGACGTCCGACGACCAGAACAATGCGCCGTTGCGCTGCGTGCCGAGATAGGCGGCGCGCGCGAGGATCAGGTTGCGCATGTCGGGCCGGTCCTTCGCCGAGCCCTCCGCGACGCTGCTGGTATGCACCAGCGGATAGAGATTGTGGTAGCGGTCACCCGAGCCGATCGAGAATTGATGGCCATCGGGCACCAGATCGGGCTCGGTCTCGTCGAGCCAGAACCAGTCGAAGCCCTGGCTGGCGATATTGTCGCGGATCTTGCCCCAGAACCACTGGCGTGCCTCCGGATTGGTCGAATCGATCAGCGCGCCGGCGCGATCGGCACGGATCGGCAGGCCGTCGACGACGCTGCCGTCCTTGTCATGGAGCAGCCAGCCCTTGGCGCCGAGGAAGTCGTAATAGCGCGACTCCCGCTCGAACCGCGGCCAGACGCTGATGATCGAATGCATGCCGAGCCGGTGCAGCGTGTCGTTCATGCCCTTGGGATCGGGGAAATAGGTCCGATCGATGTCGAGCTGCCCCATCCGCGTCCAGTAGAACCAGTCGAGCACCATCACGTCGAGCGGCAGGTTGCGCTGGCGATAGCCCTGCGCGACGTCGAGCAATTCCTTCTGCGTCTCGTAGCGCGCCTTCGACTGGATCAGTCCGAACGCCGCCTTGGGCGGCAGCGGCGTCGCGCCGGTCAGCCTGGCATAGCCGGCGTAGAGCTGGTCGGTGGTGTCGCCGGTGATGACGAAGAAGGAGACGCGCTCGCCGACGTTGGACTGCCAGTGGGTGGCATTGTTGAGGCCGGGCGAGACGATGGTCGCCGACGGATTGTCCCAGACGATGCCATAGCCCTTGTTGGTGACCATGAAGGGTACGCAGACGCTCTCGCCCGCCGGCGCATCGTAATTGTGGCGGCAGTCGATCGTCCGGCCCTTGAGGTCGAGCACGCCCTCCTGATTCTGGCCGAGCCCGTAATAATGTTCGCCCGTCTGCACCGCGAAGCTGGCGCCGACGCGGAAGGTCTTCTCGTCGTTGACGGTATGCGGCGCCATTTCCCAGCCGGTCATGTCGAGCAGCGGGCGGCCATCGGCACCGCGCACCGAGATGGCCACCGGCGGCAGCGACGGCGCGAAATAGCGCTGCATCTGCGTCGGCGCGCCGGGCCAGGGCTGTGCGGCGACGGTGAGCGTCAGCGCGGGCGAGGCGAAGACGTCGCCGCTCGCATCGCTGCGGTGGGTCCAGCCGCTCGCGTCGGGCTTGGCGTTGGGGCCTTCGCCCGGTGGTGCGACGGCCAGCGCCTTGTCGAGCGCGATCGTCACGCGGACGATGTTGGGCGCATAGGGTTCGATGGAGACGATGCCGCCGTTGCGATCGACGATCGCGAGCGGGTCGGCGGCGGCGGGCAGCGCGGCGAGCGCGGCAAGCGACGCGCCGGCGGCGAGCAGGCGCTTGGTGATCGCGATGCTGCGCATCACCCCGGTCGGCTTGATCATATCTCTCTCCCCCGGACCAACTCTCTGTCCGCTCAAGCTTTCATGTATGAGGACTTGCTTCACCCGTGCAAGCGGGGATCGGGCAACTACGACTAAAATGCCCTACAAATGGAAATTTTCGGCATGGCTTGCCGCGGTCGTCGGAAGGCGCGACGATCCGGGGTCATATCGTTGGGAAGGTTCACACAATTGGCGAAGCGCGAGCGGATCAGGCCGGCCCATGTCACCATCGCCCGGACATTGGGTGTCGCCATCGTCACCGGCGACTATCACCCCGGGCAGACCATTCCCGGCGAGTTCGACCTCGCCGATCGATTCGGTGTCGCACGCAACGTCATCCGCGAGGCGCTGCGCATGCTTACCGCCAAGGGGCTGATCGAAAGTCGTCGCAAGACGGGGACGCGGGTGCGCGAGCGGGCCGACTGGAACCTGCTCGACACCGAGATGCTCGGCTGGATGTTCGAAGGCGCGCCGCCGGTCAATTTCGTGCGCAGCCTGTTCGAGCTGCGACTGATCGTCGAGCCGGCCGCGGCGGCGCTCGCCGCAACCAACCGGACGGCGCGGCAATTGGCGCGGCTCGGCCATGCGCTCGAACTGATGACGCAGCACGGGCTGGAGAGTGTCGCGGGACAAGCGGCGGACGAGCAGTTCCATCAGGTCCTGCTCGAGGCGACCGCCAATGAATTGCTCGCCAGCCTGTCGAGCAGCATCTCGTCGGCGGTGCGCTGGACGACCTTCTTCAAATATCGCGTCGTCGCCGAATATGTCGATTCGATCCCGCAGCATCAGCTGCTGTTCGAGACGGTCGCCCGCGGCGATCCGGCGGCGGCGCATGCGGCCACCACCGCGCTGATCGACCAGGCGCGCAAGGATACCGAACAGGCGATGCGCGGCGGTTGAGGCACTCTTGCCGCTGCTTTTCGGTCCGGTGTTGTCCTACATATGCCTTCGTGTGCCGCCCAATGTGCACCGCGCGCTACGCACAGGTGGTGCGCGCGCCGCCGCGGGTGAGGATCAGCGTCGTCACGGACTGCGGCGGCGCGATCAGCCCGGCGACGCAGCGCGCGTCATGCGTCGCATCGGTGCGCACCGCCTGCACGCGCCAGCCGGCGGGCACAGCGAGCCGGCGCGGCGCGATGCCGCCGTTGACATGGACCAGCACCAGCGTCGCGCCATCGGGCGACAGCGCCGCGGCACTGTCCATGTCGTCGACCGCGACCAGTCGGTAGCCGGGACGGATGTAGCGGCTGAACTGCGCCATCGCCCAATATTTGCGGGTGACGTGGATCGCATGCGGCCCGGCGGCCGGCGCGGCGAGATCGGCCTTGATCAGCCCCCAGTTGGAGGTCGGCTTGCCGTTGCCGCCGGACAGGTTCTCGACCGCCTGCCAGAATATCCAGGCGGCGGGCTCGAGCCGCTTGAGATCGGCGACGACATGATCGGCGAAGGCGAGCGCCGAGGGCATGCCGTCGAAATTCTCGCGGTCGCCGTCGAGCGGCGTGTCATTCTCGCTCATCCACAGCCGGATGCCGGCGGCGCGCGCCGCATCGCGCGCACCCGTCTGATACAGCGTGCCGTAACTGTGCACGTTGAGCTGGCCGATCCGCGCCAGCGTCTCCGGCGGATAGGCGGCGAGGTCGGCGAGGAACAGTCGCGCATTGGTCTCGTCGGGCGCGGCGATCACGGTGGTCAGCCGCTCGGCCTTGAGCGCGGTGTCGGCGGCGTCGATCATCGCCGCCTGTCGCGCCGGGCTCCAGTGCGCGCCTTCCTGCGTATTGGCGGCATACCAATAATCGGTGTTGGGCTCGTTGACCGGCGACAGCGTGCGGAAGCGGATATGGTGGCGGCGCTGCAATTCGGCGACGCTGCGCGCGAGATAGGCGGCGAACAGCGGCTCGCGGCCGGGCAGCAGATTGTCGTCGGTGCGCCGCTCGGCACCGGAGACGCGGCCCGAGACGGTCATGAACCATGGCGGCGAGTTGGAGAAAGCCTCGAAGATCGCACCCGGCACGCGATCCCGCACGGCATCGAGCCACCAGCGCTGGTTGGCGTCCTGCGTCCAGTCCCACATCAACGGATCGTCGGCGCGCCAGTCCGTGCCGGCGACGCCCGGCGGCAGCCGCCAGAAGCCGGGCACCGCCGCGCCGGTGCGCAGATAGGGCTTGGCATCCGCCGCGCCGCCGCCGCCGATATTGTAGCGCGCGATCGTCCAGCCCAGCCCCTTCGTGCCGTAGAAGAGGTCGGCAAGGCGGCTGCGGTCCGCCTCCGGCCAGCCGCCGGTGACGTTGGCGAACCAGGCGAGCGCGGTGCCCCAGCCCTCGAACCGCGTCGACGGGCGATCGATCGCCGGCCGCAGCGTCACGGTGACGGTATGCGAGGCGAGCGGCGCGGGGGCCGCGGCGGTGGTCAGCAACGCAAGCGCGAGACCGACCCGCGTGACCAGCCTGTGCCAACGTCCGTCCGCTATTGCCTCGCTTCGCATCGCGTCCCTTTCGCTATCCACTGTCTGGCAGATTCGGACATGTTTATGTCCGCGGCAACACGATGGATGCAAGGGGCCTTTCGCCCGCCGGAGGCATGCGGCCCGGCGCCCCGCCGATCAGACCAGCCCGGCCTCCACCGCGCTCATCATGCGCACCTCGTACAGGTCGATCTCGCCCGTCTCGCCGGCGAATTGCACGACCGCCGCGCTCTTGCCCTGTTCACCCGCGGCGCGGAGCGGATAGTCGATCGCGACGAACCCCTCCTGCGCCGGCCCCTCGCGGCGTTCGGTCGCGACCGGGGTGCCGTCGACGCGGATCGTTAGCGCGCGGTCCTTCACCTGATCGCCCCAATAGACGACGCGCAGCACCGCCGCGCCGGGGCGGCGGCGCAGCGTCAGCGTGATCGTCTCGCCGGCGCGCAGCTTGCGGGCGGAGCGGCCGTGCAGCTGCACCGTCTCGGGCTTGCTCGCGGTGAACAGGTGATCGCGCTCGGGCTGCATCTCGCCGAGATAGGCGACGTCGACGGTGCGGCGGGCGAGCGCCTGCCGCTCGGCCTGTGCGCGCAGATAGCCGGGCTTGGCCATGACCCAGGCGGCGGTGGTGAAGGTCGGGAAATAGACCGCGGTGCGCCGGTCATATTGCGCGTAGAAGGGGCTGAGCGTCAGCGGTTCGCCGAGCGCACCCCGCGCGGTGAAGCGATGGACGTCCGCCGCATCGTCCGCGCGCAGCGCCGCCACCGCCGGTCCGTCGACGGCGAGCGCCGGACCCATGCCGTCATAGGCCGCCGACGCCGGGCCGCAATCGGCGGCGAGCACCAGCGGCCCGTGCGCGAAGGCGACCAGCGACGGATCGTCGGCGACCGGCTCGGCGCGCAACCGCATCGGCAGCACGACGCGCAACCGGTCGCCCGCGCGCCAGCGCCGCTCGATCACGGCGTAACCGTCGCGCATCGTGGCCGCGGCGGGCCGGCCGTTGAGCGCGACGGTCGCGCCCGCCGCCCAGCCCGGCATGCGCAGCGCGATCCGCTGCACGGCGCGCGGCGCGCGGCGGATGGTGAGCGTCGCCTCGCCCTCCGCCGGCATCCGCGTGTCGAGATCGAGCGCGAGGCCGCGGTCCCGCCAGTCGAGGCGGCTGGCGATGTAGAGATTGACGTAGAGCGCACCGGCCGGGGCGACATCGTGCCAGAAGATCGAATCGGCATGTTTGGCGTGGCTCTCCATCCCCGAGCCGACGCAGCACCAGAAGCTTTCCTCCGCGGTCGAATAGCTGCGCCGGGCGCCGGGCGCGAGCGGCATGAAATAGACGAATTGGCCGGTATCCGGGCGCTGGTGCGCGAGGATATGGTTGAGCTGGATCCGTTCATAGGTGTCGAACCAGTCGGCGCTCGGCTGCCACGCATAGAGGTGCCGGGTCAGTTTCAGCATATTGTAGCTGTTGCACGCCTCGCACGTCGCCTCGGTGATCCGCTTCGACAATTGGTCGGGCTGACCGAAATGTTCGCGTTCGGAATTGCCGCCGATGACATAGCTGTGATGGCGGACGACGCGATCGTGGAAGAAGCGCGCCGCCGCGGCATGCTGCGGCGTTTCGGTCAGCTCGTACAGCCGGGCGAGGCCGATCAGCTTGGGGATCTGCGTATTGGCGTGCAGCCCGGCGAGCTGGTCGCGCCCCGCGGTGAGCGGGTCGAGCACCGCGCGGTGGCGGATCTTCTCCGCCATGCGCAGCCAGCGCGGATCGCCGGTCAGTGCATAGGTATCGGCATAAGCCTCGTTGAGACCGCCATGTTCGGCGCGCAGCACCTGCTGCATCTGCGCCTCGCTCAACGGCTCGAGCACGCCGGCGAGATAGCCGGCGAGGCCGAGCGTGATCGGCAGCGCGCGGCGATTGCCGGCGAGGCGATGCGCGTCGAGCAATCCGGCATGGACCTTGTGCCAGGTGTAGAGCGGCACCCAGCCGCCGTTGAGATCGAAGCCGCCGGTGCGGATGTCGCCGCGCCGCACCTCCTCGAAGACGATCTTGCCGTCGACCGTCTTGCCGTCGCGATCGACGGTGGTGCCGCCGCAATAGCCGTCGCCATGCGCAGCCTGGATGCGCGCCATCTCGGCGAGCGCATGGTCGAGCCGCGCGGCGACCGCGGCATCGCCGGTATTGGCGACGACGAGGGAGCAGGCGGACAGCCAGTGGCCGAGCGAATGGCCGGCGATCCCCTGCGCCTCCCAGCCGGCATAGACCGGCTGGGGCGCGGGCAGCCCGGCGGAGACGTAGAAATTGTGCAGCAGCCGTTCCGGATCGAGCGACAGCAGATAGCGGCGGTTGGCAGCGAAGGCGTCGGCGAAGGGCGACGGCTTGAGCGTCACGTCGCGCATCGGCACCGGCGCGACCTTGGTGATGCGATCGGCGGGCAGGGCGGCGCTTGCCCGCCCGGCGACGACCAGCGCGCTGGCGCCGGCGAGCAGCGTCCGGCGCGTGACGCCCCTGCGGCTGACATGGCTCATCCTGCTTCCTCTCGCTTCAAGTCCTTATGTCGGAGTAGAATTGCAGCGGCCGACGGAGGGCGCAAGCACCGTCTCCGCTCGGGCCGGGAACACTGGCGATCAAGATGGCTTGCACGACGCTTCGTATACGATATGTCTGACATGATAACGTGGGGGAGCGGCAACATGCGGGCGTCATGGCTTTGGGCGGGGATCATCGGCAGCGTGGTGGCGAGCGCCGCCTGGGCGCAGGACGGCGCGCCGCAGGTGCAGCCGGTGCAGATCGACCCCACCCGCCCCGATTGGGAAAACCCCGCGGTGTTCGCGCGCGGCAAGCTGCCGGCGAGCGCCACCGGCTTTCCGTTCGAATCGCGCGCCAAGGCGCTCGCCGGCGACGAGGCGGCGTCGGCGCGCTTCGTGCCGCTCGACGGGCTGTGGCATTTCGCCTTCTCCCCCGATGCCGACCGTCTGCCGGCGGGGTTCGAGAAGCCCGACTATGACGTATCGGGCTGGAAGCAGATCCCGGTGCCGGCCGACTGGCAGACGCAGGGCTATGACCAGCCGCGCTACAACAACATCACCTATCCGTTTCCCGCCAACCGCCCGCTGATTCCGCACGCCACCGATCCGGTCGGATCGTATCGCCGCGACGTCACCGTGCCGGCGGCGTGGAGCGGGCAGGACGTCATCCTCCATATCGGCGCGGCGGGCTCCGCCTATACGGTCTGGGTCAATGGCGAGAAGGTCGGCTATTCGGAAGACAGCAAGCTGCCGAGCGACTTCGACGTCACCCGCTGGATCCGGCCCGGCAAGAATGTCGTGGCGATCCAGGTGATCCGCTGGTCGGACGGCAGCTATCTGGAGGATCAGGACTTCTGGCGAGTCTCGGGGATCGAGCGCTCGGTCTATCTGGTCGCGGCGCCCAAGCTGCGCGCGCGCGACGTCTTCGTCCATGCCGGGCTCGACGCGGCCTATCGCGACGGCCTGCTCGCCGTCGAGGTCGCGGTGACGCCGGGGAACGCGGCGAGTGTGCGGATGGTGCTGCTCGACGGGGAGCGGCCGGTGCTGACGCAGACGCAGCCGCTGGCGGCCTCGACCCGCGAGCGCCCGGTGACGCTGCGCGGCACGGTGCCGGCGGTGCGGCCGTGGACCGCGGAGACGCCCCAACTCTACACGCTGGTCACCGAGGTGCTCGACGCGCGCGGCGCGCTGCTGCAATCGACCGCGCGCGCGATCGGTTTCCGCACCGTCGCGATGCTCGGCGGCCAGGTCACCGTCAACGGCAAGCCGATCACGATTCGCGGCGTCAATCGCCACGAACATGATCCCGAAACCTTCCACGTCGTCAGCCGCGCGTCGATGGAGCGCGATATCCAGCTGATGAAGCAGAACAACATCAATGCGATCCGCACCTCGCATTACCCCAACGATCCGTATCTCTACGAACTCGCCGACCGTTATGGCCTGTATGTGATGGACGAGGCGAATATCGAGAGCCACGCCTATATGGATTATGCCAACCGGCGGCCGCGCGAGCGCGCGAAATATCAGGTCGGCTTCGATCCGGCGTGGCAGAAGGCGCACGTCAGCCGCGTCGTCAACATGGTCGAGCGCGATAAGAACCATCCCTCGGTGATCTTCTGGTCGCTCGGCAACGAGGCGGGGATCGGCCCTAATTTCGCGGCAGCCGCCGCGGCGGCGCGGGCGCGCGATCCCGGCCGGCTGATCAGCTATCTCGGCTGGGGAACGTGGGATGGGATCGGCGATCATCGCCCCAATGATTATGCCGACATCTACGCGCCGATGTACGATCCCGCGGTCAAGCTCACGGATTACGCCATCAACTGGAACTACAAACAGCCGGTCATCCAGTGCGAATATGCCCATATGATGGGCAATTCGGGCGGTGACCTGAAGGAATATTGGGATACGATCTACGCCCATCCCGACAAATTGCAGGGCGGCTTCGCCTGGGACTGGGTCGACCAGTCGATGTACCGCTATACCAAGGATGGGCGGCGCTATTGGGGGGACGGCGGCGAATATGGCCCCAATCCGGGCGGCGACATCGAATTCGGCGACGGGTTGCTGCAGTCCGACCGGACGCCCAATCCGCAACTGTTCGAGCTGAAAAAGGTCTATGCGCCGGTGCAGTTCGACGGCTTCGATCCCGCCAGCGGGCGGGTGACGGTGCGCAACCGGCACGACTTCCGCGACCTGTCGGGCTTCGCCTTCGACTGGACGCTGCTCGAGGATGGCGTCGCGGTCGCGCACGGCGATCTGCCGACCCCGGCGGTCGGCCCGCGCGCCGCGACGGCGATCACGCTGCCGGTGACACATTATGCCCGCCGGCCCGATACCGAATATTATGTGACGGTGCGCGTCCGCGCCAGGGCGGGGGCGGTGCCCGCGGTGGCGGAGGGCGCAACGGTCGGCTTCGAGCAATTCGCGCTCGGCGGCGCGCCGGCGCTGCCCGCCGCGCCGGCAGGGGCGGTCGATCTGCGCCAGTCTGACGGCGCGATCACGCTGTCGGCCGGCACGGCGCGGCTTGAGATCGATCGCACCACCGGGCTGGTACGCCGCTACACCGCCGACGGCCGCGACCTCGCCACCGGCGGCACGCCGCATTTCTGGCGCGCGGTCACCGACAACGACCTCGGCATCGGCACCGCCGAACAGCTCAAGATGTGGAAGACGATGAGCGACACCCGCCGCGTCACCGCGGTGCGCAGCCGCCGCACCGACGACGGCGCGAGCGTCACCGTCGATTATGCGCTCGGCGACGGCGCCGCGACCTTCACCACCAGTTATGCGATGGCGGGTGACGGATCGGTCGCGGTGACGGGAATGCTGACGCCGGTCAGGACCGACCTGCCGCCGCCGTTCCGTGTCGGCCTCGCCTTTGCGATGCCGACCGATGTGACGACGGTCGAATGGTATGGCCGCGGTCCGCACGAAAGCTATGTCGATCGCAAGACCTCGGCGCCGATCGGCCTGTGGCGCGGCGCGATCGCCGAGCAGAACCACGATTACATCCGCCCGCAGGAGACCGGCAACAAGGTCGACGTGCGCTGGATGGAGCTGTCGGGCGCGGGCCGCGGCGTGCGCGTACAGGGCGCGACGCCGCTGATGATGAATGCGCTCGCTTTCCCTTATGCCGACCTCGACCGCCATGCGCCGGGAACGTGGAAATCGACCGATGTCGTGCCGCACGATCAGGTGACGCTGCTGATCGATTCGGCGCAATGGGGCGTCGGCGGCGACACGCAATGGAGTTCAGTCGGCAAGCCGCTGCCGCAATATCGCGTATCGCTCGCTCCCACGCGTGTCGCCTTCCGCCTGACGCCCTTCACCGGCGCGGGAACGACGCCCGACAAGGCAGCCAAGGCGACCGCGACGGGGAGCGAGTGAACGCAGGGTTGGAGGACGGTCGGTTACACCGGCGCTACAGGTCGGTGACGGATTGCTGATCGCGGATGCCCGGCCGGCCGGGTTCGAGCGTGAAGCGGACGAGGTCGCGGATGCCGGACTGCGGGTCGCGCGCATCGCGCAGCCCGCGGAAGGCGATCCTGCCGCCCTGCGGCGTCAGGTCCACCAGCCCGTAGCCGCGCACCTCATTCTCGGCGAAGACGAGGCCGTTCGCCGCCGCCTGCTGCTTGAAGCTCGCGTCGTGGAACAGCGAGGTGATCGATCCGCCGACGAATTCGGCGGCGATCGGCGCGGCGTCGGGGCGGTCGGGATCGTGGATGTCGGCGGCGGCAAAGGCATGGATGTCGCCGCCGAGCGCGATCGGGTTGGAGGTGCGGGCGGCGAGCCAGCGGCGGTAGATGGCGTCGCGGGCGGCGGGATAGCCCGACCAATTGTCCGCCGAATATTGCACGCCGCGCTCGGGATGCTCGGCGTCGATCCGCCCCTGCTGGTGCATCAGCGTCTGTTGCGCGAGCAGATTCCATTGCGCCTGGCTGTCGCCGAGCGCCTGCGACAGCCAGCGTTCCTGCGCCGCGCCGAGCATCGTCCGTGGCGCGGAGAGATCGGGGCAGGGCTGGATCAGCGTCCGATAGCGCTGGTGCGCGGCGACGAGGCCGGCGGGCTGGCAGGCGCGGGGGCCGCGATACTGCCGGTCATCGACGATCTGGAATTGCGCGAGCCGCCCCCAGTCGAGCAGATGATAGATGCGCATCGCCGGCCCGAGCGGCGGCGCGGCGCGCACCGGCTGGTGCTCGTACCACGCCTGATAGGCGGCGGCGCGGCGGCGCAGGAAGACGGCGGGGTCGGTGTTGTTCTGGTCGAGCGCGTCGGCATAATCATTGGCGACCTCGTGATCGTCCCACGTCAGCACCCAGGGCGCCGCCTGATGCGCGGCCTGCAACAGCGGATCGCTCTTGTAGGTGGCGTAGCGGACGCGATAGCCGGCGAGATCGACCGGCTCGGGATTCTGGTGCAGCCGCACCGCATCCTTGGCGGTGGGTGCGCCCTCATAGATATAGTCGCCGAGGAACAGGACGATATCGGGATCGTCGGCGACGAGATGGCGATAGGCTGCGTAGAAGCCCGATTCATATTTCTGGCACGAGCCATAGGCGATGCGCAGCCGCTCCACCGCGGCGCCCGCCGCCGGCGCGGTGCGGGTGCGACCGGTGGCGCTGGCCTCCCCCGCGGCGAGGAAGCGGTAGAAATAGCGCGACGCGGGGCGCAGGCCGCGCACGTCGACATGCACCGCATGGCCCCAGCGCGGTTCGGCGCGCGCCTCGCCCTCGCGAACGATCCGGGTGAAGCCTTCGTCGCTCGCCACCTGCCAGCGCACCGGCACGGCGACCGGCGGCATGCCGCCCGCGGCATCGAGCGGCACCGGCGCGAGCCGCGTCCACAGGATCACCGAATCGGGCAGCGGATCGCCCGAGGCGACGCCGAGCGAAAACAGGCCGGCAGGCAGCGGCACCGCACCGCGTGCGCCGACCGACAGCAGCGCCGCCGATCCGCCGATCATCGCGCGCCGGGTCAGCGCCGGTCCTGTCGTCGTCACCATCGCCTCGATCCCGCGCCTGCCAAGCTGTTGCGATGCGCGGTATCGGTGACCGCTTGATGACAGCGGCGGATCAGCCGACCGGCTTGAGCTGCGCCGAATCGAGGTGCCAGCGCAATTTCCCCGGCGTCGCGCCGTCGACGTCATTGACGCGGCGCACGACATAGCGGCCGGCGAAACGCTGGCGACGGCCATCGGCGAGCGTCGCGGCGACCGTCACCGGTACGGTCTGGTAGAGGGATCCCGCCGCGCCCTCCGCCGGCGGCAGCGTGCCGATCGTCACCTGTGTCGCGCGGGTCTGCGCGAAGCCGCGTGTGAAGGCGGCGAACGTCTGGCCGGCCTTGCCGCCGTCGCCCCATTGCTGCCAGGCGGTGTCATAGTCACCCGCGTTGAGCGCGGCATAGTAGAGCCGCACCACCGCGGCGGCGGCGGCCGGACTCTTCGGCGCGGGCGTGCAGCCGGCGATCGGCGCGCCCTTGCCGTCGAACAGCGCGCAGCTGCGTGCGATCTCGTCGTCGATCATCGCACAGCTGTTGACGGCGTTGCACGGCGGGTGCGTGGCGGGCGAGACGTTGCGGCAGATGGCGACGCGCTTCGCCGCCGCGGCGGTGCCGATCTCGGCGGCGCAGGCGAGCGGGGATGCGCGCGGTGCCGCCGGTCGCGACACGGTTTCGGCAGCAGCGGCAGGGGCGGCGGCAGGCGCGGTCGCGGCGGGGCTGGCAGCGGCGGGGCTGGTTCCGGCGGGGCGGGGGGCAGGGGCCGCGGCGGCGGCAGTCTCGCCGGCATCGTCGCGGGCGCCCCCGCTGCCGCATCCGGCGAGCAGCAGGGCGATCATGCCGAAGGCGGCGGTCATTCGAAGCGACATCATCCTCTCTCCTCTTCCACCACCATGGCGTCGCGCGGCGGCGCGGTCGAGCCGCGGACGACGAGTCCGGCGGGAACCACGGTGGGTCCGTCGGGCGTCGCGCGGCCGGCGCGTTCGGCGATGATCAGTTCGACCGCCCGGGCCGCGACCTCGGCGATCGGCTGGACGATCGCGGTCAGCGTCGGATGGGTGAAGCGGACGATCGGCGTATCGTCGAAGCTGACCAGCGACACATCGCGCGGCACGTCGAGGCCGCGCGTACGCAGCAGCGCGAGCGTTGCCAGCGCCATCTGGTCGTTGCTGGCGATGATCGCGCTCGGCGGGGCGGGCGAGTCGAGCAGCCGCTGCGCCGCGTCGCGGCCCGAGGCGAAGCTGAAGTCACCCTCGGCGAGCAGGTCGTCGGTGGCAAGGCCCGCCCCCGCCATCGCCCGCCGCCAGCCGGCGACGCGCCAGCCGCTCAGCTCATAGTCGGACGGCCCGGCGATGAATCCGATCCGCCGGTGGCCGAGCGCGACGAGATGCTCGGTGGCGAGCCGTGCGGCATTGTCGTCGTCCATGGTCAGCGCGAAGCCGCCCGGCGCCAGCGAGCCGATCCGCGCATAGCTGATGCCGTGCCGGTCGAGCAGTCCGGTGATCAGCGCGTTCTCCGAATGCGGCGGGGTGAGGATGACGCCGTCCGGCTGCAAGGCGGCGATCGCGCCCGCCAATTCGCGCTCGATATGGTCGCTGTGCGTGTCGACCAGCTCGATGATCAATCGATAGCCGTGCTCGGCGCAGGTCAGCATGCCGCCGAGCAGCATCTGGTCGACCCAGTCGGCGCCCTGACGGCTGCGCCAGTCGGCGATGGTCCGCTCGCGATCGTTGAGCGCGAGGATCAGATAGGAGCGCGATCCGCTCATCCGCTGCGCCGCGATCGAGGGCACGTAGCCGAGCCGGGCGATCGACTCCTGCACGCGCTGCATCATCTCGGGCCGGACGTTGGGTTCCTTGTTGATGACGCGGCTCACCGTCTGCAACGATACGCCGGCATCGGCGGCGACGTGGCGGATGGTGACGGCCTGGCGACGGCGGGCCATCGGTCAGCCGGCGTCGCGGGCGATGCCGCCATGATGCGCGACATAGCTGGCATGGTCGGGCAGCCCGCGCACCGCCGCGGCTACGGTGCGGCGCAGCGTGTCGAGCAGCCGGGCGAGGTCGGCGTCGCTCGAATTGGCCGCGATCGGATGGTGGCTGCGCGGCATGATCCCCTGACCCATCATCACCTGTACCCAGCTCTTCTCCGCGAACAACTCCTCATTGCGGCGGAAGGCGCGGCGGGTCTCGCGGAACAGCTCGATCTTCTGCGCGCGACTGTCGGGGATCGGCATTGCCGCGCCGTATCGCCAGCAGCCGTCGCGCCGTTCGGTGACCTTGTAGGGAAGGATCAGGACGTCGCGGGTCTGCACCCTATCGAGCTGTTGCTGGTCGATTCGAGCAGCTCCATGAAGTCGCCGGCAAGGCCCGGGCGATGCGGTTGCGATGCCATGGCCGCCGCCGCGTGCCGGTAACGAAGCGCAGCCGGTTGGGCGCGCTGCGCAACTCGCAATCGACGTCGCCGAGCAGGCGGGCGAGCGCGGCATCATGGTCGAGATGGCGGCTGCACGAGACGATGGCGTCGGCGACGCGATGCCGGAGCGGTATGCGCCACTGCCAGCCAGCGTCATGTGCCATCGCGCGGGTACAGGGCATCGGCGGGCGGACGCTGTCGATACGCCGACGGTGCCGATCCCCTGCGACGACGATACGGCGTGGCAGGCTCGTCGGCTAAGCGGGCGCAGGCAAGACGCTGGAGAGCTTTCCGGTCGATCATGTCGAGGACGCCGATGACGGCTATCGCTGGTATGAGAAACAGGGGCTGACGCTGCTGTTCCGCTTCGGCCACGGGCTGAGCTACACCGCCTTCGCCCATCGCAACCCGGTGGTGTCCGGCGGGTGCCGCCTGCGCGTCAGCTTCGACGTGACCGACACCGGCGGGCGCGCCGGCGCCGACGTGCCTCGCCGGCCTCACCCGCGTGACGGTGCATCCCGGCGAGACGCGGCGCGTGACGCTGGCCGCGGAGCCGCGCGTCGTCGCCGATCACGATAGTGCGCTGCCCGGCGGGCGGATCGCCGCAAGGCGCTATCGCGTCGCGCTCGCGCATGATGCGGGCGATCGTTCGACGGTGGCGAGCGCGACGCTGCGGGGGGCGACGATGAAGCCGTAAGTCGCGCGACGGACGCGCTTATCCGGGGGCGCCCCGCATTGCCTGCCGGCCGGATCGCGGGCAGGATCGGGCCGACGATGATCCAGTCCGCCAATCCCCGTCCGCGCCTGTTCCTGGCGATCGTCGCGCTCGCCTATGTCGGCGGGGTGATCGCCTATCTGCCGCTGCTCACCTTGCTGCTGCCGCTCAAGATCGAGGCGCTGAGCGGGGCGGGGCGGATCGGCCTGTCCGCCGCCTGCGTCACCGCCGGGGCGGTGGCGGCGAGCCTGTCCAACGTCGTCTTCGGCTGGCTGAGCGACCGGTCGCGACAGCGCGGCGGCGGGCGGCGGCGATGGATCGCGGGCGGCGGCGTCGCCACCGCAGCGAGCTATGCGGCGGTGGCGCTGGCGACGACGCCGGCGGCGCTGATCGCGGCGATCGCCTTCTTCCAGGTCGTGGTCAATGCGATGCTCGCGCCGCTGATGGCGATCATGGCGGAAGAGATCGCCGACGGCGACAAGGGCGTCGCCGGCGGGCTGCTTTCGCTCGGGCCGCCGACCGCCTCGGCCTTTTCGGCATGGCTGGTCGGCGAGGCGCTGCTGCCCGCCGAGATGCGGCTGGCGCTGGTGCCGGCGGTGGTACTGGTCTGCATCGTGCCGCTGCTGCTCGTCCACGGCCGCGCCGCGCCGGTCGCCGCGGATCAGGCGGCGCTCGCGCTGCCGCCGCGCCGCGACCTGATCGTCGCCGGCGTGTCGCGCCTGTTGTTCCAGATCGCGAGCGTGGTGACGCAGGGCTATCTGCTTTTCTATTTCGAGAGCATCGTCGCGCCGGCGGGGCATAGCCTGTTGCCGGCGCGGGTCGGGCATCTGATGACGCTGGCCTTCGTCGTGCCGCTGCCGATCGCGCTGCTGCTCGGCCGGCTGTCGGACCGGGCGCGGCGGCGCAAGCCGTTCCTGCTGCTCGCCAGCGCGGTCGCGGCGGCGGGGCTGGTCGGCATGGCGGGGGCGAGCGGCTGGACGGCGGGCGCGATCGCCTTCATCGTCTACACCACCGGTGCGTCGGTGTTCGTCGCGCTGCAGGCGGCGTTCGCGATGCAATTGCTGCCGAACCCCGACCATCGCGGGCGCGACCTCGGGCTGCTCAACCTCGCCAACACTGTGCCGTCGCTGCTCGGCCCGCCGCTCGCCTGGTGGCTGGCGACGCCGCAGGATTTCGGCGCGGTGATGCTGCTGCTCGCCGGACTGACCGTCGCCGGCGGACTCGCCATGCTCGGCGTGCGCAGCTGGCGCTGACGCCTATGGCCGCTGCCAGAAGCGGACATAGTCGACCGCCATCCGCTGCGGCAGCGCGGCGTCGTCGATGCCCTTGCTGCCGCCCCAGTCGCCGCCGATCGCGAGGTTGAGGATCAGCTGATAGGGGCGGATGAACGGCCAGGCGCCGGTGCCGCCGGGCCGATCGTTGGCGACGCGCATATAGGCGCGGTCGTCGATGCCGATCAGGATCGCGTCGGGCCGCCAGTCGAGCTGATAGCGGTGGAAGGCGGTGCAGGCGCTCGGCACCGTGACCTGCGCGCCGCGCTGCGTGCCCTTGACGTGATTGTAGAGCGCGCTGTGCACCGTCGCATGGACGACGTTGGGGTCCCAGCCGACCATCTCCATCACGTCGATCTCGCCCATCGCCGGCCACGTCCCCGACGAGGGCAGCAGCCAGATCGCCGGCCAGGTGCCGCGCCCGCAGGGCAGCTTCGCGCGCACCTCGTAGAAGCCGTAGCCGAAGGCGCGGCGGCTGACGAGCTTGGCGGAGGTATAGGATTGGCCGCCGCTGTCCGCCGCGGTCGGGCGTTCGGCACGCGCCTCGATCACCAGCGCGCCGTCGCGGATACGGGCGTTGTCGGGGCCGTAATATTGCTTTTCATGGTTGAACCAGCCCTGCTTGTTATTGGCGGTGTCGAAGCGCCACAGCCGCGCGTCGATCGCCGGGCCGGTGAATTCGTCGGCGACGTCGGGCGCGCGCGCCGGTGCGGCAATCGGTTGGTCGACGCGCTGGTCGGTGGCGCCGAGCGTCGCCGGCGGAGCGAGCGCGGCCTGGGCGGCGAACAGCGGCAGCAGCATCGGTGTCATAAGCATCCTCTTATTTTTTATAGGGACATGCTAGCAGCTCGCGGTACGACGGGTGACGAAAAGTTCATCGGCCCGTCCTCGTCCGGACAGCGACGCGGGTGCAGGACCGGAGGATGGCCGCGTCCCGCATCCGATCGTCGCGCCGGCGGCTCGTCCGCGTCGGCGGCGTTGCGGCGGTGGTGCTGGCGATCATCGCCGGGGTCGCCGCCTCGGCGGGCTTCCTCGATCGCGATCCGCTGCACCTCGTCCGCCCGCGCGGCCCGGCACAGCGGATCGGCGTCCTCTATCTGTCGGGCGACATGGGGCTGCGCTACGGGCCCAATCCGCATACCGTCGCGGCGCTCGCGGCCGCCGGCCTGCCGGTCGCGGCGTGGAGCACGCCGGCGCTGTTCGGCCGACGACGCGACCGCGGCACCGTCGATGCGATCATCGCCGATGCGGTGCGCACCTCGCTCGCCCGGACCGGGGCGGCGCGGCTGATGCTGGTCGGCCAATCCTATGGCGCCGACGTGTTGCAGACCGGCCTTGCCGCACTGCCCGCCGATCAGCGGGCGCGGATCGCCGGGGTGGTGCTGATCGTGCCGGGGGAGACGGTGTATTTCCGCGCCGATCCGTCCGGTATAGCCTATCGCGGCACCGCCGACAGCCTCGCGCGCCTGACGCTGCCGCGGCTCGGCTGGACGTCGCTGACCTGCATCTACGGCATCGCCGAGCCGGACAGCGCCTGCCCGATGCTGCGCGGTACGCGCGCGACGGTGATCGCGATGCCGGGCGGCCATTTCCTCGACGACGATTATGCCGCGCTGGCGGACCGCGTGCTGACGGCGATCCACCGCGCGGTACCCGGGGAAGCCGCGCGATGATTCGACGCAAAGGTGCGGCAATGCGCGGCCTGTGCCGTCTATGATCGTAAGATGGTGGGGGAGACGATCATGACCATGACGCGATGGGCGCTCGTGCTCGCAGGCCTGACCGGCGCGACCGTGGCGCAGGCCAACGTGCCGGCCAGGCCGCCGGCGGTGATCGGCCGCTGGGCCAATCCGCGCAATACGCTGGCGGTGCAGACCGGGCGTTGCGCCGACGGTACGCTGTGCGGCCGGATCGTCTGGGCGAGCCCGCAGGCGCGCGCCGAGGCGCGCAACGCCGGCCTGCCCGATCTGGTCGGAACGCAATTGCTGCGCGGTTATCACCGCAACCGCGCCGGCATCTGGGTCGGGCGGGTGTTCGTCCCCGACATGCGCCGCACCTTCTCGTCGCGCATCCGCCAGGAGACGCCGGCGACGCTGACCATCTCGGGCTGCGTCGTCGCCGGCTTGCTGTGCAAGTCGCAGGTCTGGCACCGGGTGGCGTGACGGTCGGCTGTCTGGATGCGGTGATCGCCTATGCGCAGCAGCACCGCCGCAGCCTGACGGTCGCCGCGGTGCTGCTCGTCGCGGCGATCGGCTTCGCCGCGCTGCGGCTGGTGCTGCGCGAGGTGCATCTCAGCGACGTGCGCGCCGCGCTGCGCGCCATTCCCGATACGCGCATCGCCGCCAGCCTGGCGCTGACCGCGGCGAGCTATCTGCTGCTGACCGGGCTCGACTGGGTGGCGTTGCGGGCGGTCGGTCGACCGCTGCCGTGGCGGATCGCGGCGGCGGGGTCGTTCACCAGTTATACGCTCAGCCACAATCTCGGCCTGTCGCTGATCACCGGCGGATCGGCGCGGCTGCGCCTCTACGGCGCGGCGGGGCTCGCCTTCGGGGAGATCGCGCAGGTCGCGGGCATCTGCGCGCTCGCCTTCTGGGCAGGCGTCGCCGGCGCGGCGGGGATCGGGCTGATCGCGGGCGACGGCATGACGCTCGGCCCGGTGACGCTGTCCGCCGTCGCCGCGCGATCGCTCGGCGCCGCGCTGCTCGCGCTGCTGACGGTGCTGCCGCTGCTGCGGCTGCGCGGCGCGACGACGCTCGGCCCGGCGCGGTTCGGTATCGCGCTGCCGAGCCTGCGGCAGATGGCGGCGCTCGCCGGCCTGTCGCTCGCCGATCTGACGATGGCGTCGGCGGCGCTGTTCGTGCTGGTGCCGGGCGCGGCGCCGGAGGCCTTTCCCGGCTTCGTCGTCGCTTATGCGGTGGCGGTGGTCGTCGCGCTGCTGCTGCACGTGCCGGGCGGGCTCGGCGTGTTCGAGACGGTGGTGCTGGCGACGGTGCCGGGCGACCGGCCGACATTGTTCGCGGCCTTGCTGCTCTACCGGCTGATCTATTATCTGCTGCCGCTGCTGATCGCGGCGATCGGCATTGCCGCGAGCGAGGGCTGGCGGCTGCGCCACCCGATCCGCCGCGGCCTCGGCTATGTCGATCGCGCCGGGCAATTGCTCGCGCCGAGCGCGGTGACCGCGCTGGTGTTCGTCGCCGGCTTCGTGATGCTGGTGTCCGGTGCCCTGCCCGGCGTGAAGGGGCGGCTGACCGAGCTGACCGACCTCGTGCCGCTGCCGTTCATCGAGGGATCGCACATGGCGGGCAGCCTGATCGGCACCGCGATGCTGCTCGTCGCGCCGGCGCTGACCGCGCGGCTGCGCTCGGGCTGGGCGGCGGCGCGCCTCCTGCTGATCGGCGGCGCGCTTTTCTCGCTGCTCAAGGGTCTTGATTACGAAGAGGCGCTGCTCCAGCTGATCGTCGCGGCGGTGCTGCAATATTGCCAGGCGAGCTTCTATCGCGAAGGCGGCATCCTCACCGACCGGCCGCGCTGGCCGTGGCTGGTCGCCGCCGCCGCGGCGCTGGCGTTGAGCATCTGGGCGGGCTTCTTCGCCTATAAGCGGACGCCGTACAGCGACGATCTGTGGTGGCGCTTCGCGCTCGACGGCAACGCGCCGCGCTTCCTGCGCGCGAGCTTCGCGGCGGGGGTGATGCTGACCGCGGTATCGGCGTGGCAATTGCTCACCGCGAGCCGGACGCGCGCGATGCCCGACGCTCTGCCGCCGCCGGCGGTGCTCGCCGCCGCCCTGCCGCACTGCCCGCGCACCGACGCCGCGCTCGCCTTTACCGGCGACAAGAGCTTCATCGTCTCGGCGGCGGGCGATGCCTTTCTGATGTATCGCGTGCAGGGCCGTAGCTGGGTGGTGATGGGCGATCCGGTCGGCCCGGCGGCGGCATGGAGCGAATTGGTATGGAGCATCCGCCGCGCCTGCGACGCGCGCGCCGGGCGTCTGTGCTTCTACCAGGCCAGCGAGCGGATGCTGCCGCTGTTCGTCGAGCTGGGCCTGCAGGCGATCAAATATGGCGAGGAGGCGCATGTCGTGCTCGCCGATTTCACCACCGCCGGGCCGCGCGGTAAGTCGCTGCGCCACGCGGTACGGCGCACCGAGGCGGCGGGCGCGGTCTTCGCGGTCGAGCCGGCAGAGGCGGTACCCGATCTGCTTCCCGCGCTCGGACGCGTGTCGGCGGCATGGCTCGCCGGCAAGGCGGGGCAGGAGAAGCGCTTCAGCCTCGGCGCGTTCGAGCCCGCCTATCTGACCCGCTTCCCGGTCGCGGTGGTGCGGGTCGCGGGGGAGATCGTCGCCTTCGCCAATATCTGGACCTCGGGCGACGGCGACGAGGTGTCGGTCGACCTGATGCGCCATCATCCCGATGCGCCTTATGGCACGATGGAGATGCTGCTCGTCCGGCTGATCGAATGGGCACGCGACGCCGGCTATGAGCGGTTCAACCTCGGCATGGCGCCGCTGTCGGGGATGCCGAGCGGGCGGCTCGCGCCGGTGTGGGCGCGGCTGGGCCATGCGCTGTTCGCCAATGGCGAGCGGCTCTACGGTTTCGCCGGGCTGCGCGCGTTCAAGGCGAAGTTCGGGCCGATATGGGTGTCGCGCTATATCGCGACCCCCTCCGGTGCGGCGATGCCGCGCGCGCTGATCGACCTTGCCCGGCTGGTGAGCGCCTGATCGCTGCTCTAGGATGCTGCGGATGAGTGATGTGTCGTTCCGCCGCCGCAGCGTGCTGTTCATGCCCGCCTCCAATCCGCGTGCGCTCGCCAAGGCGCCGTCGCTCGCCTGCGATGCGGTGATCCTCGACCTCGAGGATGCGGTCGCGCCGACAGCGAAAGCGACGGCGCGCGAGGCGGCGGTCGCGGCGGCGGCGGGCGCGCGCGCCTGCGCGGTGCGGATCAACGCGCTCGACACGCCATGGGGCCGCGACGATGCCGCAGCCGTGGGCGGGGCGATGGCGGTGGTGGTGCCCAAGGTCGCGCGCGCCGACGACCTGATCGCGGTGCGCGCGGCGGTCGGCGCCGGCGGCCCGCCGATCTGGGCGATGATCGAGACCTGCGGCGCGATCCTCGCCCTCGGCCAGATCGTCGCGGCGGCGGCGGCGACGCGGACCGAGCTGCTGATCGCCGGCACCAACGATCTCGCCAAGGAGATGCGCTGCCGCCCCGATGCGGCGCGCACGCCGCTGCTGCCGGCGCTGAGCCACCTCGTCATCGCGGCGCGTGCCAGCGGCCTCACCGTACTCGACGGCGTCTGCAACGCGATCGGCGACGAGGCGCGGCTTGCTGCGGAATGTGCGCAGGGCGCGATGCTCGGCTTCGACGGCAAGACGCTGATCCACCCGAGCCAGATCGATGCCGCCAACGCCGCCTTCGGCCCGAGCGCGGAGCAGCTTGCCTGGGCGCGCGCGGTCGTCACCGCCTTCGCCGCGCCCGAGGCGGCGGGGCAGGGCGCGATCCAGCTCGACGGCGCGATGATCGAGCGCCTGCATCTCGCCGAGGCGGAGCGGCTGCTCGCGAGCTAGGAACATCATGTGCATAGTAAAGCCGCGTTGAAGCCTTAACTTCCATGCCGTACGCATCATGTCATGGACGCGCTGGCAACCTTGAGAACCCCCAAGTTGTTTGTTGAGGCCACCACGTGGCAGAATGGGCCAGTGAGCCATTCCGCTTTCCCGCTGTCGCACAAGGGCAAGATCAGGCTAGGCAGGTCTTGGCACTGGTCAGTCCATACCCTTGAGGACGGACAGCGCATATATCGTCTCCTCGTCGCATTCGAGCCGACAAAGAACCAGTACATGGCTTGGCTCGGTGTTGCGTTTGGAGCCGACCAAGCCGTTGTCGCCCGCGTCGAGCTCCATGCGACACATGACGGCTGGCACTGCCATTGGAAGACTGGTCCGCTGAACGAGGTCGGACGAGGCGCAATCAACGCCCCCTATGGCAAAGAACGCCGCCGCAATTGCGGCGACCACACCATCACAGTTGGGAAAGCCAACGCTTTTGGATTGGCCTACAGACTGTTTAACGTGACCCCGCCCGTTGGGGAGTTGGGTCTATGAAGGACCAACTTTGCAAGGCATTCTGCGCCCGGCTTCACGTCGAGCGTGTCCCCGCCGGTTGGGCGGTGCAGACGCCGTACAAGCTGCCAGATGGCGACCCGATCATGTTTTTCATAGTCGGCGAGACGGATGCTGCCGTCCATCTTGAGGACAGTGGAGCGACCATTGCCTTACTCGAAGCATCGGGTGTGTCGCTTGATGCCAAGGGTAGCCGGTTTGTCGCATTTACCGAGCTATTGAGCCAACACGGGGCGTCTTACGATGACCATTTGGGCGTTATCCGATCGTCCTCTATGCGTCTGAACGAAGCACCAGAGGCATCAGTCGCTTTCACGGCTCTGATGCTGCGCGTTCATGATCTAGCGCTGCTCAGCACGGATCGCGTGAAACAATCTTGGAAGGATGATGCCCTTCATGACATTCACGTCCGTTTCGATGATATTGCAGAGATAGAAGAGAATGCGCCTGTAACTTCTAAAGTTAGTACGATTCCTGTCGATGCTGTCATCAGGGTGCCAAATAAGCCGCCTGTGGCAGTCATCATCGGGACTAGTAACACTAAGGGGCTTCAGGCTTTGGTCCTCAAAATGGAATTGGAAAAATATCAGGGGCAAGATATCCCAGTCTTGTTACTCGTTGAGCGAGCCAAGGCTAACCCGCTGAGCGAAGGTACTCAAGCACTCGCAATGTCGCGCCTCGATGGCGTTCAAGCTTACCGAGGCGCTGAAACTGAAGCGCTCGACGCGATCTCACGATACGTGCCTGGAGCTCTTCATTGATCCAGCTGCGCGGCTGCGAGAGCGATTCGTTGCTCAAGATACGAGATCGCGCCAAAGCTGCGTGCGCGCTCGATCTCGCCGCCTAGCTGTCGAGGATCGTGTGGATGCGGTCGGTGATCACGTCCATCGCGAAGGGCTTGGTGAGCAGCGCCATATTGGCGCCGAGCGGGCCGTTGCCGATCACCGCATTCTCGGCATAGCCGGTGATGAACAGCACCTTGAGCGCCGGCAGCAGGGTCAGCGCGGCATCGGCGACCTGACGGCCGTTCATCTGGCCGGGCAGGCCGACGTCGGTGATCAGCAGATCGACCTGCGCGCCGGTGCCGAGCAGCCGCAGCGCGGTCGCGCCGTCGCCGGCTTCGAGCACGTTATGGCCCATCTCGCGCAGGATCTCGACGACGAGCATGCGGATCGTCGGCTCGTCGTCGACCACCAGCACGGTATGGCGGCCTTCGGTTACCGCCGGCATCGCGGACGATACGGCGGTGTCGCCATGCGGATCGGCGTCGCCGTAATGGCGCGGCAGGTAGATGCACATCGTCGTGCCCTGGCCGACCTCCGAATAGATGCGGACCTGCCCGCCCGACTGGCGGGCGAAACCGTAGATCATCGACAGGCCGAGTCCGGTGCCCTCGCCCATCGGCTTGGTGGTGTAGAAGGGGTCGAAGGCGCGCGCCTGCACCTCGGGGGTCATGCCGGTGCCGGTGTCGGTGACGCAGAGGGACAGATACTGGCCGGGTTCGAGGTCGCGTTCGCGCGCGGCGCGGTCGTCGAGCCAGCGGTTGGCGGTCTCGATCGTGATGCGGCCGCCGTCGGGCATCGCGTCGCGCGCATTGATGCACAGGTTGAGCAGCGCATTCTCGAGCTGGTTGGGATCGACCATCGCGGGCCAGAGCCCGCCCGCGCCGACCGTCTCGATCGAAACATTGGGCCCGACGGTGCGCTGGATCAGCTCGCGCAGCCCGTCGATCAGCCGGTTGATGTCGGTCGGCTTGGGATCGAGCGTCTGCCGCCGCGAGAAGGCGAGCAGGCGATGCGTCAGCGCCGCCGCGCGCCGCGCCGCACCCTGGGCGGCATTGGCATAACGGTCGAGCTCGTCGAACCGGCCCTGCCGCACGCGCACCTGCATCATCTCGATCGCGCCGGAGATGCCGGTGAGCATATTGTTGAAGTCATGCGCCAGCCCGCCGGTGAGCTGGCCGACCGCCTCCATCTTCTGCGCCTGACGCAGGTGCGCCTCGGCGGTCATCAGCGCGCGCGTCCGCTCCTCGACCTGTTCCTCGAGCGAGGCGGTGAGCGCGGCAAGCGCCTGTTCGGCGCGCCGCCGCTCGACCGCGTCGCGGGTGCGTTCGGCGACGTCGCGGACGAAGGCGATCTCCTCGGGCTGCCAGGCGCGCGGCTGCGCATTGTTGAGGTAGAGCAGCGCGACGAACCCGCCCTGTTCGGTGACCGGCATGTTGATGAACGACAAGGCGGCGAGGCTCTTCAGCCCCTCGGCGGTGCTGGCGGTGCGCGGATCGTGGTGGACGTCGCCGATCGCCACCGTCTCGCCGCGCTTGAGGTCCTCGATATAGGAGCCATAGTCGCGGAAGTGGAGGATCTCGGGCAGCGGATCGATCCCCGGCGCGCACCACGGCCGCGTCGTCACGATCGTCTCCGCCTCGCGGTCGATCGTGCCATAGCCGCAGCGGCTGACGTCGAACAGCCGGCCGAGCGTCTCGACGGTGGCGAAGGCGAGATCCTCGGGATCGCCGGCGCCACGCAGCCGGTCGTTGAGCCGGACCAGCGCCTGCAAGCGCAGTTCGGCCGATTTGCGCGCGTCGATGTCGAAGCTGATGCCGGGGAAACGCACCGCACGGCCGGCCTCGTCGTAGCTGACCCGGCCGCGCGCCGCGACCCAGCGCGCGCGACCGTCGGGCTGTTGCAGCCGGTATTCGCTCTCGAACGGTTCGCCGCTGGCGAGCGCCTCGGCGATCTCCGCCTGGACGCGCGGCGCATCGTCCGGATGCATCCTGGTGAAGAAGCGCGCGAGTGCCGCGCCCTGCTGCGCCTCCTCCGGATCGACGCCGTAGAGGCGGGCGAAATCGGCATCGGCGGTGACGCGGTCGGCGACGACGTCCCAATCCCAGCTGCCGACGCTGCTCGTCTCTGCGATCTTGGTCGATTCGGGCATAAGCGACGGTAGGCTTCTAGAGGTTAAGAGGGGGGGCTCGCCAAAACGCATCGGATCTGAGAGCGATCCGGGCCGTCGGCATATTGCGATGCAATACTGACGTTACCGTTGCGTCGCGGTCACATCCGCCGGCGACCAGCCGCCGCCCATCGCCTGATAGAGCGCGACATAGGCGGTGATCCGGTCGGCGCGCGCCTGGACCAGCGCGAGTTCGGCGGTGAGCAGGCCGCGCTGCGCATCGAGCTGTTCGATATAAGAGGTATAGCCGGCCCGATACCGGTTGCTGGCGTTGCGCAGCGCGGCGGCGAGGGCATCGACCTGCCGCTCCAGCGCCACCGCCTGCTCGCCCGATCGCTGCACCCCGGCGAGCGCATTGTCGACCTCCTGGAACGCGACGAGCGCGGTACGGCGATAGGCATAAGCGGCCTGATCGCGGCGGGCGACCGCGACGTCGTTCTGCGCGCGTAGCCGGCCGCCGTCGAAGATCGGCGACAGCACGCTCGCGCCGATGGAAAAGACGCCGATCGGATTGGCGAGCGCGGTCGACAGCACGACGCCCGCCGAGCCGGTGAGCGCGAGATTGGGCAGCATCGCCGCGCGCGCGCTGTCGAGCGTGCGGTCGGCGGCGACCAATGTCTGTTCGGCCTGGAACAGGTCCGGACGGCGGCGGAGCAGATCCGCGGGCAGCCCGTCGGGAATCGCCGGCGACAGCAGCCGGTCGAGCGGCAGGCCGCGCGGGATCGGCCCGGGACTGGCGCCGAGCAACAGGCTGAGCGCATTTTCCTGACGGCTGATCGCCAGCTCCGCGGCGGGGACGAGCTGCTGCGTCGCGCGATATTCGGCCTCGGCCTGATGCAGTTCGAGGTTGGAGGTATAGCCGGTCTCGGCGCGGCGGCGGGCGATGCGCAGCGCCTCGGCGCGCGCCGCCAGCGTCTGCTGGGCGACGGCGAGCCGTTGGTCGAGCGCGCGCAACGTGATGTAATTGCTCGCAACGCCGCTGGCGATGGCGAGGCGGACGGTGTCGCGCGCACCCTCGCTCGCCAGCGCCTGCGCCTGGGCGGCGCGGCTTGCGGCGCGCAGGCGGCCGAACAGGTCGAGGTCGTAGCTGGCGGTGAGCGCGGGCTGCGCGCCGAAGGCGTCGCTCGGCGTGCCGAAGGGGCTCACCGTCTGGCCGGTGGTGCCCGGCACCGCGCCGCCGAGCGTCGGCGTCTGCTGCGCGCGGGCGAGGCGGGCGGCGGCGCGCGCCTCGTCGATCCGCGCGACCGCGGCGGCGAGATCGACGTTGCTGCCGAGCGCACGCGAGACGAGGCTGGTCAGCACCGGATCGCCGAACGCGCTCCACCAGTCGGCGCGGATCGGACTGCCCTCGCCGAGCACCGTCCGCCACGCCGGCGGGGGCACCACCGCGCTTGCCGCGGGCGCGTCGGGCCGCGGGCCGATGCAGGCGCTGAGGGCGAGGCAGAGAAGGGCCGCTGAATAGGGTGCGCGTAGCGGCGCAGAGGATGCGCAGGGCTGATCCGCCGCGCAGCGGCCCTCCCGATCACGAGAGGGGGAGGAGCGGGCGTTCCATCCTCGGCGCACGTCCTCCGCGCCTTCGCGCCTCCGCGTGAACCCTGCATCGTTGGCGAAAAGGGTTGTGCACGCGAAGACGCGAAGGCGCGAAGAGGTGGCCTTTATGGCGAGGCCGACGCTTCGATCGAGCAGCAACGGGAGAGCCGCTGGCGCGGCAGGCGCACCCTCGACACGGCTTCGCGCCCTCACGCGGATCATCACTTCACCACCGGCCCGTTCGCCGTATCGACGCGCGCCTGTACCGACATGCCGGGGCGCAGGCGCGCGGCGAGCGACTGGCCCGGGTCGACGCGGATGCGGACCGCGATCCGCTGCGGCACCTTGGTGAAATTGCCGGTGGCATTGTCCGCCTTGAGCACCGCGAATTCGGAGCCGGCGGCGGGCGAGATGCGCTCGATATGTCCGGTCAGGCGCGCATTGGCGAGACCGTCGACGGTGAAGCTCGCCGGCTGGCCGACCGTCATCCGCGCGGTCTGCGCCTCCTTGAAATTGGCGATCACCCAGGTTTCGGGCGGTACGAGGAACATCAGCTGCGATCCCGCGGTGACATATTGGCCGACGCGGACGCCGACCTCGCTTAGCCGGCCGCTCTCCGGCGCGCGGATCACGGTGTTGGCGAGATCGATCTGGGCGAGGCGCAGCGCCGCCTCGGCGCCCGATACGCCGGCCCGCTGGCCACCGCGGCCGACCTGCACGGTGCGGATATCCTGTTGGGCGATCTCGCGTGCCGCGCGTGCCTGCTGCACCGCTGCCTGCGCCTGGCGCAGCGCGGCGAGCGTCTGGTCGCGTTCGCGCAACGAGACCGAGCCGTCGGTGACGAGGTCGTTGACGCGGTTCATGTCCGCCTGCGCGCGCATCAGCTGCGCCTCGGCATTGGCGACCGCGGCGGTCTGCGCGGCGAGGCTGGCGGTCCGGCTGCGCTCGGTCTGGTTGGCGTTGGCGAGCGTCGCCGCCTGCGCATCGACCTGCGCCTGCGCCTGGTCGACGCGCTGGCGATAGATGCGATCGTCGATCCGGACGAGCGGCTGGCCCGCCTTCACGTCGGCGAAGTCGCGGACGAAGACGGTGGTGACATAGCCCGACACCTGCGGCGCGATCACCGTGGTGCGGCCACGGACATAGGCATTGTCGGTCGATTGATAGGCGGTGGCGAAGGGCGGCAGCCGCCACGCCGCGAGCACCGCGAGCACGCCGCCGACCGCCAGCGCGGCGATGACGACGAGCGCGGTGCGGCTCGGCGGCTGCGGCTTCCAGCCCGAGCCGACGGGCGCGGCGGCAGCGGCAGCGGCAGCGGCAGGCGCGGCGGCGGCCTGCGCCTCCTCGGTCGCGGGGGTGGGATCGACGGGGCTGCGGCTATCGGTCATGCGGCACTCTGGCTGGACGCGGCGCGGCGTTCGCGATGCGCCCGGCGGATGATGAGGAAGAGGAGATAACAGAAGGTGAGCGCGGCGAGCAGCGCGATCAGCCGGAACACGTCGTCATAGGCGAGGACATTGGCCTCGCGCGTCGCGGTCTGCGACAGGATCGCCGCGCCCTCGGCACTGCGCAGGCCGGGATCGCCGACGACGCGGGCGACCGCCGCGCCGCCCGCCTGCAACCGCTGGGTGACGATCGGATCGGTCGGGTCGATGCCCTGCACCAGAGCGGCGCTGTTTGCCTTTTCGCGGATCTGCTGATAGCTGCCGAGCAGCGCGGTCCCGGCAAGGCCGCCGATCGAGTTGATCATGCCGAACAGCGCGATGAAGCTGATGATATGGCCCGACCCGGCCTTCAGCGCGCGGGTCATGCCGAACAGCAGCGCCGGCCCGAGGAAATAAGTGGCGGCGAAGGCGATCAGCGCCTGGCTGGCGTAGAGCTGCGGCGCGCGGGTCAGGCTGGTCGCATGGCTGTCGGCATAAGCGGCGATCGCGACGAGGCCGATCGCCAGCATGATCGGATGCGCCAGCCGCTCGACGTCGAGCGTCACTGCGCTCATCACCACGCCGGCGAGGGAGGCGAGGAAGATGATCGAGAAGAAGGTGATGAGCTGGTCGTTGTTCTGGCCGAGCACGGTGAGCAGGCCGACCGCGGCATAGGTCTGTTCCGACAGGACGATGCGCGCCATGATCGTGACGACGGTGAAGCGGACGATATCGGCGCTGCCGAGCCAGCGCGTGTTGAGCAACGGATTGACGCGGTGATGCTCGATCGCCAGCGCCGCGGCGAGCATCGGGATCGCCGCGATCAGCGCCCAGCCGATCCACCGCGCATTCGCCCACCAGACGATCCGCCCCTCGCCGAGCACCGCGGCGAACAGCGCCATCGCGCCCGCGAACAGGACGAAGGTGACGAAATCGAGCGGCTCGAACGCCTTGGACCGCGTCGTCGGCGGCAGGCGGAGCAGCGCGACCGCGGCGAGGCTGAGCAAGGCGAGGCCCAGCTCGAACAGGTACAGCGTGCGCCATTGCGACATGGCGAGCAGATCGGGCGAGAACAGCCGGGCGAGCGGCGTCGCGCATTGCGGAATGCCGATGCCGACCACCACCGCCTTCAGCCGCCATTTGGTCGGCAGCGCCTGCATCATGTAATAGAGGCACAGGCTGGAGACCGCCGCGCCCGCCATGCCGCTCGCCGCGCGCACCAGGATCGCGGTATCGAATTCGCGCACGAACAGATGGCCGAGCGTGAAGAGCACGTAGAGGCCGAGGAAGATCATCGCGAACGGGCGCAGGCCGAATTGCGCGCGGAACTTGATCAGCAGCAGGTTGATGCTGACGTTGGTCATCACATAGACGGTCGGCAGCCAGGCGATCTCCGCCGGATCAAGGCCGAGCGCGCCTTGCAGCGTATAGGTGTTGGCGGAGATCAGCGCATTGCCGAAGCCGCCGGTCAGGCCGAGCAGCACCGCGATGACGCCATAAGCGATGCGATGGCGCGTGCGATGCTCGACCGTGCCGGGTGAGCCGGGCAGCACCGGCACTTCCTGCGGCGCGAACGTCCAGTCTTCTTCGGACAGGAAACGGCGCAGGCGGGCGATCATATTCCCGTTATGGCCCGATCGCCGCGGCCGGTTCAACCACCTAAGATGTCGCGATACAAAGCGATATAGCGGTCGGCCATGCGCTCCACGGTAAAACGTTCGGCGACCGCCGCGCGGCAGGCGGCGCGGTCGATCTCGGGCAGGCGCGCGACCGCGGCGATCGCCGCCTCGACGCTGTCGACGAGGAAGCCGGTGACGCCGTCGTCGATCAGTTCGGGCATCGATCCGCGGTTGATCGCGATCACCGGCGTGCCGCAGGCCATCGCCTCGATCACCGACAGGCCGAACGGCTCGTCGAAGTTGATGAGGTGGAGCAGCGCCGCGGCCTGGCCGAGCGCGGCAGTCCGTTCCGCGCCGCCGACCGCGCCGGGGTGGCGGATGCGTGCCCCGAGATGCGGCACGACGGCGCGCTCGTAATAGCCCTGATCCTGGACGATGCCGTACATGGCGAGTTCGCGGCCCGTCGCCTGCCCCACCGCGATCGCCTCGGCGGCGCCCTTGTCGGGATGCATGCGGCCGAAGAACAGCAAGGCGTCGCTGCCCTGCGCATCGAAGGGGAAGTCGTCGAGGACGATGCCATGGTGGATCGTCGCGGCATAGCGCAGCTGCGGCGAGCGGTCCGCGTCGCTGATCGCGACATAGTGTACCCGGTCCTGATAGGGCTGGTACATCGGCAGGATGCGGTCCGACGAGAAGCCGTGGATCGTCGTCACCATCGGCGTGTCGACCAGATGCGCGAAGGCATGGGCGGGGAAATCCGCCTGATTGTGGATCAGGTCGAACTCGCCGGCGCGTTCGAACAGATGCGCGAGGTGGCGGAACTCCCACACCTTGGCATCGACGCTCGGGTCTTCCGAATAGGGCGCGGGGACGACGGCGGCGAGCGTACCGGCGGTGAGGCTGTCCTGCGTCGCGAACAGCGTGACGTCGACGCCGCGCGCGACCAGCGCCTCGGTCAGCAGGCTGGTGACGAGTTCCCACGGGCCGTAATGGCGCGGCGGGGTGCGCCACGAGATGGGGGCGAGCATCGCGATTTTCATGACGCTCGCTTAGCGGGTTACGCGCAGGATGATAGCGTCGTCGCCGCGCAGCGTCGCCGGATCGGCGGTGCCGCCCAACGTCGACAGCAGCAGCGTACCGGCGGGCAGCTCGACCGGCTGCGGCGTCGCGCCGAGATTGAGCGCGACGACGATCCGCTCGTCACCGTGGCTGCGCTCATAGGCGAGCACGTCGCCCTCCGCGGCGATCAGGCGGAAGTCGCCGACCGCCAGCGCCGCGTGCTTGCGCCGCAGCCGCAGCAGGTCGCGGTGCAGCGCGAGCATCGATGCCGGATCGGCCGCCTGCGCGGCGACGTTGCGCGTCGGCCAGTCGGGGTTGAGCGGCAGCCACGGCTCGGCGGTGGAGAAGCCGGCGTGGGCGCTCGCATTCCACGGCATCGGCGTGCGCACCGGATCGCGGCCGAGGCCGAGCCCGGGCTCGCGCAGCTCGCGCGGGTCCTGCACGCGCTCCGCCGGAATCGCGACATCGGTCAGGCCCAATTCGTCGCCATAATAGAGCGTCGGCGTGCCGCGCAGCGTCAGCAGCAGGACCGCGGCGTTGCGCGCCTGCGCGGCGCCGACGCGGCTGGCGATCCGCGGCCGGTCATGGTTGCCGAGCACCCAATTGGGCCAGCCGTCGGCGGGCAGTGCCGCCTCATAGTCGGCGATCAGCCCGGCGAGGTGGCGCGCGTCCCACGCCGCATCGATCAGCTGGAAGTTGAAGGGCAGATGCACCTCGGGCGCGTCGAGGCCGTAATAGTGCATCAGCCGCTCGACCGGCAGGTAGATCTCGCCGATCAGCACGCGGTCGCCGGGGTAGGAATCGGCGATCGCGCGCATCTCGGCGGCGATGCCGTGCACCTCGGGCTGGTCGGTCGAATGCTGCTGGAGCACGGCATGCATCCCTCCCATCGCCGGGTGATAGTCGGGGTTGGCGGGATTGTCGGGGAAGTCGGCGTGCTTGACCATGTGCCACAGCACGTCGATGCGGAACCCGTCGACGCCGCGTTCGAACCAGAAGCGCAGCGCCTCCATCATCGCGCGGCGCAGATCGGGGTTGCGCCAGTTGAGGTCGGCCTGTTCCTTGAGGAAGGCGTGATAGTAATATTGTCCGGTCGCGGCGTCATATTCCCACGCCGATCCGCCGAAGTCGCTGATCCAGTTGTTGGGCGGTCCGCCATCGGGGGCGGGATCGCGCCAGATATACCAGTCGCGCCTGGGATTGTCGCGCGACGCGCGGCTCTCCTGGAACCAGGGATGATCGGTCGAGCTGTGGTTGGGGACGAAGTCGAGCAGCAGCTTGAGCCCGCGATCATGCGCCGCGGCGAGCAGGCTGTCGAAATCGGCGAGCGTGCCGAAGCGCGGATCGATCCCGCAATAATCGGCGACGTCATAGCCGAAATCGCGCATCGGCGACGGGAAGATCGGCGAGATCCAGATCGCCTCGACGCCGAGCATGACGAGATGGTCGAGCCGCGCCTCGATCCCCTGGAGGTCGCCGACGCCGTCCCCGCCGCTGTCCTGGAACGAGCGCGGATAGATCTGGTAGATCGTCCCCGACCGCCACCACGTCATGCGAACCGCTCCTTGGCCAGCCGGGTCATCCGGCAGGCGAGGTCCGCCTCGCCGCTCGCGACCAGATAGTCGTCGCCCATGTCGACCAGCCCGGTCGAGAAGACCACGGGGGTGGGCAGGTACATCTGATGCGCGATCCGCGCGGTGAGCGCGGGGTTGGCTTCCAGCAACGGCACCTCATCCTCGACGCGCAGGATGCGGGCGGGATCGTCGCGGTCGAGCAAGGCCCAGAAGCTGCGATAGATGCCGACGCTCTCGCGCGCCTCGACGCCGTGATAGATCATCATCCAGCCGTCGCGGGTCAGCACCGGCTGGGTGCCGCCGCCGATCTTCATCGCCGCCTGCGATCCCTTGCGCGCGCGCAGGCCGGGCGCGTCGAGCGGCTTCCAGTGCAGCGCGTCGGGGCTCTGCGCGAAGTTGATCGACGGGCCGCCGACATAGGGGCTGTCGGGCGGATAGGCGAAATAGACCTCGCCGAGCGGCCGGGTCAGCGCCATGAAGCGGCCGCCGACCAGACCTTCGAACAGGATCATGTCCTTGTTCTGGTGATCGAGGACGATGCCGTCGAGCCGGTAGTGGAGGCCGTCGCGCGCGCTGTGCAGCGTCGTGCTGTGCCGCTCGGCGCCGACCGAACAGGTCGTCATGTACCAGGTGTCGCCGATCCGGGTGATGCGCGCATCCTCGACGCCATAGCATTGGTAGCCGGCGGCGGGCTCGATCGCCGCGTCGTAATGGATCGCGACGATCCGCTCGCCGGCGGGATCGAGCTCGACCGGCAGCAGCCACGACAGCGACGTAAGGGCGAGGATGCGGTGACGGCTGCCCTTGACCTCGAACTGGCGCGGATCGGTCATGTCGACCGCGTCGAGCGGCCAGGCGTCGGTGACATAGCCTTCGGGCGTCCAGCGGATCGCATGGACGTGGCCGTCGCGCACCGGCTCGCGCAGCGCCTCGGCGACGCGGACCATCAGCAGCAGATTGCCGTTCGGCAGGCGGGTGAAGCCGGGGTTGAACGCGCCGAGCACATAGGTCGGTTCGGCGATGCCGCGGCGTAGCGGCGACCGGGTCAGATCGACATCGTCGGGGGTGAAGATCAGGGCGTCATGCATGACGGCGACAGCGCGGCGGCGAGGGAGTGGTTCCATCGCCAAAATCCTCCCCGGCGCGGGGAGGTGGCACCGCGAAGCGGTGACGGAGGGGGGCTTCCTCAAGCGGTCCGCTGGGCGAGAGCTCGCCAACCGCCGTATCGCCTACGGAAGCCCCCCTCCGTCACGCCTTCGGCGTGCCACCTCCCCGCGAGCGGGGAGGAATGACGGGAGACGTCAGAACGCCGCGGTCAGCGCGAACACGACCTGGCTGGCGGCGATGCTGCTGCCGTTCTTGGTCGAGGAGAAGTTCGGCTGGAGATAGGCCGCCTGGCGCTTGGTGATGTCGGTATCGACATAGGCGACGCCGAGCGTCAGCGGCGTGCCCTTGATCGCGTAATCGGCGCCGAGCAGCCAGTCCCAATATTCGCCGGTCGGCGCCACCGAGGTGCCGTTGGGGCCGAGGCCCGAATTGCCCTTCGAATAGCCGATATGCGCCTTGGCGGTGAACGGCGTCGTCGGGATCGCGCTGGCAAAATCCCCCCACAGGTAGAGATTGTCGTTCTTCTTGCCCGGACGGTTGGGCACGCCGGTCGCATAGTCCGCGCCGCTGTTATACCATTTGCCGAGCGCCTCCTGCTTGGGCGCGTAAGCGACGCCGGCGAGCAGATTGACCGGGCCGATCGTGCCCGACAGCTTGGCATAGGGTTCGGCGAAGTCGGTCTTCGACGCGCCGCCCGGATACATATACCAGGTCAGGCCGACATCGATCGCGCCGCCGCTGATCGCATGTTTGTAGCCGCCGATCAGGTCGAGCTCCATGTTGGAGCCGCCGAACGTGCCCCAGCCGGCGAGGTTGGACGCCCAGGTGCCGACGTAGACGCCGCTTTCGTGCGCGATGGTGATGCCGCCCTGGACCGCGCCTTCCTTGTCGGTCTGCGACACGCCGCGCAGCCGATAGTCGGAGACGAGCGCGACGTTGCCGGAGACGGTGACCGCCTTGGGCGGCGCGGTGTCCTGCGCCGCGGCGGGCATCGAAGTCACGGCAGCGAGCGTGGTAGCCGCGAGGAGAAGATACTTCATGGGACCCCTTTCGAGTGGATGGAGGTCCCTCCTGCGTCCGCGCCGCCGGCGCGCTCGCCTCGCGGGATGCGAAGGGGCACCGGTCTTGCTCGGACGCCCTTTCGCTACCGCGGCATTATGGCCAAAAAGCTGCTTTCCTGTAACGAAACATTGCTGGGCGGGGATCAGTGGGCGAGTGCGGCAGTCTTGCCACGCGCGCCGAACACCTCGATCGTGTCGCCTGCGGCGCGCCGGCGCTGGAACCAGTCCTTGATCAGCTCGGCGCAGGTATGGTCGACCGTCGACAGGCCGGTGACGTCGAGGCGGACCGGCGTGCCCGCCGGCGCGCGCTCCAGCGTGTCGGAGAGCTTGGGCAGCGAGACGAAGGTCGCCGACCCCGACAGGTTGATCGCATGCGCGCCGCCCTGTGCGCCTTCCGACACCTTGAGGCCAAGGCGACGCAGATGCGGCACCAGCTCGAGCATCGACAGGCCGATGCCGACCAGCACGCCGGTGAGCAGATCCTCGACGACGACCGTGACCAGCGTCGCCAGCCAGATCAGCGCCGGCAGCGGTCCGTAATGCGAGAAGAGGTGACGCGCATGGGCGAGGCTGACCAGCCGCCAGCCGGTGATGACGAGGATCGCGCCCAGCGCGGCCATCGGGATCTCGCGCAGCACCCAGGGCAGCAGTGCGACGAAGCCGAGGATCCAGAAGCCGTGGAACATCGTCGACAGGCGGGTTGTCGCGCCGGCCTGGACGTTCGCCGAGGAGCGGACAATGACCCCGGTCATCGGCAGTGCGCCGGCAAGGCCGCAGAGCAGATTGCCGATGCCCTGCGCGCGCAGCTCCTTGTTGTAATTGGTGCGGACGCCGTCGTGCATGCGATCGACGGCGGCGGCGGAGAGCAACGTCTCGGCGCTGGCGATGAAGGCGATGGCGAGCGCCGCGGTGATGATCGACGGATCGGCCCATTTGGCGAACAGGCCGACGCCGGGGAAGGCGACCGCGCCGGCGATCGATTCGGGCACGTTGACGCGGGCGACGTCGAGCCCGAAGGCAAGCGCAACGAAGGTGCCGGTGAGCACGCCGACCAGCGCGCCGGGAACGAGGCGCAGCGACGCGGGGCGGAACTTCTCCCAGCCGAGCATCGCGGCGATGGTCAGCATGCCGACCCCGAAGGCGATCTCGGTCGCGGCGATGTTGCTCGGCGACAGGCCGAACAGCCGGCCGGGCGCGGCGGCGAGGTTCTGGAGGCCGCTCGGCAGCGGCTTGGCGTCGAACAGGACGTGGAACTGTCCGACGACGATCAGCACGCCGATGCCGGCGAGCATGCCGTGCACCACCGCGGGCGAGATGGCGCGGAACCAGCCGCCGAGCCGGGCGATGCCGGCGACGACCTGGATCAGCCCGGCAAGGACGAGGATCGGCCCCAAGGCCGACAGGCCCTGATCGCGGACCAGCTCGAAGACGACGACGGCGAGGCCGGCGGCGGGGCCGCTGACCTGCAACGGCGATCCGGCGAGCGCGCCGACGATGATGCCGCCGATGATGCCGGTGATCAGGCCCTTTTCGGCGGGCACGCCCGAGGCGACGGCGATGCCCATGCACAGGGGCATGGCGACGAGGAAGACGACGATCGAGGCGGTGAGGTCACGCGTGACCGTCGGCCCGCTCGGCAGCAGCGCGCGCAGCCGGTTCATTCCGCCGCATCCGCGAAGGCGACGTCGGAGGCGCGGCGCGGCGCGGCGTGGAGCGCGACCGGGAAGGCATCGCCCTCGCGGATCGGCACGAAGCGACCGGTGATGCCGTCGAGGCCGAGCACGACGCCTTCATGGATGTCGACGAACCAGCCGTGCAGCGTGATATGCCCCTGCGCGATCCCCGCCGCGACGGACGGATGGGTGCGCAGATGGGCGAGCTGCGACACGACGTTCTCGAGGCTGAGCGCGCGGATGCGCTCGCCGTCGGTGAGGTCGGGATAGCTCTGGTCGACGACCTGCCGCGCGGCGGCACCATGCTTCAGCCAGTTGGCGACGGTCGGCACCGCGGCGAGCGCGGCGGGATCGCCCGACAGGCCCTTCATCGCGCCGCAGTCCGAATGGCCGCAGACGATGACGTCGCGCACGCCGAGCACCGAAATGGCATATTCGACCGTCGCCGACACGCCGCCGGTATGCGCCGAGAAGGGCGGGACGATATTGCCGGCGTTGCGGCAGACGAACAGATCGCCGGGCTGCGCCTGCATGATATGTTCGGGGACGATGCGCGAATCGGCGCAGGAGATCATCAGCGCCTTCGGAAACTGGCCGTCATGCGCCAGCGTCGAATAGAGCGCCTGCTGGTCCTGGAAGACCTTCTTTTCGAAACTGAGGACGCGGCCGATGACTTCGTTCACGCTGGTTGCTCCCGAACCTGCGGCGGGCGCCGCAGTTGATCGACGAGCGATAGCGCGCGCGGCTTGCCGCTCCGCAGCGGGGATGTTTTATTATGTTGCCGGGGGATCGTTTGGCCGGCTTTCGCGCCAACCTGGATCAGCGCGGCAGCATGATCGCCGCGCGCAGGCCCCCTTCGCGCCGGTTGGACAACGTCAGCGTACCGCCTTCCGCCTCGACGATCCGGCCGACGATCGGCAGGCCGAGGCCGAAGCCGACGGTGTCGCGCGGCCGCGCCGTATCGAGCCGGACGAAGGGTTCGAGCACGCTGCGCAACTGATCCTCCGGGATGCCGGCGCCGTCATCCTCGACGATCATCGTCACGCCGGCGGGCTCGCTGTCCAGCCGCAGCGTCACGTTGCCCGCATAGTGGAGCGCATTGTCGATCAGATTGCCGAGCGCGCGCTTGAGCGCGAGCGGGCGGACTACCACCTCGCAATGCGCCGGACCTTCGTAGCGACCGGGCAGGCCGCGATCCTCGACCTCGTCGATCAGCGTCGCGCAGAGCACGGCAAGATCGATCAGCACCGGCGTCTCGGGATCGCTGCCGCCGCCGAGGAAGGCGAGCAGCGAATTGACCATCGCCTCCATCTCGCCGATGTCGCGCTGGATCGCGGCGCGCGTCGCCTCGTCGCCCACCGCATCGGCGCGCAGCCGCAGCCGGTGGAGCGGCGTGCGCAGATCATGGCCGACCGCGGCGAGCGCCTGGGTGCGGTCGACGATCAGCCGCTGGATGCGCGCCGCCATCCGGTTGAACGCGGCGACGACGCGGCGTACCTCGCCGGGGCCCGCCTCCGGGATCGGGTCATGCTCGGCATCGCCCAGCGTATCGGCGGCGATCGCGAGCTGGCGCATCGGCCGCAGCGCGCGGCGGATCAGCAGCCCGCCCATCAGCATCAGGCCGAGCGCCGGGATCAGCGCGAGCAGGATGCGCTCGGTCGCCAGCTCCATATTGTGCAGCCGTTCGAGCGTGCGGAAATACAGCCAGCTGCCGTCGGGCAGCCGTAACCCGCCGGTGACGACCGAGCTGCGCCCCGGCGAGGTCAGCTTGAGCCGCAGGTCGGTGGCGGCGAGCGTCGGCTCCCATTCGATCACCTGATGCCGCATGCTGTCGAGCGCGGGGGCGATCGGCGGCGGCGGCGGCAGGTCGCGCCGCCAGTGCAGCGCATAGCGTTCGGTGGTGAGATCCTCCGCCATCGCATCGCGCCGCGCCGGCGGCTGTTCGGCGACGAGCCGACGTGCGATGACGAGATGCTCGGCGAGCCGCCGCGCCTCGTCGTCGCGCACCGCGAACTGGCTGGCGCGCTCGTAGAGGATCGTGCTGACGCCGAATTCGATCACCATCGTCAGCAGCAGGATCGCGACGATCTGCCCGATCAGGCCGATCGAGGGGCGGACGAAGCGGGTCATCGGCCTCGGGCGGGGCAGGGGGCGGCGGGGCAGGGGGCGGCGGGTCGAGGCCGCCGGGCCGCCACCGCTCGCGCTGAGTCTGTCGAAGCACGCCAGGCCACGGGCGGGGGCAGTGTTTGCACAAACCCGCCCTTCGACAGGCTCAGGGCTAACGGTTTGGGGAAGGTGGGCACATGCCGCCCTTTCCCCGCTCGGGCTGAGCCGGTCGAAGCCCATCGTGGCACAGGCGAGGCGGAGATGGGCATCAACCCGCTCACAGACAGACGCAGAGCGAACGCAGGATGTCGGGTCGGCACCCCCGCCGTCACCGGCGCGTCACCTCGGTGTTGAGCATATAGCCGACGCCGCGGACGGTGATGATCGGCGCATCCTTGCCGGCGCTCGACAATTTGCGACGCAGGCGGCTGATCAGCACGTCGATGCTGCGATCCGAACTGTCGCCCAACCGCGTGCGCGACAGCTCGATCAGCCGTTCGCGGGCGATCACCCGGCCGGCGTGATCGGCGAGGCTGACGAGCAGGTCGAACTCGGCGCCGGTCAGGTCGACCACCGCGCCGGTCGGCGAGGTAAGCTCGCGGCGCGGCAGCGTCACCTGCCAGCCGTCGAAGGTCAGCACGCCCTCCTCGCGCTCGCCGGGGCTGCGTTCCAGCGAGCCGCGGCGCAGCACCGCGCGGATTCGCGCGATCAGCTCGCGGCTGCCGAACGGCTTGGCGATATAATCGTCGGCGCCGAGTTCGAGGCCGACGACGCGGTCGGTCTCGCTGCCCTTGGCGCTGATGAAGATGATCGGCACCTCGCTCTTCTGGCGCAGCGCGCGGCAGAGATCGATGCCGCTCGTCCCCGGCAGCATGATGTCGAGCAGGATGAGATCGACCGGCCCCGCCTCCAGGGCCAGCCACATCTCGGGCGCGGCGGACGCGGGGCGGACGAGATAACCGTTTTCCTGCAACGCTCTGGTGGTCAGCGTGCGGAGGGCGGGATCGTCCTCTACCAGGAGGATGGTGGGGGCGGTCATGACCGCGAGAGGTAGGCACACCGGCCGGGGCGGTCAACCGCGGCCGGGCCTTCCGTTCCTCGCGCTGGCTCAGTCCGCCGCGACCGGCCCGTGCCCGCCCTTGGGCCGACGCGTGAACCAGACGAGGACGATCATCGCCGCGCTCAGCCATGCCGACAGGCGGAACAGGTCGGTCGAGGCGAGCAGATACGCCTGATTGACCATCTGGCGGGTGATCATCGCGCTCGCCTGCACCGCATTCGCGCCGAGCCGCTGCAAGGTCTCGGTCGCCATCTGCAACGGCATGCCGCTGCCGATCGCCTCGGCAAGGCGGCTCTGGTGCAGCGCCTCGCGCCGGTCCCAGGCGGTGGTGATGATCGAGGCGGAGAAGGAGCCTGCGACGATCCGCCCGAAATTGGAGATGCCCGTCGCCGAGGGGATGCGCGGCGGGGCGATGCCGTCGAGCAGGATCGTCACCATCGCCAGGAAGAAGATGCTCATGCCGATTCCCTGGACGAGCAGCGGCAGCATGAAGTCGAAGACGGTCGCGCCGGTGACCAGATTCGACCGCATCCAATAGGAGACGGCGAAGGCGACGAACGAGATGGTCGCGAGCAGCCGCGCATCGACCTTGCCCGACAGCCGCGCGGCGAGCGGCGAGACCACCACCGCGACGACGCCGCTCGGCGCCGCGATCAGCCCCGCCCAGGTCGCGGTATAGCCGAGCTGCGTCTGCAGCCACAACGGCAGGATCAGCGTGTTGGCGAAGAACACCGCATAGCCGAGGCAGAAGACGAGCGTGCCGATCAGGAAGTTGCGGTTGCCGAACAGCGACAGGTCGACTGCCGGGTTGGCATCGGTCAGCTCCCAGATGATCCAGGCGACGAAGCCGACCGCGGCGACCACCGCGAGCACGCAGATCGCCGGATCGTTGAACCAGTCGGCGTTCTTGCCGAGATCGAGCATGATCTGCAGCGAACCGACCCACAGCACCAGCAGCATCAGCCCGACCGTATCGATCGGCAGCTTGCGCGTCGGCGTCTCGCGGCTCTTGAGGCCGTTCCAGCAGACCAGGGTGGTGAACAGGCCGAAGGGCAGGTTGATCAGGAAGATCCAGCTCCAATGGTAATTGTCGCTGATATAGCCGCCGAGGATCGGCCCCATCACCGGCCCGACCAGCGTCGTCATTGACCAGACGCCGAGCGCGGTCGAGCGTTTGTCGGGAGGGAAGATCGAGATGAGCAATGCCTGGCTGCCCGGCATCATCGGCCCCGAACAGGCGCCCTGCAGGATGCGGAAGGCGATCAGCGAGGGCAGGTCCCAGGCGATGCCGCACAGGAAGGAGGCGACGGTGAACGCCGCCACCGCGGTGCAGAAGGTGCGCACCACGCCGAACCGCCCCATCAGCCAGCCGGTCAGCGGCACCGCGACGCCGTTCGCCACCGCGAAGGCGGTGATCACCCAGGTCGAATTGTCGCTGGAGACGCCGAGATTGCCGGCGATCGTCGGCAGCGAGACGTTGGCGATCGTGCTGTCGAGCACCATCATGAACGTGCCGAGCGCGAGCGCGAAGGCGATCAGCGCGCGCTGGCCGCCGACGAGCGGGGCGGGGCCTTGGGCTTGGGTGGCCATTACAGGATGTTCCAAACGGACTTGCCGTCCTCACCCCTGCCACCCGGCTGCGCCGGGCGGGCAACGTCCCGCTCCCGATCGGGAGCGGGGGCGGCACAGGGTGGCGACAGCGGAGGCGACATCAACGATTGGCGGCGATGATCTGGCGAATGCGCGCCTCGACCGCAGGATCGCTGCCGTCGGTGGCGCGGCCGGCATAGGCCTGCGCCGCGGGCTGGCCGAGCAGCGCGCCCGAGCGATTGGCGGTATCCACCGTCGCATTGACCGACAGGCCGACGCGCAGCGGATGGGCGTTCAGCTCGCGCGGATCGAGCGCGATCCGCACCGGCACGCGCTGGACGATCTTGATCCAGTTGCCGCTGGCATTCTGCGGCGGCAGCAGCGCGAAGGCGTTGCCCGATCCGGCGCCGACGCCGATCACCTTGCCGTGGAAGACGATGTCGTCGCCGTACATGTCGGCGGTCACCGTCGCGGGCTGGCCGATGCGCAGATCCTTGAGCTGCGTCTCGCGGAAGTTCGCGTCGACCCACACCTTGGACAGCGGCACCACCGCCATCAGCGGCGTGCCGGCGGCGACCTGCTGGCCGATCTGCACGGTGCGCTGCGCGACCACGCCGTCGATCGGCGCGACGATGTGCATGTGGCTGCGCGTGATCGCGGCGCGGCGATAGGCGGCGGCGGCGGCGAGCACCGCGGGGTTGGTGCTGGTATCGGTGCCCTGCACCGTCGAGCGCGACTGCGCCTGCTGGCTGCGTGCGAGGTTGAGGTTGGCGCGCGCGACCTTGACCGCATCGGCGGCATGGGCGAGCTCCTCGCCCGAGATCGCGCCCTGGGCGGCGGCACCGCGCCGGCGCGCATAATCGGCAGTGGCGGCGGAGAGCTGCGCCTCGGCCTGCACCACCGCCGCGCCGCTTTCGCCGACCTTGCTGATGTCGGCGCGGGTGGCGCGCACCGCGCGCGCGAGCTCCGCTGCGGCCGAGGCGAGCGCGACGTCGGCGGTCGCCGGGTCGAGGTCGAGCAGCGGCGCGCCGGCCTTGACCGTCTGCGTATTGTCGGCGTGGATCGCGGTGATCTGGCCGGGATCGCGCGCGGTGATCGCGACGACGTCGCCGGCGACATAGGCGTCGTCGGTCTCCTCGGCGGGTTTGGCGAGCAGGAAGTGCGACACCGCCCAGGCGATCAGCCCGATTGCCACGACGATGCCGAGGATCAGCAGCCCGCGGCGGCGGGCCTGCGGCTTGCCGGCGGGCGGGAGGGGCGCGGACGCTTGCGTATCGGTCATCGGCGGGGTTCCTGGGGAGAGAAGCCGCCGCCGAGCGCCAGCACCAGCGCGACGCGCTGGCGGGCCGCATCGGCGGCGAGATTGGCTTGGGTCAATTGCGCATCGAGCAGGCGGACGTCGTTGTCGACGAGGTCGAGCTTGCTATCGAGGCCGCTGGCGACACGGATCGCATTGAGACGGTTGGTCTCGCCGAAGCCGCGCACCACCTCGGCGGTGCGGGCGCGCTGTTCGGCGAGGTTGGCGACCAGCGCGATCGCATCGGCGGCGTCGCGCACCGCGCCGATGACGCGATCATTATAATCGGCAGTGGCGAGATCGAGCGCCGCGGTCGCGCCGGCGAGGTCCGCCTTCAACCGGCCATTGTCGAACAGCGGCAGGTGGATCGCCGGACCGGCGCCGGCGGTGCCGGCGTCGAGGCTGACGAGATTGCCGAGCCCGATCGCCTGGAAACCGGCGAGCGCGGTGAGGTTGACGTTGGGGTAGAAGGCACGCCGTGCGACCTGCCGGCCGGCGGCGGCGGCGGCGATCCGCGCCTGCGCCGCGGCGATGTCGGGCCGCCGGGCGAGCAGGTCGGCGGGAACCTGCGCGGGCAGCGGCAAAGCGGCGTCGAGCTGCACCGTCGTGCGGACGATCGCTGCGGCATAGTCCGGCCCGCGCCCGGCAAGCGCCGCGAGCGCATTCACCGCCAGCGCCCGCGCGCCTTCCGCCCGCACCAGCGCGCTCTGCGCCTGGGCGAGCAGCGTCTGCGCGGCGGTCGCCTGCAGATTGCTCGCCAGCCGGTTGCGGATACGGATGGCGACGAGGCGTACCGATTGCTGCCGGGTCGCGATGGTGCGGCGGGCGATCGTCGCCTCCGCCTCGGCGCGGGCGAGGTCGATATAGGTCTGCACCACCGACCCGGCGATCGCCAGCCGCGCCGCGGCGAGATCGAGCGCCGCAGCCTCGGCCGAGGCGCGCGCACCGGCGATCGCCGCCTTCTGCCGGCCGAACAGATCGAGGTTCCAGCTCAGATTGGCCTGCGTCGTCCCGACGAAGCGCACCGACCCACCATAGGGCGGCGGGATGATGTAGCGGCCCGACAGGCGCTGCACCTGTTCGTTGGCGTCGAGCGAGACGTCGGGGCCGGTGTCGGCGCGGCGGCTCGACAGCATCGCCTGTGCCTGCGCAATACGGGCGAGCGCGGCGTCGAGCGTCGGATTGCCCGCGGTCGCCTCGGCGACGATCCGGTCGAGCTGCGGGTCGCCGAAGCCGGTCCACCAGTTGTCGGCGATCGCCGGTGCCGGCGCGCCGGTGAGGCCGAGCGACGCCGGCGCGACCGCCTGCACCGCGGGCGGGCTGGCCGGCACCGCGCAGCCGGCGAGAAGAAGGAGCGCCGCGGGCGGCAGGATCTTGGTGGTCACGCTGGAGTGCCTTGTTCGGGGCCATTCTGGATGGTGTCGCGCAGCCGCCGCAGCAGCTCGGTCAACCGGTCGACATCGGCGGCGTCCCAGTCCTTCAGCCAGTGGTTCCAGAGCTGGACGACCTCGTCACGGACGGCGCAGGCGATCTGCTCGCCCGCCTCGGTCAGGATCAGGCGGATGACGCGGCGATCCTCGCCGCTCTCGCGGTCGCGCCGCACCCAGTCACGCTCCTCGAGCGTATCGACCAGCCGGGTGATCGCGCCCTTGTCGTGGCACAGGTCGCGGGCGATCTCCGCACAGCTTTGCGCACCGTTGAAATGCAGGGAGACCAGCGCGCTCCATTGCGTCTTGGTGATGCCGGCGCGGCTGAAGATCGGTTCGAGCGCGATCGTGCCGAGCTGCTCCGACCGGCGGACGAGATAGCCGATCGAATTTTCGGGCGTGAAATTATGCTCGGAGTAATGCGCCATAAGGTTGCCTTGGCAATGGTTGCCTCGGCAGTCAATCGCTTGTTACGAACTGTTTCGCAATGCAGCATTTTTCCGCTGCGCCGCATCGCGGCCATTCCGGCGTCTTATCCTGCGGCGGTCGGCGTGATTCGGTGCTAACTCCTTTTTAGGGCTGCTGGACTAGGCCGAAGGGTAGATTTCGCAGGACGCCGATATGGAATTTCCGTTAATCGCGCCGCAGCCGCCGCGACTCAGTGCCATGACGGACGGTCTGCGCCGGATCGAGGCTTCGGGCGTGTTCAGCAACAACGGCCCCGAGGTGCGCGCCTTCGAGGCGGAGGCGACCGAGCGGCTGTTCGGCGGCAGCGGCGCCTGCCTTGCGGTGGGCAATGCGACGCTCGGGCTGATGGTGGCGCTGCGGCAGGCGGCGGGCCTGCGGCCGCGCGCGGACAGCCTGGCGCTGATGCCGGCGCTCACCTTCGCCGCGACCGCGCAGGCGGCGTTATGGGCGGGGCTGACCCCGCTGATCTGCGACATCGAGCCCGACGGCTGGACCGCCGACCCGCGGCAGGAAGAGGCGCTGCTCGCCCGCTACGGCGAGCGGATCGGCGTCATCGTGCCCTATGCGACCTTCGGCACCGCGATCGACCTCGATCGCTATGCGTGGCTCGCCACGCGATATCGGGTCGGCGTGGTGATCGATGCGGCGGCGTCGCTCGGCACGATCGATGCGGCGGGCCGCGGCTTCGGCACCGGGGCGCCGTTCGCGATCGTCTATTCGATGCATGCGACCAAGACCTTTTCGGTCGCCGAGGGCGGGCTGATCTACAGCGGCGATACCGCGCGGGTCGATCAGATGCGCGGCATGGTCAATTTCGGCTTCGAACAGGGACGCAGCGCGACTCTGCCGGGCATCAACGCCAAGCTGCCCGAGGTGATCGCGCTGATGGCCCGCGCCAAGCTCGCCGAGATCGATACGGTCTGCGCGCATCGCGCCGGGATCGACGCCGCCTATCGCGCCGCGCTGCCCGAGCTGACGATGCAGTGCAGCTGCGGCCGGCGGCAGGCGACGCAGTTCATGCCGGTGCTGCTGCCGCCCGCGCTCGCGCCGCGCCGCGATGCGATCGTCGCGGCGATGGCCGCGGAGGGGGTCGGCGTCGGTCAGTATTTCAGCCCGCATATCGGCCAGCAGCCGCTGTTCCGCGAGACCGCGCTGATCGAGCCGACGCCGGTCGCCGACGCGATCGGCGGACGGATGTTGAGCCTGCCGATCACCGATGCGATGCAGGCCGCGGATGCGCCGGTGATCGCCGGGCGGTTGCGGCGCGTGCTGGCGCAGGAGACGGCGTGGGTCGGGCGGCAGGGATCGCAGCAGCAGGGAGCGGCGATGGACGATCTGACGACGGTGGTGATCGGCGGCGGCCCCGCCGGCACCGCGATGCTGACCGCGGCGAGCAAGCAGGGCAAGCTCGCCCCCCTCGTCGAGGCGGGGTTCGCGATCGTCGAATCGCGCGCGCGGATGGGGGCGGGCGAGCTCGGCTGCTACGCCATCCGCTCCGACACCACCGCGGAAACCTTCCTGTCGGCGGTGAAGAACAATCCGCATCCCGAACTCGCCGCGCTGGAGCATCATCCCGCCGGGCAGCTGATGGGCCGTTACGTTGCCGAACTCGGCGCGCCGCTGGTCGATACCGCGCCGCTGCTGTCGGTCACCGCCGACCGGCTGGCCGGGATCGTGACGCGCCACGGCGGATCGGTGCTCACCGGCCATCGCGCGGAGCGCGTCCAGCGCACGCCCGACGGCCGCTGGCAGACGACGGTGCGGGACGGAGCCGGCGGCGAGCGCAGCCTGGTGTCGCGCAACGTCGTCATCGCGACCGGCGGTTATCAGACCGACGAGCAGGTCGCCGCCCAGCGCGTCGCCGGCGTGCCGCTGGTCGCGCTGGCGGGCGAGCGGCTGATGCGGTCGGACGCGCTGCTGCGGCTCGGCGGCGTCGCGCAGGTGGAGGCGCGGCTGCGCGGCGTGGCGGCGCCGCGCGTCGCGATCATCGGTGCCTCGACCAGCGCGATCGCCGCGGCGGTGCTGCTGCTCAAGCATCAGCCGGGCTTCGCCTTCGGCGCGGGCGCGGTGACGCTGCTGCATCGCCAGCCGCTCAAGCCCTTCTATCCGAATGTCGCGGCGGCGCATGCCGACGGCTTCACCGATTTCGACGACGACGACATCTGCCCGGTGAGCGGCTTCGTGCTGCGGCTCGCCGGATTGCGGCTCGAATCGCGCGAGCTGGTGCTGCGCATGCTGTCGCTCGGCGGGCGGGTGCCCGATCCGCGCGTCGCCGCGCACCGCATCGCCGGCGACGACGATGCCGCGGCGCGCGCGATCATCGCCGATGCCGATCTGGTGATCGGCGCGCTCGGCTATCGCCCGCGTGCGGTGCCGCTGTTCGGCAGCGACGGGGCGCCGCTCGCGCTCGCCCATCAGGCGGGGCGGCCGATGGTCGACCGCCATTGCCGCCTGCTCGATGCGCAGGACCGGCCGGTGCCCGGCGCGTTCGGCATCGGCCTGTCGGCGGGCTTCGTCCCCTGGGGCCGGCTCGGCGGCGAGGCGAGCTTCCGCGGCCAGGCCAACGGCCTGTGGCTGTGGCAGAACGACGTCGGCCAGATGATCGTCGACCAGCTGCTCGAACGGGAGGCGCAGGAGGCGGCATGACCGCGCCGATCGTCTCGATCGTCATCCCCGGCTATAATGGCGAGGCGTTCCTCGCCGATACGCTCGCGTCGCTCGCCGCGCAGACGCTGACCGACTGGGAGGCGATCGTCGTCGACGATTGCTCGGCGGACGGCACCCGCGATCTGGTGCGCGGCTGGGCCGATCCGCGCGTGCGGCTGATCGAGAATGCCGTCAACGGCGGGCCGGTGCGCACCCGCAACCGCGGCGTCGCGGCGGCACGCGGCCGGTTCATCGCCGGGCTTGACCAGGACGATCTCTGCCTGCCCGAGCGGCTGGCGCGGCAGGTCGCCTATCTCGACGCGCACCCCGACGTCGTGCTGGTCGGCGCGCAGGCCGAGCAATTGCGCGACGGCCGCGTCTCGGCGATGCATTATGCGCCGCACACCACGCCCGATCTGATCGCCTGGCTGAGCTGGATCGAGAATCCGCTGGTCTGGTCGACGGTGATGGTGCGCAGCGAAGTGGCGCGCGCGCTCGATCCCTTCACCCGGCCCGAGATCCTCTATGCCGAGGATTTCGACCTCTACCACCGCGTCGGCGCGTTCGGGCGGATCGCGCGGCTCGACATGCCGCTGCTCCGCTATCGCCAGCATGCCGCCGGTGCATCGCAGCGCTTTACCGAGACGATGCGCCAGTCGGCGATGCGCGTGCTCGCCGAGCGCCATGCCGCGGTGCTCGGCGTCGCCGCGGCGGAGGAGCTGGCGCGGCTGCTGGTGCTGCACAATATGGGCGGGGTGCCGGTGCCCGATCGCGCGACGCTGCAACGGCTCGGCGCCGGCATCACCACCTTGCAGACCGCCTTCCTCGCGCAGGAGCGGCCCGATGCCGAAAGCCGCCAGCTGATCCGCTGGGAAACGGCGCGGCGCTGGGCGCGGATCGGGCGCGCCGGACTACGATCGGGCGCGGTGCGGCTCGGCGACGTGGTGCGCGCGCGGCCGCCGCATCTCGGCCTCGGCTATGCCGGGATCGAGACGCTGGCCTGGTGCGCCGCGGTCGGCGCGGTGCGGCGCATGCAGGAGCGGCGCGCGGCGGCGGATCAGGCCGGGCAGCGGCTGTAGCGGAACGAGCCGGCGCGATCGGGGCCGCCCTTGGCCTCGCGCACCAGCGTCTTGCCGGCATCGAGCAACGTCAGCGTCGTCGGTTCCTGCCAGGTCATGCCTTCGCCGCTCAGCGGCAGGTCGAAGGCGATCTGGTCGCTGCGGAGCTGGCGGATGCCTGTCGCCTCGCCGCGCGATTCGAAGAAGGCGAGGCGGTTGCCGGTGATCGTCAGTGCGCCCTTGTCGGCGCCGCTCGCCCGGTCGCAATCCTCGACCACCATCCCCCAATGCCCCTGGAAACCGGCCGGGATCGTCGCCACCGCGGAGGGGCTGGGCGCGGGAATGGGCACGACGCTGTTCTGCGGATCGTCGGTCAGGTTGGTCGGCGTCGGCTCGACCGCGGCGCTGCCGCCGCTCGATTCATTGTTGGCGGTTTCGCCGCCCGAGCAGGCGGCGAGCGCGAGGGCGAGGGCTATGGCGCAGGCGCGCGCATGGCGGGCGGGACGGTGGGGGTGCATCCTGGACTCCTTGGCGCCACTGGCGGGCTTCGGTGGCCTTGGTCGCAGGCTCGGGTGGGGGACGCAAGGGGCGCGCGGCCGGGGCGGCCTCAAGGGGGAGGCTTGGCCGTAGGTGGCGTCTGGGTAGATTGGTTAAGATGCAGATCGGTGCCCAGAAGAGGATTTTACGGTTGGCACCAGAAAGGGCGGATTTCTGCGGTTTTTTAAACAGCGTCGGGGCGGTTGTATTAGGCTTTTGTACTAGCCGTGGCAAGAGGTTGACCGATGTGGGTCCGTAGCAGGACTCGAACCGTCGCGTAGGCGACTGGGCAAGGCTATGATAGCCAATCGCCATGAGACTTGATCGTCAAATTAAGCGGATAGCGGCTACATACCGTGAATGGGCCAGTAGGCGCGCTATCCGTAACAGCACTGCAATAGCAGAGCGAACCCTACCTGCTGATCCCATCGGCATATTGGTCGATAGCAATGTGCACCACCATACCGTCACGCACGAAACTGGCTGGATATCGACCGGAGAGAAGAGATTTGGCCCGACCATTAGGGCAACAGGCTATGCACCAAGAGTGCCTGTCTTCCGGCAGGGTTCAAAGTCTAGCACATACGAAAACGTTTGCTACCTCGCGGCCATTGCCCAACTAGATAAGATCGGTCGGGCGAAGCTATGGACCTCCCATCATCTTTTGCTTGAACGTGATGGCCATCCTAGGGCGCGCTTTACCGACGTTGGCTGGTTTGACTTCAATCTGTTTGGTCGAGGTGAGCTACCGAGTATCGATGGTGATCCATCAGACGAGATACTAATGACCGCGTTTAACCCTAAAGCTCCTGCGCCTGACGACATAAAGACCGTTCTATCTCACTCCACTGACAAGCTGTATTTGGAGTTAGTCAGAGTTATGGGGCAAAAGAACTCGCAAGACGCATGGCATATAAGAACGGCTGAGGTGAATGGCTTGTACTGCTTCCTCACAATGGAAGCATCACTGTTGCGGATTATCAATGCCCAACGGGAAAGGGCGGTTATTAAGGGCCTGACCACGCGCGTCATGTCACCCAAGATGCTGGGGGAGGCATTAGGCCTTAGGCCCATAGAGCTGAAGCATTTTGACCATCAGGACTCTAGCTGGTTCGTTCGGCCGGACCTGCATTGGGGAGGGGAGAAGCGACCATCTACCCGCCGCAACAAGTAGGCTAAGCCAAACCGCCTACGACCTGAAATTGCTAGAGATATGCGAGGGGGTAGATCAAAGCGGAGGGAGCGCGGTTTCCCCCGTATACCCGGCCTGCCCGGTCCCACGATTATGACACGCCTAGCGCGACCTGCATTATCGCGCGTGGTTCTCCATCCCTGCATAGCGTGTCACAGTAGCAGGATCATGGCTGGATCGGCGCTGTCCAGAATAACCAAACGAGCGTTAGCCAGGAAACGGCGTGGCGGTAAGGCGCATCCTCATCTCCCGCCGCCGCTAACGAGTCAGCTTCCCGCAGCCGTAAAGCGATCCGACGCAGCAAGCCCCCGCCGCCGGCTGGAACCGGCGAAGACCGTGACCATATGACCGGCCGACAATCCTTCCCACGGAGCCTCGCATGAACATCCTGATCGTCCTCACCTCGCACGACCGGCTCGGCGACACCGGCAAGCCGACGGGCTTCTGGCTCGAAGAGCTCGCCGCCCCTTATTACGTCTTCAAGGATGCCGGCGCCGCGATCACGCTCGCCTCGCCCAAGGGCGGCCAGCCGCCGCTCGATCCGAAGAGCGACGCGCCCGATGCGCAGACCGAGGCGACGCGGCGCTTCCTCGCCGATGCGGAGGCGCAGGCGGCGCTCGCCGCGACGGTGCCGCTCGCCGATGTCTCCACGGCCGAGTTCGATGCCGTCTTCTATCCCGGCGGTCATGGTCCGCTGTGGGATCTGGCGGAGGACGCGACGTCGATCCGGTTGATCGAGGCGACGCTGGCGGCGGACACGCCGGTCGGGCTCGTCTGCCATGCGCCGGGGGCGCTGCGCCACGTCAAGGCGGCCGATGGCACGCCGCTGGTCGCCGGGCGGACGGTGACCGGCTTCACCAACAGCGAGGAAGCCGCGGTCGGCCTGACCGAGGTCGTGCCGTTCCTCGTCGAGGCCATGCTGCGCGACCATGGCGCGGACTATCGGCACGGCGCCGACTGGCAGTCCTATGTTGTCGCCGACGGCCGCCTCGTCACCGGCCAGAACCCGGCCTCGTCTGCCGAGGCGGCGGAGCGGCTGCTGGCGATGATCGCGCCGCGCTGAGGCAGGGGGCGGCGACCGGCGTGCTGGCCGGTCGCCGTCTTATTCCGCCGCGGCCTTCTTGGCCGCCGGCTTCTTCGCCGGGGCCTTTTTCGCCGCCGGTTTGGCCGCAGCCTTGGCGGGCGCCTTGGCCGCCGGCTTCTTCGCCGCGGCCTTCTTGGCCGGCGCCTTCTTCTTGCCCTTGGCGGGGGCGGCGGCGGCGCGGTCGTCGATCAGCTGGGCAGCCTCCTCCAGCGTCAGCGCCTCCGGCGTGATCGACTTGGGCAGCGTCGCATTGGTCTCGCCATCGGTGACATAGGGGCCGTAGCGCCCCTCCATCAGCTTGATCTCCGCCTCGGTGCGCGGGTGCTTGCCGAGTTCACGCAACGGCGCGCGCGCCGCGCCGCGGGCCGGACGGCCGCCGCCCGCCGCCGCCTCGGCGAGCTTGACCACCGCGGCGTTCATCCCGGTCTCGAACACCTCGGCGGTCGATTGCAGCCGGGCATATTTGCCGGCGTGGGCGAGATAGGGGCCGTAGCGGCCGATCGAGGCGGTGATCGGCTCGCCCGTCTCGGGATGCGTGCCGATCGTGCGCGGCAGGCTGAGCAGCTTGAGCGCCCATTCGAGGTCGAGCTCGCCGGGCAGGTCCTTGGGGATCGAGGCGCGCTTCGCCTCCTTGCCCTCGCCGAGCTGGATGTACGGGCCGAACCGCCCCGACTTGCGTTCGACCTCGAGGCCGGTCGCCGGGTCCTTGCCGAGGCCTTCGGGGCCGCTGTCCTCGCCCGCCTCGCCGCCGGGCTGGGCGAAGCGGCGGGTGTATTTGCACTCGGGATAGTTGGAGCAGGCGATGAACGCGCCGAACTTGCCGCCGCGCAGCGCGAGCTTGCCCTGTTCGCACTTGGGGCAGAGCCGCGGGTCCGATCCGTCCGCCTTGTCGGGGAAGAGATAGGGGGCGAGGAACTGGTCGAGCTCGGCGGTGATCGCCGAGGGCTGCTGCTCCATCACCTCGTTGGTGCGCGGCTTGAAGTCGCGCCAGAAGGCGTCGAGCACCGCCTGCCATTGCGCGCGCCCGCCCGACACGTCGTCGAGCTCTTCCTCCAGCTCGGCGGTATAGTCGAAGCCGACATATTTCTCGAAGAAGCGTTCGAGGAAGGCGGTGACCAGCCGGCCCGATTCCTCGGCGAAGAAGCGGTTCTTCTCGACGCGCACATAGGCGCGGTCCTTCAGCGTCTTGATGATCGAGGCATAGGTCGACGGGCGGCCGATCCCCAGCTCCTCCATCCGCTTGACGAGGCTCGCTTCGGAAAAGCGCGGCGGCGGCTGGGTGAAATGCTGTTCGGCATCGACGCTCTTCCTGGCGGGGGCATCGCCCTCGCGCAGCCGGGGCAGGCGGCGCGCCTCCTCGTCCTGCGTATCGTCTGATCCTTCCTCGTAGAGCGCGAGGAAGCCGGGGAAGAGTACGACCTGCCCGGTCGCGCGCAGCACGTGCCGCCCGGTGCCGTCCGCCATCTCGACGGTGGTGCGCTCCATCCGCGCCGACGCCATCTGGCTGGCGAGCGCGCGCTTCCAGATCAGGTCGTACAGGCGGGCATGATCGCCGCCGCCGACGCGGTCCTTGCCGAAATCGGTCGGGCGGATCGCCTCATGCGCTTCCTGCGCATTCTTCGCCTTGGTCTGATACTGGCGGGGCGAGTCGGGGACGTAGCCCGCGTCATAGCGGTTGGCGATGGCAAGGCGCGCGGCGGAAATGGCGCTGCCGTCCATCTGCACGCCGTCGGTCCGCATATAAGTGATCGCGCCGTCCTCGTAGAGCCCCTGCGCGATCCGCATCGTATGATCGGCGGAGAAGCCGAGCTTGCGCGCCGCCTCCTGCTGCAGCGTCGAGGTGGTGAAGGGCGGCGGCGGGTTGCGCGTCGCCGGCTTGGTCTCGACGCTCTGCACCGAGAAGCGGCCCTCTTCGACCGCCGCCTTGGCCTTGAGCGCGTCGCCCTGGGTGCCGATCGACAGCCGGTCGAGCTTCTTGCCGTCCCACTGGACGAGGCGGGCGAGGAAGGGCGTGCCGTCCTGCTCCATCTGCGCGGTGACCGACCAATATTCCTGCGCCTTGAATGCCTCGATCTCGCGCTCGCGGCCGACGATCAGGCGCAGCGCGACCGACTGGACGCGGCCCGCCGACTTGGCGCCGGGCAGCTTGCGCCACAGCACCGGCGACAGCGTGAAGCCGACCAGGTAATCGAGCGCGCGACGGGCGCGATAGGCGTCGATCAGATCGGTATCGAGCTCGCGGGGCGCCTGCATCGCGGCGAGGATGGCGGGCTTGGTGATCGCGTTGAAGGTGACGCGCTGCACGTCCTTGGGCAGCGCCTTGCGCCCGCGCAGCACCTCCTGCACGTGCCAGCTGATCGCCTCGCCCTCGCGATCGGGGTCGGTGGCGAGGATCAGGCGGTCGGCGGTCTTGGACAGATCGGCGATCGCCTTCAGTTGCTTCGACTTGTCCGCGTAATTCTCCCATTCCATCGCGAAGCCGTCGTCAGGGTTCACCGAACCGTCGCGCGCCGGCAGGTCGCGGACATGGCCGTAGGAGGCGAGGACGCGGAAGTCCGAGCCCAGATACTTTTCGATGGTTTTCGCCTTGGCGGGCGATTCGACGATGACGAGCTGCATGGCGGTTGAATAGCGTCCTTACGTGTACGCGCGAGGGTGGCGAGCGGCGGGTGTCGCCGTCAAGTCGGGGGCCGGGGCGAAAAGGTCAACGGGCGGCGGCGATCAGCCGACCAGGCTCGCCCGCGCGCCGGCATGCCGCTCCAGCCGCCCGGCAAGCTCGAGTTCGAGCAGCACCGTCTGGACGATCGCCGGGGTGAGGCTGCTCTGGCGGACGAGTTCGTCGACCGGCGTCGGCACCGGGCCGAGCAGCGCGGCGATGCGGCTGCGATCCGCGTCGCTCGCCTCGGCGGGCGGCGGCGGGGCGTAGGGCGCGGGCGGGGTGCGCAGCGCGCGCGGATCGATCGGGCCGAGCTGTTCGAGCACGTCGGCGGCGCTCTGCACCAGCGTCGCGCCGTCGCGGATCAGCTGGTTGCACCCTTGCGCGCGCGGATCGAGCGGGCTGCCCGGCACCGCCATCACCTCGCGCCCCAGCTCGCCGGCGAGCCGCGCGGTGATCAGCGATCCCGAGCGCGGCGCCGCCTCCACCACCAGAGTGCCGAGCGCGAGGCCGGCGATGATGCGGTTGCGCGACGGGAAATGGCGGGCGAGCGGCTGCGCGCCGGGCGGCTGTTCGGCGATCACCAGGCACTCGCTGGCGAGCTGTTCCTGCAACCGCGCATTCTCGGGCGGAAAGGCGATGTCGATGCCGCTGGCGATGACGCCGACCGTCCGCGGCAGCGCGCCGACATGCGCCGCGGTGTCGATGCCGCGGGCGAGGCCCGAGACGATCGTCGCGCCCTGTGCGGCGAGGTCGTGGGCGAAGCCGCGGGCGAGGCGGCAGGCGGCGGCGGAGGCGTTGCGCGCGCCGACGATGGCGATGGTCAGCGCCGCGCACAGCGACAGGTCGCCGCGTACGATCAGCGCGGGCGGTGCCGCCTCGCTCTGCGCGAGCAGCGGCGGATAGTCGGGATCGCCGAGGAACAGATAGCGTGCGCCGAGCGCCGCGGTCGCCGCCATCTCGCGCTCGACGGCGCCACGCTCGGCGATGCGCGGCGCGCTGCCGCCGCCGCGCCGGGCGAGCGTCGGCAGCATGTCGAGCGCCGCCGCGGCGGAGCCGAAGCGGGCAAGCAACTGGCGGTAGGTGACCGGGCCGACTCCGGCGGTACGCAACAGGCGGAGACGCGCGATGGCGCGTTCAGCCATCCGCGGCCGCTTCGTCGCGCGTCGGATCGGATTTGCCGCCGCCGATCCGCGGCTCGGTGCCGGCGAGCAACCGTTCGATATTGTCGCGGTGCTTCCACAACACGATCGCGGCGAGCGCGAGCAGCAGCATGACATAGTCGAACCGGCCGAACAGCGCGCCGCTGACCGGTGCGCTCACCGCCGCCGCCATGCCGGCGACCGACGAGATGCGCAGCGTCGCCAGCAGCCCCAGCCACACCGCAGCATAGATCAGCCCCATCGGCCAGTGCAGCGCGAGCACGATCCCCATCAGCGTCGCGACGCCCTTGCCGCCGCGGAAGCGCAGCCAGACCGGATAGCAATGGCCGACGAATGCCGCGGCCGCGGCGGCCAGCTCGTTGCCGGGGAACAGCCAGGCGACCAGCCACACCGCCGCCGCGCCCTTGGCGAGATCGAGCAGCAAGGTCGCCGCCGCCAGCCCCTTGCGGCCGGTGCGCAGCACGTTGGTGGCGCCGATATTGCCCGAACCGATGCTGCGCAGATCGCCCGCGCCGGCGATGCGGGTAAGGATGACGCCGAACGGAATCGATCCGAGCAGATAGCCGAGCAGCAACGCGGCCGCCGGTGCGAACCAGAGTATCTCCGTGTGCAAGACTGCCCCGTCCTCCCGTCACGATCATAGCGGCTGCGCGCGCGCTTGGCCAATGGCGTGCTGACTGATCTCGATCAATATTGGCGTCGCCGCTTCGGGCTGATTATGGGAGGCGGCATGGCCTCCGCACCAATTCTCTTCTTCGATTCGGGGGTCGGCGGGCTGTCGGTGGTCGCGCCGACGCAGGCGCTGCTGCCGCACGCGCCGATCGTCTATGCGGCCGACTCGGCCGGATTTCCCTATGGCATCAAGAGCGAGGCGGAGATCGCCGCGCGCGTGCCGGCGCTGCTCGGGCGGCTGGTCGAACGCTATCGGCCGCGGCTGGTGGTGATCGCCTGCAACACCGCCTCGACGATCGCGCTGCCGGTGGTGCGCGCCGCGCTCGACCTGCCGGTGGTCGGCACGGTGCCGGCGATCAAGCCCGCCGCGGCGCTGAGCCGCAGCCGCGTGATCGGCGTGCTCGGCACCGATGCGACGGTGCGCCAGGCCTATGTCGACGATCTCGCGGCGCGCTTCGCCGGTGATTGCGTGGTGCTGCGCCATGGCTCGGCCGAGCTGGTGCGGCTCGCCGAGGCAAAGCTCGCCGGGATCGCGACCGATCCGGCGCGCTATCGCGCGGTGCTCGCCGGGCTGTTCGATCAGCCGGAGGGCGAGCGGATCGATGTCATCGTCAACGCCTGCACGCATTTCCCGCTCGTCGCCAACGAACTGGCCGCGGCCGCGCCGGCGGGCATGCAGTTTGTCGACGGCGGCGCCGGGATCGCGCGGCGCATCGCCTTCCTCACCGAGGGGCAGCCCTGGGCGGAGGCGGTGCCGGCGCATCGCGCGGTCTTCACCCGGCTGGGGGAGGCGGAGCGCGCACTCGCGCCGGCGCTGGCCGCCTATGGCATCGGGGTGATCGAGTCGCTGTGATCGCCCGCGCTGGCGGCCGGCGGGCGATTCGCTGTTGCCCGTCGGAAGTGTCGGGCGACGCCCCCGTGCAGCCCATATCGCTGCCGCGACATGCCGGGGTAGGACAAAATGTCCAGCCCGCCGATCACGCTGAACGCGTTTCTTCGCTGGCAAGCGCCTCGCCGCATCGGTACATGACGATGTCATGAGCAGCGACGGCACGGACGTACGCGTGGATTATTCGCGCGTCTTCACCCAGGCGATCGATCGCCTGCACAGCGAGGGCCGGTACCGGGTCTTCATCGACATCCTGCGCAACAAGGGGGCCTTCCCCAATGCGCGCTGCTTCGCCGGGCACAACGGCCCCAAGCCGATCACCGTCTGGTGCTCGAACGACTATCTCGCGATGGGCCAGCATCCCAAGGTGATCGCGGCGATGGAGGATGCGCTCCACGACGTCGGCGCCGGATCGGGCGGCACCCGCAACATCGGCGGCAACACGCATTATCACATCGATCTCGAGCAGGAGCTGGCCGACCTGCACGGCAAGCAGGGCGCCTTGCTGTTCACCAGCGGCTATGTCTCGAACGAGGCGACGCTGTCGACGCTCGCCAAGATCCTGCCGGGCTGCGTGATCTTCTCGGACGAACTCAACCACGCCTCGATGATCGCCGGCATCCGCAACGCCGGTTGCGAGAAGCGCATCTTCCGCCACAACGATCTCGCCCATCTTGAAGAGCTGCTCGCCACCGAGGACCCGGCGGTGCCCAAGCTGATCGCGTTCGAGAGCGTCTATTCGATGGAGGCGGACGTCGCGCCGATCGCGGCGATCTGCGACCTCGCCGACAAATATAACGCGCTGACCTATCTCGACGAAGTCCATGCCGTCGGGATGTATGGCGCGCGCGGCGGCGGGATTTCGGAGCAGGAAGGCGTCGCCGACCGGCTGACGATCATCGAAGGCACGCTCGGCAAGGCGTTCGGGGTGATGGGCGGCTATATCGCCGCGGACCAGACGATCATCGACGTGATCCGCAGCTATGCCCCCGGCTTCATCTTCACCACCTCGCTGTCGCCGGTGCTCGTCGCCGGGGTGCTCGCCAGCGTCCGCCACCTCAAGGCGTCGAGCGCGGAGCGCGAGGGGCAGCAGACGTCGGCGGCGTTGCTCAAGACGATGCTGAGCGAGGCGGGGCTGCCGGTGATGCTCGGCGAGACGCATATCGTCCCGGTGCTGGTCGGCGATCCGGTCAAGGCGAAGCGGATCAGCGACATCCTGCTCGCCGAATATGGCGTCTACGTCCAGCCGATCAATTATCCGACGGTGCCGCGCGGCACTGAGCGGCTGCGCTTCACCCCGGGGCCGAGCCATACGCCCGAGATGATGCGCGAACTGACCGATGCGCTGGTCGAGATCTGGAGCCGGCTCGAACTGCGCCGCGCCGCCTGAGCCGCGCCTAGCTCCCCGACAGGGCGCACAGCACGCCGCACAGGATGGTGAGGCTGCCGAGCCCGATCGACAGCGGGATGCGAAGGGCCATCCAGCCCCGCGGGGCGATATCGTTCGCGACCAGCCGGCGGTCGATCAGCAGCGTCATCATCACCGCCGATCCCATCAGCACCAGCGCGAACCCGAGCGACAGGATGTGGCTGATCGACAGCAGGATGAGCAGTGCGCCGAACAATGACGGGATCACCGCCAGCGTCGCGATCCTGCCCTGGTCGCGACCGCCGTTCATCGCGAATCCCCACCAGATGCCGCCGAGGAAGCTGAGGATCAGCGCGGCATAGGCGAAGGCGAACATCGGGCCGACGTCGGTATCGCGCCCGAAGAAACAGGTCGCCAGCGCCGCGACCTGCGGGAACAGGCCGGCATAGCCGAGGATGAGCGGTGATTCGCCGACCTTGCCGCGTGGCGGTGGTGAGGGGGTCATGCCGGGCATCCGGCCGGAAGGGCGGCTTGAGGCATGTTCGTATCCTACATTATCCAGCCGCTTAGCGCGCGAGGGAAGCGCAACGTTCCGCAACAGGTGTGGCATTTGGCCCGGCGCCCGGCTAAGGCGCGCGGACGCCCGTGCCATTTCGGGCCATTGCCATTCGGGACGCTCGCCTTGCGCATCGCCTTCGCCTCCGATCATGCCGCCGTCGCGCTCAAGGCGCTGCTCGTCGCGCATGCCGAGGCCTTGGGCCACACGGTGGTCGACCTAGGCCCGGACAGCGAGGCGCGGGTCGACTATCCGGACTTCGGCTACAAGCTCGCCCGTGCGATCGCCGAGGGCGAGGCGGAGCGCGGCGTCGCCTTGTGCGGCTCCGGCATCGGCATATCGATCGCGGTCAATCGCGAGCCCGCCTGCCGCTGCGCCCTCGTCGGTGAACCGCTGTCGGCGATGCTGGCGCGCCAGCACAATGACGCCAACGTCCTCGCGATGGGCGCGCGGCTGATCGGCCCCGATCTCGCCAAGGCCTGTCTCGAAGCCTTCCTCGCCACGCCCTTCGAGGGCGGCCGTCACCAGCACCGCGTCGACAAGCTCGCGCGAAAGGACTGACCCCATGAGCACCCAGCCGACCGACTTTTCCGACATCCGCCATTCGGGCTTTTTCAGCGAAACGCTCGCCGAGGCCGATCCCGCGGTGTTCGCGGGGATCGAGCAGGAACTGACCCGCGAGCAGACGCAGATCGAGCTGATCGCCTCGGAGAATATCGTCTCCAAGGCGGTGCTTGAGGCGCAGGGATCGGTGTTCACCAACAAATATGCCGAAGGCTATCCCGGCAAGCGCTACTATCAGGGCTGCGCGCCGTCGGACGTGGTCGAGAGCCTCGCGATCGAGCGGGCCAAGCAGATCTTCGGCTGCGGCTTCGCCAACGTCCAGCCGCATTCGGGCGCGCAGGCGAACGGCGCGGTGATGCTCGCGCTGGTCAAGCCGGGCGAGACGATCCTCGGCATGAGCCTCGACGCCGGCGGCCACCTGACCCATGGCGCGCGCGCGGCGATGAGCGGCAAGTGGTTCAACGCCGTGCAATATGGCGTCGACCCGGTGACCCATCTGATCGACTATGACCAGGTCGAGGCGCTCGCGGTCGAACATCAGCCCAAATTGATCATCGCCGGCGGCAGCGCCTATCCTCGCGTCATCGACTTCGCCCGCTTCCGCGCCATCGCCGACAAGGTCGGCGCCTATTTCATGGTCGACATGGCGCATTTCGCCGGCATCGTCGCCGCGGGCCTGCATCCGACGCCGTTCGGCCACGCCCATGTCGTCACCACCACGACGCACAAGACGCTGCGGGGCCCGCGCGGCGGCATGATCATGACCGACGACGAGGCGCTGGCGAAGAAGATCAACTCGGCGGTCTTCCCCGGCCTGCAGGGCGGGCCGCTGATGCACGTCATCGCCGCCAAGGCGGTCGCCTTCGGCGAGGCGCTCCAGCCCGGCTACAAGAGCTATGTCGCCGCGGTGGTCGAGAATGCCAAGGTGCTCGCCGCGACGCTAAAGGAGCGGGGCAGCGACGTCGTCTCGGGCGGCACCGACACGCATCTCGCGCTGATCGACCTCACCCCGCTCGGCATCACCGGCAAGGATGCCGACGAGGCGCTGGAGCGTGCCGGCATCACCTGCAACAAGAACGGCATTCCCAACGACCCGCTGCCGCCGGTCAAGACCAGCGGCATCCGCGTCGGCTCGCCTGCCGGCACGACGCGCGGTTTCGGTGCGGCCGAGTTCCGCGAGATTGGCCATATGGTCGCCGACGTGCTCGACGGATTGGCGAAGAAGGGCGAACACGGGGACCCCGAGGTCGAGGCGAACGTTCGGGGTCGGGTGCGCGCGCTGTGCGCACGCTTCCCCATCTACCAAGGATAACACCATGTCGAAGATCGAAGAGGTCCAGGCGACCGTCAAGAACACCCCCGGCCTCGGCAAGAAGATGGCCAAGTATGGCGCGATCGGCGCGGTGGTGGCGATCCCCGTGCCGTTCGTCGGTCCGGTGCTCGGCGCGATCGTCGGCGCGAGCGTCGCCTATGCCAAGCGCAACGGGTGATCGCCTGAATGCGCTGCCCGTTCTGCGGCCATGAAGACAGCCAGGTAAAGGACAGCCGCCCCACCGAAGACGGGGCGGCGATCCGGCGTCGGCGCCAGTGCGAAGGCTGCGCGGCGCGGTTCACGACGTTCGAGCGGATCCAGCTGCGCGACCTGTGGGTGATCAAGAGCACCGGCGGCGACGGCGTGCGGCGCGAATCGTTCGATCGCGAGAAGCTGCTGCGCTCGGTATCGATCGCGACGCGCAAGCGGCCGATCGAGCCGGTGCGGATCGAGAAACTGGTCAGCGGCATCCAGCGCCAGCTCGAGACGCAGGGCGAGAGCGAGGTATCGTCGAAGCGGATCGGCGAGATGGTGATGGACGGGCTCAAGGGCCTCGATTCGGTCGCCTATATCCGCTTCGCCAGCGTCTATCGCGACTTCAGCGAGGCGCGCGACTTCGAGGAGTTCGCCGGCACGGTTGAGCAGGCGGGGCGCGCGGAATGAGCGGGCCGCAACCGGCGATCGTGCTCGTCCGCCCGCAGCTCGGCGAGAATATCGGCAAGGCGGCGCGCGCGATGCTCAACTTCGGGCTGACCGACATGCGCCTGGTCTCGCCGCGCGACGGCTGGCCCAATCCCCAGGCGGGGCCAGCGGCGAGCGGTGCCGACAGCGTGCTGGCGCAGGCGCAGCTGTTCGACACCGTCGCCGAGGCGGTGGCGGATTGCGCGCACGTCTATGCGACGACGGTGCGCAAGCGCGGCATCACCAAGCCCGTCGTGACGCCCGAAGTCGCGGCGCGCGACATCCATGCGGCGGGCGAGCGATCGGCGATCCTGTTCGGGCCGGAACGCTCCGGGCTGGAGACCGATGACGTCGCGCTGGCGCGGACGATCGTCACCGTGCCGATCAACCCGGAATTCGGCAGCCTCAACCTCGCGCAGGCGGTGATCCTCGTCGCCTATGAATGGTCGAAGGGCGTCGCACTCGCGCAGCCGTCGATCAACCCGATCGAACCGCCCGCGTCGCAGGAGCAGCTGGAAGGCATGATCCTCCAGCTCGACGACATGCTCGAGCGGGCGAACTTCTTCTTCCCGCCCGACAAGGTGTTCCAGACGCGGCGGACGCTGCGCACCTTGCTGACCAAACCGGGCTGGTCGTCGCAGGAGGTGCGGACGCTGCGCGGCGTGCTGTCGGCGCTCGACGGCGCCAAGGAACGCCGGGTCGAGGCTCAGCGGCGATCGAACGCGGAGAGTTCGTAGGCGATCGACGCCTCGACAAGCTGTTCCCATAGATCGGCGATGACCGCACCCGGCAGGCCGAGCGCCTCCGCCGCGGTGCGGGCGTTGGCGATGACCGCCGCCTTGCGCGCCTCGTCGCGGACGTGGCCGCGCTCGGCTTTGATCCGCGCCGCGGCGTCCATATAGGCGAAGCGGCGGGCGAGCAGTGCGACCAGCTCGCGGTCGAGCGCGTCGACGCCGGCGCGCACCTCCTGCATCGTCGAACAGAGCGGACCGGGGAGCGGAGCGTCGGACATGTGCCGTCCTTAACGCGGGCTGCCGCCAAGTCGAGGGGGCGGGGGCTTGCCGGCGCGGCGGAATACGTCATAGTTGCTGAAGTGTTTCCACCGAAGGACATTGCGTCATGATCGTTTCGCTGCTGCTCGGCCTCGCCACGCTCTCGCCGCAGGCGACGCCCGACGCCGCCGCCACGCCGACCCCGCCGGTCAAGGAAAAGCGCATCTGCCGCAGCGAGGTGCCGACCGGATCGACGCTGCCCAAGCACACCTGCCACACCAAGTCGGAGTGGACGGAGATCGACGCGGCCAATGCCCGCAACGTCGAATCGACGCTGGGCGCGCGGCGCAACAGCAGCGGGAACTGATTGACATGACACGGCGTGCGAGCTAGGCGCGCGCCTTCGCAACAGCCCCCGCACCCCGGTGAAGCGGATGGCCTGCCCCGCAAGGACCAGCAGAGCGATACCGGGACCAGCCCGCCCGATGGCTTGCCATGGGACGGGGTCACGTCGTTACAGTTGCCAAGGAATTATCATGTCGAAGCGCCATAGCGCCAAGCACAAGCTCGACCGTCGTCTCGGCGAGAACATCTGGGGCCGGCCGAAGAGCCCGGTCAACAAGCGCGAATACGGCCCGGGCCAGCACGGCCAGCGTCGCAAGGGCAAGGTGTCGGACTTCGGCATCCAGCTGCGCGCCAAGCAGAAGCTCAAGGGCTATTACGGTGACGTCACCGAAAAGCAGTTCAAGGCCTGCTACACCGAAGCCGCCCGGATGAAGGGCGACACCAGCCAGAACCTGATCGGCCTGCTCGAGCAGCGTCTCGACATGATCGTCTACCGCGCCAAGTTCGCGCCGACGATCTTCGCCGCGCGCCAGATCGTCAGCCACGGCCACATCCGCGTCAACGGCGTGAAGTGCAACATCGCGTCGCGCCGCTGCTTCGTCGGCGACGAGATCACGCTGGGCACCAAGGCCAAGGAAATGGCGCTGATCCTCGAGGCGCAGAACCTCGCCGAGCGTGACATCCCCGATTACGTCGCGCCGGACGGCAATGCCAAGGTCACCTTCGTCCGCGTTCCGACGCTCGACGAAGTGCCCTATCCGGTGAAGATGGAACCGAACCTGGTCGTCGAGTTCTACTCGCGCTGATCTTCCTGAGGTATTCAGGTTCGAAAAGGGCGGTCCTGCGGGGCCGCCCTTTTTGTTTGCGCACAGAGCCGCGGAGGACGCGGAGGATGATGCGGTCAATTGAATAATTCGCGCGAAGACGCGACGATGGTGTGTTGGGGGGATGGGACCGATCGTAGCAGGCGAGGCCCGGTCTCCGTCTTCTCGCGGCTTCGCGTCTTCGCGTGAATCATCCCTGCGACGCGGCACGCCGGGCGCTGCTTGCGCCAAGTGAACAGGCGCCTTCGGCCGGCGCACGGGGCCGAACCACTCTGCGTCCTCTGCGCCTCTGCGCGCAAAACCGTCGCGCCCCACCGTGGACAAGACCGCGCGCCGGCGGCAAAAGACCGGCCACGCTGCCAGTCGCCTTCCGGAGTCATCGATGCGTCGTCTCATTCTTGCCGCCCTGCTCGCCACGCCGGGGATGGCGCTGGCGCAATCCGCGCCACCGATCTCCGTCGAGACGATGAAGACGGTCACCAAGACGCTGTCGTCCGATGCGTTCGAAGGTCGCGCGCCGGGCAGCGCCGGCGAGGAGAAGACGCTCGCCTATCTCAAGACCGCGTTCGCGCAGGCGGGGCTCAAGCCGGGCAACAAGGGCAGCTGGCTGCAGGACGTGCCGCTGGTCGAGATCACCGCGCAGAACGTCTCGCCGCTGACCTTCACCGGCGGCACGTCCCCGCTCAGCCTCGCCTACGGCAAGGACATGGTGGTCGGCACCTATCGCGTCACGCCGCATATCGACGTCCGGAACAGCGACGTCGTCTTCGCCGGCTATGGCATCGTCGCGCCCGAGAAGGGGTGGAACGACTATGCCGGGCTCGACGTGAAGGGCAAGACAGTGATCGTCCTGATCAACGACCCCGACTGGCAGACACCGGGGCTGACCGGCGATTTCGGCGGCCGGGCGATGACCTATTACGGCCGCTGGACTTATAAATATGAGGAAGCGGCGCGGCAGGGCGCGGCGGCGGTGATCATCGTCCACCAGACCGAACCGGCCGCCTATGGCTGGAACGTCGTCGAATCGAGCAACACCGGCGCGGCGCATGTCGCCGATGCCGCCAACGGCCATATGGACGACACCGCCGCGCACGGCTGGATGCAGCTCGACCAGGCGCGCGCGCTGTTCGCGAGCGCGGGCAAGGATTTCGACCAGCTCGCCGCCGCCGCCAAGGTGAAGGGCTTCAAGGCGGTGCCGCTCGGCGTCAAGGCGTCGGTCAGCTTCGACAATCAGATCAAGAAGCAGATTTCGCACAATGTCGTCGGCATCCTGCCGGGACGTGAGGCGCCGAATGAATATGTGCTGCTCTCGGCGCATTGGGATCACCTCGGCCATTGCACGCCGGTCAACGGCGACGGCATCTGCAACGGCGCGGTCGACAATGCCGATGGCGTCGCGGCGCTGGTCGCGCTGGCGCAGGCCAATGCCAAGGCGGGGCCGGCGCGCCGCTCGATGGTGTTCGTCGCGCTGACCGCCGAGGAATCGGGGCTGCTCGGTTCGGCCTATTATGGCGACAATCCGGTCTATCCGCTCAGCCAGACGGTCGGCGGCGCCAATATGGATGCGCTCGCCATGTACGGTCCCGCCAGGGACGTGATCGTCATCGGCCCGGGCAAGTCGGAACTCGATGGCTATCTCAACGCCGCGCTCAAGCGGCAGGGGCGGACCGCGACGCCGGAGCCGACGCCGGAAAAGGGTTTCTACTACCGCTCCGATCACTTCAGCCTCGCCAAGCATGGCGTGCCGATGGTCTATTTCGAGACCGGCCAGAATCTGGTCAAGGGCGGGCTTGCCGCAGGGCAGGCGGCGGCGAAGGATTATGAGGAGCATCGCTACCACGCACCCGCCGACGAATATGATCCCAATTGGGACTGGAGCGGCGTGCAGCAGGACGTCGGCCTCTATTACATGATCGCCCGCGATCTGGCGGACGGGCGCACGTGGCCCAACTGGCTGCCGGGCGACGAATTCCGCGCGATCCGCGACAAGAGCCGCGCCGGTGCGGGAGCCGCCAAATGAGCCCCGTGCCGCCGCCGCCCGCCGAATGGGCCAAGCATGACGCGGTGTGGATCGGTTTCCCGAGCCATCCCGATCTGTGGCAGGAGGACCTCGATCCCGCCCGCGCCGAAGTCGCCGCCTTCGCGCGGGCGGTCCATGCCGACGGGCGCGGCGAGACGGTGATCCTCGTCGCCGCCGACGCCGAGGCGGCGACCGCGGCACAGGCGCTCGCGCCGTTCGCCCAGGTGGTGGTCGAGCCGTTCGGCGACATCTGGCTGCGCGACACCGGGCCGATCCTGCTCGGCAACGGCGAGGCGTGCGATTTCGGCTTCAACGGCTGGGGCGGCAAATATGATCTGCCCGGTGACGATACGATCGGGCTGCGGCTGGCGCAGCGGCTCGGCCGGCGCGTCGGCTATTGCAACTGGGTGCTCGAAGGCGGGGCGATCGACGGCGACGGGACGGGCACCGTCGTCACGACGACGCAATGCCTGCTCAACCCCAATCGCAACCCGACGATGGACCAGGCGCAGATCGAGGCGCGGCTGCGCGGCGATCTCGGGCTGACGCGGGTGGTGTGGCTCGGCGACGGGCTGCTCAACGACCATACCGACGGCCATGTCGACAATCTCGCCCGCTTCGTCGGCGAGGACAAATTGGCGCTGCCCGAGGCGGCGGAGAACGACCCCAACTGGCAGGTCTACAGCCATGCGCTGCGCGATGCCCGCGCGGCGGGGCTGGAGGTGGTCACGATCCCCTCGCCGGGGCGCGTGCTGCGCGACGAGGAGGTCGTGCCGGCGAGCTATATGAACTTCTACATCGGCAATGCCGCGGTGGTCGTGCCGCTGTACGGCGCCGATAATGATGCGGCGGCGGTGCGCGCGGTACAGGCGCTGTTCCCCGACCGCGAGGCGGTGGGGTTGCGCGCGGATCATATCCTGACCGGCGGCGGCAGCTTCCACTGCATCAGCCAGCAGGTGCCGGCCGCGCCCGCGACTGACAGATAAGTCGGGTCCGCCCTCCTACTCCTCCGTTGGCCCTGAGCCTGTCGAAGGGCGGGCTTCGATCGCGAGCTCGGGCTTCGACAGGCTCAGCCCGAACGGTTGAGTGAGAGCGCGTTGAGCTTGCCCCGGGCGGAGGGCGGGATTCGCGGCAAGGGGTGACGACTCGCCCGCGCCGTCTTATGTGGCGCGCATGACCCAGCTCACCGTCGCCGCGCTGCAACTCGCCTTCTCCGACGATATCGACGCCAATATCGCCAACGTCTCGCGCCTGGTGCGCGAAGCGGCGGGGCGGGGCGCGCAGGTGATCCTGCCACCCGAATTGTTCGAGGGCGAATATTTCTGTCGCGTCGAAGACGAGGGGCTGTTCGCCCAGGCGGCGCCGGTCGGCGAGCACAAGGCGGTGCTGGCGATGCAGGCGCTCGCCGAGGCGCTCAAGGTGACCATCCCGACCAGCTTCTTCGAGGCGGACGGGCCGCACCATTACAACAGCCTGGCGATGATCGGCCCGGACGGCGAGGTGCAGGGCGTCTATCGCAAGAGCCATATCCCCGATGGGCCGGGCTATGAGGAGAAATTCTACTTCCGCCCCGGCAACACCGGCTTCAAGGTATGGCCCGCGCCCGCCGCCGCGCCGGGCTGGACGCTCGGCGTCGGCGTCTGCTGGGACCAATGGTATCCGGAGACGGCCCGCGCGCTGATGCTGATGGGGGCGCAGGTGCTCTTCTACCCGACCGCGATCGGCAGCGAGCCGCATGACACCAGCCTCGATACCGCGCGGCTGTGGCGGCGGGCGATGGTCGGCCATGCAGTGTCGAACGTCGTGCCGGTGGTCGCCGCCAACCGGATCGGCGTCGAGCACGGCCAGACCTTCTACGGCACCAGCTTCATCGCCGACGAGCGCGGCGACATTCTCGCCGAGCTCGGCCGGGACGAGGAAGGCGTGATCGTCGCGACGCTCGACCTCGACCGGGTCAAGCGGCACCGCGCCGCCTTCGGCTTCTTCCGCGATCGCCGGCCCGAACTCTACGGGCGGCTGACTCAGGACATCTGACGCAGCGCGACCGCGCGCGCGAACACGGCCTCGAACATCGCATCGTCGATGCGGCCGGTGTTCTGATTGTAGCGTGACGGGTGGTAGCTATCGATCAGGATGCGGCCGTCGGGCATGCGATGCTCGGCGCCATGGGCGAAGGTCGCCTTGGGCAGGCGGCCGCCCATTACCTTGACCGCCGACTGGTGCGCGACCTGCCCGAGCGCGACGACGATCTGCAGATTGGGCAGCGCCGCCACCTCATTCTCCAGGAACGGGCGGCAGGTGCGGATCTCCTCCGGCGTCGGCTTGTTGGCGGGCGGCAGGCATTTGACCGCGTTGACGATGATCGCGCCGGTCAGCGCGAGATCGTCGGTGACGCGGTTGGCGAAGCTGCCGGTGGCGAGGCCGAATTTGGCGAGCGTCGCATAGAGCAGCGCTCCCGAATGATCGCCGGTGAAGGCGCGCCCGGTGCGATTGCCGCCGTGCAGCCCCGGCGCGAGGCCGACGATCGCCAGCCATGCCGCAGGATCGCCGAAGCCGGGGACGGGGGCGTTCCACCAGCTCGGATTGTCGCGCCGCAGCGCCTCGCGCGCGGCGACGAGGCGTGGGCAGCGCGGGCAATCATAGGGCGGCTCGACGGCGGCGAGCGGGGCGGGCGCCGGCGGGGCGGGGGCAAGCGTATCGAAGGTCATCGCTTTCGCCTAAAGCCCCGCCATGACGACGGCAATCTATGCGATCGGGATCGGGTCGAACCGGCGCGGGCGGCACGGCGGCCCGGCAGCGGAGGTGGCGGCGGCGATCGATGCGATCGGCGGCATCGTCGCGGTGTCGCCGGTGATCGCATCGGCGCCGCTGGGTCCGTCGATCCGCCGATTCGCCAATGCCGCGGTGCTGATCGCCAGCGACGCGCCGCCGCCGGTGCTGCTCGCCCGGCTCAAGCGGATCGAGGCGGCGTTCGGGCGGCGACGCGGCCGCCGCTGGGGGGCGCGGGTGATCGACCTCGATATCCTGCTCTGGTCGGGCGGCGTCTGGCGCGAACCCCGGCTTCGCGTGCCGCACGAGGCGCTCGCTGCGCGCAGCTTCGTGCTGGCGCCGCTGGCGGCGATCGCGCCCGACTGGCGGGTGCCGCCGGTCGGGCGCAGCGTAAGACAATTGGCACATGCAGTTGACCGACCGCGCCCCCGCGCTTAGGTGCGCCGGATCGATGGCGGGGGTCCGTAGCTCAGTCGGTAGAGCAAGCGACTTTTAATCGAGAGGTCCCGGGTTCGAGCCCCGGCGGACCCACCATCGTGTTCTCACAAAATCCGCGCCTGCCCGCGCCGCGCCAGCGCCACCACCGCGACCACGCCGAGGATGATTGCCGTATCGGCGATCCAGTCCATGATGTCGCAGTCGCGGTGCAGCATCGGGATTGACTGGACCAGTTCGATCATCGCGCCGAGGAAGCTCAGCCGCTCGGCGATGCGCAGCAGCCGCGCCTGCGGCCAGCCGGCGCAGGCGAAGACCGTCAGCGTGCCGAAGGCCGCCATATGCTGCCATTTGTCGACCATCGTGACGGTGATCGGCGGCTTCGGCGACAGCGCCATGACCAGCGCGAAGACGAGGGCGGCCCAGAACAGCAGCCGCGTGATCGGCGCGAGGCGCGCCTGGGAGAAGCCTGTCATGGCCGCGCCCCTAGGGTGCCCGGCCCGGCGCGTCCACCCGGCGGGGCTAACGCACGATGATCGCGGCGATGGCATCCTGCACGATCAGCGACCGCCCGCCGCGTCCCCAGCCGCGGCTGTAGAGCTGGCGCCGATAGGCGGCGAACAGCCGCCGCAGCCGCGTGAGCGGGGCCCGCTGGCTGAAGACCGCCTCGCGCACGGCATAGAATTCGGCGACGCCCGACCAGCGCTCCGCCGCGCCGTCGAACTCGGGCGAGGCGATCGCATCGCGCACCCGCGCCAGCAGGCTGGCGGTCTCGGCGGCGATGCGCCCCCGTTGCCGGATATAGGCCGGATATTTGCGCACTGCCTTGGCGAGGCCATGGAGTTTCGTCGTGCGGGTGCGGCCGAAGACATTGGCGCCATGCTGGCGATAGAGCGCGAGCGGCTCGTCGATATAGCAGAGGCTGCCGAACAGGCCGGCGACGAGGTAGAACCAGCGATCGTGCGACATCGGCCGCTCATATTCGATCAGGTCGTGCGGCCGCATCGCCGGATCGATCAGATGCAGCAACCGGCGATCGATCGTGCAGGTGAAGCCGAGGAAGACGCCCCACGGCTCGAAGCCCGCACCCTCCAGCAGCGCACGGCGCGAAAGGTTGGTCGAGGTGCCGATCCGCGCGCCCGCCTCGTCGATCAGCTCGACGCGATGCGAGCACATCAGCGCGCCCGTCGCCGTCATCGCTGCCAGCGACCGGGCGATCTTGCCCGGCAGCCAGACGTCGTCCTGATCGCAGAAGGCGATATGGTCGCTCTCGCACAGCGCGATCGCCTTCATGAAATTGTCGGAGAAGCGCAGCCGCGTCTCGTTGCGATGGAAGCGGACGGGGAAGGGGGCGGTGCGCGCAAAGTCCGCGATGATCGCCGCGGTGCGATCGGTCGACTGATCGTCACAGATGACGAGTTCGGCGGGAAGGTGATCCTGCTGCGCCAGCGAGCGCAATTGCTCGGCGAGGAACCGCTCGCCATTGAAGGTCGCCATGGCGACGGACACTGCACCGGTCTGCACCCGCGATCCCTCTCGTCACGAAGGGCGCATCCTTAACCATCTTTTATCCGGCCGTCGCGGGTCTTCGTTGCAGCCCGGCGGGGCGGATGCGATCCGCCCCGCCGTCGTTCAGCCGCGCGGCTTGAGCCAGCCGTGCATATCCATCCAGCGGGCGAATTCGTCGAACCAGCCGGTGCTCGTCGTCGTCTTGGGATACATGCCGAAGCCGTGGCCGCCCTGTTCGAACAGATGGAATTCGACCGGCCGCTTGGCGGTGCGCCAGCTGCCGATCAGGCCGAAGCCGCCGTTGCCGAAGAAGGGATCGTCGGCGGCGAGCGCGACGAACATCGGCGGCGCGTCGGCGGGCACGGTGACCGCGGCGAGCGGGCCGTAGATGTTGCCGATGAAGGCGGGCTTGGCGTCGCCGCCGTCGAGCGTCGTCGCCATCGTCAGCATCGCGCCGGCGGAAAAGCCGATCATGCCGATCCGGTCGGCATCGACATGCCACTCACCGGCCCGCTGGCGGACCAGCGCGAAGGCGGCGCGCGCATCGGCGATCTGCGGCGCGAGGGTCGCCGCCATCGCGCCGGCGTTGGGCCGCGGCGGGCGGGCGCCGGGGGTGAACATCGCCGTCATCGACTTTTCGAAGCCGGGCATGTCAGCCGGCGTCGGGTTGAGCCGGTATTTGAGCACAAAGGCGGCGACGCCCTTGGCGGCGAGCGCGCGCGCCACGTCCCAGCCCTCATTCTCCATCGACAGCGTGCGGAAGCCGCCGCCGGGCGCGACGATCACCGCCGCCCCGCTTGCCTTGCCGGGATCGGGCAGGAAGGGGGTGAGCGTCGCGACGGTGACGTTGCGCGCGAAGACGCTGCCATATTGGCGATGCCATGCCTCGGGCGCGGGATTGCCGGGCAGCTTGCCGGTGGCGAGCGTGATCGCGTTGGGCTGCGCCGGAATGGCGATCGGCACCATCTTGTCGTCCTGCGCTGCCGCGGGCGCGGCGAGCAGCGTCGCGGCCGCGCACGCGGTGCCGGCGATGGCGAGGGGGCGCAGCAATTGCGCGATGGCGAAGGCGTGGAGTCGTTTCGTCATGCGTCTCTCTCCCGATGATTTGGATTATTTGGCGGTGCGCGGCGACAGCCAGCCGCTGTCGGCGAGCCAGTCGTTCAACCGGTCGGGCCAGTGCAGGATCGAGATCCGGTCCGACTCGTCGAGATTGAAGGCGTGATCGCTGTCGGCGTACATGTGCAGCTCGGCAGAGACGCCGGCCTTGCGCAACTGCTCGTACAGCGCGACCGACGGCGCGGCGCAGCAGGCATCGCGGCTGCCGGCGACGAGGAAGGCGGGCGGCGCGGCGGCGATCGCCTTGGCGGGAATGCCGCGCGGTCCCGGGAAGACGAGCACCTGGAAGTCGGGCCGCGCGGGCAGCCGGTCGATCGCGTCGCGCACCGGGCGACCGGCGGGCTCGGGATTGTCGGCGATCTGCGAGACGAGCTCGCCGCCCGCGGAAAAGCCCATCGCGCCGACGCGTGCCGGGTCGATGCCGTAATCGGCGGCATGCGCGCGCACCCAGCGGATCGCGCGGCGCGCATCGTCGGCGGCGTCGCCCTCGACCGAATAGGTCGAGCCCGGTTCGTTGGCGAGCCGGTATTTGAGCACGAAGGCGGTGATGCCCATGCGGTTGAGCGCGGTGGCGACCTTGGTGCCCTCGTTGGTCCAGACGAGCAATTTATGGCCGCCGCCGGGCATGATGACGATCGCCGCGCCGTTGCGCTTCTTCGCATCGGCAGGAAAGGCGATCAGCGAGGGATCGTGGATGTTGCGCACCCAATAGTCGCGGCCGACCTCCGGCTCGCGGCGACGCGTGGTGACACCGGGGGCACCGTCCGGCCAGAGCGGGATCGCGGTATAGTGCGGCGGCGGCTGCGGCGCGGGATCCTGCGCCGGTAGCGGCGCGGTCGCGAGCAGCGCGGCGAGGGCAAAGGCTCGGCGCATCGTCATCCTCCCAAATCGCCGGTCACCGTCTGCGGCGTCCCGGATGGCGACCCTTGGGGGCGCCGGTGTCGGTATGCGGTCCCGCGGGCGTGCGCCGGTGATCGGCGTGGCGGCGACCTCGGTGCGCTTGCCCGTCAGGCGCGGCATGGCCGGCCTGACGGATAAACGGCGCGGGCAGGGCGACGAACGCCCCGCCCCCTCCTCTTAGCGGAAGCGGTTGATCAGATTCTCCAGCCGCTCCTGACGACCCGAGCGCGGCTGCGGATCGATGTTCTGCTCGACCGCGAGATCGGCGATGCCGGCGAGGTCGAGGCCGGCGATCTTGTTGCCGAACTCACCCGTCCAGCCGGCATAACGCTCTTCCTTGGCGGCATCGAGACGACCGTCCTCGATCAGCGCCGCGGCGTTGAGCAAGCCCTTGGCGACGACGTCGATGCCGCCGACATGGCCGTGGAACAGGTCGACCGCGTCGATCGACTGGCGGCGCACCTTGGCGTCGAAGTTGAACCCGCCGGTGGTGAAGCCGCCCGCCCGGATGATCTCGATCATCGCCAACGTCAGCTCGTCGACCGAATTGGGGAATTGATCGGTGTCCCAGCCGTTCTGCGGATCGCCGCGGTTGGCGTCGATCGACCCGAAGATGCCGAGCGCGCCGGCGGTGGCGATCTCATGCTCGAAGGTGTGGCCCGACAGCGTCGCGTGGTTCGCCTCGATGTTGACGCGCACCTCGTTCTCGAGGCCGTAGCGCTTGAGGAAGCCGTAGACCGTCGCGGTGTCGAAGTCATACTGATGCTTGGTCGGCTCGTGCGGCTTCGGTTCGATCAGGATCGTGCCGGTGAAGCCGATCTTGTGCTTGTGCTCGACGACGAGGCTGAGGAAGCGGCCGAAATTGTCGAGCTCGCGCTTCATGTCGGTGTTGAGCAGCGTCTCATAGCCCTCGCGGCCGCCCCACAGGACGTAGTTCTGGCCGCCGAGGCGATGCGTCGCTTCGAGCGCGTCGCGCACCTGCATCGCGCCGAAGGCATAGACTTCGGGATCGGGGTTGGTCGCGCCGCCGGCGGCGAAGCGCGGGTGGCTGAACAGATTGGCGGTGCCCCAGAGCAGCTTGCGGCCTGACGAGGCCTGGAGCTTTTCGAGGTGGTCGACCGCTTCGGCGAAATAGCGACGATGCTCGCCGACATTGGCGGCATCGGCCATCACGTCGACGTCGTGGAAGCAATAGAAGGGCACGTCGAGCTTCTGGAAGAAGTCGAACGCGACTTCGCGCTTCTCCGCCGCGGCGGCGCTGTCGTTGGCGCCACGGTGCCACGGGCGGTTGAAGGTGCCGCCGCCGAATACGTCGGAACCCGGCCAGCAGAAGGTGTGCCAGAAGCAGGCGGCGAAGCGCAGATGCTCTTCCATCGTCTTGCCGAGCACGACGCGGTTCTTGTCGTAGAAGCGGTAGGCGAGTTCATTGTCGCTGTCCGGTCCTTCGTACCGGATCTGCGGGATGTCGGCGAAAAAGTCGGCCATTAGAGGGTCCTTATGCGGGTGTATGCGTCGCGGAAGGCGGCGGCTTTGGGAGCAAGGCGCTCGACGAGCGCCGGATCGGGCGTGATGACGTGCGAGACGGGCGGCGCGGCGCAGACCTCGGCAGGATTGCCGCCGTCGACGGCGAGCTGGGCGAGGCGCGCGGCGCCGAGTGCCGGCCCGACCTCGCCACCCTGAAGGTAGACGAGCTCGACGTCCATCGCCGCGGCGAGCGTCTCGCCCCAGTAGCGCGAGCGGGCGCCGCCGCCGATCACCGACAGGCGCTCGATCGTCGTGCCGGCGTCGCGCAGCACGCGCAGGCCGTCGGCGAGCGCGAAGCCGACGCCTTCCAGCACCGCCTGCGCGAGCCGGTCGGGACCGGTGTCATTGTCGAGCCGGAGGAAGGCGCCGCGGACCTGCGCGTCATTGTGCGGGGTGCGCTCACCGGAGAGATAGGGGAGGAACAGCTCCGGTCCGGCACCCGGCCCCGCGCGCTCGGCACGCGCGAACAGGTCCGCGGCGCCCGCCGCGCCGGTGATCCTGGCAACCCAGTCGATGCACGAGGCGGCGGACAGGTGAACGGCCATCTGGTGCCACAGGTCGGGCAGGCAGTGGCAGAAGGCATGGACCGCGCCCGCGACATTGGGGCGGAAGCGATCGGTGGCGACGAAGATCACGCCCGACGTGCCGAGCGACAGCAACGCATCGCCGTCGCGCACCGCGCCGACGCCCGCCGCGCCCGCGGCATTGTCGCCGCCGCCGCCGGCGACCGGCACCGCGGCCATGCCCCACAGCTCGGCGATCTCGGGCCGCAGCCGGCCGGTCGCCGCGCTGCCCTCGACCAGCGTCGGCATCTGCGCCTCGGTCAGGCCGGTGGCGGCGAGCAGCGTCTCACTCCAGCGCCGCCCGGCGACGTCGAGCCACAGAGTGCCCGCCGAATCGGACAGGTCCGAGACCTTGTCGCCGGTCATCTGCAACCGGACATAGTCCTTGGGCAGCAGCACGGTGGCGACGGAATCGAACAGCTCGGGCTCGTGATGGCGGACCCATTGCAGCTTGGGCGCGGTGAAGCCCGGCATGACGAGGTTGCCGCCCACCGTGTGGAAATCGGGCGTCGCCACCTCGAGCTCGGCGCATTCGGCGAAGGAGCGGCCGTCGTTCCACAGGATCGCCGGGCGCAGCGGCTGGTCGTCCGCGTCGAGCAGCGTCGCGCCGTGCATCTGCCCGGCGAGGCCGATGCCGCGTACCGCGCGCCGCACGTCCGGGTCGATCGCCTGGACCGCGGCGGTGGTCGCCTGCCACCAGGCGTCCGGATCCTGTTCGGACCAGAGCGGCTGCGGCCGCTGCACGGTCAGCGCGGCAGTACCCTGACCGACGACGCTGCCGTGCGTATCGAGCACCACCGCCTTGACGCCGGACGTGCCGATATCGATGCCGAGGAACATGCCGGTCTTAGTCCTTGAACGGGTTGATCGGACGGATCGTGCCGTCGCTATTGAACGTCAGCTCGGTCATCTTGGCCGAGCGGAGGTAGTTCTTATTCGACAATTGCGTGTCGTGATAGAACAGCCACCACTTGCCCTTGAACTCGACGATCGAATGGTGCGAGGTCCAGCCCTGCACCGGCATCAGGAAATGACCGGTATAGCGGAACGGGCCGTAGGGCGACGTGCCGATCGCGTAATTGAGGTAATGGGTGTCGCCGGTCGAATAGGTGAAATAATATTTGCCGCCGCGCTTGAACGTCCACGACGCCTCGAAGAAGCGGCGATCATGGTCGCCGCCGAGCACCGGCTTGCCGGTCTCGTCGGTGATGACGACGTCGCGCGGCGCCTCGGCGAACTGCTTCATGTCGGGGGTCAGGCGCGCGATCTTGGGCGACAGCGCGGGCTTGTCGTCCTGCTTGAGGTCGGTGTCGCCGGCATTGGGGTCGAACCGGCCGGTGGTCCAGCGCTGCAACTGGCCGCCCCAGATGCCGCCGAAATACATATAGCTCTGGCCGTCGCTGTCGGTGAACACCGCCGGGTCGATCGAGAAGCTGCCCTTGATCGGCTGCGGCTCGGCCTTGAACGGGCCGGTCGGCGACTTGCCGGTGGCGACGCCGATGCGGAACACGCCGTCCTTGTCGCGCGCCGGGATGTACAGATAATAGGTGCCGTTCTTATAGGCCGCGTCGGGCGCCCAGGTCTGCTTCGACGCCCAGGGGATGTCCTTCACGTCGATCGCCACCGGATGCACCGTCACCGGACCGCCGGGGCGATCCATGCTGAGGATGCGATAGTCATGCATGGCATATTGCGTGCCGAGATCGTCGTCGGGGATGCCCGCGTCGACGTCATGGCTGGGATAGACGTAGAGCTTGCCGTTGAAGACGTGCGCTGACGGATCGGCGAAATAGAGGTTCTTGACCAGCGGCTGTGCGGTATAGCGCTTGCCGTCCGGGCTGCGCGGCTCGCTGGCGGCGGGCTTGGCGACCTGCGCGAGGGCGAGCGTGGCGGTCGCGCCCATCGTCGCGGCGGTCAGGCAGAGTGCGAGGCGAAGCCTCATGGCGGATGATCCTTCCTAATGACGGCCTTCTGACGAGGCCTGCAGCTGCCGCGAGTGCGGGATAGCGCTACCATATGCAGGCGATCGATTTTCCGCAAGCGGTTCGGGCCGGGGATTTCGATGTCGGAGGCGGTGCCCGCGCATCGATCGTCGATCGATCGTATCGAAACGGGATTGCGCCGGTTGCGGGGAGGTCGGCGTCTCGGGTACGACCGTTTGCGGCCTTGACGTGCGGGCTTGGCCTGATAGCGATACCAACAGGGGTGAGCGAGTGCATCGCCCAGGTGGAGAGTATAGCGTGTCACGCCAACCGGTCCGTCCCTTCCGCTCGCGCGACTGGTTCGCCGACCCGGCCCGCGCCGACATGACCGCGCTCTACCTCGAACGCTTCATGAATTATGGCCTGACCCCTGCGGAACTGCGCTCGGGCCGGCCGATCATCGGCATCGCCCAGTCGGGCAGCGACCTCAGCCCGTGCAACCGCATCCACCTCGACCTGGCGCGGCGGGTGCGCGACGGCATCCGCGACGCGGGCGGCATCCCGCTCGAATTTCCGGTTCATCCGATCTTCGAAAACTGCCGCCGGCCGACCGCGGCGCTCGACCGCAACCTCGCCTATCTCGGACTGGTCGAGACGCTGTATGGCTATCCGATCGACGCGGTGGTGCTGACCACCGGTTGCGACAAGACGACGCCGTCGGGGATCATGGCCGCCGCCACCGTCGACATTCCAGCGATCGTCCTGTCGGGCGGGCCGATGCTCGACGGCTGGCATGAAGGCGAGCTGGTCGGTTCGGGCACCGTCATCTGGCGCTCGCGCCGGAAGCTCGCCGCGGGCGAGATCGACGAGGAGGAGTTCCTCCAGCGTGCCACCGACAGCGCGCCCTCGGCGGGCCATTGCAACACGATGGGCACCGCCTCGACGATGAATGCGGTCGCCGAGGTGCTCGGCCTGTCGCTGCCCGGCTGCGCCGCGATTCCCGCCCCGTATCGCGAGCGCGGCCAGATCGCCTATGAGACCGGCCGTCGCATCGTCGACATGGCCTATGAGGATCTGCGCCCGTCGCGCATCCTCAGCCGTGAAAGCTTCCTCAACGCGATCCGCCTGGTCACCGCGATCGGCGGATCGTCCAACGCGCAGCCGCATATCCAGGCGATGGCGGCGCATGCCGGGATCGAGGTGCGCGCCAGCGACTGGATGGATCATGGCTACGACCTGCCGCTGATCGTCGACGTCCAGCCGGCGGGGCGGTTCCTCGGCGAACGCTTCCACCGCGCCGGCGGCGTACCGGCGGTGATGAGCGAGTTGCTCGCCGCGGGCAAGCTCGACGGCGACTGCCTGACCGTCACCGGCCGCAGCGTCGCGGAGAATTGCGCCGGCCGCGTTGCCAGCGACCGCGAGGTGATCCGGCCCTATGACCAGCCGCTCAAGGAGCAGGCGGGGTTCCTGGTGCTGACCGGCAATCTGTTCGACTTCGCGATCATGAAGACCAGCGTGATCTCCCCCGCCTTCCGCGACCGCTATCTCACCGTGCCGGGGCGCGAGAACGTCTTCGAGGCGAAGGCGGTGGTGTTCGAGGGATCGGACGATTACCACCATCGCATCAACGATCCCGCGCTCGGGATCGACGAGAATTCGATGCTGGTCATCCGAGGCGCCGGCCCGATCGGCTGGCCGGGATCGGCGGAGGTGGTGAACATGCAGCCGCCCGATCACCTCATCCAGCGCGGTATCCTGACGCTGCCGACGCTCGGCGACGGACGGCAGTCGGGCACGTCGGACAGCCCGTCGATCCTCAACGCCAGCCCCGAAAGCGCGGTCGGCAGCGGGCTCGCCTGGCTGCGGACCGGCGACAGGATCCGCGTCGATCTCAATACGGGACGGTGCGACGCCCTGGTCGACGCGGCCGAGATCGCGATCCGGCGCGGCGGTGATGCGCCCCCCATTGCCGAAAGCCACACGCCGTGGGAGGAACTGTATCGGGAAAAGACCGGCCAGCTCGGGCAGGGCGGCGTCCTCGACTTCGCACTCAAATATCGGGGTATCGCCGCGCGTACGCCACGGCATAACCACTAAGGTCCATTCATTCGCCGGCGGTGACCGGCACAGGAGAGACGATGACGGATATGGCAAGGGGGGCGGGGGGGACCGCCACGAATCACGGCTTCATCGCCGCGATCGTCGCGGTGGCGACGATCGGCGGCTTCATGTTCGGCTATGATTCGGGGGTGATCAACGGCACCCAGAAGGGGCTGGAGGCAGCGTTCGCGCTCGGCCGGCTCGGCATCGGCGTCAACGTCGGCGCGATCCTGGTCGGCTCGGCGATCGGCGCGTTCGGCGCCGGGCGGATGGCCGATGCGATCGGCCGCCGCAACGTGATGATGCTCGCCGCCCTGCTGTTCCTGGTCAGCGCGCTGCTCGCCGGCGCGGCGAGCGGGTCGGAAATCTTCATCTTCGCGCGCATCATCGGCGGCCTCGGCGTCGGTGCGGCGAGCGTCATCTCGCCCGTCTACATCTCGGAAGTCACCCCCGCCTCGATCCGCGGCCGGCTGACCAGCGTGCAGCAGGTGATGATCATCACCGGCCTGACCGGCGCGTTCGTCGCCAATTTCGTCCTCGCCCGCTATGCCGGCGGTTCGACCGCGCCGTTCTGGCTCGGCTATCCGGCGTGGCGCTGGATGTTCTGGCTGCAGGCGATCCCGGCGGCGATCTATCTCGTCGCGCTGTTCGTCATTCCGGAAAGCCCGCGCTTCCTGATGGCCAAGGGGCGTGAGGAGGCGGCGCACACCGTGCTCACCCGCCTGTTCGGCAAGGCCGAGGCCGATCGCAAGGTCGGCGAGATCCGCAACTCGCTCGCCGCCGATCACCACAAGCCCAAGCTGTCGGACCTGCGCGACAAGCGCACCGGCAAGATCCGTCCCATCCTGTGGGCGGGCATCGGCCTTGCCATCTTCCAGCAGCTCGTCGGCATCAACGTCGTCTTCTATTATGGCGCGGTGCTGTGGGAAGCGGTCGGCTTCACCGAAGACAATGCGTTGCAGATCAACATCCTGTCGGGCGTGCTGTCGATCGCGGCGTGTCTGTTCACGATCGCGACCGTCGACAAGATCGGCCGCAAGCCGCTGCTTCTCGTCGGGTCGGCGGGCATGGCGGTGACGCTGGCGGTGGTCGCCTGGGCCTTCTCGACCGCGGTCACCGATGCGGCGGGCGCCGTCTCGCTGCCGGGGCATAACGGCATGATCGCGCTGATCGCCGCCAACCTCTACGTCATCTTCTTCAACGGCAGCTGGGGCCCGGTGATGTGGGTGATGCTCGGCGAAATGTTCCCGAACCAGATCCGCGGCTCGGGTCTTGCGGTGTCGGGCTTCGCGCAGTGGATCGCCAATGCGGCGATCTCGGTCAGCTTCCCGGCGCTGGCCGTGTCGCCGGGCCTGTCGGTGACCTATTTCGGCTATGCCTTCTTCGCGGCGGCGTCGTTCTTCTTCGTCCGTAAGATGGTCAACGAGACCGCCGGTCGCGAACTGGAGGACATGGCGGGCTGATCCGCCGGTCATCGCAATGAACGGGGGGGCGGTCCTGCGGGGCCGCCCCCCTTCGTTTCAGCGCCGGAAGGCGTAGGGGCCGATCAGCGTGCCGACGAACCCGCCCGCCGCCTCGGTGCTAAGGAAGCGCGCATCGACGTCGCTGGCGAGCGTCCGCGTCGCGCCGCCCGCCTGATAGGCGAAGGCCATCGTGCCGCCGGTGGCGCGGATCGTCAGCGTCACCGGGCCTGCCGCGGCGAGCGGGGCGGAGGCGACGAGCCGTTCGGCGCCCTTGTCGCTGGTATAGAGCGCGACCATCGGCTTGCCGGCGAGGCGGGTGATACCGAAGAACAGGAAGTTCTGGTCGCTCTGCATCGCCGCGAGGCCGGCGCGTTCGCCATCGGCATCCGGGGTGAAGCGGACGGTGGTGCTGATCGTCGCGTTATGATGCTGCTGACGGCGCGCGACGAAGGCGGGCACGCCGGTGAGGTCGCCCATCGCCGCGCCGCGGTCGAGCACCAGTTCGTGACGGTCGATATGATAGACCGGCGTCTGCGGCGTGCGCACGCCGATCCACTGCATCGCCAGCTTCGGTCCGGCGAAGGTGTCGGTATAGGCGAAGTCGCCGCTGGTCGGCAGCGCCGGCGGGCGCTGCTGCGGCAGCCGGGGTGCGGCGGCGGTGAAGGGGATCGTCTGGCCGTGCGGCAGGATGATCGGCCAGCCGTCGCGCCACGTCACCGGCAGCAGGAAGGTCTCGCGCCCGATATTATAGTAATTGCCCTGATAGGGCCGCACCGCGAGGAAGGTCGCCCACCAGTCGCCGGTCTGCGTCTGCACCAGCTCGGCATGACCGGCCGAGGTGATCGGATTGGGGCGGGCCGGATCGAGATCGCGCTGCGTCAGGATCGGGTTGCCCGCGAACGGCTGATACGGACCGCGCAATTCCCGCGAGCGGAACACGACCTGCGAATGGTTGACGCTGGTGCCGCCCTCCGCCGCGGTGAGATAATAATAGCCGTCCTTGCGGAAGATGTGCGGCCCTTCGATCCACACCGGCTTCTTGGCTATGTCGACGCCGCCGTTGATCAGCTGCGTGCTCTCGCCGACCATCTTGCCGGCGCGCCAGTCATATTCCTGCACCCAGATGGCGCGATGGCCTTCGTAGCGCGGCGGTTCGGCGGGGGCGCGGTTGTTGACGATATAGGCGCGGTCGCCCTCCCAATAGATCGACGGATCGATCCCCTCGAACGGCAGCCAGATCGGGTCGGACCACGGCCCCGCCGGGTTCTTCGCGGTGATGACGAAATTGCCTTTGCACGACACGCAGGTGTTGACGATGTAGAAGGTGCCGGCGTGATAGGTGATGTCGGGCGCGAAGACGGCTTCCGAGGTGCGGCGGCCGGTGAAGTCGAGCTGGCCCGGGCGGTCGATCGCATTGCCGATCTGCGTCCAGTGGACGAGATCCTTCGAGTGGAAGACCGGCAGGCCGGGGAAGTGCGCGAAGGATGAATTGACCAGATAATAATCGTCGCCGACGCGCGTCACCGACGGATCGGGATAATAGCCGGACAGGATCGGGTTGCGATATTCGCCTGCCGCCGGTGTCGCCTGCTCCTGCGATTGCCCCTGATAGGTGAAGCGGCTGAAGCGCGGCGCCTCGCTTGCCATCGCCGCGCTGCTGCCGGCCAGCGCCAGCGCCAAAACCATGGCTCGTCTTGCCATCCTCGTCTCTCCCGATCGTCCTGACGCCGGATGCGTCGGCCGTTGCCCGAGTTATACCGCTACCAAGGCGGCGCGCCAGCAAGTGCGTCGGGGTAAAAGACTATTACTCCAAGAAATAGCGTCGCAGCCGATAGACACGATAGCGTTACCAGCATAGGTTCCGCATCACGCACGGGACGACAGAGGCGGCGCGATCGGACGATCGCAGACTGCAGCCCGCGTGACGACAGGAGGGGATGACCGCGATGCCCATCGACCGTGACGCTCGGAGTAATCGCCGCTTCCGCTGGCGATTCTCGTTCCTTCGGGGATCGCAGATGCGTGCGTCGCTGCCGCATTGGCTGACGACAGCGACGGCGGCGCTGCTGATCGGTGCGACGCCTGCATCCGCCGGGCAGCAGGCGGCTCCGGCAGCCGGGATCGCACCCTATTTCACGCCCGCCGCCGCGGCCCCCGCGACGCCGGACGGTGACGGCTTCCTGCGTCGCTGGCTGTTGCTCGAACCGATCACCAAGCCCAATCGCAGCAACGCCGGCTTCACCGCCAGCTATGTGCGTACCGCGCTCACCACCGACTATTTCCCCGGCCAGTTCACCGCAACGCCGCGCGACGGCGATACGGTGCGCGCCGCCGAACCGCTGCGCTGGCATGCGCTTGATTCGAACAGCTTCGACATCAAGCTGTTCAACCTGGCCCAGGGGCTCGGCAAGCCGACCTATGGCGTGATCTTCTGGGCCTATACCGTGGTCGATTCCCCGCGCGAGATGCGCGACGTGCGGATGGCGGTGGGGTCCAACGCCGCGTCGATCTGGTGGCTCAACGGCAAGGAGGCGGTCGGCCTGTTCAACGACCGGAGGATGGTGATGGACGACGTGCTGTCGGACCGGCTGACGCTGCGCAAGGGCCGCAACGTCATCCGTGGCGCGGTGATCAACGGCCCGGGGCTGAGCGACTTCTGCCTCCGCTTCCTCGATGCGGACGGCAAGCCGATCACCGCTATGTCCACCGTGCTGCGCTGATCCGGGGAGAGACGCCATGATCCGTTCCGCCGCCCTGCTGCTCGCGCTCGCATCTGCCACTCCGGCCGCCGCGCAGCTGGCGGGCGAGCCGTTCATCCACGATCCCTCCACCGTCACGCTGTCGGACGGCCGCTGGTATACCTTCGGGACGCGGCAGGGCGGGCTCGTCTCCGACGACGGCTGGACCTGGCATGGCGGGCCCGTCCGCCCCGGCGGCGGCGTCGCGCCTGACGTCATCAAGATCGGCGAGCGCTATTACGTCGCCTATGCGGTCGGCGGCGGCGGCATGTCGGGCGGCCATGCCAGCCAGGTCAAGATCATGTGGACGCTGTCGCTCGACCCCAAGTCGCCACGCTTCGGCTACCACGACGTCGGCGTCGTCGCGTCGAGCGACGGGGTCGAGACCGCGGATGCGATCGATCCCGCCTTCCTGCTCGTCGACGGGCGGCTGTGGCTGACCTACGGCACCTATTTCGGGCCGATCCGCATCGTCGAGCTCGATCCGAAGACCGGCCTGCGCGTCGCCGGCAACCAGCCGGTCGATGTCGCGATCGACATGGAAGCGACCGCGATGATGTATCGCGACGGCTGGTATTACCTGCTCGGCACGCACGGCACCTGCTGCGACGGCCCGAACTCCACCTATCATATCCGCGTCGGCCGGGCGCGCAGTCCGCTCGGGCCGTATCTCGATCATATGGGCGTGCCGTTGCTGCGCGGCGGCGGCAAGCTGGTGGTGAGCGCGCGCGGCCGGTCGATCGGACCGGGGCATTTCGGCCGCATCCAGCTCGACGGCGGGGTCGAGAAATTTTCGATGCATTACGAAGCGGACATGGATCGCAGCGGGCGCAGCGTGCTCGGCATCCAGCCGCTGCTGTGGCGCGACGGCTGGCCGGTGGCGGGCGAGAATGTCGTGCCCGGCACCTATGAGATCGCCTCGGAGCGCAGCGGCTATGCGCTCGGCCTCGCGACCGACTTCGTCCGCATCCCGTTCGACGCGCGGGCGAGCTTCATGGCCAAGCCGAGCGATCCCGTCGCGCCGCTGCCCGACCAGAGCCTCGCGCAGGACAGCGCCGGCTGGCCGCAGGGGCGGGTCCGCGTCGACCTCGCCGATTATATGGTCCGGCCGCATCAGCTCTGGACGATCACGCCGGTCGCCGGGGCCGGCGGCTGGTTCGGTGCACCCTATTACAAGCTGATCATCGCCGGCACGACGCGGGCGCTGGCCGCGACCGCCGCGGGGGAGGTGGAGGCGGTGCCCGTCTTCACCGGCGCGGCCGAGCAATTGTGGCAGATCGACCAACTGACCGACGGCAGCTATCGCATCATGCCCAAGACGGTGCCGGGCGGCCGCCGCGACCTGGCGCTGGTCGCGATCGGCGCGAGCACGCCGTCGCTCGCCGCCTTCGATCCGGCGAGCCCGGCCGGGCGCTGGACCTTCCGACGGCCATGAGCGCAAACCGAGGACTCCGCATGATCCGACTGCCCCTGCTCGCCGCCGCGCTCGCGCTGTTCGGCGCTGCCTCCGCCCCGGCGCAGGTCGCGACGCCCGCGCCCCCGCCGGTCGCCGGCGCCAAGCCGGTGACGGTCGAGCGGATCACCGTCCATGCGCCCAGCGTCGAAGGCAATCTGGAGGGCAACAGCGCCGATCGCGCGGTGCTGGTGGTGCTGCCGCCCGGCTATCGCAGCCATCCCAAGCAGCGCTATCCGGTCGTCTATGCGCTGCACGGCTATTCGATCGGCGTCGAGCAATGGGTCAAGGAGATCCATGTGCCGCAGACGATCGAGGGCGCCTTTGCGCAAGGCACGCGCGAGATGATCGTCGTGCTGCCCGACAGCAAGACGATGCACAACGGCTCCTTCTATTCGAGTTCGGTGACGGTCGGCGATTTCGAGACGTTCGTCGCCCGCGATCTCGTCGCCTATATCGATGGCCATTACCGCACCCTCGCCGACCGGCGCAGCCGCGGGCTCGCCGGTCATTCGATGGGCGGATACGGCACCGCACGGATCGGGATGAAGCATCCCGAGACGTTCGGCGCGCTCTACATGATGAGCCCGTGCTGTCTCTCCACCCGCGCGCTCGGCCAGACCGATGCGGCGGCCGAGGCGACGATCCGTGCGCTGCGCTCGCCCGCCGACAGCGCGAGCCTGCCGTGGGGGCTGCGGGCACAGCTCGCCACCGCGGCGGCCTGGTCGCCCGATCCCAAGGCGCCGCCGTTGTTCCTCGACCTGCCGGTCAAGGACGGCGTCTCGCAGCCCGACGTGCTGGCCCGCTGGGCGGCGAATGCGCCGCTCGCGATGCTCGACCAATATGCCGGCAATCTCAAACGGTATGCCGCGATCGGGATCGACGTCGGCGATCGTGACGGGTTGAAGGACGATGCCGCGCGGCTGCACGACGGGCTCGACCGCTACGGTATCGCCAACAGCTTCACCGTCTATCCGGGCGATCACGTCAGCGGCGTCGCCGGGCGGGTGCAGGGGGTGATGCTGCCCTTCTTCGGCCGGGCGCTGGCGTTCGGCCGATGAGGCTCGGCCTGCTGGGTGCGGCGCTGCTGATCGCCGGCGCGGCGTCGGCGCAGGTGTGGCGTTCGGATCAGGGCGACGGCAGCTTCCGCAACCCGGTGCTTTACGCGGACTATCCCGATCCCGACGTGATCCGCGTCGGCTCCGATTATTATATGGCGAGCACCACCTTCGCCAACGTGCCGGGGATCACCATCCTGCACAGCCGCGACCTGATCAACTGGACGATCGTCTCGCATCTCGTCGATCGGCTGGAAGGCCTGCCGCAATACGATCTTCAGGGCGGCAACGCCTATCGCAAGGGGCTCTTCGCCTCGAGCCTGCGCTATCATGCCGGCACCTATTATCTCGCCAACACGCCGGTCGGGCAGAAGACGCGCATCTGGTATGCCAAGGACGTGCGCGGGCCGTGGCGCTATCACGAGCTGGAGCGCGAGGCGTTCGATCCCGGCCTGTTCATCGAGCCCGACGGCCGCGCCTACCTCGCCACCGCCTCCACCGCCGACGGCACGATCACGCTGCTGACGCTCGATGCGGCGCTGGCGCATGTCACCGACGCGCGGCGCATCCACTATATCAAGGGGGCGGAAGGGTCGAAGATCATCCGCCGCGGCGACTATTATTATCTGTTCAATGCGCTGCCGCCGCGCCTCGCGCTCAGCGTGTCGCGGTCGCGCAGCCTGTTTGGGCCGTGGGAGACGCGCGACCAGATCGACGACAAGACCGGCGGCCATCAGGGTGCGCTGGTCGATCTGCCCGACGGGCGCTGGTTCGGCTTCGTCATGGAAGACAGCGGCGCGATCGGGCGGATGACCAACATGAGCCCGGTGTTCTGGCAGGACGGCTGGCCCGTCTGGGGCACGCCATCCGCGCCCGGCCGCGTGCCGCGCCGCGCCGCCAAGCCGATTCCCGGCGGCCGCTTCGCCGAGCCCGGCACCTCAGATACGTTCACCGCCCCGCGGCTCGGGCTGCAATGGCAGTGGAACCACAATCCCGATCCCGCGCGCTGGTCGCTGACCGAGCGCCCGGGCTGGCTGCGGCTGCACCCGACGCTGGCGCCGCGCTTCTGGTCGGCGCGCAACACGCTGACCCAGAAGGGGCAGGGGCCGGCAAGCCGTGGCGAGGTCAAGCTCGACATCCGCCATTTCGCCGCGGGCGACCGCTGCGGCTTCGGGACGCTCGGCCAGTATAGCGGCAATCTGACGGTGACGCGCGATGCCGCCGGCCGGACCACATTGCTGGCGGAAACCACGGAGGATCGCGTCGAGGGCGCGGTCACGACGACACAGGCGAGCGCCGCTCTGCCGCGCAGCGACGCGCTGTGGCTGCGCACCGACATGGACTTCACCACCGATCGCAGCCGCTTCGCCTACAGCCTCGACGGGCGGCGCTGGACCGCGCTCGGCGGTGACGTGCCGCTCGCCTTCGCGTGGCGGACGGGCACCTTCCAGGGCGAGCAATATGCGCTGTTCTGCTATAACGCCGCGCCGAGCCGGGGCTGGATCGACGTCGACGGCTTCACCCTGTCGAAGCTGGCGCCGGCCGGGCCGGTGCGCCCCTGACGACCGTCAGACCCGCGTTTCGGCGGGCATCGCGCTGCGCGTGTCGTTGAGCGCGAGGTCGACGAGCGCCTGCATCGCCGCGGTCGCGCCGGCGATATCGCGGGCCGCGACCGCGTCATAGACGCGCGCATGGTCGGGGATGGGGTCGCGCGGCAGCGCGCGGGTGCGCTGCTTGAACTGCGTCGTCCACGCCACCGCCGCGCCGATCGACGCGCCGAGCACGATCATCGCATCATTGCCGGTCGCGTGCAGCAGCGCATCATGGAAGTCGCGATCCGCGGCGCGGCCCTCCGGGGTCGCCAGCGTGTGGCGGCGCATGCCCTTGAGCGCCTCGCCCATCCGGCTGAGATCCGCGCGCGTGCGGCGATCGGCGGCCAGCGCGGCGGCGGCGGGCTCGACCACCAGCCGCAGTTCGAACAGGCTGCGGATCAGCCGTGGATCGGGCTCGCCGGCAAAGGCCCAGGCGAGCACATCGGGGTCGAGCAGGTTCCACCGTTCGCGCGGCAGCACGTGCGTGCCGGTCTTGGGGCGGCTTTCGACCAGCCCCTTGGCGGTCAGCACCTGCACCGCCTCGCGATAGGCGCCTCGCGAGACGTCGAGCGCCTCCGCCGCGGCGATTTCGCCGGTCAGCACGTCGCCGGGGCGATACTCGCCCGACAGGATGGCGATGCCGAGCTTGTTGGCGACCGCGCCGCGCAGACGCCGGCCCGGTCGCCGCGTCCGCGGATCGGGTGCGGGCACGGCTGCCCCGTCGGTCTCATCTTCGCTGGCCACCCGACAGACAAGGCGCGGATCACAGGATAAGTCAATAAGCGGAAGGTATTGGCATAGTGCTTAGCGGGACAGCGCGGCCTCGGCCCAGGTTGCCGGCTGGATCGCGCCATCGCTGGCGCGCGCGACCAGCTCGACGATCGCCACGCCGCGCACGTCGGCCTGCATGGGAGCGGCCGGCGTGCCGAACGCCATCGCCGGCGAACGGCCGAGCAACCGCCCGTCACCCCATATCTCGAACGTGACCTTGCCGGCCTTCTGTCCGGAGTCGTTGACGCCGACCTGCGCGCTGAAGCGGGTGAAGCCCTGGTTGCGGACCTCCAGCCGCGAATTGGCAAGGATGCCGATGCCGGTGTCATACTCCCGCCCGGCGACGCGCATCAGCTTGCCATAAGGCGCGCGATCCGCCTCGGCACCGCCCCAGCCGCCATATTGCGGATGGTCGCCGGTGCCGCGGGTGCCACCCCAGGGCGTCGGCGAATGATGGATGGTGGGATCGGCCTGTGGCGTCGCCACGCCGTCGACCGCCGGATTGACCCGGCCGGTCTGTTCGGAAAGATAGAGGCCGTTCGCCAGCCGCCGCGTGCCGCTGGCGCGGAACACGCGCGTCTCGTGCGGGGCGAGCGTCAGCGTCGTCTCGCCGCGGAAGCGGCTGTCGGCCTTGCTCCACAGGTCATGCAGCCGCACGTCGGCCGAGGGGAGCAGCTTGAGGTGGTCGGCGGTGAGCACCGCCCTGGTCGGGGCGGCGGTGCGGTTGAAGATCGCGACGCCCTTGCTGCCGTCCGCCAGCGTCTTGGCGAAGATCTGCACGTCATCTGAATCATAGGCGAGTACCGCCTGATTGCCCGCCGCATCCTGGTTGAGCGCGACGAGATCGGCATTGCCGAAGATCGTCAGCAGCTCGGGGGTCAGCTTGCGCAGGTCATAGCCGATGATCAGCGGCGCGTTGAGCATCGCCCAGAGCGAGAAGTGCGAGCGTGCCTCGACCGGATGCGCCGTATCGAAGTCGCCGGTGCCGACGAACAGCATGTCGGGATCATTCCACGAACCGGGGTGCGCGTAGAGCGCGCGATGCGTCACCGTGTCGAAATTGGTCAGCATCCGCGTCCAGATCGGCTGGATATCGTCGCTGGTCCGCGAGCTGTTGCCGACGTCCTTGCCCCAGGCGCGCACGTCGCCCGCACCCCAAAGGCATAGCGAGAAGACATAGGGCCGGTCCCCCGCATAACGGCGGATCGCGCCGCCGACCTGCTGGTACAGGCCGCGGATGCCGGCGACGTCGGAGCCGCCGAGCGACTGCATGTCGACCAGCGGCGGCAGAGCCCGGTACAGGCCCGATCGGACGCGCGGCGCATCGGCGGGCAGGCCGCGGATACCGCAGGCATCGACCTTGATGAAGTCGAAGTTCCAGTCGCGGAAGTAGAGTGCGATGTCCTGGTCGATATGGCCGTACAGGCCGATCTCCCGTTCGGCGACGGTGCCCTCGGGCTGGTTCTTGAAATCGGGCGTGTAGATCTGGCCGCAGCTGTTGCGGCCGATGTCCGAATAGATGCCGGCCTTCAGCCCCATGGCGTGCAGCCGGTCGGTGAAGGGGCGGAAGCTCGGGTCGCGACCCGTCGCGGCGGAGGGGAAGTGATCGGTTCGGATCAGCATCCGCCCGTCGGGCTGACGACGCTTGAGCCACCAGCCGTCGTCGATGTTGACGTAGCGATAGCCGAGCTTGACGAGGCCGGTGTCGAGCAGCGCCTGGGCCGAGGCGAGCACCTTCTCCTCGTCGACATCGCTGTTGAAGGCATTCCAGCTGTTCCAGCCCATAGGCGGCGTCGGGGCGCTGCCGTCGGTATTGGCGCTCCATCGGCCGGTGGCGGCGAGCGGATCGGCGGCGAGAGCCGGAGTCGCGAACAGCCCCAGCGCGGCGCCGGCGAGCAGGAGGCGGCGGATCATTTCGGCAGCTCCGCGGACTGACGGGCGGTGAAGGCGGCCGACTGGCCGGGAACGCCGGTCCCCGGCTGGCCGGCACCGACGGTAACGCGGTAGCGCCCCGCCATCACCATCCGCCGGCCGTCGGGCGTCACCGCGCTGAGATCGCGCGGCGACAGGTCGAACCGCACGTCCTTCGCCTCGCCCGGGCGCAGCGCGACGCGCTGGAAGCCGCGCAGCGCAACGCGCGGCACGCCGGGCGCATCCGGGAAGTCGAGGTAGAGCTGCGCCACCTCTTCCCCGGCGCGCTCGCCGCTGTTGGTGATGCGGGTGGCGACGCTGAGGCCGGTCTCGGCCCCGCCCGGCGCGGGGGTGACGGTGAGCGGCGCGAAGGCGAAGCGCGTGTAGCTGAGGCCGTGGCCGAAGGGATAGACCGGCGTGCCCTTGAAATAGCGATAGGTCCGGCCGGTCATCGCATAATCGCCGAACGGCGGCAGGTCGGCGACGCTGCGGTAGAAGGTCAGCGGCAGCCGGCCCGATGGATTGGTGCGGCCGGTCAGGATATTGGCGGCGGCAAGCCCCCCCGCCTCGCCGGGATACCAGGCCTCCAGCACCGCGGCGGCATGATCCTTCGCCCAGGCGAGGTTGATCGGGCTGCCGTTCATCGCGACGAGGACGATCGGCTTGCCGGTGGCGCGCGCCTGGTCGAGCATCGCCAGCTGGTCGGCAGGCAGGTCGAGCGTCGTCTTGTCGCCGCCGGAGAAGCCCGGCATCGTCACCCCGGTCTCTTCCGCTTCGAGGTCCGAGGTCAGGCCGACCACCGCGACGAGCACGTCGGCTGCGGCGGCGGCGCGCTTGAGATCGGCGTCGGGCGTCGCCGAGACGCGCTTCCAGACGAGGTCGCCGCCGCCGCCGGTGACAGTGAACGGATAGCGCTTGCCCGCGGTCAGCTCGATCGTGGTCATGCCGGGCAGATCGTTCCAGCGCGCCTTGGTCCGATCCGAGACGATCCGCCCGTCGAGCTCGAGCGTCCCGCCCGACCCCGACAGGCCGACGCGGTAGCGGCCGGTCGCAGGCGGGACGAGGAAGCCGGTGAACACCGTGCGATGGACGTCGGCGACGCGCGCGAGGTCGAGGTTGCGGTCACCGACATCGGGTTCGATCCGCGTCACCACCGGCTTGGCCTGATAGCGGACCGCGGCGATCGTCTTCTCGCGCGTCCCGGGGGCGAACAGCGCCGGCAGCGGCGTCGCCGGATTATAGTAACGGGCGAGTACGCCGGGCTTGCCGTCGGGGGTGCGCAACGCGCTGGTCGGCACGCGGTCACCGTCGGTCATCGACTCGCCGAAAGGCACCAGCGTCACCTGGCTCGCGCCGAGCGTGGTGCGCAGGCCTTCGAGCACCGAGACCGGCGGCCCGGACAGGCCCGACGAATAATTGCCGCGCAGCACGCGCGTCGCATCGCCGAGCGGCCCGACCACCGCCACCTTGACGCCGCTGCGCAGCGGCAGCACGCCGTCGTTCTTGAGCAGCACCATCGATCGTTCCGCGGCGGCGAGCGCGAGCGCGCGATGCGCAGGGCTGCCGATCGCGCCGGTCGGGATCGCGGCGGGGGCGCCGGCCAGGCCGGGCAGATCGCCGTTGCGGTAGCGCGCGGCGAATAGGCGGATCAGCGCCTGATCGACATCCCCCTCGCTGATCAGGCCGCGGTCGAGCGCCTCGCGATAGCGGGTCTCCAGACCGGCGGTATCGGCGGTCGAGGCGTTGTTGCACTCGCTGTCGACACCGGTGCGCAGCGCCGCGGCAACCGCGGTGGCGCTGTCGGGGGCGTATTTGTGATTGTCCGCGATGTCCTTCACCGCGTCGCAGTCGGAGACGACATAGCCGGTGAAACCCCAGGCGCCGCGCAGATGCTCCTTGAGCAGCAGGTCGCTCGCGCAGGCGGGCTGGCCATCGATACGGTTGTACGCGCACATCACCGATCCGGCACGCCCGTCGACGATCGCGGCGCGGAAGGCGGGCAGATAGGTGTCCTCAAGATCGTGCGGCGACACGAAGACGTTGGCCTCGTGCCGTGTGCCCTCGGGGCCGCTGTGTACCGCGAAATGCTTGGGCGTGGCGATCACCTGCGGGCGATCGGGGTTCGGCCCCTGCATGCCGCGGACGAAGGCGACGCCCATCGTGGCGGTGAGGAACGGGTCCTCGCCATAGGTCTCCTGTCCACGCCCCCAGCGCGGATCGCGAAAGATGTTGATGTTGGGCGACCAGGTGTCGAGTCCGGTGCCGATCCGCCCGACCCGGCCGGTCTCGCGCGCGAGCGTATGGAGGCCGCGCACCTCGGTCGAGATCGCGCCGGCGACATCATGGACGAGCGGCGCGTCGAAGCTGGCGGCAAGGCCGATCGGTTCGGGAAAGTTGGTGGTGTTGCGCGCGCCGAGGGCGCCGTGGAGCGATTCCGTCCACCAATTATAGGCGGGGATGCGCAGCCGCGGGATCGCCGGCGCGACGTTGAGCAATTGCGGCAGCTTCTCGGCGATCGTCATGCGCGCGACCGTCGCGGTGGCGAGGCGGATCGCCTCGTCGCCTTGCGCCGCGGCCGGCGCCGGCGTCTGGGCGGGCGTCGTGGATTCGCGGGCCAGCGCCGGGGTGAGGGCGAGCGCGACGCCCGCCGTGGCCAGGGCCGTCGCTCGCATGGTGATCGCCTTCATTGTCTCTCCCGTCGCGGCATTTGCCGCTTATCGTGTTACCGGCACCTCGAAGGTGCCGACCGGCAATTGCGCCTCGTCGGCGAGATTGGTCGCCGGTGAATCGGCCCAGGCGTAGCGGACGCGCGTCACCGGCTTGCCGTCCCCCGGCAGCGTCACCGTCGTCCCCGCCACGGTGCCGCTCGCATAGCGGCAGCTGCCGGGCGCCGCGTCGCACAGCTGGAAGCCGATCGCGCGGTCGGCGCCCCGCGCGTGCAGCGCACCGGTGACGCCCGAGAAGCGCAGCGTGACACCGCCACCCGCCGCCGCACTCGCCCCGGCGATCGCCGGACCGGAGGCGGCTATGCTTTCCTTATAGACGGTCGCACGCATCACCCGCGCGAGCCGCTGGCCGACCTCGTGCTTTTCGCCGGGATGGATGTCGAGCACGTCGCCGATGTCGAGCGCTACCGCGATGCCGGCGAGCGGGTCGGCGGCGGCGACGCGGCGTTGCGCGTCGCGGACGATACCCCAGCCGCTGTCGGAGGGCGCGATCTCCGGCGTGCCGTAGGAGGCGAGCTGGACGATGCCCGCGGCGGCGCGCGGGCTGGCGAAGCGACGGCGCCAGTCGGCGATCAGCGCGGCGAGACGCCGGTCATAGCCGGGAATGCCGGTGTCGGACTCGCCCTGATACCAAGCGATGCCGGCGATATGCATCGGCGACAGCGGCGCGATCATCGCATTGTACAGCGTGCCGGCGCCATTGATGTCGTCCCACGGCACGCGCGGCGCGGCACCGGGCAGACGCTTGGCGATCGCATAGCGCCAGCCGCTGCCGATCGGCACGCTGGAGCCATCGGCGAAGGTGACGCGCATCGTGTCCGCGGGGCCGGTCATGCCGCCATAGGCATAGACGTCGTCGTCATTGACGGTGATGACGTTGCGCCCCGCCTTCAACGTGCCGGCGGGCAGCGCATAGACGCGTGACTGCGCGGCGAGGCTGCTGCCGCCGACTCCGACGCCGTTGACCCAGGTCCGATCGGCATCGTCGACCATGCCGAGCACCAGCGTCGCCGCCCCGCGCGCCTGTTCGGCGGTGACGTCGATCGTGCGCTGATACCAGATCATGCCGTTATAGTCGGCGAGCGCGGGAATGCCCCAGGTTTCGAAATTGGTCATCGCCGGCACCGGCTGCCAGTCGAGTGCGGCGTCGGCCTGCCACGGTTCGCGCCCGCGCGCGTCGCCCGAACCGGCGCGCCACCAATCCTCCCAGATGCCCGAGGCGCGACGTTCGGCGGCAGCGGGGTCGCGAGCATAGAGCGCGAGCAGATCCGCCTCCGCGCCCATGCCGGCGCTGCGCAAGGCCGGCGCGCTCATCCAGGCGCTGATCCGCGATCCGCCCCAGCTCGAATGGATCGCACCGATCGGCACCTTGGCGGTGCGGCGCAGCGCCTGCGCCATATAGAAACAGGCTGCCGAAAAGCCCTGCGCGCTGGTGTTGTCCGCGGCGACCCAGCGCGGCGGCTGCGACAGGCGGGCGAGCGGCGCGGGCGCGGCGACCTTGGCGATGGTGAGCAGCCGCAACTGGTCGTCGAGCGGCGGATGCGCGTCCGGGATCAGCTTCTGCGCATCGGTAACCGCGAGCTCCATGTTGCTCTGGCCCGAGCAGAGGTAGACGTCCCCGATCAGGATGTCGCGGATCACCGCCGCGCCGCTCGCCGCGGCGATGGTCAGTTCAAAGGGGCCGCCGGCGGGCAGCGCCGGCAGCTGCGCGGTGAACCGCCCGTCGCGCGTCGCCTTGGCGGTGACGGTATGGCCGGCGAGCGAGATCATCACCGTCTCGCCCGCGCCGGCATCGCCGCTGAGGTCGATCGGCTGATCGCGTTGGATCACCGCATGGTCGGCGAGCACCCCGTCGAGCCGCGGTGCCGCGGCGGCAGTAGTGGCCAGACCGAGCGCGAGCATCAGGCACGAGGCGGAGGCGAGAAGACGCATGGCGGGCCTTTCGGGGGTCAGATGGGTTGCAGGCCGTGACGGACGATCCGCTCGATCAGCTCACGGTGGCGCGGCAGGCTGGCGACCATGCGCTGCGTCTGCATGGCATTCTCGCGCCGCGCGCGCCGTGCCAGCTCCGCCTCACCCTCGATCGTGCCGGGCAGCACCGCGCTGCGCGCGCCCATGCCGTAGAGGACATATTGATAGCTCGCCGAGGGGAACACCTCTTCGGCGCGGTCGAATTCGTCGTGCAGCCACGGCGACTGATGCTGCCACAGCTCCATCAGCCCGCGCAGCCGGTCCGGGATCGTCTCGGGCCGGGCATTGTCGCGCCAGAAGTCAGTATCGGTGCGCCGGGTCAGGGCGTAATGCAGCTTGAGGAAGTCGATGATCCGGCCCCAGCGGTAATGGGTCGTCTCGTTGAAGCGGCGCGCGACCACGTCCATCACCTCGCGGCACGGCGGCAGTTGCTCGGCGATCATCTTCGCCGACAATTCGATCAGCACGATCGCCGAGGCTTCGAGCGGTTCGAGGAAACCCGCCGCCAGCCCGACCGCGACGCAGTTGCGCTCCCAGAACCGTTCGCGATGACCGGCACGGATCGCCAGCCTGCGCACCGGCAGATCGGCGCCGGCGGGGCCGAGATAGGCGCGCAGCTCACGCTCGGCGGCATCGACGTCGATATGGCTGCTCGAGAAGACATGGCCGACGCCGCGCCGCGTCGGCAGGCCGATGTCCCAGATCCAGCCGGCGGACTGCGCGGTCGAGAGGGTGTGGCTGGCGATCGGATCGTCCGCCTGCGCATAGGGGACCTGGATCGCCAGCGCGGTGTCGCAGAACAGGGTGTCGGCGCAGCTGCGGAAGGGTACGTCCATCGCCTTGCCGATCAGCAATGCGGCAAAGCCGGTGCAGTCGACGAACAGATCCCCGTCGACGGCGATGCCCTGTTCGGTGCGCAGGCCGGTGATGTCGCCGCCCTCGTCCTTGAGCACCTCGGTAACGTCGGCGAGGACGTGGCGGACGCCGAGCGTGTCGCAGCAATGGCGCTGGAGAAACGCGGAGAATTTGCCGGCGTCGAGGTGATAGGCATAATTCGCCTGCCCCTCATATTCGGGCGTCGCCATCGTCTTGGGGGCGAGGCCCTCGTCGCACAGCCGGCCCTGCGGCGTGACCATGTCGCAGAAGCTGTCGTCCCCGCCCGCAGCGAGCCAGTGCGGCGCAAGATTCACGCTGCCGAATTGCTGCGGCAGCATCAGCGGATGGTAATAGCCGTCGTCGACGGCGCCGGTCGTCCAGCGGTTGAAGCGCGCGCCCTGTTTGAACGACGCGTCGCACTGGCGGAAGAATTCAGTTTCGGAGACGCCCATGCGTTTGAGCGTGGTGCGCAGCGTCGGCCAGGTGCCTTCGCCGACGCCGATGATCGGGACGTTCGGCGATTCGACCAGCGTGACGGTAAAGCCGTGCGGCCGCTGGCCCTGATGACGCGCCGCGATCACCCCGGCGGTGAGCCACCCGGCGGTGCCGCCGCCGACGATGACGATGTTCCTGATCGGATGCATGACCCTGATGTTCGCAAAAAACGGGCGGAGCGCAAGTCGAGCTGCGCTCCGCCCAGGGGGAGAGGATCAGAACCGGTAGCGTGCGCCGACCGTATAGCGGCGGCCATAGTCGAACACGTCGAGCAGCTGGTTGGAATAGCGGCCGTGCGTGCTCTGCTGGTTGTTGTTGACGTTGAGCGCTTCACCGAAGACGCTGAAGTTCTTGCTGATGTCGTAGCTCGTCGTCAGATCGATCTGGAAGCTCTGGTTGACGAAGGTCGGCTCCGACCCGAACGAACCGGTGTTCTGGTTCTGACCGAACTGGAGCAGATATTTGTCGCGCCAGTTGACCGCGGTGCGGAACTGGAAGCCGCCCTTGTCATAGAAGCCGACGAAGTTCGCCGAATTGGCAAGGCCGGTGACGGCGAAGCCGGTCTGGCTAATGTTGGTGCTGTCATACGGCCGGTTGGTGTTGACGAAGGTGGCATTGGCCTGGAAGCCGAAGCCGGTATCGCCGAACACCTGTTGCAGCGCGAGCTCGACGCCGCGCACGGTGGCGTCGGGGCCGTTGACCTGCTGCGACACGGCGAAGCTCGCCAACGTGCCGGTGGTCGGGTCGATCAGCCCGTTGATCGCCTGCCGCGTCACGCCGCCGACGATGAAGTTGCTGACGTTCTTGAGGAAGAAATTGACCGCCAGATAGGAGTTGCGGCGATAATACCATTCGGCGCCGAGGTCGAAATTGTCGGCGAGATAGGGCTTGAGGTTCGGATTGCCGCCGCTCGCCGACAAGGCACCGACGCGCTGGCCGTTGCCGACGTTGAGCACCGGATTGAGCAGGCTGAGCGACGGACGGGTCAGCGTCCGCGATGCATCGACGCGCAGGATCAAATTGTCGGTCAGCTCCAGCTTCGCATCCAGGCTCGGCAGCAGATAGGAATAGGAGCTGTTGTTGGTGACGCCCTGAACCGCCGTATAGGTCGGGATGCTCAGCAGCGTCGGGTCGGCGGTGCTGGTGGTGATCGACGTCGGCAGGCGGCCCTGGCCGGTGGCGACGAGATTGGTCACCTCATTGCGGATGCCGGCATTGAACGTGAAGGGCAGGTTGCCGATCTCGGTCTTGAAGTTGGCGCTGAAGTACAGCGACCAGGTCCGCTCGCGGACGCGCAGCACGCTGCCGGGATCGACCGCTTCGTCGAACGTGCCGGTGAAGCCGTTGACGTTGCCGTAATTGAAGCCGGGAACCCGCGTCGTCGAGGGATTGCCGAGGCCGGTCAGGTAATTCTGATAGGCGATCGGGCTGAACACGAACACCGACGGCGGCAGGCTGCCCTTGAAGCCGGGGATGAAGTCGTTGAGGCTGACCGAGCCCTGGTAGAGGCTCGACGGCAGCGGCGAGATGCCGGTCGTGCTGCCCGACGGCGCGCCGTAGCCCGCATAGGCCTGCCAGAAGTTGTTGGTGAAGGTGCTCTGGTTGCGGAAGTTGAACGTGTCCTGATAATATTGGCCACCGGCCTTCAGCGTCACATTGTCCTGCTTCCAGGTGGCGTTGCCGCGGAACTGGACCAGTTCGTCGGTATTGTGCTGCGTCTGGTTGACGGTGACGTGGCTGCCGATCAGCGACTGATCCGCCCAGCCGGCGGCATTGCCCGCCGGACCGTAGCCGCTGATCGTCGGGAAGGCATCCTTGCTGTCGCCAAGCACGCTGAAGCGCAGGTTGTTGCTCAGCGCATTGCCATAACCGATGTCGCCATTGGCGCTGCCGATGACGTTGCCGGGGTTGAGCCAGCTCTTGGCATAAGCGACGTCGCCTTCCAGCGTCAGGTTGCTGGTCGCGTCATATTTGACGTTCATGCCCGTCTGGTTGGTCTGCAGGATCTGCTTGTTGAGCGCGGCAGTGAAGTCGGTCGGCGTGCCGGTCTGGGTGAAATCGGTCGCGGTGCCGTTCGAATCGAGCGTGACGTTGCGCAGCGAGCCCTGGCTGAACCACACGCCGAACGCGTAATTCTCCTGCGTGATCTTCTGACGCGAGAAATTATTGTCGATCGTCAGCATCAGATCGTCGGAAGGATGATATTGCAGGGCGATGCGCGCGTCGACACGCTCGTCCTGCACGCGCTGCTGCTCGGCGCCATATTGCTGCGGGAACCAGCCCGGCAGATTCTGTCGGTTGCTCGCGGTGGCGTAGGCGGCCGAATTGGTGTCCGCGGTCGGCGTGCAGGTGCCGGTGAAGCCGGCGAGCTGGCAGGGCGCGTAGTTGCCGCCGGGCCAACCCGACACATAGACACGATTGGTATCGGTATCACGCTTGGTGTAGATGACGTCGGCGAGGACGCCGAACGTCTCGTCCTTGTTGGTGCTGCTGATCAGCAGGCCGCCGGTCGGCACGATCTTGCCCGAACGATCCTGGATCGATCCCGAACCGGTCGCGGCGACGCGGAAGCCGGGATGGTCGAACGGCTTGGGGAAGGCGATGTCGACGGTCGCGCCGATCGAGCTCGATGCGAGCGAGACGTCGGGAGTCTTGAGCACGCTGAGCTGGCCGATGAAATCGACGCCGACGGTCGAGAAGTCGATCTGGCGACCGCCGGTCGCGGTCGAGATGCGGCGGCCGTCGTACAGCGTGGTGTTGAAGTCGCCGCCGAAGCCGCGGACGGTGATGCCGGTCGGCTCGCCGCGCGATCCGTTGCGCTGGATCGACACGCCGGGCAGGCGCTGGAGCGAGGCGGCGACGTTCGAATCGGGGAATTTGCCGATGTCCTCGGCGGAGATGACGTCGACGACGCCCGACGAGGTACGCTTGAGGTCGAGGTTGCGCTGGAGCGACCCGCGCAGACCGACGACGACGATATCCTCGCCGGGACCTTCCGCGCTATTGCCCTGCGACACGTCCTGCGCGGTGGCGGCATCTTGGGGCTGGCCGGCCTCCGACGCGGTGGTCGTGTTGGCGGTCGATGGCACCGCAGGCTGCGGCGCGGCCGGCTGGCTGGTCGTGCTGTTCTGCAGATTGCCGTCCTGCGCCAGCGCGGGCGCAGCCCAGCCGAAACCGGCGAGGCTGGTGGCGCAGGCAAGAACGTGAAGCCGGCGGAACCCGCGGGCTCCACAACGGGCGCGCGTAGACGTAGACATTAGGCATCCCCTCTTCTGATGCGCATGACCCCTTCTGGCGGGGGCGTGGGCGCGTGTTCATTTCTTTCGCGATTCGCCGGCACGACGCCAGGAACCATCTCGAACGGTAGCGCTCACAATAATGGGCCGCTGTAGATTTGCAAGCATTTGTAAGAGTGATCGTCGCTTTGCATCGGCCACGGATCGTGCGAATTGCAGCGCTACCAAAAGCAAGGTGATGGAGGGGCCGATGCCGGACTGGCAGATGTTGAACCGCGCGGATCATGCCGCGCTGCGCCTGTCGCGCCGGATCGACACTCCGCGCCACTTCGCCCAGATCGTCGCGGACGAATTCCTCAAGGCGGCGCCTTATTATCCGATCCTGTTCACCAAACACCCCGAGACCGGCGCCTTTTATGCCGGTGTGGTGATGGGGCTGGAGCCGGGGCGCAATCTGCTGAGCGCGGATGGCGCGCTCCGCGACTATCGGCCGGCGGACCTCGAGCGACAGGGGTTCTTCATCGCCGAGGGGCAGGTCGTGATCGATCGCGAGCATGCCGCGTTCGCAAAGGACGAGGGCGCCGCGCTGTTCGAAGCGACCGGCGAGGCGACGCCTGCGCTCAAGCGCGTCCAGCAGGCGCTGCACACGCTCGACCAGGGTCTTGCCGCGACCGACGCCTTCATCCGGCGGCTGCTCGATCACTGGCTGCTCGAACCGATCGACGTCGCGATGCAGTTCGACAATGGCCAGAGCGTGCAACTCGACGGCCTCTACACCATCAGCCTCGATGCGCTGCACGCGCTGCCCGACGAGGCGGTGCTGGCGCTGTTCCGGGCGGGTGACCTGCAACTCTCTTATGCGCAGACCAATTCGGTGCGGCATCTGCGCACGCTCGGGCGGATCCACAACGATCGGCTGGCGGCGGCGCAATGATCGCCGAGGCGCCGGCGGCGGCGCTCGCCGATCCCGCCGCCTTCCGGTCGCAGGTCGTCGCGGCGGGGGCGCCGGTCGTGCTGCGCGGCGTCGCACGCCATTGGCCGATGCTCGCCGGCGGGCGAGAGGCGGTGATCGCGGCACTGTTGGCGGCGGATGCCGGCCAGTCGGCGGAAATGTTCATCGGCCGCCCGGCGATCGGCGCGCGCTATTTCTATGACGAGGCGCTCGCCGGGTTCAACTTCACGCGCGAGACGGTGCCGTTTCGCGACGCGCTGACCCGCATCGTCGCGACCGCCGAGGCGGCCGACCGGCCGAGCCTGTATATGGGTTCGCTGCCGGCCGAGACCTATCTGCCGGGGATCGGGGCGGCGGTGCGGCTGCCGTTCGTACCGGCCGACGTCTCGCCGCGGGTTTGGATCGGGCACGCCTCCAGCGTCGCCTGTCATTACGATGCGATGGACAATGTCGCCTGCGTCGCAGCGGGCCGCCGCCGCTTCACGCTCTATCCGCCGGAAGCGATCGGCGATCTATATGTCGGACCAATAGACCATACGATGGCCGGCCAGCCAGTCGGCCTCGCGGTCGGCAGCCCGCCCGGCAATATCCGCTTCCCGCGTTTCGAGCGCTGGCGGGATCGCGCCGAGCTGGTCGATCTCGAACCCGGGGATGCACTCTATGTCCCCAAATTGTGGTGGCATCAGGTCGAGGCGACCGATCCGGTCAACGTGCTGGTCAATTACTGGTGGGACGGTTTCGCCGATGGTCCCGAAGCGCCTTATACGACGATGCTGCTGGCGATGCTCGCGATCGCCGAACGCCCCGCGGCGGAGCGGGCGGCGTGGCGGGCATGGTTCGACCATTATGTCTTCCGGCCGGAGCGGCATCCGCTGCATTTCCTGCCCCCTGCCAAACATGGCATCCTCGATGGTCAGCCGGCCAGCCGCAGCCGCATCCGCGATCTGGTGATGCGGCTGCTGCGCGGCGGTTGATCAGCGCGGGCGCAGCGTCACCTCGACCGGCGTCGTTGCGAGCGGCAGCGTGACGCCGCCGCGTTCCGCCGTGCCGCCGGCGGCGGCATAGTCCCGCCCGGCCGGCGTGGTGCGCGCGACGAACAGCCGCGCGGCGGGCGTCACGGCATCGGCGGGATCGAGCGTCAGCGTGATCGCACCCGTCTTCGGCGCGTAGCGCGCCGCGGCGATCCGACCGGCGGCGAGCGTGATCCATTGGCCGGCGGGGGCGATGAACAGCCGCGTGCGGGCGCCGTCGCGTGGCCGGATCGTCACACTGCCGGCGGCCTGTGTCACCTCGCCGCCGAAGCCGAGCCAGCCGAAGGTCGGGTCGTCGACCAGATAGCTCGCCACCGCATAGGCATGCGCGAAATAGCCCATGCCATAGTCGCCGCTATACGCATCCCATTGCATCCGGTCGGGCCAGGCATGGAAGGCGGCGGAGGCAAAACCGTCGCGATCGATGTTGGTGATCCCACCCATCAGCCCGCCGTAGGCGACGCGCAGCAGATGCAGATCGGTGGGATCGCGGCGGAATGAATCGAACAGCGGCAGCGCATTGTTGGTCGAACCGTAATGGTGGATCTGCCGCTCGATCCGCGCCGTCTTGCCGCCGTAGAGGAAGTCCCAATAGCGGCGCGCATTGCCGTTATAGCCCCAGCTCGGCAGCGTCGGATCATAGCCGAGGATCACCTCACGCGTCTGCACCGCCTGCCGCTCATAGCCGAAATGGCGCAGCCAGTCGTAAACCTCGGGCTGGCCGGTCGAATCCCACGCCATCTCGCTGCCGAACGGATAGCGCAGGCCCGCCCAATGGTCGGTTCGCGCGCGCATCAGCGCCTCGATCCGATCGGCTTCGGCGGTCATCCCCTCGCGGCGCAGATCGGCGAGGATGTCGAGGAAGACGTTGCCCTCCATCTGGCCGAATTGCGTATAATAGGGCGCGTCGCGCATCATCGCGACGATCGTCGTCTGCGCCCAGTCGAGATACCAGCGCCAGTCATGCCGCGTGACGAGGCCGACGTGGTTGCGCGCCAGCCGGTAGAGCACCCAATGGCCGATCGCGACATGCGGGTAATTGTACGACCGGCCGAGATCGCCGGCCTGTTTGGCATCCCACGCCGTCCAGCTCTTCCACGCCGCCGGATCGCGATACAGCGTCGGGAAGCGGGCGGGATCGTGATAGAACAGGCTCTTGCGCACGCCGCCGCGATGCGGCCCGTCGGCGACCTGCAAGCGGCCGACCACCGTCTCGTCGACGAGCCGCTCGAGCTTGGCGACCTCGGCCGCATCGGGATGATCGAGCTGCTTCATCATCGCCGCGACCCAGCTGCCCGCGCCGCCCTCGTCGCTCATCCCGGCGATCCACACGCGCGGTTCGACATCGACGATCCGCTGCGCCTCGTGGTCATAGGTGAGGATCGCGGGCGAGCGGCCGAACGGATCGCCTTTGCCCTCATACCATTGCCGCGTCGTCGCAAACCGGCCCAGCGCCGCCATCGTCGTGTCGAGCGGCCGGGTGACGTAATAGCTGACCGTCTGCTGCTGCCCGTCGGCATAATGGAGCGTCAGCCGCGCCGGGCCATAGCCATGGCTGCGGATCGCCAGCCGCGTCCAGCCGTGGATGCTGCCCGCGCGCCGGACGGCGAGCGCGTCCGCCGGGCTGCTGTCGAAGCCGGTGAGGCGCGACGGCGCGCGGACGAACAGGCTGGCGCTCTGGTCGGTCGGCACGACATAGCCGGGCAGGCCGATCGCGACCGGGCGGCGCTGCGCGATCAGCGTCGGTTCGATGCCGCGGATCATCGGCGCGGCGACGAAGCGGACGCCGATTTCCAGCGAAGCACCCGGCGCGAGCAGGCGGCTGGTCGGTGCATTCCATTGCCCACCGGCGTTGCGCCATTCGCGCTCGGCGAAGCCGCGCGAGTGGACGAGCCAGTCGTAAAAGCCCTCGAACGTCTGTTCGCGGCGCGTCTTTTCGGTGAACACCGCGTCCGCCGGCGCATGCGCGGCATCGGCGAGCGGGGCATAGGCCTCGAACGGCGTATCACGGCCGGGCAGGACGAGCAGCGCCGGACCCTGGCCGTTGAGCCGGGTCACCTGGAGATAACCGGCGTCGCGGCCGATATAGGGATCGGCGAAGCTCGCCTGCGCATGCGCCTGATCGAGGTCGCGTCCGGTGATGATATTGTCGAAGGCCATCGGCATGCCGAGCCCGCCGATCTCGACCGCGGCCGCGCTGCGGTTGGTCAGCCGGAAGCGCAGGGCGAGCGCGCCGCGATCGATCTGCCAGCGGCGCTCGACGAGGAGCGGCATGCCGTCGCCCATCGTCGCGGTGATGTCCGCCGCGGCGATCGTGCCGCGCGGCGTCGGCAGCGCAACGATCGGCCGGCGGCGATGCGCCGAGCCGAAGTCGCGCCACGTCCCGCCCGCGACGCGCAGCCGCAGGTCGAGATCCCCGACGTGATTATAGCCATCCCCCGACCGCTCCGCCTCGCGCGCGGTCGGCACGAAGCTGAAGGCCGGCTCGCCGGCGGGGGAGAGCTGCGCCAGCGTCTGCGTGTCGGCGCGCAGCGTACCGTGCAGCGCGCCGATCGCGAATGGCGTGACCGGCACCGCCGGTGCCGCCCCGGCGAGGAGGAACAGCGCGCCGAGCGCGGGCAGGCGGGTGATCGACATCCGGGCCCTTCGTCCTAGAACCGTATGGTCGCGCCGGCGAAGATCCGCCGACCCAACACATCATAGACGCCGGGATAGGTATTGCCGTTGCCGAACAGATTGAGCACGCCCGACGCCAGCGCCGGCGGGCTCTTGTCGAGCAGATTGTTCGCGCCCAGCCGCAGCGACAGATTGTCGTTGATTGCGACCGCCGCGGTAAGATCGAAATAGCTGTAGGCGGGGATGCGCGCGTCGATCGGGTCGGCATCACCGGTCAGGAAGCTGTTGCTCGACGTCGACGACAGGCGGGTGGCGTCGAGGTAGCGCCAGTTGGCCGACAGGCTGACCGTGTCGTCGGGGCTCCAGGTGACGCGCAGATTGTGCCGCCAGGTCGGATTGGGCTGGCCGCACGAATAGCCGAACAGCCCCTTGCAGTCATAGGTGCCGCCGCCGGGCAGCGGCTGCGTGATCTGCTGGAGCAGATAGGTGCCGACGAAATCGGTGGCGATCTTGCCGAACTTGCCGAGGCGGATGACGACCGTCCCGGTGACGTCGAGGCCCGAGGTCTGCAGATAGCCGGTGTTGAGCGTCGTCGACACGACATAGCCGGTGCCGAAGATCGAACCGGTCAGCGGGTCGCGATGGAACAGCCCGCAATAGAAGGGATTGCCGGTCGAGAAGCATTGGCCGATCGTCGTGTTGAGATCGATGCTGCCGATATAGTCCTTCACCTTGATGTGATAATAATCGAGCGAGACCGACAGGGTCCGGCCGCCGTTCGGCGCGAAGACGGCGCCGGCGGTATAGGTGTCGGCCTTTTCGGGCTTCAGGTTGCGGTTGCCGCCGAACTGGCCGGTACACTGATCGGCCGGACATTCGATGACGAGGCGGTTGTTGTACTGCGCCGCGGTGACGCCGGTGAGCTGGCACGCGGCGAGCGAGGCGGTCGGGGCCGCGCCGGCGCAGGGATCGGTGGCATTGGCGTTGCCGAGCGACAGGTTGGAGAACAATTCGGTGATATTGGGGGCGCGGATCGCGCGGTTGTAGCTGGCGCGCAGGCGCAGCGGCTCGACCACCTGCCAGCTGAGTTCGCCCTTGTAGGTGAAGGCGTTGTAGCTCGACCGGAAGCCGGTGGAATCCTGCCGGTTCTTATAGGACGAGTAGCGGAAGCCGCCGTTGAGCGTCAGGCCGCGGATGAACGGCTTGTCCTGCACCAGCGGCAATTCGATTTCGCCGAAGCCTTCGTTGACCGCGATGATGCCGTCCGAATTCTGCGTGCCGGCCGCCAACGCCAGTTCGTCTCCGGTGAACAGCAAGGTCTCGCGACGGTGCTCGCCGCCGAGGACGATGCCGACGCCGTCATGCGCGAACGGACTGGTGATACCGAATTCGCCGAGATCGCCGGTGACGCTGCCCGAGATGACGCTGAGCGCATAGCGGCCCTGCGTCGACTTGGGGGCGTAGAGGTAATTGGCCGCGGCGCTGGTGATCGCATTGGCCTGGAAGACGTTGACCGGAACGCATGCCGTATCCGTTCCGTCGAGCACCGACTGGCAGACGGCACCGCCCTTGCCGTCGGGCACGGCGAGCAGCGCGCGCTGCGCCTTGCCGACGCTGACGTCGTTCAGATAGGTCTCGTCGTAATGCGCGACCGAGCGCAGCACGCTGGCGTCATAATGGAACCCGCTGCCGAGATCGCCGCGGACGCCGACCATCGACCGGAAATCCTCATGTTGCAGGCTGTCGCGCCGTGGCAGCGCGCCGGTGCCGCTGAGCCGGTAGCCGATCAGCGTGTTCTGCGTCGCCGCGGTGCCGGCGGCAGTGCCGCACAGCGTCTGCGCCTGGCTGGCGCTGAGCAGCGGGTTGTTGCAGGTGACCGTATAGGTCTGCCCGAAATAGAGCGCCGAGGGAGCGACCTGCGAGAAGCTCTTGTCCTTCATATACATGAAGCTGCCGTAGATTTCTGCGGCGGGGGCGATCTTGAGGTGCAGGAAGGCGCCGGCATTGTAGCGGTCGTCGGCGCGCTGGATATAGTTCAGCGGCGCGTAATTATAGGCGTAGACGGAGCTGACATAGGGAACCCAGGTGCGGCTGCCGTCGATGCTGTTGGTCAGCTTCTGTCCCGCGGCCGGACCGGCGAGCGGGGTGAAGGTGCCATAAGGCGTGTTGCTTGACCCGCCGCAGGTGAAGGTGGTGGATGCGCTGTTGAGCGCACAGGCCGACACGTCGCGGTTCGATTGCAGCACCGGATCGGTGTGGCGATAACCCGCATAAGCGGTGATGTTGAGCCGCCCGTCGAGGAAGGTCTTGCCGACCGCGGCGTTGACGTCCTGCTTGCCGCCGTCGCGGACATGTTCGGGCGCGTTGCTATAGCCGCGCGCGCCGATGATCGAGCGCAGGAAGCTGTTGTCGTTGGTGTGATCGGCGACGCTCGACTGGACGTCGAGGCGGACGCCGTCGAGTTTGTCGCGCAGGATGAAGTTGACCACGCCCGACAGCGCGTCGGAGCCGTAGACCGCGGAGGCGCCGCCGGTCGCGACGTCGATGCGCTCGACGACCGCCGAGGGGACGAAATTGATGTCGATCGCCTGGGTCGGCAGCATGCGCTGGCCGTTGATCAGCGTCAGCACGCGGCTCGCGCCAAGATTGCGGAGGTTGACGTTCGCGGTGCCGTCGGACCCGTTCGAGACGTTCTCGTTGGCGTCGGCGGTGAACTGCGGCAACCGGTTGAGGACGTTTTCGACATTGGTCGCGCCCTGCAGCGCGAGCTCCTGGGCGTTGACGGTGGTCAGCGGGCTGTTGCTGATCAGATCGGGGCGGCGGATGCGGGTGCCGGTCACCACCACCTCTTCGCTCGCCTCCGCATCGGGCTTGTCGGTCAGCGTCGCGGTGCCGGTATCGGCCTGCGGTACCGGCGCGATCTGCGCAAACGCCGCGTGGCTGACGAGCGCGCAGGCGAGCGCGGCAAGACCCGCGGACACACGTAATGCGGTAGGCAATTTAGTCATTCTGACGCCCCTTTCATCGCAACTTTCTGTCGCTGATTCGAGCAAGCGATACATGCCAATAATAAGGTATACAATATCCGTCTGGCGTCGCTGGCAAATTTCCTATATCCCATCGTATACGATAAGTCGGAAGGAGCGGGCGATGGTGTCGCGGCGTGAGGTGATGATGGGGACCGCGGCACTGTCGTTCGCCGGCAGGGCGTTCGCCGCGGCGATGCCGACCCCCATGGCGCAGGCCCGCCCTTTGCCGCTGGCCGCGATCCGCCTGCATCCGTCGGATCAGGCGACGGCGGTGGCGGTCAATCACCGCTATCTGCTGCGGCTCGACCCCGACCGGCTGTTGCACAACGTGCGGCTCTATGCGGGACTGCCACCGAAGGCGGCGATCTACGGCGGCTGGGAGAGCGATACGATCGCCGGCCATACGCTCGGCCATTATCTCAGCGCGCTGGCGCTCACCTGGCAGCAGACGCACGATGCCGAGCTGCACCGCCGCGCCGACTATATCGTCGGCGAGCTGGCGCTGGCACAGGCGACGCGCGGCACCGGCTATGTCGGCGCACTCGGCCGCAAGACCAAGGACGGCACGATCGTCGATGGCGAAGTGATCTTCGCCGAGATCCGGCGTGGCGAGATCACCTCGGGCGGGTTCGATCTCAACGGCTCCTGGTCACCGCTGTACACCGTCCATAAGTGGCTCGCCGGGCTGCTCGACGTCCATCAGACCTGGGGGGATCCGCGCGCACTCGGCGTGGCGGAGGGGCTCGCCGGCTATATCGCCGGCGTCTTCGCGGCACTGACCCCGGCGCAGGTGCAGACGGTGCTCGGCTGCGAATATGGCGGCCTCAACGAAAGCTATGCCGAGCTCCATGCGCGCACCGGCGATCCCCGCTGGCTGCGCATGGCGCGGCTGATCCATGACGACACGGTGCTCGATCCGCTCGCGCGCGGAGAGGATCGGCTCGCCAACCTGCATGCCAATACGCAGGTGCCCAAGCTGATCGGCCTCGCCCGGCTGTACGAGGTGGCGGGCGATCCCGCCGCGGCGGCTGCGGCGCGCACCTTCTGGAACGCGGTGACCGCGCATCATTCCTATGTCATCGGCGGCAACGCCGACCGCGAATATTTCACCGCGCCGGACACCATCGCCGATCACATCACCGAACAGACGTGCGAACATTGCAACACGTACAACATGCTCAAGCTGACTCGGCAGCTATGGTCGTGGCAGCCGGACGGCGCCCTGTTCGATTATTACGAGCGTGCGCACCTCAATCATGTGCTTGCGCAGCAGGACCCGGCGACGGGTGGCTTCACCTATATGACGCCGCTGATGAGCGGCGTGGCGCGTGACTATTCGACCACCGCCGACGATGCCTTCTGGTGCTGCGTCGGATCGGGGATGGAGAGCCACGCGAAACATGGCGATTCCGTCTTTTGGGAGGGGACGGACGGGACCTTCTACGTCAACCTCTACACCGCCGCCGATGCCGACTGGGCGGCGCGCGGCGCGACCGTGTCGCTCGCGACGCGCTATCCGTTCGAGGGCGAAGCGACGCTGACCTTCGCCAAGCTGCGCGCCGGGCGCTTCCCGGTGGCGCTGCGCATCCCGGCCTGGGCGGGGGAGGGCGCGCGCGTCACCGTCAACGGCGCCGCGGTAACGCCCGTCCGCGCCCGCGGCTATGCGATCGTGACGCGGCACTGGCGTGCGGGCGACCGGATCGCGATCGAACTCCCGCTCGCCCTGCGGCTCGAGCCGGCGCCGGGCGATCCGCGCACCGTCGCGCTGGTGCGAGGGCCGCTTGTGCTTGCCGCCGACCTCGGCCCGGCGACGACGCCGTGGGCGCAGGCGGACCCGGCGTTGGTCGGCAGCGATCTGCTCGCCGGCATCGTCGCCACCGATGCTACGGCGGCGCACTACGCGACGCGCGGCATTTTGCGACCGGGGGACCGCGACATCGTCCCCTTCTACCGCCAATATCGTCGCCGCAGCGCCGTCTATTTCCGGCGCTTCGACGATGCCGAATGGCGGCGCGAGGAGGCGGCGTTCACCGCCGAACAGGCGCGGCTGCGCGATATCGCCGCACGGTCGGTCGACGTCATGCACCTTGGCGAGATGCAGCCCGAGCGCGACCACGGCCTGACCAGCGAACTCTCCTATCCGCTCACCTACCGCGGCCGGGCGGGGCGCGATGCCCGCTCGGGCGGCTGGTTCGAATGCACGATGGCGGTGCGGCCGGGGCCGCTGCTGCTCCAGGCGACTTATTGGGGCGACGAACGGCCGCGCGACTTCGACCTGCTCGTCGACAATGTCAGGGTGGCAACACAGCATCTCGCCAACGATCATCCGGGGCGCTTCTTCGACGTTGTCTATCCGCTTCCCGAACCGCTGACCCGCGGCAAGAGCAAGGTCCGCATCCGCGTCGTGCCGCATAACGGCAGCAGTGCGGGGCCGGTATTCGGCCTGCGCATCTACACCGCCAAGCCGGAAGAGACGCTGTGACCGACTCCGGAATCACGATGACGCTCGCCGCGCTGCGCGCGCTGGCGCAGGCGAAGCTCAAGGCGGTCGGTCTCGCCGCGGATCATGCCGACGCGGTGGCGGAGACGATGGTCGCGGGCGAACGCGACGGCTGTGCCAGCCACGGCATCTACCGCCTGCTCGTCGCCGCGGCGAGCGTGCGCGCCGGCGTCGTCGTGCCCGACGCGCGGCCGGTGGTCAGCCGTCCGGGCAAGGCGCTGGTCCGCGTCGACGGTGGCGGCGGCTTCGCGCAGCTCGCCTTCGCACGCGGGCTGCCGGTGCTGGTCGAGGCGGCGCGCACGCATGGCATCGCCGCGCTGGCGCTCAACCATGTCGTGCATTTCGCGGCGCTGTGGCCGGAGGTCGAGGCGCTGGCGGAACAGGGGCTCGTCGCGCTTGCAGTCACGCCGTCGCACGCCTGGGTTGCGCCGGCGGGCGGCACCAAGCCGGTGTTCGGCACCAACCCGATCGCCTTCGGCTGGCCGCGACCGGGGCAGGCGCCGTTCGTCTTCGACTTCGCGACCAGCGTCGTCGCGCGTGGCGAAATCGAATTGCACCGCCGCGCCGGGCTGCCGGTACCGGAGGATTGGGGCTATGACGCCGAGGGCGCGCCGACCACCGATGCCAAGGCGGTGCTGGACGGCGCGATGCGCACCTTCGGCGGCCACAAGGGGTCGGCGCTGGCGGCGATGGTCGAGCTGCTCGCCGGACCTCTGATCGGCGATATGACCAGCCGCGAATCGCTGGCGCGCGACGGCGGCCGCGGCGGTTCGCCGATCGGCGGCGAGCTGATCGTCGCGATCGATCCCGCCGGCTTCCTCGGCGAGGAGACCGCGGCGCATCTTGCCCGGGCCGAGGCGATGTTCGCCGCGATCGAGGCGCAGGGCGCGCGTCTGCCCTCGGCGCGCCGCTATGCCGCCCGGGCGCGCAGCCTGGCCGAGGGGGTGGTGGTGCCCGCGGCGCTTCATGCCGAGATCATGGCGATCGGGGGGGCGGCATGACGGTGGCGCTGATCCTCGCCGCGGCGCTGCTCATCGCGCCTGCCCCGGCCCCAGCAGCGCCCGCCGGGAACGCCGATGCCCGGCTACGCGCGCTCTACACCGGGGAATATAATTGGCGGAAACTGCAACAGCCGCCGAGCGAGGACGATGACAAGGACAGCGTTCGCGGCCTCCCCGACGTCGGCCCGGCGGCGCAGGCGGCCAAACTCGCCCGCTGGACGCAGACGGCGGCGGCGCTCGCGGCGATCCGGCGTGACGATCTGTCGCCGGCGGCGCGGCTCGACTATGGTGTCTATTCCGCGCAGATCCGCGCCTTGCTCGCCGAGCAGCGCTTCCGTGACTATGAGAAGCCGCTCACCTCCGACTCGAGCTTCTGGAGCGATCTTGCAGATCAGGCGCGCGAGCCTTTTTCGCGGCCGGCGGATTACACGCGCTATCTGGCGATGCTGCGCGACGTGCCGCGCTACTTTGACCAGAATATCGCCAATATGCGCGCCGGACTGGCGCGCGGCTTCACGCCGCCGCGGGTGACGCTGACCGGCCGCGACATCGGCGTCGCGCAGGTCGTGACGGCGGGCGCCGGCGAGGGATCGCCCTTCTTCACGCCGTTCCGGACGATGCCGGCGACCATGCCCGCGGCGCAGCAGGCGGCGTTGCGGGCCGAGGCGTTGAAGGTGATCCGCGACGCGGTGGTGCCGGCGCACGAGCGCCTGCTCGCGTTCCTGCGCGACGATTACATTCCCCGTGCGCGCATCGGGCTCGCCGCCTACGACCTGCCGGACGGCAAGGCTTATTATCAGTCGAAGGTCGCCGAATATACGACGCTCGACCAGACGCCCGAGCAGGTCCACGCGATCGGCCTTGCCGAGGTGGCGCGGATTCGGGCGCGGATGCAGCAGGTGATGACGACGGTCGGCTTCACCGGTGATCTGCCGGCCTTCCTCGCGATGCTGCGCCATGATCCGCGCTTCTATGCCAACACGCCGCAAGCGTTGCTCGATCGCGCCGCGTGGATCGCCAAGACGTTCGACGGCAAGGCGGCGCGCTATTTCGGGCGGCTGCCGCGCGCCCGCTTCGCGATCAAGCCGGTGCCGGCCGATCTGGCGCCTTTCTACACCAGCGGGCGCGGCGGGCCGGGTGTCTATCTGGTCAATACCTACGACCTGCCGTCGCGCGCGCTCTACGCGTTGCCGGCGCTGACGCTGCACGAAAGCGCGCCCGGCCATGCCTTCCAGATGCCGCTGGCGGCGGAGAACCATGACCTGCCCGCCTTCCGCCGCGACACCTATCTGTCCGTCTATGGCGAGGGCTGGGCGCTTTATTGCGAGGCGCTGGGCGAGGAGATGGGGATGTACGAGACCCCCTATGACCTGTTCGGCATGCTGAGCTACCAGTCGTGGCGCGCCGCGCGGCTGGTCGTTGATACCGGTATCCACGCGATGGGCTGGAGCCGCGAGCGGGCGCAGGCCTATCTGCGCGACAATACCGCACTCGCCGACCATGAGATCGAGACCGAGGTCGATCGCTACATCGCCTGGCCGGGGCAGGCGCTGAGCTATTATACCGGCGAACTGGCGATCCAGGCGGCGCGGCGGCGGGCAGAGACGGCGCTCGGTCCGCGCTTCAACATCCGGGCCTTCCACGACACGGTGCTGGCGCTCGGGTCGGTGCCGATGCCCGAACTCGACCGGCGGATCGACGCGTTCATCGCGGCCGGCGGCAAGGGGCCGTATCCCGACGAGGAGAAATAAGAGCCGTCGAACGGCTGGCGTGATCCTGCCCGGCGTTGCAGGATCACGCCGTCATCTCAATCGAACGGGCGATCGATCGACGGCTGCGGTTCGGTGAACCACGCCGCACCGTCGGCGGTGACGTGGAAATGATCCTCCAGGCGGATGCCGTAGCGGTCGGGCACGACGATCATCGGCTCGTTGGAGAAGCACATGCCGGGTGCCAGCGGCGTGGTGTCGCCGCGGACCAGATAGGCGGGTTCGTGGATCGACAGGCCGATGCCGTGGCCGGTGCGATGCGGCAGCCCTGGCAGGCGATAGTCAGGTCCGAGCCCCGCTCCCTCCAGCACGCGCCGCGCCGCCGCGTCGACCGCCTCGCACGGCACGCCGGGCCGCACGGCGGCGAAGGCCGCGGCCTGCGCCTCCTTCTCCAGCGCCCAGGTCGCGCGGATATCGTCGTCGACGCGGCCGAAGGCATAGGTGCGGGTGATGTCCGACTGATAGCCGTGGATCGCGCAGCCGGTGTCGACCAGCACCAATTGGTTTTCGGCGAGCAGCTGATCGCCGGGCAGGCCATGCGGAAAGGCGGTGGCGGTGCCGAATTGCACCGCACAGAAGGTCGATCCCGGCGCGCCGAGCACGCGATGCGCGTCGTCGATGAAGCGCTTCACTTCGCTGGCCCGGATGCCGGGGGCGAGGATGCGCGCGGCGCGGCGCTGGACTTCGAGCGTCATCGCCTTGGCCTGGGCCATCAGCGCGAGCTCGGCGGGCGATTTGATCATCCGCAACGCATCGATGATCGTCGCCCCGTCCTGAAGCGTGAGCCGGGTGCCGAGCCGCCGCGCCGCCGCATACGGCAACAGCGGGTCGAGCGAGAGCGTCGCGCCCGCCGGCAAGGCCTGGACGACCAGCGCGTGCGGATCCTCATCCTCTTCCCACAGCCGCAGATCGGCGGCGATCTCGAGCTCGGCGAGCAGCGAGCCGCGTTCGAACGCCGGGCAGATCACGATTGGTTCGCCGTCGACCGGCAGCAGCAGCGCGACCAGCCGCTCGGTCGGCGACCAGCCGACGCCGGTGAAGTAGCGCAGCGAGGCGCCGGCGGTGACGAGCAGCGCATCGGCGCCCTGTTCGGCGGTCAGCGCGCGGGCGCGGGCAAGTCGATCGCTGCGCTCGCCCGCCCCGATCACCGGCGCGGGATCGGACCAGACAGAAAGGGTGGCGAGCTCCGCCGCTGCGGTCGATCCGCCGATGATCATCGTCTTGCTCCGAAACGTTCGAGGGAAAAGGGCGCGCAATCGAACGGCGCGGGGCGATCCGCGATCAGCGCGGCGACGATCTCGCCCGTCGTCGCGGCGAGCGTCAAGCCGAGATGCTGGTGGCCGAAGGCGTAGACCAGATTGGCGACGCGCTTCGAACGGCCGATCGCCGGCAGATAATCGGGCAGGGTCGGGCGGGCGCCCATCCAGCGGCTGAACGGCGGTGCCATCGCCAGCCCGAGCGCCCGGACCTGCGCTTCGAGCCGCTGCCATTTGCGCGGATCGGGCGGCGCGGCGGCATTGCCGAATTCGACGAAGCCCGACGCCTGGACGCGATCGGCGTAGCGGGTGACGATCATCGAGCGTTCCTCGAAGACGATCGGCGGACAATCGGCGGGCCAGTGATCGGCGGCGGCGCGGATATGGTAGCCGCGCTCGGCGATCAGCGGTGCCGGCTCGCCGGCGGCGGCGAGCAGCGGCGCGCTGCCGATCCCCGCCGCGACCAGCACCAGATCGGCGTCATGGCCGACGATCGTCGCGCGGCCGTCACGGACGGCGACGTTCGCGGTGGCGCGGACGATCCGTCCGCCGGCGCTTTCGAGCGCGGCTTCGAGCGCATCGACGAGCGTGGCGAGATCGGCGATCTGGCCGCTGCCGGTGAAGCGGACCGCGCCTGCGATCGGCACCGCACAGACCGCGGCGATCCGGGCGCGGTCCTCGGCACCGGCGTCGGCGACCGTCACCGCCCCGGTCTGCGCCCGTCGCCACGCCGCGGCGCCGGCCTGCGCCGCACGCGCATCGCACCAGGCGACGAGATGCCCGTCCTCGCGCAGCAGGCCGGGCGTGTCTAGCGAGGCGGCGAGCCGCCGCCATGCCGGCATCGCGGTGGCGAGCAGGCTGCCGAGCGCCGCGCTACCGTGGCGGAAGCGCGACGGGCGGCTCGCGGCGAGATAGCGCGGCAGGAAGACGAGCCAGTCGCGCGCCATCGCCGGCGGCAGGTCGAGCGCGCCGCCCGCCGCGAAACGCCGCCGCCACGCGCTGCGCACCGAGGCGGGCGAGGCGAGCGGCTCGACCTGTTCGATCGCGATATGGCCGGCGTTGTTCCACGACGGCGCTTGTCGCGAATCATCATGATCGAACACGGTGACGCGATGACCGTCGCGGGCGAGCCGCACCGCGCTCGCCAGCCCCACCACGCCCCCGCCAATCACCGCGACTTGTCGTTGCATCATCTTGTCCTTGCCGCGCTCCGCAACTTTGGTATACGATATTCCACGAATGATAAAGGACGCTGTTAGATGACGATCGGGTGGAAAGGGGTCTTCCCCGCGGTGACGACTCAGGTGCGCGAGGACCTTTCGATCGATCTGGCCGATACGCAGCGCGTCGTCGACGATCTCGTCAAGGACGGCGTCACCGGGGTGATCGCGCTGGGTACCGTCGGAGAGAATAACTCGCTCGATTTCGACGAGAAGGTGACGACGCTGAGCGCGATCGTCGAAGCGGTGGCGGGGCGCGTTCCGGTGGTCACCGGCGTGTCGGAATATGACACCCGCCGCGCCGTCCGCTACGCGCAGGCCGCCGAGAAGGCGGGGGCGGACGGGCTGATGCTGCTGCCGCCGATGGTCTATGTTCCCAAGCCGCATGAGCTGGTGAACCATTTCAAGGGCGTCGCCGACCAGACCGGCCTGCCGATCATGCTCTACAACAATCCGCCCGCCTATCGGACGGTGATCGACCAGGCGGTGCTGAGCGCCCTCGTGCCGGTCAAGAACATCGTCGCGGTCAAGGAAAGCGCGCCCGACACGCGGCGTTTCACCGACTTCCGCAATGCCTTCGGCGACCGCTACGTGCTGTTCGCCGGGCTCGACGACGTCGCGCTCGAAGGCTTGTATCTCGGTGCGCAGGGCTGGGTGTCCGGCCTGACCAACGCCTTTCCGCGCGAATCGGTCGAGCTGGTGCGCGCGTTCGAGCGCGGCGATCATGCCAAGGCGATGGAAATCTATCGCTGGTTCATGCCGCTGCTCCACCTCGATGCCGAACATGATCTGGTCCAGTCGATCAAGCTCGCCGAGCAGGTGATGGGCCGCGGGTCGGAGCGCGTGCTGCCGCCGCGTTACGTGCTGGAAGGCGCGCGCCGGGCCGAGGTGATCGCGATGGTCGAACAGGCGGCGGCGACGCGGCCGTCGCTCGACGTCGCCGCGGCGGCCTGAGCCGGAGCGGTGCGCCACACCTTCTTTTGCATCGACGGCCACACCGCGGGCAATCCCGTCCGCCTCGTCGCCGGCGGTGCACCGCTGCTGCGCGGGCAGTCGATGTCGGAGCGGCGCCAGGATTTCCTGGCGCGCTTCGACTGGATCCGCACCGGCCTGTGCTTCGAACCGCGTGGGCACGACATGATGTCGGGCGGCTTCCTCTATCCGCCGACGCTGCCCGACGCCGATATCGGCATCCTGTTCATCGAGACGAGCGGCTGCCTGCCGATGTGCGGTCACGGCACGATCGGCATCGTTACCTTCGGGCTCGAACACGGGCTGATCCAGCCGGCGACGCCGGGGCGACTGCGCGTCGAGGTGCCCGCCGGGGTGATCGACATCGCCTATGAGACGGCGGGCGAGAAGGTGACCGCGGTGCGCATCACCAACGTGCCCTCCTATGTCGCGGCGCAGGGCATCAAGATCGATGTCGAGGGGATCGGGCCGCTGTCGATCGACGTCGCCTATGGCGGCAATTATTATGCGATCGTCGAGCCGCAGGGGGGCTATGCCGGGCTCGATGACCTCGGCGCCGACCGGATCATCGCGCTCAGCCGGCGGGTGCGCGCGGCGGTGCGGGAGGCGTTCGAGCCGGTCCATCCGCTCGATCCGACGATCCGCGGCGTCAGCCACGTGCTGTGGGCGGACGCACCGCGCGGCGCGGGCGCCGACGGGCGCAACGCGGTCTTCTACGGCGACAAGGCGATCGACCGGTCGCCGTGCGGCACCGGCACCTCGGCGCGGCTCGCGCATCTCCATGCCGGCGGCCGGCTCGCCGTCGGGGACCGGTTCGTCCACGAAAGCTATATCGGCAGCCGCTTTACCGGGCGGGTCGAGGCAGAGACGCGGCTCGGCGACGCGCCGGCGATCATCCCGTCGATCGAGGGGTCGGCGATCGCCACCGGCTTCAACACGATCTGGATCGACCGCGCCGACACCTTCTGGGCAGGTTTCCAGGTGACATGATCGCGCTGCCGCCGGCGCCGCGATGAGCATCGTCATCCGCACCCTGTCCGAACGCGTGTTCGAGATCATCCGCGAACGGATCATCACCGGCGAGCTGCCGACCGAGACGCCGCTGCGTCAGGACGCGCTCGCCGCCGAGCTGGGCGTCAGCAAGATCCCGCTGCGCGAGGCGCTCGGCCGGTTGCAGCAGGAAGGGCTGCTGACCAGCCAGGCCAATCGCGGCTATATGGTGCGCGCCCTTTGCGCCGGGCAGGCAGAGGAGATCTACGCGCTGCGCCTCGCGATCGAACCCGCCGCCGCGGCCTATGCCGCGCAGGTCGCCGGACCGCCGGGGCGCGACGCGGCGGTGCAGGCGTTCGAGCGGCTCGATTGCGCCGCGGGCAGCAACCTCGCCGCGGTGGCGATCCGCAACCGCGAGTTCCACGTCGCGCTGGTGCGACCGGGCGACCGGCTGCTTACCACGCAACTGGTCGAGCGGCTGTCGATCCTCGCAGAACGCTATGTCGTCGCGCATCTCGCCCCCGCCGGGCGCGACGCGCGCGCGCATCAGGAGCATCGCGCGCTGCTCGATGCGTTCCTGGCCCGCGACGGCGCGCGGCTCGAAGCCCTGCTCGCCGCGCATATCGGCGCGACGCTCGCCGACCTGCGGGAGCAATTCGGCGCCAGCTAGGCGCCATCATCATAACAGGAGAGGATCGCTCATGCTCGGCCCGCGCAAATCCCTCGACGCCGTCGTCCGCCAGCAGGCGGGGCAGGCGCTCGCCAAGACGCTGTCGTGGCCGCATCTCATCGCACTGGGGGTGGGGGCGATCGTCGGCACCGGCATCTATACGCTGACCGGCATCGGGGCGGAGCGCGCGGGACCCGCGGTGATCCTCGCCTTTGCGATCGCCGGTGCGGTCTGCGCCTGCGCCGCGCTCGCTTATGCCGAGCTGGCGACGATGATCCCCGCGGCGGGCAGCGCCTATACGTTCAGCTATGCCGCGCTCGGCGAGACGGTGGCCTGGGTGGTCGGGTGGAGCCTGATCCTCGAATATTCGCTCGCCTGTTCGACCGTCGCGGTCGGCTGGGCGGGCTATCTGGTCGGCTGGATCGAATCGGCGGGAGTGCACCTTCCCGCGCTCCTCCTCGCCGGGCCGCATGGCGGCGGGCTGATCAACCTGCCCGCGGTGCTGGTCGCGCTCGGCGTGATGGGGCTGCTGCTGCTCGGCACGCGCGAGAGCGCGACGCTCAACATCCTGCTGGTGGTGATCAAGCTGGTCGCGCTGGCGGTGTTCGTCGGCTTCGCGTTGCCCGCGTTCAACGCCGATCACCTCCACCCGTTCATGCCCTATGGCTTCGCCTCGGTGGAGAGCGGCGGCACCAAGCGAGGGGTGATGGCGGCCGCCGCGATCGTCTTCTTCGCCTTCTACGGGTTCGACGCGGTCGCCACCTCCGCCGAGGAGGCGAAGAACCCGGGGCGGGACCTGACGATCGGCATCGTCGGGTCGATGCTCGCGTGCACGCTGATCTATATGGCGGTCGCGGTCGCCGCTGTCGGGGCGCTGCCGTTCACCGCGCTCGCCCATTCGAGCGAGCCGCTGGCGCTGGTGCTGCGCTCGCTCGACCGGCCGTTCGCCGCCCATCTGATCGCGCTCGCCGCGGTGATCGCGCTGCCGTCGGTGATCCTGGTGATGATGTACGGGCAGAGCCGCATCTTCTTCGTCATGGCGCGTGACGGCCTGCTGCCCCGCAGTCTCGCGACGCTCAGCCCGCGGACCGGCGCGCCGGCGCGGATCACGCTGCTGACCGGCGTGTCGATCGCGCTGGTCGCGGGGTTCTTCCGCCTCGACGAGATCGCCGAGCTCGCCAATGCCGGCACCCTGCTCGCCTTCATCGCGGTGGCGGCGTGCATGATGGTGCTGCGGCGGACCGCGCCGGCGCAGCCGCGGCTGTTCCGCTGCCCGGCGCCGTTCGTCGTCGGCAGTCTGGCGGTGCTCGGCTGCGTCTATCTGCTCGTCAGCCTGCCGCAGGCGACGCTGGTCCGCTTCCTCGGCTGGAATGCGATCGGCCTGCTCGTCTATCTCGGCTACGGCCGCCGCCACGGGCTCGCCGCCGCCACCGCTTGACGGCACCGCGCGCGCGATCGCACGTTCGGGTCGGTCTATGACCGATCCTCATCCTTCGGGCGGCCGCCGCCTGCCGCCGCTGCTCGCCGGTCTCGCGCTGATCGCGGTCGGGCTGCTGATCCTGCTGATCGGCGCCTTCGCCACCAGCCGCTATCCCTTCGCCTTCGATCGCGCGATCATCGTCGGCGCGCGCGCCTGGCATGGCCCGGCCTGGCTGCCCAAGGTGGCGGGCGACATCACCGCGCTCGGCGGCGGCGTGGTGCTGACGGTGATCGTCGTGATCGTCGCGGGCTTCCTGCTGATCCAGCGGCTGTGGCTGACCGCGCTCGCCACCGCGCTCGCCAGCCTGACCGGCGGCTGGGTGGTCGATGCGGTCAAGGGCGTGGTGCTGCGCGCGCGCCCCGATCTGGTGCCGCATCTGGTCGATGCGAGCGGCTACAGCTTCCCGAGCGGCCATGCGACGTCGAGCGCGGTGGTCTATCTGACGCTGGCGTCGCTCGCCGGGCAGGTGACGCCGGACCGCGCCGCGCGCCGCTATCTGCTCGCCGTCGCGGTGCTGCTGGTCGGCGCGATCGGGTGCAGCCGCGTCTATCTCGGCGTCCACTGGCCGAGCGACGTGATCGCGGGGTGGAGCTTTGGCACCTTGTGGGCGCTCGGCTGGTGGACCGCGACGGCGAAGGCACGGGTGGCGATCGGCGGCGAGCGGTGACTGTGGCCGGATTGGGGCAACATGGACAAGTTGAACACCTCGATGGAAACGATCCGGGGTGATCGTTTCCGTTTCTTTGGCTTCGACGATGAGACAGAGCGGGTGTTGCGGCCGTGTCGCTACCGGATACCGGCGGGGTAGGACAGGGGGGTGTGGTTCTGGTTTGTTATGCGGGACTTGTGGTGGGGGTGGTCCTATTCGGGGGTGGGATCATTCTGTCTTTGCCGATGCGGCAGGTGGAACGGGTGTTTGGGTTCGCGCGGAGGCGCGGAGGACGCAGAGAGGGTGCGCAGGACGGGTCTTGGGTGCGTAGTCTCGACGCGGTTGTTAGGTCTTTGTCTCAGATGATCACGGCTCCAGCGACGCCGGGAGACAGTCAATTTTCTGAGCCGCAAGCGGTTGTTCTGCTTGGCCACTGGATTCCCGCCTTCGCGGGAATACTGGTGCTTTGGATGGTCGGAGTGACTATTCCGAAGGATCTGTCTTCAAACGTCCGGGGTGGCCAGAACCTTGCCTGCTCACGAACCACCCCGGCGGGGGCCGGGGTCTAGTTGGGTAAAGCTTCGTGATAACTTGCCGGCTTGCCCAACTGAGCCCCGGCCTTCGCCGGGGCGGTGAGGAGGCTTGTGTAAAGGGCTGCCTGTCGGGACGGGCCGCGGCGGACGCAGGCGCGACATCTCCGCGCCTCTGCGTCCTCCGCGCCTCCGCGCGAACCAAACTCCGCGCGAACCAAACTCCGACCGAGCCGATTTGCGCGCGAGCCACTCGCCGCCCGCAACCGCCCCGCGCGCCTTACCCCCGTTCGGCCAGCTTGCGTTCCCAGGCCAATGCGTCCTTGACGATCGTTTCCAGATCGTCGCGCTCGGGCCGCCACGGCAGCGCGGCGAGGATCGCGGCGTTGTCGGCGACGAGCGCGGCGGGGTCGCCGGCGCGGCGGCCTTCGTAGCGGCGCTCGATCGTCATGTTGGTGACGCGGTCGACCGCATCGAGCACCTCGTTGACCGAGAAGCCGCGGTTATAGCCGGCGTTGAGCGTGTGGCTCTTGCTCGGTTCGGCGACGAGCAGTTCGAGCGCCGAGACATGCGCCGCGGCCAGATCGCTGACATGGATATAGTCGCGCACGCCGGTGCCGTCGGGCGTGTCGAAATCGGTGCCGAACACCGACACCGCGGCGCGCTTGCCGGTCGCCGCCTCGACCGCGATCTTGATGAGGTGCGTCGCGCCGACCGTCGACTGGCCGCTACGCCCCTGCGGATCGGCCCCGGCGACGTTGAAATAGCGCAAGGCGCAATAGTTGATCGGATGCGCCGCGGCGACGTCGCGCAGCATCGCCTCGGTCATCAGCTTCGACATGCCATAGGGGTTGATCGGCACGGTCGGGTCGTTCTCCTGCACCGGCACCTTGACCGGCGTGCCATAGGTCGCCGCGGTCGAGGAGAAGATGAAGTGCGGCACACCCTCGACCACCGCGCTTTCGAGCAGGCTGCGCGTCGCGGCGGTGTTGTTGCGATAATATTTGAGCGGGTCGCTGACCGATTCGGGCACCACCACCGATCCGGCGAAGTGCATGATCGCGCGCACCTTATGATCGCGGATCGTGGCGCGGACGACCGCCTCGTCCTCGATCGCCGCGGTGACCAGGGTGGCGCGCGGATCGACCGCCCAGTCGAAGCCGGTGACGAGATTGTCGACGACGACGACCTCATAGCCCGCGTCGAGCAGCGCCAGCACCGCGTGGCTGCCGATATAGCCGGCGCCGCCGGTCACCATCACCTTGCCGTTCAACCCGTTCTGCAACGCCATCGTCTGTCTCCCGTCTTCCGCGCGCCCTACCGCGTTCCTACATCGGCGCAAAGGAGACTGTGATGACAGACTATGTGACGCTGGCCGGCGGCTGCTTCTGGTGTACCGAGGCGGTGTTCAAGGACGTGATCGGCGTCGAGAGCGTCGAGAGCGGCTATATCGGCGGGTCGGTGCCCGATCCGACCTATCGCCAGGTGTGCGGCGGCGACACCGGCCATGCCGAGGCGATCCGCATCGGCTATGATCCGGCGCAATTGCAGCTCGGCGACCTGCTCGACATCTTCTTCGCGACGCACGATCCGACGCAGCTCAACCGTCAGGGCAATGACGTCGGCACGCAATATCGTTCGGCCATGTTCCCGGCGGACGAGACGCAGGAGAGCGAGATGCGTGCCGCGATCGAGCGCGCGCAGGCGGACTCGGCCAAGCCGATCGTCACCACGATCGAGCCGATGTCGACCTGGTATCCGGCGGAGGATTACCACCAGGATTATTGGGAGACCTCGGGCCGGTCGAACCCCTATTGCATGGCGGTGATCCCGCCGAAGTTGCAGAAGCTGCGCAAGAGCTTCGCGGCGCGGGCGAAGGCGGCGGCGTAAATCTCCTCCCCGGGGCGGGGAGGGGGCGCCGCGCAGCGGTGACGGAGGGGGGCTACCGCGTGCGCAGCGCTGGTGGTGAGGCACGGCGTAAATCCTCCCCGGCACGGGGAGGTGGCACCGCGCAGCGGTGACGGAGGGGGGCTTCCACAGGCGCTGCGCTTGCGGCGAGCCACGGCATAAATCCTCCCCGGCACGGGGAGGTGGCACCGCGCAAAGGTGACGGAGGGGGGCTTCCGCGTGCGAAGCGCTTGCGGCGAGCCCCCTCCACCATCGCGCTGCGCGCGACGGTCCCCCTCCCCGTGCCGGGGAGGATTACAGTTTGCGGGCCAAAGCTTTCTTCAATCGGCCGTGCGCGGCAGCCTTGATCTGGCAGACCCTTGCCGCACCGACGCCGAGGACGCGGCCGATCTCTTCGAGATTGAGTTCCTCGACGTAGAACAATTGCACGACCAGCGCCTCGCGCTCGGGCAGCGCGCCGATCGCCGCGATCAGCGTGTCGCGCAGGTCGCTTTCGGCGAGCTGTTCGAAGGCGTCGGGCGTGTCGTCGGCGAACCAGGGCAGATCGTCCGAATAGATGTCGTCGATCGCCTCGAACCGCACCGCCTCGGCGGTGACGTAATCGGCGCGCAGCTTCTCGACCGAGACGCCGAGTTCGCGCGCGACCGCCGCCTCTTCGGGCGGGCGGCCGGTCTGCGCGGTCAGCGTCGCGATCGCGGCATGATATTGCCGCCGCCGCCGCATCGCCCCGCGCGTCGAGGTCGCCTGCCGGCGCAGTTCGTCGATCATCGCGCCGCGCAGGCGGGTCTGGAGATAGGCGCGGAACTGCGCGCCTTGCTCCGCAGCCTGGCCGACCGCCTCGACCAGCGCGACGAGGCCGATCTGCACCAGGTCCTCGACCTCGACGATCGTGCTCATCGAACCGTGGACGTGCCAGGCGATCCGCCGGACCAGCGGCAGATACTGGCGGATCATCGCCTCGGGATCGCCGCCCGGCCGGGTGGCGCGCGAATAGGTGAGCGGCGCCTGCGGCACCATGTCGGCGGGCGCCGGGGTGGCGGCGGTGAACGCCTGCGGCATCGGCTCGGCGCTCATGCCGCGAGCGCCTGATGCTGCTGGCCGATCACCGCGACGACCTCGACGGCCTTCTCCTCGGGCACCTCGAAGAAGGAGAGGACCGGCGTGTCGGGCAGCACCGTCTTGACCAATTTGCGGATGGCGAGGCGGATCGCCGGCTGGACGACCAGCGCGAACGGCTTGGCCTCGGCGATCAGCGGCTGGGCCGCCTCCTGCAGCGCATCGACGATGCGGCGGCCGAGATCGGGCTCGATGACGTGGCGGCGCGAGCTGTCGGCGCGTGCCGCCTGACCGAGCAGCGCTTCGAGCTGGCCGTCGAGCGTCATCACGCGCAGCGGTTCGCGCATGCCGCACAGTTTCTGGATGATCAGCGGGCCGAGTTCGGGGCGGATCAGTTCGATGATCTCTTCGGCGTCGGCGCTGCGCGTGGCGGCAACGGCGATCGCCTGGGCGATGCGACGGAATTCCTTCAACGGAATATTCTCCGCAAGCAGGCCCTTGAGGACCTGGGTGAGGGTGGTGAGCGGCAGCGGATTGGGGGTGAGCGCGGCGACGAGCTGCGCCGCGCGCTCCTTGAGCCCGTCGAGCAGCGACTGGACCTCGTCGGGGCCGAGCAGATCGGTGGCGTTGGCGCCGAGCAGATGGTTGAGGTGCGTCGCCATCACCGTGCCGGCATCGACGACGAGGAAGCCCGCGCCGGTCGCCGCATCGGCATCGCCCGACGGGATCCAGGTGGCGTCGAGCCCGAAGGTCGGGTCCTTCGCCTTCTTGCCGCTGAGCGAGCCATAGGCCTGGCCGGTGTCGAGCGCGAGCATCTCGTCGGGCGACACCTGATCCTCGCCGAGCACGACGCCGTTGATGAGGATGCGATAGGTATAGGGCGCGAGGTTGATGTCGTCGCGCACGCGGCATTGCGGCACGACGAAGCCCAGTTCGCGCGACAGCTGGCGGCGCACGCCGGTGATGCGGCCCATCAGCGGCGCGCCGCGGCGCGGATCGACCAGCGGCACCAGGCCATAGCCGATGTCGAAATTGACCTGCATGCCGTCGGTCACCTCGTCCCAGCCGATCTTGGACGGGTCGGCGGGCTCCTCGGCGACCGCGGGCGCAGCCTCGACCACCGGGCGGCGCTCGATCTGGCGCAGCTTCCAGGCGGCGAAACCGGCGATCCCCGCGGCGGTGAGGATGACGAGATGCGGCATGCCGGGCAGCAGCCCGAGCAGGCCGAGGATCACCGCGACCGGCGTCCAGGTGCGCGGGGACCCGAACTGGCCGCCGATCTGGCCGGCGAGGTCCTTGTCCGACGAGACGCGGGTGACGATCGCGGCGGCGGCGATCGACAGCATCAGCGACGGCAGCTGCGCGACGAGCGCGTCGCCGATCGCGAGCAGGATGTAGCTTTTCGCCGCGGCGGCGATCGTCATGCCGTGGCTTACGGGTCCGAGGATCAGGCCGCCGATGACGTTGGCGGCGAGGATCAGCATCGCCGCGACCGCATCGCCCTTCACGAACTTGGACGAACCGTCCATCGATCCGTAGAAATCGGCCTCGGTCGCGACCTCGACACGACGCTTCTTGGCGTCGTCGGGGGTGATGAGGCCGGCGTTGAGGTCGGCGTCGATCGCCATCTGCTTGCCGGGCAAGGCGTCGAGCGTGAAGCGCGCCGAGACTTCGGAGACGCGGCCAGCGCCCTTGGTAACGACGATCAGGTTGATGATCATCAGGATCGCGAAGACGAAGATGCCGACGACATAGTCGCCGCCGATCAGGAAGGTGCCGAACGCCTCGATGACGTGGCCCGCCGCGCTCTCGCCCTCGTGGCCGTGGACCAGCACGATGCGGGTCGAGGCGACGTTGAGGCCGAGGCGGAACAGCGTCGCGAACAGCAGCACCGTCGGGAAGGACGAGAAGTCGAGCGGCTTCTGCGCGTTGAGCGACACCATCAGCACCGCGAGGCTGATCGCGATATTGGCGACGAAGAAGATGTCGAGCAGGAAGGCCGGGATCGGCACGACCATCACGACGACGAGCAGCAGGATGGCGAGCGGCAGCGCCGCGCCGCGGCCGGAGGCGAGCAGCTTGTTCACCTCAGCGGCCCCCCATCTGCGCGAGCATCATATAGGCGAGCCGGGCATTGGCCGGGGACGGGCGCAGCAGCGCATTGGCGCTGGTCGGCGCGGTATTGAGCCGACCCATCGCCTGCGTCGCCCAGGCGAGCGCATCCTCCGCGCTCTCGTTGCCGCCGGTGACGACGGTCGAGCCGTTGAGGTCGAGCGACTGGGCGGCGAAGGCGAGGTTGGCGGCGCGCGTCTCGGTGACGCTGTCGCTGCCTGCGCCGAGCTTGTCGGCGAACCGCTGGTAGATCGCCTCGAGCGAGCGCGGCTGGCCGTTGCCGGCGTAGAAGATCGAGCGGTTGGCGCCCGCCGCCTGCGGGAACAAGGATGCCGCCGACGCATCGGGGTTGCTCTGCATCGCCGACAGGAATTTCTTGGCGCCGCCGAGCCCGAGGAAATGCGCCATATAAAGGTCGGTGCCGTTGGCGCTGCGGCCGAGCGTGCCTTCGAGCTCGCCCTTGTTGTCGGAGGCGTGTTCGGCCGCCATCAGCGAGGCGGCGGTGGGATCGTTGCGCAGCGCGAGGATCGCCGAGCGGGTGGCGGGATCGCTGACGGTGAAATGGCCGTGCGACTGGCCGATGCTGTCGGCGGCCCAGGCCATGCCATGTTCGGCGCCGTGCTTCTTGACGACCGCGAGCCAGCTCTGTTCGACGAACTGGTACAGGCCCGACGCCGACGAGGTGCCGGCGCGGGCGTTGGCGTTCAGCCCGGATTCGATCTTGGCCTGGCCGAGCAGATAATCGAAGTCGACGCCCGTCTTGCTGCTCGCAAGCGCGATCGCGGACTGGATCCGGCCGGAGCTAATCGGATTGACGGTCATTACGAAGAAAGCACACCCCTGTTGTCAGAGGGTCTCCAGCAACAACCGTGCCAACTATGACATAAAGCGTCCGGCGCTCGCGCAGAGTCGGTTTGGACATTGGCGGAAGAGCCAATGTCAGGCGGTGCCGGCCCGCTCCCCCACCCGGCCTCCCACAGAGTATCCTTGATGGGAGGCCGGGTGGGGGAGCGGGCCGGCACCGCCGAAATGCGCTTTCAGCACATTTCCAAACATAATGTCAGGCGCAGGCCGAGACGAACGTCGGGCGGTAGCCGTGGCCGGCATCGCCGGTCAGAATTTGCAGGCGGCGGCGAACATTTGCCGCCATCAGGTTGACGTAGATCCGGCACGTCTCGTTGAGGCGGTTGGCCTCGTCGGCAAGCGCGCGCACGTCGTCGCCGGCCGGGCCGGTGCCGAGCGCGGCGACCTGTTCGATGCCGGCGAGCTTGGACTGGGTCGCGCGTTCGAGCGCATGGACGTCGTTGGACTTGAGCGCGTCGATCTCGGCATGGAGCGAGTCGATCACCTGGATGAGGGCATCACGCCGCGTCATGGCCATTCCAGTTCAGCCGGAGTGCGAGAAGCCGGTCGGCGATCGTCGCCGGCAGGATGGGGAAGGAGCCGTTCTGGATCGCCTTCTTGATCTCGTCGATGCGATCGCTGTCGACCGGCGGTTCCGCCGCGAGCGTGCGGGCGAGGTTGCTGAGCTGCGTCGCGTTGCTGGCCGCGGGCGCCTGTTGCGCCGCCTGCTGCACCGCCGGCTGCACCACCGGCGTCGCGGCCGGCGCGGCGACGCGCGAGACGCTTCCACTTCCGTTCAGCGGCGTCGTGCCGATCGAGTCCACCATGTCCGCACCTATCTGTGTTGCCTGACATGGGTGTAAACGACCGGTAGGGCCCCGCCTTTAGAAAAAAGAATCCCGGCGCGGCGGGCGTGCCTATTCGCCCCAGCCGGGCAACGTGGCGCGGCCGCCTTCGAGCGCGATCGCCTGTACCGGCGCCTTGGCGTCGTCGACCTTGACGAGGAAGCGGCCGCCCGGCGGGGCGTCGCCCATCGCAATGCCTTCGCGGCTGATCGAGAAGCCGGACGATCCCGCCTCGATCACCACCGGGTCGCCGCGGCGGATCACCGGTTCGGCCTTGGCGGCGACCGGCGCGCGCGCGGTGGCGGTGGCGGGAGCGGCGGCCGGGCCGGCGGGACGGATGACGGGGACGAAGATGCGCCAGTCGGGCCCCGAACAGGACACGACCACCGCGTCATGCGCCTCGGTCCGCCAGGCGAGCGCGACGGTGGGGCAGAGCGCGAGGCGCAGCCGGCTGTCGATCGCGGTGCGCGCGCCGCCCTCCGCGCCGATCGGCCGGCTGGTGAAGGCGGCGACCGCACGGTCGAGTCCGCCGGTATCCTGAAAGGCGAGTGCGCCGCCCATCGGCGCTGCGGCAAGGAGAAGAGCGAGGATCATCGGTGCTGGTCCATGGATTGCGGCTCGCCGACGAAGGCGAGCGTGAGGATCGCGGCGCGGCGGCCGGGGCGGGGATTGGTGGCGATGGCGATGCGGCGGCTGACCGGGGCGAGCGCCGCGGCAAGGCTGCGCGCGCGGTCGGCGGCGAGCAGCGCGGCGCTGCCGGTGGCGGGGTCGACATCCGCGGCGCTGCCGTCGGTCGACCCGGTGACGGTGAGCGCGACGCGCGGATCGCGCACCGCGTCGCGCGCCCAGGCGATGGCGGCGGCGGGGTCGGTCAGTGCCGCGCTGCCGGTCGCGAAGGCGACGCCGGTCGCCATCATCGCCAATGGCGCGGGCGCTGGCGTGCCGCCGAAGCTTTCGCGCAGCGCATCGGTGATCGCGCGCGGCTTCTCGCTCGCCTGCAACAGGACGAAGAAGCCGACCAGCAGCAGGGCGAGGTCGGCGAGCGTCACCAGCCACAGCGGCCTGGCGGGCGGCGTATCGGGATAGAGCGCGTGGGTCATGCGACGCTCTGCAACGGCGAGCGCGGGGTTTCGCGCAGCGCGAGCGCGAGCAGCGGCGCGTCGATGCGCGCGCGCTCGAACGCCTCGATCCGGCCGGCGGCGCGCAGCCGCTGGCAGATCGGGATCAGCACCAGATTGGCGAGCAGCGCCCCGTAAAGCGTGGCGAGCAGGGCGATCGCCATCGCGCCGCCGATCGCCTTGGGATCGGTCATGTTGGCGAACATGCCGGCGAGGCCGATCAGCGTCCCGACCATGCCCATCGCCGGCGCCGCCTCCGCCGCCGCCGACCAGACGTCGGCATGCGCGACGTGCCGCGCGACGCGGGCGCCGCGGCGATGGTGGAGCAGCGCCTCGACCTCGCGGACGCCGGCGCCGTCGACGATCGCGGCGACCGCGGCGGCGACATCGGGGTCGGCGATCACCGAGCGATCGAGCGCGACGATGCCGTGGCGCTTGGCGATGCGCGCCTGTGCGGCGATCTGGTCGAGCAGCGCATCGGCGCTGAACCGCCGGCGGCCGAGCACCCGCAGCGCGGACACCGCGCCCGACGCGTCGCGCAGCGGCGCGCGCAGGATCGCGGCCAGCGCGGTGCCGCCGCCGACGATGGCGAGCGCGATCGGATCGAAGAATTGGGCGATCATCATGCGCGTGACGTTGCAAGGGGCGGGCCAAATTGCCCGGGATGGGGCGTTCGCCAATGGGGCGGGGTTGCGGAGTCCGGCAGTATTCTCGCGCGGGCGGGCGTCCATTGGTCAAGCGGATCAACCGCTTGCGGCAGAGAATTACTGGGCTCCCGCCGTCACGGGAGCACTGTGGCGGGAGCATTGCGACGGATGCCCAGTGCGCGACGGCATCGTGTTCCTGCGAACGCGGGAACCCAGGGTCAGGCAGAGCAACGCCCTCAGTACTCCACAACCCTAGGCTCCTGAGTGCGCAGGAGCACTGGCGCGGGTTCGCAGGCGTCGCGCTTTCGGGGGCGTGCTGCGGAAGGGTTTCGTAAAGGCGCCCCGACGCCGGTCGCCGGTGCCGCGCCGGGCCCTGCGCAGGCGCGATTTGGTAAAGCTTTCGAACACCATGCCGGCCGACCGGCGGCAGCTTTTGCCGCTCCCCGGCAACGGGCGGCAAGGCTTTGCCGCCGGCCTTGCCGCCGGGTCCGCGGCCGGCGAAAAAGCGGCAGGTGCCACGCGGAATCGAAAACTGGCACGGCGGTTGCTTAGCTCCGGGCAGCGCAATGGTGCGCCGGAGATTTGGGCCGATGGCCGCAGAGAGTTTGTTCGGAGTCCATGGTGCCGCCCTCGAAGTGCGCGGGCAGCGCATGGGCGTGCTGGCCTCCAACATCGCCAACGCCTCGACTCCCGGCTTCAAGGCGAAGGACATCGACTTCAAGTCGGCGCTCGCCACGCTGGAGCAGGACAATAACGGCACCCTCGACGCCGCGACCAAGTTCCGCGTGCCGCTGCAGACCTCGATGGACGGCAATACCGTCGAGCTCAACGAAGAGCAGACCGCCTTCGCCGAGAACGCCGTCCAGTATCAGACGACGCTGTCGTTCCTCAACGGGCGGATCGGCCAGATCACCCGCGCGCTGAAGGGGGAGTAAGCCGATGGCCGATCCGATCAACGTCTTCCAGGTCGCCGGGCGGGCGATGAGCGCGCAGCTCATCCGCATGAACACCACCGCGTCGAACCTCGCCAATGTCGGCGGCACGACCGGCTCGGCGGACACCGCCTACAAGACGATGAAGCCGGTGTTCCGCACCAGCTTCGACGCGGCGAGCGGCCTTGCCACCGTCGACGTCGAGAAGATCGTCACCGCCGGTGAATCGCCGACCAAGATCTACGATCCGAACAACCCGCTCGCCGACAAGGATGGCAATATCTACCAGGCCGCGGTCGATGAAAGCCGTGAACTCGTCGACATGATGGAGACGGCACGTTCGTATCAAAACAACGTCGAGGTGATGAATACTGCCAAGCAGCTCACCATCGATACCCTCAAGCTGGGACGTTAATGATGGTGGACTCGATTACCTCGACGCAGTCGACGTTCGACGCGACGCTCGACAAGCTCGGCATCAAGCGGTCGGGCTCCACCAGCGCGACGACGACGGCGACCGGCGCCTCGACGACGCCGACCGCGACCAAGACGACGCTCGACCAGTCCGATTTCCTGACGCTGCTGACCACGCAGCTCAAGAACCAGGACCCGCTGAGCCCGATGGACAACACCCAGATGGTCGCCCAGATGGCGCAATTCTCGTCGGTCGCCGGGATCAGCGAGATGAACAAGACGCTGTCGAGCGTCGCCACCAAATTGGGCTCGACCACCGCGTCCGACGCGATGAGCTATGTCGGCAAGACGGTGCTGACCGAGGGATCGACCGCCTATCCGCGCGCCAGCGGCAGCCTCGACGGGGCGGTCGAGCTCGACGACGACGCGACCCAGGTCACCGTGTCGATCTCCGACGCCAACGGCGGCACGCTGCGCAACCTGACGCTCGGCGCGCAGAAGAAGGGCACCGCGACTTTCGACTGGGACGGCAAGGACGGCGCCGGCAACAGCGCCGGCGACGGGCCGTTCACGGTCACCGCGCTCGCCACCGCCGGCGACAAGACCGTGACCAGCCGCACCCTCGTGTGGGCGCCGGTCGAATCCGTCTCCTTGCCGTCGAGCGGCTCGCCGACGCTCAAGGTGCTCGGCGTCGGCGACGTCAATCCCGCCGACGTCCGGTCCGCCACCTGATCCCGCTTTTCCCGATATCCGCTTCCAAGGAGTAACCCGATGTCCTTCTACACCTCGCTCTCCGGCCTCCAGGCGTCGCAGACCGACATGGCGACGATCAGCCACAATCTCGCCAACGTCTCGACCACCGGCTTCAAGAAGAGCCGTACCGAATTCGCCGACATCATCGCGTCCAGCACCTCGACCGATCCGCGCAAGATGGTCGGTTCGGGCGTCGTGGTGAAGGGCAACACGCAGCAGTTCAAGGAGGGCAACCTCACCACCACGTCGAACGCGCTCGACCTGGCGATGGTCGGCGAAGGCTTCTTCACGATGCGCTCGACCGGCACCAGCGATTCGACCACCTACACGCGCAACGGCAGCTTCTCGGTCGATTCGAACAACAACGTCGTCGACGCGCAGGGCAGCTACCTGATGGTCTATCCGGTCGACAGCGACGGCAACGTCACCGCCACCGGCGAGAAGGGCCTGACCACGCTGCAGATCCAGCAGACCAGCGGCACGCCCAAGGGCACCAGCAAGGTCGCCACCGCGGTGCAGATGTCGTCGACCTCGACCGTCAAGGGCGCCGCGGCCGACTATAAGTTCGATCGCACCGACACGACGACCTACAACAACTCGGTCGCCTCGCGCATCTATGACGCGAACGGCAATCCGATGACGATGACCAGCTATTACGTGCGCACCGCGACGGGCACCGACGGCCCGCCGGTCACCACCGGCAGCTGGGACGTCTATACCTTCGTCGGCGACCAGGCGATGACCACCGGCACCGCGCCCAACACGAGCAACAAGGTGACGCTGACCTTCGACGACAAGGGCGCGCTGACCTCGACCTCGCCGACCAAGATCGACTTCAACGCCTTCACCCCGACCTCGGGCGCGGCGACGCAGACGATCTCGCTCGACATCACCAATTCGACGCAGCTGTCGTCGGCCTTCGCGGTCAACGCCAAGACGCAGGACGGTATTCCGGTCGGCCAGCTCGCCGGCGTCACCGTCACCGACGCGGGCCTGATCCAGGCGAGCTTCTCGAACGGCGACATCAAGCCGCTCGGCAAGGTCGCGCTCGCCAAATTCTCGACGCCGACCGGCCTGCGCCAGATCGGCAGCAGCTATTGGGCGGCGACCGGCGTGTCGGGCGCGGCGACGCTCGGCATGGCGAGCGCCGACGGCTTCGGCACGCTGATGAGCGGCACGATCGAAGGATCGAACGTCGACATCACCGAGGAGCTGGTCAACCTGATCGCGGCGCAGCGCAACTTCCAGGCGAACTCGAAGGCGCTCGATACCGCCAATCAGGTGTCGCAGACGATCATCCAGATCCGCAACTGAGCGACGCGGCGCGGAGGCTTTAGATGGACAAACTGGTCTATACGGCGGCGACGGGGCTGCGTGCGCACATGCAGGCGCAGGCGGCGATCGCCAACAATATGGCGAATGCGTCCACCACCGGCTTCCGCGCCGACCGCGTCGTCTTCGACCGGATCGAGCTGAAGGGCGGCGGCACGCAGCTCGAGGCGCGCATGCCGACCAGCGAAGAGGTCACCGACGCCGATCGCGCCCCCGGCGCGATCCAGGCGACCGGCCGGCCACTCGACGTCGCGATCAGCGGCAACACCGACTGGCTGGCGGTGCAGGCCGCCGACGGCAGCGAGGCCTATACCCGTCGCGGCGATCTCGAGATCGCGGCGTCGGGCGTGCTCCAGACCGGCGACGGCTTCATCGTCCAGGGTCAGGCGGGGCCGATCACCGTGCCGCCGCACGACAGCCTGACGATCGCCGCCGACGGCACGATCAGCATCGTGCCGCAGGGCGGCGACGCCAAGAACCCGCAGGTGCTCGACCGGCTCAAGCTGGTCGACACCAAGGGGACGACGACGCTCAAGGGCCTCGACAATCTGCTGCGCGTCAAGGGCGGCGGGGTGCTCCCCGCCAATCTCGACGCCAAGGTGCAGGGCGGCGCGCTGGAGGCCTCCAACGTCAACATGACGCAGGCGCTGGTCGACATGATCGAGAACCAGCGCAGTTACGAAGTCCAGGCCAATCTGATGAAGTCCGCCAAGGACATGGACGAGAGCAGCACCTCGGTGATGCGTCTGCCGAGCTAAGGGAAGAAAGATATGTCCTCCTCCGCCATGCACATCGCGCGCACCGGGCTCGACGCCCAGGATACGCGCATGCGGGTGATCTCGAACAACCTCGCCAACGTCAACACGACGGGGTTCAAGAAGGATCGCGCCGCGTTCGAGACGCTCGCCTATCAGACGATCACCGCGCCCGGCGCGGCGTCGACCGCCGACACCAAATATGCCACCGGGCTCAACCTCGGCACCGGCGTGCGCGTGCAGGGGACGGCGCGGATCGATACGCAGGGCTCGTTGACGCAGACCGGCAACGCCTATGATCTGGCGCTCGACGGCGACGGCTATTTCCAGGTGCAGCTGCCCGGCGGCAACCTCGGCTATACGCGCGCCGGCAATTTCAGCCGCAGCCCGGAAGGCCTGCTGATCACCTCCGAAGGCTATCAGGTGATGCCGGGCATCACCGTGCCCGCCAACGCCACCTCGGTGTCGATCGGCACCGACGGCACGGTGACGGCGCAGATCCCCGGACAGAACGAGGGGACCAACCTCGGCCAGATCCAGGTCGCGAGCTTCCCCAATCCGACCGGGTTGCAATCGACCGGCGACAATTACCTCAAGGAGACCGCCTCGTCGGGCGCCGCTAACATGGGCATCCCCGGCCAGGACGGCCGCGGCAACGTCCGCCAGGGCAGCCTCGAGGCGTCGAACGTCAACGTCGTCGAGGAACTCGTCGACATGATCGAGACGCAGCGCGCCTATGAGGTCAATTCCAAGATGATCTCGTCGTCCGACGAGATGCTCAAGACGTTGAACCAGAACCTGTGATGCCCGCTCCGCTGTTCCGCGCCGGGATCGCCGGCCTGCTCGTCCTCGGTGTCGCCGCCCCGGCCGACGCCCGCCTGTTCAAGAAGAAGCCGGCGGAGGATTTCACCGCGGTGCGCGCGCCGCTGGCGCCGCCCGCGCCGGTCGCCAACGGATCGATCTTCCAGGCGGGCGATGGCTATGCCGCGCTTTACGAGGGCTGGCGCGCGCGCCGGGTCGGCGATCCGCTGACGATCGTGCTGGTCGAGCGCACCGCGGCGTCCAAATCCTCCGGGTCGAAGCTCGATTCCAAGGGCTCGTTCGGCGTCACGCCGCCGACCACCGGGCCGCTCAAGCTGTTCAACTCGACCGATATCGGCGCGAGCGGCACGCGCGGGTTCGACGGTTCGGGGCAGGCCGACCAGGCCAATTCGCTGTCGGGCGAGGTCTCGGTGACGGTCGCCGAGGTCTATCCCAACGGCACGATGCTGGTGCAGGGGCAGAAGCGCGTCACGCTCAACCGCGGCGACGAGTTCCTCCAGATCAAGGGCATCGTCCGTACCGCCGATATCGGCGCGGACAATCGCATCCTGTCGACGCGGGTCGCGGACGCGCAGATCGCCTATACCGGCAAGGGCGATGTCGCACGCGCCGGGCGGCAGGGCTGGCTCAGCCGCTTCTTCTCCGTCGTCAGCCCGTTCTGATGCGCCGGGCCCCGTCCTCACCCTCCGCCGCCTTCGGCGTCCCTCCCTTTCCCAATGGGGAGAGGGAAGGCGGAACGGGTGCGGGCAGGGTTAGCGCTACGGTAACCAATATGAGTGCAGGCATTGCCGCTATGATCCGTCATCTTGCCCGTTCGCTGATCACCGCGCTGATCGCCACCGTCGGCCTTGCCGCGCCCGCTTCGGCGGACCGGATCAAGGACCTCGGCGGCTTCCAGGGTATCCGGGCCAACCAGCTCACCGGCTATGGCGTCGTCGTCGGCCTGCCCGGCACCGGGGACGACAATCTCGAATATACCGTCCAGTCGCTGAAGGCGGTGGCGTCACGCTTCGGCCTGCAACTGCCGCCCGGTGCCAATCCGGGGATGAAGAATGCCGCGGTGGTGATGATCACCGCCGAGCTGCCGCCCTTCGCCAAGCCCGGCCAGCGGCTCGACATCACCGTCGCCTCGATGGGCAAGGCCAAGTCGCTGCGCGGCGGCAGCCTCGTGCTGACCCCGCTGCTCGGCGCGGACAATCAGATCTATGCGATGGCGCAGGGCAATCTCGCGGTCGGCGGCCTCGGCGCGGAGGGCGCGGACGGATCGCGGATCGTCGTCAACGTGCCCTCGACCGGCCGCATCCCCGAGGGCGCCACCGTCGAGCGCGCGGTCGCCACCGGCTTCGATTCGGCGCCGATGCTGACCTTCAACCTCGCGCGGTCGGATTTCACCACCGCGCAGAACGTCGCGCAGGCGATCAACGCCAAGCTCGGCTTCGGCACCGCGCAGGCGGTCGACGGCGTGTCGGTCGCGGTGCGCGCGCCGCCGGGCGCCGACGTGCGCGCGACGCTGATGTCGACGATCGAGAACCTCGATGTCACTTCGGCCGAGCCGCCTGCAAAAGTAATTGTAAATGCGCGCACCGGAACGGTCGTTATCAATTCTGCGGTCAGGGTGGGTCCTGCCGCGGTGACGCACGGCAAGCTGACCGTGCGCATCGACGAGAACCAGCGGATCAGCCAGCCGGCGCCGTTCAGCCAGGGTCAGACCGCGTTGGAGAAGAAGTCCAACGTGTCGATCGAGGAGGAGAAGAAACCGATGTTCCTCATCAACCCCGGCCCCAGGCTCGCCGACATCGTCAAGGCGGTGAATGCGATCGGCGCGTCGCCCGCGGACCTCGTCGCGATCCTCGAGGCGCTCAAGGAAGCGGGCAGCCTCAAGGCGGAGCTGATCGTGCTATGACGACGCTCGGCACCACGCCCGTCGGTGCGACCGGCGGCATCTCGACCGATACGTCGCGGCTCAAGTCCGCCGAAAACCTCAAGAAGGCGGGCGAGAAGTTCGAAGCGGTGTTCACCGGCATGATGCTGAAGAGCATGCGCAAGGCCAAGCTCGCCGACCCGCTGTTCGATTCGAAGGCGATCGACACGTTCAGCGAGATGCAGGACGCCCGCGTCGCGCAGACGATGGCGGAGACGACGCCGCTCGGCATCGGCAAGGCGATGACCGCCTTCCTCGCCAAGTCGCAATCCGATCTTAACACCTCTGTTGCAGATCCGCCCAAATGAGCGACTTGCTGTCGATCGGCGCTTCGGGCGTCCGCGCGTATCAGAGCGCGCTGTCCACGGTGGGCGAGAATATCGCCAACGTGAACTCGACCGGTTATACCCGGCGCACGGTCAACATCAGCGAAGTGGCGGGCGGCAGCGGCTCGCTCAATCCCTATGGCGCCGGCAACGGTGTCGTGCTGACCGGGGTCGGCCGGTCGGCCAACGTCTATGCGAGCGCCGCGCTGCGCGCCTCGACCAGCGACCTGTCGCGCACCACCAAGGGCGCGGAATGGCTCGATCGCATCCAGGACGCGCTGACCGGCAATGCGCTGACCACCCGCGTCACCTCCTTCTTCGCCTCGGCGCAGAGCCTTGCCGCCGAACCCAATTCGACCGCGCTGCGCACCGGCATGCTGAGCGCCGCGGCCTCGGCGGGGATCGCCTTCACCGCGACCGGCAAGGCGTTCGACCAGATCGATTCGGATATCGACACCGCCGGCAACCAGGCGGCGCAGAGCCTGACCTCGCTCGGCGACTCGCTCGGCAAGATCAACGACAGTCTCGGCCGCGCGCAGGTCGGCAGCACCGCCGCGGCGCAGCTGATGGACCAGCGCGACAATATCCTCTCGCAGATGAGCGAACTCGCCGACGTCACCACCAAGACCGATGCGATCGGCCGCGCGACGGTGAGCTTCGCCGGATCGACCGGCCCGGCCTTCGTCCAGGGCGTGACCAGCGGGCAGGTCGCCTATGACCGCGGCAGCGACGGCAAGGTGTCCTTCACGGTGACGGTCGGCGCGGTCAACAGCCAGATCACCGCGAGCGGCGGCACGATCGCCGGCATCACCGACGGCGCCGAGCGCGTCGCGGCGATCCGCCAGGAGCTGAACGCGGTCGCCACCGGCTTCACCGGCGCGGTCAACGCCAACCAGACCGCCGGGCTCGATCAGAACGGCAACACCGGCATCGCGATGTTCGCGACCGGCACGAATCCGACCGACATCAGCGTGTCCGATCAATTCACCTCCGGCAGCCTGATCGCCGCGGGCAAGATCGCGGCGAGCGCCGGCGGCGGGGTGCGCGATTCGTCCAACCTCACCGCGCTCGAAGCGACGCGGCAGTCGCAGGGGTTCGAGACCAAGCTGACCGCGCTCGTCACCGACAATGCGACGGCGTACAAGCAGAAGAACACCATCGCCGACGCGCAGACCGCGATCCGCGACGGCGCGGCGACCGCGCTGTCGACCGCGACCGGCGTCAACCTCGATTCGGAAGCCGTCGACCTGATGCGCTTCCAGCAGGCCTATGCCGCCTCGGGCCGCGTCATCCAGGTGGCGCGCGAGACGATGCAGACCATCCTCGACATCCGCTAGGGCCGCGCCATGCAGATCTCCACCAGCCTCTTCTACAGCAATGCGGCGACCCGCTTTTCGCAGATGAGCAGCCGCGCCTCGGACTTGCAGACGCAGATCTCGACCGGCAAGAAGATCCTCAAGCCCTCCGACGATCCCGCCGCGGCGCAGCAGCTCGCCGAGCTCGACCGCAAGGATGCCGACGCCGCGGTCTATGGCACCAACATCACGCTGGCGAGCTCGCTGCTCGATCAGGCGGACGGCGTGCTCAGCCAGATCAGCACACAGCTGACCCGCGCCTCGGAACTCGCGACGACGGCGGCGAACGGCACGCAGACCGATGCGACGCGCAAGGTGATCGCGACCGAGCTCACCTCGATCATCGGCTCGCTGGTCGGCCTCGCCAATACCAAGAACGTGCGCGGCCAGCCGCTGTTCGGCTCCGCCTCGGGCGGCGCGGCGGTGGTCGACAACAAGGACGGCACCTTCACCTTCCCGCCCGACGTCGAAGTGTCCGAAGTGCCGATCGCCGACGGACAGACCGTGCAGGCGACCGAGAGCGCCAAGCGAATCTTCACGCTGCCCGGCGGCACCGACAACACGCTGGAGATGCTGAGCAAGCTCGCCGCGACGCTCAACGCCGGCGGCGACGTCTCGGCGTCGGTCGCGTCCTCGCTCGACCAGATCACCCAGTCGATCGATCAGGTCGCCGACGTTTCCGCGTCGGTCGGCGCGCGCGGCGCGCGGGTCGATCTCCAGCAGCAGTTGCTGACCAGCGCCAACACCGATCGCAGCGAGCTGCGCGGCAAGATCGAACAGGTCGACGTCACCGACGCCGTCGTCCAGCTCCAGCAGATGATGACCGCGCTGTCCGCGTCGCAGGCGAGCTTCAGCAAGCTCTCCAGCCTGTCGCTGTTCGACTACCTCAAATAAGCGCCGCCGCGGCCGGCGGCGCAACAAACTCACCGCGCCGGTAACCACTTGTCGAGGAAGTGCGGTTAATCCGGTCGTATCGGATTGCCGGCCGCGCCGGCGCAACGGGGGTTGCCCAACGTGTTTCCAGCCATCGGTCTTGTCGTCCTGCTCGCCATGGTGTTCGGCGGCTTCGCCATCACCGGCGGTGCGCTTGGCCCGGTGATGGAGGCGATCCCGCACGAGATGCTGATCATCGGCGGCGCCGCCGCCGGCGCGCTGATCATCGGCAATTCGGGGACCGAGCTGAAGGCGATGGGCGGCGGCCTCGCCAAGGTGTTCAAGGGCCCCAAATACAAGAAGCAGGATTATCTCGACGTCATCTTCCTGGTCAGCAAGCTGATGAAGATGCTGCGCATGGACGGGCCGATCGCGCTCGAACCGCATGTCGAGGACCCCAAATCGTCGGCGGTGTTCAGCGAATATCCGCGGCTGCTCGCCGACCACACGCTGGTCAATCTGATCGCCGACACGCTGCGCCTCGTCGTCGTCTCGTCGGGGACGCTCGACGTCCACGCGGTCGAGGAGGTGATGGATCATGCGATCAAGACCCACCACCATGAGGTGGAGGGACCGCATACCACGCTGACCAGCCTGGCGGATTCGCTGCCCGCGCTCGGCATCGTCGCGGCGGTGCTCGGCATCGTCAAGACGATGGGATCGATCGACAAGCCGCCGTCGGTGCTCGGCGGGATGATCGGTTCGGCGCTGGTCGGCACGTTCATGGGCGTGCTGCTCGCCTATGGCATCGTCTCGCCGCTCGCCGGACGGCTGAAGCAGGTGATCGATGCCGACGCGGCGATCTACAACGTCGTCAAGCAGATCATCATCGCCTCGTTGCACGGCCATCCGCAGCCGCTGGTCATCGAGGCGGCACGTTCGGGCATCGCGCACAAGAACCAGCCGGGGTTCGCCGAGGTGTTCGACGGGCTGCGCGGCAAGTAAGGCGGGAGCAGAGCCATGGCCCGCGCCGCCCCCCACGGCAACAACCAGCCGCCCAAGATCATCATTGTCAAGAAGATCATCGACGGCGGGCACGGCGGCCATCACGGCGGCGCGTGGAAGGTCGCCTATGCCGATTTCGTCACCGCGATGATGGCGTTCTTCCTGTTGCTGTGGCTGCTCGGCGCGACGACCGAGAAGCAGCGCAAGGGGATCGCCGACTATTTCGCGCCGACCCTGCTCGACAAGAAGATGACCGGCCTCGGCGGCAACGGCGTGCTCGGCGGCGAATCGATCCTCAGCAACAACAAGCTCGGCCCCAAGGCGGCATCGGCCCCGATCGCGTCGATCGGCATCCCGATGAGCACGGCGGGCGGCGACCGCAGCGGCACCGGCGACAAGGGATCGCTGCGCAACCCGGTGGCGATGCAGGCGGACAAGCAGGCGTTCCAGGCGATCAAGCAGCAGCTCGAAAAGCAGATCAAGGCGTCGCCGCGGCTCGCCAAGATGGCCGACCATATCCGCTTCGTGCCGACGCAGGACGGGCTGCGCATCGATCTGGTCGACAATGCCGATTATTCGATGTTCGCGCTCGGCACCACCGCGCTCGATCCCAAGGCGTCCGAGCTGATCGGGATGATCGCCGGCACGATCGCGGGCACGCCCAACACGATCATGATCCGCGGCCATACCGACAGCGTGCCCTATGGCGACCCGCGGGCGATGAACAACTGGATGCTCTCCTCGGGCCGTGCCGAGGCGACGCGGCGGCGGCTGGCGCTCGGCGGAATTCCCGAATCGCGGTTCGAGCGGATCGAGGGCGTCGCTGATCGCGAGCCGATCATCACCGACGATCCCGGCGATCCGCGCAACCGCCGCGTCGCGATCACCTTGCTGTACCGGCAGGGCAAGTTCGGCCAGTAATCCGGCGCGCCACGACGCTTCGCTTTTGCGCGGCGATATGGGACAGTGACCGCTCCATGAGCAGCGGAGGCGCGGTTGCGGCACGACCTGACATTCACCACCGCGCTCGCGGCCGCCTTTCTCGCCAGCGGCTGCGGCCAGCGCCATGACGATGCCGACGGCTGGGTCGCGCAGGGCGATACGGCGCTGTGCACCGATCGCGACGGCAAGCGCGTCGCCGACGCCAATTGCGCGCGCCAGGCGCATGCCGGCGGCGGGGCGAGCCCGTTCCTGTGGTATTTCCTCGCGCGCAATGCGGTGATCCCGCCCTATGGCGAGCGGGTCGGCGGCGGCTCGTTCGCGCGGGCACCGGGGCGGGCCTATGGCTTTGCCCCCGCGACGACGCAGGTGACGCGCGCCGGGGCGATCAGCCGCGGCGGGTTCGGCGCCTCGGCGCGGAGCTTCGGCGGCGGCCGCTCGTGATCCGCATGCCGCTGACCCCGCGCCGCGACTGGCAGGCGCAGGTCGAGGCGGAGGGGCTGGTCTGGCACAGCAGCGACGGGCAGCCCTATTGGGACGAATCCGCCTACTACCGGTTCAACGCGGCGCAGGTCGCCGAGATCGAGACGGCGACCGCCGAACTCTATCGCCTGTTCCTCGCGGTGGGGGAGGCGATCGTCGCCGAGCCGCGGCGGATGGACCGGCTCGGCATTCCGCGCGCTTTCCACCAGCCGATCCGCGAGGCCTGGGAAGCGGAGCCGCCGGCGCTCAACTTCGGCCGCTTCGACCTCGGCTATGACGGTGCGTCGCCGCCCAAATTGTTCGAGTTCAACTGCGACACGCCAACCTCGCTGCTCGAGGCGGCGGTGATCCAGTGGAGCTGGAAGGCGGCATGCTTTCCGGACGCCGACCAGTTCACCAGCCTCCACGAACGGCTGGTCGAGAGATGGCGCGACCTCGGCGCCCATCTGCCTGCCCGCGTCCACTTCGCGCATGCTGCCGACGACGCGGGGGAGGACGGCGTCACCACCGCCTATCTGCGCGACACCGCGGCGGCGGCGGGGATCGATACCGCAGCCCTGCCGATCGACGCGATCGGCTGGGACGAGCAGCGCCGCCGCTTCGTCGACGAGGGCGGCGCGCCGATCGATGCGCTGTTCAAGCTCTATCCCTGGGAGTGGCTCGCCAACGAGGCGTTCGCCGGCGTGCTCGCCGAGGATCTCGCCGCGGGCGGCACCTCGTGGATCGAGCCGGTGTGGAAGATGCTGTGGAGCAACAAGGGCGTGCTGGCGATGCTGTGGGAGCTGTTCCCCGATCACCCCAATCTTCTCGCCGCCGGCTTCGCCATCCCCGAGGGCGACGCGGTCGCCAAGCCGCTGCTGTCGCGCGAGGGTGCCAACGTCTCGATCCGGCGCGGCGGCCGCATCGTCGCCGAGGCGCTGGGCGATTATGGCGACGAGGGCTATGTCTATCAGGCGATCTATCCGCTGCCCGAGACGGCGCCGGGCTGTTACCCGGTGATCGGCAGCTGGGTGGTCGACGGCGTGCCCGCGGGGATGGGAATCCGCGAGGGCGGGCTGATCACCGGCAATGGCGCGCGCTTCGTGCCGCATATCGTCCTCGACTGAGTGATCGGAGCGGGGCTGTTCGTCGCCTCGGTCGGCAGTGTTCGGGGGGGATCGGCGATTTGGTTCGCGCGGAGGCGCGGAGGCGCGGAGGGGAGGTGGCCGGTTTGGCCCTTGCGTTCCCTCTTCGCCGGAGGGGAGGCAACCGACTGCGCCGGGTGCGCCCCCTCCGCGCCTCCGCGTGACCCTTACTGGCGGTAGCTTGGATCGATGCGGTCGAGCTTGCGCAGCAGCGCCGGCCAGGCGAGCGCCTGCGCCACCATCCCCATCCCAGCGGGGCTGGCCTGATGTGCGACCTTCTCCTCGACCCCGTCGGGCGGCGGGTTGAGGCCGTCGCGTCCCGCCGCGAGCATATGCACCTGCGCCTGGCACGCACGTTCGAGGAAGTAGAGCCGAAGGAAACAGGCCGCGACCGAATTGCCCACCGCCAGCGTGCCGTGGTTGCGCAGGATCATCGCATTCTTGATGCCGAGGTCCGCGACCAGCCGCTCGCGCTCGGCGAGGTCGGTCGCGATGCCCTCATAATCGTGATAGGCGACGTCGTGGCTCGCGATCATCGCGGTCTGGGTGTGCGGCAGCAGCCCGCACGCCATCGCCGACACCGCCTGACCGTGCGGCGTGTGCAGATGCATCACCGCGTGCGCGTCGTCGCGCGCCATGTGGATCGCGGAGTGGATGGTGAAGCCCGCCGGATTGACCGGATGGTCCGAGCGACCGACCGGCTGCCCGTCGACGTCGATCTTGACCAGCGACGAGGCGGTGATCTCCTCGAACATCATATTGTACGGGTTGATCAGGAAGTGATGCTCCGGCCCCGGCACGCGCGCCGACAGATGGGTGAAGATCAGATCGTCCCAGCCGTAGAGCGCGACCAGCCGATAGGCGGCGGCGAGATCGACGCGCGCCGCCCATTCCTCCGGGCTGATCGAATCGGGGCAGGCGGGGGTGGCTGCGGGCATCGTGGCCATGGTGGATCCTCTCTTATCGTTGGCCGGCAGGATGACAGGAAATGCCCGCCCGGCAAGCCGGTGCGGATCGTGGCAAGATTGTGGCAACACGGACAAGATGGACACCTTGACCGAAACGATCGCGGTCCATCGTTTCCGGATGGCGACCGTTCACCACGCCCCGGCCTCCGCGTCCTCCGCCTCGAGCCGCGCCGCGGCGGGATGCGGTTGCCGCTGGTCGATGACGTCGAGCAGCGCCGGGAACAGCGCGGCGAGTTCGGGCGGCGTCAGCACCGGATGGGCGGGCGCCGGCTGGTGCGCGAGCAGGAAGGTGAGCAGCCGGTCGTTGTAGACAATGCGCGTGCCGACCTGTTCGCCGCGGTGCCAGACCGCCACCTCCTGCCCGGCGATCGCGCGCTCCATCGCGATGTCGAGCAGCCGCTTGCGCCCCATCTGGATCGCCACGTCCCAGGCGAGCGCGAAGAGGCTGTAGGATTCGCGCTGGCGCATCGCATAAGCGGTGTTGCGCGCGACGCCGACCGCGGCGCAGGCGTGGCTGACGCAGCCGCTGTCGGCGAGCGCCTGGATGAAGTGGCGTTGCGTCGCGATGCTCCAGCCGTCGATCCGCCGGCGCTGGCGGAGGCGGGCGGCGATCGGCGCCATATCCGGATCGTCGCCGCCGGGCTTACCGCGCGGCTTGGTGACCGCGGCGATGGCGACGGCGGGATCGCCGCCGGCCTTGACCGCCTCGATCCCCGCGAGGATCGCGCGATCGGTCATCGCCCGCCGCTCCGCCTGCTGCGCCTCCCACTGCCGGGCGCGCGCCGCGCTCCAGGGTTCGTCGTGCTTGCTCATCGTCCCTCCGATTCGCTGCCAGGGGACCGACGACCTATGCCAAGTGCGACCGTGTAGGACAGAGGGATTCTATGATGCGCTGAGGCGGCGTTGACGCTCGCATTATGGAGTTACATAATGGGCGGCGAGATCAGCTTCGATCCGGTCAAGCGGGCGATGACGCTGGCGGACCGTGGGCTGGATTTCGCCGAGGCCGGGCGGGTGTTCGATAGCCGAAGCAAGACGGTGATCGACGACCGGTTCGACTATGGTGAGATGCGTTACGTGACGTACGGATGGCTTGAGCAGGATGCCGTGGCAGTGGTGTGGACCGAGCGGGATGGCGGGTGTCGGGTGATCTCGATGCGGCATATGCACCAATGGGAGATCAGACATGTCGGACTGGATTGATCCCGATGACGCGCCCGAATTGACCGAGGAGATGGCGGAGATCGCCGAGATACGGGTGGGCGGCAAGGTGATCCGCCCGGCGACGGGGTATCTCGGGCCGAACGGCGTCGTGCGCGGCCGCCCGCCGCTGCGCGAGCAGGCGAAGCGGCAGGTGACGCTGCGGCTCGATCCCGATGTGATCGAGCGGTTCCGCGCCGATGGGCCGGGCTGGCAGGGGCGGATGAACGCTGCGCTGCGCAAGGCGGCGGGGCTTTAGGGGTAACGCTGTCGAGCGTGGAGCACGGCGAGCACCTCAATTGCATGAATCGCGACCCGATATACGAGAATGTAGTTCGGATGAACGATCGCCTCCCGCGTGCCGGCGATCCGGCCGGGACGATGAATGTAGGGGTGGTCGGGCAGGCGGTCGGCGGCGTGCTGGATCAGCGCCTCCAGCCGGTCGGCCGCGGCGACATTGCGTTCGGCGATGTAATCGAGAATGTCGAGAAAGTCGGTAGTCGCATCGTCGCTCCAGACGACGGCGAGCGTCATTTTGCACGATGCCGATCAATGATCCTGCGCGCCTCGGCCATCACTTGATCGTGCGGTATTTTCGGCGCCTTGGACGCCATAGCCCGCTCGACCTTGGCGCGGAACCATGCGTCATAGGCCTCCGCCTCTTCGGTCGTCGCGAATTCCGACTCGATGGGGGTGAGGTCGGTCATGGGGAAGATATAACGGGTCGAAGTACTCAGCGGAAGAGAGGTGCGACGGTGCGGGTCGATCCCGATGTGATCGGGCGGTTCCGCACGCGGATGGGCCGGGCGGGCAGGGGCGGATGAACGATGCGTCCCCAACGTCGATGGCGCCTGACTCGACTTAACCGCGGCTACAATACTACGGCACCGACGTTGTAAGATGGAAGCGACGATGATCCTCGTAACCCTCGTTGCGGCGGCCACGCCAACGTCTGACGTGTCCGTCCGCGGCATGATCCGAGAGGCGCGGGAGATCATTCTCCAGTCGGGCGGCCAATTGTGGGCCGGCTATCCGAAAATTCCGCTGCCTGTGCTCTTGATCGACGAGAAGCAGGAGCGTCTGTTTTGTGGCCAGCCAGCGGCAGGGTTTCGTCCGGCGGGGATCGATCGTGTGACGGGATGCCCAGTGCAGCGCCGTCCGCGACAGCTTCCGGTCGATTTGGCCGCGGCCACCGATCTGGACCAACAGTCCGTCATCGAAATTGGTCTACCCTCGGCAGTGGGCCTCTCTCGGCCTGAATGGATCGTCACCCTAAATCATGAGACATTCCCATCAATATCAGGCGAATATCCCGAGTTATAATCGGACGGTTGCAGATGTTGGGCGGCATCTCGGAACATCCGGGACGGACTGGATATTGGGCTATTCCTTCCCCTATAAGCAGCCAAACGTCGTCGCGGCATTCAAGGTCATGACCGATCGTGCGCTGGCATTCCTATCGAATCGTCTAGCTGATAAGGACCGGCAGCTGATTGCGGATTATCTGAAGGCGCGTCGTGCGGCGCGCGCAGCCTCAGGAGACGTTGCCTGGGTCTATGCCGAGTTTCAGATCGGGCAGGAGGGTGTCGCACGGTGGACCGAATTGACGCTGGGGCGGCGGGCCAGTCGTACCGACGCGGCGGTCGCCGCCGTTGCAGCGGACCGCTGGGCCGGGCTGACGACGAGCCTGCGCGCCATCAACGATCAGGGACTCGCGATCTGGAGGCGCAATGCCTTCTATGTGCTTGGCGCGGTGGAGGCAGAAATGCTTGATCGGGTTAAGCCCGATTGGCGGGATGCCTATGTCCGCCACCCCTTCTCCCTCGGTCAGCAATTGGAGGATTGTTGCGGAGAGGCTGATCCTAGTTCCGAAACCGCGTCAGGGTAGGCGGTGGCGGCGCTATTCCGCCGCCACCGCCTCCCCACCGCGCGGCTTCAACAACGGCGCCAGATACTTGCCCGTGAAGCTTCGCGGCTCCTTCGCCACCGTCTCGGGCGTGCCGACGGCAACGATCTCGCCGCCCTTGACGCCGCCTTCCGGCCCCAGGTCGACGACCCAGTCGGCGGTCTTGATGACGTCGAGATTATGCTCGATCACCACCACCGTATTGCCCTGCTCGACCAAGGCGTGGAGCACTTCGAGCAATTTGCGCACGTCCTCGAAATGCAGGCCGGTGGTCGGCTCGTCGAGGATATACAGCGTGTTGCCGGTCGCGCGGCGGGCGAGTTCCTTGGCGAGCTTGACGCGCTGCGCCTCGCCGCCCGACAGTGTCGTCGCCTGCTGGCCGACCTTGACGTAGCCGAGGCCGACCTCGACCAGCATCTCCATCTTGTCGCGGATCGGCGGCACCGCCTTGAAGAACTCCGCGGCATCCTCGACCGTCATGTCGAGCACGTCGGCGATGCTCTTGCCCTTGAACTTCACCTCCAGCGTCTCGCGATTGTAGCGCGCGCCGTGGCAGACGTCGCAGGTGACGTAGACGTCGGGGAGGAAGTGCATCTCGATCTTGAGCACGCCGTCGCCCTGGCACGCCTCGCAGCGGCCGCCCTTGACGTTGAAGCTGAACCGGCCGGGCTTGTAGCCGCGCGCCTGGCTTTCCGGCAGGCCGGCGAACCAGTCGCGGATCTGCGTGAAGCTGCCGGTATAGGTCGCCGGGTTGGAGCGCGGGGTGCGGCCGATCGGCGACTGATCGATGTCGATCACCTTGTCGAGATGCTGGAGCCCCGTCACCTTGTCGTGCTTGCCGGCGAGGATGCGCGCGCCGTTGAGCGCCCGCGCCGCGGCGGCGAACAGCGTGTCGATGGTGAAGCTCGACTTGCCCGACCCCGATACGCCGGTGATGCAGGTGAAGGTGCCGAGCGGGATGCTCGCGGTGACGCCGGTCAGGTTGTTGGCGCGCGCATTGTGGACGGTGAGCTGCTTGCCATTGCCCTTGCGGCGCTTGGCCGGCACCGGCACCTGGCGCGTGCCGTTGAGATAATCGGCGGTGATGCTGGTCTTGCTCTTGAGCAATTGCTTGAGCGTGCCCTGCGCGACGATCTCTCCGCCGTGGACGCCGGCGCCCGGCCCCATGTCGATGACATAATCGGCGGTACGGATCGCATCCTCGTCATGCTCCACGACCAGCACGGTATTGCCGAGATCGCGCAGGCGCCGCAGCGTCGCGAGCAGCATGTCATTGTCGCGCTGGTGCAGGCCGATCGAGGGTTCGTCGAGCACGTAGAGCACGCCCGACAGGCCGCTGCCGATCTGGCTGGCGAGGCGGATGCGCTGGCTCTCGCCGCCCGACAAAGTGCCGCTGGTGCGATCGAGGTTGAGATAATCAAGGCCGACGTTGTTGAGGAAGCCCAGCCGCTCGACGATCTCCTTGAGGATGCGTTCGGCGATCGCGCGCTGCTGGTCGCCGAGATGGTTGGGCAGATCGGTGAAGAAGGCGAGCGCGTCGACCACCGACAGATGCGTCGCATAGGCGATGTCCTGCATCGCCACCTTGACCGCCAGCGCCTCGGGCTTGAGGCGCGCGCCGTGGCAGACCTCACAGGGGCGCGAACTCTGATATTTGGAGAGTTCCTCGCGCATCCACGCGCTCTCGGTCTGGAGCAGGCGGCGGTTGAGATTGCCGATCACGCCTTCGAACGGCTTCTTGACGTCATAGGCCTTCTTGCCGTCGACGAAGGTCAGCGTCACCGCCTTGCCGCGGCTGCCGTGCAGGATCAGCGCGTGGATCGCCTCGGGCAGGTCGGACCAGGGCGTGTCGAGGCTGAAGTCGAATTCGCGCGCGAGGCTGCCGAGCACCTGCATGTAATAAGGCGAGGGCGGGTTGGACTTGGCCCAGGGCACCACCGCGCCCTTCTTGATGCTGAGCCCGTGGTTGGGGACGACGAGATCCTCGTCGAACAGCAATTTCTCGCCGAGCCCGTCGCAGGCCGGGCAGGCGCCCTGCGGCGCGTTGAACGAGAATAGCCGCGGCTCGATCTCGGCGATGGTGAAGCCGCTGATCGGGCAGGCGAATTTCTCGGAGAAGACGATCCGGCCGGCGGGCGCGTTGTCGCCGAGCACTTCCGATTTGGGCGTGTGCGGCTCGACCGGATCGGCGGGGTCGACATAAGCGAGACCGTCGGCGAGCTTGAGCGCGGTCTCGAACGATTCGGCGAGCCGCGTCGCGATATCCTCGCGGATGACGAGGCGGTCGACGACGACCTCGATGTCATGCTTGAACTTCTTGTCGAGCGCCGGCACCTCGTCGATCTCGTGGATCTGGCCGTCGACGCGGACGCGGGTGAAGCCCGCCTTCTGCCATTCGGCGAGCTCCTTGCGATATTCGCCCTTGCGGCCGCGCACCACGGGGGCGAGCAGATAGAGGCGCGTGCCCTCGGGCAGAGCGATGACGCGGTCGACCATCTGGCTGACGGTCTGCGCGGCGATCGGCTCGCCGGTCGCGGGGCTGTAGGGGATGCCGACGCGCGCCCACAGCAGGCGCATGTAATCGTAGATTTCGGTGACGGTGGCGACGGTCGAGCGCGGGTTGCGGCTGGTCGTCTTCTGCTCGATCGAGATCGCCGGCGACAGGCCTTCGATATGATCGACGTCGGGCTTCTGCATCAGTTCGAGGAACTGGCGGGCATAAGCGGACAGCGATTCGACGTAGCGGCGCTGGCCTTCGGCATAGATGGTGTCGAAGGCGAGGCTCGACTTGCCCGATCCCGACAGGCCGGTGATCACGGTCAGCGTATCGCGGGGGATGTCGACATCGACGTCCTTGAGATTGTGCTCGCGCGCGCCGCGGACGGTGATCTTGGTCAGCATAAGGCGGGTTCTACTTCTGTTCTGTGGCTGAGGCTAGTGCGGGAAGTAGGAACGCAGGGAGGCGCTTGCCAGCACCACGTTGAAACATCGCCGATGGTGTCTTATCTCGACGACACACAGGCAGAAGGGCCGGCAGATGGGCAAGAAGAAGAAGGCGAAGGCGAAGCTCCCCAAGGAGGTGCTCGGCATCCGCCTGCCCAAGGAGGTGCGCGAGGTCGGCGGGGCGCTGCTCGAGAAGGCGAACAGCCCGCAGGGGCGCGAGTGGCTTGCGGCGGGGCTGACGATGGCGGCGACCGCCGCGACCGCGGCGGTGGCGAAGGGCCAGGCGCGGCGCAGCGAGGCGACGCGGCCGGCGGCGGAACGGCCGGTGCCGCCGACACCGCCGGCAACTCCCGTGCCGCCGAGCGGGGACGGGCCGCCCGAACCGCCCCGCCCCGAGGCGCCGCCGCAGAGCACCCAGACCCAGCCCGATCCGCAGGCGATCGCCGCCGCGGTCGGCAAGGCGGCGGAGGCGATGCTCGGCCGACTGTTCGGCGGCAAGGCGGGCTAGGGCCGCCCGGCGGGGCTAAGGCCGGCGTCGCCGGTCGGAGCCGCCGTCGCCCGGTCTCGCTCAGGCGCAGCGCCGCCCGACGCCGGTCAGGGCAGGCGCTGCTTGGGGAGCGGCGCGATCACCCGCGGCGAGATTTCGGTCGGGCGGAGCGGCCAGACCGGTCGCGGTTCGAAATCGGGGAGGCGGTCGTTGGCGACCTCCCATTCGCTGAAGCGGAACTGCTCGATCTGACCGGTCATCACCTTGGTCTCATGGACCAGCTTGCGCGCGGCGGCGCTCTGCTCCTCCGCCATCGCCGCATTCTGCTGGGTGACGCTGTCGAGTTCGGCGACCGCGGCGGTGATCTGTCGCAGCGCGAGCGACTGCTGTTCGATATTGTCGGCGATATTGGCGGTGATCGACGCGACGCTGCCGGCGCGTTCGATCACCTGATCCAGCATCGCTTCGGCGTCGTGGACCGAGCGGACGCCGACATGGATCTGTTCGGTCGACCGGCCGATCCGCTTCTTGACGTCCTCTGCCGCCTTGGCGGAGCGACCGGCGAGCGCGCGGACCTCGAGCGCGACCACGGCGAAGCCCTTGCCCGCATCACCGGCGCGCGCGGCCTCGACCCCCGCGTTGAGCGCGAGCAGATTGGTCTGGAAGGCGATCCGGTCGATCACCACCAGGATATCGGCGATCTCTTCGGAAAATTGCTCGAGCCGGGTGATCGCGGCCACCGCGTCACGCAGCAGGGCGCCCGATTTCTCGACATCGACGTTCGCCGCGGCGACGGTGCTGCGCACCTGCGCGGCGTGCTGCGCGGAATTGGTGACGGCCTCGCTGAGCTGTTGCAGCGTGCCGGCGGTTTCTTCGAGGCTGGCCGCCTGACGTTCGGTGCGGGCCGAATGATCGGTCGACGATTCCATCAGCTCGTCCGCGCCGGCGCTGATGTCCATGGCGCTGCGCCGGATCGTTGCGAGCGCCGAACCGAGCGCATCGGCGGCATGGTTGAAGTCGCTTTTGAGCTTGCCGAATTCGCCGGCGAGCACGCCATCGATCCGGACGGTGAGATCGCCCCCGGCGAGCTTGTGCAGGCCGCTGCCGAGGTTGCGCACGATCAGTCGCGTCTGCGAACGGCGCACCATTTCCACCAGCGCGCCCGTGGCGAAGCCGAGCACGCTGAGGAAGAGGACCGCGATCATCAGCATGCGGTTGGCCGAATGTTGCGCGCTTTCGGCGGTGTCGCGCAGCGCGGCGACACGGGCGCCCATCAGTTCGATCTGCGTATCGACGACTTTCGATGCGGCCCGTTCCGCGGGGCGAACCTTCTGGCGGAACAGGCGCATCGCGTCGCCGCGATCGCCGGAGGTCGCAGTGTCGGCAACGTCGGACAAGGCGGCGAGCACCGTGTACGACAATTGGAAATAATCCTCGGGCAGCAGATGATGCGCCGGGCCGCTTTCGAGATCGCGCAGCATCTTGCGCATCCATTGCGAGCGATCCTCGAACTTCTTGACGATGATCGATCGGTCGAGCGGATCCTCCTCGCTGATCAGGTTGAGTGCATCGCGCTGCAGCGAGCGGCTGACCGAGCGCACCTCCGCGACGCTGTGCATATATTCCTGCGCGTCGATGGCGCTGCGGTAGGTCGCACCGACCTGGCGATTCTCGTTATAGGTGATCGCGGCGAGCAGCCACAGCAGCAGAATGGCGCCGGCGAGCGACGCCATCACGCGAATATTGAAGCTACGCAGCAAGCTACGACCCTTTGCGCCGGCAAGGCCCATCCCCCGCCCGCTCCATTATAGACGGATCATGCGCGGTCACGGTGGCGAGCCGCGAAATATCAGGGGCATTGCAGATGACCGGCGACGAGAGAGCCGTCGTCGCACACCGGTGGACCGGCGCGGCGGCGGCTGCCAATAGTGAGCGAAACGACGGCGGGGACGCGATGACGATCAAATTCGGGGTGATGGCGGCAGCGGTGATGGCGGTCACGGCCGTCTCGCAGGCACCGGCGCAGGCGCAGACCGGCGCGCAGGCGGAGGCGGCGCAGCGCGCGCAGGATCCGGGCGCGCGGGCGGGAACGTCCTATGACGTGTCCTTCGCCAATGCGGCGCATCACGAGGCGCAGATCACCGCCACCTATGCGCGCGTGCCGGCCGGGCCGCTGCGCGTGCAGATGGCGCGCTCGTCGCCCGGACGCTATGCGATCCACGAATTTGCCAAGAACGTCTATGCCGTCTCGGCGAAGGATGGCGCCGGGCGGCCGCTCCCCGTGATCCGCAGCGATCCCTATGGCTGGACGGTGGCGGGGCATGACGGCACCGTCGTCGTCACCTATACGCTGTACGGCGACTGGGGCGACGGCACCTATGCGCAGATCGACACCAGCCACGCGCATCTCAACATGCCTGCGACCTTCTTGTGGGCGCAGGGCTATGACGACCAGCCGATCCGCGTGCGCTTCCACCCCTTCGATCCCCGCTGGCGGATCGCGACGCAATTGCCGGCGGGGCAGGGGACGAACAGCTTCTGGGCGCCCAATCTGCAATATTTCATGGACAGCCCGACCGAGATCAGCGCCTTTTCGCTGCGCGAATGGCCGATCACCGATGCGCTCGGCAAACGGTATGTCGTGCGGCTGGCGGTGCACCACGCCGGCAGCGACGCCGACCTCGACGTCTATACCGCCAAGGTCAAGCGGGTGATCGCGCAGCATTATGCGCTGTTCGGCCAGGCGCCGCGTTATGATTACGGCACCTATACGTTCATCGCCGACTATCTGCCGCAGATCACCGGCGACGGCATGGAGCATCGCAACTCGACGATCATCACCGACAAGCGCGGGCTCGCCGAGGCGAAGTTCGCACAGCTCAACACGCTGAGCCACGAGTTCGTCCACAGCTGGAACGTCGAGCGGCTGCGCCCCGCCGAGCTGGAGCCGTTCGACTTCACCCGCGCCAATCCGACGCCGAGCTTGTGGTTCGCCGAAGGCTTCACGCAATATTACGGGCCGCTGATGATCCGCCGCGCCGGCGAGATGAGCGTCGACGACTTCCTGCGCACGCTCGGCGGCACGCTGAGCGGCGTCGTCACCAGCCCGGCGCGGCGCTACGGCGGACCGGAGGAGATGAGCCTGCGCGCGCCCTTCGTCGATGCCGCCAAGTCGATCGATCCGGTCAATCCCAATATCTTCGTCTCCTATTATCCCTATGGCGCGGTGATCGCGCTGGCGCTCGACCTCGAGCTGCGGCAGCGCGATCCGCGGCTGTCGCTCGACGCCTATATGCGCCACCTGTGGACGACGCGCGGCGCCAGTGAGCGCCCCTATACACCCGCCGACCTCGAACGCGGGCTCGCCGAGCTGACCGACGCGGGGTTCGCCAAGGCCTTCTTCGATCGCTCCATCCATGCGAGCGCGCTGCCCGATTATGCGCCGCTGCTGCGTCAGGCGGGATTGGTGATGCGGCCTGTCGATCCGGCGCATGGCTGGTCGGGGCTGACGCTCGCGGCGGGGGAGGCGGGCGACGTGATCGTCGCCGCGCCGCCGCGGCCCGATGCGCCGGCCTATGCGGCGGGAGTCGAGCGCGGGGACATGGTGCTGGCGCTCGACGGCGCTTCGGTCGGCGATGCGGCCTCGGCGCTGGCGGCGCTGGCGACGCATCGGCCGGGCGACCGTGTCGCGATCCGCTTCCGCCAGCGCGGCGTCGTGCGCGATGCGGTGATGACGCTCGGCACCGATCCGTCGTTCGAGGTGGTGCGCGGCGAGACGGCGGGGGTGGCGGTATCGCCGGCGCAGATGGCGTTCCGCGCTGCGTGGCTGGGGAAATAGGCGCGCGGCGGCGCGGAGGGCGCAGAGGGGGTCGGTCTTCGGCGCCGGGGGGGCGGCTGGGGCGATCCGGGTCGTCGCATCCGGAGAGTTCTCCGCGCCTCCGCGTGAGAATGTGAGTCACGCGAAGACGCGAAGACGCGAAGGGGAGAAGATTGGGCGTGCGTCCTGGCGTGTGAGCGCTCCCGAGCTCGAGCCCGTCCGGTAGCTTTTCTCTTCGCGTCTTCGCGTGAGTGCTTCTTATTTTTGGAGGTTGGGGGCGGGGCAGGGGGGCGTTTGCCGTTACGATCCCCTTTCCTTGGCTCGGTCGGGTCTTGGTTCGCGCGGAGGCGCGGAGGAAGATTTTCGAAGGGCAGGTCGTCCTTGCGCATGTCTTCGCGCGCCGCTCGGCTGAGGCGGGTGTCGTGGCGATCGTCGGCGGGAGAGCGACCAATCCTGCCAGATAACACTCGGGTTGCCCTTCGCAGCGCCGCGGGGTACACGGGGGGTTAGGCAGCGGCCGCTCCGGCAAGGGGCGGCCCTATTTGTTTCCGACCCAGATGATCCGACGGAGTTCCCCCGTGGCCCAGCCTCTTATGCCCCATGCGACCGCGTCCTGGATGGTCGACAATACGTCGCTGTCGTTCGACCAGATCGCCGATTTCTGCGGCCTGCATATCCTCGAGATCCAGGCGATCGCCGACGATACCGCCGCCTCCAAGCTGACCGGGCGCGATCCCGTCCGCGCGCACGAGCTGACGCAGGAGGAGATCGACAAGGGGCAGGCCGATCCCGCCTATCGCCTCAAGATGATCAAGGGCCCCGAGCAGGTCCGCCGCACCAAGGGGCCGCGCTACACGCCGGTCAGCAAGCGGCAGGACAAGCCGGACGGCATCGCCTGGATCATCCGCAACCATCCCGAGATCACCGACGGTGCGATCAGCAACCTGATCGGCACGACGCGCACGACGATCGCCGCGATCCGCGACCGCAGCCACTGGAACATCGGCAACATCACGCCGAAGGACCCGGTGACGCTCGGCCTGACGACGCAGCGCGAGCTCGACGCGGCGGTGGCCAAGGCGTCGAAGGCGTCGGGCGCCGAGGCGGCGCCGGCCGACACGCGGCTGGAGGGCGATCGCGAGGCGCTGATCGCCAGCCTGCGCGCCGAGCGCGACGCGGCGGCGCGCGGCGTCGACGTGGCGGATCAGGACCCGGCGTCGGCGGCGGCGGCGCTGTTCCAGGATCCGTTCAAGCGCTGATGTGGTAAGGGGCGGGCGCGCCGGTTGGGCGACCGCCGTTGCGGGGTGTGGCGGCCGTAAACCGCTGTTCTGCTTGGCGGCTGGTAGCTCGCCGGCGCGGGACCTCTGCAAAACGTCGCGCCGCCCTGGACGCACCGTCACCCCGGACAGAGGATTCGCGTGAGCGGACATACCGCTGCTCCAGTGCTCCTGCGGAAGCAGGAGCCGAGGGTTCCGAGAGCTACGAGCCCTTGTCTTGCGCCGCCCTGGATTCTTGCGTTCGCAGGAATACTGGCGTGATGATCGCTCGGCCTCAAGTCCGCAGCGCCGCCACCCGGCCACCGTCACACCCCACTGGCGCGTCCCCGCGCGCTCGGCTAGCCTCCCGCGAACGCAAGGGAGAGCAGGCATGTGCGACGAACTCACCGCCGAGGACAATGGTCGGCTGACGCGGCGGCAGCTCGGTGCGGCGGCCGGGGCGGTGGGGGCGGCGCTGGTGCTGCCGGCGCCGGCGGATGCCAAGCCGATCAAGGGGCGCGACGTGACGATCACCACGCCCGACGGCCAGTGTGACGCCTATTTCACCGCGCCGACCGGCACCCGTTCGCCCGGCGTGCTGATGTGGCCCGATATCATGGGCCTGCGCCCCGCCTTCCGGGCGATGGCTGACCGGCTCGCGCAATCGGGCTATGCCGTGCTGGTCGTCAACCAATTCTACCGCTCGGCCAAGGCGCCGATCATCGCGCCGGGCGAGAGCTTCGACCAGCCGGCGGTGCGCGACCGGATCATGCCGTGGCGCGCGGCGCTGACCGCGGCGGCGACGACCAGCGATGCGGAGGTGTTCCTCGCCTTCCTCGACCTGCAGACGGAGGTCGACACCCGGCGCGGCATCGGCAGCGCCGGCTATTGCATGGGCGGACCGATGGTGCTGCGCACCGCCGCCGCCAAGCCGGCACGCGTCCATGCCGGCGGGTCGTTCCACGGCGCGGGGCTGGTCAGCGACGGACCGGACAGTCCGCACCTCCTGGTGCCGAAGCTGGCCGGCGGCTATCTGATCGCGATCGCCAGCAACGACGATGCGCGCAGCCCGAACGACAAGACCGTGCTGCGCGAAGCGTTCGCCGCCGCCAAGCGCCCCGCCGAGATCGAGGTCTATGCCGGTGCGATGCACGGCTGGTGCGTCCCCGACAGCAAGGTCTACAACAAGCCACAGGCCGAGCGCGCCTGGGGTCGGATGCTCGATCTGTTCAAGCGGCAGCTGTGAGCGCGGGGGGCGGGACGATGACGGCGCTGACCTTCTATACCAATCCGCAGTCGCGCGGCCGGATCGCCCGCTGGATGCTCGAGGAGAGCGGCGCGGCCTATGACACGGTGGTGCTCGACTATGCGACGAGCCTCAAGGCCGACGCCTATCGTGCGATCAACCCGATGATGAAGGTGCCGGCGATCGTCCACGGCGAGACGGTGGTGACCGAGGGTGCGGCGATCTGCGCCTATCTCGCCGAGACCTTCCCCGACGCCGGCCTCGCGCCGACCGCAGCGGAGCGGGGCGACTATTATCGCTGGCTGTTCTTCGCCGCGGGCCCGCTCGAGGCGGCGGTGGTCAATCGCGCGATGAAGGTCGAGACCGAGCCGCAGATGCAGCGGATGGCGGGCTACGGCACGTTCGACCTCGTCACCGGCGTGTTCGACGCGGCGGTGTCGCGCCGGCCGTATATCGCCGGCGACCGCTTCACCGCGGCGGACGTCTACGTCGGCTCGGCGGCGATGTGGTACACGCAATTCGGCCTGCTGCCGAAGACCGAGGGGCTCGCGGCGTACATCGACCGGCTGACCGCGCGCGAGGCGTTCCGGCGCGCCGCGGCGATCGACGATGCGCTGCTGGCGGAGGCGGCGGCGAAGGGCTAGGTCCGTCGCCGCTTGCGCTCAGGCGTCGGCGGCGTGGTCAGACGGAGCGGGTAGGCCAAACGAATAGGACAGGAAGTCCGGGATCGGGCCGTTCCAACCGTCGTCGGGTCCGTCGTCCTGCTGATCGCGCCGCGGGCGGCGGTCGGCCTGGCGCGCCGGCGCGGCCGGTGCCGGACGTTCCGCGCGCGGGGCCTGCTGCGACTGGGGCTGAGCGGCGTCCGGCAACGAGTCCTGCGACCGCGGCTCGCCCTGGCCCGCAGTGCGACGGTCGCGGCGCGGCTCGCGCTCGCGGCGCGCGCGCGGCGCAGGAGCGGCCTGTTCCTCCGCCGCACCGGCGGGGGCGGCGGGTTCGGTCGCCGGCGTGTCGAGCGTCAGGCGTTCGATCTTCTGGCCGGTCAGCTTCTCGATATTCTGGATGTTCTCGGCATCCTCGCCGGTGATCAGCGTATAGGCGATGCCGGTCGCGCCGCCGCGGCCGGTGCGGCCGATGCGGTGGACGTAATCGTCGGGATGCCACGGCGCATCGAAGTTGAAGACGTGGCTGACGCCCTTGATATCGAGCCCGCGCGCGGCGACGTCGGACGCGACGAGGATGTTGATCTTGCCGTCCTTGAACAGGTCGAGCTCGGCGATCCGCTGCGCCTGCTCCATGTCGCCATGGATCTCGCCCGCCTTGAAGCCGTGCTTCTTGAGGCTTTTGTTGAGCTCGCGCACCGTCGTCTTGCGGTTGCAGAAGATGATCGCGTTGCGCACCTCGTCCTGGCCGAGCAACTGGCGCAGCGCCTCGCGCTTCTTCATCGCATTGCCGGAGACGGGGACGAGGAACTGCTTGATGTTGAGGTTGGTCGAGGCGGGGCGCGACACCTCGATCATCTTGGGATTGTCGAGGAACTTGTCGGCGAGTTTCTTGATCGGCGGCGGCATCGTCGCCGAGAAGAGCAGGGTCTGGCGCTGCTTGGGCAGCTTGGTGCAGATTTCCTCGATGTCGGGGATGAACCCCATGTCGAGCATCCGGTCCGCCTCGTCGATGACCAGCATCGAACAGCCGGTGAGCAGGATATTGCCGCGACCGAACAGGTCCATCAGCCGCCCCGGCGTCGCGATCAGCACGTCGACGCCCTTCTCCAGCGCCTTGATCTGATCGCCCATCGACACGCCGCCGATCAGCAGCGCCATCGACAGCTTGGTGCCGGCGCCGTATTTCTCGAAATTCTCGGCGACCTGCGCGGCGAGTTCGCGCGTCGGTTCGAGGATCAGGCTGCGCGGCATGCGCGCCCGGCTGCGGCCATGGGCGAGGATGTCGATCATCGGCAGCACGAAGGCGGCGGTCTTGCCGGTGCCGGTCTGGGCGATGCCGATCAGGTCGCGCATCATCAGCACGCTGGGGATGGCGGAGGCCTGGATCGGCGTCGGCTCGGTATAGCCGGCGTCGGTGACCGCCTTGAGCAGTCCGTCGGAGAGGCCGAGGTCGGCGAAGCTCATGCCATAAGGCTCATGCAAGGATCCGGATAAGAACGGCCACGCGCGCCTGCGCGGTCCTTGCCGCCGGCGCTTGCGGATTTGGCCGGAAAAGTCAAGAATTGGCTGGCCGTGGCGCTCTATTGCGGCGACCGGCGCGGATTATTTGGCGGCGACGAGCGTGCGGAAGGTGGCGATGCCGCAGCTCGCGCCCGATCGCATGCGCAGCACGTCGCGACCGGCGCAGACCTTGCCGTCGGCGGCGGGGCGCAGGTAGAAGCCGGCATAATAATCGAGCGGCCCGCAATCCTTGTCGAGCCGCGCGCGCAGCCGCTTGCCGCCGGTGATCACCAGATCGACCGCGCCGGGCTCCTGGATCAGCGCGCCGGCCAGCTCCGCCGCGGCGACGCATTTGGGGCCCTTCTTCTCCTTGTAGCGGACCGGCACAGGGACGGGCAGCCGCGACGCCGCGCTCATCCGCGGCACGCGGATGACGACGCGTTCGCGGATCGTCATCTGCGCAACCATCGTGCCGTCGAGCGACTGCTGCGCCGGCACGGCGTCGGGAGGTGCGGCGTCGAGCGCCGCGACGGCGGGCGCGGTGACGGCGAGCAGCAGGATGGAAAGCGCGGGATGCAGCATGTCTTGCCCGCCCCTTAGCCCGGATCGTTGAACGCGCGATGAACTTCCGGTAGCGATCCTGTCATGACGCCTGCGCAGACCGCCCTGCTCGACTCGCTCGCCGCGACGCTCGGGCCCAAGGGGATCGTCACCGATGCCGAGCGGATCGCGCCATGGCTGGTCGACTGGCGGCGGCGCTTCCACGGCGCCGCCCCGGCGCTGCTCGCCCCCGCCTCGACCGCGGAGGTGAGCGCGGTGGTCACCGCCGCCGCGGCGCATGGCGTTCCGCTGGTGCCGCAGGGCGGCAACAGTTCGATGGTCGGCGGCGCGACGCCGCCCGCGGACGGATCGGCGCTGATCCTGTCGCTGCGGCGGATGACCGCGATCCGCCGCCTCGATGCGGCGGCGAACCTCACCGTGGCGGAGGCGGGGGTGATCCTGTCCGACCTGCACGATGCGGCGCTGGCGGCGGGCCGGCGTTTCCCTTTGACGCTGGGCGCGAAGGGGCATGCGACGGTCGGCGGGCTCGTCTCGACCAATGCCGGGGGCACGCAGGTGCTGCGCTTCGGATCGATGCGCGGGCTGGTCGCGGGGCTCGAGGTGGTGCTGGCCGACGGCAGCGTGCATGACGGGCTGGCGCCGCTCAAGAAGGACAATCGCGGTTACGACCTGACGCAATTGCTGATCGGCGCGGAAGGGACGCTCGGCATCGTCACCGCGGCGACGCTGCGTCTCGCGCCCGAGCCGGCGACGCGGGCCACCGCCTGGGCGGCAGTGCGCGATCCGGCGGCGGCGCTGACGCTGCTGCGCCGCTGCCAGGCGGGCAGCGATGCGCTGGAGAGTTTCGAGATCCTGCCGCAGGAGACGCTCGCCGCGGTGCTCGCCTACGTACCCGGCGCACGCGCGCCGGTCGCGACGACGGCGGCCTGGCATCTGCTGATCGAGCACAGCGATCCCGCCGGCGCGGCGCTGACCGAGCGATGGCTCGGCGAGGCGCTCGCCGACGGGCTGATCGCCGATGCGACGATCGCGACCAGCGCGGCGCAAGCGGCGGACTTCTGGCGGTTGCGCGAATCGATTTCCGACGCGGAACGGGCGCTCGGCCCGGCGTCGCAGCATGATCTGTCGGTGCCGGTCGAGACGATGCCGCGCTTCATGATCGAGGCGGCGGCGGCGTGCGAGGCGCGCTTCCCCGGCTGCCGCGCGAGCGGCTTCGGCCACCTCGGCGACGGCAACGTCCATTTCCACGTCCGCGCTGCACCCGGCACCGATCCGGCGCGCTGGTATGCGGAGGAGGTACCGGTGGTGACGCGCTTCGTCGACGATCTGGTGATCGCGGCGGGGGGATCGATCGCCGCCGAACATGGCATCGGCCAGATGAAGCGCGACGAGCTCGAACGCACCTCGTCGCCGGCGCGGCTCGCGGCGCTGCGCGCGGTGAAGGCGGCGATGGACCCGCTCGGCATCCTCAATCCCGGCAAGCTCGTCACGCTTGCGCCCACGCGCGCCGGCCAATAGAGCAGCCGGCCAGCCTGCGGCTGCGCCGCAAACTATCCACGACGGAGAGAGTTCCCATGGCCAGTGCGCCGCTTCCTTTGTTCTACAACGGCCTCGAGCCGCTCTCGAGCGAGACGCATGCCAATTGGCGCATCCGCCAGCAGGACAGCGCGCCCTTCCTGGTCGGGCAGCATGCGATTCCGATCACCACCGACGAATTCCCGCTGGTGCAGCGCCACATGCCGATCGTCTTCTCGGTCGGCGACGATGCCATCCCGCTGGCGCTGATGGGCCTCAACGAGGGCGTCAACGTCTTCATGGGCGACGACGGCAAGCTGACCGAAAACAATTTCTACGTCCCCGCCTATGTCCGCCGCTATCCGTACATGCTGGCGCGGCTGCGCCCTGACGCCGAGGAGCTGTCGCTGTGCTTCGATCCGACGTCGGAGGCGCTCGGGCCGTATGACGACGGCGAGGCGCTGTTCGAAAACGGCCAGCCGAGCCAGGTGACCAAGTCGATCCTCGATTTCGCCGAACAGTTCGAACAGGCCGGCGCCCGCACGCAGGCGTTCATGAACGAGCTGCGCGAGCAGGAGCTGCTGATGGAGGGCGAGGTCACCATCCAGGTCGACGAGACCCAGCAGCCGTTCGTCTATCGCGGCTTCCAGATGATCAACGAGGAGAAGCTCGCCGGTCTGCGCGGCGACCAGCTGCGCAAGATGAGCCAGTCGGGCATGCTGCCGCTGCTCTACGCGCACCTCTTCTCGCTGTCGCTGATGCGCGAGATCTTCGGCCGCCAGTCGCAGCAGGGCAAGGTGCCGCAGCCGCAGCTGGTCTGATCCTGCGGGCGGGCGGCGTCGCGGGATGCGGCGTCGCCCGCTGTTGCCGGGGCGGGGCGGTGTTTCCGGCGAAGTGCGGCGCGCGCGTGGAGCTGCGCCGCCTTCGCGGCTCAGATGAGTGTTTGGTCCGCACGCGAGGCCGCGATCTGAGCGCGAGTCGGCGCGGGATCGCCGGTCGCGCCAGTATTCCCGCGCAGGCGGGAATCCAGTGGTCAAGCAGAGCAACGGCTTGCGGTGGAAAGAACACTGGGCTCCCGCCTTCGCGGGAGCACTGCTGGGGCTTCGGCCCCTGCGAGGTATCGTAGCTCATACGTGTACAGATCGCGTGGCAGCGTGGCAGCGTGACGGTGGACGGCCTTGATCTGATACCCGCCTCGCCCTTTTGCCGACCGCTCAGCGACTGTCTTCGGATCTGGATCATGCAAAGGCGCAAAGGTGCTGCGCGTGACGACACGTTCCGACGCTCCTGTTTCGAAAGCTTCTTCGCTCATCGCGATGCGGGACGGCGTTCCTGACCCTCCTCCGCGCCTCCGCGCCTCCGCGTGAACCTCCTTTTCTCTTCGCGTCTTCGCGTCGTCGCGTGATCTTTCATGCCATGACAGCAGTGGGCCGGAGATTGGTTCACGCGGAGGCGCGGAGGCGCGGAGAGGGGTGGGGAAGCGACCGGCGCGAACTTTTTGTTTCGGCCTCTTCACAGCCTCCGCGAAGTCGCTTCTCGGCTCCGTCATGCCGCACCTGCTCCGGCCTCCGCGGTTCCGGCACACCGTAAGCCGCTGATTTCGCAGTACGGCGGACTTGGCTCCAAGTCCGGATGGGCGAGACGCCTGGCCTAAGGCCGACAATCGCTCGAGGGCGCGCGCCTCCGACGCACCCGACGATGCGGGGGCGGTTCGCGCAGGGCCCGCCTCCGCCGGGCTTGACCGCTTACGGCGGCGCAGCGATGGTACGGCTCTGACGGCGAGGAGCGGGATATGGCGGAACGGCTGCGCGGCGAGCGCTATTCCAGCGTGGCGATCGCCTTCCACTGGACGATCGCGGCGCTGGTCATCGCCAATCTGATCATCGGCATCGGCCATGACGGCATCCCGGCGCTGCGGGCGCTGATGGGGGCGCACAAGGCGATCGGCATCACCGTGCTGGCGCTCACCGCCGCGCGCGTCGCGTGGCGGCTGACGCATCGCCCGCCGCCGCTGCTCGCGGGCACGCCCGGCTGGGAGAAGGGCCTCGCGCATGCGACGCACTGGAGCCTGTATCTGCTGATGGTGGCGATGCCGCTGACCGGGTGGATGATGGTCTCCGGCCCGCCGGGACCGGGGCCGGCGCGGCCGCTGAGCTGGTTCGGGCTGTTCGACGTGCCCAAGCTGCCGGTCGGCGAGGGCGCGGCCGATCTCGGCCACAATGCGCATGGCCTGCTCGGCTGGCTGATGCTCGCGCTGGTCGTGCTGCACGTCGCGGCGGCGCTGCGCCACCATCTGCTGCTGCGCGACTCGGTGCTGGCGCGGATGGCGCCCGCGCTCGACCGGTAAAAGCCATTTCATCAGGAAAAAACACCGCCTTGCGGGGCGGGGGTTGAACCAATCGGCGGCTCGCCTATTTTACAGAAGTACGGCGCTCGTGTCCCCCCTTTCGCGAGCCCGTATGACACACTTTCAGTGTGTCTCCTCCCTGAACCTTGGCCACTCCGTGCTTCTGCACGGGGTGGTTTTTTTATGTCATTCCGCCGCGAGCGCGCGGCCGTCGTCGCCGAGCGCCTCGTCCGCCACCGCGGCGATCATCCGGCGCAGCAGCGCGACGACCATCGGCAGGCCGACGCCGGGCTGGTCGAGCGCGGCATCGAGATAGAGCGTCCGGTCGAATTCGATCTGGATCGCGTGGATGCCGCGCGCGGGGGCGGCATGGCGTTCGAGGATATGGCCGCCGGCATATGGCGTGTTGAGCGCGCTGCGCAGTCCGCTGCGCGCCGCCTCCGCCTCGAGCCGGGCGATGAAGCGCGGCGCCGCCGCCTGGCCGAAACGATCGCCGAGCACGACGCGGGCATGGTCGCCGAGCGGCGGCATCGAATGGATGTCGAGCAGCACCGCGACGCCGAAGCGGCGCTGCACCGCCGCCAGCGCCGCGGCGAGCGCGTCGTGATAGGGGCGGTGATCCTGCGCGATCCGCGCCGCGACCTCGACCGCGCTGAACCGCCGCCGCCACAGATCGCCCGCCGCGCCGCCGCGGCGCGGCACCAGCCCCAGTCCGCTGCGCACCTTGGCGGAGGCGGTGGGCAGCGCCTGCGGCCGCGCGCCTTCGTCGACACGCGGGTCGCGCTCGCTCTCGCCGCGATTGAGGTCGATCCAGGCGCGCGCGCGGCGCTGGACCAGCATCGTCTCGCGCGTCTGCGCGCCGTCCGCCACCGCGTCGACGAAGCGATCCTCGAGCGCGACGAGCGCGGTGGCGGGCAGGCGGAGCGCGCCGAGCAATGCCGCCGGATAGTCGCGCCCGGCATGCGGCACCGACAGCACCACCGGGCTGAGCGGTGCGCCGTCGCGGTCGGTGCCGCCGATCGAGTCGAACGCTGCGTCCATCTATGGCACGTCCTATCGCCTTCGCTGCCATGGCGCGCTGGAAATCTTTACATCTGCGCATCATAGAGCGGGCGTGCACAGGGAGACCGACCGAGCGATGATCCGCATCCTGCTGGCCGAAGACGATCAAGTCATGCGCGAATATCTCACCCGGGCGCTAGAGCGCGCCGGCTATGCGGTGGCGGCGGTGGATCGCGGCACCGCGGCGATCCCGCTGCTGGAGCGCGAATCGTTCGATCTGCTGCTCACCGACATCGTCATGCCGGAGATGGACGGCATCGAGCTCGCCCGCCGCGCCGCCGAGCTGGTGCCGGGGCTGCGCGTGATGTTCATCACCGGCTTCGCCGCGGTGACGCTGAAGGCGGGGCGCGAGATGCCCAATGCGCGTGTGCTGTCCAAACCCTTCCACCTGCGCGACCTCGTCGCCGAGGTCGATCGCGTGTTCGAGACGGGAAGTGCAAGCGGATTGAATTGAGCGCTTGCCAGGCCGGCCAAGCCCGGCTAATGGCCCACCTCCGGCGGGCGTGTAGCTCAGTGGTAGAGCACTGTGTTGACATCGCAGGGGTCGCAAGTTCAATCCTTGCCACGCCCACCATCCTGATTTGGCTCTATCCGGCAGCATTCCTCCACCCCAGAGGGATCGGATAGAGCCACATCGCTCCCCCCATCGTGATCGTCGTGCGTCGGATATGCGTCCGTGCATCGGCGCGAGGCCTTGTGCCTCCGCGCTACGCCTCGCCCGTGCGGCGTCCGGTGCGGCGAATCAGGCGTCACGTGCCGGGCGGTGCCGCCCGGCGCGCGACGCCGATCCGGTCAGTCCTGCGCGATGCCGCGCCCGGCGACCTTCTCATAGCCCGACAGTTCGTCGCCGATCGCCACCTTGGCGGCGAGGTCGTCGGCCCGCGCCTGATCCTTTGCGGCGCGCTTGGGGTCGTTGGGATCGCCGTCCGGGTCTGCGGCGCCGACATTGGGGCTGTCGGGCATGTACAGGACGGGCGGTTCGCTCTTGTCGTCGGCCATGATCGTCTCCTTGGGGGATGAGGAAACGATCGGGCGCGGGAGCGGTGCCATCGGTCCCGCGCCGGCCACGGTCAGTAGCGGACGCTGATCGTGCCGAGGATCGAGCGCGGCGCGGCGTAGCGGCTCTGGTCGAAGGTCAGCGCAGTCAGATATTTGGCGTTGGTGACATTCTGCAGATTGGCGCTGACTGCGATCCGGTCGGTGAGCGCGTAGCGGGCGAGCAGGCCGAGCGTCGCGACGCTGCCCTGGGTGATGCGGATCGGCTGCCCGGTGGTGGTCGAGAGCGTGCCGGGCTCGAAATAGAAACGCCCCTGATATTGGAGCGACGCGCCGAGCTTGAGCGCGGCGAGGCCCTGCGGCGTATAGGTCAGGTTGAGCCGCCCGGTGCTGCGCGGCACGAAGGTGCGCACCGCGGTGGTGTCGTCGCCGCGGATGCGCATCAGCGTGACGCCACCGGTGACCTGCACGCCCGTCGTCGGCTGGCCCGAGACTTCGAGCTCGACGCCCTGCGAGCGGGCATCGATGCCGCGATAGATGGTGCGGCCGAGCGTCGTGTCGAAGCCCGCCGATTCGGCGGTGTTGTTCTGCCGCGCCTGGAATAGCGCGGCGCTGGCATTGAGCAGGCCGTTGAACCACGCGCCCTTCAGCCCCGCTTCGATATTGTCGCCGGTGATCGGCGCGAGCTGGCGGTTGTTGGCGTCGAACTCGCTCTGCGGATTGAAGATCGTCGCGTAGCTCGCATAGGCGCTGATCGTCGGCGACAGGTCGAGCGTCGCGCCGACGAACGGCAGGAAGCGCTTGGCGTCGAAGCTGGTCGGCACGTCATAGGAATAGCCACTGTTGCTGGCATGCGTGTAGCTCGCGCCGAGCATCACCTTGAGCGGATCGGCGGGGTTGAGGCGGACGAGGCCGTAGACCGTCTCGCGCTGCGTGTGCACGTCGAGGCTGAGCGTATAGGGGGTGGGGAAGGTCGGCGCCGGGAAGGTGCCGTCGAACAGCGAATCGAGCGGCAGCGACACGCCGATCGCGCTGTTGTCGTAGCTGGAATATTGCCGGTAGCGCTCGGCCCCGCGCATCACGCCGACCATCACGTCATGCTTGCGCCCGCCGATCGTCACCGGGCCGCCGATATAGGCGTCGAGCGTCAGGTTGCGCGTCTCGCCGGAGAAGGCGCCCGGATAGGTCTGGATGCCGAGGCCGGTGGCGCGGTCGGGGTTGCCGTAGACGTAGAAGAGCTGGTCGTTCTCGCTCGTCGCCTTGCGCAGCGCCGAGATCTTGCCGGTCCAGCCGTTGCCGAAATCATGCGTCAGGTCGCCGAAGATCTGCCGGTCGATGACGTTCCAGCCCGACCAGCGCGGCGCGTAATTGGCGGAGCGGGCGAAATCGATGCGGCTGCCGTCGGTATAATAAAGCGGGATCGCGCCCCACATCGCGCCGCGGCTCTGATGGTCCTGATGGCCATAGCCCGCCGACACGACGGTATTGGGGCCGAGATCCGCCTCGACGATGCCATAGCCGGTCCAGCGGCGCAGGCTGTAGCGATCGAGATAGCTGTCGGTGTCGAGCAGCGCGCCGACCGCGCGGGCGCGGATGCTGCCGTCGGCGGTGAGCGGCACGCTGACGTCGGCGTCGATCCGCTTGTTGTCGAACGAGCCATATTGCGCGCTCGCCGTGGCGTGCAGCTCGCGATAGGGGCGCTTGCGGATGAAGTTGATCACCGCCGAGGGATTGCCGGTCGGCGAGAGCAGGCCGGGCGCGCCGCGCACCACCTCGACCCGGTCGTAGATCGCGGTGTCGATCGAGCCGGTCTGGATGCCGAACGAGAAGGGCAGGCCGATGCCGTCGATCTGGAAGGTCTGGATGTCGAAGCCGCGCGCCGAATAATAGACACGGTCGGTCTCGCCGGCGAGCACGTTGACGCCGGGGACGGTGGCGAGCAGCGCATTGACGTCGTTGAGCTGGAAATCCTCGATCTGCGCGCGGGTGACGACGCTGACCGATTGCGGCGTCTCGCGCTGGCTGAGCGGCAGGCGGGTCGCGGTGCGCTGCGTCTTGACGCCGTAGGAATCGGTGCCCTCGCTGCGCTGGCCGGTGACGATGATATCGTCGCTGCTGCGTTGCGGATCGGCGGCGGTGTCGTTCGCCGGTGCCGCTACCATGCTTGCCGCCATCAACGCGATGAACGCCGTCATTCTCTACTCCCTGATCGCTGCCAGCCTCTTAGCGGCTGTCGCTGCTGTTGCAAGTGAATAGCAATAGCCAATCCATGGGGAAGGATGGTGTTACATCATAGTCACATATCGGGCCCATTCCTTTATTGTCCTAAGTCTGACATTGCCGCTAAGACCGGAATCCACTAATGAAAATGCTAGCGCTACCATAAAGCGCGAGGTTCAGTTTGCGCCGGGTTGGGGCGCCGGAGAGGATGGGGATGACGAAGATCGTGACCGCGGACGGCAAGCGTCCGGCTTTCAACGCTGCGCTGCGTGCCGGTGTGTCGAGCCTTGCGCTCGGCATGATCGCGCTTGCAACGCCGGCTTTCGCCGAAGGGCTGGGTCAGGCGGATACGAGTGCGATCCCACAGGCGACGGGCCAGGCGGCGACCACCGCGGGCGACCTCACCAGCAATGCGACCACCGCCGATCAGGTGCCCGCAGACCAGCCGTCGGGTGAAGAGATCGTCGTCACCGGTCGTCGTGCCGCGCTCCAGGCCGCCGACGAGCGCAAGCGCCGCAGCGAGACGATCATCGACTCGGTCGTCGCCGACGAGGCCGGCAAATTGCCAGACAATAGCATCACCGAAGTGTTGCAGCGCGTCTCCGGCGTGTCGATCGTGCGCTTCGCCGCGCTCGGCGATCCCGATCACTTCTCGGTGCAGGGCTCGGGCGTGCAGGTGCGCGGTCTGACCGGCGTCGCCTCGCGCCTCAACGGCCGCGAAATCTTCAGCGCCAACAACGGCCGCGCGATCCTGTGGAGCGACGTCACCCCCGAGCTGATGGCCGCGGTCGACGTCTACAAGGCATCCACCGCCGACCTGATCGAGGGCGGCACCGGCGGGCAGATCGACCTGCGCACCAAGATGCCCTTCGACTTCAACGGCGACTGGCATATGGCCGCGACGGGTGAGTTGAGCATGGGCGACATGGCGCAGAAGGCCGATCCGGCCGCGTCGATGCTGCTCACCAAGTCGTTCGACACGCCGATCGGCAAGATCGGCATTCTCGGCGACATCGCCTACAGCCAGTTCAGCTCGCTGTCGCAGTTCATCCGCACCGAGCCCTATTTCAAGACCAACATCAGCGGTAAGGATTACTATATCCCGGGCGGCTTCACCTATGGTGACGAGGCGTTCCAGTATCGCCGCTACGGTATCTATGGCGCGGTGCAGTGGGCGCCGACCGACGACCTGACGTTCAGCGGCACCTTCTTCCAGTCGCGCTACAAGAGCCAGTCGAGCGATTACGGCGCGCAGGTCAGCTCGCAGACGCTCGCGGTCGACCCGGCGAGCAGCAGCTTCGACAGCAACGGCGCGCTGACCAAGACCAGCTCGCTGTTCAACCGCGACACCAATACCTTCCTGCCCAGCACCAGCCCGGTGACGAGCTCGGGCAACAAGGGTTTCGTCGACAGCAACACGCGCACCCGCGACTATTCGCTGGCGTTCAACTATGCGCCGACCGACAGCCACCTGTCGTTCAAGGGCGCGTTGCAGCGTGTCGATTCGCGGCAGATCTACGATCGTCTCGACATCTTCCGCGATCTGAGCTTCGGCACCGGCTTCGGCATGGACCTGACCGGCGACCTGCCGCAGATCACCACCACCGCCGCGGCGCAGGCCGGCTTCGCCAATCCGGCGAACTATTTCTGGTCGGCGTCGATGCCGCATAACGAGCGCAACAAGGGCCGGCTCGATGCCGCGAACCTCGATGTCGAATATTCCTTCGACGACAGCTTCCTCAAGGCGATCAAGGTCGGTGCCCGCGCTGCCGAGCGGACCGAACGCGATCTCCAGAACGGCTATAACTGGAGCGCGCTGGGCCGCGGCTGGAACGGCGATCCGCAGCTGACCTATGCCAATGCCGCGCCGGGCGACACGACCTATCACGCGTTCAAGGACTTCTTCCGCGGCGAGACGGTCCTGCCGGGCAATCTGATGTTCGCGAGCGAGGATCTGGCCCGTCGCTTCGTCGCCAACCGGACCGGACTGACCGCGTCGCCGCCGGCGGGCTTCTGCCCCGCCACGGCACAGTTCGACTGCTCCGCATCGGGTCCGCTGCCTTCCAGCACCTATGGTGGGGGTTCGCAGATCACCCGTCCGGCCGGTTTCGTGCTGCCCGGCGATCAGGTCGACAACAAGACGATCACCAAGGCCGCTTACGCCTTGGCACGCTTCGGTCGTCCGGAGGGCGGCATCTCGGGCAACGTCGGCGTCCGCGTCGTCAACATCCAGAACGAGGGCAGCGGCTACATCCAGCAGAATTCGTCGACCTTCGTCCGCAACGGCGTGACGCAGACGCTGGCGCAGACCTTCATCGCCCGTGGCGGCAAGGCGGAATTCACCCGCTGGCTGCCGTCGATCAACGTCGACTATGCGCCGAACAGCAAGACGAAAATCCGCGCCGGCTATAACATCACGATGGATCTGCCGAGCTTCAACGCGCTGCGCGCGTCGGGCAGCATCGGTGTGGCGACGACGAGCAATCCGGGCAACACCGGCGGCACCAGCAGCCTGCCCAATATCTTCACCAACTTCACCGCCGATACGGGCAATCCGCTGCTCAAGCCGACGATGTCGAACAACTTCGACCTGTCATTCGAATATTACGCCCGCGCCGGTACCGCCTTCCACATCGCGCCGTTCTACAAGCGCCTGACCAACCTGCCGATCTACTCGCTGACGCAGCGGCAGGTGACGGTGGTGTTCACCGACGGCACCAGCGAGAACGTCAATGCCGCGGCGACCGACTATATCAACGCGACCAAGGCGGCGACGGTCAAGGGCGTCGAGGTCGGCGGTCGTGCCTTCCTCGACATGCTGCCCGGCGTGCTCGCGGGTCTCGGCTTCGAGGCGAATTATACGTTCATCGACAGCCAGAACCCGGGCGATCTGTATCGCGACATCAACGGCGTCACGCATAATGACGCGCCGCTGATCGGCCTGTCGAAGCACAATGCCAACGTCACCCTGCTGTACGAGCGCAAGGCGGTGTCGTTCCGCGTCGCTTATTCGTGGCGGTCGCGGTACCTGCAGACGACGAACAGCAACGGCACCAACCCGACGTATAATTATTACCCGTCGGCGGGTGCGACCGCGGTGCCGATCCAGATCGCGCTGCCGGTCTATGGCGGCGCCTATGGTACGCTGGATGGCGGTGCGCGCTTCAAGGTGACCGACAATTTCTCGTTCGGCGTGCAGTTCACCAACATCCTTGGCGCGACGCAGCGGACGTTGATGGGCGGCTATCCCAACGGGGCGCTCTATGGCCGCAGCTGGTTCCAGAGCGATCGCCGTATCTCGACCGGGATCAACCTGGCCTTCTGACGACATCGTGGCCTGCCCGCCGGAAACGGCTGGCAAGTCATTGTAATACGACAAATAAATCGACCTGACGGTGGGCTCCGGCTAGACCGGTGGCTCGACCGGCACAGCGGAGGAATGGGATGACAGCGCTCTTGGTCCGTATCGGCGCCGGAGCGCTGCTCGGCCTGTCCGCCGCCGCCTCGGCGCAGCAGGCGCGCACGATCGACGTCGATGTCGCGCGCGCGGGCCCGCCGATCGATCGGGCCTTCGACCTGTCGGTGGGGTCGGATTATGCCGGTACGCTGATCCGCCCCGACAGCCTCGCCCAGCTCGACACCGCGGTGCGCGAACTCGGCTTCCGCTACGTCCGCTTCCACGACATCTTCACCGACGCCCTGGGGACGGTGAAGCGGACGCCGGACGGCGGCATCACCTATGACTGGACGAAGATCGACCAGCTCTACGACGCCTTGCTCGCCCGCAAGATCAAGCCGTTCGTCGAACTGGGTTTCACCCCCGACGCGCTCAAGACGTCGAACCAGACGATCTTCTACTGGAAGGGCAATACCTCGCACCCGCAGCCGGAGGGCTGGGCAAAGCTGATCGACGCCTACGTCCGCCATCTGCGCGAGCGCTACGGCGCGGCGGAGGTGCGCAGCTGGTATTTCGAGGTGTGGAACGAGCCCAATCTCGCCGGCTTTTGGGAAAAGGCGGATCAGGCGGCCTATTTCCGCCTGTATGAATCGAGCGCGCGGACGATCAAGGCGATCGATCCCGCCCTGCGCGTCGGCGGTCCGGCGACCGCGGGCGCGGCCTGGGTGCCCGAGCTGCTCGCTTATGCCAAGGCGCGGAACGTGCCGGTCGATTTCGTCTCGACGCATACCTATGGCGTCGACGGCGGTTTCCTCGACGAGAAGGGCGAGGACGACAACCGGTTGTCGACCAATCCCGATTCGGTGGTCGGCGACGTGCGCCGCGTGCGGTCGCAGATCGCCGCCTCGCCCTTTCCCGACCTGCCGCTGTTCTTCACCGAATGGAGCGCGAGCTACAATCCGCGCGATCCGGTGCATGATTCCTATATCAGCGCGCCCTTCATCCTCACCAAGCTGCGCGCGACGCGCGGCATCGCGCAGGGGATGAGCTATTGGACCTACAGCGATCTGTTCGAGGAGGCGGGGCCGCCGCCGACCCCGTTCCACGGCGGCTTCGGGCTGATGAACCGCGAGGGCATCCGCAAGCCGGCGTGGTTCGCGTATAAATACCTCCACGCGCTCGCCGGGCCGGAGATCCCGCTTGCCGACGGCCAGGCGCTGGCGACGACCGATGCGCGGCGGACCGCGGTGCTGCTGTGGGACTGGCAGCAGCCCAAGCAGGTGCTGAGCAACCGGCCGTTCTTCACCCGCCAGCTGCCGGCGACCGCCGCCGCGCCGGCGACGCTGCGGCTGACGCATCTGTCGCCCGGCCGCTACCGGCTGGCGGTGCGGCGCACCGGCTATCAGCATAACGACGCGCATTCGCGCTACCTCGCGATGGGATCGCCCAAGACGCTGACGCCGGCGCAGATCGCCGAGTTGCAGGCGCTGACCACCGATACGCCGGAGGTGGCGCGGACGGTGCAGGTCGGGCGCGACGGGACGTACACGCTGCGGCTGGCGATGCAGAGCAACGACGTGGTGCTGGCGACGCTCGAGCGGTCGCGCTGATGCGCCGGTCGCGGCGGGTCAGGGCGGGCGGCGCGCTGCTGGTCGCGCTCGCCTTGCCGGCCGCCGCGCCGACCCCGGCCTATCGCTGGACCAACGTCACCGTCGGGGCGGGCGGCTATGCGCCGAACATCGTGTTCAGCCCGGTCGAACGCGGCCTCGCCTATCTGCGCACCGACATGGGCGGCGCCTATCGCTGGGATGCGCAGGCGGCACGCTGGCTGCCGTTGCAGGACGACAATGCCGAATCGAGCTATATGGGGATCGAGAGCATCGCGCCCGATCCGGTCGATGCCGATGTCGTCTATATGGCGGCGGGGATGAACGCCGGCGCGCCCGCGGCGATCCTGCGTTCGGCCGATCGCGGCCGCCACTGGACGGTGACGCCGGTGCCGTTCGCGATGGGCGGCAACGAGCCGGGCCGCGGGCTCGGCGAGCGGCTGGCGATCGATCCGCGCGATCATGACCATTTGTGGTTCGGATCGCGGCACGACGGTCTGTGGCAGAGCCGCGATGCCGGGCGGCATTGGGCGAAGGTGGCGGGCTTTCCCTATGCCGGGCTCGGCAGGCCGGCGCGCCGGACGGCGCATGGCGGCGTGTCGTTCGTCGCGATCGATCCGAGGCTGGGCGCGCGGCGGATCTGGGCGGGGATCGCCGATCCGGGCGTCGCGCCGCTCTACCGCTCCGACGACGGCGGCGCGCATTGGCGCGCGGTCGCGGCGCCGGGCCTGCTCGCCGCCAAGGGGGTGATCGACGCACGCGGCGTGCTGTGGGTCGGCTATGGCAGCGGCATCGGTCCGAGCGAGGTCAAGACCGGCGCGCTGTGGCGCTACGATCCCGACGGCACGGGGCGCGACGTGACGCCGCCCGACTGGCGGGACGCCGGGGCGGAGGGCGCGTTCTTCGGCGTCGCGGTGGCGCGCAGCGCGCCGGGCACCGTCGCGGTATCGACGATCGACCGCTATCGCGCGGGCGATTCGCTGTGGCTGAGCCGTGACGACGGCGCGCAGTGGGACGATGTCGGCAAGCGCAGCCGCCGCGATGTCTCGGCGACGCCCTTCCTGCTGCACGAGGGCAAGGGCGCCGATTTCGGCCATTGGATCTCCGGCCTCGCCATCGATCCCTTCGACGCCGGGCATATCGCCTATACCACCGGCGCGACCGTCTATGCGACGCAGCGGGTGCCGGCGCGCGGACCGGTCGACTGGGCGCCGTGGGTGCGCGGCATCGAACAGACCGCGGTGATCACGCTGATCGCACCGACGGGCGGCGCGCCGGTCGTCTCGGGCTTCGGCGACCTCGCCGGCTTCGTCCACGACGATCTCGACCGTTCGCCGCAGCCGAGCTTTATCGATCCCTATCTCTCCAACACCAACATGCTCGATTATGCCGGTCGGGCGCCCAACGTCATCGTGCGCAGCGGCAGCCTGTATCTCGACCGGCCGCGCGACGCGAGCCTCGCCCGGTCGGAGGATGGCGGGCGGCACTGGACGCCGCTGCGCCTGCCGCCGCAGGGAGAGCCGCCGGCGCGCGACGACCTCAATGGCGAGGCGGCGATCACCGTCTCCGCGGACGGCGCGACGATGATCGTCGCCGCGCGCGTGCCGCAGCGGACGCGCGACGGCGGGCGGAGCTGGCAAGCGGTGCGCGGCCTGCCGCCGCGGACGCGCGCGGTGGCGGACAAGGTCGATGCGGCGACCTTCTACGCGGTCGATGCCGCGGCGGGGCGGCTACTCGTCTCGCATGATGGTGGCGCCAGCTTCGCGCCGGTCGCGACGCAGGGCCTGCCGCGCGACCTGTCCGCCGCGGCGCCGCGCAATCGCGAATCGCAAAGCGCGCTCGTCGCCGTGCCGGGCGCGGCGGGCGAATTGTGGCTGCAGGTCGGGACGGCGCTGTTCCACAGCCGCGACGGGGGCCGGCATTTCGTCGCCGCGAACGGCGATCTTGCGGTCGAGCTGTTCGGCATCGGCAAGGGCGCGGTCTATGTGATCGGCAGCCGCGGCGGGGTGCGCGGCATCTGGCGCGCGAACGATGCCGGGGGAGCATGGAGCCGGATCGACGACGATGCGCATCGCTGGGGCGGGCGCTATCGCGTCATCGCCGGTGACCCGCGCCGCGCCGGCCGCGTCTATGTCGGCACCGACGGGCGCGGGCTGTTCTACGGCGATCCGGCCGGCTGACACGCATCCCCTGACGCGCTCGACCGTTCAGGGATGCTCGAAGCCGTTGGGAGAAAAGCTTTTGTCTGCGCTCGCAGGTCATACCGCCATCATTACCGGCGCCAGTTCGGGAATCGGCCTCGCCGTCGCCGAGGGGCTCGCCGGGGCAGGCGCGGCGGTCGTCATCAACTATCGGTCGGACGAGGACAGCGCCAACAGCCTCGCCGAACGGATCGGCGAGCGGGGCGGACGCGCGATCGCGGTGCAGGCGGACGTGTCGCAGGAGCAGGAGGTCGGGCGCTTGTTCGACGCCGCCGCCGACGCCTTCGGCCGGATCGACGTGCTCGTCTCCAATTCGGGCGTGCAGAAGGATGCGCCGGTCGCCGATCTGTCGCTCGACGACTGGAATACGGTGATCGACATCAATCTGACCGGACAGTTCCTGTGCGCGCGCGAGGCGGTGCGCCGCTTCCGCAGCCAGCCCGAATCCGCGCGGCCGTCGCGCAGCGCCGGCACGATCATCGCGATGAGCTCGGTGCACGAGCTGATCCCCTGGGCGGGGCACGTCAATTATGCCGCGGCGAAGGGCGGCGTGCGGATGCTGACGCGGACGCTGGCGCAGGAGGTCGCGCCGGACCGGATCCGCGTCAATGCCATCGCCCCCGGCGCGATCCGCACACCCATCAATCAGGAGGCGTGGGAGACGCCCGAAGCGCTCGAAAAGCTGCTGCGGCTGATCCCCTATGGCCGGATCGGCGAGCCGGAGGATGTCGCACGCGCGGCGGTGTGGCTCGCATCGGACGAGGCGGATTACGTCACCGGCACGACCCTGTTCGTCGACGGCGGCATGTCGCTCTATCCCGAATTCCGCGACAATGGCTGAGCGCGACGCCGCCGCGGAGGCGGAAGCGCAGGTGCGGGCGCAGGCGGCGGTGACGCCGCGACGGCGGATCGGCGATCACGGCATCATCGGCGACATGGAGACCGCGGCGCTGGTCGCGGCGGACGGCACGATCGACTATTTGTGCTGGCCGTCGCTCGACAGCCCGAGCGTGTTCGCCGAACTGCTCGACGCCGAGCAGGGCGGCGCGTTCGAGATCGTGCCGGCGCTCGACGACGCGCGGGTGCTGCAGATCTACGTCCCCGACACCAACGTGCTGACGACGCGGTGGATGGCGAGCGCGGCGAGCGTCGAGATCCTCGACCTGATGCCGCATCCCGACATCTGCGGCGATGCGGGCCTCGACCGACGCTGCCTGATCCGCCAGATCACCGTGACCCGCGGCACGGTGCGCTTCACCGCGCGCTGTCGTCCGCGCTTCGATTATGCGCGCGAGGTGCCGGAGGCGGCGGCGGTGGACGGCGGCGTCCGCTTCGCCGGAAGGGCGCTGACGATGCGTCTGTACGGATCGGTGCCGGTGCAGGCGGCGCCGGGCGAAGCGGTGGCGGAATTCACGCTCGGCGAGGGCGAGACCGCCTGGTTCGTGCTCGGCGACGACGCATTGCGCCGCCCCGATGATGCCGGCGTTTCGGGCGACATCACCGAAACGACCAAGGCGTGGCAGCACTGGCTGAGCCGCACGGACTATCGCGGGCGCTGGCGCGAGGCGGTGCTGCGCTCGGCATTGGCGCTCAAGCTGCTCACCTCGGACCGGCACGGCTCGATCGCCGCGGCGGCGACCTTCGGCCTGCCCGAGGCGGTCGGTGCCGGGCGCAACTGGGATTATCGCGCGACCTGGATCCGCGATGCGTCGTTCACCGTCTATGCCTTCATGCGGCTGGGCTTCATCGACGAGGCCGAGCATTTCCGCCAATGGGCCGGCAAGCGGGTGATGGCGTCGGATCAGGATCACCCGATCCGCATCATGTATGCGATCGACGGATCGCATGCGAAGGACGAAACCGAATTGCCGCACCTCGCCGGTTATGCCGGCAGCCGGCCGGTCCGCATCGGCAATGGCGCGCACGCGCAGAGCCAGCTCGATATCTTCGGCGAGTTGATGGACAGCGTCTATCTCTCCAACAAATATGGCGCGGCGATCGATCATGCCGGCTGGCAGCACGTCCGCGGCATCGTCGACTATGTCATCGCGCATTGGCAGGAACCCGATGCCGGCATCTGGGAGATGCGGTCGGAGCCGCGGCATTTCCTCCATTCGCGGCTGATGTGCTGGGTGGCGCTCGACCGGGCGATCCGGCTGGCGAAGAAACGGTCGCTGTCGGCGCCGCTGGTCGCGTGGAGCGAGGCGCGCGATGCGATCGTCGAGGATATCTGGAGCAACTTCCGCCATCCCGAGCACGGCTATTTCGTGCAGAGCCGCGGCGGCACCGAGCTGGATGCGGCGTTGCTGATGATGCCGTTGATGCGCTTCGTCTCGTCGACCGATCCGGTGTGGCTGACGACGCTCGACGCGATCGGCGCACAGTTGCGCGACGACGGGCTCGTCTACCGCTATCGCGGCGACGACGGGCTGGACGGGCAGGAGGGGGCGTTCACCACCTGCACCTTCTGGTATGCCGAATGTCTCGCCCGCGCCGGGCGGCTCGACGAGGCGCAGCTGATCCTCGCCAAGGGGATCGCTTATGCCAATCCGCTCGGGCTGTTCTCCGAGGAGCTCGACCTGCGCGGTGAGCCGATCGGCAATTTCCCGCAGGCGCTGACGCACCTGGCGCTGATCAGTGCGGCCTATTTCATCGACCGGCGGCTCGACCCCAGCTACCGGCCCAATTGGCAGCCGTGATGCGTCCATAAACGACAGGCTTTACGGGCCCCCTTATGGGTACTAATGCGAAACAGTATCAATAAAGGGGGCTCTTTTGATCGACACCAGTCTGGCGATGCGGATCGGCATCGCCATCGCAGTCGGCTATGGCGCGGTATCCGCCGCCGCGGCACAGACCGCGCCGGAGGACGAACCCGGCGAGACGATCCTCGTCACCGCCTCGCCGCAGGGCTATACGGCGAGCGAGACCGGGCTCGCCAAGATCCCGGTGTCGCTGCGCGACCTCCCGCAATCGATCGCGACCGTCACCGCGGCGGTGCTGCGCGACCAGCGCGCTTTGTCGGTGCAGGATGCGCTGAAGAACGTGCCGGGGGTCAGCTTCGCGGCGGGCGACGGCCAGCGCGACCAGGTCACGATCCGCGGCTTCTCGGCGATCGCCGACCAATATGTGAACGGCTTCCGGGACGATGCGCTTTATTACCGCGACCTGTCCAACGTCGAACGGGTCGAGGTGGTCAAGGGGCCGGCGGCGGTGCTGTTCGGGCGCGGATCGTCGGGCGGGCTGATCAACCGCGTGCTCAAGCGGCCCGACAGCAATGTCACCGCCGCGGCGCTGACTGCGGGATCGTACGCCGCGCGGCGTGCCGAATGGGACGTCGGCCGTTTCGACGCGCGCAGCGGCGTCGGCTTTCGCATCACCGGCGCGCACGAGGATGACGACAGCTTCCGCGACCAGCAATTGCTGCGCCGTTCCGCGATCGCGCCGTCGCTGCTGATCGGCCAGGGGCGACGGACGACGCTGCTGCTCGAAGCCGACGCGCTGCACGATCACCGGCTGATGGACCTCGGCATTCCGGCGCTCGGCGGGCGGCCGATCGACGTGCCGCGGTCGACCTATTATGGGGCCGCCAATGCGCGCGACGTGGATACGACGACGAGCAAGGTCTATTCGCAGACCGTCGAGCTGACGCACCGCCTGTCCGAAGCACTGCGCTTCCGCAACGGCTTCCGCCACTATGATTACCGGCTGTGGCGCAACAGCACGCTTCCCGCGGCGATCGATCCGGTCGCGCGGACGGTGACCTTGCAGCACGGCCGGCTCAATCGCGACGAGGAGGGCTGGTCCGATCAGGCGGAGCTGACGTGGCGCGGCCGGATCGCCGGGGTCGATCACGTGCTGCTCTACGGCGTCGAGCTGTCCCGGCAGACGAAGCGGGCGGATACGTTCGCGCAGGTCAAGGTGGCGGTGACGTCGCTGTTCAAGCCGGTGCTGCCGGTACTCGATCCCGCCCGCTTCACGCGGATCGCGACGGCGACCGCGAGCGTGTTCGACACCGGCGGCGTCTACGTGCAGGATTTCGCCGACTTCGGCCATGGCATCAAGGCGCTGGTCGGCGTCCGCCGCGATCGCTTCCGGCAGGCGACCGACCAGCGGCTGCCGGTCGCGGCGCGGCTGGTCCGCACCGATATCGCGTGGAGCCCGCGGGCCGGGATCGTGCTGCAACCCGACGCGACGCAATCCTATTATCTGTCGTGGAGCCGCAGCTTCCAGCCGTCCGCCGAGACCTTCGCACTGACCGCGAGCAATGCCGACATCGCGCCCGAGCAGACCAGCAACAAGGAGGTCGGCGGCAAATATACGCTGCTCGGCGGCGCGCTCAACGTGCAGGCGGCGGGGTTCCTGCTGCGCCGCACCGGGATCAAGGGCACCGATCCGCTCGACCCGACGCGGCTGGTCGCGGCGGGCACGCAGCGGACGCGTGGCGTCGAACTGTCGGCGCAGATGACGCTGCCCGCGGGGTTCCAGGCGGTCGCCGGCTATGCCTATCTCGATGCCCGGATCACCGCCTCGTCGCGCCCCGATTTCGTCGGCAAGGGTGCGACGATCGCGCCGCGCCATGCCGCCAACGGCTTCCTCAGCAAGAGCTTCGCCGGGCGCTTCGGGCTGGGCGGCGGAATCAATTATGTCGGCGACCGCTGGGCTGATCCGCTCAACACGACGGTGCTGCCGCATTATGTCACCGTCGACGGGCTGCTGTGGGTGGCGACGGGGCCGCTGCGCTGGCAGCTCAACGCCTATAATCTCGGCAACGTCCATTATACCGTCGCCGGACATGGTACGTCGGCGCTGCTCAACATGCCGGGCGCGCCGCGCTCGGTGCTCGGCACGCTGCGGATCGCCTTGTAGTTCGTTCATCGACCGGCCAGCCGTCTGCGCTACAAGGGCGGCGTGGGGCGCTGGCTGGGCATGATCATCGGAGCGGCGGGACTGGCGGCGGGTTCGCCGCTCGCGGCGCAGACGTTGGTCGCGCCGCCGCCCGTGGTCGCGCCGGTCGAGTCGCTCGACGCCGCGATCGCGCAGGATGCCGCGGCGGTCGCCGACCGGCTCGGGCTGCCGGTCGACGAGGCGGAGCGGCAGTTGCGGTTGCAGGTGGCGAGCGCGCCGGTGACCGACGCGATCGCCGACGAATTCGCCGCGCGGCTGACCGGGATCGCGCTCGTCCATCGGCCTGAATTCTCCATCGTCGTGACGCTGACCGGTACGGCGGCGGAGCCCGAACGGATCATCGACCTGAACGGCACGCCGGTGCGGATCAGCTTCAGCACCGGCGCGGCGGCGACGCACACCGGGCTGGTCCAGGCAATCGGTGCCTATCAGGCAGCGATCCGCGCCAGCCTGCTGTCGCCGCCCGGCCTCGGCATCGACCAGCGCAGCGGCGAGCTGGTCGCGGTGGTTTCGACGCGCGACGTCGCGCGGGAGGGCGCCGAGCCGCTTGCCGCGCGGCTCGCGGCCTTGACGCAGGTGCCGGTGCGGCTGCGCGTCGTCGACCAGCCGGCGCTCGACATGGGCGGCATCCAGGGCGGGACGCGTGTCGTCGGGCAGGTGCCGGGGGACAGTCATCGCTATCTGTGCACCGCCGGCTTCGTCGTCACCGACGGCACGCGTACCGGCATCGCCACCGCGGCGCATTGCCCCGACGCGCTGCGCGCCCGCGATGCCGCCGGGATCGAACAGGACCTGCCCTTCGTCGGGCAATGGGGCTGGGGCCATCAGGACGTGCAGATCAACGCGAGCGCGGTGCCGCTCGCGCCTTTATTCTATGCCGACAGCGCACGCACCGTCAGCCGGCCGGTTGGCGATGCGCGCAGCCGTGCCGGTACGCGCGCCGGCGACATCGTCTGCCACCGCGGCGAGCGCACCGGCTATAGCTGTTCGGAGGTCGAACTGACCGACTTCGCGCCGGCGGGCGATCTGTGCGGCGGCGCCTGCCTGCCGACCTGGACGACGGTGGCGGGGCCGGTGTGCAGGAGCGGCGACAGCGGCAGCCCGGTGTTCCTCGGCGATACCGCTTATGGAATTCTGAAGGGCGGCAGCTATCGCGCCGACGGCAGCTGCGCCTTCTATTTCTATATGTCGACCGACTTTCTGCCGACCGGATGGCGGCTGCTCACCGCTCCGATCGCCAGCCCCTGATCGCGCCTGTCCGGAACGCGCTCAGTGCGTGACGCGGTCGAGGCGCTCCAGCAACGTCTTGAGATCGTCGGGCATTGGCGTTTCACCGAAGACGCCGCGCAGAGCATGGCCGAGCGGATCGGCCGGGCGTGGCAAACGGACGACATAATCGCCGTTGCGCGCGCGTCCTGTTGTTTGCGTAGCCATGTGCATAGACCGGAGAACGATCCTGTGGCGGAAACGTTGCCGACTGCAATAAAGGATATCCGCGATGCCGACGCCCGTCTCCGCCGCGATCGATCGCGCCCGCGCGCATGCGCCGTTCCTCGCATTGCTGCTGGATCGCGAGCCGGTGCTCGCCGAGCGGCTCGCCGCCGGCATGTTCGACCTCGCCTACACCGCCGCGACTCCGGATATGCCGATCGCCCGCCAGTTGCGGCTCGACCGGCGCGCGCTGGCGCTGGCGATCGCGATCGGCGATCTCGCCGGCGTCTATGATCTGACCGCGGTGACGCAGGGCCTCAGCGACTTCGCCGATCGCGCGCTCGACCGGGCGATCACCGCGGCGATCGCCGAGCGCACGCCGGGGGAGGCACCGCGCGGCTTTGCGGCGATCGCGCTCGGCAAGCAGGGCAGCCGCGAGCTCAATTATTCGTCGGACATCGATCCCATCCTGATCTTCGACCCGCGCACGTTGCCGCGCCGCGCGCGCGAGGAGCCGGAGGAAGCGGCGGTGCGGATCGCCAAGCGCGTCGTCGAACTGCTCCAGGCACGCGACGGCGACGGCTATGTGCTGCGCGTCGACCTGCGGCTGCGCCCCTCGCCCGAGGCGACGCCGATCGCGCTGCCGGTCGACGGCGCGATCGGCTATTACGAATCGCAGGCGCTGACCTGGGAGCGGGCGGCGTTCATCCGCGCCCGCGCCGCGGCCGGCGATCGCGCCCTCGGCGGCTATTTCCTCGATGCGATCCGGCCGTTCGTGTGGCGGCGCGGGCTCGATTTCGGCGCGATCGGCGAGATCCGCGACCTCTCCCGCCGCATCCGCGATCATTATGCGAGCGGCCAGGCGTTCGGCGCGGGCTATGACCTCAAGCGCGGCCGCGGCGGCATCCGCGAGGCGGAATTCTTCGCGCAGATCCATCAGCTGATCCACGGCGGGCGCGATCCGGCCCTGCGCGCACCCGCGACGCGCGACGCGCTGGCGCGGCTGGCGGAGGCGGGGTGGATCGGTACGGACGAGGCGGCGGCGCTGAGCCGATCCTATACGCTGCTGCGGACGATCGAGCATCGTGTCCAGATGATCGACGATCGCCAGACGCATGTGCTGCCGGGCGGCGCGGCGCTCGACGGGGTGGCGCGCTTGCACGGCCTTGCGGACGGGGCGGCGCTGATCGCGCTGTTGCGGGAGCCGGTCGCGCGCGCCGGCCAGATCTACGACGCGCTCGATGACGGTCGCGGCGGCGACTTCCCGCACGAGCCGCAGGCGCTCGCCGCGCGGCTGGAGCAGGCGGGCTTTCCCGATGGCGCCGGTGCGGCGACGCTGATCGCGCGCTGGCGTGCCGGCCGCTATCCGGCGCTGCGCAGCCCGGCGGCGCGCGACGCGCTGGAGGCGGTGCTGCCGGCGCTGATGCCCGCCTTCGCCGACGCGCCCGATCCGAGTGCGGCGTTGCGGCGGCTCGACGGGCTGCTCGAACGCCTGACCAGCGCGATCAATATCCTGCGGCTGCTCGAGGCGCGGCCCGGGCTGGCGGTGCTGCTCGCGACGATCCTCAGCCATGCCGCGCCGCTCGCCGATGCGCTCGGCGTGCGCCCGGAGCTGATCGACTGGCTGATCGATCCCGGCGCGTTCGAGCCGCTCGGCCCGGTCGAGGCGCTGGCGGCGGAGATGCGGCGCGGCGAAGGCGGCGACTATCAGGCGCTGCTCGACCACGTCCGCCGCAGCGTCGGGGAGAAACGGTTCGCGCTCGGCGCGCAGGTGGTGGCGGGCGCGGCCAATCCGCTCGACGCGGCGGCGGGCTATGCGCGGCTCGCCGAGGCGGCGATCGCGGTGCTCGCCGAGGCGACGATCGCCGAATTCGCGCGCAGCCATGGCCGGGTGCCGGGCAGCGAGCTGCTGATCCTCGCCTTCGGACGGCTCGGCGGCGCGGCGCTGACCCATGCCAGCGACCTCGACCTCGTCTATCTGTTCACCGGGGACTTTCGCGCGGAATCGGACGGCGCCAAGCCGCTCGGCGCGACGCTCTATTATAATCGCCTCGCGCAGCGGATCACCGCGGCACTGTCGGTGGCGACCGCGGCGGGGCCGCTCTACCCGGTCGACACGCGGCTGCGCCCGTCGGGGACGCAGGGGCCGCTGGTCGTCTCGCTCGAGTCCTTCGCCCGCTATCAGCGCGAGGATGCCTGGACCTGGGAGCATATGGCGCTGACGCGGGCGCGGCCGGTGTTCGGCTCGGCCGAGGCGCGGGCGGCCGCCGCCGCGGTGATCGACGCGGTGCTGGCGGGCGAGCGGCCGGCGCGGGACCTGACCGGCGAGGCGGTGGCGATGCGCGCCGAGATGGCCCGGCACAAGCCGCCGACCGGGCCGCTCGACGCCAAATTGCTGCCCGGCGGACTGGTCGATCTCGAATTCACCGTTCACCTGACGCAGTTGCGCCATCGTACCGGCTTCGATCCGCACCTCGGGCGGGCGATCGGCGCGCTGGTCGCATCGGGCCTGCTGCCCGCGGCGCTAGCGGTGGCGAACGATCAGCTGACGCGGCTGCTCGTGGTGCTGCGGCTGGTCGCGCCCGATGCCGCCGAGCCGTCGCCGGCGACGCAGGCGCTGATTGCGCGCGCCTTGCGACTCGCCGATTGGCCGGCGGTGCTTGAAGCGCTGGCGATGACGCGGCAGGACGTGGCGGCGGCCTGGACGCAGGCGACGGGAGGCTCGGATGGATGAAGGCGCAACGATACCTGCGGTGACGGTGACCGCCGCCGACGGCAGCGCGATGCCGCTCGCCGCGGTACCCAGCCCGGCGGTATTCTATTTCTACCCCAAGGACGATACCAGCGGCTGTACCCGCGAGGCGCAGGATTTCTCCGCGCTTGCGGCGGATTTCGCCGCGGCGGGGGTGACGGTGATCGGGATCAGCAAGGACCCGCCCGCCAAACATGCCGCCTTTACCGCCAAGCACGGCCTCACCGTGACGCTGGCGAGCGACGAGGACGGCAGCGCCTGCGACGCCTTCGGCGTGTGGGGCGAGAAGCAGCTTTATGGCCGCACCTATATGGGGATCGAGCGCGCCACCTTCCTGTTCGGGCATGACGGTCGGCTGGTGCGGGCGTGGCGCAAGGTGCGCGTGCCCGGCCATGCGGCGGCGGTGCTCGCCGCCGCGCGCGAGGTCGCGGCGGGATAGGCGGGCGCGCGGAGCCTTATCCGCCGACGGTGATCGTGCCCCTGGCGTTGCTGCCGTCACCGGCGAGGTCGAGGTGGAAGGGCTGCTTCTCTTCGGTGGTGCCGGTCAGGCCCTGGCCGTCCGGATGGACGGTGAAGCCCGCCTTGGCGAGCCGCTCGGTGAACCAGCCGCGCACCTGATCGGGGCTGGCAGGGCTGGTGAAGCGGACGCGCAGGCCGCCGTCGTCGTTCCTGCCGCCGGCGACGTCGACCGCGTCGATCGTCGAACCCGGATAGAGGTGGACGCCGTTGAGATCGAAATTGTCGGCCTTGAGTTGCACCTTGGGCAGCTTGAGCTGGCCCGAGAAGCCCGGCACCGCGATCTTGACCTGCCCGGTCGCGCCATCGACCGCGCCGAGCACATTGCCGCCATCGGCGTTGATCGTCACCGACGTGCCCGGACCGCGATCGCAGGCGGCGAGCGACAAGGCGGACAGGGCACAGAGCGACAGGCGGATCATGGCAACCTCGTGTATTGCGTCGGCAATACGCTAGGCCGGTAGGCGCATGCGATCAAGGGTTCCGGAGCCGATCGCTTCCCGGTAGGAGGGCGCCCCGTGACCCGCTCCTCGCACACTCCCGCGCCGGCGACCGCCGGTGCCCCCGCCGCGGCGGTGGAGCCCGCCGGCGCGCCGATCGGTTTCGCCGAATTCGTCGCGCTGGTCGCGGCGCTGATGTCGCTCGCCGCGCTCGGCATCGATTCGATGCTGCCCGCGCTGCCGGCGATCGGCGTCACGCTCGGCATCGGGACCGAGAACCAGCGCCAGTTCATCGTCACCGCCTTCGTCTTCGGTTTCGGCATCGCGCAGATCGCACATGGGCCGCTCGCCGACCGTTACGGGCGGCGGACGGTGCTGCTCGCCGCGATCGGCGGTTATGTCCTCGCCAATATCGCCTGCGCGATGGCGGCGAGCTTCCCGCTGCTGCTCGCCGCGCGCGTGTTCGGCGGCGCGATGGTCGCGGCGACGCGCGTCGCGACGGTGGCGATGGTGCGCGACTGCTATCACGGCCGGCCGATGGCGCGGGTGATGTCGATCGCGTTCATGGTGTTCATGATCGTTCCCGTGCTCGCCCCCGCCTTCGGCCAGACGGTGCTGCTGTTCGCCAATTGGCGCGGCATCTTCTGGACGGTGGCGGGGCTCAGCGCCCTGATCTGGACCTGGTTCTTCCTGCGCATGCCCGAGACGCTGCGGGTCGAGGCACAACTGCCGCTGTCGCTGGGCCGCGTCGCCGCGGGATGGCGGCAGACGCTCGGCGACCGGATGTCGCTCGGCTATGCGCTCGCCTCGACCGCGCTGCTCGGCGCGCTCTACGGCTATCTCAATTCCGTCCAGCAGATCATGTTCGACACCTTCCGGCAGCCGCGGCTGCTCGCGGTGATGTTCGCGGTGACGGCGACGCTGATGGCGGCGGCGAACCTGACCAACGCGCGGCTGGTGATGCGGCTCGGCACGCGGCTGATCAGCCACAGCGCGCTGGCGCTGCTGGTGGTGCTGAGCGCGATCCACCTCGCCCTCGCCGTGCTGGGCTATGAGACGCTGGTCGGCTTCGTCATCCTCCAGGCGCTGACGATGGGCTGTTTCGGCCTCGCCACCTCCAATTTCTCGTCGATGGCGATGGAGAATATGGGTGCCATCGCCGGCACCGCGTCCAGCGTGCAGGGCTTTGCCAGCATCACCCTCGGCGCGGTGATCGGCGTGGTGATCGGCCAGGCGTTCGACGGCACCACCGCGCCGCTCGCCGGGGGCTTCCTGATCTGCGGTCTCGTCTCGCTCGGCATCGTCGCGGCGACCGAGCGCGGGCGATTGTTCCGCCCCGTCTGATCCTTGCGTCCGGCGGTGTGGACGGAACCGGGCGCGCGCCCCGCCGTTCGCACCCGGTAACACGAGGAGGTTGTGATGGGCGGACATCAGGTCACGAGCCACGGGTCGGGCGACGACGGCTATGACGAGGAAGGCTATGACGAGAGCCAGCGCGCCGAGATCCTCGAGGCGACGCGCAACGGCCCCAGCGACGGGCTGGTGCTGACCGACCTCAACCCCGACATCGGCGACGACGACGAGGAAGAGGAATCGATCGACGAGCTCGACATGGATTCGCAGGAGGTCGGCGAGAGCGACCCGACTGTGACGATGGACGAGGCGGACATCGACGAGGATGACGCCCAGGACGATTTCGACAGCGATACGACGTCCGAGGACGCCAGCGACGCCGACGACGTCGCGCTGCGGCCCTGAGCCTGAGATGATCCACCCGGCCTTGCGCCGCCGCGGGTAGGCGGCGGTGCGGGGCCGGGCGGCAGACCATCGGACGAGTGATGCGTATCCTGCTCTTCCTTCTGGCGTGCGCGCTGCTCGCCGCCTGTTCGGACCGTGCCGCCCAGCGATCGACGCGTACGGTCGATGTCGCGGCCGCCGCCTCCCGCGGCCAGTCGGACATCGACAATTATGCCGCCGCGTCAGGCCATAGACCGCGCCTGCCCACCGCCGCCGGAGCGCCCTCCCGACCCGAGGTTCGTGCCGCGCAACGCTAGTGCAGCATCCTTGCCCTTTCCCCTGTGCGTCCCTGAGGCACGCCGCTGTGGCCGCTCGGCCGCAGTGTTTTGCCACGGTCGCGCCACGATTTGGGCGGATTTCGTTCATCGCTTGGCAAGGAAGTGTGATCGGAAAGCCACATCGCGGAACGTTCCCGGGAAAAGCGACTTCGCATTGCAACAAAGGTCCGAAAGCGCGGTTTGAACGGACCTGGGCTGATCGACGCTGCGGTGTCGTCGCCCGAGTTGAGGCAATAAAGGTAATCACATATGCGTAAGCTCGCCCTCGCGGCCGCCGTTGCGGCAGCGTCCGTCGCCGTCCCCGCCTTCGCGCAGGACATGTCGACCACCGGCACGACCGACACCACCGTCGCCACCGACGCGCAGGTCGACACCGCGCCCAAGGCTCCGGACGGCACGCGCGCCTTCGGCATCGAGCCGTATGTCGCTGTGATGGGCGGCTGGGAGCAGTTCGACCGCCAGACCGTCGCCGGCATTCCCGCGCAGCCCAAGGGCTATAACCTCGACGGCGCGCTGATCGAGGGCATCGTCGGCTTCAACGTGCCGCTCGGCCCGGTGTTCGTCGGCGCCGAAGGTGCGGTCGCCAAGGGCGTGTCGGGTGACATCGACTGGCAGTATGGCGCCTATGGCCGCGCGGGCTTCCGCGCCGGTGACAGCGGCCTGTTCTACGGCAAGGTCGGCTATCGCTGGAACAACTTCCACAATTTCGCGCCGGGCGTCGTCGGCGACCTGAACCGCGACTATCACGCGACCGTCTATGGCATCGGCGCCGAGGTCGGCCCGAAGGACATCGGTCTCGGTGGCCTGACCGGCAATTCGGGCCTGCGCCTGCGTATGGAGGTTTCGACCTTCGACGACGCGCACAGCTTCCGCCCGATGGCGGGTGTCGTCGCGCACTTCTAAGCGCAACGCACACGAGTGAGACGGGGGCGGGTCTGCTACGGCAGGCCCGCCCTTTTCGTATCCGCCGCCTCGTCGTCGACGGTTCGGACCCTATATCAAGGCCATGGTCGGACGGGTGAAGCGCAAGGCAGGGCTGGCGGAGGCGGCGGCACGCGCCGCGCGCGAGACGCCGCCGCCGCCGTGCCCGATCTGCGGCCGGCCGCTCGGGGCCAAGGTGGAATGGCACCATCTCGTCCCCAAGTCCGAAGGCGGCCGCGTCACCGCCGCGGTCCATCCGATCTGCCACCGCACCGTGCATGCGCTGATCCCCAATGCCGAGCTGGCGCGGACCTATGCCGATCCCGCCGCGCTCGCCGCGCATCCGGGGATCGCGCGCTTCGCCCGCTGGATCGCCGACAAGCCCGCCGACTTCCACGCCCCGACGCGGCGCGGGCGCTGAGCGGGCCGAAATAGGCCTGTCGTGGCATGTCAGGCGGTTGGACGCCGAACATGGACAAGATGGACACCTTAACGGAAACGATTCCCTGCCATCGTTTCGAATCCTGAGCGATTGAGAAAGAGCCGCCGCCGGCATGGGAGCCGGTTTGCGCAGGCTAGCGTAGGTTCGGGCGTGTAGGACAGAGGTTGTTGCTAGTGGTCGGAAGAGGGTGCCCGTTCCGTGACTTGGCGGCAGGGTCGGCGAGGCCGGCGCGACCGGGCGGGCGCGACTCACTCGCCGATCAGATTGGCGACCGCCTGGAGGTCGGCGGCATTGGCGGGATCGCCCGCCGCGTCGGTGACGGCGCTGTCGTTGCCCTGATGGTCCGGCGCCGAGCCGGCATAGTCGACCGCCGCCCAGATGATCCCGCCCGCCCAGAGCAGCGCCGCCCAGCGGCTGCGGAAGATGCGGGGGGAGGGGAGCATGAGCATCGCAATAGCGGCGCGGCCTTGCCGCCGGGTTGCGCAACAGGGTTAAGCGCGGCGGGCTTGACGACGCTCGGCAATCGTGATGACATGATGTCACATCACGAGGAGACCATCGATGCCACGCAAGCGTGCCTTTGCTCCCGCCGCACCGGCTTTCGACCAGCCGTTGTCCGACCTCAACATCACGCCGCTGATCGACGTCATGCTGGTGCTGCTGGTGATGATGATCCTGACGCTGCCAACCGTGCTCCACAAGGTGCCGATCGACCTGCCGCAGGGCTATGCGCCGCCGAGCGAGACGGTGACGCATCCGCTGGTGCTGGCGCGCGACGGTACGGTGACGCTGGACGGTGCCGCGCTGAGCGATGCGGCGATGCCCGCGCGGTTCAAGGCGCTCGACGCGGATCGGGCGGCGCTGCTGGTGATGAGGACCGATCCGGACGCGCGCTACGACCGCTTCGATCAGGTGCTGGCCGAGGTGAAGCGGGCGGGGATCACGCGGCTGGGGTTTGCGGGGAATGAGGCGTTGGTGGAGTGAGGTGCGGTCTGTCGCGTGCCCATTCTCTTGTCGTGGAGGATGGGTAGGCACGGCCGGTCGACATCCGCCGCTCGCCAGTACGGATTGCCGGTTTCCCTTTGCCGGAAGGGTGCTGCTCTTGCCTGATCGACGCGCCGGCGTATCTTCCCACCCATGGCGACTCACCCGAACCATGACGACGCCGTGAGCGAGACACCGGCCGAGCCGGGCTATGCGGCATGGAAGCGGGCGAAGATCGAACGCGGTCTCGCGCAGTCGCGTGACCGCGCGGCGATGATCCCGGTCGACCAGATATGGCGTGATCTGACGCTTGAACGTTAGGTTCACGCCGCAGGCGCGGGACGATCTGATCGCCATCCGCGACTGGATCAGCGAGCATAACGAGTCCGCGGCCGACCGCACGGTCAGCCGCGTTATCCAGACAGCGATGATGTTCGGGTCGTTTCCGTTGCTCGGGCGGGTCGGCCAAGTGGCCGGGACGCGGGAGTTCTCGGTCGTCGGATTGCCGTATCTGATCGTCTATGCGCTGGCATCTGAGAGCGAGGTCGACGTGCTGACGATCCTGCACACGCGGCGGCGCTATCCTTTGGCACCGTAGCACGGCCGCGCCGGCATGGTTGATGTGGTGGACCAGTGTCCGATCCACCACATCGTGACGGCCTTACTCCGCCGCGACGCCAGCCTGCGCGAACATATCGCCGCTCGCCTCGCCCGCATCCTCGTTCGCCGGGCGGCCGAGCTTGGCCTTCTGGCGCTTGTCGAACGAATCCCAGACGTCGTTCCACTGGCCCTTGGTTGCGGCCTTGGAATATTCGGTCGCGCGCTGTTCGAAGAAATTGGCATGCTCCACGCCGTTGAGCATCGGCGCGAGCCACGGCAGCGGGTGTTCGTCGATCATGTAGATCGGCTTGAGGCCGAGCTGCCCCATCCGCCAGTCGGCGATGTAGCGGATGTACTTCTTGATCTCCTTGGGCGTCATGCCGTTGACCGGGCCCATCTCGAACGCGAGGTCGATGAAATTGTCCTCGAGCCGGATCGTCGTCTGACAGACGTCGGCGATATCGTCCTTCACCGCCTTGGTCAGGCACTGGCGCTCGGCGCAGAAGGTGTGGAACATCTTGATGATGCCCTCGCAATGCAGCGATTCATCGCGGATCGACCAGGTGACGATCTGCCCCATGCCCTTCATCTTGTTGAAGCGCGGGAAGTTCATCAGCATCGCGAAGCTGGCGAACAGCTGCACGCCTTCGGTGAAGCCGCCGAACATGGCGAGCGTGCGGGCGATGTCCTCGTCGCTGTCGACGCCGAAGTTCTGCATGTAATCATGCTTCTCCTTCATCTCGGCATATTCGAGGAAGGCGCCGTACTCGCTCTCGGGCATGCCGATCGTGTCGAGCAGATGGCTGTAGGCGGCGATATGCACCGTCTCCATATTGCTGAACGCGGTCAGCATCATCTTGACCTCGGTCGGCTTGAACACGCGGCCGTATTTCTCGTGATAGCAATCCTGCACCTCGACGTCCGCCTGGGTGAAGAAGCGGAAGATCTGGGTGAGCAGGTTGCGCTCGTGATCGGTCAGCTTCTGCGCCCAGTCGCGGCAATCCTCGCCGAGCGGCACCTCTTCGGGCAGCCAGTGGAGCTGCTGCTGACGCTTCCAGAATTCGAACGCCCAGGGGTATTCGAACGGCTTGTACTGCTTGCGGGCTTCGAGAAGGGACATGGGGTTACTCCGGAAAATGGGGGAAAGGGGGGCTCATGGCGTGGCCCATTGCCACATCGCATGCGCCGAAAAGGCGAGGACGACGGCGAGGCTGACCGCCATGATCCCCGCCATCCGGTAGACATAGACCCGCGCCGGCCCCTGCGGGCGGCGCAGTTCGAACAGCATCCACGCGCCGGCGAGGCCGAACACCGCGGCGACCGCGAACATGATGAGGCTTTCGAGCGGCATCAGGGCAGGCTCCGGCCCGTGCGGTGCGATGCATCCAAATCGGCATCGGCTCGTTGGACCGCCGAACCCCTTGCAGGAGCAATGTCATGCACGATCACAGCAACATCAAGGAGCATATGACGGTCATCGGCGCCGACGGCGTCCATGTCGGCACCGTCGATCACGTCGAGGGCGAGCGGATCAAGCTCACCAAGAACGATTCGCCGAGCACCGAGGACGGGCAGGGCGGCAAGCACCACTACCTGCCGGCCGGCCTCGTCGCCGAGATCGAAGGCGATACGGTGCGCCTGTCGGCGACCGCCGCCAACGCCGTCGACATGTTCGAAGAGGCGGAGTGATCCGTCCGTCCCTCTCCCCTTGTGGGAGCATCGGGTAGACAGCGCGCCGCGCTGTCTAGGCCACGCTGGGAGCGTGGCCGACCCGATGCCGGAGGGACCCGCGGCCGCAGGCCGTGGGAGGGCGAGGGGGCCGTCCATTACGGGCGGCCCTTTTTCATGTCCGCGACGATCGCCGCGATCGTCTGCACGACGCCGTCGATGGCTTCCATAACATCGGCATTGGTGAAGCGGATCACGTGGTAGCCTTCGGTCTGGAGGAAGCGGGTACGGGCGGCGTCTTGCTTGATCTTGAGGGCGTGCTCGTCACCGTCGACTTCGATGATCAGGCGCGCGGCATGAGCGGTGAAGTCGGCGTGATAGGGGCCGAAAGGGACTTGGCGGCGGAAGCGCAGGTTCGGGAAGGTTTCGCGCAGGGCCTGCCATAGCCGCAACTCCGGTTCGCCCATCTCCTTGCGGAGCTTGCGTGATCGGGTGACGGTGAGGGCAGGGAGTTGCTGGCGTTTGGTCGGGCCTTGTGCATTCCCCCTCACCCTTCCCACGGCCTGCGGCCGCGGGCCCCTTCCCTCTCCCACAAGGGGAGAGGGAGCTTGGGCCTCCGTTCCCTCTCCCCTTGTGGGAGAGGGAGGGAGCGCCGAAGGCGCGGAAGGGTGAGGGGGAAGCGTCATGCGATATACCCGCCTGTGGTCGCGCTAGTCGAAGAGCGCCAACCTCGTCACCTCACTGGCACGCCAGACATTCATCATAATCGGTCGTCTCGCCGATCTCGAAGGTCGGTGCGGCGATGGTATTGTCCGCCTCGACACCGCCGCTGCCGGCGAAGCCGGCCCGCTGCACCGACTTGGAGCGCAGATAGTAGAGCGACTTGATGCCCAGCTCCCAGGCGCGGAAGTGGAGCATCAGCAGATCCCACTTCTCGACGTCCGCCGGGATGAACAGGTTAAGCGACTGCGCCTGGTCGATGTACGGCGTGCGATCGCCGGCAAGTTCGAGCAGCCAGCGCTGGTCGATCTCGAAGCTGGTCTTGTAGCAGTCCTTCTCGTCCTGGCTGAGGAAGTCGAGATGCTGGACCGAGCCGCCGTGTTCGAGAATCGAGTTCCACACCGCCTCGCTGTTCTTCGACTTCTCGATGAGCAGCTTTTCGAGATAGGGGTTCTTGACCGAGAAGCTGCCCGACAGCGTCTTGTGCGTGTAGATATTGGCGGGGATCGGCTCGATGCAGGCCGAGGTGCCGCCGCAGATGATGCTGATCGACGCGGTCGGCGCGATCGCCATCTTGCAGCTGAACCGCTCCATCACGCCGACGTCGGCGGCGTCGGGGCAGGGGCCGCGCTCGATCGCGAGCTGCATCGACGCTTCGTTCACCTGCGCGTTGATGTGCTTGAAGATGCGCAGGTTCCAGCTCTTCGCCATTGCCCCTTCGAACGGCAGGCCGCGCGCCTGGAGGAAGGAGTGGAAGCCCATCACGCCGAGCCCGACCGACCGTTCGCGGCCGGCCGAATAGGCGGCGCGCTCCATGCCCGGCTCGTGGCGGTCGATGTAATCCTGCAGCACGTTGTCGAGGAAGCGCATCACGTCCTCGATGAAGACCTTGTCGTCCTTCCACTGGTCCCACGTCTCGAGGTTGAGCGACGACAGGCAGCAGACCGCGGTCCGGTCGTTGCCGAGATGGTCCTTGCCGGTCGGCAGCGTGATCTCGGAGCAGAGGTTGGAGGTCGACACCTTGAGGCCGAGCTCGCGGTGATGCTTGGGCATCGTGCGGTTCACGTGATCAGCGAAGACGATGTACGGCTCGCCGGTCTGCAGGCGGGTCTCGACCAGCTTCTGGAACAGCGAGCGCGCGTCGACGGTGGCGCGGACGGTCTGGTCCTTGGGGCTGAGCAGGTTCCATTCGGCGCCGTCGCGCACCGCCTCCATGAAGGCATCGGTGAGCAGCACGCCGTGGTGGAGGTTGAGCGCCTTGCGGTTGAAGTCGCCGCTCGGCTTGCGGATCTCGAGGAACTCCTCGATCTCCGGGTGGCTGATGTCGAGATAGCAGGCGGCCGAGCCGCGGCGCAGCGAGCCCTGGCTGATCGCGAGGGTCAGCGAATCCATCACGCGGACGAAGGGGATGATGCCGCTGGTCTTGCCGTTGAGGCCGACCGGTTCGCCGATGCCGCGGACGTTGCCCCAATAGGTGCCGATGCCGCCGCCACGGCTGGCGAGCCAGACATTCTCGTTCCAGGTGTCGACGATGCCGTTGAGGCTGTCGGGCACCGAATTGAGATAGCAGCTGATCGGCAGGCCGCGCCCGGTGCCGCCGTTCGACAGCACCGGCGTCGCCGGCATGAACCACAGTTTTGAGATGTAGTCGTACAGCCGCTGCGCATGGCCGGCGTCGTCGGCATAGGCCGAGGCGACGCGGACGAACAGGTCCTGATAGCCCTCACCCGGCAGCAGATAGCGGTCGTTGAGCGTCTCCTTGCCGAAATCGGTCAGCAGCGCGTCGCGGCTATGGTCGACCTCGACCGGATAGGGGCGCGCGCGCACCGTCCGGCTGCCGGTGCCGGTCTCGGCCGCGGGGGCGGCGGTGGTGGTCGTGTCACTGGCGTCCGCATCGCGGACGGGCGCTTCGATCGTGTCGCTGGTCATGGCCTCACCCTGCGTATCCCTGAAATCCATCGCACCCGGTCCTTCGTTCTCTAAGTGTTCGAATCGGCGGCGCAATTGGATGCTACCACCAAGACGCCCCAAGAGGAGAACAAAAAGAGCACATCGCGCTGACGCGACCAGTCCCTTGGCGCTACCCGATATGGGTGTCGCCAGTGTTCTCTACCAGTAGTTGGGTCGTCCCCCGAACTTGACCGCTACACGTTGTGGCAAACCGCAACGGCAAGCAAGAGGGTAATGCGGTGGGAGGCCGGCGGTTCCGCCGCCGCGCCGGATCGCCCTAGCAGCGAACGCGCCGCGACGCGCGGACTTTTGCGGGTTACGGAAATCGCAAGGGAAAGATCGCCTCGTGAAAATTTTTAACCGGGCGAATCTGGTTGGAGTCATGTCGGTTTTGGCGGCGACGCGGCGCGCCGAGCCGCGGCGCTCACACCGCGCGGCGGTGGTGGCGGGGCGGGGTGGCTTGCAGGCGGTCGAGGTTGATCCCCTCGGCGAATTGCAGCCCGGCCTTGCCGTCCTGCGCCCAGGCGATGCGACCGGCGACGATCAGTTCCTCGGCGAGCTCGATCAGCACGTCGAGCCCGACCGCATTCTCCATCGCGACGCCGTCGATCATCGCGCCGCTCGCCGAGATGTTGCGGATCCGCACGTCGCCCTCGCGCCCGCCGAGCGCGAGCCGGGCCGAGCGCAGCATCTTGGTGCGCGGTGCGCGGCTGACCTTGTGGCCGACCGGCGCGGCCTGCGCGCTGCCGCCGAGCTGGACGACGACATCGGCATCGGCGATGCCGCGGCCGTAGACATAGCCCTGGATATGGCTGCAGCCGAGCGAGCGGATCAGCTCGATCTCGTCCTGGATCTCGACGCCTTCCGCGGTCGTCTCCATGCCGAGCGTGTCGGCGAGCGTGACGATCGCGCGGATGATCGCGGCATTGCGGTTGCCGGGCTGCGCCGCGCCGCGGACGAAGCTCTGGTCGATCTTGATCTTGTCGAACGGCGCGGTGCGCAGATAGCCGAGGCTGGAATAGCCGGTGCCGAAATCGTCGAGCGCGAGGCGCACGCCGATGCCCTTGAGCGCCTTGAACATCGCATCGGTCGACCCCGATTCGTCGAGGAACACGCCTTCGGTGATCTCCAGCTCGAGCCGGTGCGCGGGCAGGCCGCTGCGCGCCAGCGCCGAGGTGACGATCACCGGGAAGGCGGGATTGGCGAACTGGATCGGCGAGACGTTGACCGCGACGCGCACGTCGCGCGGCCACTGCGCCGCCGCGTTGCAGGCGGTGCGCAACACCCATTCGCCGAGCGCCTCGATCAGCCCGCATTCCTCCGCCACCGGGATGAAATCGGCGGGCGAGATATTGCCGCGCACCGGATGCTGCCAGCGCAGCAGCGCCTCGTATCCGGTGATCTGCTCGGCGGCTGTCGACACCACCGGCTGATAATGAAGTTGGAAGCCGCCGTCGGCGAGCGCGGCGCGCATATCGTCCTCGAGCGCCTTGCGGCTGCGCGCGCCCGACAGCATCTCTTCCGAATAGAAACGGTGGACGCCGCGCCCGTCCGCCTTGGCGGCATAGAGCGCGAGATCGGCGTTGCGGACAAGCGCCTCGGCATCGTCGCCATGCTGCGGCGCGATCGCGATGCCGATCGAACAGCCGATCGTCACCGTCGCGCCGGCGATGAAATAGGGCTGCGACAGCGAGGCGATCAGCTCCTTGGCGAGCGTCGCCAGCGCATCGCGGCGGTCGACGCCGGGCAGGATCACCTGGAATTCGTCGCCGCCCAATCGTCCGACCAGCCCGACCGCGCCGACGCCGCGTTGCAGCCGCTGCGCGACCTGCTTGAGCAGCGCGTCGCCCGCCTGATGGCCGAGCGTGTCGTTGACCGCCTTGAACCGGTCGAGGTCCATCAGGAACAGCGCGGCGGGGCGCAGCACGCCGCCCTGCGGTTGCAGCGTCTTGTCGAGGCTCTGGCGCATGCGCTGGCGGTTGGCGAGGCCGGTGAGGCCGTCGAACAGCGCGAGGCGCTGGATCTCCGCATCCGACTTGCGCTTCTCGGTCAGGTCGCTGCCCGAGCCGATGAAGCCCTGGAAGCGGCCGAGATCGTCGATCACCGGGCGGCCGGAGATCGACCACCAGCGGTCCGGCTCCTGCGCATCGTCGCCCGCGGCGCAGACGGTGTAATCGGCGAAGGAGGTGCGCGAGGAGAGATGGAAGGCGAGCGTGCGCTCGGTGCCCGGCGCGGCGCTGTCCATGCGGAAGACGTCGCTGAGCAGGCAGCCGACCGGATCGCGATAGCGCGGCGCGAGCAGTGCCGCGACCTTGGCGGACAGATAGGTGATGCGGCCCTGACGATCGGCTTCCCAGAACCAGCCGGTGCCATGGCCCTCGAATTCGGCGATCATCTTGACCGCATGGCTGCCTTCGCGGGCGGCGGAGACATGGCGCTCGACCGCGGCGCCGTCGAGCCGGGCGAGACGCTGCGCCGCGACGAGCAGCGCGGCGAGCGTGGCGAGCGCGACCAGCGCCGGCAGTACCGTGGCGGTGGCGATCGGCAGCAGCGCGACCATGCCGGCGGCGAGGGCCGGCGCGGCGATGCGCACCGGATAGACCGCGGTCACCGTCAGCCCGATCGCGCCGCTGATCGCGACCGCGCAGCCGATCGCGACGGCGCCCGCCGGCAGCTGCGCCGCGCCCCACAGCAGCCACAGCGATGCGCCGCCGACCGGCACCGCGGCGGCGACGATCGTGCCGGTGCGGACGTGCGGCGGCCAGCCCCGCGGCACCCGCGCGGCGAGCGTCGCCTGCACGACGCCGCCGGCGAGCAGCAGCACCGCCGCCGCGACGATGATCCCGACCGGCGCCGCGCCGCCGCCGTTGCCGGCGAGCGCCGCGCCGACCAGCATCGCCGCGGCGACCGCCTGCGCGGCGAGCGCCAGCGGCCAGATCGCGCGGACATGGCCGAGATGCGCGGCATGCATCAGCGCCTCGTCATCGGACGGCATGCCGCCGAGCCCGAACAGGCGCAGCATCGGCACGGGAACGCTATCGGAAGGGTCCATGCCCGCGATGCTAGTGGCTGATGGTTGAGAAAGCTTTGCTTCTCAATGTGCTTCCGGGTGCCGATTGATCCAAAGCGGCGGGGTGGTCCAGCGCCGGCGCATGGCAGCGGCGGGCGAATCTCCTGGCTCGCGGAGCCGTGGAGGTTGTTGCCGCAAGGCTCGTGGTCGGGCGGTGGCATGCGCCGGTCGCGGCGTTCGCCAACCGCCCTTCGTCATGCCGGCTGTGTTCCGGCATCCGCGGTTCCGCAGGGGTCTAAGTCCCAAAGTTCGCGGCCCGGTGGACCAAGGAACCCGTCCGGGGTGGTACGTGAGCAGGTCAGGTTGCTACTTTCGCAGAGGTCTCGCCTGCGTGTACTGTTTCGTGAGGTTGGCAAGCTGTTCAGCAGGAGCGGTGTAGCCGAGGCATTGCAGTCGCGTTCGGTTGTAGCGCGCGACGACGTCGTAGAGGAAGGCGTTGCGCTCGTCGTGCGAGGTGAAGCGGTTGCGGCCGGCATTCGCGCCGGTGGCGGCACGGCTGGCGAGGGCCTCGCCGATGCGGCGGTTGAAGCGCTCGACCATGCCGTTGGTCTGCGGGTGGTAGGGTCTGGTGAGCTTGTGGATGATGCCGTGCGCGGCGCAGACCCGGTCGAAGGCGTGGCGGCCGGTGCCGGTCTGGCGGCTGGTGTAGAAGGCGCCGCCGAAGCGATCGGTGAACTCGGACCCATTGTCGGTGAGTATGGTGTGCACCGGCTGGCCGAAGGCGGCGAGGAAGCGGGTCAACGCGGCAGCGACGGTGGCGGCGCTGCGATCGGCGAGGATGTCGATATGCGCAAAGCGCGTCGCCCGCTCGATCGCGACGAACACGTAAGCGGGTCGCTTCTCCAGCCGGGTCAGGTGCTTGAGGTCGACATGGACATAGCCGAACGGCGCCGGCTCGAAGCGCGCGGCCGCGCGCGCCTGCGCCGTGTCGGGCGGGGGCGGCGCGGCGATGCCCCGCCGTCGCCACAGCCGGTAGAGCGCCGAACGCGAGATGTCGGGCCGCACGCAGCGGTGCAGCACCGCCAGCGCATCGTCGAGCGAGAGGTCGAGCCGGCAGCGCAACTCGACGGCGACCTCCTCCTCCTCGGCCGACAGGCTGGTGGCGAGCCGGTGCGGCCGCGAGCTGCGGTCGGCACCATCGCTGCGGTTGCGCCAGCGCCGGATGGTGGTCTCGCTCACTCCCAGCTCCCGGGCGAGCGCCGCCACGCTGAGCGGACTGGTGCGGATATACGCCCGCTGCCGCGGGGTGGTCACCGCATTGCGGTGCAGGGCGATCAGCATCCTCGACTCCTCAGCCAGACGATGCCCCGTTCTACACCTTCCCGGTCCAACCAGTCTCCCGAAACTGTACACCTGCGCGGGAATACTGGTGCTCCGGCAGATGGAGCGCATGTGGAGCGCCTGTCGGAAAGGGCGTGCGGAAAAACGGCTTTGGTTGCGCCTTTCGCTCCTTTGGCAACGCATCACCCACCGCTTCGGCGGCGACCCGCGGCCACCCCGCGCTTGGCGCATCGGTCGCGCGGCTTTAAAGGCGGGCGCGAAGGAGCCCGCCCGTGACCACCATCATCCGCGCCACCGACCTGATCGACAGCGTCGCCGATGCGCTGCAATTCATCAGTTACTATCACCCGATGGATTACATCCGCGCGCTCGGCGAGGCCTATCAGGCGGAGCAGAGCCCGGCGGCGAAGGATGCGATCGCGCAGATCCTGACCAACAGCCGGATGTGCGCCGAGGGGCACCGCCCGATCTGCCAGGATACCGGCATCGTCACGGTGTTCGTCAAATGGGGGCAGGACTGCCGGCTCGACGGCGACCGGTCGTTGCAGGAGGTGGTCGATGAGGGGGTACGCCGCGCCTATCTCCACCCCGAGAACAAGCTGCGGGCCTCGATCCTCGCCGATCCGGCGTTCACCCGGCGCAACACGCGCGACAATACGCCGTCGGTGCTGCATGTCGAAATGGTGCCGGGCGCGACCGTCTCGGTCGATGTCGCGGCCAAGGGCGGCGGGTCGGAGAACAAGTCCAAGTTCAAGATGATGAACCCGAGCGACAGTATCGTCGACTGGGTGCTGGAGATGATTCCGCAGATGGGCGCGGGCTGGTGCCCGCCGGGGATGCTCGGCATCGGCATCGGCGGCACCGCGGAAAAGGCGATGCTGCTCGCCAAACAGTCGCTGATGGGCGCGATCGACATGGGGCAGCTGCGCGCGCGTGGGCCGAAGAACGACATCGAGGCGTTGCGCATCGAGCTGATGGACAAGGTCAATGCGCTCGGCATCGGCGCGCAGGGGCTGGGCGGGCTGTCGACGATCCTCGACGTCAAGATCCTCGACTGGCCGACGCATGCCGCCTCCAAGCCGGTGGCGATGATCCCCAATTGCGCCGCGACGCGGCACGCGCATTTCACGCTCGACGGCAGCGGTCCGTCGTATCTCGAGGCGCCCAAGCTCAGCGACTGGCCGCAGGTCGACTGGCAGCCGGACAGCGCGGCGATCCGCGTCGACCTCGACACGCTGACGCCCGAGGTGGTGGCGCAGTGGAAGCATGGCGACCGGCTGCTGCTCAACGGCAAGATGCTGACCGGGCGCGACGCCGCACACAAGCGGATCGCCGACATGCTGGCGAAGGGCGAGCCGCTGCCGGTCGATTTCCGCGGGCGGGTGATCTATTACGTCGGGCCGGTCGATCCGGTCGGCGAGGAAGTGGTCGGGCCGGCGGGGCCGACGACGGCGACGCGGATGGACAAGTTCACGCGGATGATGCTCGACCAGGGGCTGCTGGCGATGGTCGGCAAGGCCGAGCGTGGGCCGGCGGCGACGCAGGCGATCGCCGACGCCCGGAGCGCCTATCTGATGGCGGTCGGCGGCGCGGCCTATCTGGTCGCGCGCGCGATCAAGGGATCGAAGGTGGTCGGCTTCGCGGACCTCGGCATGGAAGCGATCTACGAATTCGAGGTGCAGGATTTCCCGGTCACCGTCGCCGTCGACAGCGAGGGGCAGAACGTCCACCAGCTCGCGCCGCTCGTGTGGCGCGAGAAGATCGCGCGCGAGCGGTTGCTTTCGCCGGTGTGACGGACACGGGTGTTGCGATGATGGTACCGGGAGACCGAGTGATGAAGACGATCCTTGCCGCCGCGCTGATCCTCACGCCGACGCTGGCGGAGGCGCAGAGCGCCGATCGGGCGCGTACCGCCGCGCAGGAGCGTGATCCGGTCGGGCAGGCGTCGCCGCTCGCCGGGCTGCTCGGCCAGGGGGATATGCAGCAGTCGCCGCTCGCCGGATTGCTCGGGCAGGCGGGCGGGCTGCTCGGCGGCGGCGGCCTGCCGCAGATCGGGTCGATCGGCGCGGGCAATGCGGCGGGGCTGCTCGGCTATTGCCTCAAGAACCGGCTGCTCGGCAGCGGGGCGACCGGCGCGGGCGGTGCGGCAAGCGTGCTCGGCCGGCTCACCGGGCAGCGCGACGTGCAGCGTACGCCGGGCTATGCCGCGGGTCAGGCCGGGCGGCTCGAAACCCCCGACGGTGATGCGCTTTCCCTCGAAGGGCTGCGCGGGCAGGTCAAGACCCAGCTCTGCAACCTCGTCCTCAAGCGCGCCAAGGCGTTCCTCTAGGAGGCTGCGCTCTATTTGCGCGTGTAGATGAGCAGGAAGGTCGGGCGGCCGTTCGACGACCCGAAACTCGTCATGCGCCCGTCGAGGCCGAGCGTCGCGGCGCGGCGTGACAGGGCGTCGCCCTGCAACGCCTGCATCGTGCGATTGCCGTCGGCCTCGGGCAGGCCGGGGGTCATGGTGCCGCTCACCTCGCACAGGCTGGTCGCGCAGCGGACCGCCAGCGCATTGCCGCCGCCGATCTGCGGCACGTCGGCGAGCGCGTTACTCAGCCCGGCCTCGTTGCGCGCGGCCCAGGCGGGATCGCGCGGCTCGGCGCGGAAGCGGGCGTGGAGCTGCGCGGGATCGGACCCGGCGGGCGGGATCAGCTGCGCGACCGGATCGTCGCCCGCGCCGGGATTGGGTGGGACGGCGAGCGGCGCCGGCGCGGCATGCGGCATGCGGGTGGGCAACGGCTGCGGCTGCGACGGCTGGGGCGGCGGCCCGACGCGGACGACCCGAACGCCGGTGTCCGCCGGCGGCGGCGTGACGGGGATCGCCTGACGCCGGCCGACCCACCAGACGATCATCGCCACTGCGACGACCCCGAACAGAACAGCCCAGATCCGCTTCGCCATCATCATCCCTCCGCGTGCGGCGGAGACTAGGCCGCCGCGGCGACGACCGGAAGAGGGCGGCGTCAAAATGAGAAGAGGGTGCCGTGCGCCTCCCGGCAACACGACACCCCCCAAACATGGTCAGCGGCCGGAGAGCTCCAGCCCGGGAAACCATGAAACTCCCGTCATCCTCGTCGTGCCGTTGATTGGGGGAGGATACCCCCCGGACACGATTCGAACGGATGTCAGAAGCCAGTCCCCCGAACGAACCGAACCGAACTCACTGCTGAACCATGAGACATCGGATCACCTCCTTTCGCTTGTTGATAGCCATGTGACCGGTACCGGCCACGACGCCTATGTGCGCACAACCGGGGGCGCAAACAAGTCTTGTAATGCAGGACGAATTCCGCGAGGCTTCGCCGCTCTGCCGCCGGCTCAGCCGCGGCAATCCTCCGTCACCCGCTCGATCTCCGCCCAGGCCGGCACGACCAACGTCGCGCCGCCGCGATGCTCGATGACGAAACGGCCGCGGCTGAAGCCCATCGCATCGAGCAGGCCGTCGTCGGCGGCGAGCGCCGCCTGTAGCGCGGGCGGATTGCCGCCGGCGGGTTGCACCGGCACGGCGCGGGTGACGCTGGTGGTGCGGACGGTGAGCGTCGTCGCCGTCGCGCCCTCGACCGACAGCAGGATGCGGCGCTGCGCGGCGTCGCAGCGCAGGGCGAGGCGGATCGCACCGCCCGGCACGCCGAATCGCGCGATGCTGCCGCGCGCGTCGCGCGCCCAGGTCCAGTCGCCGGGGGTGAGCGGCCAGTCGCGCCAGTCGTTGCCACGCGGCGGCGGCGCGCTGACCGGCGGCGCGGGAAGCGCGGCGACCGGCGACGGCGCGGGGGCGGGCGGCGGCACCGGCTGCGGGACGCAGGCGGCGGCGGCGAGCGCCAGGGCGGCGGCAAGGACAATACGCATCGCCAAGGCTTATGCGGGAAGGGCGCCGCGGCCTCAACCCGCGCGTGCGTGGAACCGCCGCGCCCGAACGTCGGTTCACCTGCGGCAAGCAAGGAGCATCCGATGTCGACCGACGCCACCACCACCGCCACCCAGTTGCTCGTCCAGGCGAACGTCGCCCATTCGCTGAAGGTGGAAAGCCGCGACGGCGATCAGGTCGGGTCGGTCTATGCGCTGATGGTGCACAAGGGGTCGGGGCGTTCCACGCACGCGGTGCTCAGCCTCGGCGGCTTCCTCGGCATGGGCAAGAGCTTCTACCCGCTGCCGTTCGAGCTGCTCCAGTTCGATCCGGTCCGCGACCTCTATGTCGTGACGATCGACCGGCGGATGCTGGAGGGCGGGCCGAGCTGGGCGAACAACGCACCGGTGTTCGATCAGGCCTATGCCGATCGGGTGGCGAGCTATTACGGGGTGAACAGCGCCAATCTCAGCGTCGGTTAAGCGGGGCGAGGGACGATCCGGTCGAGCGCACCCGCCAAGGCGCGCTTGGCCGCGACGATCGCATAGCGATCTTGCAGGCGCAGGAAGAACCCCTCGGACAGGCCGAAATATCGTGCGAGGCGGAGATCGGTTTCGGCATCGACCGACCGGCGTCCATCGATGACCGCGTGGATACGGTCGGGATCGATATCGATCGCTTCCGCAAGCTGGGCGACGCTCAGATTCTCAGGCTCGAGGAACTCGCTGAGCAGCAGGTCGCCGGCGTGCTCATTGTCCAGCCAGTCGGCTTCAGTGGTAATCGGCGATTTCGACGTCATATGCGTCTCCGTCCTTCCATAGAAAGCATACCCGCCACTGCATGTTGATGGCAATCGCATGCTGGCCGGCACGATCACCCTGTAAAGCGTGCAGCCGGTTGCCCTTGATATGAGCCAGTTCTTCCAGGCTTTGTGCAGAGTCGAGCAGCGTCAACCGCCGCATCGCCCGCTGCTGGATGTCCGGCGGAAGCAAGCGACTTCTGTCGCGATTCCATATGCGTTCCGTTTTCGCATCGGCAAAGCTGCGGATCATCGGCCGGATCGATCCCGCTCGCCGATGTCCGCAGTTGTCACGGTCAGGTCGCCGTCATCCCGCATGCCACCATAATAGAGGCCCTACCGCCCGCGCCGTCCCCCCATCCGCATCTTCTGCTCCTTGCCGTAGCGCGTCTTGCGCGTGCCGGGCTTGCCCTCGTTCGAGCGGCCCATGATCGGCGCCTTCTGCTCGGCGGCGGGGAGGCCGAGCTCCTCGTTCTCGAGCTGGCGGATCTCGTCGCGCAGGCGTCCGGCCTCCTCGAATTCGAGGTCGCTCGCCGCCTTGCGCATCCGCTTCTCGAGATCCTCGATATAGGCGCGCAGATTGTGGCCGACCATGTGCGGGCGGTCCTCGTCGATCGGCACGGTAACCTGATCGCCCTGGCTGACGTGCGCGATGATGTCGCCGATGTTGCGGCGGATCGTCGTCGGCGTGATGCCATGTTCGAGGTTGTACGCCTCCTGCTTCTCGCGGCGGCGCGCGGTCTCGTTCATCGCGCGCTCCATGCTGCCGGTGATCCGGTCGGCGTAGAGGATGACGCGGCCGTCGACGTTGCGCGCCGCGCGGCCGATCGTCTGGATCAGCGACGTCTCGGAGCGCAGGAAGCCTTCCTTGTCGGCGTCGAGGATCGCGACCAGCCCGCATTCGGGAATGTCCAGCCCCTCGCGCAGCAGGTTGATGCCGATCAGCACGTCATAGACGCCGAGCCGGAGGTCGCGGATCAGCTCGATACGCTCCAGCGTCTCGACGTCGGAATGCATGTAGCGGACCTTGATCCCCGCCTCGTGCATATATTCGGTCAGATCCTCGGACATGCGCTTGGTCAGCGTCGTCACCAGGGTGCGATAGCCGGCGGCGGTCGTCTTGTGGCATTCCTGGATCAGGTCCTGCACCTGTTCCTCGACCGGCTTGATCTCGACCGGCGGATCGATCAGCCCGGTCGGGCGGATGACCTGTTCGGCGAAGACGCCGCCGGTCTGCTCCATCTCCCAATTGCCCGGCGTCGCCGAGACGCTGACCGTCTGCGGGCGCATCGCATCCCATTCGTTGAAGCGCAGCGGCCGGTTGTCGATGCACGAGGGCAGGCGAAAGCCATATTCGGCGAGCGTGATCTTGCGACGATGGTCGCCGCGCGCCATCGCGCCGATCTGCGGCACGGTCTGGTGGCTCTCGTCGACGAAGAGGACGGCATTCTCGGGCAGATATTCGAACAAGGTGGGGGGCGGCTCACCCGGCAGGCGGCCGGTGAGGAAGCGGCTGTAATTCTCGATGCCCGCGCACGATCCGGTGGCGGCGATCATCTCGAGGTCGAAATTGGTGCGCTGTTCGAGCCGCTGCGCCTCGAGCAGCTTGCCTTCCGCGACCAGCTCCTTGAGCCGTTCGGCCAGCTCGTGCTTGATCGCGTCGCCCGCCTGTTTGAGCGTCGGTCCCGGCGTGACGTAATGGCTGTTGGCATAGACGCGGACGCTGTTGAGGCTCGCCACCTTCTTGCCGGTGAGCGGGTCGAATTCGATGATGTCCTCGATATCGTCGCCGAAGAAGCTGATCCGCCAGGCGCTGTCCTCGTAATGCGAGGGGAAGATTTCCAGCGTGTCGCCCTTCACGCGGAAATTGCCGCGCGCGAACGCGGCGTCGTTGCGCTTGTACTGGAGCGCGACGAGCTTGCGGACGATCTCACGCTGGTCGACGGTGGTGCCCTTCTTGAGATCGAAGATCATCGCCGAATAGGTCTCGACCGAGCCGATGCCGTACAGGCACGACACCGAGGCGACGATGATGACGTCGTCGCGCTCGAGCAGCGACCGCGTTGCCGAGTGGCGCATCCGGTCGATCGACTCGTTGGTCGACGATTCCTTCTCGATATAGGTGTCCGAGCGCGGCACATAGGCCTCGGGCTGATAATAATCGTAGTAACTGACGAAATACTCGACCGCATTCTCCGGGAAGAAGCTCTTGAACTCGCCATAGAGCTGCGCGGCGAGGATCTTGTTGGGGGCGAGGATCAGCGCGGGGCGCTGCAATTCCTCGATGACCTTGGCCATGGTGAAGGTCTTGCCCGAGCCGGTGACGCCGAGCAGCACCTGATCCTTCTCGCCGGCGCGCGCGGTGGCGGTGAGCTCGGCGATCGCCGTCGGCTGGTCGCCCGACGGCGAATAGTCGCTGACCAGCTTGAACGGGCGGCTGCCTTCGGCCTTTTCTGGGCGCGACGGACGATGCGGGACGAAGCTTTCGCCGGTCTCCGGCTCGGCGAGGCTGGTGCGGATCTGGATGGCCATATCGGGAACATATATGGGGAAGCGGTCGCGCGGCGGCAATGACCAGCCGGGGCAAGCCCAAGCTTTGCTTTGGTTGACCCGGGCGGCGCGGGTTCATAATGCGATCCCTTCGCAAACTGCCCGAAGCCCGATCCGCATGACCGATGTCCGCTCGCCCGTTACCCTGCCCGAGACCAAGGCGTTCGCCAACGTCAAGGTGCTGTGGGTGCGCCATTGGAACGACCGGCTGTTCAGCTTCGCGGTCGAGCGGCCGGCGAGCTTCCGCTTCCGCTCGGGCGAGTTCGTGATGATCGGCCTGCCCGGCGCTTGGCCGGAGGATGGGGGCGAGGGCGCGAAGCCGATCATGCGCGCCTATTCGATCGCCAGCCCGCATTATGCCGAGGAGCTGGAATTCCTGTCGATCAAGGTCGAGGACGGGCCGCTCACCTCCAAGCTCCAGCTGATCCAGCCGGGCGACGAGGTCTATATGGGCAAGAAGCCGACGGGCACGCTCGTCACCGACGCGCTGATCGGCGGCAAGCGCCTGTTCTTCTTCTCGACCGGCACCGGTCTTGCGCCGTTCCTCAGCCTGGCGCGCGATCCCGACGTCTACAGCATGTTCGATCAGGTGATCCTGGTCCATTCGGTGCGGCAGGTCAGCGACCTTGCCTATCACGACGAACTGCAGGCGCGGCTGGCCGACGATCCGCTGGTGTCGGACGAGGCGGCGACGCAATTCCACTATGTGCCGACGGTGACGCGCGAACCGTTCCGCACCACCGGGCGGATCGGCGACCTGATCGAAAGCGCGGCGCTGTTCGGCGATCCGGTACAGGGGGCCAAGAAGCTTGATCCCGAGACCGACCGGATCATGCTGTGCGGCTCGATGGCGATGATCCGCGAGACGGCGGCGATGCTCGACGGGCTGGGGTTCGAGGAGGGCTCGAACGCCAAGGCCGGGACCTATGTGATCGAGCGGGCGTTCGTCGATTGAGGTGATTCGCCCCTTCCAGGGGAGGGCGCGGGTGAGGGTGCCAGGGCACTGACGCCTCTCTTTCTCGTCATCCCGGCGAAAGCCGGGATCCATGGACGCGGCACGTCCGGGCGATGCGCGCCCTCTCCGAAGGTTCCGTATCCATGGATCCCGGCTTTCGCCGGGATGACGAAGGAGGGGCCGCGCTGCCCCAAGACCCTTCTTACCGTAACGCCCTCACCGCGGGCGTGTCGAGGCAGCGCATCATCTCGGGCGCGGTCATCGGCGTGCCGCGCGCCGGCGGCGCATAGACCGGCACCTCGAACGGCACGCCGATCGGCTGGGCGGCGAAGCCGTCGCCGCCCGAGCAGCGCATCGCCGCCGCCAGCATCCGCGGCGGCGTGTCATAGCCTTCGTAGGACAGGCGGAACGTCCCCCAGTGGATCGGCAGCGAGCGCGCCGCGCCGAGCCGCTGGTGGATCAGCGCCGCCTCGGCGGGGCCGATGTGGCTGCCCGAGGCCATCTGGCCGGGCTGGAAGCGGAAGGCGCCGATCGGGATCATCGCGAAGCGGATCGGGCCATAGGCCGCCGCCTCGGCCGGCCACAGGCCGTCGCCGAAGCCGGTGTCGCCCGCGAAGAACAGATTGCCGCCGCGCGGCAGGCGGACGACGAAGCTCGACCAGAGCGCGCGGTTGCGGTCGCTGAACCAGCGGCTGCCCCAATGATGGTTGCGCGTGACGAAGACGCGGGCGCGGTCGCCCGGGCACCAGCCGTCGGGGTCGCAGCGCGGATCGCGGCTGGTGTCGTGCAGGCCGGTGGCGTCGATCGTCGCGCTGCCGCCCCAGTCGAGCCCGAGCGCACGCGCCCCCGCCTGACCGATGACGCTGTCGTTGCCGAGGCTGGTGACGATCGCCGGATGGTCGCGCCGCCACAATGCGCCGAGCGCGGCGAGGTCGAGATGGTCGTAATGATCGTGGCTGACGAGGATCAGGTCGATCCGCGGCAGGTCGGCGAGCCGCACCCCCGGCGCGGCGACGCGGCGCGGACCGAAGCCGAGCGGCCCGGCGCGGTCGGCGTAGATCGGGTCGGTGAGGATGTTGAGCCCCTGCGTCTGGATCAGCACGGTGGCATGGCCGATCCAGGTCACCACCATCCGGTCGCCGTCGACGCGCGCGGCGGGGCGCGCCGGCGTCACCGCGACCTGCGCCGGCCAGCGGGGGCGGCCATCGCTGCCGGTCAGCTGCCGCCAGAAGAAGCCGGCACGGCCGCCGGGCAGCGTCGGCGCGGGGCTGTCGCGATCCGGGTTGACGAAGCGCGCGCCGTCGAAATGGTCGGTCGGCGGCCCACGATAATAGAGGCGATCGAGGAAGCGTGGCACGATCGTCGCGCCGAGCCCGACGACCACGACGATCAGCACCAGCAGCCCGGCGAGGGGGCGGATCAGTCGTGCCACGGCAAATCGGTCATCGTCATCCTCTTATAGCGGCACGCCGCACGCGGGCGCTTGCGCCGCACCGTCTTCGCCCTAGCATCGCGCAAAACGGCAGGGGGGTTCCATGCGATTGATGTTTCTAGCGGTTTTACTGTCCGCGACGGCGGCACCGGCGCTCGCCAAGGGGCCGCGGGTGGAGGAAGTTCCGCTCGACCAGGTGCAGGCGATGATGACCGCCGGCAAGACGACCAGCGTCGCGGTGACGCGCGCCTATCTCGACCGGATCGCCGCGCTCGATCGCAAGGGGCCGCGGCTCAATGCGGTGATCGCGCTCAATCCCGACGCGCTGGCGCAGGCCAAGCGTCTCGACGAGGAACGCCGCGCCGGGCGCATCCGTGGCCCGCTGCACGGCGTGCCGGTGCTCATCAAGGACAATATCGAGACCGCCGATCCGATCCCGACCACCGCGGGCAGCCTCGCGCTCAAGGACAATGTCACCCGCCGCGACGCGCCGGTGGTGGCGCGGCTGCGCGCGGCGGGGGCGGTGATCCTCGGCAAGACCAACCTCAGCGAGTGGGCGAACATCCGTTCGAGCCATGCGATGAGCGGATGGAGCGCGGTCGGCGGGCTGGTGCGCAATCCCTATGCGCTCGATCGCACGGCCTGCGGATCGTCGTCGGGATCGGGCGCGGCGGTGGCGGCGAGCTTCGCCGCGGCGGCGGTCGGCACGGAGACCGACGGATCGGTGGTCTGTCCCTCGTCGATCAACGGGCTGGTCGGGCTGAAGCCGTCGATCGGCCTGGTCAGCCGCACGCACGTCGTGCCGATCAGCCATTCGCAGGATACGCCGGGGCCGATGGCGCGCAGCGTCCGCGACGCGGCGATCCTGCTCTCGGCGATGGTCGGCGCCGATCCGGCCGATCCGGCGACGGCGGGCGCGGTGGCGCGTGATTATGCCGCCGGCCTGTCGGTGAGCGCGCTGTCGGGGATGCGCGTCGCGGTGCTGCGCCCGGAGGGGCTGTCGACCGAGGTGGCGGCGTCGTTCGACCGCGCGCTCGCCGTGCTCAAGGCGGCGGGCGCGGTGCTGGTGCCGGTCGAGGCGCCCAAGACCGAGGCGCTCGGCGAGGCCGAGTTCACCGTGCTCAAGACCGAGCTCAAGGCGGATCTCGACGCCTATCTGGCGACCACCCCGCCGGCGGTGACCGCGCGCACGCTCGACCAGCTGATCGCCTTCAACCGCGCGCAGGCGGCGCAGGAGATGCCGTTCTTCGCGCAGGAGACGTTCGAGGCGGCGGCGCAGACCAAGGGGCTGGGCGATCCGGCGTACAAGGCGGCGCGCGCGACCTCGCTGCGACTGGCGAGCGAGGCGATCGACGGCATGCTGCGCCGCGCCGGCGCGCGCGTGCTGGTCGAGCCGACCTATGCCGAGGCATGGCTGAGCGATCCGGTGCACGGCGACCAATATAACGGGCCGTCCTCGTCGGAGCTGCCGGCGGTGGCGGGCTATCCCAATCTCACCGTGCCGATGGGCCTCGCCAAGGGGCTGCCGGTCGGACTGTCGTTCATCGCCACCAAGGGCGACGATGCGACGGTGCTGGGCGCGGGCTATGCCTATGAGCAGCGGACGCGGGCGCGGGTGGCGCCGCGCTATCTCGCGCAGGCGGATGTCGGGGCGGGGCTGGAGGGCGCGCGGTAATCCTCAACGTTTCGCTCCTGCCCTCACCCTCCCACCGCCTTCGGCGTCTCCTCCTTCTCCCGTCGGGAGAGGGAGAGGTCGCGTAGCGACCGATGGGTGAGGGCGGGGCGGGGGAGTCGTTTTAGCCGCCCGGTCATGAATGCGCGTCTATCCCCACAGCACCTTCACCGCGCGACCATCCGCGGCTAAAGGCGCGCGGATGACCGACTCGATCGCCACCGCCGCGCTGCTCGCCAAGGCCGAAACGCTCACCGACGCGCTGCCCTATCTGCAGCGCTATGCGGGCAAGACCTTCGTGGTGAAATATGGCGGCCATGCGATGGGCGATCCGGAGCTGGCGCGCGACTTCGCCGAGGATGTCGTGCTGCTCAAGGCGGTCGGCATCAACCCGGTGGTGGTGCATGGCGGCGGGCCGCAGATCGGTGCGATGCTCAAGCGGCTCGGCGTCGAATCGCGCTTCGTCGACGGGCTGCGCGTCACCGACGCGGAAACCGCACGGATCGCGGAGATGGTCCTCGCCGGTTCGATCAACAAGGAGATCGTCAACTGGATCGGCCAGGCGGGCGGCCGCGCGGTCGGCATCTCGGGCAAGGACGCCAATCTCGTCACCGCGCGCAAGGTCGGGCGCGATACGCCCGACACGTTGCAGGGGATCGAGCGGCACGTCGATCTCGGCTTCGTCGGCGAGCCGGTCGCGGTCGACCGGACGATCATCGACACGCTGTCGGCGAGCGGCATCATCCCGGTGATCGCGCCGATCGCCAGCGGCCGCGACGGCCAGACCTATAACATCAACGCCGACACGATGGCCGGCGCGATCGCCGGGGCGCTGGGCGCGGCGCGGTTCTTCCTGCTGACCGACGTCGCCGGGGTGCTCGACAAGGACAAAACATTGCTCACCGACCTCGATCCGGCGAAGATCGCGGCGTTGCAGGCGGACGGGACGATCTCCGGCGGGATGATCCCCAAGGTCGAGACCTGCGTCGCCGCGGTCGGGGCCGGGGTCGACGCGGCGGTGATCCTCGACGGTCGCGTACCGCATGCGATGCTGCTGGAGATCTTCACCTCCGAGGGCGCGGGGACGATGGTGCACGCCTGAGCCATCGATCCGCGCAGGGGCGCGGAGGACGCGGGGGCGCGCAGCGTCGGCGCCTGATCGTACGGCCGGTCGGCGCAAGCTGAGGCTGCCCGCTACCTCTCCGCGTCTCCGCGCCTCCGCATGAACTCTCGTCCACGGTCCCCTGCGAGCCACGCCGGAACCGAATGCGACCCACATCCCGTTCGTGCTGAGCCTGTCGAAGCACACGCTTCCTCAAGAGCGCGGTGTGCGAGGAAGCTCGCCCTTCGACGAGCTCCAGGACTAACGGACAGGGGAAAGGCGGGAAGCCAAGCTGCGGGCGAAATCCCGTCCGTCGGCACTGCGACAAACCGCGCGTGCGGAACCGTCAAGCCGAAGGCTTTGGTTCATGCGGAAAGGCGGAGAGGTGGCTTTCCGTGCACGACGAGACATCGCAGGGCCAGCAGGTGAGGAATGCGGCCGCCGCACCCGCAACTCCTCTGCGTCCTCCGCGCCTCCGAGTGACCCGGATCCGCGCCTTCACCGAGGCGCGCCCGGCTGCGGACAAAAGCAGCCGTTTACCCGTGGCGAGCGCGTCGATCCGGCACAGTGCTTTCCGCAGGGGTTCCGCCCGCTGCCGCGGCGGAGTAGGAGGGCGACGATGCTGACCTTGCCCAACCTCCTGACGTTGTCGCGGATCGTCGCGGTGCCGCTGCTCGTCGCGTTGCTCTGGTGGCCGCGCTGGGAGGCGGGGTTCGGCATCGCCTTCGCGCTCTACTGCCTGATGGGCATCACCGATTATTTCGACGGCTATCTGGCGCGCGCGCAGGGCGCGGTGTCGAAGCTCGGCGTCTTCCTCGATCCGATCGCCGACAAGATCATGGTCGCCGCGGTGATCCTGATGCTGGTCGGCACGCGGCACGACGATCGCGCGCTGATCACCGGCGTGCATCTGATCGCCGCGCTGATCATCCTGCTGCGCGAGATCGCGGTGTCGGGGCTGCGCGAATTCCTCGCCGGACTGCAGGTGTCGCTGCCGGTGTCGAAGCTCGCCAAATGGAAGACGACGCTGCAGCTCGTCGCCTTCGGCGCGCTGATCCTCGCCGGCGCGCTGCCGGCGCAGGGCTGGATCAAGGCGACCGGACTCGGCTGCCTGTGGGCGGCGGCGGCGCTGACGCTGGTGACGGGCTGGGATTACCTGCGCGTCGGCCTCAAGCATATGGACTGAGCGATGCGCCTCGATCTCCTCTATTTCGCCTGGGTGCGCGAGCGGATGGGCCGCGCGCACGAGACGGTCAAGCTGCCCGCCGGGGTCACCGACGTCGCCGGGCTGATCGACTGGCTGGCGGCGCGCGACGAGGCCGGCGCGGCGGCGCTGGCGGATCGCGGCCGGCTGCGTGCCGCGGTCGATCAGGCGTTCGTCGCCACCGACGCCTCGATCGTCGGCGCACGCGAGGTCGCGCTGTTCCCGCCGGTGACCGGGGGATGATCCGCATCCGCGTCACTCCCGAAGCGATCGACATCGCGGCCGAAATGGCACTCGCCGAAGCGACGGCGGGCGCCGGCGCGGTGGCGACCTTCACCGGACTGGTCCGTGCCGACGACGGTGTCGGCACGCTCGAACTCGAACATTATCCGGGGGCGACCGAGGCGGCGCTCGAACGCGTCGCGGCGCAGGCGGTGGCGCGCTGGTCGCTCGGCGCGGCGACGATCGTCCACCGCGTCGGGCCGATGGCGCCGGGCGCGCGCATCGTCTTCGTCGCCGCCGCCGCCCCGCATCGCGCCGCCGCGCTCGACGCCTGCGCCTATCTCATCGACCGGCTCAAGACCGACGCCCCCTTCTGGAAACGCGAAACCCGCGACGGCGAGGCACGCTGGGTCGAGGCGCGGGAGACGGATGACGCGGCAGCCTCGCGCTGGGAGTGAGTGGCGGTCGCCTTCGCGCGCGGCGGTGGTGGCTCTGGGGAGAGAATTTCGCGCAGTGGCGCAGTGGCGCGGCAAGGTGACGCGCGGGTCAGCCTCATACCTCTCAAGATAGCCACCATACCGCCTCGCTGACCCGGCACCCTCCACGCCTCCGCGCCTCCGCGCGAACGAAAGCCGCCGGCGCGACAAGTCGACTCGCATCATTCTCTCAGCGCCTGGGACGATGGCGCCGGCTGATCGGCCCCTAGCCCCTCCTCCGTCAGCCCCGAGCGTGTCGAGGTACGAACGGCACGTCAGCCGTAGGCACGCCAGAAGAAGACCGCGGTCGTCGCGACCGTCACCAGCAGCGTCCAGCCGCGGATCACGCCCGGCGGCAGGCGGCGGCCGACGAGCGCGCCGAGATAGCCGCCGGCGATCGAGCCGATCATCATCGGCAGGCAGAGGGTCCATGCGACCATGCCGCTGGCGATGAAGACGATCGTCGCCGCGCTGTTGGCGACCGCGAGCATCAGCGTGCGCGGCGCGGCGAGCGCGGCGGGGCTGTCGCCGGTGAGCAATCCCCACATGGCGGTGAGCATCATGCCGACGCCGCCGCCGAAATAGCCGCCATAGATGCCGAGCAGCGCCTGCCCGGCGACGAGGCTGCGCGGTCCCGCGGCGAAGCGGGTGCTCAGCCAGTCGGAGGCATGGCGGCCGAGCGCGATCGCGATCGTCGCGGCGAGCAGCAGCCACGGCACGATGACGTCGAAGGCGCGCGCCGGCGTCCAGGCGAGCAGCAGGCTGCCGGCGAGGCCGCCGGCGAAGGTGATCGCGGACAGCGTGCGGATGCCGACCCCGCCGAGCGGCGCGAGCCCGCCGCGATAGGCCCAGGCGCTCGCCATCGCGCCGGGCTGGACGGCGACGTTGCTGGTCGCATTGGCAATCGTCGAGGGCAGGCCGAGCGCGATCAGCGTCGGCATCGTCGCGAACGAGCCGCCGCCGGCAAGCGCGTTCATCGCGCCGCCGACCAATCCTGCGCCCGCCGCGAAGGCGAGCGTCGCCGGATCAGCCAAGCGCGGCCATCTTCTCGTCGGCCTCGCGGTCGAGCTGCGCGCGGCTCTTCTTCTCGGCCGCGGTCTTGAGCTGGCCGCAGGCGGCATCGATGTCGCGGCCGCGCGGGGTGCGCACCGGCGCGGAGATGCCGCCCTGGAAGACGATGTCGCTGAACCGCCGCACCCGCTCCGGCGTCGACGTGTCATAGGGCGCGCCGGGCCAGGGGTTGAACGGGATCAGATTGACCTTGGCGGGCAGGTCGTATTTGCGCAGCAGCCGGACGAGCTCGTGCGCCTCGGCATCCGAATCGTTCTTGTCCTTAAGCATGACATATTCGAACGTGATGCGGCGGGCGTTGTTGGCGCCGGGATAGTCGGCGCAGGCCTGCAACAGCTCCTCGATGCCGTATTTCTTGTTGAGCGGCACGATCTCGTCGCGCACCTCCTTGGTCACCGCGTGCAGCGACACGGCGAGGTTGACGCCGATCTCCTCGCCGGCGCGCGCCATCATCGGCACGACGCCGCTGGTGCTGAGCGTGATGCGGCGCTTGGAGAGGGCGAGGCCGTCGCCGTCCATCACCAGCTTGAGCGCATCGCGCACCGCGTCGAAATTGTAGAGCGGCTCGCCCATGCCCATCATCACGATATTGGTGAGCATCCGCCCTTCGGGCTGGCTCGGCCATTCGCCGAGCGCATCGCGCGCGAGCATCACCTGGCCGACGATCTCGCCCGCGGTGAGGTTGCGGACGAGGCGCATCGTGCCGGTGTGGCAGAAGCGGCAGTTGAGCGTGCAGCCGACCTGGCTCGACACGCAGAGCGTGCCGCGATCGGCGTCGGGGATGAACACCGCCTCGTAATCCTGCCCGTCGGGCGAGCGCAGCAGCCATTTGCGCGTCCCGTCGGTCGACACCTGCGCTTCGACCACCTCCGGCCGGCCGATGACGAAGCGCTGCTCCAGCCACGGATGCATCGTCTTGGAAATGTCGGTCATCGCCGAAAATTCGGTGGCGCCGCGATTGTAGAGCCAGTGCCAGATCTGCTTGCCGCGCAGCTTCGCCTGTCGCGGCTCCATGCCGGCATCGAGCAGCGTCTGGCGCAATGCGTCCTTGCCGAGGCCGATCAGGTCGATCCGCCCGTCCTCGCGGAAGGTCGGCGCGCGCGGCACGGGCACGGGATCGATATGGCCCGGAATGGGCATCGGAGGAGCAACGCTGTCGAGCATCGCCGGCATATAGGCGAAAACGGTGCGATTTGCCATGGTGTCGGATAAGCGCGCGTGATCCTGCGCCAGCCGAAGCGGAGGGCCCGGCGGAGCACCGTCGGACGGCGTGTGGAACCCTGCGCTCCTGCCGGCGCAGGAACGCCTCACCGCCCCGCGCAGGCCAGCGCCGCCGCGTCGATCGCGGTGGCGGCGCCGGCGAGGCGGTAGACGTCGGCGAAGGGGCGGCCGCCGGTGGCGACGGCTTCGATGCTCATGCTGCGGCCGGAACGCAGCGCGGCGAGGATGGCGCGGTCGCTGGGGCCGTCGGTCGCCCAGGCGTCGCGGTCGGTGGCGGTGAGGTCGAAGCGGCGCTCGCCGACGCTCAGCGTCACCCGCGCCGCGCGGTCGCGCGGGCGCGACAGGCGGATGTGCAGCGAGTTGCGCAGGCCGCGGCCCGGCCAGGTGGCGATGCTCGCCCAGCCGCCGGTGCGGCCTCCCGCCGCGACCGGGCGCGCGATCGCATAGCAGCGCGCCGGCGTGGCGTCGCGGAACGCGCCCCAGCCCTGATAGACGCCGATCGTCTCGCGCCCGGCGGGGGTGGCGGCAACCAAGACGGCGAGCAGCAGGCTCATGCGGGGGCGTGGCCGGTGCCGCGATGCGCGATCGTCTCGACCCCGGCGGCGATGCAGGCGAGCGATCCCTGCGGCAGGCCGGCGGCGATCGGCGCGCCCCAGTCGGGATGCGGCGGCAGCCCGGTCATCACCCCGCGCAGCACGCGGCTGCTGATGCCGTGCGAGATCACCAGCCGGTCGCCCGGATCGCCCGCGGTGTCGACGAGCCAGCCGGTGACGCGCGCGGCGATCTGCCGGTAATTCTCGCCGCCGGGGGCGGGGCGGAGCAGGCCGTCGGCGGTGACGATCGGGCCGACCGCGCCGGCCAGCTCCGCATAGCCGCGCCCGCCCCAGCTGCCCATGCCGATCTCGCCGAGCCGCGCATCGAGGCGGGCGCCATGCCAGTCGAGGTCGAGCAGCTCGGCGATCACCGCCAGCGTCTGCAATGCGCGGCCGGTCGGCGAGGCCCACAGGGTCAGCGCCGGCCGCACGCCGAGCCGCTCGCGCAAGGCGCACCCGATCGCCTCGGCCTGCGCGAAGCCGGCGCGGGTGAGCGGCGTGTGCGCCGCGTCGCCCTGCAGGCGCGCGGCGGCGTTGAACACGGTTTCGCCGTGGCGGGCGATGAAATCACGGCCGCGGCGCACGGTCGGGGCGGGGAGGGTCATGCCGCGGGTGTCGGAGGGCGACCGGGCAAAAGCAACGGCTTTCGCATTTTCCCGCGGTTCGCCCGCGCTAACGCCACGTTAACTGGAATCGCCCGAGGGGTCGGCACGCTTGCTCCTACCCCTTTTTCATGGGTAGGACGGAGTGGAACACGCCCCGGACTCGGGGAATACCCGTTAGCGGGGGGCAGGGGTTAGGATTCATGAAGGCGACGATCGAACGCGCAACGCTGCTCAAGGGGCTGAGCCATGTCCAGTCGGTGGTGGAGCGGCGCAATACCATTCCGATCCTGTCGAACGTGCTGCTCGAGGCGACCGCCGAGGGCCAGCTGCGGATGATGGCGACCGACCTCGACCTCCAGATCAACGAATCGGTGATGGCCGCGGTCGACCAGCCGGGATCGACGACGGTGTCGGCGCACACGCTGTTCGACATCGCGCGCAAGCTGCCCGACGGCAGCCAGGTGCAGCTTGCCGCGTCGGAAGGGCGGATGTCGATCGTCGCGGGGCGCGCGCGCTTCAGCCTCGGCACGCTGCCGCGCGACGACTTTCCGGTGATCGCCGAGGGCGAGCTGCCGACGCAGTTCGAGATTCCGGCGGAGACGCTCAAGCAGATCATCGACAAGACGCGCTTCGCCATCTCGACCGAAGAGACGCGCTATTATCTCAACGGCATCTTCCTGCACGTCCAGGACGATGCGGCCGAGCCGACGCTCAAGGCGGCGGCGACCGACGGCCATCGCCTCGCCCGCGTGACGCTGCCGCGGCCCGAGGGCGCGGCGGGGATGCCCGACGTGATCGTGCCGCGCAAATGCGTTGCCGAGCTGCGCAAGCTGCTCGACGAGGTCGACGGCTCGGTCGGCGTGTCGCTATCGGGGACCAAGATCCGCTTCGACCTGGGGCAGGCGATCCTCACCTCCAAGCTGATCGACGGCACCTTCCCCGATTATTCGCGCGTCATCCCGACCGCGAACGACAAGATCCTCAAGCTCGATCCGCGCAGCTTCGAAGAAGGCGTCGATCGCGTCTCGACGATCGCCACCGAAAAGACCCGCGCGGTCAAGATGGCGCTCGACCGCGACAAGATCACGCTGTCGGTGACCAGCCCGGAAAACGGCACCGCGGCGGAGGAAGTGCCCGGCGAATATGTCTCGCTGCCGTTCGAGATCGGCTTCAACAGCCGTTATCTGCTCGACATCCTGGGCCAGATCGACGGCGACGTGGTCGAGGTGCACCTCAACGACGCGGCGGCGCCGACGCTGATCCGCGAGAATGACAAGGCACCGGCGCTGTACGTGCTGATGCCGATGCGCGTCTGAATGACGCTCGACCGGCGCGCCCTGCTCGCTGGCATCGGTGCGAGCGTCGCCTTGCCCGCCGCCGCCGCGCCGCCGCGTGAGGGCGTCGCGGCGTCGTCGGACGGCGGCGCCTTCGCGCTCGGCGCGGCAGGCGGGGTGCGGCGGCTGGCGCTGCCGGACGGGCTCGAATGGACGGTGCCGGACGGCACGGGGCGGCTCGCGGTCTTTTCCGGCAAGGCGGGCGGGCGGCTGATCGGCTTCGACGCCGGCTGGCGGTCGCGCGGCGCGGCGGCGACCGGCGGCCACGAGCCCGTCCATCTCGCGATCGCGCCCGATCGCTCGGTTGCCGCGGTGGCGGATTACAGCGGCGGGACGGTGTCGGTGCATCGGCTGCGCGACGGCGTGCCGGGAGCGGCGCAGATCGTCCGGCATCACGGCCGCGGACCCAATGCCGCGCGACAGGCGGAGCCGCATCCGCATTGGGTCGGCTTCGGCGGCGGCGGGCGCTGGCTCTATGCGGTCGACCTCGGCGCGGATGCGGTGTTCGCGCATCGCATCGTCGGCGGGCGGGTGGTCGATACGATGGTCGCATGGCAGGCGCCGCCGGGATCGGGGCCGCGGCATATCGCCTGGCACCCCGACGGGCCGCTCGCCTATCTGGTCAGCGAACTCGACAGCCGGCTGACGACGCTGCGGATCGAGGCGGACGGCCGGTTCACCACGATCGTCGCGCAGCCGACGCTGCCGGCGGGGCGGGAGGGCTATGTCGGCCATGTCGCGGTCGATGCGGCGGGCAAGCGGCTCTATGCCTCCAACCGCGGGCCGAATACGATCGCGGTGTTCGCGCTCGACGATCCGCTGCGACCGCGGCTGATCGAACAGGCGCCGTGCGGCGGCGACTGGCCGCGCTTCTTCCTGCTGCGGCCCGAGGCGGGTGAGATGCTCGTCGCCAACGAGCGCAGCCCGGCGATGGCGGTGCTGCCGCTGCTGCGCGACGGGCGGCTCGGCGCGGCGCGGGCGGGACCGGCGGTGCCGAAAGCGCGGTTCGCGGCCTGGTAGCTGGGCGAGGCGGTTTGTGCGCGCAGAGGCGCGGAGGGCGCGCAGGTGCTCCCGATCCTCGCCGGTATGCCTCGATCGATTTCCTGCGAGGACGCGAAGACGCCAAGGGCGCGCGGTGGAGAGCACGGACCGCACCGGCGGCGAGGCAGGACGTCTTCGCATCGTCGCGTGAACCCGTTCAGGCTTCCGGATCATCGGACCGACGGCCGCATACGTCGCTGCTCCGCGCCTCCGCGTGCAACAAGCAGCATCGCGTCGTTAGGAATGGGCCGACGCGCATCGCGGCGTCGCTCGAGTCGGCCGCGCCGGCGAAGCAGGTTGTTGCACGCGGAGGCGCGGAGGGGCTCCGATCCGCGCCGGCACGCCTCGATGGAGATTTCACGCGAAGACGCGAAGACGCGAAGAGGGTGCGGCTGGGGCTGGCGTGTTCATCTTATCTTGCCGGTAGAAAGCGTGGGCCGCGCCGGCGGCGGGGCGGGACATCTTCGCGTCTTCGCGTGAACTCACCTAGGCTCCGCCGGGAGATAAGCACGGAGCAGCGGCATAGCCGCCTCTCTGCGTCCTCCGCGCCTCTGCGCGAATACCCGAGATGACCTCAGCCGCGTTCGAGTTGCTCGCGGGCGACGAGTTGCAGCGAGGCGGCGAGGTCGGGGGAGAGGCCGAGTTCGTCGGCGGCGCGCTCGGTACGGCCGAGGGTGCGCGGATCGACGCCGGTGACGCGCCCGAAGACGAGCAGGGCTTCGAGATAATAGCCCGCGGCGCTGGCGTGATATTGATCGTAGGTCCAGAAATTGGCCTGGCCGTAGCTGACCCCGTCATAAGGATTGGGATCGGCGATGCCGGCGGCGAAGGCGCGCAGCCACGCCTGGCCAACCGGGATGATGCCGCTCACCGCGGGATGCGTGCGGCGGGCGCGGTCGGCGGCGGCGCGCAGATCGTCGGCCATGGCGGCGATGCCGCGGCCGTACCAGTGGCCGCCGGGCAGATAGGTCTGATCGGCGCGGCTCCACGTCGCCATCAGATTGACCCGCACCGCCGGATTGCGCGCGCGGAACAGATCGGTGAGCGCGCCGACGCTGCGGATGTAGCGCGCCGGATCGCCCGGCCGCTCGCGATCGAGCGTGCTATATTCCTGCAAGACGACGACGTCCCAGGCGCGGTCGAACAGATGCCGGCGCTGGTCGTAATGGAAGGCGAGGCTCTGCCCGCCCTGCGTCTCGAGGCTGACTGCGTAGCGCAACCCGGCCTCCTCGGTGAATTCCTTGAACAGCGCCGGCACGCCGCCATAGCCCGCGCCGTTGAGATCGGTGACGGTGCCGGCATGCCAGTTGCGCACCGGGGAATGTTCGCCCTGGGTGAAGCTGTTGCCGATGAACAGGATGGTGCGCGGCAGCGTGACCGGCTGGGCCGCCGCCACGGTCGGCACGAACAGCGCCATCGCCCCTGCCACGATCATCGCCCGTATCGTCATCATCCCCCCGCCTTCGCCGCGTAGCGCGTCGTCTCTACCGGAGGCGGCGGGGCGATGACCAGCGCGGGATGATGGCGTGTCGCGGTTCATCGGCTAAAGGGCGGGGATGCTGCAATTCTACCGCGACGATCTGGCTAGGCTGGCGGGCGCCGACCGGCTGCGGCGGCTGGTGCCGCGCGCCGGCGCCGATTTCACCTCGAACGATTATCTCGGCCTCGGCGACTCGGCGCGGCTGCGTGCGGCGGTGGCGGCGGCGCTGGATCGCGGCGTCGGGATCGGTTCGGGCGGGTCGCGCCTGCTGCGCGGCAACGATCCCGAACATGAGGCGCTGGAGGCGGAGGCGGCAGCCTATTTCGGCAGCGAGGCGGCGCTGTTCTTGGCGAATGGCTATGCCGCCAATGTCGCGGCGCTGGCAACGCTGCCGCAGCCGGGCGATCTGGTGATCCACGACGCGCTGATCCACGCGAGCGCGCACGACGGCATGCGCCTCGGCCGCGCGCCGCGGGCGGCGGCGGCGCATAACGATGTCGCGGCGTTCGAGGCGGCGATCCGCGACTGGCGGCGCGGCGGCGGGACGGGCACGCCGTGGATCGTCGTCGAGAGCCTCTACGGCATGGATGGCGACCGCGCGCCGCTCGCCGATCTCGTCGCGCTCGCCGACCGCCATCAGGCTATGCTGATGATCGACGAGGCGCATGCGACGGGCGTGTTCGGCGACGGCGGGCGCGGGCTGGCGGCGGCGCTGCACGGGCGCGAGAACGTCGTCACGCTGCACACCTGCGGCAAGGCGCTCGGCGCGGAGGGCGGGCTGTTGTGCGTGCCGCGGCTGCTGCGCGACCATCTGGTCAACCGCGCGCGCGGCTTCATCTTCTCGACCGCGCCGTCGCCGCTGATCGCGGTGGCGGTGCGCGAGGCGCTGCGCATCCTCGCCGACGAGCCCGAGCGGCAGGCGCGGCTCTGGGCGCGGATCGGCGTGGCGGAGGCGGCGCTGGGCCGGGCGACGGGATCGCAGATCCTCCCCGTCGTCGTCGGGGCGGACGGCGCGGCGGTGGCGCTCGCCGCGCGCTGTCAGGCGGCGGGCTATGACGTGCGCGCGATCCGGCCGCCGACGGTGCCGGCGGGGACGGCGCGGCTGCGCATCTCGATCACCTGCCACGTCGATGACGCGGCGATTCACGGACTGGCGGAGCTGTTGCGATGACGCGGACGATCGTAGTGACGGGCACCGATACCGACATCGGCAAGACGGTGTTCGCCGCCGGCCTCGCCGCGGCGCTCGGGGCGACCTATTGGAAGCCGGTGCAGGCGGGGTTCGATCCCGCCGGCGACGGCGATGGCGACGTGGTGCGGCGGCTCGGCGTGACGCGGGTGCTGCCCGAGGCCTATCGGCTGGCGACGCCCTGTTCGCCCCATCGCGCCGCGGCGATCGACGGGGTGACGATCGATCCGGCGCGGCTCGCGCTGCCCTCGGTCGACGGTACGCTGGTGGTCGAGGGCGCGGGCGGCGTGCTGGTGCCGCTCGCCGGCGACCGGCTCTATGCCGACCAATTCGCGGCGTGGCAGGCGCCGGTGGTGCTGGTCGCGCGGACCGCGCTCGGCACGATCAACCACAGCCTGCTCAGCATCGAGGCGTTGCGCCACCGCGGCGTGCCGATCCTCGGCATCGCCTTCGTCGGCGAGCCGGAGGAGGACAGCGAGGCGACGATCGCGGCGATCGGCCGGGTCAGGCGGCTCGGCCGGCTCGGTCGGGTCGCGCCGCTCGACGCCGCCACGCTGGCGCAGGCCTTCGCGGCCGGGTTCAGACCCGAGGATTTCGCATGACTTCGCCGATCTGGCATCCCTTCACCCAGCATGGGCTCGGCGAGCCGATCCCGACCGTGGTGCGCAGCGAGGGCGCGGCGCTGTTCACCCGCGACGGGCGGCGGATCGTCGATGCGATCTCGAGCTGGTGGGTGACGACGCACGGCCATCGCGAGCCGCGGATCATGGCGGCGATCGCCGCGCAGGCGGAGCGGCTCGACCAGATCATCTTCGCCGGCTGGAGCCACGAGCCGGCCGAGGCGGTGGCGGCGGGGCTGCTGCGGCTGATGCCGCCGGCGCTGACGCGGGTGTTCTTCTCCGATTCGGGATCGACCGCGGTCGAGGTCGCGCTCAAGATGGCGCTCGGCTATTGGCTCAACCGGGGCGAGCCGCGGCACCGCATCCTGGTGCTCGAACACGGCTATCACGGCGATACGATCGGGACGATGTCGGTCGGCGCGCGCGGCGCGTTCAACCGGGCGTACGAACCGTTGCTGTTCGACGTCGCGACCATTCCCTTTCCCGCAGCGGGGGCGGAGCAGGCGACGCTCGATGCGCTGGAGGCGGCGTGCCGCGCAGCGCCGGCGGCGCTGATCGTCGAGCCGCTGATCGTCGGCGCCGGGGGGATGCTGACCTATCCGTCGCATGTCCTCGCCGAGATGGCGGCGATCTGCGCGCGTCATGCCGTGCTGTTCATCGCCGACGAGGTGATGACCGGCTGGGGGCGGACGGGGACGCTGCTGGCGTGCGAGCAGGCGGGCGTGGTGCCCGACATCCTCTGCCTGTCGAAGGGGCTGACCGGCGGCGCGGTGCCGCTGGCGGTGACGATGGCGCGCGAGCCGATCTATCAGGCGCATTACAGCGACGATCGCGCGCGGATGTTCTTCCACTCGTCGAGCTACACCGCCAATCCGATCGCCTGCGCGGCGGCGGCGGCGAACATTGCGATCTGGGAGGAGGAGCCGGTGCTGGCGCGGGTCGCCGATCTGGCGACGCGGCAGGCGGCGCGGCTGGCGGCCTTGCCGGGCGTGCGTCATCCGCGGGCGCTGGGGACGATCGCCGCGGTCGACCTGGGTCGCGACGGGGCGGACTATCTGTCGGCGCTGGGGCCGAAGCTGCTCGCCTTCTTCCGCGACCGCGACCTGCTGCTGCGGCCGCTCGGCAATACGATCTACGTCATGCCGCCCTATTGCATCGACGATGCCGAGCTCGACGCGATCTATGCTGCGATCGGCGAGGCTGCCGAACGCTTCGCCTGACCGGCCGCGATAGCCGCCTCATCATTGCGATGGGAATCGAGTGCTCGCTCCGGAGCGCGACACCTCCGCGCCTCCGCGTGAACCCACGTCTGCTTCGTTTTCTGGGAAGAAGAGAGGGTTTACGCGAAGACGCGACGACGCGAAGGGTTTTGGCTCACGCGGAGGCGCGGAGTAGAGAAGGGATCGGGCCGCGCTTGTGGCTTACCCCCTGCGCTCTGACAGGAGCGCAGCACCTTCGTGTCTTCGCGTGAACCCTGGTCCTCGTTATTCGATGAACGGCTCCACCGTCAGGCGTTCGCCGCGGAGGAAGGCGTCTGCGACGTGGCGCAAGGGGGCGATGTCGACGTCGCTGGTGCGGGCGTGGACGATCTCGGCGAAGCGCCGGTAGAGGCCGGAATATTCGCCGTGCAGTGCGGCGCTGTGCGACGGTTCGCTGCCGTCGGGCAGGACCAGCCGCGCGCCGCCGTCGTGCAGCGTCAGCGTGCCGCGGTCGGTCTCGACGACGATGTCCCAGCTTTGCGGGCCTTCCTGCCGGAAGTCGAAATCAGCGCTGATCGCCAGCCCCAGATCGTCGGCGAAGCGCAGCCGCGCGGCGATCGGCGCGGCGCAGTTCGACGGGAAATCGAGTTCGGCGTCGGTGATGAAGAACGGCCGCGGCAGGATGCGGGTGACGATCGACAGCGCGTTGATGCCGGGATCGAACACGCCGAAGCCGCCCGCTTCGAGGATCCAGCCCTGTCCCGGATGCCAGACGCGGATGTCCTCGCGCCAGGTCACCGTGACGCTGCGGATCGCCGCATCGGCGAGAAAGGCGCGCGCCGGCTCGACGCCGGGGGCGTAGCGCGAATGCCAGCTGGCGAACAGGCTGATCCCGGCGGCGTCGGCCGCAGCGCTGAGCTGCGCCACCTCGGCGAGAGTCGCGCCGGGCGGCTTTTCGAGGAAGACGTGCCAGCCCTGTGCGATCGCGCGCGCGGCGATCGCACGGCGCACCTGCGGCGGCGTGCACAGCGCGACCGCGTCGATCGCCAGGCCGCTGGCGATGAGATCGTCGATGTCGCGGAAATGCGCGACGCCGGCGACGCCTTCCCCGTTGCGGCTGACCGTCGCGGTGAGGACGATGTCGGCATCAGCGGCGATCGCGGGAACGTGCTGGTCGTGCGCGATCTTGCCCATGCCGATGAGCGCGAGGCGGATCGGCCCGCTCACAGCGTGCGCACCGTGACCGGGGTGGCGCCGGCGTCCGCGAGGGCGAGCGGGTTGCGCAGCGGCAGCGTGAACGGCGCCGCCTCGATCGCGAAGACGTCGCCCGCCTGCGTCTGCACGCCGTCGGCGCAGGACAAGGTCGCGGTGCCGAAGAAGTGGACGTGGATGTCGCCGGGGCGGCGGAAGGCGGCGTATTTGAAATGATGATGTTCGAGGTTGGCGAGCGTGTGCGACATGTTCGCCTCGCCGGTGAGGAAGGGCTTTTCCCACAACGTCTCACCGTCGCGCTCGATGCGGCTGGTGCCGCGGATGTCGGCGGGCGGTTCGCCGAGCAGCAACTCGGCCCCGAGCGCGGCGACGCGCAGCTTGCTGTGCGCGAGCCACAAATAATTGTGCCGCTCGGTGACGTGATCGCTGAATTCGTTGGCGAGCGCGATGCCGAGACGGAAGGGCGTGCCGTCGTCGCCGATCAGATAGATGCCGGCGAGCTCGGGCTCCTCGCCGCCGTCCTGCGCGAAGGCGGGCGAGGTGAGCGGCGCACCGGGGGCGATCAGCGACTGGCCGTCGCCTTTGTAGAACCACTCCGGCTGCGCGCCGACCGCGCCTGCGGCGGGGCGGCCGCCGTCCATGCCTTCGAGGAACAGCCGCATCGAATCAGTTTGCGTGCCGGCGGCGGCGGCCTTGTGCATCGCGTCGCGTCCGGCGGCGGAGCCGAGATGGGTGAGGCCGGTGCCGGCGAGCATCAGCCGCGCGTTGTCGTCGTGATCGATCGCGGGCAGCAAGGTGCCGTCGGCGAGCGCGGCGGCGAGATCGACCGTCTCGTCCGAACGGCGCGCGCGCGCCGCCTCGGCGAGCGTCACGCCCTCGGCGATGGCGAGGGCGGCGAGCTCACGGGTGGTGGCGACGCCGGAGACGACATGCGCGGCCGCCTCGGCGAAGAGGACACGGCGGCTGCCGTCGGGCAGGCGTTGCTGGAGCAGGCGGGCAAAGGTCATGCGAGTTCCTTGGCGGCGGTGACGAACGCCGCGGCATCGCGCGCGACGTCGGCGACGGACTTGCCGGCGCGATAGAGGTTGGAGCCGAGACCGAAGCCGTCGGCACCGGCGGCGCGCCACGGCGCCATGGTGTCGGGCGCAATGCCGCCGACCGCGAGCACGCGCGTCGTCTTGGGCAGCACCGCGCGCTGCGCCTTGAGGAAGCCGGGACCGGCACCGTCGGCGGGGAAGAGCTTGAGCGCATGCGCCCCCGCGGCGAGCGCGGCGAACCCCTCGCTCGGCGTGTAATAGCCGGGCAGCGAGACGAGCCCGCGCGCGACCGAGGCGCGGATCACCTCGGTATCGGTATTGGGCGAGATGATCAGCTCGCCGCCCGCCTGCGCGACATCGGCGACCGCCTGCGGGGTCAGCACCGTGCCCGCGCCGACCATCGCCCGGCCGGCATAGCGTTTCGCCATGGCGGCGATGCTGACCAGCGGATCGGGCGAGTTGAGCGGCACTTCGAGCAGGGTGAAGCCGGCATCGACCAGGGCGTCACCGACGCCTTCGCATTCGGCCGGGGTGAGGCCGCGCAGGATCGCGACCAGCGGACAGGCGGCAAAGGCCGCGGCAAACCGCGCGGCGGGATCGGTCATCGACGATGCTCCTGATGGGGAAGGGGGGGCGGGCTGAGGCAGGGAGCCGGGACAACCGACGGTTTCAGTGCTCCCGCGGAGGCGGGAGCCCAGTGTTCTTTCTACCGCAAACCGTTGCTCTGCTTGGCCACTGGATTCCCGCCTGCGCGGGAATATTGGGTCGTGGCGACCGGAGGGACTTCTCCGAGCTGCCCGCTCGCGCGGGACCGTTGCGAAACACGTTCCGTCAGGCCGGGCGTGTGCCGGCATCCACGATTCAACACGAGCAGAAGTCGTTGAATTTGCGAAACGGTGAACCTCGGAGCACACGCGGCGTAACGGCCCATTTCGGGCGCGGTCAAGACTGTTGCACAGGTCCTGCCCGCGCGGGGATACCGGCTCTGTCGCGACGATAGGCGAAGAGCGCACGCCGGTCACGCCAGCATCCCGCGCAGCCGGTGAACGCCGCCGAGGAAGCCCGCGGTGGCGTCGATCGCGACGACGGTGCCGCCGAGCGTCTCGATCGCCACCTTGTAGAGATCGGCGAGCGCGCCTTCCGCGAGCAGGTGAACGGTGCGGCCGGCGACGGCGCGTGCGCCGACGTCCGATCCGATCAGGACGCCGCTCGCATAGGCCGCGGCCTCCTCGCTCGCGCGGCGGCCGAGCAATACGCTCGCGCGCACCTCGAACAAGGCGGTACCGAGGTCGCAGGCGCCGGCGCCGCGGGCGAGGCCGTCGCGGAAGGCGGTGCCGTCGACCACCGCGCCGTCGAGCATGCCGGCCAGAATGCCGTGTCCCTTGAGCAGCGAGAACAATTCACCGGTCATCACCGTCGCGACATCGACGATGCGGGCGTCGGCGGTGGTGATCCATTTGTTGTGCGTGCCGGGCTGGCAGAAGAGCGCATCGGCGGGGGCGAAACCCGCGGCCATCGCGCCGAGCACCTGGATCTCCTCGCCGCGCATCACGTCGGCCCGCCGCTCGGTGAGCACCGACACGCCGGGGACGATCGTCATCCGCGCCTCCGGCAGGCGCAGCGCGGCCGCCGCGAGATCGGCGAGGCCGCAGGGGGCGGGGACGTAGGACGCCTCCCGCCAGCCGCGGGTCGATCCGATCATCCCCGCCGCGATCACCGGCAGGTCGCCGAGCCGCTCGCGCAGCGCGGCGAGCGCGGGCGGATAGTCGTCCGCCGCCATCGTCAGCACGCCGCGATCGTCGCGCAGCGCGTCGCCGACGCGGCCGTCCGCGTCGAGCCGATAGGCGCGGCGGTTGGTGGTGCCCCAATCGACGGCGATGACGCCGCCGGGGCCGGATGTCGCAGTCACCGCTGGAGAATCCTCAGGCGACGGTCTGGTCGCCAAGGCTCGCCGTCGGCTTCGATCCCCACAGCGCGTAGGCGAGCACGATCACCTCGCACGCCATGGTCAGGAAGAACGAATTCTGCAGGCCGTAATGATCGGCGAGCCAGCCCTGCACGACGACGAGCGCGCCGCCGGCGATCGCCATGATCATCAGACCCGATCCTTCCTCGGTGAGCGGGCCGAGGCCGCGGATCGCGAGGGTGAAGATCGTCGGGAACATGATCGAATGGAACAGGCCGACCGCGATCAGCGCCCACATCGCTTCCGGACCGGTGGTGAAGGTGGCGATGGCGACGACGACCAGCGCGCCGAAGGCGAACACCGACAGCACGCGCTCGGGCGCGATCTTCTGCATGACGACGCTGCCGACGAAGCGGCCGACCATCATCCCGCCCCACAGCAGCGACAGGTAGCGCGACGCCTGTTCGTGCGTCACCGCGGCGATCTGCGGCTGCGACACGAAGTTGACGAACAGGTTGGCGACGCCGATCTCGGCGAGCAGATAGGCGATCATCGTCGGGATGCCGAGCGTCAGGTTGCGGTGCTTCCACAGCGAATGCTGGTGCCGTTCCGCCTTGGCGGCGCGCTGCGTCGCCGCGCCGAGCGCGGGCAGCGGGAAGCGCGCGATCACCACCGCCAGCACGACCAGTACGATCGCGACGAGCACATAGGGCAGGATCACCGACTGGGCGTCGGCATAACGCTGCGCCTGGCTGATCGTCGCGCCCGCCTCGGCGGTGCCGCTGCGGCTGCGGCCGAGGATCAGATAGCCGGCGAACAGCGGCGCGAGCGTCGTGCCGAGCGAGTTGAACGCCTGCACCAGATTGAGCCGCGACGATCCCGTCTCGGGCGGCCCGATCACGGTGACATAGGGGTTGGCGGCGACCTGGAGCAGCGTGATGCCGCTGGCGATGACGAACAGCATCACCAGCGTCACGCCATAGGACGGAATGCTCGCGGCGAGCGTCATGCCGAGCGCACCCGCCGCCATGATCAGCAGGCCGATGACGATCGCACGCTGATAGCCGACCCGCTCGATCAGCTTGGCGGAGGGAATCGAGGCGAAGAAATAGGCGATGAACCAGACCGATTCGATCAGCGTCGTCTGGGTGTAATCGAGCTCGAACACGCTGCGCAGATGCGGCAGCAGCACCCCGTTGATGACGGTGATGAAGCCCCACATGAAGAACAGACTCGCGAGCAGGCTCAACGCCTTGCGATACGATCCCCCCGCGCCCACCGCGGCGGGTGCCGCACCGTTCGTCGTTACGCCAATCGGTCCTGCCATAATCTCGTCCCTCTCCGCCTGTCGCGCGTTCGGCTGCCTTGCGCGCCGGGTATTTGTCAGACTATATAGTCCCGACGCGCCCGGTCAATGCCGGCGATACACGCTCAGGAGGGGGCAATGAAGCTTCGGAAGGCTATCTTCATCGCAGGCGCGGGATTGACCGCGCTCGCCGCCGCACAGGCCGATGCCGCGACCACACAGCGCGAGGCGGCGGGACGACTCGCTGACGGCACCGCGATCGAGGCGGTGACGCTGACCGCTGCCAACGGCGTCTCGGCGCGCGTGCTGACCTATGGCGCGACCTTGCAGAAACTGTCGGGGCCGGACCGCGACGGCAAGATCGCCGACGTGCTGCTCGGCTATGACGATGCCGCGGACTATGCCGCGCATCCCAATTATTTCGGCGTCACCGTCGGCCGCTTCGCCAACCGCATCGGCGGCGGCAAGTTCACGCTCGACGGCAAGACGTATCAGCTGCCGCTCAACGACAAGGTCAATTCGCTGCACGGCGGCCAGGTCGGCTTCGACAAGCGCCTATGGCGGATCGTCTCCGCCAAGGACGGATCGGCGACGCTGGCGCTGACCAGCGCCGACGGCGACCAGGGCTATCCCGGCAAGCTCGACGTCACCGTCACCTATACGATGGCCGACGACGGCGCGCTGACCATCGCCTTCGGCGCGAAGACCGACAAGCCGACGGTGGTCAACATGACCAACCACGGGATCTTCAACCTCGCCGGCGAGGGGTCGCCGCTCGGCATCCTCAACCAGCGGCTGACCATCCCGGCCAAGGCGATCACCCCGGTCGACGCCAATCTCGTGCCGACCGGCGAGCTGCGCCCGGTGGCGGGCACGGTGTTCGATTTCCGCAGCGGCCGGATGCTGGGCGAGGGCGTGCGCGACGGGCATGACCCGCAGATCGTGATGGGCCACGGCTACGATCACAATTTTGCGCTCGACAAGGGCCTGACCGCGACGCCGCAGCTCGCCGCGCGGCTCGAGGATCCCGTCTCGGGCCGCGTGCTGGAAGTGTCGAGCACCGAGCCGGGCGTGCAGATGTACACCGGCAACTTCCTCGACGGCAGCTACATCGGCAAGAATCGTCACGTCTATCGGATGGGCGACGGCGTCGCGCTGGAACCGCAGAGATTCCCCGATGCACCCAACAAGCCCAATTTCGCCTCGGCCCGGGTCGATCCCGGCAAGCCGTATCGTCACGTGATGATCTACAAACTTTCGGTGGCCAAATAATATGACGCAATTGCGCAGCCGTGCCTGGTTCGACAATCCGGCGAACATCGACATGACGGCGCTCTATCTGGAGCGCTATCTCAACTTCGGCCTGTCGCTGGAGGAGCTGCAGTCGGGCAAGCCGATCATCGGCATCGCCCAGACCGGCAGTGACCTCAGCCCGTGCAACCGCCACCATCTGGTGCTGGCGGAGCGGGTGCGCGAGGGGATTCGCGAAGCGGGCGGGATCGTGCTCGAATTCCCGGTCCATCCGATCCAGGAGACGGGCAAGCGGCCGACCGCCGGGCTCGACCGCAACCTCGCCTATCTCGGGCTGGTCGAGGTGCTGTACGGCTATCCGCTCGACGGCGTGGTGCTGACGATCGGCTGCGACAAGACGACGCCTGCCGCGCTGATGGCCGCCGCGACGGTCAACATCCCGGCGATCGCTTTGTCGGTCGGGCCGATGCTCAACGGCTGGCACAAGGGCGAGCGCACCGGATCGGGGACGATCGTGTGGAAGGCGCGGCAGCTGCTCGCCGCGGGCGAGATCGACGATGCCGAATTCATCCGGCTCGTCGCCAGCTCGGCGCCATCGACCGGCTATTGCAACACGATGGGCACCGCGACGACGATGAATTCGCTGTGCGAGGCGCTCGGCATGTCGCTGCCCGGCTCGGCGGCGATCCCGGCGCCCTATCGCGACCGGCAGGAAGTGTCCTACCGCACCGGCAAGCGCATCGTCGAGATGGTGCAGGACGATCTCAAGCCGTCCGACATCCTGACCAAGGCGGCGTTCCATAATGCGATCAAGGTCAATTCGGCGATCGGCGGATCGACCAATGCGCCGATCCACCTCGCCGCGATCGCGCGCCACATCGGCGTCGACCTGCCGCTCAAGGACTGGGAGACGGAGGGGCACAAGGTGCCGCTGCTCGTCAACCTGCAGCCCGCCGGCGAATATCTCGGCGAGGATTATTATCGCGCCGGCGGCGTGCCCGCGGTGGTCAACCAGCTGATCGGCCAGGGGCTGATCGACGAGGGCGCGCTGACCGTCAACGGCAAGACGATGGGCGAGAATTGCCGCGGCGTCGCGATCGAGGACGAGAAGGTGATCCGCCCCTTCGACCAGCCGCTGGTCGAGGATGCGGGCTTCATCGTCCTGTCGGGCAATCTGTTCGACGCGGCGGTGATGAAGACCAGCGTGATCTCGCCCGAATTCCGCGACCGCTATCTCTCCAACCCCGACGATCCCAATGCGTTCGAGGGGCCGGCGGTGGTGTTCGACGGGCCGGAGGATTACCACCACCGGATCGACGATCCGGCGACCGGCATCACCCCTGAGACGCTGCTGTTCATGCGCGGCGCCGGGCCGATCGGCTATCCGGGCGCGGCGGAGGTCGTCAACATGCGGCCGCCTGCCTATCTGATCACCGAGGGCGTCCATGCGCTGCCGTGCATCGGCGACGGCCGCCAGTCGGGGACGAGCGGATCGCCGTCGATCCTCAACGCCAGTCCCGAGGCGGCGGCGATGGGCGGGCTCGCGCTGCTCAAGACCGGCGACCGGGTGCGCGTCGATCTCAACACCGGCACCGCCAATGTGCTGATCTCCGACGCCGAATTGATGGATCGCCGGGCCGCGCTGGCGGCGGCGGGGGGCTTTGCCTATCCCGCCTCGCAGACGCCGTGGCAGGAGATCCAGCGCGCGGTGGTCGGCCAGATGAACACCGGCGCGATCCTGGAAGGATCGGAAAAATACCAGCGGATCGCGCAGACGATGGGGTTGCCGCGCGACAACCATTGATGCGGGCGAGGGCGGGGTGCCTGGCGGCGTCCCGTCCTTGTCGGTGGGGTGAGACCGGGGTTTCGCGGATGATTGCCTGAGCGCTCGGTTCGGATCGATACCCGCGCAGGCGAGGTCTAAGCCAAAGTCTCGGCACCACCCCGGCGGAGGCCGGGGTCCAGTTGGGGGCCGGTCAGTGGGTGTCACTGATCTCGCCGGACTGGACCCCGGCCTACGCCGGGGTGGTGCTGAAAGGTGATATCGCCCGTTCTCCAAAGGTCGCCTGTAGGCGAGGGCTAGTGGCCACGCTAAGGTGTGACCTTCGGCATCAGGAGCACCGTGCGCCCCGCTTCCGCAGGACCGCTGCGAAAGCGGGCCTCGTTGCCCACCGTCACCGTGTTCCTGCCCAAGCAGGACCCCGCGGCCAGGCAGAGCAACGACTGACCCGCTTCGTGACCCTGGGCTCCTGCGCGCGCAGGAGTACGGGCGCGGATTCGGCGAGGCCTCACCTCCACGGTAACACGGGTGGCGCAGGGGGCAGCCTCGCCCCCGTTACACATCCGCCGGGGTCGACTTTCGCGTCTGGCCCGCTAACTCGACGTCGTCGAAGGAGAAACGATCGTGATCAGCGTCCCCCCTCTGGTAGCCGGCGTCGAATTGGGCGGGACGAAGATCGTCTGCCTGCTGGCCCGTGGACCGGATGCGATCGAGGATCGCGTCCAGCTGCCGACGACGCGCCCCGACGAGACGCTGGCGGCGATCGAGCGGGTGCTCGACGGCTGGGGCCGGTTCGACGCGCTCGGCATCGCCAGCTTCGGGCCGATCGCGATCGACCGCGACGCCGCCGATTACGGCCAGATCACCTCCACCCCCAAGCCGCATTGGGCGGGGACCGACGTCGCCCGCCGGCTCGCCGCCCGCTATGAGGTGCCGACCGGCTTCCACACCGATGTCGTCGGCGCGGCGCTCGCCGAGGCGCGCTGGGGCGCCGCCGCGGGGCTGCGCGACGTCGCCTATGTGACGGTGGGCACCGGGATCGGCGTCGGGCTGATCGCCAATGGTGTGCCGGTCGACGGGCTGACGCATAGCGAGCTCGGCCATCTCCGCCCCGACCGGCTCGCCGGCGACGACTGGATCGGCATCTGCCCGTTCCACGGCGGCTGCCTGGAAGGGCTCGCCGCCGGCCCGGCAATCGGCGCCCGCGCCGGCCGCAAGGGCGAGGACATCGCCGCCGACGACCCCGTCTGGGAACCGGTCGCGCACGTCCTCGCGCAGCTCTGCCATACGTTGGTGCTTACCGGCGTGCCGCGGCGGATCGTGATGGGCGGCGGCGTGATGGTCGGCAACGATCACCTGTTCCCGCGCATCCGCGCCGCGATGGTCAAGAGCCTCGCCGGCTATATCGCGCTGCCCGAGATCGCCGAACCCGCCTTCGTCGTGCCGCCGGCGCTCGGCGGCAATGCCGGGCCGCTCGGCGCGATCGTCCTCGGCGGGCAGGCGCTCACCCAGCATCTGGCTTCGTTCACAGCCTCTTAACCGTATTTCCTTAGCCCTTTCGCAACGTTGAGAGGGACAAGCCGTGTCGATGACTGCCGATCCCGCGCGCGCGCTGCCCAAGCGGCTGCTGATCATCGACGACGAAGAGGCGATGCACGACAGCTACCGGCGCAGCTTCGCGCCGCCGCGCGGACCCGATGCCCCGGCGCTGGGCGCAATGGCGGCGGCGCTGTTCGGCGCCGACCCCGCCGCCGAATCGCCGGGCTTCGCGCTGACCCATTGCCGCCAGGGCGAGGAGGCGGTCGCCGCGGTCGAGCGCGCGCTGGCCGACGGCGCGCCCTTCGCCGCCGCGTTCATCGACGTGCGCATGCCGCCGGGGATCGACGGGCGCGAGACGGCGCGGCGCATCCGCCGCATCGATGCCGAGATCAATCTGTGCATCGTCACCGGCTATTCCGATTTCTCGCCGGTCGAGATCAGCAAGGTCGCCGGGCCGGCGGACAAGATCTTCTACATCGCCAAGCCGTTCGAGGTCGCCGAGATCGTCCAGACCGCGACCGCGCTGGCGGATCGCTGGCAGGTCGACCGCGCGCTCGCCGCGACGCGGGCGCAGCTCGCCGAGCAGATCGTCCAGCTCGAACAGCAGGCCGCCGAACTCGCCGCCAACGAAAGTCGCGCGCTGCATCTCGCCACGCATGATTCGCTGACCGATGCGCCCAACCGGCTCGCCTTCTTGCGCGCGCTCGGCGACCGGGCGCGCCGGCCCGGCCGCTTCGCCATCGCGATGCTCGATCTCGACCGGTTCAAGCTGATCAACGACACGCTCGGCCATCTTGCCGGCGATGCGCTGATCCGCGACGTCTATGCGATCCTGACCGCGACCGCGCCGGAGGAGGCGATCGTCGCGCGGCTCGGCGGCGACGAGTTCGGCGTATTGTTCGACACCGCCGGCGACGACGCCGCGACGATGGCATGCGACCGGATCATCGCCGCCTGCGCCGGCACGCACCGATTGTTCGGCCATGCGGTGCAGAGCGGCGCCTCGGCGGGACTGGTCGTCGTCGACGGCGCGGGGGTCGACCCACTCGATTCGCTGCGTCGCGCCGATCTCGCGCTCAACGATGCCAAGCGCGTCGGCCGCGGCGTCACCCGCCTGTTCGACGAGACGATGGACGAGGGCATCCGCTTCCGCCGCCGCGTCGAACAGGGACTCGCGCGCGCGGTCGAGCGCGACGAACTGCGCCTCGTCTATCAGCCGATCGTCGCGCGCGGCGAGCTGGAGGTGGTCGGCTTCGAGGCGCTGGTCCGCTGGGACAGCGCGATCTACGGCCGGATCAGCCCGGCGGTGTTCATCCCGATCGCCGAGGAAAGCAACGTCATCCACACCATCGGCGACTGGATCCTCGCCGAGGCGCTGGCGATGGTGGCGCGGCTGCCGCAGCAATATGTCTCGATCAACTTCTCGCCGCGCCAGTTCCGCCGGCACAATTTCGTCGCCCATGTCATGGAGAGTGCGCAGCGGGCCGGCGTCGCGCCGGGGCGGGTGCAGATCGAGATCACCGAAACCGCCATCTTCGACGATGCCGAGCGCGCCGCCGAAACCTTGTTCCGGCTGCGCCAGATGGGCTTCCGCATCGCGCTCGACGATTTCGGCACCGGCTATTCGTCGCTCTACAATATCCGCAAATTCGCGCTCGACAGCCTCAAGATCGACCGCAGCTTCATCGACGGCATGGGACGCGAGCGCGAATCGGCGGCGATCGTCCATTCGATCATCCATCTCGGCCGCGCACTGGGACTCGAGGTGGTCGCCGAGGGGGTCGAGACCGTCGCGCAGGTCCAGGCGCTGCGGCTTGCGGGTACCAGCCATCTGCAAGGCTTCTTCTTCTCGCAGCCGGTCGACGGCGATGTCGCGGTGATGCTCGCCGAACGCCGCGTGCTCGCCGGCGGTGCGGCGGTGTAGGTGGCGCGGCTGGTCGTGCCGGGGTGCGGGCGGCGTAACGGACGGTGTTTTGCAGAGGTCTCGCCGGCGCGGGAGTATCGGTGCCATCGGGGAGCGCCCTGTGCTCGGCACGAGCCTCGAAGGCGTCCGGCAACATCTGGCCACGGCGGCGATCGTGCAGAGAGTCCGCCGGTGTCGGGATGGCGGGATGGCTGGAGAGGCAGTGTTCCACGCTCCCGTGACCGCGCGGCCCGGCCAGCCTCCCGTCCCCGCCAAGGACGCCGTTTGACCGGCGGTAAGCCGCATCCGCCGCGCCGGCCCGCGGCGTGGCGTCGCTGATGCCGCGTCGGTTCGCCCGGCGGCTGCGGGCGCCGCGGTCGCTTGGCGCCAAGCTGGTGCTGATCCTGACGATCGTCGGCATGGCGGGGGCGATCGGCATCACCGTGCTGCTCGCGGCGGTCATCACCCCGAGCTTCGACGCGCTCGAGGCGAGGGCGGTGCGCGCGAATGTCGAACGGACGCACGCCGCGCTCGCCGATGCCGCCGCCGCGGTCGAAACGGCGACGCGCGACCAGGGCGATCGCGCGCACGGCGATGCGGCGATGCGCACGGGCGGCGCCGACAGGAAGCCGGTGCCGCGCGATCCCGGTATCGACGGCGTCGCTTATGTCGATCGCGATGGCACGATCCGCAATGTGCGCTGGCGCGGTGCCGACGGCGCGGGCGCGGCGGCGCTGCGCACCGCGATCACCCGGACCGATCTCGCGCGGATCGTCGGGCAGGGCCATTCGGGCCATGTCTTCGCGCGGCTCGGCGAGCAGGTCGCGGCGCTCGGCGTCGCGCCGTTGCGTGGCCGGGAGGATCGTGGCGCGGCGCGCGGATTCGTCGTGATGGCGCGCCTGGTGACCGGGCAGGCGCTTTCCGATCAACTCCATCTGGCGGCGCGTATCGATCGTACCGCGCGCGGCGACGAGCGGGTCGTGATGGACCATGGCCGGCTCGACATCGCGGTGCCGATCCGCGGCGCGGACGGGCGGACGATCGCCGCGGCGCGCTTCGCCATGCCGCGCGAGGCGATGCTGCTCGGCCGGCGGATGCTGTCCTTCGCAGTGGCAGGGTCGACGCTGCTGCTGCTGCTCCTGCTGCTCGTCCTGCGGCGGGTGATCGCACGGCTCGTCCTCCAGCCGTTGCGGCGGGTGGAACGGCATATGGAGCAGGTGCGCGCCTCGGGGGTGATCACGCGGTTCGACGACGCCGCGCGGCGCGACGAATTCGGCTCGCTCGGCCGCAGCCTCGACGCGATGCTCGCGCAGCTCGAGGGCTTGCGCGAACAGGTCGAGGCGCAGGGCTTCGCGCTCGGCCGCAGCGAGAGCGCGGTGGCGGTGATGCACAACGTCCGCAACGCGCTGACCCCGATCAGCACGATCCTCGGCCAGGGCATCGCCCAGCCGCCGCCGATCGATCGCGCCACCGTCGCGCGGGCGCTCGCCGAACTGGGCGAGGCGGATTGCTCCGCCGAACGCCGCGCCCGGCTCGCCGCCTTCGCCGTCGCCGCCTTCGCCGCCGAGGCCGAAGCGCGCGAGACGATGCGCGGCGAGCTGCGCATCGGCCGCGAGGCGATGACGCACGTCCTCGACATCATCGGTCAGCAGCAGCGGCAGGCGCACGAACGCCCGCCGCTCGAAGCCTGCGACCTCGGCGAGATCGTTGCGCGCAACGCGGCGATCGCCCGCTATGCCGACAGCGCGTCGATCGCGTTCAGCTTTCCTGCCGGACACTATCCCGTGTGCGCCAACCGGGTGATCCTCAGCCAGGTGATCGGCAATCTGCTCGGCAATGCCGCCGAGGCGATCGCCGCGACCGGGCGCGGCAGCGGCAGTATCGGCGTGACGATCCACACCGCCGGCGGGCAGGTCGTCTGCCGGATCCGCGACGACGGCGAGGGGTTTGCGGCGGCGACGGGGGCGATGCTGTTCCAGCGCGGCTTTTCGACGCGGGCGCACAAATCCGGCGGGTACGGCCTGCACTGGAGCGCCAATGCGATGATCGCGATGGATGGCACGCTGCGGCTCGACAGCGAGGGGTCGGGGCGCGGCGCGATCGCGACCCTTGCGCTACCAGTTGTGCAATTGATTGCGTAAGTTGTGCAGTCTCGAAAATGCAAGTGATTATCGGTACTAATCGGCCGGATATTGGCATGACATAGGTAACATGCTAAATATTAAAGCATAATCTATGTTAGGGAGTGAGGGCGTGCGACCTGCGACCATTTGGCTGATGGCGGCATTGCTGCTGACAAGCTGCGACAAACTCAATGAATCCGACAAGAACACCTTTATGAGCGTGATCGGTCACTATTTGACAAAGACGCCGCCATGCATCACCTTGCCGCAACATGGCTGGAGCGGCAGCGATGACGAGCAGGATTTTCCCGTCATCCTGGCATCGCCGGCCGAACCCGACCTGAGCGAGGCCGAACGGCGCGAGCGGCGCGAGGACATGGCGCCCTATGAGGCGCTGGCCAGCGCCGGCCTGCTCTCGGCGACGCCGAAGGGGTTCGACGAGCGGCAGCCGGGCGGCGGTACGCGGCGCGTCGCCGGCATCGCCTTCGACCTGACCGACGCGGGCAAGGCGGCGCGGGACAAGCGCCGCGCCGGCGACAGCGCGACCTTCTGCTACGGTACGCCGACGATCGACGACATATTGCGCTATTCCGGCCCGACCGAAGCGGTCGGGATGAAGGTTTCCCAGGTCCGCTACCGCTACCACCTCGCCGACCTGCCGGATTGGGCGACCAATCCGAAGGTGCGCGAAATCTTCCCCGACATCCGCCGCGAAACCGCCGGCCCGCAGGAGCGCGACGCGACGCTGATCCTCACCAATGAGGGCTGGAAGCATCAGGGGGAGCTGTAAGGCCGCGATGCCATACAGGGCGGGGCGGTCAGGGCCGCCACCTGGTGATGGAAGGCGCAGCCCGGCGGCCGCGCCTTCCGTTCGCTCACTCCGCGGCGATCAGCCCCGGCGCGTCGGAGATGAAGCGGTCGAGCACGCCGTCGGCGATGCGCACGGGGCCGTCGAAGCGGGTCGCGCCGGGGATCGTCCGGATCGTCGCGGCCTGCGTGGCGAGCGCACGCGCCTCGGCGAAATAGCGGGGCGCGGCGGCGTCGCCATGATCCGCCGCGGCGAGGCCGGCGGCGGTGAGCTGGAGCGCCCGGCCCCATAGCGGCAGCGCATCGAGCCACGGCTTGGCCTGTGCGGCGAAACCGGGATCGACCGTGCCGGCGCGGATGATGTCGGCCGCGCCGGCGAGCGCATCGGCACGCTCGGCCAATGCCCCGATCGCCGCCTGCCGCGCGGCGGCATCGCCGCCGGCGATCGTCTCGCGGACGTGATCGAGCAGCGCCTTGAGCTGCGGCGCCTGCTCCTGCCACGGCTGGCTGCCGAAGGTCGGCGCGATATGCTGGGTGTCGAAGAACAGCAGCAGCGCCGCGGTCGCCTGCGCGTCGCCGCCGGCGAGCGCGCGCGCCGCGGCATGCCAGGTGAGCGTGGCGTCATAATCGGTGTCGTTCCAGCCGAAGGCGGCGACGCCGGTCACCGCGACGCGGCTCGGCGTTTCCTGGTTCATCGGGTTGGAAAGGATGCCGGTCAGCTCGCCCGACAGGCCCGCCTCTCGCCGCGCATAAGGCGCGAGCAGCAGCCGGCCGGTGGTCTGCGCATAGTCGTTGACCGGGTAATTGTCCCACAGCAGCGTCTTGCGGCCGAACGCCTTGGTCGCCGCCTTGGCATCGGGGATCGAGATCGCCGGCGGCACCACGTCGGTGCCGGTCCATTGCACGACGATCCGCGGGTCGAGGTGCTGGCGCAGCGCGGCCTTGTACGGCGTTTCCTTGGCGTCGTAATATTCGGTCGGCACCATGATCAGCGGCCGCGCGCGTGCATCCTTCGCCGTGAGATAGCGCTGCACGCCGTTGAGCAATTGCGCCTGTGCGACGCCCGCCGCCTGCGCGCCCGACGGACCGAAGGCGGCGGTATCGCCCGCACAATTCCACTTGGTATATTCGATGTCGTCGAGCGCGACGTAGAAACTGGTGACGCCGATGCCGCGCAGGGCATCGAACTTGTGCTCCAGCGCCGCGGCGTCGGCAGGGTCGGAGAAGCAGATGCTCGGCCCCGGCGAGATCGCGTAGACGAAGTCGACGTGATTGCGCCGCGCCGTTGCCGCGAGCGTGCCGAGCGCGCTCAGCGTCGCGGCGGGATAGGCCTCGCGCCATTTGTCGCGCGCGAACGGATCGTCCTTCGGGCTGTAGACATAGGTATTGGCCTTGACCGTGGCGAGGAAGGCGAGGTGGCGGCTGCGGTCTTCCATCGTCCACGGCTTGCCGTAGAAGCCCTCGATCGTGCCGCGGATCGGCATCGCCGGATGATCGCGGATGGTCAGCGCCGGCAGGCGCGGGCGGGTGGCGAGCTGGCGCAGCGTCTGCACGGCGTGGAACAGGCCGTCGCCGTCATGGCCGGCAAGCGTAACGAGCGCGCCGCGATCGAGCGCGCGCACCGTCAGCGTATAGCCTTCGGCCCGATCGTCGCGGGCCGCCTGGCTGCGCGCGAGCGCGGCACGGACCGGTGCGGTGTCGTCGCCGCCGATCACCACATAGGTCGCATCGAGCCCCGTCGGCAGCGCCTTGGCACGGGTGAGGGTGCGGACCCCGGCCTGCAACAGGATATCGCTGATCGCCGCGACGGTCGCCGGCTCGGTACCCGGCGCGACCACCAGGGTCGCCGCGGTACCGAGCGGCACCGCGCCGCCGGTCATCGTCAGCGCGGCCGGGGCGGGGAAGAGCGCGGGCGCGGTCACCGGATCGGCGGCGGCGGCAGCGCTGCTCCAGACGATTCCTGCGGTCAGTGCCGCGAGGGCGCCGATCCTGTCCAAGCGTCGCATCATCCTGCTCTCCGGTATCCAATTGGTATTATGACGGCTTAGGCAGATGTCGGCGCGCGGGCAAGCCGCCCCGCGGCGACCTTACCCCCTTGATCGTATACCGTCGGGCGGCTACAGGCACTGCAGCATCAAGAGTCGGGATGACGCCCGACACCAACCTGCTCCCGGGCAAGGTGGTGCCGCCACGCAAGTGGCGGGATGTGGCCGGACCGGCAATCCACGGGATCACGCCACATATCACGTCGTCCCGTCCGGTGCCGCCAACCGAAGAAGGACCCGAGACGTGACCGACGCCCAGCAATTCGCCAGCGACAATTATGCCGGTATCTGCCCGCAAGCCTGGGCGGCGATGGAACAGGCGAATCGCGGTTCCGCCAGCGCCTATGGCGACGACGACTGGACGCAGGCCGCCGCCGATGCCTTCCGCACCCTGTTCGAGACCGAATGCGAGGTGTTCTTCGCGTTCAACGGCACCGCCGCCAATTCGCTCGCGCTCGCCTCGCTATGCCAATCCTACCATAGCGTGATCTGCTCGGCGCAGGCGCATGTCGAGACCGACGAATGCGGCGCACCCGAGTTCTTCTCGAACGGATCGAAGCTGCTCGTCGCGCCGACCGAGAGCGGCAAGCTCGATCCCGCGGCGATCCGCCGCCTCGCCACCGGGCGCGCCGACATTCATTTTCCCAAGCCGCGCGTGGTGACGATCACCCAGCCGACCGAGACCGGGCAGGTCTATACCATCGCCGAGATCGAGGGGATCGCCGCCGTCTGCCGCGAACTCGGCCTGCGCCTGCACATGGACGGTGCGCGCTTCGCGCATGCCTGCGCGACCTTGGGCTGCGCGCCGGCGGACATGACGTGGCGCGCCGGCGTCGACGTGCTGTGCTTCGGCGGCACCAAGAACGGCATGGCGGTGGGCGAGGCGGTGTTGTTCTTCGACCCGGTCCTCGCGCAGGATTTCGACTATCGCTGCAAACAGGCGGGGCAGCTCGCCTCCAAGATGCGCTTCCTGTCGGCGCCCTGGGTCGGCCTGCTGGAAAGCGGGGCGTGGCTCGACAATGCCCGCCACGGCAATGCCTGCGCGCAGCGGCTGGCGGCGGCGGTGGCGGCGCTGCCGGCCGTCGCGCTGATGTTCCCGGTCGAGGCGAATGCCGTATTTCTCACCGCGCCGGACGCAATGCTCGACGGGCTGCGCGCGCGGGGATGGAAGTTCTACACCTTCATCGGTGGCGGCGCGCGCTTCATGTTCGCTTGGGACGCCGACCCGGCACGGGTGGACGAGCTGATCGCCGATCTGCGCGCGGTGGCGGGCGTAGCGGAGCCAGCCGAGGCACGGGTGCTGGCGGACGCCTAGGGGGCGGGGAGCGGCTGGCGGGCGGCTGACGCCGCAGGTGATTCGCGCGAAGGCGCGAAGACGCGAAGAGGGTGAGACACCTCTTCGCGCTCCGTCTCAGTTTTCGCAGCCGCAGACCGCACGACATCTCCGCGCCTCCGCGTGAACCCATTCTCCTTTGCGTCTTCGCGTGATCGTTTAGCCGCTCGCAAGCCAAGCAGCGGGTCTTGGTTCGCGCGGAGGCGCGGAGGCGTCGCGTTCGAGGGGCCTTTGCGGTCCCCGCCATGGGCCGCAATTGCGGGGTATTCGCTCCTGCGGAGCGGTGGATGCCGGAGCGGGGCTGGCGTGACGGCGTGCTTGTGCGGGATCCCGCCGGAGCCGGCCGGCCTTCGATCGGTCGACTGCGATCCCAATGAAAAAGGCCGGAGCGTCGCCGCCCCGGCCTCGTCGTCGCGTGGATCGCTGTCCGCTTACTTGGAGCGTTCGACCTGTTCGAAGTCGAGCTCGACCGGCGTGGCGCGGCCGAAGATCGACACCGACACCTTGACCTTCGACTTGTCGAAATCGAGTTCCTCGACGATGCCGTTGAAGCTGGCGAACGGACCTTCGAGCACCTTGACCGCGTCGCCGATCTCGTAATCGACCTTGACCTTGGTCTTCGGCGCGGCGGCCGCTTCTTCCTTACTGTTGAGCATCCGCGCGGCTTCCGCCTCACTGATCGCCTGCGGCTTGCCCATGCTGCCGAGGAAGCCGGTCACCTTAGGCGTGTTCTTGACGAGGTGGTAGACGTCGTCGTTCATGTTGAGCTTGGCGAGGACATAGCCGGGCATGAACTTGCGCTCGACCGCGATCTTCTTGCCGCGGCGGGCCTCGGTCACCGTCTCGGTCGGCACTTCGATCTGCTCGACGAGCTGTTCGAGGCCGAGCCGCGTCGCCTCGGCCATGATCGCGTCGCGGACCTTGCCCTCAAAGCCCGAATAGGCGTGAATGATGTACCAGCGCGCCATCTAAAAACCCTTACTTCGCGAGCTTGAGCAGCGCCTGGACGACCGCGTTGAAGAACGTGTCGACGCCGAGGAAGAACAAGGCGAGGATCGTGGTCATGATGACCACCATCACGCCCGTCATGATCGTCTCGCGCCGGGTCGGCCAGACGACCTTCTTGGTCTCGGCCTGCACCTGACGGATGAATTCGATGGGGGTCGTCTTCGCCACTGTGTCTCAAAACCCGCTGGAATTGCGAAAATCCGTATCGCTCCAGACATAAGCCCGGCGCCGCTTCCCCTGATGTGGGGAACCGGCATGGCCCGTCCTCGCTGTCGGATGGCCTGCGCAGATAGCCGCGCGGGGCAGCAAAGGCAAGTCTTAGGCGGAGATGCGGCGCGCGACGGCGGCGCCGGGACGATCAATGGCCGTAGGTCTTGATGCCGCGACGGCGCAGTTTCTCGCGCTTGCGGCGCCGCAGATATACGATCAGCATCGGTATTCCCACCAGAAGCAGGATGCCGATGATGCCATAAACAAGCGTAAATCGCGTAGCCTCGTCCATGCGGCGCTATATAGCAGGCTGGTCGCGGACGTCACCGGTCGAGTGACAAAAATTTCATTGTGTCACATCAAGCACATAGGAACATATGCTTGGAAAGACTGGCAGGAGTGCACGGACTCGAACCGTGGGCCCTCGGTTTTGGAGACCGATGCTCTACCAACTGAGCTACACTCCTGCAGCGCCGCGGCCTCTACCGCCTTGTCGCGAAAAGGGCAAGATGCTCTTGCGATGGTGTGATGGCCACTGCGGCGGCGGGCGATCCGAAGGTGACGCCCGCTTCCTGTCCCCCTATGGCGCCCGGGCATGACGAGGCGAAGGAGAGACGGCGTGGCGACGATCAGGGCGATGACGGCGGCCGTCCTTCTCGCATGGGCGCCGGGGGCGGCGGCCGCCGCCGATCCGGTCGCCGCGCCGGATCTGGGACCGAATCTCGAACGCTTCACCTATCCCTGGCCGGTGCAGACGATGACCGTCGATATCGTCGGCCAGCCGGCGACGATGGCGTTCATGGATGTCGCCCCGGCGCGGCCCAACGGCCGCACCGTCGTGCTGCTGCACGGCAAGAATTTCTGCGGCGCGACCTGGGAGAGCAGCGCGCGGGCGCTCGCCGAGGCCGGCTATCGCGTGCTGATCCCCGATCAGATCGGCTTTTGCAAATCGGCCAAGCCGCGCGCCGCGCAATATAGTTTCGAAATGCTCGCGACATTTACCCGCCGGCTGATGGAGTCGCGCGGTATCCCGCGGGCGGCGATCGTCGGCCATTCGTTCGGCGGCATGCTCGCGATGCGCTTCGCCATCCTCTACCCCGATGCGGTCGAGCGGCTCGTGCTGGTCAATCCGCTCGGCCTCAAGGACCGGTCGGAGGAGGGGCTGCCCTATGCCGATGTCGACACCTTGTGGGCCGGCGAGCGCAAGACGAGCTACGTCTCGATCAAGGCCTATCAGCAGGCCAATTATTATCACGGTACATGGAAGCCCGCCTACGATCGCTGGGTGTGGATGCTCGCCGGCATGTATCAGGGGGCGGGGCGCGACACGGTGGCGCTGGCGCAGGCCAAGACCAGCGAGATGATCAAGACGCAGCCGGTGGCGCACGAACTCTACCGGATCAAGGCGCCGACGACGCTGCTGATCGGCGCGCTCGACCGCACCGCCTTCGGCCGGGCGCAGACGCCGCCCGACCTGCGCCGCTTCCTCGAGGCGATTCCGGTGGTGGCGCGGCAGGCGGTGACGCAGATGCCGAATGCGACGCTGGTGCCGATCGACGGCCTCGGCCATTCGCCGCAGGTCGAGGATCCGGCGCGATTCGAAAAGCTGCTGCTGACCACGCTCGCCAAGCGGTGACGGCGGGGCGCGTTCCGCCCCGTTGACCCGTCGCCCGACTCCGCGTATAGGCCGCCCCCGTCCGTGGGAGCGATCCGACGGACATGCTTGAACATTGCTGGATGCATTGTGGGGCCGGGGTGGCGCATGCGCCGCCTTCCGTCCCTTTTTGTATTCCGAAGTGCTGTGATGGCTCCAGCAAAGTAACCCACATACGAGGTGAAGGCTTCATGCCGACGATCAACCAGCTGGTCCGCAAGGGCCGCGACCCGCAGAAGGCCAAGTCCAAGGTCCCTGCGATGGAGCAGAACCCGCAGAAGCGCGGCGTCTGCACCCGCGTCTACACGACGACCCCGAAGAAGCCGAACTCGGCGCTGCGCAAGGTGGCCAAGGTCCGCCTGACCAACAGCCGCGAAGTGATCAGCTATATTCCGGGCGAAGGCCACAACCTGCAGGAGCACTCGGTGGTGCTCATCCGCGGCGGCCGTGTGCGCGATCTTCCCGGCGTCCGTTACCACGTCCTGCGCGGCGTGCTCGATACGCAGGGCGTCAAGGATCGCCGTCAGTCCCGCTCCAAGTACGGCGCCAAGCGTCCGAAGTAAGCCGGTTGGCCCCGTTGCTCGGGGCTCGACCACCAGGCTGAAGTTAGAAAGGTTTTTGAAATGGCACGTCGTCGTCGTCCCGAAAAGCGGGTCATCCTGCCTGATCCCAAGTTCGGGGATGAGGTTCTCTCCAAGTTCATGAATTCGGTCATGCTCGACGGCAAGAAGTCCGTCGCCGAACTGATCGTCTACGGTGCGCTCGAGACCGTCGAAAGCCGCGCCAAGCGCGAGCCGATCGGCGTGTTCCACGACGCGCTGAACAACATCAAGCCGGGCATCGAAGTGCGTTCGCGCCGCGTCGGCGGTGCGACCTATCAGGTCCCCGTCGAGGTGCGTCCCGAGCGTGCGCAGGCGCTGGCGATCCGCTGGCTGATCGCCGCGGCCCGTGCGCGCAGCGAGAACACCATGTCGGCGCGCCTGTCGGGCGAGCTGATGGACGCCGCCAACAACCGCGGCAACGCGGTGAAGAAGCGCGAAGACACGCACCGCATGGCCGAAGCCAACCGCGCCTTCAGCCACTACCGCTGGTAAGGCTTGGAAGCCTCGACCTTCTGACCTATATCGTGGGGAGCCGGCGGAAGCTGCGCTCCCCACATCTCTAAGGAAACCACGATCATGGCCCGCAGCCATCCGCTCGATCGCTATCGCAACATCGGCATCATGGCGCATATCGACGCCGGCAAGACGACCACGACCGAGCGCATCCTCTATTACACCGGCAAGTCCTACAAGATCGGCGAAGTGCACGAAGGCACCGCGACGATGGACTGGATGGAGCAGGAACAGGAGCGCGGCATCACGATCACGTCCGCCGCGACGACCTGCTTCTGGACGGCCGAGGAGGGCAAGGGCCTCGAGCATCGCATCAACATCATCGATACGCCGGGCCACGTCGACTTCACGATCGAGGTCGAGCGGTCGCTGCGCGTGCTCGACGGTGCGGTCGCCTGTTTCGACGGCGTTGCCGGCGTCGAGCCGCAGTCGGAGACGGTGTGGCGTCAGGCCGACAAGTACGGCGTGCCGCGGATGTGCTTCATCAACAAGCTCGACCGGACCGGCGCCGATTTCTATTTCTGCGTCGATTCGATCGTCGAGCGCCTCGGCGCGCGTCCGGCGGTGCTGTATCTGCCGATCGGTATCGAGGGTGGCTTCAAGGGCCTCGTCGACCTGGTCGAGAACCGCGCGATCATCTGGCTCGAAGAGAGCCTGGGCGCGAAGTTCGAATATCAGGCGATCCCCGACGATCTCGCCGAAAAGGCCGCCAAGTATCGCAGCGACCTGATCGAGATGGCCGTCGAGCAGGACGACGCGCTGATGGAAGCCTATCTCGAGGGCAACGAGCCGAGCACGGCCGACCTCAAGAAGCTGATCCGCAAGGGCACGCTCAACATGTCGTTCGTGCCGGTGGTGTGCGGCTCGGCGTTCAAGAACAAGGGCGTGCAGCCGCTGCTCGACGCGGTCGTCGACTACCTGCCGAGCCCGCTCGACGTGCCGGCGATCAAGGGCGTCAAGCTCGACGGCGAGACGCCGGACGAGCGTCCGTCGGACGATTCGGCGCCCTTCTCGGCGCTCGCGTTCAAGATCATGAACGATCCGTTCGTCGGGACGCTGACCTTCGCGCGCATCTATTCGGGCAAGCTCGAAGCGGCGTCGCAGGTGACCAACTCGGTCAAGGACAAGAAGGAAAAGGTCGGCCGCATGCTGCTGATGCATGCGAACGACCGCGAGGACATCCAGGTGGCCTATGCCGGCGACATCGTCGCGCTGGCGGGTCTCAAGGACACCACCACGGGTGACACGCTGTGCGCGATCAACGCGCCGATCATCCTCGAGCGGATGGAATTCCCCGAGCCGGTGATCGAGCTGTCGGTCGAGCCGAAGACCAAGGCCGACCAGGAGAAGATGGGCGTCGCGCTCAATCGTCTCGCCCGCGAGGACCCCTCGTTCCGCGTCTCGTCGGACTCCGAATCGGGCCAGACGATCATCAAGGGCATGGGTGAGCTTCACCTCGAAATCCTCGTCGATCGCATGAAGCGCGAGTTCAAGGTCGAGGCGAACGTCGGTGCGCCGCAGGTCGCCTATCGCGAATATCTCGCGAAGAAGGTCGACATCGACTACACCCACAAGAAGCAGTCGGGTGGTTCGGGTCAGTTCGGTCGCGTCAAGCTGACCGTCGTTCCCGGCGAGCGTGGTTCGGGCTTCCAGTTCTTCGACGAGGTCAAGGGCGGCAATATTCCGAAGGAATATATCCCCTCGGTCGAGAAGGGCATGCGCGAGACGGCCGAAACCGGATCGCTGATCGGCTTCCCGATCATCGATTTCGAGGTCCACCTGTATGACGGCGCCTACCATGACGTCGACTCTTCGGCGCTGGCGTTCGAAATCTGTGCGCGCGGCGCAATGCGCGAAGCGGCGCAGAAGGCCGGCATCAAGCTGCTCGAGCCGATCATGAAGGTCGAGGTCGTCACGCCCGAGGATTATCTCGGCGACGTCATCGGCGACATGAACAGCCGTCGCGGCCAAATCCAGGGCACCGACAGCCGCGGCAACGCGCAGACGGTCGAGGCGATGGTGCCGCTGGCCAACATGTTCGGCTACGTCAACCAGCTCCGCTCGTTCACCCAGGGCCGCGCGCAGTACAGCATGCAGTTCTCGCATTACGACGAAGTCCCGAGCAACGTCGCCGACGAGATCAAGGCGAAGATGGCGTGAGGCGCACGGGGCCAGGGCAACCTGGCCCCGGAATGCTGACCGGTCGGTCGGCAGGTCGCCGCAGCCGATCCCGTCCGCCGACACCGGATTTGCTCCGGTGCCGGTCGCTCCGGCGAAACGATTGTTTCGACTGGGCGACGGGCGGGCAGGGGCTGGCATAACCAATCAACACCCGCTAAAGGGCCGCGTTCGCGTGGCCCCGGCGGCACCGAATTCGAATCAGAAGGTAGGAAAATGGCTAAGGCAAAATTCGAGCGGAACAAGCCGCACCTCAACATCGGCACCATCGGCCACGTCGACCATGGCAAGACGTCGCTCACCGCCGCGATCACCAAGGTCCTGGCAGAGACGACCGGCGGCACCGCGGTCGACTTCGCGAACATCGACAAGGCTCCGGAAGAGCGCGAGCGCGGCATCACCATCTCGACCGCGCACGTCGAGTATGAGACGACCAACCGCCACTATGCGCACGTCGATTGCCCGGGCCACGCCGACTATGTGAAGAACATGATCACCGGCGCGGCGCAGATGGACGGCGCGATCCTCGTCGTCTCGGCGACCGACGGCCCGATGCCGCAGACCCGCGAGCACATCCTGCTCGCCCGCCAGGTCGGCGTGCCGGCGATGGTCGTGTTCATGAACAAGGTCGATCTGGTCGACGACGAGGAAATCCTCGAGCTGGTCGAGCTGGAAATCCGCGAGCTGCTCAGCTCGTACGAATTCCCGGGCGACGATATCCCCATCATCAAGGGTTCGGCGACCTGCGCGCTGTCGGGTTCGAACGACAAGTTCGGCAAGGACGCGGTCACCGAGCTGATGCAGGCGGTTGACGACTACATCCCGCAGCCCGAGCGCCCGCTCGACAAGCCGTTCATGATGCCGATCGAAGACGTGTTCTCGATCTCGGGTCGTGGTACGGTCGTCACCGGCCGCGTCGAGACCGGCATCGTCAAGGTCGGCGAGGAAGTCGAGATCGTCGGTATCCACCCGACCGTCCGCAAGACCACCGTCACCGGCGTCGAGATGTTCCGCAAGCTGCTCGACCAGGGCCAGGCCGGCGACAACGTCGGTGCGCTGATCCGCGGCGTCGCCCGTGACGAGGTCGAGCGTGGCCAGGTGCTCTGCAAGCCCGGCTCGATCAAGCCGCACACCGACTTCCAGTCGGAAGTGTACGTGCTGTCGAAGGAAGAGGGTGGCCGTCACACGCCGTTCTTCGCCAACTATCGTCCGCAGTTCTACTTCCGCACCACGGACGTGACCGGCACCGTCGAGCTGCCCGAGGGCACCGAGATGGTGATGCCGGGCGACAATATCGCCCTCGGCATCAAGCTGATCGCGCCGATCGCGATGGACGTCGGCCAGCGCTTCACCATCCGTGAGGGCGGTCGTACCGTCGGCGCGGGCGTCGTGAGCGGCATCGACAAGTAAGTCGCCGTACCGGCGGTCCGCCGCCGGCACGATCAACAGCGGCCCGGCTCTCCAAAAAAGGAGAGTCGGGCCGTTGCTATTTTATGAGGGCTCCTTTAAGGCCCGCCCTCCAAGTTTTACTGAGTTACGGCTCTTTCTCGTCGTCGCGCGGCATCCGTCATAACGGGTCGCGCGATCTCATCCCGCCGGTCCAGCACCAGCGGCACGAGTCCTCCGCCCAGCCGGCGGTGGAGACGGCCGGGGTCGTGCTCCTTCGCATCGGTAGGGATCATGGACAGCAATATCCGCATTCGCCTCAAGGCGTTCGATCATCGTGTGCTCGACCAGGCGACCGGCGACATCGCCGACACCGCGCGCCGCACCGGCGCGCTCATCCGCGGCCCGATTCCGCTGCCGACCCGCATCGAGAAGTTCACCGTCAACCGCGGTCCGCACATCGACAAGAAGTCGCGCGAGCAGTTCGAGGTGCGCACCTACAAGCGTATGCTCGACATCGTGCAGCCGACCCCGCAGACGGTCGACGCGCTGATGAAGCTCGACCTCGCCGCCGGTGTTGACGTCGAGATCAAGCTGGCGTAATGGCCCGCATCCCGCGGTCGACGTGAGTCCCGCGGGTTTGCTGTTTTCCGCCTCTGGCGAAACAGCGGTTTGGGATCTCCGCCTCGCGCGGAGCACCTGACAGACACGAGATACCGCCGGCCGCTTCGGTTGCCGGGACAGCGTCTCCCGTCATGTTCCCGGCAACGGGAACGACCAGCCCGGGACGGGGCGACGTGCATACAATCGGGTTGGGCGGCGCCTTTTGCGAGGCGCCACACGCACGTACGGGAATGGTCCCGGGCGTGCCTCTGTTGAGGAGTGACGGATCATGCGCACTGGCGTGATCGCGAAGAAAATGGGTATGACCCGCCTGTTCCAGGATGATGGCCGCCACGTGCCGGTCACCGTCCTGCAGCTCGAAGGCTTGCAGGTCATTGCCCGTCGCGAACAGGATCGTGATGGCTACACCGCCGTCCAGCTTGGCGCTGGCGTCGCCAAGGCCAAGAATGTCGCCAAGCCGCAGCGCGGCCACTTCGGCAAGGCCGAAGTCGAGCCCAAGGCGGTGGTTGCCGAATTCCGCGTCAGCGAGGACAATCTCCTCGACGTCGGCGCAGAGATCTCGGCCGAGCATTTCGTTGCCGGCCAGCTGGTCGATATCCAGGGTCGTACCCAGGGTAAGGGCTTTGCCGGCGGCATGAAGCGCTGGAACTTCGCCGGTCTGCGCGCGACGCACGGCGTGTCGGTGTCGCACCGCTCGCTCGGTTCGACCGGTCAGCGTCAGGATCCGGGCAAGGTCTTCAAGAACAAGAAGATGGCCGGTCACATGGGCGACCGTAACCGCACCCAGCAGAACCTCGAGATCGTCGGTACCGACGTCGAGCGCGGCCTGATCTTCGTCAAGGGCTCGGTGCCCGGATCGAAGGGCGGCTGGCTGTTCGTCAAGGACGCGGTCAAGGTCAAGGCGCATGCCGACGCTCCGTACCCCGCCAGCCTGAAGCAGGCTGCCAACAGCAACACCGCAGCCGACACGCCCGCAGAGACGAGCGCGCCGGAAGCTACCGACGGCCAGGAGGGCTGAACGTGAAGGTCAAGGTTCAATCCTTCGCCGGCACCGCTGCGGCGGACGTCGAGCTCAACGACGAGGTCTTCGGCCTCGATCCGCGCGCCGACATCCTGCACCGCGTGGTCACCTGGCAGCTCGAGAAGCGCCGCGAGACGGCCCGTGGCACGCGTGAGCGCGCCGACGTCGCCCGGTCGGGCAAGAAGTTCGGTCGCCAGAAGGGCGGCGGTACCGCCCGTCACGGCGATCGCCGCGCTCCCGTCTTCATCGGCGGTGGTAAGGCCCACGGCGCCCGCGTCCGTGACTTCAACCCGTCGCTGAACAAGAAGATTCGCGCGCTCGGCCTGAAGATGGCGCTCAGCAGCCATGCCAAGGCCGGCTCGCTGATCGTCATGGACAGCATCGCGGTCGAGAACAACAAGACCAAGACGCTGGTCGGCGATCTCGCCAAGCTCGGCTTCGGCAAGACGGCGCTGGTCATCGACGGCGACGCCGTCGAGACGAGCTTCGCGCTCGCCGCGGGCAACCTGCACGGCATCAACGTGCTGCCGAGCGCCGGTGCCAACGTCTACGACATCCTGAAGGCTGACACGCTGGTGCTGACCCGCGCGGCGGTCGAGAAGCTGGAGGCTCGCTTCAATGGCTAAGCAGCAGAAGGCCGTCGACAACCGTCACTATGACGTGATCGTCGCGCCGCACATCACCGAAAAGGCGACTTTGCTCTCCGAGCATAACGCCGTCGTGTTCAAGGTCGCGGGCGACGCGACCAAGCCCGAGATCAAGGCGGCCGTCGAGGCTCTCTTCGACGTCACCGTGACCGGCGTGAATACGATCGTCCAGAAGGGCAAGACCAAGAAGTGGAAGGGCGCTCCTTACCAGCGCTCTGACATCAAGAAGGCCATTGTCACCCTGAAGGACGGCCAGTCCATCGACGTGACGACGGGGATCTAAGGGTCATGGCACTCAAGCATTACAACCCGACGAGCCCGGCCCGCCGCGGCCTGATCCTCGTCGACAAATCCGCGCTCTACAAGGGCAAGCCGGTCAAGGCGCTTACCGAAGGCAAGCGCAAGACCGGTGGTCGCAACAACAAGGGTCATGTGACCTCGCGCGGCATCGCCGGCGGTCACAAGCAGAAGTATCGCTACGTCGACTTCAAGCGTCGCAAGTGGGACGTCGAAGGCACGGTCGAGCGTCTGGAATATGACCCCAACCGCACCGCGTTCATCGCGCTGGTGAAGTATGCCGACGAAGAGCTGGCCTACATCATCGCGCCGCAGCGGCTCGCGCCGGGTGACAAGGTGCTCGCCGCCAAGAAGACCGACACCAAGCCGGGCAACGCCATGGAGCTGGGCCAGGTCCCGGTCGGCACCATCGTCCACAACGTGGAGATGAAGCCGGGCAAGGGTGGTCAGATCGCGCGTTCGGCCGGCACCTATGTGCAGGTCGTCGGCCGTGACCGCGGCATGGTCATCGTCCGCCTCAACTCGGGCGAGCAGCGCTACATCCGTGGCGAGTGCATGGCGACGGTCGGTGCGGTGTCGAACCCGGACAACCAGAACCAGAACCTCGGCAAGGCCGGGCGTTCGCGCTGGATGGGCAAGCGTCCGCTGACCCGCGGCGTCGCCAAGAACCCGGTCGACCATCCGCACGGCGGTGGTGAAGGCCGGACCTCGGGCGGCCGTCATCCGGTCACCCCGTGGGGCAAGCCGACCAAGGGTGCGCGCACCCGTCACAATAAGTCGACCGACAAGATGATCATCCGGTCGCGTCATTCGACCAAGAGGAAGGGCTAAACCATGGCTCGTTCAGTCTGGAAGGGCCCGTTCGTCGAACTGAGCCTTCTGAAGAAGGCGGAAACCGCGCAGGACGCCGGTGGCCGCGCGCCGATCAAGACCTGGTCGCGTCGCTCCACCATCCTGCCGTCGTTCGTCGGCCTCACGTTCAACGTCTACAACGGCCGCAAGTTCGTGCCGGTGTCGGTCAACGAAGAGATGGTCGGCATGAAGCTGGGTGAGTTCGCGCCGACGCGCTACTTCCCGGGTCACGCCGCTGACAAGAAGGGCAAGCGCTGATGAGCAAGCCTGTATCCCCCCGCAAGGTCGGCGAGAAGGAAGCGCTCGCGGTCGCGACGCAGATCCGCGGTTCGGCGCAGAAGCTGAACCTGGTCGCGGCGCTGATCCGTAACAAGCCGGTCGGCGATGCGATGAGCATCCTGCAGTTCTCGACCAAGGCGATGGCGGTCGACGCGCGCAAGGTGCTGGCCTCGGCCATCGCCAACGCCGAGAACAACCACAACCTCGACGTCGACGCGCTCGTCGTCGCCGAGGCGTCGGTCGGCAAGTCGATCACCATGAAGCGCTTCGCGACTCGCGGCCGTGGCAAGTCCACCCGCATCCTGAAGCCGTTCAGCCGTCTGCGCATCGTCGTGCGCGAGCAGGAAGAAGCATAATGGGTCACAAGAGCAACCCGATCGGCATGCGGCTCCAGATCAACCGCACCTGGGACAGCCGCTGGTTCGCCGAAGGCCATGACTATGGCCAGCTGCTGCTGGAGGATCTCAAGATCCGCGCCTTCATCATGAAGACGCTGCCGCAAGCCGCCATCTCCAAGGTCGTCATCGAGCGTCCGGCCAAGCTGTGCCGTATCTCGATCTTCGCCGCCCGTCCCGGTGTCATCATCGGCAAGAAGGGCTCGGACATCGAGAAGCTGCGCAAGACGATCGGCGCGATGACCAAGTCCGACGTGTCGCTAAACATCGTCGAGATCCGCAAGCCCGAGATCGACGCCAAGCTCGTCGCGCAGGGCATCGCCGACCAGCTGGAGCGCCGTATCGCGTTCCGCCGGGCGATGAAGCGCGCGGTGCAGTCGGCGATGCGCCTGGGTGCCGACGGCATCCGCGTCGCCTGCGGCGGCCGTCTCGGCGGCGCCGAGATCGCGCGTTCGGAAAGCTATCGCGAAGGTCGCGTTCCGCTGCACACGCTGCGCGCGAACATCGATTATGCCGAGGCCCAGGCCCACACGTCCTACGGCGTGTGCGGCGTCAAGGTCTGGGTCTTCAAGGGCGAGATCCTCGGCCATGACCCGATGGCGCAGGACCGGCTGATGATGGAGGCTCAGACCTCCGGCGTCCGCCCGGCCCGCGACGACCGTCGTTAAGGACTGACACGACATGTTGCAGCCAAAGCGCACCAAATTCCGCAAGGCCTTCAAGGGCCGTATCCACGGCGACGCCAAGGGCGGCACCAGCCTCAACTTCGGGTCGTACGGCCTGAAGGCGATGGAGCCGGACCGGATCACCGCACGCCAGATCGAGGCGGCCCGCCGCGCGATCACGCGTCACATCAAGCGCCAGGGGCGTTTGTGGATCCGCATCTTCCCGGACGTGCCGGTCTCGTCGAAGCCGGCCGAAGTCCGCATGGGCTCGGGCAAGGGCAGCCCTGAGTTCTGGGCCGCCCGCGTCAAGCCGGGCCGGATCCTGTTCGAGCTCGACGGCGTCGAGGGCAAGATCGCCGCGGAGGCGTTCGAGCGCGCCGCGATGAAGCTCCCGATCAAAGTCAAGGTCGTCGCCCGCCTGGGTGACACCAGCCACCTCGGAGGCGAGTAACCATGGCAAAGTCTGATTTTCAGAGCCAGAGCGACGACCAGCTGACCGAGAGCCTCGGCCAGCTGAAGCGCGAGCAGTTCAACCTCCGCTTCCAGGCGGCGACGAACCAGCTCGAGAAGCCGAGCCGCGTCAAGGAAGTCCGTCGCGACATCGCGCGGATCAAGACCCTCCAGGCGCAGCGCACCAGCGCTGCTCCTGCCAAGTAAGGAACATCAGATGCCGAAGCGCGTGCTGACCGGACTGATCGTGTCCGACAAGGGCGACAAGACGGTGGTCGTGAACGTGGAGCGCAAGGTCAAGCACCCGCTCTACGGCAAGATCATCCGCCGCTCGAAGAAGTACCACGCCCATGACGAGGCGAACGAGTACAAGCAGGGCGAAACCGTGCGGATCGAAGAGACCGCACCGATTTCCAAGCTGAAGACCTGGAAGGTCGTCGATCGGGTCAACACCCATGCGACGCCCGAGCGGGTCGACGTCGACGCATAATTCTCTGCCGGCTTCGGCCGGCGGATGAACAGGGCAGGGCTTGCGTCCTGCCAGCGGAGTGGTTACAGGGCCGCTCCCCCGGTGCAGTCCGCTGCGCCGGGGTCATTGTTTTAGGCGGGGCTGGGTCGGTATCCACCCCATGAGTAGAGAAGGAAGATGGATCGATGATCCAGATGCAATCCAATCTCGACGTCGCTGACAATAGCGGCGCGAAGCGGGTGCAGTGCATCAAGGTGCTGGGCGGCTCGAAGCGTCGTACCGCCACCGTCGGCGACATCATCGTCGTCAGCATCAAGGAAGCACAGCCCCGCGGCAAGGTGAAGAAGGGTGACGTGCATCGCGCCGTCATCGTCCGCACCGCCAAGGACATCCACCGTGCCGATGGCTCGACCATCCGCTTCGACGGCAACGCCGCCGTCCTGGTCAACAAGAACGAGGAGCCGATCGGCACCCGTATCTTCGGCCCGGTCGTGCGCGAGCTGCGTGGCAAGAAGCACATGAAGATCATCTCTCTCGCTCCCGAGGTGCTGTAATGGCCGCCGCGAAGATCAAGAAGGGTGACCAGGTTGTCGTCCTGTCCGGCAAGGACAAGGGCAAGACCGGCACCGTGACCCAGGCGATGCCGAAGGACGGCAAGGTGATCGTGGGTGGCGTCAACGTCGCGACCCGTCACCGCAAGCCGACCCAGGCGAACCCGCAGGGCGGTCTCGAGAAGGTCGAGGCGCCGCTGCACATCTCGAAGGTCGCGCACGTGACCGCCGACGGCAAGCCGACCCGCGTCCGTTTCGAGACGCAGGATGGCAAGAAGGTCCGCGTGGCCGTGAAGACGGGAGCCAAGATCGATGGCTGATGCCTACAAGCCCCGCATGAAGGGCATCTATGAGGACACGATCATCAAGGCGATGGTCGAGAAGTTCGGCTACAAGAACGTCAACGAGATCCCGCGGATCGAGAAGATCGTGCTCAACATGGGCGTCGGCGAGGCGACCCAGGACAAGAAGCGCGTCGATCAGGCCGCATCCGAGATGGAGCTGATCGCGGGCCAGAAGCCGGTGATCACTAAGGCGAAGAAGTCGATCGCGCAGTTCAAGCTGCGTGAGGGCATGCCGATCGGCGTGAAGGTCACCCTTCGCCGCGAGCGCATGTACGAATTCCTCGACCGGTTCATCACGATCGCGCTGCCCCGCGTCCGCGACTTCCGTGGCCTCAACCCGAAGAGCTTCGACGGCCGTGGCAATTACGCCTGCGGCATCAAGGAGCAGATCGTGTTCCCGGAGATCAACTATGACCGCATCGACAAGGTGCGCGGCATGGACGTGATCGTCACCACCACCGCGAAGACCGACGACGAGGCGCGCGAGCTGCTGCGTCTGTTCGGCTTCCCGTTCCCTCAGCCCGAGGCTGAGCAGCAGAAGCAGGCTGCGTGAGCAGCGCTGCCGTCCTGAAGTAAGGAAGAGAGCTTAAGTCCATGGCGAAACTGAGTTCGATCAACAAGAATGAGCGTCGCAAGAAGCTTGTGAAGCAATATGCTCCCAAGCTGGCGAAGCTGAAGGCGATGGCCAATGACCAGAGCCTCGACGAGAGCGAGCGGCTGATCGCCCGCCTCAAGATGGCGGAACTGCCGCGCAACGCGAACCCGACCCGGATCCGCAACCGTTGCGAGATCACCGGCCGCCCGCGTGCCTATTACCGCAAGTTCCGTCTCGCCCGTGTGATGCTCCGCGATCTGGCCAATAAGGGCATGATCCCCGGTCTCACCAAGTCGAGCTGGTAAGGAATCATCATGGCAGTGACCGATCCCCTGGGTGACCTGCTCACCCGCATCCGCAACGGCCAGCGCGCCAAGAAGGACTCCGTCCTCTCGCCGGCGTCGAAGCTGCGCATCCGCGTGCTCGACGTGCTGCAGCGCGAAGGCTATATCCGTGGCTATAGCGACGAGCAGATGGGCCCCGCCGCGGGCGTCCGCATCGAGCTGAAGTATTTCGAAGGCCAGCCGGCGATCAAGCACGTCGCGCGCGTCTCGAAGCCCGGCCGCCGCGTCTATTCCGGTTCGCAGGAATTGCCGCGCGTCCGCAACGGCCTCGGCATCACCATCGTCTCGACGCCGCGTGGCGTTCTGTCCGACGCGGAAGCGCGCGAGCAGAATGTCGGTGGCGAAGTGCTCGCGGAGGTCTTCTGATGAGCCGCATCGGCAAGAAGTCGGTCCCCGTACCGGCGAACGTCACCCCGACGATCAGCAACGGCGTCATCAGCATGAAGGGCCCCAAGGGCACCCTGACCATGCCGATGCGCGACGAGATCAGCTACACGCTGGAAGACGGCGGCATCTCGGTGCAGCCGGCGAATGACACCAAGCGCGCCCGTGCCTTCTGGGGCATGCAGCGCACGATGGTGCAAAACCTCGTCACCGGCGTGACCGACGGCTTCACCAAGAAGCTGCTCATCACCGGCGTTGGCTATCGCGCCGCGGCGCAGGGTCGCACGCTCAAGTTGCAGCTCGGCTACAGCCACGACGTCAACATCGACGTGCCGGAAGGCATCGAGGTCAAGACGCCCGACGCGACGACCGTCGAGATCAGCGGCTCGGACAAGCAGAAGGTCGGCCAGCTGGCCGCGGAAATCCGTCAGTGGCGCAAGCCCGAGCCGTACAAGGGCAAGGGTATCAAGTACGACGGCGAGTTCATCTTCCGCAAGGAAGGGAAAAAGAAGTAATGAGCACCAAGGGTCTCTCTCTCTTCGCGAAGCGCCGTCGGCGCAATCGTACCGCGCTGAAGGCGCGTGCCGGCACCCGTCCGCGGCTGTCGGTGCATCGTTCGGGCAAGCACATCTATGCCCAGGTCATCGACGACGTCGCCGGCAAGACCGTCGCGTCGGCCTCGACGCTGGAAAAGGACGTGCGCGACCAGTCGGGCGCGAACATCGCAGCGGCGACGGCCGTCGGCACCCGCGTGGCGGAAGCGGCGAAGGCCGCGGGCGTGACGCAGGTCGTGTTCGATCGCGGTGGCTTCCTGTTCCATGGCCGCGTCAAGGCGCTGGCGGAAGCGGCGCGTGCCGCCGGATTGGAGTTCTAATATGGCTGACGAGAACAACGTGCAGCCCGCAGCGGCTGAAGGCGCCACCCCGGACGCCAGCGCAGCGCAGGGCGGCCAGCAGGGCGGCTTCGCCGGCCGTGGCGGTCCGCGTGGCGGCCGTGGCGGCGGCAGCGGTCGCGGTCCCGGTGGCCCCGGCGGCAATCGTGGTGGTCGTGACGGCGGCCGTGGCGGTCGTCGCGACGATCGTCGCGGCGGTCAGGACGACGGCGGTGAAGAGCTGATCGAGAAGCTGGTCCACATCAACCGCGTCTCGAAGACGGTGAAGGGCGGCAAGCGCTTCGGCTTCGCGGCGCTGGTCGTCGTGGGCGACGGCAAGGGCCGGGTCGGCTTCGGTCACGGCAAGGCGCGCGAAGTGCCGGAGGCCATCTCCAAGGCCACTGCGGCCGCGAAGAAGGCGATGGTCCGCGTGCCGCTCAAGGACGGTCGCACGCTGCATCACGACGGCAACGGCCACTTCGGTGCCGGTCGCGTGACGCTGCGCTCGGCGCCGCAGGGCACCGGCATCATCGCGGGTGGCCCGATGCGCGCCATCTTCGAATCGCTCGGCGTTGCCGACGTGGTGACCAAGTCGGTCGGTACGTCCAATCCGTACAACATGATCCGCGCCACCTTCGAGGCGCTGGGGGATCAGACTTCGCCGAAGTCGGTCGCACAGCGTCGTGGCAAGAAGATCGCCGACCTGCTCGGCCGCGGTGGGTCGCAGACCGCCGAGGCGGATGCTGCGGCCGTCGTGGAGTAATCGAAATGGCGACGATCAAGATCAAGCAGACCGGTTCGCCGATCCGCCGCACCAAGGATCAGCGCGCGACGCTGATCGGCCTCGGCCTCAACAAGATGCACAAGGTCTCGGAGCTGCAGGACAGCCCCGAGGTCCGCGGGATGATCCGCAAGGTGCAGCACATGGTCGAAGTGCAGGGCTAAGCCCTCGCTCCAAACCCAGTGACAAATACGGGGAAGGGGGCTAAGCGGCCCCCTTCCTTTTTCCATCAGCGCGACAAAAGCGAAAGCGAGTGCATATCATGAAACTGAACGATCTCCGCGACAACCAGGGTGCCCGCAAGTCCAAGATCCGCGTCGGACGCGGTATCGGCTCGGGCAAGGGCAAGACCGGCGGCCGCGGCGTCAAGGGTCAGAAGAGCCGCGAGGGCGTCAGCATCGCCGGCTTCGAAGGCGGCCAGATGCCGCTCCACATGCGTCTGCCGAAGCGCGGCTTCAACAACATCTTCGCCAAGGATTATGCCGAGGTGAACACCGGCGCGATCCAGAAGGCGATCGATTCGGGCAAGCTGTCGGCCGAGGGCACGATCGACCAGGCGGCGCTCAAGGCGGCCGGCCTCGTCCGTGGCGGCAAGGACGGCGTGCGTCTGCTCGCCAAGGGTGAGCTGACCACCAAGCTCGCCTTCCACGTCGCCGGGGCTTCGGCGGGTGCGCGTGCGCAGGTCGAGAAGACCGGCGGTTCGCTCGATATCCCGACGATCGTCCCCGCCGCCGAGAAGGCTGCCGCCAAGAAGGGCGTGCAGTACAAGGCGCTTCAGGAAAAGAAGGCGTCGTTCAAGGCGTAACGCCGGTTGTCTCCATTCGCCTTGCCGGACCGGGTTCGGCAGGGTGGGGAGCGACCGCGGGCTCGATAAAGAGCCGAACGTCGAGCGTCGCGATTAGACAAGGCGCGTCGAGCGCTTATATGAGCGGCGGGGCGGTTCAAACGCATCCCGCCGTTTTTGTTTCCAGGACACACGCATGGCATCCGCAGCCGACCAGATGGCGCAAAGCATCAGCCTCGCGAAATTCGCGCAGGCGACCGACCTCAAGAAGCGGCTGTGGTTCACGATCGGCGCGCTGATCGTCTTCCGGCTGCTGAGCTATGTGCCGTTGCCGGGCATCGACCCGACTGCGCTCGGCCTGCTCAGCCAGCGCACCACGGGCGGCGTGCTCGATTTCTTCAACACCTTTTCGGGCGGATCGCTCAGCCGCATGTCGCTGATCGCGCTCGGCGTGATGCCCTACATCACCGCCTCGATCGTCGTGCAGCTGTCGACCTCGCTGTCGCCGCAGCTCGCCGCCATCAAGAAGGAAGGCGAATCGGGCCGCAAGAAGCTCAACCAGTACACCCGCTACGGCACCGTCGCGCTGACCGCGATCCAGGGCTATTTCATCGCCGTCGGGCTCGAGGCGCTGTCGGCGAGCAACGGCGTCGCCGCGGTGATCGAGCCGGGCATGACCTTCCGCATCGCCGCGGTGATCTCGCTGATCGGCGGCACGATGTTCCTGATGTGGCTGGGCGAGCAGATCACCAGCCGCGGCATCGGCAACGGCGTGTCGCTCATCATCATGGCCGGCATCGTCGCGCATCTGCCGACGACCCTGGTCAATCTGCTCGAGGGCGGCCGGTCCGGGTCGATCGACGCGGTGCGGCTGATCGGCATCATCGTCGCGGTCGTCGCGCTGATCCTGTTCATCTGCTTCATGGAGCGCGCGCAGCGCCGCATCCTGATCCAATATCCCAAGCGCCAGACGCAGCGCGGCATGCAGGCGGATCGCAGCCACCTGCCGCTCAAGATCAACACCGCGGGCGTCATCCCGCCGATCTTCGCCTCGTCGCTGCTGCTGATGCCGCTGACGATCAGCCAGTTCGCCGGCCAGCGCGTCGCGGGTCAGTCGAAGTGGGGCGATTTCATCATCACCCTCAACCAGTATCTGGCGCACGGCCAGCCGGTGTACATGGCACTCTACGCCGCCGGCATCATCTTCTTCTCGTTCTTCTACACCGCGATCGTCTTCAATCCGGAAGAGACCGCCGACAATCTGAAGCGCTATGGCGGGTTCATCCCCGGCATCCGCCCGGGCAAGAACACCGAGAATTATTTCGACTATGTGCTGACGCGGATCACCGTGATCGGGGCGGCCTATCTGACGATCATCTGCCTGCTGCCGGAATATCTGGTGTCGGCGCTGTCGATCCCCTTCTATCTCGGCGGCACCAGCCTGCTGATCGTCGTCAACGTGACGATGGATACGGTGACGCAAATCCAGAGCCATCTGCTGGCGCATCAATATGGCGACCTGATCAAGAAGGCGAAGCTGAAGGGCGGGCGCCTCCGTTAATCTCGGTCCACGAGCCAAACAGGGAGTGCTCGCGTGAACATCATCCTTCTCGGGCCGCCAGGGGCGGGCAAGGGCACCCAGGCGCAGGCGCTGATGGCGACGCGCGGGATGCAGCAATTGTCGACCGGCGACATGCTGCGCGCCGCGGTCAAGGCGGGCACGCCCGTCGGGCTGCAGGCCAAGGCGGTGATGGAGGCGGGCGAGCTCGTCTCCGACGCGATCGTCTCGGCGCTGATCGGCGAGCGGCTCGATCAGGGGGTCGGGGGCGGCGCGATCTTCGACGGCTATCCGCGCACCGCCGCGCAGGCGATGGCGCTCGACGAACTGCTCGACGCGCGCGGCATGACGCTCGACCACGTCATCGAGCTGGAAGTGGACGAGGCGGCGTTGATCGAGCGCGTCGAGGGCCGCTACACCTGCGCGACCTGCGGTGAGGGCTATCACGACCGGTTCAAGCTGCCGGCGGTGGCGGGCGTCTGCGACGTCTGCGGCGGCACCGAATTCAAGCGCCGTCCCGACGACAATGCCGCGACGGTGCAGACGCGGATGGCCGAATATCGCGCCAAGACCGCGCCGATCCTGCCGATCTACGAAGCGCGCGGGCTGGTGCAGCGCGTCAACGGCATGGCCGACATCGATCACGTCACGCAGGCGATCGCGACGATCCTCGACGGCGAGGCGTAACGGCGCGGGAGGGTATTTGCCGCGTTGGCGGCTGGTGTTCTCCCTTCGCTTCTCCCCTAATCTGCTCATCCCGGCGAAGGCCGGGATCCATGGATACGGTGTCGCCAGCGACTGCGCGCCTCATCCTTGTTCCGTGTCCATGGATCCCGGCTTTCGCCGGGATGACGAAGGAAGGGGAGATGTCACGCCCCCGCATCCCCTCACATTGCCACGGCTATGAATTTAATGTCATAATCCGGTCACGGCCCCGCTACCTTGGCGAGCCTAAGTTGTGCCTCACGGTCGCAGCAACGGTCGGCAAGGTTGACGAGATCGGTACCCGACACTCCCGGGGGTGCCGTAGGGGCCGGCGGAAGGGATGCTTTCCGCCGGTCTTTCCGTTGGGAATGGAGGCGTGAGCAAACCATCGTGAGCCGCAAGATCCTGATCGTCGAGGATGATAGCTCGACCGCCGCCTATCTCGCCAAGGGCCTGTCCGAGGCCGGCTATTCCGTCGAATCCGCGCGGGATGGCCGAGACGGCCTGTTCCTTGCCAGCGAGGGAATCTTCGACCTGATCATCGCCGACCGGATGTTGCCGGGCCTCGACGGCCTGTCGATGGTCAGCGCGATCCGCGCCGCGGGCATCGACACGCCGGTACTGGTGCTGTCCGCGCTCGCCGCGGTCGACGATCGCGTCGACGGCCTCAAGGCCGGCGCCGACGACTATCTCTGCAAGCCCTTCTCCTTCGCCGAACTGTCGGCGCGGATCGAGGCGCTCGTCCGCCGCAGCGATCGTGTTGCCACCGAGCCGACCAAGACCAAGCTCGCGGTCGGCGATCTGGAGATCGACCTGCTCGCCCGCCACGTCACCCGCGCCGGCCGCAACATCCCGCTCGGCGCGCGTGAGTTCAACCTGCTCGAATTCCTTGCCCGCCACGCCGGCCAGGTGGTCACCCGCACGATGATGCTCGAGAAGATCTGGAACTATCATTTCGATCCGGGTTCGAACGTCGTCGACGTGCATATCGGCCGCCTGCGTCGCAAGCTCGAGGACGGTTTCCCGTCGCCGATCCTGCACACCGTGCGCGGCGCCGGTTATCGTCTTGCGGCCGATCCCGTCTAATCGAGGTTCGCTTTTGACGATGGCTCGGCTAGGTCGGGTCATGCGTCTGTCCGTCACCGCCCGCATCGCCCTGTTGTCGATCGCGCTGGCGCTGGTTTCGAACCTCGTGCTGGTCGGTTTCGTGTGGAAACAGACGGATGCGGCGGTGCTCGGCACCGTCCGGCGCGAGACGATCGAGCAATCCGATGCGATGCGGGCGATCTACCGGGCCGATGGCCTGACCGCGGTGACCGAGGCGATCGAACATGCCCGCGTCGCCGGCGACACCGCGCTCCTGCTCGCGGTGCTCGACCGCAGCGGCACCCGCATCGCCGGCTATGCGCCCGCGCGCATCCCGGTGCCGCTGACCCCGACCACCTTCCGCGTCGCCGATTTCGATCCCGGCGCCGCCACCAACGACATCGGCTATACGCTGCGCCCGATCGGCGACCATTGGCTGCTGACCGGGCGGCGGCTCGATCTCGTCGAGGCGGAGCGGCATGCGATCGAGGATGCGCTGGCGGTGGCGGTGCTGCTGTCGCTGGTGCTCGGCGTCGCGGCGGGGCTGGTCCTCGCCCGCTATGTCGGGATGCGGCTCAACCGCATCGCCGCGGTGATCGAGGCGGCGGGGGAGGGCGATCTGTCGCGCCGCGTGCCGGTCGCGCCGGCGCGTCGCGACGCCTTCGACCGGCTCGCCAACCAGCTCAACCTGATGCTCGCCAAGCTCGAACGGCTGATGGTCGAGCTGCGCGTCGTCACCGATTCGATGGCGCACGATCTGCGCTCGCCGCTGACCCGGCTGCGCACCAAGACCGAACAGGCGGTGCTGATCGCCGATCCCGCGGCGCGCGAGGCGGCGCTCGGCGGCCTGCTGGTCGAGACCGACCTGGTCATGCGGATGCTGACGATGGTGATCGAGATCAGCCGCTCCGAATCGGTGTCGCGCGAGCGCTTCATCCTCGTCGAGCCGGCCGAACTGGTCGAGGAGATCGCCGAACTTTACGAGCCGGTGGCGGAAGAGGCGGGCTTCGCCTTCACCGTCGCGATCGATCCGTCGGCGCCGGCGATGCTGCTGCACCGCGAACTGCTCAGCCAGGCGATCACCAATCTGATCGACAATGCCCTGAAACATGCGGCGAGCGGCAAGACGCTCACGCTGCGCCTCGTCTGTCATGCGCAGGAGATTGCGATCCAGGTCGAGGATCGCGGCAGCGGCATCGCGGTGGCCGATCGCGCGCAGGCGCTCAAGCGCTTCGGCCGCCTCGACGCGGCGCGCACCACGCCGGGGGCGGGGCTCGGCATGGCGCTGATCGAGGCGGTGGCGCGGTTGCACAACGGCCGGTTCGAGCTTGCCGACAACGTGCCGGGACTGGTCGCGCGGATCGTGCTGCCGGTGACGTGAGCGGCCGGCCCGGGTTTGTGGCGGTCCGGCGCTCACACGCTCCGTCACCAGCTCGCATCCTGAACCCCGCGCCCTCGCCCGCGATCCGGACGCTCGTCGCGTTTCATGCCCGGCCGATGGTTAACCTCTTGTCAGGCGCAGCGGGATAAGGCTGGAGCCGGTTGAGCGTGCGGCCGGGGGGCTGCGCGGGGGCTTTGCGCCGGTGACGGCAAGAGGAGCATTATGCTTGGGGCGATCGTCTTTACGTACAGCATGCTGATGAGTTTCGTTCTGCAGGGCGCGAGCCGCAACGCCAGGCTGGCGCGGCCCAATCCGCCGATGCTGCAATATGTCGGCTATCTGCTCTGCGGCCTGTCGGCAGGGCTGTCGATCATGCTGCTGATCATGGCCTTCACCGCCAGGGCGCCGTTCCCGCTGATGTGACGGGCGCGGGCGCGCACCGGCGGTGATTGGCGACGGGAACCAGTCGCTTGACACCGCGTTTGCGCGCGCCTACCTGCACCGGTCTTCGACATACCGGTATCCGGCGACGCGCGGACTGCGCTCGTCGCCTTTTGCGTGAAATGCGGACCGCCGGTGTGGTGCGAAGGATGCGACGAGATGGAGCGCGTGCGGCCATGCCGTGCTCCGTGGAGCTAGGAGAAACATTTCATGGCACGTATCGCGGGTGTCAACATCCCGACCAACAAGCGCGTGGTGATCGCGCTGACCTACATCCACGGCATTGGCCTGACCAAGTCGAAGGAAATCACTGCCAAGCTGAACATCGCGCCCGAGCGTCGTGTTCAGGACCTGACCGATCAGGAAGTGCTTCAGATTCGCGAGACGATCGACGCCGATCACACCGTGGAAGGCGATCTGCGTCGCGAAACCGCGATGAACATCAAGCGCCTGATGGATCTCGCCTGCTACCGTGGCCTGCGTCACCGCAAGGGCCTGCCGGTCCGCGGCCAGCGCACGCACACCAACGCGCGCACCCGCAAGGGCAAGGCGAAGCCGATCGCGGGCAAGAAGAAGTAATTCGTCCGGGGGACGAATTGCTCCGCCGGAGGCTGGTACGAGGCTGATTGCCTCCCGGCTTCCGCCTCAGGACTAAAGGTCAGGAATACCCATAATGGCACGTGAACCGCAGCGTATTCGCCGTCGCGAACGCAAGAACATCACCGCCGGCGTCGCGCACGTGAACGCCAGCTTCAACAACACCATGATCACCATCACCGACGCGCAGGGCAATGCCATCTCGTGGTCGTCGGCCGGTGCGATGGGCTTCAAGGGCAGCCGCAAGTCGACGCCGTACGCCGCGCAGGTCGCTGCGGAAGACGCCGGCAAGAAGGCCGCCGAGCACGGCGTCCGCACCCTTGAAGTCGAGGTCAAGGGCCCGGGTTCGGGCCGCGAATCGGCGCTTCGCGCGCTGCAGGCGGTCGGTTTCCAGATCACCTCGATCCGCGACGTCACCTCGATCCCGCACAATGGCGTGCGGCCGTCGAAGCGTCGCCGCGTCTGATCTTCCACGCGCCGGCTGACGAGTCGGCGCGTTTTTCTCCCGGCTGGAGCTGCCCCCGTTCCGGCCCAAATTAGGGGACACCTGTGTCTGTCAATGCAAAGAACTGGCAGGAACTGAAGAAGCCCAACGGCCTTGAGAAAAAGGGCGGCGACGGCAAGCGGAAGGCGACCTTCGTCGCCGAGCCGCTCGAGCGTGGCTTCGGCCTGACGCTCGGCAACGCATTGCGTCGCGTGCTGCTCTCCTCGCTGCAGGGCGCGGCCGTGACCTCGATCAAGATCGAGAACGTGCTGCACGAATTCTCGAGCCTCGCCGGCGTGCGCGAGGACGTCACCGACATCGTCCTCAACGTCAAGCAGATCGCGATCCGCATGCAGGGCGAAGGCCCCAAGCGGCTCCAGCTGTCGGCGACGGGTCCGGGCGAGGTCAAGGCCGGCGATATCGCCGTGTCGGGCGACATCGAGGTGATGAACCCCGATCTCGTGCTCTGCCACCTCGATGAGGGCGCGACGCTCAACATGGAGCTGACCGCCGATATCGGGAAGGGCTATGTCCCGGCGACCGCCAACCGTCCGGCCGATGCGCCAATCGGCCTGATCCCGGTCGACGCGCTCTACTCGCCGGTGCGCCAGGTGTCGTACAAGGTCGACCCGACCCGCGTCGGTCAGGACCTCGATTATGACAAGCTGACGCTGACGATCGAGACCGACGGCACCGTCACGCCCGAGGATGCGGTGGCCTATGCCGGCCGTATCCTGCAGGACCAGCTCGCGCTGTTCGTGCACTTCGACGATTCGGCGATCACCCGTTCGTCCGCTCCGATCGGCCAGGCGGCTGCTCCGGCGGCTGGCGGCGACGCGGCCGGCGACACGCAGCAGATCAACCGCTATCTGCTCAAGAAGGTCGACGAGCTCGAACTGTCGGTGCGTTCGGCCAACTGCCTCAAGAACGATAATATCATCTATATCGGTGATCTCGTCGGCAAGACCGAGGCGGAGATGCTCCGGACCCCGAACTTCGGCCGCAAGTCGCTCAACGAGATCAAGGAAGTCCTCTCGTCGATGGGCCTGCGCCTCGGCATGGAAATCCCGGGCTGGCCGCCCGAGAACATCGAAGAGATGGCCAAGAAGCTCGAGCAGGAGATCATGGGCTGAGCCGCAGCGGGATAGCCCTGCTATCTCGAAGACGGCGATAGCCCGGCCGACGGGCAGGAGCGCGACACAATCGCAATCCTGCCCGTCCGACATGACCGATGCGGCTTCGCCGCATCGCCACCCGGCGGCCCCAGGAACGCGCGTCCACCGTGCGATCCGATCTGTTTCAAGGGCCCGAATGGCGGTGGCCCGTTACGAACCGCCTGGTCTGGGGATTCCGTCAAACGGCCCCTTAACGAACGAAGGAATTATCTATGCGTCATCGCGTCGGCGGCCGGAAGCTGCAGCGTACCTCGGCCCATCGTCTGGCCCTGTTCCGCAACCAGTCGGCCGCGCTCATCAAGCATGAGCAGATCACCACCACCGTCGCCAAGGCGAAGGAACTGCGTCCCTACGTCGAGAAGCTGGTCACGCTCGCCAAGAAGGGCGGCCTGTCGAACCGTCGTCTGGCGCACGCCCGCCTGCTCGATGATGCGCAGCTGGTGAAGCTGTTCGACGTGCTCGCCGAGCGCTATGCGAACCGCAACGGCGGCTATACCCGCATCATCAAGGCCGGCATCCGCGCCTCGGACGCCGCGCCGATGGCGATCATCGAGTTCGTCGACCGGGACGTCTCGGCCAAGGGCCAGGATTCGGGTCCGGTCCAGTCGGACGAGGATTTCGACGAAGCCGCCTGATTGGCGTTTCGCTTTGATCGAACACGAAGGGCGCGCCCGCACGGCGCGCCCTTTTTTTGTGCCGGTAACCGTTGTGTCAGATATAGACCTATATACTATTTAGACACAGGGAATGCGGGGGCAGTCCATGCTGTATCGGTGGAGGATCGTCGTACCGGCACTGGCGGCATCGGCCTGCGCCTACCAGCAGGAGCGCACGCCGATCTCGACACCGAGTTCCGAGCGTCTGCAAATGGAGCGCCGCGGTGCATATGTCGGGGCAGGCAGTGTTGGCCTTATCGGCGGCCTGTTCGCGCTGAGGGCGCTGGGGATCGGCAAGCCGGCGGCGGAGGACGAAGCGAACGACCTGCGTCGCCAAGGCGACCGCACCCGCGATCCGGCCGGAACCGATGCCGGCACCGTACCGCTCGTCCTCAAGCTGCCGCCCGGCCTGCAATAACCGCTGGTGCCAAAATCGGCTGGCGGAGTCCGCCCGCTTTGCTATGCGGGCGCGCATGCAGCATACCGACACCATCCTGATCGTCGATTTCGGCAGCCAGGTGACCCAGCTCATCGCCCGCCGCGTCCGCGAAGCCGGCGTCTACAGCGAAGTCGCGCCGTTCCAGTCCGCCGAAGAGGCGTTCGACCGGCTCAAGCCCGCCGGCATCATCCTGTCGGGCGGACCCGCCTCGGTCACGCTCGACCATAGCCCGCGCGCGCCGCAGCGCTTCTTCGAGGCCGGCGTGCCGATCCTCGGCATCTGCTACGGTCAGCAGCTGATGAGCCGGCAGCTCGGCGGCAATGTCATCGTCTCCGGCGACGGCGGCGAGTTCGGCAAGGCCTATGTCGAGGTGAAGGCGCCCTGCGCGCTGTTCGACGGCCTGTGGGCGACGGGCGAGCGCCATCAGGTGTGGATGAGCCACGGCGACAAGGTCGATGCGATCCCGCCCGGCTTCACGCCCGTAGCCACTTCGGAAGGCGCGCCTTATGCGATCGTCGCCGACGAGGCGCGCCGCTTCTACGGCGTCCAGTTCCACCCGGAGGTGGTGCATACCCCGGACGGCGGCAAGCTGATCGCCAATTTCGCGCGGCGCGTCTGCGGCCTCGCCGGCGACTGGACGATGGCCGAGTTCCGCGCCGCCAAGATCGCCGAGATCCGCGCGCAGGTCGGTGATGCCAAGGTGATCTGCGGCCTGTCGGGCGGTGTCGATTCGTCGGTCGCCGCTCTGCTGATCCACGAGGCGATCGGCGACCAGCTCACCTGCGTCTTCGTCGACGGCGGCATCCTGCGGGCAGGGGAGGCCGAACAGGTCGTCAGCCTGTTCCGCGGCCATTACCATATCCCGCTCGTCCATGTGGAGGCGCAGGACCTGTTCATGGACGGCCTCGCCGGCGTCACCGATCCCGAGGCGAAGCGCAAGTTCATCGGCAAGACCTTCATCGACGTGTTCGAGGCGGAGGCGAAGAAGATCGGCGGGGCGGATTTCCTCGCGCAGGGCACGCTCTACCCCGACGTGATCGAGAGCGTCAGCTTCACCGGTGGCCCGTCGGTGACGATCAAGAGCCACCACAATGTCGGTGGCCTGCCCGAGCGGATGAACATGAAGCTCGTCGAGCCCTTGCGCGAATTGTTCAAGGACGAGGTGCGCGCGCTAGGCCGTGAACTGGGGCTGCCCGAGGTCTTCGTCGGCCGCCACCCCTTTCCGGGGCCGGGCCTCGCGATCCGCATCCCGGGCGAGGTGACGCGCGAGCGCTGCGACATCCTGCGCAAGGCGGATGCGATCTATCTCGAGGAGATCCGCAACGCCGGCCTCTACGATGCGATCTGGCAGGCGTTCGCGGTGCTGCTGCCGGTGCGCACCGTCGGTGTGATGGGCGACGGCCGCACCTACGACCATGTGCTGGCGTTGCGCGCGGTCACCTCGACCGACGGCATGACCGCCGAGGTCTTCGATTTCCCGAGCGACTTCCTGCCGCGCGTCGCGACGCGGATCGTCAACGAGGTCCGCGGCGTCAACCGTGTCGTCTACGATTACACGAGCAAGCCGCCCGGCACGATCGAATGGGAATGATCGGACGCCCGTGAACGGCGCGGGCAGCGATGCCCGCGCCGTTCGTGCCTTGTGGCGCGCCCCGCAGCGCCGCTAACGCGACAGGGAGTCGCGATAGCGGAGCAGGGCCTCGGGCTCGTCGGTCTGCAGGATGGTGACGCCGTCGCGGTACAGACGGCCCCAGACCCGGTCGGGATCGCGCAGCGCCTGGATGTCGCCGCCGTAACCGGCGAGGAATCCCTCCCACAAGGTGTTGATCCACAGCCGCACGCGATGCGCGCGCGCGATGGCGGCGACGGCGGGCAATTGCTCGGCCGCCATCCGCGGCAGCTCGACGCCGATCGGATGGGCGCCGGTCACCTGTCGCGTCACGATCGCGGCGATATCCGCCTTGCCCTGCGCATTGAGCGGGATCGGCATATAGGGCAGCGCGTCGAACGGCGGCAGCGCCGCCATCGCCGGCGTATCCGGTCCGACCTCGCTTTTGATGATGATCTGCCGCGTCATACCGGCGCGGCGCACCGCGGCGGCGACCTCGACATAGATGTTCGCCTTGATGTCGAGGTTGAGGATGATCCGCCCCTTGGCGAGCGCGAGCATCTGGTCGAGCGTCAGCATTCGTTCGTCGGTCGGCGCCGCATGCGGCCCGCCCTCGTCGTCGCGCAGCCGCAGCGCCGCGAGCTGCGCCCAGGTCAGTCGGTCGACCGCGCCGCTGCCGTCGGTGGTGCGGTCGACGGTGGCGTCGTGAATCATCACCAGCACGCCGTCGGCGGAGCGCCGCACGTCGGTCTCCATCACGTCCGCGCCGATCGCGACGCAGCGTTCGAGCGCGGCGCGCGAATTCTCGGGCACCGGCTCAGGCTGGCCGTGGCGTGGCGCCGGATTGTGGCAGCCGCGGTGCGCGACGACGACGATGCCGCCGTCCGGGTTCATCAGCCGCGCCGCGATCGCCGCGACCCCGCCGGGCGGAGCCGCGGCGGCGGCGGGCGTCGCCGCGAGCGCGAGCGCGGCGATGAAGGTCCTGCTGGTCATGACGATCCTCTCAGAAGCGGGGGGTGACGCGGAGGCCGAGCCAGAAGGTGGTCGGCACCGAATAGCTGTCCTTGAGCAATGTCCGGCCGGGGCCGGTCAGGCTGGTGATGCGGTGGTGGGTGACGTTGCCGATCTGTCCGATCAGGCTGACGCCCGAGGCCATCCTGTACGTCGCCGACAGATCGACCTGGCTGCGCGGCGCCCAATACAGGTCCTGCCAGCTGATGTTGCTGATGATCGTGCGCAACGCCTTGCCCTGTCGGTTCCACGCGGCGCGCAATTCGAAGCCGCCGGCATTGTAGAAGCCGGTGATGTTGAGCGCCCGGTCGGGCTCACCGACGAGGCGATCGAGCGAGCGCGAGACGACCGTCGTGGTCGTCCCCGAACCGGTCTTGGTCGTCACCGAATAGGGCACGGTCATCCGCCCGTTGAGCAGCGCCGCATTGGCCGACAGGCCGAAGCCGCTGAGGAAGCCAGCGACCGGCCGCAACGTGTTGAGGATCAGCGACCCCTCCAGGCCGCGGATATGCGCGGCGGCGGCGTTGGCCGGCGTGCTGATGCTGGCGTTGGCATAGGTCGTGCCGTCGAAGGTGAAGGGCGCGATGCTGGTCAGCGTGAAGATCTCGTTGCTGATCCGCTTGTCGAACGCGGCGAGCGACGCCATCCCGCCGAAGGGCGTGAGCCGCACGTCGGCGGCGAGGTCGAGATTGTTGGACACGCGCGGGCGAATGTCCGGCGCGCCGATCGTGACCTTCACGTCGACCGCATTGGCTTGGCCAACGTCATTGGGACTGGCGAAGCTGATCGAGGTGCGCGCGGCATAAGCGTCATAGGGCGGGCGGCCGAGCGTACGGCTGGCGCCGGCGCGCAGATCGAGCAGCGGCGTCGCATGGAAGGTCAGCACCGTCGACGGCAGCAGGTAGCGATAGGACGAGCCCGTCGTCCGGTCGGCATAGACATAGGCCGCGCGTGCCTTGTCATAGGCCCGCTGGCGGCCGACCGTGGTCTGCGTCGTGTCGTCGTAGCGCAGCCCGACCTGCAGGTTGAGCTGTTCGCCGCGATAGCTCGCCAGGCCATAGGCGCCGAACAGCGTTTCGCGGTGGGTGAAATCGTCCTGATTGCTGAAGGCGAGCTGGTCGGTGGCGTTATAGGCGGTGCGTGGCGCCGCCTCGACCTGCGCACGGGCGCGCACCGGATCGATCGCGAACAGCGTGTAGCCGAGATACGGCATCACCGCATTCGAGGGGCCGAGCACATCCGCCATCTTGAGCGCCGGCGCGGTGGCGTTGGGCTGATATTCGGTGCGGCCGATGTCGAACCGCGGGCGGTCGTCAGTATAGGCCAGCCCGACGGCGGCCCCCAGGCCGCGATCGCCGCGGCCCTGATTGACCTTGTAATCGAGCCGCGTCGTCACGATCCGGTTGCCCGCCGCCCGGACATAGTCGCTCGCCGGCCGCCAGTAGAGCAGGCTGTAGTTCGCGAGATTGGTATAGGCGGCTTCGGCAATCGGGAAACGCTGGTCGAAGCCCGACGTATCGTAGGTGAAGGCATAGTCCTTGGTCGCGTTGACCGTCGGGCCGTTGCCCGTGGTGGTCGTCGCCACCGCCACCTGACGGGAGAGATTGGTGGCATATTTGACCATGAAGATGGGCTCGCGATAGGTCGCGTTCGAGAGCGACGCGCGCCAGCTGAGCAGCTGATGTGCCGCCGGCCGCCAGCTGACCCCCGCCTGCACGAGCCGGGTGCGCGCGGTGGTGATCTGATTGGCATAGCCGACCTCGACGTCACCGCCCGGATAGCTGCCCGAGGTCGCGGTCTGGTTGAAGACGCGATTGCGGTTGCGCGGATCGATGATGATCTCGTTGCGCTCCATATTGTCGCGGAAGACGTAATAGCCGCCGGTGACGAAGGCATCGACGTCGGCGGCGACATGCGCCTCCAGCTTGCCGGTGACGCCGAACCGGTCGCGCTGGTTCATGACGTACCAATATTTGTCCTGCTGCGGCACCGCATAGCCATTGCCGAGCGCATTGCCGGCGAGCAGCGCGCCGGCATCACTGTAGAAGCCGTAATGGACGGTGTCGGTGGTCATGTGCGTTTCGGTGAAGCTCGCCAGCGTCTGGTAATTGGCGGACAGCGTCAGGCCGAACTGCTTCGCCGGGCCGAAGGTGGTGCTCGCGGTCGCGATCAGGCGATAGCCGGGATCGCGCTGGTCGCGGGGCTTGCCGTTGTCGCTCGCATGGCCGAGCGAACCTTCGGCGGTGATGAACGGCTTGCCGCCATTCTCGAATGCCGAGCGGGTGATGAGGTTGATCGCGCCGCCGGTGGCGTTGGGATCGAGATCGGCGGTGAAGGTCTTCACCACCTGGATCTCGCTGACCATCGACGACGGCAGGATGTCGAGCCGCACGCCGCGGGTGATCGACCCCAAGGTGCCGTTGGGCGTGCCCGGCGAGGCGATCGTCAGCCCGTCGATCGTCACGCTGTTGTAGCTCGGCCCGAGCCCGCGCAGCACCGGCGTCGCCGCCTCGTCGCGCGGATGCTCGTTGTCGGTCGCCGGCAGCACCGACAGGCCGGGGATGCGGCGCAGCGCCTCGACGATCGTCGCATCGGGCAGCGCGCGCACGTCGGTGGCGCTGATCACGTCGACGATATTGTCGGCATCGCGCTTGCGCTCGATCGCGGCGGCGTTGGCGCGGCGGATGCCGGTGACGATGATGTCCGCCGGTTCCGCCGTCTCGTCCGGCGGCGTCGCCTGCTGCGCCTGTGCGGCGGAGGCCGCGGCAAGCAGCGACGTGGATAGCAACAGCCGCCAGGCGGCCTGATGAATGTGCATATGATGTCCCCCCAGACCACCGCCAGCGGTGATTATGCCCGACTCGGGTAGTATTCGTTGCGGGTTGCCGTTTGATGACAGCGCCGCTAGCGCTATCAGGATGAGCGTCGCGCCCCTCGGCCAGCTGCCGCGTCCCGACTGGATCCGACCGATCAGCTCCGGCGGTCGTGCGGTCTTCGATCTGCTGTTCCGGCGGCAGGCGGTGGCGCAATCGGATATCGTCCGGCTGCTCGCGCTGTCGCAATCGAGCGGCGCGCGGCTGGTCGGCGAGTTCGCGCGAGCCGGCATGGTGACGCTGGCGAGCCGCAAGGCGTCGGGGCCGGGCAATCCCAGCGCGATGGTCGCGCTCGCGCCGGATTATGCCTATACGCTCGGCGTCGCGGTGGTCGGCGATGCGGTGGCGATGGCGATCGTCGATTTCACCGGCGCGAACCGTGCTTATGCCAGTGTCGCGATGCCCGACATGGCGCCCGAGCGCGTCGTGCCGGAACTGCGCCGGCTCCAGCAGCGACTGATCGCCGAAAGCGGCATCGATCCCCGCCGGCTGATCGGCGCGGGCGTCGGCATGTGCGGCTATTTCGTCGGCGACCCGCTGCGCATCTGTCCGCCGCCGCTGCTAGCCCCCTGGGCCACGGTCGATCCGGTCGCGATCCTGCGCGAGGCGCTCGGCCTGCCGGTGCTCTGCGACAATGATGCGACCGCGGCGACGGTGCACGAAAGCCTGCTCGGTGCCGGGCGGACCTGCCCGACCTTCGCTTACTGTCACCTCACCAACGGCTTCGGCGGCGGACTGGTGATCGACGGCAAGCCGGTGCGCAGCTGGATGGCGAATGCCGGCGATTTCGGCGGCGTATGGTGGCTGCTCGATCGCGGCTATCCCAATCTCGACGCGCTGCTCGCCGCGGTCAATGCCGCGGGCGGGCGGTTCGCGACCGTCGAGGCGATGGTCGGCGCGATCACCCGCGACACGCCCGGGGTGGAGGATTGGCTCGCCGCCGCGGTGGTGCCGTTCGGCATGCTGGTCACCATCCTCGGCCATGTCGTCTCGCCGGAGAAGGTCGTGATCGGTGGCCGTATCCCCCATGATATCGCCGCCGAACTCGCCGCCCGGATCGTGCCGCCGCAGACGCCGCTGCGGCACGACGTCCACTTCCCGCTGCCGCAGGTCGTGGCGAGCCGGGTGGAAGGCGACACCGTCGCGCTCGGCGCAGGGCTGCTGCCGCTGCTCGATCTGTTCTTCTAGCCCTGCCGCTCGGCGGCTAGGCGGCCGCAACCCGCAGCGCGCCGGCACCGCCGAGCGCAGGGTCGGAATAGCCGCCCGCGCCGCTCTGGCCGGCGATCCGCCAGACCTGCCCGTCTGCGGCGAAGCGGCGATCATACCAGCCGTGGCTGGCGGTCAGATCGAGCGTCAGCCGCTGCGCGCCCCGCGCCGGCAGGGTGATCGCGCGCGGCGGCGCGCCATAGGCCGCATCCTGCATGTCGATCGTCTGTACGCTGTCGCTGTGGTTGGCGAGCGTCAGCGTCTCGCCGGTGATCGCGACCGAGAAGATGCCGGCGCGCCCGGCGAGGCGGCGGTGGAAGCCATCCGGTCCGATCACGAACAGATCGAGCGCCGCGCCGTCCGGCGGCAGCGGATGCGCGGCGCTGCTGCCCGCGGCGACGGTGTAGCGGGCCGGTAGCCGCGCGGCGTCCGCCGCGTCATAGACGTGGAAGACCACCGCCCGCGCCGCCGAGCGGTTGATCAGCCGCAGCGTCTGCGCCGTCACCTCCGCATCGAGCCGATAGGGCGTGGTGCGGCGCGGGCGGACGCCGGGCTCCTGCACCGGCACCTCGGGCGTGTCGGGCAGCGGCGGCGGCACCTCCTTCAACTGCGCGGCGCGGGCCGCGGCGGCGGCGGTGGCGGGCAGCGTCGCCATGAAGCGCGTCACGTCGGGCGCGGTGAAGTCGAAACAGCTGGTCAGATCGCCGCACACCGCGCGCCGCCACGCGCTGATATTGGGCTCACGCACGCCGAACCGCGCCTCGAGGAAGCGAAGGATGCTGGTATGGTCGAACACTTCGGAGGCGACGAAGCCGCCCTTGCTCCACGGCGAGACGACGTAGAGCGGCACGCGCATGCCGAGGCCATAGGGGCGATTCCGATAGGCGGCGTCGGCCGGGGCCTGCGGCAGGCGGTGATATTCGTCGTCGGCGGCGATGTCGCTGCCGCCGATCGCCCGGCCGTCGATCCGCGCGGGCGGCGCGGGCGGCGGCATATGATCGAACAGGCCGTCATTCTCGTCGAAGTTGATCAGCAGCACGGTGCGCGCCCAGACATCGGCATCGGCGGTGAGCGCCGCCAGCACCTGTGCGACATAGTCGCCGCCCTGCAACGGCGTCGACGCGCCGGGATGTTCGGACAGCGCCGCCGGTGCGATCACCCATGATACCTGCGGCAGCCGCCTGGCGAGCACATCGCCGCGCAGATCGTCGAGCGAGCGCGTCGTCACCGTCCGCCGCGCCAGCAGCGCATCGGCCGGGCTCGTGCCGGTGCCGCCTGCGGCATCGCGATAGCGGCGGAAGCCGACCAGCGGGTTGTCGGAGAAATTGTCCGCCATGTCCTGATAGATCTGGAAGCCGATCCCGGCGGCGAGCAGCCGTTCGGGATAGGTCGTCCAGCGATAGCCGCCATGGCCGTAGGGATCGGCGGCGAGCGTGTCATATTCGTTGTCGATCACCGGCCCATGGCCGCGCCCCTCGGGATCGTGCGTCCCGGTCCAGACGAACAGCCGGTTGGGGTTGGTGCACAGGTGCATCGCGCAATGATAGGCATCGCACAGCGTGAACGCCTCGGCGAGCGCATATTGGAAGGGCAGGTCGGCGCGGGTAAAATGCGCCATGGCGTGGTTGTGCTTGGCCTGCGTCCACGCCCCCATCCGGCCATTGTCCCATGCCGCCTGGCTGTCGGTGAAGCCGTGCGGCGTGCCGAGCGGCCGGTAGAGGCGGAAATCGGTCGTCGTATCGAGGCGGAAGGGGGCGATCAGCGCCGGCGCGGCGCCATCCTGTTCGTTCGGCTGGAGCAGCACGGTGCGCTTCGGCGCGGCGGCCAGCGGCGGCGCGGGCACGACGAAGCGGTCACCGAAGCCGCGCACGCCGCGCATCGTCCCGAAATAATGGTCGAAGGCGCGGTTCTCCTGGGTGAGGACGACGACATGCTCGACATCGCCGATGCTGCCGAAGCGATGCTGGCCGGGCAGTTCGAGCGCCCGCGCGATCGCCGACGTCGATGCGGCGGCGGCACCGGCGCTCGCCAGCATTGCGCGGATGAAGCTGCGGCGGTCCTGAGTCGGCGGCATGACGCTGCGCTACACGCGCTATGTAACATGGGGATGACGGGGCGGGGAGGCGGCTGCCGGCCGGACCGGCGCGCCGGTTATCGCGCTACGCCGGAGCCTTGGCGCGCCCGGCTGGATTCGAACCAGCGGCCACAAGCTTAGAAGGCTCGTGCTCTATCCATCTGAGCTACGGGCGCGCGCCGGCGTCCGATTAGCGCGCTTTGCGCGATACGGGAACCGCCATATAACGGCGCGATGAGCGAGCGGACGGGAGCGGCGGTCGAGGCGGCGGCGATGCGCGGGCAGGCGTTCCGCTACTATGATTTCGTCATGGCGGCGTTCGTCGCCATCCTGTTGCTGTCCAACGTGATCGGCGCGGGCAAGGTCGCGCAGATCGTGCTGCCCGGCATCGGCCCATGGCCGTTCGGCGCGGGCATCCTGTTCTTCCCGGTCAGTTATGTGATCGGCGACGTGCTCACCGAAGTCTATGGCTATGCGCGGGCGCGCCGGGTGATCTGGGCCGGCACCGCCGCGGTGGTGTTCATGGCCTTCATGAGCTGGGTGGTCGTCGCGTTGCCGCCGGCGCCGAGCTGGGGCAATCAGGCGGCCTATGCGACGATCTTCGGCCAGGTGCCGCGCATCGTCCTCGCCAGCGTCTGCGCCTTCTGGGCGGGCGAGTTCGTCAATTCCTACGTCATGGCGCGGATGAAGGTGTGGAGCGGCGGCCGGCATCTGTGGATGCGGACGATCGGCTCGACGATCCTCGGCGAGGGCGTCGACAGCCTGATCTTCTACCCGCTCGCCTTCCTCGGCGCCGCCGGGTTTACGCCGGCGCTGGTGGTGACGGTGATGCTGACGCAATGGGCGCTCAAGGTGGCGTGGGAGGTGATCCTGACGCCGCTGACCTATGTCGTCGTCGGCGCGCTGAAACGCGCCGAGGGCGTCGATATCTATGACCGGGGGACGGACTTCACGCCGTTCCGCACCGGGGTGTGATCGCGCGGCGGTCCCGACATGGACAGTTTGGACACCTTGACGGAAACGATCGGGCCCTATCGTTTCGATTTCGGGGATGATGGATCGAGGGTGCGAAAGAGCCGGCGGCGGGTATAGCGGGTGCGGGGCGTGTAGGACAGCGTCGCGAGGTCGATAGCCCGGTGCCACGCCGTCGTTCGGCATGGCTCGCGCCAAGGCTTTGAACTGCGGAGATTTATTCGCGCAGAGGCGCAGAGGCGGTCCCGCTTGCCACGCATGCGTGCGGTTCAACGGACCCGAGGATGACAGGACCACGATCGACCGACACGCGACCTCTCTGCGTCCTCCGCGCCTCTGCGCACAACCAATGAGATCGCGTCTACCGGTCGGGCCGTATCGTAAGCCTTTGCGCTCGCCGCCAAGTGGACCCCGGAACCGGTCCCGGGTGGCGGGGCGCACGGGACAGGCGGGGGGGCACCACCGGCGGCGCGCTTATGCCCCGATCGTCTCGAGCACGCCTTCGAACAGGCGGCGGCCGTCGCTGCCGCCGTGCGCCGCCTCGATCTTGCGTTCCGGGTGCGGCATCATGCCGAGCACGTTGCCGGCGGCGTTGAGCACGCCGGCGATGTCGCGCGCCGAGCCGTTGACCGATTCGCCATAGCGGAAGGCGACGCGGCCTTCGCCTTCGAGCCGGTCGAGCGTCTCGGCGTCGGCGAAGTAATTGCCGTCGTGATGCGCGACGGGGACGCGGATCGTCTCGCCCGCGTCATAGCGGCTGGTGAAGGCGGTCTGCGCATTGGCGACGGTGAGCGCGACGTCGCGGCAGACGAAGTCGAGCCCGGCGTTGCGCATCAGCGCGCCGGGCAGCAGCCCCGCCTCGGTCAGCACCTGGAAGCCGTTGCACACGCCGAGCACCGGCAATCCGCGCCCCGCCTGCTCGACGATCGCGCGCATGATCGGCGAGCGCGCCGCGATCGCGCCCGAGCGCAGGTAATCGCCATAGGAGAAGCCGCCGGGCACCGCGACGAGGCCGATACCGTCGGGCAGGTCGCTGTCGCCGTGCCAGACCATCGTCGGCGCGACGCCGGTGACGGTCTCCAGCGCCACCGCGAGGTCGCGGTCGCAATTGGAGCCGGGGAAGACGACGACCGCGGTTTTCATCTCAGACGCGCTCCACGCGATAGTTTTCGATCACCGTATTGGCGAGCAGCTGGCGGCACATGCCGTCGATCGCCGCATCGTCGGTCGCATCGGCGACCTCGAGCTCGAACATCTTGCCGGCGCGGACGTCCTCGACGCCTGCGAAGCCGAGGCTGCCGAGCGCATGATGGATGGCGCGGCCCTGGGGATCGAGCACGCCGGGCTTGAGCGTCACGAAGATACGCAGTTTCATCTTACTTTCCCCAGCCGTTACTTGCCACGCCGCTTGCGATGGCTGTCAAGGTCGAGCACCGCGCCGTCCTCGCCCTCGGGCAGCAGGCCGAGCCGGCGCGCGACCTCCTGATAGGCCTCCGCCTCGCCGCCGAGATCGCGGCGGAAGCGGTCCTTGTCCATCTTCTCGTTGGTGTCGATGTCCCACAGCCGGCAGCCGTCGGGGCTGATCTCGTCGGCGAGGATGATCCGGCCGAAGTCATTATCCCAGATGCGGCCGAATTCGAGCTTGAAGTCGACCAGGCGGATGCCGACGCCGGCGAACAGGCCGCTGAGGAAGTCGTTCACGCGGATCGCGAGGTCGGCGATGTCGTGCATCTCCTCCTGGCTCGCCCAGCCGAAGGCGGCGATATGCTCGTCGGTGATCATCGGATCGCCGAGCGCATCGTCCTTGTAATAATATTCGATGATCGTGCGGGGCAGCTTGACGCCCTCCTCGATCCCGAGCCGCTTCGACAGCGAGCCGGCGGCGACGTTGCGCACGACGACCTCGATCGGCACGATCTCGACCTGGCGGATCAGCTGCTCGCGCATGTTGAGCCGGCGGATGAAGTGCGTCGGCACCCCGATCGCGTCGAGCATCGTGAAGATATGCTCGCTGATCCGGTTGTTGAGCACGCCCTTGCCGTTGATCGTGCCCTTTTTCTGGGCGTTGAACGCGGTGGCGTCGTCCTTGAAATACTGGATCAGCGTGCCGGGCTCGGGACCCTCGTACAGGATCTTGGCCTTGCCTTCGTAGATCTGGCGGCGCCGAGCCATGCGCGTGTCCCCTGAAATAGAGCAGCCCCGGCGGCGCGAGGGTTCGCGCGCCGGGGCCGGAATGGCGCGCCTATAAGGGACTGGGGGCGGAGGCGCAATCGGCAGGGATCATGCGGGTTCGTCGGTGCGCGCCCGCATCGTCGCGGCGATCCTGCGCCACAGCGGCGCGCCGAGCCAAAGCCACAGCCACGCGACGACGGCGAGGGAAAGCAAAGGCGGTCCGAGCATCGCCACCAGCCATGTTATCGCGGTGACGGTCGCCGTCGCGGATGCGATCGCGGTATCGCCGGAGTCGCGCAGGCTGTTGAGCAAGCCGCTGCCGCGTCCCGTCTCATAGTGGAATGCGACCGGGGCGGTGGCGATGCTCGCGGCGCTTTGTGTCTGCGTCGCGGCGGCGGTTCGCGCGGCTTGCGTCTCAGCGGCGCGCTGGCTCTGTAGCTCAGCGCGTTCGGCCGGCGGCAGGTCAGGGCGGGCGAGCTGCCGATCGATGCGGCTGAGCTCGACGGTCGCATCGTCCGACTGGCGCGTCGCTGCCGTTTGCAGGGGCGTGACATCGTCGCCACCGATATGCGCGCCGGTGAGCGTCGCGCCGGCCTGTTCGGCTGCCGTCACCGCCTCCCGCGCAAAGCGTCGCGCGATCGGGGCGGCGACGCGGACCGACAGGTCCGCCGACACCGTACCGGCGCGATCGACCGTATAGCCGAGCCCGGTGATCCGGCAGCGCCCCGACCCCAGCGCCTCGCAGGCGGCGGCATGTGCCTCCTGCACCGTCGCGATGCTGCGGGCCGGCAACGTCAGTCCGTAGGAATAGGTAAAGGCCAGTCCGGCGGTGGCGGCACCGTTGCCGACATCGGGGCCGCCGTCACCGCCGCCGCCCGGCGCCTTGCTGCATCCCGTCAGCGCGAGCGCGAGGATGCCGATCCCGGCGATTGCAAGACGCATGACGGTCCCCATCCCAATGGCCTTATATCCATCATCCAGATAGGAGATGCCGTCAAGTCAGGTCGTTGCAGACAAGAAACGATCGCATGACATCAGTCACTTGCCCCGGTATCGCCGGCCTCGTGGCCCGACTTTCCTACCTTATGGTCGCGACGCGACTCGTCGGCAGCCTATGCGTCGCATCACCCCTCGCCGGTCTCGCCAGCCCCGCATCCGCGCAGCAGCAGGACGCGCAGCTGTGGACGCAGATCAACACCAACGTGCCGCTCACCGACGACATGCGGGTGACGCTGGAGCAGATCGCACGGTTCAGCGACCGGCAGGACGGGCTGTATCAGACCGAGTTCGGCGCGCTGCTCGGCCTCAGGGCGGCGCGGGGGATCGAGTTCGGCGTCGGCTATCGCAAGGTCGGCGCGCATAACGGCAATACCAGCGCCGACGAGGATCGCATCCGCCAGCAGGTCGCCGGCACGTTCGGCGCCATCGCCACCCGCTTCCGGGTCGACGAGCGGTTCAATCCGCGCGGATCGCAGGTCGGCGTGAGGATCCGGCCGCTGGTCCGCTACAACCAGCGGCTGGGAACGGGTCGCTGGGCGGTGTTCGTCAGCCACGAAAGCTTTTACCTCCCGAACAGCACGCGCTGGGGGCAGCGCGCCGGCTATGAGCGGATGCGCAACATCTTCGGGCTGGTCGTGCCGATCGGCAAGATGATGACGGCGGATGTCGGCTATCTCAACCAGTTCCGGCCGGCGCGCGGCGGCGCGCGGGGGCAGATGGATCATGCGCTGACGCTGCAGCTGACGATCAATCTGCAAGGACAGATCTTCCCCCACCTCGACGATTGAGGCGGGCGCGGCGTCACGTCACCGCGTTGCGCGTCGCATAGGCGGGATCGCGCCACGCCTCGTCGGCGATGACCTCTTGCAGCAGTGCGCCGGCGCGCCAGACGTCCTCATGGCTGAGGTAGAGCGGCGTCAGTCCGAGCCGCAGGACGTCGGGGGCGCGGAAGTCGCCGATCACGCCGCGCGCGATCAGCGCCTGCGTCACCGCATAGGCGTGACGGTGGCGGAAGCTGATATGGCTGCCGCGCTGCGCCGGATCGGCGGGGCTGACGCAGGCGAGGCCGGCGGCGGCGCCCGCCTCGGCAAGGATCGCGAACAGCGCGGCGCTCTTGGCGGCGATCTGCGCCATGTCGATGTCGCTCCACAGGTCGAGCGCCGCCTCGAGGCTCGCCATCGCGAGGATCGACGGCGTGCCGACCAGCCAGCGGCGCATGCCCTCCGCCGGGCGATAGCCGTCGGTGAAGGCGAAGGGCTCGGCATGGCCCATCCAGCCGCTCACCGGATTGGCGAGCGCCGCCTGCCACTGGCGCGCGACGTAGAGGAAGGCCGGCGCACCGGGACCGCCGTTGAGATATTTATAGGTGCAGCCGACCGCGAGATCGGCCCCCGCCGCGGCGAGGTCGATCGGCACCGCGCCGACGCTGTGGCTGAGGTCCCACAGCATCAGCGCACCGGCGGCATGCGCGCGCGCGCTCCAGTCGGCGAGGTCGAAGCGCTCGGCGGTCTTGTAATGGACGTGGGTGAGCAGCAGCACCGCGGTGTCCTCGCCCAGCGCCGCGGCGAGCCGGTCGCGCGCCACCACCTTGAGCGTCGCGCCCGGGACGCAGCCGACCGCGCCCTCGGCGATATGCAGGTCGGTGGGGAAATTGCCCGCTTCGCTGACGATGGTGCGCCGCGCCGGATCGTGGCGGAGCGCGGCGACGAGCGCCTTGAACAGATGCGTCGAGGTGGTGTCGCCGACGATCACCTCGTCCGCCGCGGCGCCGATCAGCGGCGCGATCTTGGCGCCGAGCCGCTGCGGCGCCTCGATCCAGCCCTCGTTCCAGCTGCGGATCAGCCGCTCGCCCCATTGCCGCGTCACCGTATCGGCAAGCGCGGGCGTGACCGCGCGCGGCAGCACGCCGAGCGAGTTGCCGTCGAGGTAGATCACCCCCTCGGGCAAGGCGAACCGGTCGCGGAAGGCGGCGAGGGGATCGCTGCGGTCGAGGGCACGGGCATCGTCGCGGGTCATCAGCGGTCTCGTTCGACGGCGGCGACGACCAGCGCACGCGCGTGCGTCCAGGCGGCGGTGCCGGGGGTGATCAGTTCGACATGGCCGGTGTCGGCGACAGTGTGGAGCCGGGCGTCGTCGCCGGCCGCCTGCGCCTGCGCGACATAGGCCTCGCCGAGCCGGAGGGGGACGATCCGGTCCTCGCGGCCGTTGACCAGATGCTGCACCGCGTCGATCGGCAGCAGCGGCGGCAGCGAGGTATCGGCATAAGGCGAGGGCCGGCTCGGGTCGACGAGGCGGGCGATCACCTCGGTGCCGCAGCCATTGTCGGGGCTGGCGGCGACCGCGGCGAGATCGGGCAGGCCGCCGAGGCAGATCACCGTGCCGATCGCGAGCGGGGCCGGGCGGTGCAGCGGGCTGTCGGGGCTCAGCCGGTGGCGCGCGGCGAGCCACAAGGCGAGATGCCCGCCCGCGGAATGGCCGATGGCGATGCCGCCGCGGAGGTCGAGCGCGAAGTCGGCGGCCGCGTCACGCAGCCGGTCGGCGGCGGCGGCGACGTCGCGGAAGGTGCCGGGATAGCCGCCGCCGGCACGATCGACGCCGCGATAGTCGATGTTCCACACCGCGATGCCGGCGGCGCGCAGGTTCGCCGCCGCCCAGTCCATCAACCGGCGATCGGCGATGCTCGTCTGCCAGCAGCCGCCATGCACCATCACCACCACCGGATGCGGCCCGTCCCCCGCCGGCCGCCACAGGTCGGCGACCTGCAAGGGGTCGTCGCCATAAGCGACCGTCGCATCGGGCGCCCCGCGCGCGCGGCTGGTAAGATCGGGCCAGGTCAGCATGATCCGACGCTAGCCGAGGGGAAAGGCCGACGCCATCGCTACGCCGCCGGCACCGCCGATTACGCCGATCGCGCCGACCCGGCGCGCCCGTTGCCGTTTGCGGCCCCGCCCAGTAGAACGTTCCCGATATGGCCACCGACTTTCAGGAACCCCCGATCGGCATCCTCGACGCGCCGTTCGATACCGCGCTGTCCGATCGCTATCTCGTCTATGCGCTGTCGACGATCACCGCGCGCTCGCTGCCCGACGTGCGCGACGGGCTGAAGCCGGTGCACAGGCGGCTGCTGTGGGCGATGCGGCTGCTCAAGCTCGATCCCAATCAGGGCTATAAGAAGTGCGCGCGCGTCGTCGGCGACGTCATCGGCAAATATCATCCGCACGGCGACCAGTCGGTCTACGACGCGATGGTCCGGCTCGCGCAGACCTTCTCGCTGCGCTACCCGCTGGTCGACGGTCAGGGCAATTTCGGCAATATCGACGGCGATAACGCCGCCGCCTATCGCTATACCGAGGCGCGGCTGACGCAGGTCGCGATCGACGTGATGGACGGGCTCGACGAGGATGCCGTCGCCTATCGCCCGACCTATAACGGCGAGGAGCAGGAGCCCGAGCTGTTCCCGGGCCTGTTCCCCAACCTGCTCGCCAATGGCGCGGCGGGGATCGCGGTCGGCATGGCGACGAGCATCCCGCCGCACAATGCCGCCGAGCTGCTCGACGCGGCGATGATGCTGGTCGACAAGCCGGATGCGCCCGACGCCGCGGTGCTCGACTTCGTCAGGGGCCCCGACCTGCCGACCGGCGGGTTGATCGTCGATCCCGCCGCGGTGATCGCGGAAAGCTATGCGACGGGGCGTGGCGCGTTCCGCGTCCGCGCGCGCTGGGAGATCGAGCGCGAGAAGGGCGGCGGCTGGCATGCCGTCGTCACCGAAATCCCCTATGGCGTGCAGAAGGGCAAGCTGATCGAGCAGATCGCCGGCCTGATCAACGACAAGAAATTCCCGATCCTCGCCGACGTGCGCGACGAATCGGATGCCGAGATCCGCATCGTCCTCGAACCGCGCAGCCGCACCGTCGATGCGCAGGTGCTGATGGACGGGCTGTTCCGCTTCTCCGATCTCGAAACGCGGATCAGCCTCAACCTCAACGTGCTCGACAAGGACCGCACGCCGCGGGTGATGTCGCTCGGCGGCGCGCTCAAGGCGTGGGTCGAGCATCAATTCGTCGTGCTGGAGCGGCGCACCCGCCACCGGCTCGGCAAGATCGCCGACCGGATCGAGCTGCTCGACGGCTATCTGATCGCCTATCTCAACCTCGACCGGGTGATCGAGATCATCCGCACCGAGGATGAGCCCAAGGCGGTGATGATGGCGGAATTCCGCCTCACCGACCGGCAGGCGGAGGCGATCCTCAACATGCGGCTGCGCTCGTTGCGCCGGCTCGAGGAGTTCGAGATCCGCGGCGAACGCGACAAGCTCGACAAGGAACAGGCCGAATTGCAGGCGCTGCTCGCCGATCCCGCCAAGCAGAAGCGGCGGATGAAGCGCGACATGAAGAAGGTGCGCGACCGTTATGGCGCGGAGACGCCGCTCGGCGCGCGCCGCACGACGATCGAGGAAGCCGCGCCGACCCGCGACATCCCGCTGGAAGCGATGATCGAGCGCGAGCCGATCACCGTGATCCTGTCGCAGCGCGGCTGGATCCGCGCGATGAAGGGGCATGGTGACCTGTCCCCAAAAGAAGCAGGGGGGGCGGAGACGCTCAAGTTCAAGGAAGGCGACGGCCCCGCCTTCGCCTTTCACGCGCAGACCACCGACAAATTGCTCCTCGCCGCGGAGAACGGGCGTTTCTTCACGCTGGCGGCGGACAAATTGCCGGGCGGGCGCGGCTTCGGTGAGCCGGTGCGCGCGATGATCGACCTCGACGGCGCGATCGGCATCGTCGCCTTCCTCAACGCGCGTGCGCAGGAGCAATTGCTGATCGCCGCCACCGACGGCCGCGGCTTCCGCGTCGCCGTGTCCGAGGTGATCGCCGAGACGCGCAAGGGCAAGACGGTGATGACGCCGCGCCCCGGCGCCAAACTGCTCGTCGTCCGTCCGGTCGCGCCGGAGGCCGATTATGTCGCGGCGATCGGCGACAACCGCAAATTGCTCGTCTTCCCGATCGCCGAGCTGCCGGTAATGACGCGCGGCACCGGCGTGCAGCTGCAACGCTTCCGCGAAGGCCATCTGTCGGACGCGACCACCTTCGTCTTCGCCGAGGGACTGAGCTGGCCGATGGGCGGCGGCTCGGGCCGCACCCGCACCGAGACCGACCTGTCGCTGTGGCGCACCGCGCGCGGCGCAGCGGGGCGCACGCCGCCGACCGGCTTCCCGCGGGACAACCGCTTCGGGGGGTAATTTATCGCTCGCCGGTGCGCGCGGCCGCGATTCCACCCAAGATGAACGTATACTTTCAGGCGGCTTTAACGAACGGCGTCTACAAAGAAGGCATGGCCACCGCTTCGCCAGACCTGTCAGCCATACCGCGCGATGCGGCGGAGCTGTTCGAGCGCGATCTCGAGCTGATCCCGATCCCGACGGTGCAGGTCGGGCGCGAGGGGGGCGGCTTCACCTTTCTGGCGATCAATCGCGCCTATCGGCTCGCCGGGCTGGGGGTGATCGCCGACCGGTCGCCGATGCTCGCGCTGCTCGGCAGCCGCATCGATGCCTTCCTGCGGTCGAGCGACCTGCGCAGCGATTTCGACTGGTCGATCGGGCAGGTGATCGATTCGCGTTATTATCGCGTCACGCTCGCGCGTCCGACCGCCGCGCTGCGCGACCGCTGTCAGATCGCCTTCATCGACCTGACCGCGCAGGTCCATACCGAACGCTCGCTGCGCCGCGAGATGACCACCGACAGCCTGACCGGCCTGCCCAACCGGGAAGGCTTCAGCGACATGATCGAGGCGGTGCAGGCGGAGCGCAGCGGCCATGCGGTGCTGGTCATCGACCTCGATCGCTTCGGCCAGCTCAACGCCTGTCTCGGCGGGCTCGCCGGCGACGAATTGCTGATCACCGTCGCGCGGCGGATCAAGGGCGCGCTGCGCGCCTGCGATTCGCTCGCCCGGATCGGCGGCGACGAATTCGGCATCCTGATGGCGGTCGACAACGACCGGGACGAGGCCAACCGCCTCGCCGAGCGCATCCGCCGCGCGCTGGCGGCGCCGTTCCGGCTGAGCGACTATGAGATCGGCGTCGAATGTTCGATCGGCATCGCTTATGGCGACGATGCGATCGACGATGTCGAGGAGCTGATCCGCAACGCGCAATTCGCGGTCAAGGGCGCCAAGACCGGGCGGCAGGTCGAAAGCTATCAGACGCAGGCCTTCACGCTGGCGCGCGAGCGGTTCGCGATGGAGACGGCGCTGCGCCGCGCGATCGACGACCGCCAGCTGCGGCTCGCCTTTCAGCCGATCTGCGATCTCGCCACCGGTGCGATCGTCTCGTTCGAGGCGCTGGCGCGCTGGCGCGATCCGCAGGGTGTCGAGCATCAGCCGAGCGACTTCATCCCGGTCGCGGAGGAATCGGGGCTGATCGTCCCGCTCGGCCGCTGGGCGATGGACGAGGCGGCGCGGACGCTGCGCTGGTGGGACGAGGAATGCGGCGGCAATTGCGGGATGCGCGTCGCGGTCAATCTGTCGGCGATCCAGCTCCAGCGCGACGACATCACCCCGGTGGTCGAGGCGGCGCTGATCCGCCATGCGCTGAGCGGCGACCGCTTCGTGCTCGAACTGACCGAAAGCGCGATCGTCACCGATCCCGATCGTATCGCCGGCATCATGCACGGGCTGAAGGCGCTCGGCACGACGCTGGCGATGGACGATTTCGGCACCGGCTATTCCAACCTCGCCTATCTCCAGAAGCTGCCGATCGACATCCTCAAGATCGACCGCAGCTTCGTCTCCGGCATGCTCGCCGACCGCGACAAGATCGCGATCGTGCGCGCGGTGCTCAGCCTCGCGCAGGCGCTCGGCATGCGCACCACGGCGGAAGGCGTCGAGAGCAACGAACTGGCGCAGACGCTCGCCGCGCTCGGCTGCACCTTCGGCCAGGGCTATCTTTATGCGCGACCGCTCGAGGCGTCCGACGCGCTGCGCATGATCGTCGCGGCGCGCACCGCCTCGTCGGCGAGCTGAGCGACGCGCGCGGCGTCGGGGAAGCCCTCGGCGATCCAGCACGTCTCGATCTGGCGCAGCACCGCCGCGACCTCCGGCCCCTTGCGTAGGCCGCGCTCGACCAGCGCGCCGCCGCCGATCGGCAGGGCCGGCGGCGTCCAGTCGCGCAGCGGCGCGACGTCGGCGCCGGCGATCAGCAGCCGGTCCTCGGCGCTCGCGAAACCGACGCGATAGGCGAGCGCGCGCGCGCCCTCGTCGCCCGGACCTTGCGTCGCCGCGATCAGCCGCTTGCGATCGGCATTCGACAGCTTGAGCCGCGCGCCGACCGCCTCCGCCGCAGCCGGCGGGATCAGCGTCGCGAGCCGACGGATCGGATCGGGCGCGACACCCGCCGCCGCCTCGCGCGCGGCGAGGTCGGCCAGTGCGCGCACGTCGGTGATCTCGGGCAACACCGCGCGCCAGATGCCGCGCTCGATCATCAGCGCGATCACCGCCACCGCATGGCGGGCGACGAGCAGCTTGAGCAATTCGGCGGCGATCCGCTCGCGCGACAGCGCCATCAGGTCGTTGGCGCGGGCGGTGCAGGCGTCGAGCCCGGCGGCGTCGATCCGCGTCTGATCGGCGTCGCCGAAACGCGCGTGAAAGCGGAAGAAGCGCAGGATGCGCAGGTGATCCTCGGCGATGCGGCGATAGGGATCGCCGATGAACCGGACCCGCCCGGCGGCGAGATCGGCAAGCCCGTCGAAATAATCGACCACCGCGCCGGTCGCCGGATCGGCATAGAGCGCGTTGATCGTGAAATCGCGCCGCGCCGCATCGTCCTGCCAGACGTCGGTGAAGGCGACGACGGCGTGGCGGCCATCGGTGGCGACGTCGTGGCGCAGCGTCGTCACCTCGATCGGTCCGCCCGGCAGCACCGCGGTGACGGTGCCGTGGGCAAGGCCGGTCGGCACCGCGCGGATCGCCGCCGCCTCGAGCCGCGCCAGCACCTCGTCTGGCAGCAACTGGGTCGCCAGGTCGATGTCCGCCGGGTCGAGCCCGAGCAACGTATCGCGCACCACGCCGCCGACCAGCCGCGTCCGCTCCGGCCCTCCGAGCGCGGCGATCAGAGCGGCGAAGCCCTCGCGTGCGGCGATGGCGTCGAGCGCCAGCGTCACCATGCGAGCTGCCGCGACAGATTGACGATCATCGCGGCGGTCGCGCCCCAGATGCGTCGGTCCTGCCAGTGGATCTCATAGTAATGCCGCGTCTGCCCACGCCATTGTGCGCTCGCCGCGAGCTGGTTGGCGGGATCGAGCAGATGGTCGAGCGGTACCTCGAACACGCTGGCGACCTCCGCCTCGCTCGGCACCAGCGGCAGATCGGCGGGCACGGCGGCGAGCACCGGCGTGACGGCATAGCCGGTGATGGTGCGATAGGCGGCGACCGGACCGATCACGGCGACCGCGGCGCGGGGCAGCGCGATCTCCTCCTCCGCCTCGCGCAGCGCTGCGGCGACCGCATCCTCGCCGGGGTCGAGCCGCCCGCCGGGGAAGGCGATCTGACCGGCATGATGGCGCAGCGTCTCGGTGCGCTGGGTCAGCAGCACGCCCGGCCGGTCGCGATCGGTCACCGCGATCAGCACCGCGGCGGGGGTGAGATCGCCGGGCGCGCGGGCGTCGAGTTCGCGGTCGTCGCCGGTGAGCAGCGACGCGTCGCCACCGCGCCCGGCTTGCCAGGCGCGCGCCAGCCGCTCGGCGAGCGTCATGCGGCGGCCAGCGGGAAGAAGGCGCCGGCGCTCCACACGCCGGGCTGTGCGTCGTCACCGGCGAGCGCGCGCTCGGCCAGCTCGTAATAGACCGGCCGCGCGACCAGCGCCTCAAGACCGCCGCGGACGTGGAGATAGGGGCGGGGGCCGTCCTCGCCCTCGACGAAGCGCAGCGGGTGCGCGGCATCGGCGGTGACGAGATCGCCAGTGTTGAGCCGGAAGGCGAGCCGCGCGTCGCGTCCGTCGCCCTCCGCCTTCATCTCGACCGCGACGAACGGCGCGTCCTCGACCGCGATGCTGAGCTTCTCGGCGGGTGTGACGAGGACATAGCCGCCGTCGGGCTCGCGGCGCAGGATGGTCGAGAACAGGCGGACCATCGCGCTGCGGCCGATCGGCGCACCCTGATGATACCAGCTTCCGTCGCGCGCGATGCGCATCTCGCTGTCGCCGCAATGCGCGGGCTGCCATTGCTCGACCGGCGGCAGGCGGCGCTGTTCGGCCAGGGTCGCGATCTCGGCAAGGCTGAGACCGGCGAGATCGGGAAGCTCCTCCATCGGCATCGCGGCGAGGTAGGGACTCGGGCGGCGTGCGTAAAGGCTGGCGGTCGCCGGGACGATGGCGCGCGACGCCGCGAAGCCGCGAAGAGGGTGCGTCCGCCGCGGTAGCGGCTCTTCATGTCGAGTCGAATCAGGGCGCGGCGCCCGTCCGCAGGCAAGACCCCTTGGCGCCTTTGCGTCTTCGCGTGAACGGCCCACCGGGCGAGCGCCGGTGCAGCTCCGTCGAAAAGGAGGGTTCACGCGGAGGCGCGGAGAGGGGGCATTCTGGCGCAACGCTGCACCGCCTCTCCGGCGTCGGCGGATGACAGGGCCACGCCTGCCCATGCGCGGCATCTCCGCGCCTCCGCGCCTCCGCGCGAACCCTACTACTGCGCCGCTATCGCGGCCCGAGCACCCCCGCCACCGCCGGCACGCCCGTGCCGCGCGAGAGCAGGCGGTGGCGTTCGACCGGGCCGGGCAGGCGCCAGTCGGCGGTGCGGCTGGCGTCGAAGCCGAAGAAGCGGCCGTAATATTCGGGATCGCCGATCAGCATCAGCCGGTCGTCGAGCCCCGCCGCCGCCGCCGCATCGAGCGCGTGCGTCATCAGCAGCCGGCCGATGCCGTCGCGCTGGTGCGCCGGCGCGACCGCGACCGGCCCGATCATCACCAGCGGATGGGCGACGCCGTCGTCACCGTGCAGCGCCACCGGCCAGCATTGGATCGAGCCGATCAGCCCGTCTCCGGCAACGGCGGCGAGGCTGAGCGCGGCGATCGGCTGCCCCGCGCCGCGCACCTTGTACGCGGTGCGGCGATGACGGTCCGGGCCGAAGGCGGCATCGAGCAGCGCCTCGATCGCTGCGCCGGGCACGTCGGCGAGCGGAACGAAGGCGAGCGAGGGCAGGGCAGGCGAAAGGGACGCGGACTCGGTCACGGGGTCCTCGGCAACGGAGAGCGGAAGCGCGCGGCGCATGCGGCGGCGCCGCGCGGAAGGCAAGCTGCAATGCGATTGGCAGTCGGGCGCAGGGCTTGCTAGAGGCGGGCGCCATGCAAGACAGTCTTCAGCTGGAGGTCCACGACCTCGAGGTTCAGGTGCTCACCGGTATCTATTCGGAGGAGACGCACCTACCGCAGCCGCTGCGCATCGACCTCACCGTCGATCTGGTCTGCCCGGCGCATTTCGCCCCCGACACGCCGCTGTCGGCATCGAAGAACTATCTCGACCTCAAGCATGCCGCGACGACGGCGTTGCCGGAAGGGCAGCATTTCACGCTGATCGAGGCGGTCGCCGACCATATCTGCGAAACGCTGTTCCTCGGCGACCGGCGCGTGCGCAAGGTCCGCGTCAAGATCGTCAAGCTGGCGATCGCCGAGGCGGGGGAGTCGATCGGCATCACGCTGGTGCGGCACCGCCCGGCCGACGCGGGCTGATCCGTCAGCGGATCGTCCGCGTCCGGCCGCATGGGCCGAGCTGGCTGAGGATAAAGTGATAATCGTCGCGCGCGATGCCGGCGTCCGCCTCGGCCAGCGAGGCGGTGCTGCGCTCGGGCAGATCGGCGGGCAGCGCACAGGCGAGGCGATACCAGAGCAGCGTGTTGCGCGCCGGCGGCGCCGCCGCCTCGTCGACGATCTCCGACAAGGCGACCGCCCAGCGCGGCTGCTCGCCGGGGCGGCGCAGCACGGTGAGCGATACCGGCGCGCCATTGGCGGTGGTGAGGAACACCTGCGTCTCGCCCTCGCCTGGTAGCGCACCCGGAACGTGGAAGGCATTGCCGATCCCGGTGATCACCGGCGGCGCATCGGTGGCGACCAGAGCGCGGGCGACGGCGCGGACGCGGGCGTCCTCCGCGGGCGTCCAGGAAATTTGCGCGTCGGGTGCGACCAACTGTATCTGATCGGGACGGTTGGCGACCGGACGGCCGAACAGGATTACCCGCGTCTTCTTCAACTTGGCCAATCGGCCCGAAGAATCAGGTGCAATATCCACGAGATAGCCGATTCGCGGCGGCAGTCCGCCGGCGCCGCGGACCAGCGCGCCAATGTCGGCCTCGACATAATATCGTGTGAATCCGGGCGCTACGCCTGCCGCTTCGTCACCTTTCAGGCGGATCGCGGAGCGGATCGTCGCATCGGCGATCACCGGCGCGGCGATCACCAGATCGGTCAGATCGGCATAGCCGATAGCGCTATTAGAGCCGGGCTGATTCGGCATCGCAGTCGCGCTTTGTGGCGGAAAAGCGGCGTAAATCGGCGCGGCGGCGACGGCGGCAACGACGGCCAGAATGGGGCGAAAGCGCATAACCATGCCGAATTCGCTAGCCGAATGCTCCTGAACGATACAGAAATAAAAGTGTCGCTAAACGATTGTACGTTTGTTGCGTCCGACAAAGCGTTTGCGTGGCGAGAAACGGGACGATAGGGTTTGCGCACTGTCACACGCGGCGTAAGCCGGGGCAGGGGCCTACGCGCGCTCTTCCCCCGGGCGCTGCGAGGACCGTGAGATTAGGGAGTGTCGTTGCTGAATGGCCTATGCTGACCAGAAGATGTCCGGTGGCAGGGTGGTCGCGATCGTCATCGTCGTGCTCATCCATGCGGCGCTGGGCTACGCCTTCGTCACCGGGCTCGCGTACCAATACGTGAAGAAGGCCCAAGAAAAACTTAACACGTTCGACGTGGAGGAGCCGCCTCCCCCGCCGCCGGACGAGCCGCCGCCCCCGCCGCCCGATACGCCGATGACGCCGCCGCCGGTGGTGTCGCCGCCGCCGATCGTGCAGAATCCGAACCCGCCGCCCGTGGTGATCCAGACGGTCACGACGCCGCCGCCGGCCGTCAATCTGACGCCGATCGCTGCGCCGCCCGCTCCGCCGGCACCGCCTGCGCCGCCGGCTCCGCCGCGCGTGTCTCAGGCCGCCAAGTCGAAGGGTAACCCGTCGAGCTGGTACAGCACCGACGATTATCCGTCGGGCGCGCTTCGTGAACAGGCTTCGGGACGTGTCGTCGCACGGCTCAGCATCGGGACCGATGGTCGCGTGTCGGGTTGCACGGTCACCTCGTCGAGCGGCAATTCCGATCTCGATCGCGCAACGTGCAGCGTCGCGCAGCGTCGTGGTCGCTACACGCCGGCGAAGGATGAATCGGGCCAGCCGATCGCTGCTAGCGATACCATCTCCATCCGCTGGCAGGTGCCGACGGATTGATGCACCGACGTTCTAATGCATGCCAATCGGCCCCAGCGGCCAGCCAGATAGATTAGAGGGATACCATAATGCTCACCACCATTCTCGCGGCCGGCGGCACCGCGGCCGCCGAAAACCAGTTCGGCCTGCAGGCCGCTCTGAAGGAAGGCGGCCTGATCTCGCAGTCGGTGTTCACGATCCTCGTGATCATGTCGATCGTCTCGTTCTACATCCTGTTCTCGAAGCTGTTCGAGCAGCAGAAGATCATCAACCAGGCGAAGCGCGTCCGTCAGGGCTTCTGGAACTCGGCCAACCTGCGCGAGGGCGCCGCCAAGCTCGAGAAGAACTCGGCGTACAAGCAGCTCGTCGACGACGGCCTGCAGGCGCAGGACCAGCACGCCAAGCTGACCGATCCGGTCGAGGCGCATGACTGGCTGCACGGTTCGCTCGCCCGTTCGGAAGCGGCGATCAACTCGAAGCTGGGCGGCGGTCTCGCCTTCCTCGCGACGGTCGGCGCGACCGCACCGTTCATCGGTCTGTTCGGCACCGTGGTCGGCATCTACCGCGCGCTGATCAAGATCGGCGCGTCGGGCGATCCTTCGATCGACAAGGTCGCCGGCCCGGTCGGTGAGGCGCTGATCATGACCGCGCTCGGTCTGGTCGTCGCGGTTCCCGCGGTGCTCGCGTACAACTGGCTGCAGCGCCGCAACAAGTCGATCGCGGAGGACCTGTCGGCCTTCTCGAACGACGTGCTCGGCTTCCTCGCCTCGAACGGTGCCGTCAAGCCGACGCTCGGCAATGCGCCGGCTGCCAAGGCCCCGGTGAAGCCGGCGGCTGCGACCACCACCGCCGGCCAGGCCGGTGGCGTGCAGAGCCGCCCGTAAGACGATAAGGCTGCGGGGTCGCGCTTTGGCGACCCCGCGACCAGCCGGCGGCGAACGGCCGCCGGCACATGGAATGGATAGGATAGCTCGCACATGGCGATGAGCACAGGCGGAGGAGGTTCCTCCGAGAAACCATTGTCGGACATCAACACCACGCCCCTCGTGGACGTGATGCTGGTGCTTCTGATCATCTTCCTGATCGCCGTTCCGGTGGCGATCCAGACGGTCAAGGGCATCGTCCTGCCCAAGGTCCGTTTCGATCCGACGACGACCAAGCCCGAAAACGTTCTGCTGTCGGTGACGACCAAGCCGGACGGCAGCTGCCTGGTCTATTGGGGCACGTCGCCGATCACCAGCAAGGACCTGCTGACCCGCGCGGTCGACAAGCTCAAGCTCGAGATCGACCGTCAGGGCGGTGCCGGCAATCCGGACCTCGAACTGCCGGAAGTGCATATCCGCGGCGACGTCAACACCCCCTATAAGTGCATCGGCGGCACCGTATACACGATGCAGCAGGCCGGCTTCGCCAAGGTCGGCTTCATCTCGCAGCCGCCGCCCGCGGGCGGCTGATCCGCCCCGCCCGATCCAGGAGTATCTGAAATGGCAATGAGTGGTGGCACGGAAGACGGCGAGCCGATGATGGACATGAACACGACGCCGTTGATCGACGTCATGCTCGTGCTCCTCATCATGTTCATCATCACGCTTCCGATCCCGACCCACGCGGTCAAGGTCGATCTGCCGGTCAACGATCCGCGCAACGTCAAACCGCCGGTCGACCCGCAGAAGAACAAGATCATCATCGACGCGGCCGGCACGGTGTCGTGGAACGGCGTTCCCGTCGACGAGGTGACGCTGCGCACCTATCTCGACGCGGCGGCGGCGATCAATCCCGAGCCGGAGCTGCACTTCCAGCCCGACCCGGCGGCGAAATACGACAAGGTCGACCAGACGCTGGCGGTGATCAAGCGTTCGGCGGTGACCAAATTGGGCTTCATCGGCAACGAACAGTATCGCAACGATTTCTGATCCCGGCTGAAGGCTATGCGTCAGGGGCGGTTCCGCAAGGAGCCGCCCTTTCTCGTGCGCGGTCCCGGCGTGACGGCGCACCGGCGCCGGGCTGATCGCCATCAGCGCGCAGGGGGCGCCGGACGGCAAATCGCGTCTTCCCGACGCATGGCGGTTGCCAGCGATGTTGCTGCGCTGCAACATGCCCGCTCCGCCGGGAGCCCTCTGCCATGTCCTACCGACGCAGTCCGACCCGTTTCCTGCTCCACTACATCCGCGTCCGTCCCTGGACCTTCCTGTCGCTCGGCCTGCTCGTCGTGGCCTCGTCGACCTGTTCGATCGGGGTGCAATATGCGCTGAAGCTGCTGATCGACGCGATGACCGGCTCGGACCGGATCCGCGCCGCCGTCTACACCTTCCTCGCCGCCTTCCTCGCCCTCGTCGTGCTGGAAAGCGCGCTGCAACGCGCCGCGGCGCTGACGCTCGGCCATGCCACGGTCAAATCGGGCGTCGATATCCGCCTCGACATGGTCGACTATCTGACCGGCCACCAGATGCCGTTCTTCCAGAACCAGCGCGCCGGCTCACTCGGCCATCGCGTCTCCGGTCTCGCCGGCATCTTCGGCTCGATCGTCCACCGTCTGCTCCAGGAGGTGACGCCGCCGTTGATCGCCTTCGTCGGGGCGATGATCATCTTCGTCAGCATCGACCCGGCGATGGCCGCGGTGCTCGGCGTGATCTTCGTCGTCGTCACCGTCGTGCTGGTGCTGCTCGGCCTGCGCGGGCACGTCCACCACAAGGCCTTCGCCGAGCGTGCCGGCACCGTCGGCGGCGAGCTGGTCGACCTGATCGGCAACATCTGGGTGGTCAAGGCCTTCGCCGCGCACCAGCGCGAACTCTCGCGCCTGCAGGGCTTCCTCGACGACGAGGCGAGCGCGCAGCGGCGCGGCTGGTTCTTCGTCGAGCGGATGCGCGGGCTGCACGACCTCGCGCTCGCCATCCTCGTCGGCGGCACGCTGATCTGGGCGATCGGCCGCTGGTCGGCGCATGCCATTTCGACCGGCGACGTGGTGGTGATCAGCACGATGACCTTCCGCATCCTGCATGGATCGCGCGACCTGGCGATGGCGCTGATCGATACCAGCCAGCAATTCAGCTATCTGCGCGAGACGCTCGATATCATCGGCGTGCCGCAGACGCTGGGCGATGCGCCGGCGGCGAGCCGGCTGCGCGTCGGCGAGGGGCGGGTCGAGCTGTCGCAGGTCACCTTCGGGTACGACCCGGCGCATCCCGTGCTGCACGACCTGTCGCTGGTCATTCCGGCGGGGCAGAAGGTCGGCGTCGTCGGACCGTCGGGCGCGGGCAAGTCGTCGCTGCTCCAGCTCATCCAGCGCTTCCAAGATCCGCAGGCCGGCCATGTCGCGATCGACGGCCAGGATATCCGCGAGGTGACGCAGGAGAGCCTGCGCGATGCGCTCGCGGTGGTGCCGCAGGAGGTGATGCTGTTCCACCGCACGGTGATGGAGAATATCCGCTTCGCCAAACCCGATGCGAGCGACGAGGAGGTGCATCGCGCCGCGCAGACCGCAGGATGCGACGAGTTCATCCGCCGCCTGCCGCACGGCTATGATTCGATCGTCGGCGAACGCGGCACCAATTTGTCGGGCGGCCAGCGGCAGCGTATCGGCATCGCCCGCGCCTTCCTGAAGAATGCCCGGATCGTCCTGCTCGACGAGGCGACCTCGGCGCTCGATTCGGAATCGGAGCTGGAGGTGCAGAACGGGCTCGACGCGCTGATCGAGAACCGCACCGTCATCGCCGTCGCGCATCGCCTGTCGACGATCGCCGGCTTCGACCGCGTCGTCGTGCTCGCCGACGGGCGGATCGTCGAGGATGGCCCGCCGCAGCAGCTGCTGCGCCAGAAGGGCGGCGCCTTCCGGCAATTGTGGGTGATGCAGGTCGAGGGGCTGGATCGCAGCACCGGCATCTCCGCCGCGGGCGAGCGGCTGCGCCACCTCTCCGACCGGAGCCGCGAGCGGTTGCAGCATCTGATGCGCAGCGCCTGGCAGGGGGTGACCGAACGGACCTGATCGGACCTTGCGTCGTTGTCTTCAAAGTGACACACTAGTGTCATAAAAATGAAACCTGCCATTCGGGCAGGGGGGAGACGATGCAATGCGTAATCTTGTCCTCACGATGGCGGCCGGCACGATGCTGGCGACACCGGTGCTCGCGGCCGACCGGACCGGCTATCAGGCGATCGCCGCGGGCGACTTCGTCACCGCGGCCAAGCGGATCGAGGCGGAGCGGCGGATCTTCCCCGACCGGCCCGAGCTGATGCTCAACCTCGCCGCCGCCTACACCCGGATCGGCCGCAGCGCCGAAGCGCGCGCGCTGTACGATACGGTGCTGGAGCGCCCGGCGGTGGCGATGGACATGCCGAGCGGTGCGGTGGTCTCGTCGCACGACGTCGCGGCGCGCGGTCTCGCGCGACTGCCGATGCGGGTCGCGACGCGATAGCCGAAAAGGCGCGCCCCCGCCCGACGCGTGATCCTGCCCATAGCCGGACCAGGCGTTTCGGCGCGGCGGGCGACGATCGGACGAGCCCCCTAGAGGTCGAGGGAGAGGCTGAGCCGTATCGTCCGCGGCAGCCCTTGCGCGAGCAGGCTCGATCCGGTCGACGCCCAATAGCGTCGGCCGGTGACGTTGTCGGCATAGGCGCGCACGGCCGCGGACCTGCCCGACAGCGTGAAACGATAGCCGGCGCCGAGGTCGATCGTCGTATAGCCCGGCACCTCGGCCTGATTGAGCGCATTGACCGCGCGCCGACCGACCCGGAACAGCCCTGCCGATAGGCTCAGGCCGGGGGCCGAGGCGACCCGGTAGAGGGCGAAGAGGGAGCCGGAACCGGGTGCGACATTCTCGATCCGCTTGCCGGCGACGTCCGGCGAACCTGTCCGCTGACGCGCGGACAGCGCCATCGCACTCGCGGTGATCGACAGATTGGCACCGACCTCGCCCACCGCGCTGAATTCGCCGCCCTGAAAGACCGCCTCGCCGTCCTGCACGAAGAGGTTGCTGCTGTTGAGATAGGCCGAGGGCCGGGCGATGCGGAACCAGGTCCCGGTCAGCAGCAGCCGGGTGAGCGGCGCGATCTTGATCCCGGCTTCCTGCTGCCGGCTGACCGCGGCGGGGAGCATCTCGCCGGCGTTGCGCGCGATCTGCTGCGCGATCGGGCCGGGTTCGAGCCCCTCGATATAATTGGCATAGGCGCTGATCCAGCGGACCGGCTTGACCATCAGGCCATAGGACAGCGTGGTCGGATCGACCTCATAGGCACTGGCGGAGCTGACGTCGGTATAGCGCGTCTTGCGCCACCCGATCGTCGCCTGCAGCCAGTCGCCGACCGACGCGCGGTCGAAGAGGTAGACACCCCGGTCGACGGTCCGCGTCGGATTGGGAACGATGCGGGGCGGGGACGGCTGCGGGGGGATGGGGACCGGGTGGTTCAGGTTTTGCGGCACTGAACGACGGACGGCGATCGGCACGTTGCCGTCGCGGATCTGTACGGCGATGCCGATGAGCAGATCATGGTGGAGGGGACCGGTGCGGATGCCGCCGGACAGGTCGCCGCGATAGACGAGGTTGGTGAAATCGTTGCCGCGCGTCCGCGCGACGGTGACGATCCCATCCCCGGTGAGCGGATCGTAGCGGCCGAACGACGAATAGGCCCGATCGCGTGTCAGATAGGAGCGCCCGATCGCGGCCGCGAGCCGCCAGCGCGGCGCGACATCATAGTTCACCCGCGCCAGCAAATTGGTTTCGCGACCCCGCGCCTGCATCCAGTCGGCGCCGAGGTTGCGGTGCGGTGACGACAGCGGCGGCAGGACGATCCTGTCGTGCACCGCGGCCAGGCCGAATTCGGTCGGCTCGGTGATCGTCTTGGCGATATAGGCGGCGTCGACGAGAATCTGGACCGCGTCCGTCGGCGTCCAGTCGAAGGCGAGCGTCGCGAAGCCGCGCTGGCCCTTGGTCCACCGGACCCCCGTCGCGACGAGGCCGGTGCCGCCGTTGATCCGGATGCCGACCGCGCCGGAGCGCCGGCCGACATCGCCGGTCAGGCCGATCGCGCCATAGGCGTTGCCGCTGACCGTGAAGCGGGTGACGGGCGTCGTGCCCGCGCGCGCGGTGACGAGATTGACGATGCCCGATGGCGTGGCAAATCCGTAATAGAGACCGGCCGCCCCTTTCAGCACCTCGACCCGGTCCATCGCCTCGACCGGCTGTTCGATGACGTTGACCACCGGCAGCACGCCATTCCACCGCACGTTGGTGAAATTGTTGAGCGTGATGCCGCGTATCGCCAGATTGCTGTAGATGCTGGTGTTGATCTGCGCCTGGCTGACGCCGGCGGTGTTGCGGACCGCATCGTTGAGCGACTGCGCCTGCTGGGCGTCGAGCAGGGGGCGGGTCAGCACCGACACGGTCAACGGCGTGTCGATCAACCGTGCGTCGCGGAATGTGCCGGCCTGCACATAATCGGCGCCGAAGCTGTCGCGCCGATCGGCGCTGACGACGATATCGTCACTGGCGCCATCCTCGGCGCGCTGCGCGATCGCTGCCGCCGGAAGCAGGCATCCGCTCGAGACGAGCGACATCGACAGCAGAAACGCCCGCGCCGAGCGGGCCTGCACGACAGCAACCACGATGATCCCCCTGTTCAGGTCATCATCGATGCCAGTGATGCAAATGACTTGCAATAGCTTGCAGGAAAGGGCTGGATCATCAGGAGGTTGGCGCCGGGGTCGGTCGCGCCGCCATGCGCGTGCGGGCCTTTATGCGCGAATCGGCCCCTCGTCACCGCAGGCGCCGGTCCGGACGGACGGGGGGGCGGGTGCCCTCCCGGCGCGCCTACAGCTTCGGCAAGGTCACGCCGCGCTGGCCCATATATTTGCCCGCCCGGTCGGCGTAGCTGATCTCGCACGGCTCGTTGCCTTGCAGGAACAGGAACTGGCAGGCGCCCTCATTGGCGTAGATCTTGGCAGGCAGCGGCGTCGTGTTGGAGAATTCGAGCGTGACGTGCCCCTCCCAGCCGGGCTCGAGCGGCGTCACGTTGACGATGATGCCGCAGCGCGCATAGGTCGACTTGCCGAGGCAGATGACCAGCACGTCGCGCGGCACGCGGAAATATTCCACCGTGCGGGCGAGCGCGAAGCTGTTGGGTGGGATGATGCACACGTCGGTCTTGCGATCGACGAAGCTGTTGGCGGCAAAGTCCTTCGGGTCGACCAGGGCATTGTCGACATTGGTGAAGATCTTGAATTCGTCGGCGACGCGGGCGTCATAGCCATAGGAGGACAGGCCGTAGCTGATGCAGCCCTCGCGGCGCTGGCTCTCGACGAACGGTTCGATCATCCGCTGCTCGCGCGCGGCGTCGCGGATCCAGCGATCGGACAAGACGGACATAGGCTTCCCTTCGATCCGCCTCTTTGCCGGTTCGCCGGCATCGCGCAAGCGTTGGTGGCAGGCGCCGCGACCGGCTATGGCGGGGCGATGCGCCCGCTCATCGATCTCGGCTATCGCCTGCGCCGCCGCATGCTCGCGCTGCTGCGCTGGCGGACGCGCGGGGTCAAGGTGATGGCGTTCGATCCGGCGGGGTGGCTGCTGCTCGTGCGCCACCGTTACGGGCGGTCCGATTGGTGATGCTGCCGGGCGGCGGCATCGGCCGTCGCGAATCCCCCGCCGACGCGGCGGTGCGCGAGCTGGCGGAGGAGACCGGCTGCACGCTCGACGCGCCGACCGCGATCGGCCGGTTCGAGGCGCGGCAGGAGGGGCGGCGCGATACCGTCTTCCTGTTCCGCGGAACGACGCGGGACGCGCCGGCGGCCGATGGCGTCGAACTGGCCGAGGCGCGGCTGTTCGCGCTCGACGATCTGCCGGCGGCGGTGTCGCCGGCGACGGCGCGACGGATCGCCGAATATCGCGGCACCGCGGCGGCCGATGGCCGCTGGTAGGCTTGCCGCGACGTGCCGCCGCTCCCAGTTGGGGGCGACACGATAAGGATTAGCGGCATGGCCATCAAAGTGATCGCATTCGTCTCGGTAAAGCCCGGCGCGGAGGCGGCGTTCGTCGCGGCGGCGCGCGTCTGTGTCGCAGCGTCGCGGGCCGAGCCGGGCACGCTCCATTACGAGCTGTGGCGCGAGACCGAGGGCGCGCGGCGGTTCGTCTTCAACGAACTTTATGCCGATCAGGCGGCGGTCGACGCGCATATGCAATCGGATCATTTCAAGGCGTTCGGCCTCGCCGCGCGCGATCTTGCGACGGCACGGCCAGAGATCATCGTGACCGAGGCGGTCGACGTCGCCGGCTGACCCGGCGCGCGCACGGGTGGCTGGCGGGCGCGAAATCGGCTAAGGCGGGTCATGCTCCGCATCACCGAATTGAAGCTGCCGCTCAACCATCCGGAGGAGGCGCTGGCCGCGGCGATCCGCAACCGGCTGCGCATCACGCCGCGCGACCTCGTCCGCTATACCGTCGCGCGGCGCGCGCACGACGCGCGCGACAAGATGGACATCCACTTCGTCTATTCGATCGACGTGACGGTCAAGAACGAGGCGGCGGTGCTCGCCCGGTTCAAGCGGGACCGCCACGTCAACCCGACGCCGGACACCGGCTATCGCTTCGTCGCCAAGGCCCCGGCGGGCTATGCCGGGCCGCGGCCGGTGGTGGTCGGGGCGGGGCCGTGCGGGCTCTTCGCCGGGCTGATCCTCGCGCAGATGGGCTTCCGGCCGATCATCCTCGATCGCGGCAAGGTGGTGCGCGAGCGGACCAAGGACACCTGGGGCCTGTGGCGGCGCAGCGAACTCAATCCCGAATCGAACGTCCAGTTCGGCGAGGGCGGCGCCGGCACCTTCTCCGACGGCAAATTGTGGAGCCAGATCAAGGACCCGCGCCATCTCGGCCGCAAGGTGCTGAGCGAGTTCGTCAAGGCCGGCGCGCCCGAGGAGATCCTCACCGAGGCGCATCCGCATATCGGCACCTTCCGCCTGGTGACGATGGTCGAGAGCATGCGCGCGACGGTCGAGGCGCTCGGTGGCGAATATCGCTTCGAACGCCGGGTCGACGATATCGAGGTGGCGACCGGGGCGGACGGCAGCCGCCGCCTCGCCGCGCTCCACCTCAGCACCGGCGAGCGGCTGGCGACCGATGGGCCGGTGGTGCTCGCGCTCGGGCATAGCGCGCGGGATACGTTCGCGATGCTGCATGCGCGCGGTGTCTTCCTCGAAGCCAAGCCCTTTTCGATCGGCGTTCGGATCGAACATCCGCAAAGCTGGATCGACGAGGCGCGGTTCGGGCCGTGCGCCGGCCATCCCGATCTCGGCGCGGCGGCGTACAGCCTGTCGCACCACTGCAAGAACGGGCGCACCGTCTACAGCTTCTGCATGTGCCCGGGCGGCACCGTCGTCGCCGCGACCTCGGAGCCGGGGCGCGTCGCGACCAACGGCATGAGCCAATATTCGCGCAACGAGCGCAACGCCAATTCGGGGATCGTCGTCGGCATCGATCCGGCGCGCGACTATCCCGGCGATCCGCTCGCCGGCATCGCGCTGCAACGGCAGCTGGAGACGCGCGCGTTCGAGGCGGGCGGCGGCGCCTATCGCGCGCCGGCGCAGCGGCTCGGCGACTTCCTCGCCGGCCGGCCGTCGACGCGGCTCGGCAGCGTCATCCCCTCCTATCGCCCCGGCGTGACGATGACCGATCTCGCCGAGGTGCTGCCCGACTTCGCGGTCGCCGCGATGCGCGAGGCGCTGGTCGCCTTCGGCCAGCAGATCCCCGGCTACGACCATCCCGATGCGGTGATGACCGGGGTCGAGACGCGCACCTCGTCGCCGCTGCGCATCACCCGCGGGGACGATTTCCAGAGCGTCAACACCGCCGGCCTGTTCCCGGCGGGCGAGGGGGCAGGCTATGCCGGCGGCATCCTCTCCGCCGCGGTGGACGGCATCAAGATCGCCGAGGCGGTGGCGCGCGAGCTGGTCGGCCGGCCGGTGCTGGCGGATGCGGCCTGAGGGGGCGGGGGCTCGCTAGGAAAGAAGGTGTATTCGCGCGCAGGCGCGGAGCTTCGCGTAGCTGCCGCCGGCACCTGACACAGTTGAGCAAGCCGTCCTCGTTCAAGACTTCCGCAAAAGGCGCTACGCGTGCCGCACACACCAGTATTCCCGCGCAGGCGAGACCTCTGCTAAAGTTTCGAAACCGCCCCGGCGAAGGCCGCGGCCCAGTTTGGAGGCCTTTGTAACTAATTGCAAAGCTTCACCAAACTGGACCCCGGCCTGCGCCGGGGTGGTACGTGAGCAGGTCGGGTTGCTACTTTCGCAGAGGTCTCGCGCAGGCGGGAATCCAGTGCCGAGCAGAACAGTGGCCGGAGACAAGAAACTGGGCTCCCGCTTTCGCGGGAGCACTGGCTACTCTTGGGTGCGTCGGCGCGGTCTGGCGGCGACGTTCGTATCTGCGCACCGGCGGTTGAGCGGAGGCGGCATCTTCGCTCCCGCCGACCCTTGCCTTGGCCTGTCCCCCGCCCGGCCGAGAAAGGTTGCAGTCCGCAACGCCTTGTATGGGACGCCCGCGAGTTCTATACTGAGCGATATGGAAAGCATGACCCTGTCGCATGACGACGCGCCGGTGCCCGCCAAGGGCCGCCCGCGCGAGTTCTGCACCGACACTGCGCTCGCCGCGGCGCTGCGCGTGTTCTGGAGCAAGGGCTATGAGGGCGCGTCGCTCGCCGATCTGACCGAGGCGATGGGGATCACCCGCCCGAGCCTCTACGCCGCCTTCGGCAACAAGGAAGCCTTGTTCAACAAGGCGCTCGATCTCTACGAGGCGGAGAAGCTTGCCTATGTCCGGCAGGCGCTCGACCAGCCGACCGCGCGCGGCGTCGCCGAGACGATCCTGCGCGGTGCGCTCGCCCTGCAGACCGGGCAGAGCGGCGATCCCAAGGGCTGTCTCGGCGTGATCAGCGCGATGCCGTGCGGCGCGGAGGCCGATTCGATCAAGGCGCATGTCAGTGCGCGCCGTGCCTCGTCGCATGCGGCGCTGATCGAGCGGTTCGATCGTGCCAAGGCGGAGGGCGACCTGCCGCCGCATGTCGACGCCACCGGGCTGACCTGCTGCCTCTACGCGCTGTTGCAGGGCATGGCGGTGCAGGCCGGATCGGGCGCGAGCCGCACCGATCTCGAGCGGCTGGTTGATACCAGCCTGACGATCTGGCCCAGCCGCTAGGCCGGCTGCGGCGGCTGGCGTGGCTGCCGCTGCTCGCCGGGCTGATCGCGGTGATGATCCTCGCCGGCACGCGCTGGGCGGAGACGACCGCGCGGACGGCGGCGGATCGCGAGGCGCTGACGCTGGCGCGCACCCATGCCGGCCTGCTGACCAGCGAGTTGCAGAAATTCCGGCTGCTGCCGCTGGTGCTCGCCGAATATCCCGACGTGCCGGTCGCGCTCGCCGGCGATGCCGCGGCACTGCGGCGGCTCGACGCGACGCTCGAACTGCTCGCGACCCGCACCGATGCCGCCGCGCTCTATGCGATCGATGCGCGCGGCCGTGCGGTGGCGGCGAGCAACTGGCGCAGCGAGGCGAGCTTCGTCGGCCAGGATTATACCTTCCGCCGCTATTTCACCGAGGCGATGGCGCGCGGCACGTCGGAGCTGTTCGCGCTCGGTACGGTGAGCGGGCGGCCCGGCCTGTATCTCGCACGGCGGATCGATCGCGGCGGGCGGGCGCTGGGGGTAATTGTCGTCAAGGTCGAGTTCGACCGGCTCGAGCGCGAATGGGCGCAGTCGCCCGGCGCGACGATCCTGACCGATCCGCGCGGCCTGATCCTCGTCACCAGCGTGCCGGCGTGGCGCTTCCATCCGATCCGACCGCTCGACGCGGCGCGCCGCGCCCGGCTGATCCGCTCGCGCCAGTTCGGCGCGGCGCCGCCGTTCACCCCCGCCTTCGCGATCGACGGGCGCGACGTCCGCGCGATCCGCGACGCGCGGCCGCTCCGCTACCGCAGCGCCAGCGTCGCCGCGCCGCTCGATGGCGGGACGGTGTCGCATCTGACCCCGCTGCGTCCGGCGCTTGCGGGCGCGCGGACGCAGGCGGCGCTTGGCGGGCTGGTGCTGCTGCTCGTCGTCGCTGTCGCGGGCGGGATCGCGTGGCGCGGCGCCGACCGCCGCCGGTCGCAGACCCAGGCGCGCGAATCGCTCGAACGCGCGGTGGTGCAGCGCACGCGCGAGCTGCGCGAGGCGAATGCCCGGCTGATTGTCGAATCGCAGGAGCGCGCCGAGGCGGACCGCCGCTTCCGCGCCGCACGCGAGGAGCTGGCGCAGGCCAACCGGTTGGGCTCGCTCGGCCAGATCACCGCCGGCGTCGCGCATGAGATCAACCAGCCGCTCGCCGCGATCCGGACCTTCGCGGAGAATGGCGCGACCCTGCTCGACCGGGGCGCGGCCGATGCGGCGCGCGACACGCTCGGCCGGATCGTCGCGCTGACCGACCGGATCGCGACGATCACCGGCGAGCTGCGCGCCTTCGCCCGCCGCCGCACGCCGTCGCGCGGCGCGCCGACACTGGGCGCGGCGATCGAGGGGACGCTGTTGCTGATCGGCGAGCGCGCGCGCGGCATCGTCGTCGACACCGTCGCCGCAGAGCTGCGCGACGCGCGCGTCGTCGGCGATCGCATCCGGCTCGAACAGATTCTCGTCAATGTCATCGGCAATGCGCTCGATGCGGTCGCCGGATGCGACCAGCCCGAGGTGCGGATCGCGGCCAGCGCGACCGCGGAGACGCTGACGGTGCGCATCGCCGACACCGGCCCCGGTATCGATCCCGCCATCGCCGACACGGTGTTCGAACCCTTCGCCTCCGCCAAGCCGGAGGGACTCGGCCTGGGGCTGGCGATCGCGCGCGACATCGCGCGCGAATTCGGTGGCGAGCTGACCGTCGCACCGGACGGGCCGGGCGCGACCTTCCTGCTGACGTTGCGGCGCGCATGAGCGGGCAGGTGATGTTCATCGAGGACGACGAGGCGCTGCGCTTCGCGACCGTGCAGGCGCTGGAGCTGGCCGGGCTGAGCGTCCGCGCCTTCGCCGGGGCGGAGGCGGCGCTCGCCGCGCTGCCCGCCGATTTCGACGGCGTCATCGTCTCCGATATCCGCATGCCGCGCATCGACGGGCTGCAATTGCTTGCCCGGCTGCGCGCGATCGACGCCGATCTGCCGGTGATCCTCGTCACCGGTCATGGCGATGTGCCGATGGCGGTGGCGGCGTTGCGCGACGGCGCGTTCGACTTCCTCACCAAGCCGTTCGCCACCGACCACCTCGTCGCGACGATCGGCCGGGCGCTGGAGCGGCGCGCGCTGGTGATCGAGAACCGGCGGCTGCGCGCCGCGCTCGATGCCGGCGACGACCATCCGCTGATCGGCGACAGCGCCGCGATCGTCCGGCTGCGCGCGACGATCGCGCGGCTCGCCGCCGCCGATCTCGACGTGCTGGTCGAGGGCGAGACCGGCACCGGCAAGGAACTGGCCGCGGTGCTGCTCCACCGGCTTGGCCCCCGGCGCGGCCGGCCGTTCGTCGCGGTCGATTGCAGCGCCTTGGGTGAGGAAGGGGCGGCCGATCTGTTCGGCCATGCCGCCGACAGCGTCGCGCACACCCGGCTGTCGCGCACCGGCGCGATCGCGGCGTCGAGCGGCGGCACCCTGCTGCTCGACGCGGTCGACGCGCTGTCGCCGGCGATCCAGGCAGCGCTGACCCGCGTCATCGAGGAGCGCGAGGTGCAGCCGATCGGCGCGGAGCGGGCGGAGGCGGTGCAATTGCGCGTCGTCGCGACCAGCCGCGACGACCTCGCGCAGGCGGTCGCGGCGGGGCAGTTCCGGGCCGACCTCTACCATCGGCTGGCGATGACGCGGATCGCGTTGCCGCCGCTGCGCGAGCGCGAACATGACCGGCTGCTGCTGTTCGTCGCCTTCGTCGATCAGGCGCGCGAGGCGCTGGCGCGACCCGATTATGCGATCGGCGAGGCGGAGCGGCAGCATGTCCTGTCGCACGGCTGGCCGGGCAACGTCCGCGAATTGCGCAACTATGCCTATGCCTGCGTGCTCGCCGCGGAGGATCGGCCGGACAGCGCCCCGCAGGACCTGCCGAGCCAGGTCGCCGAATTCGAGACGCGCGTCATCGTCGATGCGTTGCGCGCGAGCGGCGGCAATGTCGTGAGGGCCGTCGAACTGCTCGGCGTGCCGCGCAAGACGCTCTACTATAAGCTGGCGCGCTACGGCATCGATCCCGATGCCTTCCGCCGGGCGTGATCAGCCGTCCTGCTTGTCGACCACGGCGGCGCGACGCAGCGCATCGACGTCGCGGTCGATCGTCGCGACCAGCGCCTCGACCAGCGCCGAATCATCCTCGTCGGGGCGCACCATGCTGTGGTGCAGCATGCCCAGCGACATGATCAGGATGACATCGGCAAGCGCCGACCGCCGGTCCGCCAGCGCGTCTCCGGGGGCGAGCATCTCGAGCGCGGCGAGCATCAGCGCGCGGACGTCCTGATGCGTCGCGTTGAAGATCGAGGCGATGCGGCTGTTGCGCGCCGCCTCGGCCAGAATCTCGGCGAACAGGCGCGGGTCGCCGTCGCTCTCGTCGTCGTCCCGGCCGGGGGTGACGAGCTGGTGGAGCCAGTCGCGGACGTGGCCGACGTCCTTGGCCTGGATCGCCCGGCGTAGCGACTCGGCGGACAGGAAGGACCGGCAGTCCGAATTGACGATCGCCGCGACGATATCCTCCTTGGCGGAGAAATCGCGATACAGCTGACCGACCGCGACGCCCGATTCGCGCGCGATCTGGGCGATGCCGGTGGCATGAAAACCGTTTTCGATGAACAATCTACGTGCCGCCTCGATGACCTTGAAACGGCGCATTTCCGCATTGTTTCGTGGTGCACCGCAACAAATTCTCGAGCCGTCCATTCCATTCCTCGTCGGCGAGCCTTGACGCCAGTTCCTGACTGCGAGTAGCAGAGCGTGAGTGATCGATCACTCACATTCTTATCAGCGGACATTTTGCATGGCGAATAGGCGACACGGGGTGGCGGTGCTAGCGTTGGCGCTGTCACTGGCGGCGTGCGGCAGCAAGCAGCAGCAGCAACAGCAGGCGCCGCAGGGCCCGCCGCAGGTCGAATATCTGACCGTACGTGAACAGTCGGTGACGCTGACGACCGAATTGCCGGGTCGCACCACCGCCTATGAAACATCGGACGTACGGCCGCAGGTCAACGGCCTGATCCGCGCGCGGCTGTTCACGGAGGGCGACATGGTCCGCGCCGGCCAGCCGCTCTACAGCATCGATCCCGCGCCCTATCAGGCGGCGGTGGCGAGCGCGCGCGCGGCGCTGTCGCGCGCCCGCGCCAATATCGCCTCCACCGCCGCGCTCGCGCGCCGCTATGGCGAATTGGTCAAGATCAACGCGATCGCCCGCCAGGAATATGAGAATGCGCAGACCAGCGCGGCGCAGGCGCAGGCCGACGTCGCCGCACAGCAGGCGGCGCTGCGCACCGCGCAGATCGACCTGTCGCGCACCACGGTTCGGGCGCCGATCGCCGGGCGGATCGGCCGTTCGCTGGTCACCACCGGCGCGCTCGCGTCGGCATCGCAGACGCAGCCGCTGGCGACGATCCAGCGGCTCGACCCGATGTACGTCGACATCCAGCAGTCGAGCGCCGGGCTTCTGAAGCTGCGCCAGCAAATCCTCAGCGGCCAGGTTGCGCGCGACGGCAATGCCCGCGTCCGGCTGACGCTGGAGGACGGCAGCGCCTATGGCCCGCAGGGCAGCCTGCGCTTCGCCGACGTCACCGTCGATCCGACCACCGGATCGCAGACGATCCGCGCGCTCTTCCCCAATCCCAACGGCCTGCTGCTGCCCGGCATGTTCGTCCGCGCCTCACTGGTCGAGGGCACGCAGGCAAAGGCGCTGCTGGTGCCGCAGCGCGCGGTCAGCCGCGACGAAAAGGGCCAGGCGACGACGATGGTGATCGGCGCGGACGGCAAGATCCAGGTCCGCACGCTGCAGACCAGCCGCACGATCGGTGAGGACTGGCTCGTCACCGGCGGCATCAAGCCGGGCGAGAAGGTGATCGTCGCGGGTGCGATGATGCTGCGCCCCGGCATGCCCGTCCAGGGCAAGCCCTGGGACCCCAACGCCAAGCCCGCCGCCCCCCAGGGCGCCGGTGCGCCCGCAGCTCAGGCAAAGTAACCCCTCATGGCCCGCTATTTCATCGACCGGCCGATCTTCGCCTGGGTGATCGCGATCATCCTGATGCTCGCCGGCGTCATCGCGATCCGCTCGCTGCCGATCGCCCAGTTCCCGGCGATCGCGCCGCCGGCGGTGTCGATCACCGCCACCTATCCGGGCGCGGATGCGACGACGCTCGAAAACACGACGACGCAGATCATCGAGCAGCAGATGAAGGGGATCGACAACCTTCGCTACTTCTCGTCCTCCTCGTCGTCGGCGGGCACCGTCACGGTGACGCTGACCTTCGAACAGGGCGCCGATCCCGATATCGCGCAGGTGCAGGTCCAGAACAAATTGCAGGCGGCGACGCCGCTGTTGCCGCAGGAGGTGCAGCGTCAGGGGCTGATCGTCGCCAAGGCGACGCAGAACTTCCTGATGTTCGTCGGCCTCTATTCGTCGGACGGCAGCCATAGCGACGTCGATCTCGCCGACTATGTCGCGTCCAAGTTGCAGGACCCGCTCGCCCGCGTGAACGGCGTCGGCGATACGCAGATCTTCGGGTCGCAATATGCGATGCGGATCTGGGTCGATCCGATCAAGCTCAACAATTACGCGCTGACGATGGCCGACGTCACCTCGGCGATCACCGCGCAGAATGCGCAGGTCTCCGCCGGGCAGCTCGGCGCGCAGCCCGCGCCGAAGGAGCAGATGCTCAACGCGACCGTCTCGGTCGAATCGCGACTGACCTCGCCCGAACAATTTGCGGCGATCCGGTTGAAGAGCAACACCGACGGTTCGGTCGTCCGCCTCAGCGACGTCGCGCGCGTCGGCATCGGCGCGGAAAACTACGCCTTCTCGGCGCAGTGGAACGGCAAGCCCGCCTCGGGCATCGGCATCAAGCTGGCGCCGGGCGCCAATGCGCTCGACACGGTCAAGGCGGTGAAGGAGCGCGTCAACGCGATCGCCAAGCAGTTCCCGCCCGACGTCAAGGTCATCTACCCCTATGACACGTCGCCGTTCGTGCGCCTGTCGGTGGAGCAGGTGGTCCATACGCTGATCGAGGCGGTGATCCTCGTCTTCCTGGTGATGTTCCTGTTCCTGCAGAACTTCCGTGCGACGCTGATCCCGACGATCGCGGTGCCGGTGGTGCTGCTCGGCACCTTCGCGATCCTCGCCGCGGCGGGCTTCTCGATCAACACGCTGACCTTGTTCGGCATGGTGCTGGCGATCGGCCTGCTGGTCGACGACGCGATCGTCGTCGTCGAGAACGTCGAGCGACTCATCCAGACCGAGGGGCTGAGCCCCAAGGAAGCGGCGCGCAAGTCGATGGACGAGATCACCGGCGCGCTGATCGGCATCGCGCTGGTGCTGTCGGCGGTGTTCCTGCCGATGGCCTTCTTCGGCGGGTCAACCGGCGTCATCTATCGCCAGTTCTCGATCACCATCGTCTCGGCGATGGTCCTGTCGGTCAGCGTCGCGCTGATCCTCACCCCGGCGCTGTGCGCGACGATCCTCAAGCCGCACGATCCCGGCAAGGCGGAAGGCAACGGCCCGCTCGCGCGCTTCTTCCGCTGGTTCAACGAAAAGTTCGATCGCGGCCAGGATCGCTATGCCAGGGGCGTGCGCTCGACCGCGCGCAACTGGAAGCGCTCGCTTGTCGTCTATGCGCTGATCGTGATGGGCATGGCGGTGCTGTTCGTGCGCCTGCCCACCGGCTTCCTGCCGGAAGAGGATCAGGGCATCATGATCGCGCTGGTCCAGGGCCCGCCGGGCGCGACCACCGCACGCACCCAGAAGGGCCTCGACACGATCCGCGACCATTTCCTCCAGACCGAGGGGAAGAACGTCCAGGGCGTGTACACGATCAACGGCTTCAGCTTTGCGGGGCAGGGCCAGAACAGCGGCATCGCCTTCATCCCGTTGCAGGAATGGTCGCATCGCAAGGGCGCCGAGAACAAGGCGCAGGCGCTGGTCGGCCGGGCGATGGGCGCATTCTCGCAGTTCAAGGACGGCATGATCTTCGCGGTCATCCCGCCCGCGGTGCAGGAATTGGGCAATGCCAGCGGCTTCGACCTGCAATTGGTCGACGAGGCCGGCATCGGCCACGAAAAGCTGCTCGCGGCGCGCAACATGCTGCTGGGCATGGCGTCGCAGGACAAGTCGCTCATCGGCGTGCGTCCCAACGCGCTCGACGATGCGCCGCAGCTCAAGATCGACGTCGATCAGGACAAGGCGAAGGCGCTCGGGCTGGACCTCACCACGATCAACAACACGATCGCGACCGCCTGGGGCAGTGCCTACGTCAACGACTTCATCGACCGCGGCCGCGTCAAGCGCGTCTACATTCAGGCGGATGAAGACTATCGGTTGAAGCCCGAGGACGTCGCCAACTTCTACGTGCGCAGCGACACCGGCACGATGGCGCCCTTCTCGGCCTTTTCGACGGTCCGCTGGTCGCAGGCGCCGGCGCAGCTCACCCGCTACAATGGTCTGCCGTCGATGGAGATCCTCGGCCAGCCGGCACCGGGCGTGTCGTCGGGCGCGGCGATGAAGGCGATCGAGGCGATGCACGCCAAGCTGCCGCCGGGGACGCGGCTCGACTGGACGGGTCTGTCCTACGAGGAACGCCTGTCGGGCGGACAGGCGCCGGCGCTCTACGGCCTGTCGCTGCTGATCGTCTTCCTCTGCCTCGCCGCGCTGTACGAAAGCTGGTCGGTGCCGATCTCGGTGCTGCTGGTCGTGCCGCTCGGCATCATCGGCGCGCTGCTCGCGGCGACGCTGACCGGGCTCAACAGCGACATCTACCTCCAGGTCGGGCTGATCACGACGATCGGCGTGTCGGCGAAGAACGCGATCCTGATCGTCGAATTCGCCGAGGAACGGATCAACGAGGGGATGCGGCCGTTCGACGCCGCGGTCGAGGCGGCGAAGCTGCGGTTGCGGCCGATCCTGATGACGTCGCTGGCGTTCATCTTCGGCGTGCTGCCGCTCGCGGTCTCGACCGGCGCCGGTGCCGGCGGGCAGAATGCGATCGGCCGCGCGGTCGTCGGCGGCATGCTGTCGGCGACGGTGCTCGCGATCTTCTTCGTGCCGATGTTCTTCGTCGTCGTGCTGCGGCTGTTCGGCCATGGCGAGGACGGCAAGCGCGGCGCGCAGGACGACGGGCATGACCGCCACGACGATCATCCGCAGGATGATCGCCCGCATGATGATGGCGCACGCGGCGATACGCCCGCGCCGCAGGGAGCCTGAGTGGTGATGACGAGCAAGATCCTCCTCGGCCTGCTGGGCGCGACCGCGCTCGCCGGCTGCAACCTCGCGCCGCATTATGTGCGGCCGGTGGGCGAAGTGCCGGCGGCGCTGCCGCAGGGCGGTGTCTATCCGGCCGCGGCGACCGATGCGCCCGACGTCACCAAGATCGGCTGGCGCGACTTCTTCACCGACGAACGGTTGCGCCGGACGATCGCGCTGGGCCTCGACAACAATCGCGACCTGCGCGTCGCCGCCGCCAACGTGCTGCAGGCGCGCGCGCAATATCGCATCCAGCGCGCCGATCTGGTGCCCTCGACCAGCCTGTCGGCTTCCGGCACCTACACCAACAACATCCAGGGCGCGGCGAGCACGCTCGGCGGCGCCGCCAGCGGCAGTAGCGGGACGGGGACGGGGACGGGCACCGGGACCGGCGCCGGGTCGAGCGCGGGCAGCGGCACCAGCGGCAGCGTCGGGACGAGTTCGTCCAACTTCGAATTCTACTCGGTCAATGCGGGCTTCTCGGCGTTCGAACTCGATCTGTTCGGCCGGGTGCGCAACCTCAACCGCGCCGCGCTCGAACAATATTTCGCCACCGAAGAGGCGCAGCGCTCGACGCGGATCAGTCTGATCGCCGAGATCGCCACCGCCTGGCTGACCTTGGCGTCGGATCAGGACCAGCTGGCGATCTCGCAACGCTCGCTCACCTCGTTCGAACAGTCGCTCGAACTGACCCGCGCGCAATTCCGCATCGGCGTCGCCTCCGAGCTCGAGGCGCGGCAGGCGGAGACGACCTATCAGGGCGCGCGCAACGACATCGCGGTGCTCAAGACGCGGGTGGCGCAGGACAAGAACGCGCTCGACCTGCTCGTCGGTACGCCGGTGACCACCGAGCTGTTGCCGCAGGGGCTCGGCAGCGGCGACGCCGCCTTGCAGGTGCTGCCCGCCGGGATCCGCTCCGACGTGCTGCTGCGTCGTCCCGACGTCTTGCAGGCGGAGCATCAGCTGATCGCGCAGAACGCCAATATCGGTGCGGCGCGGGCGGCGCTGTTCCCACGCATCTCGCTGACCGCGACGCTGGGCACGATCAGCACCGCGCTGAGCGGCCTGTTCGCGGGCGGCAGCTTCACCTACACCGGTGCGCCGTCGGTTTCGCTGCCGCTGTTCGACGGCGGCCGGCTGCGCGGCAACGTCGACCTCGCCCGCGCGCAGCAGCAGGCGGCGGTGTCGACCTATGAGAAGACGGTGCAGACCGCCTTCCGCGAGGTCGCCGATGCGCTCGCCCAGCGCGGCACGATCGACGAGCAGCTCGCGGCGCAATCCGCGCGTGTCGAGGCGGCGAATGTCGCGCTGCGCATCTCCGACGCGCGCTATCGCGCCGGGGTCGAATCGTTCCTGACGACGCTCGATTCGCAGCGCACCGCTTATGCGGCGCAGCAGCAGCTGGTGACGACGCGGCTCAACCGGGGGAGCAATATCGTCGAACTGTACCGGTCGCTGGGCGGCGGGCTCGACGTCGACGATCCGGCCAAGCCGGTCGCGGCGCGATAGGGGCGTTCGGCGGCATCCTGGTGTCGCTGCGGCGAGGGGCGGCTTCGGCCGGCGCGGGACGGTTGCGCTGGCCGCAGCGTGCCGGCGCGGCGCGAGCAAGTCGGCAGGGCTGATGGGGGCCTTTGGGGTCTATCCCGCTTTCCTTTTCTCTCGCGCCCTTTGCGAGAGTCGCCCGCATAGCTTCAAGCACCAGTGTTCCCGCGCAGGTGTACTGTTTCGTGAGGTTGGCAAGCTGTTCAGCAGGAGCGGTGTAGCCGAGGCATTGCAGTCGCGTTCGGTTGTAGCGCGCGACGACGTCGTAGAGGAAGGCGTTGCGCTCGTCGTGCGAGGTGAAGCGGTTGCGGCCGGCATTCGCGCCGGTGGCGGCACGGCTGGCGAGGGCCTCGCCGATGCGGCGGTTGAAGCGCTCGACCATGCCGTTGGTCTGCGGGTGGTAGGGCCTGGTGAGCTTGTGGATGATGCCGTGCGCGGCGCAGACCCGGTCGAAGGCGTGGCGGCCGGTGCCGGTCTGGCGGCTGGTGTAGAAGGCGCCGCCGAAGCGATCGGTGAACTCGGACCCATTGTCGGTGAGTATGGTGTGCACCGGCTGGCCGAAGGCGGCGAGGAAGCGGGTCAACGCGGCAGCGACGGTGGCGGCGCTGCGATCGGCGAGGATGTCGATATGCGCAAAGCGCGTCGCCCGCTCGATCGCGACGAACACGTAAGCGGGTCGCTTCTCCAGCCGGGTCAAGTGCTTGAGGTCGACATGGACATAGCCGAACGGCGCCGGCTCGAAGCGCGCGGCCGCGCGCGCCTGCGCCGTGTCGGGCGGGGGCGGCGCGGCGATGCCCCGCCGTCGCCACAGCCGGTAGAGCGCCGAACGCGAGATGTCGGGCCGCACGCAGCGGTGCAGCACCGCCAGCGCATCGTCGAGCGAGAGGTCGAGCCGGCAGCGCAACTCGACGGCGACCTCCTCCTCCTCGGCCGACAGGCTGGTGGCGAGCCGGTGCGGCCGCGAGCTGCGGTCGGCACCATCGCTGCGGTTGCGCCAGCGCCGGATGGTGGTCTCGCTCACCCCCAGCTCCCGGGCGAGCGCCGCCACGCTGAGCGGACTGGTGCGGATATACGCCCGCTGCCGCGGGGTGGTCACCGCATTGCGGTGCAGGGCGATCAGCATCCTCGACTCCTCAGCCAGACGATGCCCCGTTCTACACCTCCCCGGTCCAACCAGTCTCCCGAAACTGTACACCTGCGCGGGAGTACTGCGCTGCCCTCTTCGTCATGCCGGACCTGTTCGGCATCCACAGTTTCGCATGCGTAAGTCGGTGACTTTCCGGCACAATGGACCCCGGAACACGTCCGAGGTGACGGCGCTACTGAGGCGAGGCTTCCGTAGAAATCCGGCCTTTGCAGATGCTCTGGCGAGATCGGCGCGATAGTCATACCGTCGCTGGTATCGCGCCCATGTTCCACGCAATACTGTAGCAAGGCAGCCTGCGTAATCCGGAAGCGACTCTGTCTTACGATGCCGAGGGTCGGCCCATCGTGTCCCAGACCATCTGCCAGACAGGAGCGGAGCGCCGCCCTTGGTCTTTCAGCCTCGCCCCGCCAGCCCCCGGCTTAGGCGGCGCGGACCTCCGCCGCGCGGATCGGGGCGAGGCTGTCGAGGAACTGGCGGGCGCTCGCCTGCCAGGTGAAGCGTTTGGCATAAGCGGCACAGGCGGCGCGGTCGCGGGTCATCGCGAGGCGGATCGCGGTGTCGAGGTCGCCGTCGATCGCGCCGACCTCGGGCGACAGGACGTCGACCGGTCCGGGCGCGGGCAGCGCCGCGACCGGCGTGCCGCAGGCGAGCGCCTCGATCATCACCAGCCCGAACGTATCGGTGCGGCTCGGGAAGACGAGCAGATCGGCGCTGCGATAGGCCGCGGCCAGCGCGTCGCCGAAGCGCGCGCCGAGGAAATGCGCAGCGGGGTAGCGGGCGGCGAGCGTCGCGCGCGCCGGACCGTCGCCGATCACGACCTTGGTGCCCGGCACCGTAGTGTCGAGGAACGCTTCGATATTCTTCTCGATCGCGACGCGGCCGACGTAGAGCTGGATCGGTCCCGGCAGCGCCGCGATCGCCGGATCGACCGGCCCCTCGGCGGCGAAGACGGTAAGGTCGACACCGCGCCCCCAGCGCCGCAACCGATTGAGCCCATGCGCGCGCAGCGCGGTGTCGACCGATGGCGTCGAGGTCAGGATCGCGTCGGCAGGGGCGTGGAACCAGCGGATGTAGCGCCAGATCCATTCGGCGCTCACCCCGGTGCGCGCGGCGACATAATCGGGGAATTGCGTGTGATAGGCGGTGGTGAAGCGCAGCCCCCTGGCGACGCACCAGCGCCGTGCCGCGACGCCGAGCGGGCCTTCGGTGGCAATATGGATCGCCTCGGCGTCGAACTCGCCGATCAACCGGCCGATGCTGCGGCCGCCGGCGATCGCCAGCCGGATCTCGGGATAGCTCGGGCAGGGCAGGCTGACGAAACGGTCGGGCGAGACGACGAGCAAATCATGCCCCTGCGCCTCGACCTCGCGTTTGATCGCGGTCAGCGTGCGGACGACGCCGTTGACCTGCGGCTGCCAGGCGTCGGTGACCAGCGCGATGCGCATCAGGCGGCGATCGATCCGGCCCGCTGCGCGGCGCGATCGGCGGCGACGCGGGCGGCGATCTCGTCACCCCACAGCAGCAATTCCATCCGGCCGTCGAAATGTTCGACCAGCGCGGTGCAGCCTTCGACCCAGTCACCGTCGTTGTAATAAGCGACGCCGTTGATGTCGCGAATCTCGGCGGTGTGGATATGCCCGCAGACGACACCGTCGACGCCGCGCGATCCGGCGGCATGCGCGACCACCTCTTCGAAGCGCGAGATGAAGGCGACGGCATTCTTGACCTTCGCCTTGGCGTGTTTCGACAGCGACCAATAGGGCATGCCGAGCCGCCGCCGCGCCGCATTGACCCAGCGGTTGAGCACCATCAGCGCGGTATAGGCGCTGTCGCCGATCTTCGAGAGCCAGCGGTGGGCGAGGGTGATCGCGTCGAATTCGTCGCCGTGCAGCACCAGCAGGCGGCGGCCGTCGGCGGTGGTGTGGATCGCCTTGCGCCGGATGCGCACGCCGCCAAAGTCGAGCCCGGCGAACTGGCGGAACACCTCGTCGTGATTGCCGGGGATATAGGTGACCCTGGTGCCGCGTTTGGCGCGCTTCATCAGCCGCCAGACGACGTCGTTATGCGCCGCGGGCCAGTAGAATTTCTTCTTGAGCCGCCAGCCGTCGATCATATCGCCGACGAGATAGAGCTGTTCGCTGTCGACATGGTCGAGGAAGTCGATCAGCATGTCGGCGTTGCAGCCGCGCGTGCCGAGATGGACGTCGGAGATCCAGATCGTCCGGAAGCGGCGGCGGGGGATATCGCCACGCTCGACGACCGACGGACGTTGCGGCAGAAAGGCGAGAACGTCGGCGCTGCTCGCATCGATGACGGTCATGGATCGGCCCCCGGGGGGCCTATCGCCCCGCTGCCTCCATGCCATCGGCATGTGACGGCGCGATCACGAAGCGATGACGATCGTGTTGCAGTCTTGGCGCGTCGTCGCCAAGTCTTGCGGGATGCTTGTCGGCCGTCACGCCGGCCCGATGACCACATGGGCAAGCAAGGCAACGACTTGTCTTATCTCTGCTATTCGGCGGCGCGGCATCGCCGGCAGACCGGCGACGGTGGCGTCCCTGCCGATCACGCCGCGCGCCGCTCAGGCGGCGGTGGCCACGCGCAGGATGGCGGTGAGCGCCCAGTAGAGCCCGCCGGCGAGCAGCATCGCCGCCGGCAGCGTCATCACCCAGGCGAGCGCCATGTTGCGCAGCGTCCGCCATTGCAGCCCGGCGCCATTGCCGACCGCCGCGCCCGCGACGCCCGAGGTGAGGACGTGCGTGGTCGATACCGGCATGCCGAAGCGGTCGGCGAGGAGGATCGTGCTCGCCGCCATCAGCTCCGCCGATGCGCCCATCCCATAGGTCAGGTGCGTCTGGCCGATCTTCTCGCCAACGGTGACGACGATCCGCCGCCAGCCGACCATCGTGCCGAGGCCGAGCGCGATCGCCACCGTCACCTTGACCCAGAAGGGGATGTAGCGCGTGCCCTGTTCGAGGCTGCCGCCATAGCCCTTGATCTGCTCGATCTCGCGCGCGGAGAAGCGCGCCTTGGCGCCCTCGTCGGTGACGATCTGCTTGCTCGCGTCGAGCACCAGATACATGTCGGCGCGCAGGTTCGGCGTCGCGGCGGCGGGGACGCGGCTCAGCGCGCCATAGCTGCCGATCCGCTGGCCGACATCGGCCGACAGCGCGGCGAGCGCGCCATAGACGTCGGGATCGTTGACGCGGCGCACCGACAGGCCCTGGGTGATCGTCGCGCGCGCGGCGTCGAGCGAGGCGGGCGGCGTGCCGGCATGCGCGGCGAAGGTCGCCTGTGCCGCGCGCGCCTGCGCGACATAGGCGGGGGTGGCGCTCGACGGCACGGTGCGGTTGAGCGCATAAGCGGTGGGGGCGCAGCCGATCAGGATCAGCATGATCAGCCCCATGCCCTTCTGCCCGTCGTTGCTGCCGTGTGCGAAGCTGACCGCGGTGCAGGTGAAGACGAGCAGCGCGCGGATGCCGCGCGGCGGCGGCGCATCGGTCGGCGGCTCGCGATAGAGTTTCGGATCGCGGAAGAAGCGCTTCATCACCAGCATCAGGATCAGCGCCCCGGCGAAGCCGACCAGCGGGCTGACCAGCAGCGACAGGAAGACGTTCTTCGCCTGATGCCAGTCGACACCCGAGGTGCCGCTCAACCCGCGTGCGAGCAGCTGGTTGGCGAGGCCGACGCCGAGCACCGAGCCGATCAGCGCATGGCTCGACGAATTGGGCAGCCCCGCCGCCCAGGTCGCGAGGTTCCAGATCACCGCGGCGAGCAGCAACGCGAAGATCATCGCGAAGCCGCCGAGCGAGCCGACGTGGAGGATCAGATCGACCGGCAGCAGCGTGACGATCGTATAGGCGACCGCGCCGGACGAGGTCAGCACGCCGAGGAAGTTGAAGAAGCCCGACCAGACCACCGCGAGCGGTGCCGGCATCGCATGCGTGTAGATCACCGTCGCCACCGCATTGGCGGTGTCGTGGAAGCCGTTGACGAATTCGAAGCCGAGCGCGATCAGCAGCGCGAGGCCGAGGAACAGGAAGACGCCGGTCGCCAGCGTCTCGCCCACCTCCGCCGTGTCCGACACGACGCTCGCCCCGGCATAGCCCAGCGCGCCGACCAGCACGACGAGGAACAGCCAGCGTCCCGCCGGGTGCAACTGCCCGTCGAGTCGCGGGCCGGGGCCGTGGGGCCGCTCGGTCGATGGTGGGGAGGCGGACGCAGCGGAGACCATGGTAGCCATATTAGCCGCGGTGCACTGCCGATGTGACGGGTTCGTGACATTTGTCGCCCGGCCGCAGCATGAGGATCACTCCGCGGACGCTGCCGGCGGCGTGAGCGTCGCGGCATTCTCACGCTTTTCCGGGCGGATATAGATGGATGACAGGATCGGTACGGCGTCGCGCAGACGATCCTCCATCTGCTCGATGATCGTCTCGCCTTCGCCCATCGTGATGCTGTCGACGAAATCGGCGCTGACCGCGACGAAGATCGCGTCGGGTGCGGTGTGGATGGTGCGGACGTGATTGACCGCACTGATCGCCGGATGCGCCGCGACGATGCCACGCACCGTCTCGACCACCTTCGGGTCGGCGCGCTCGCCGATCAGCAGCCCCTTGGCCTCGCGTGCGAGCAGCATCGCGACCAGGCCGAGGATCAGGCCGATGAGGATCGAGGCGATGCCGTCGATCCGCGGATCGGCGAAGGCATGGCTTGCCCAGACGCCGATCGCGGCGATCACCAGGCCGGCGAGCGCCGCCGAATCCTCGAACAGGACGATGAAGCCGGCCGGGTCCTTGCTCTGGCGGATCGCCTGCCACCAGCCTTCGCCGCCCTTCGCCTTGGCGAATTCGCGCATCGCGATGAACCAGGACGAGCCCTCGAGTGCGACCGCGATCGCCAGGACGATGTAATTGACCAGCGGGTCGCGCAGCGGTTCGGGTTCGAGGATATGCAGATAGCCTTCGTAGACCGAGACACCCGCGCCGACCGCGAAGATCAGGATGGCGACGACGAACGCCCAGAAATACAATTCGCGGCCATAGCCGAACGGATGGATCGCATCGGGCGCGCGCTTGGCGCGATGCTGGCCGTAGAGCAGCAGGATCTGGTTGCCGCTGTCGACGCAGCTGTGCACGCCCTCGGTCAGCATCGACGACGAGCCGGTGATGCCGGCGGCGACGAACTTCGCGACGCCGATCCCGAGATTGGCGGCAAGCGCGCCATACAGCACGATATTCTCGCGAATGCGCGCGGTCAGCCCCTGATCCATCCCATGTCCCGTCATTGGTGTTGCAGGCGTTACGCGCGAGGGGGTGGTGAGGCTCCCTCGACGATGTTATAACGGGCGTATGAACAAGGTGCTCGACAATAAGACGGCCCAGGAAGTCCGCATCATCAAAATCGGCAATTCACAGGGCGTGATCCTTAGCAAGGAGGTGCTCGCGCAGCTTCGCGTCGGACTCGGCGACTCGCTGTACCTCACCGAACATCCATGGGGCGTCGGTCTGCGCGCGCACGATCCCGATTTCGCCGACGCGATGGCGGCCGCCGAAGACATCATGCGCGAGGATCGTGACATCCTCGCGGTTCTCGCAAAATGACGACGACACCGCCGCGGTTCCTCAGTCCGGATATGGCGGTGGCGGTTCACGATCGCCAATTGGCCGAACATGGCGGGCTGGCCGGGGTCAAGGATATCGGCCTGCTCGAATCGGCGCTGGCGCGTCCGGTGAACAAATTCGGCTATGGCGAGACCGACCCGAGCGTGCTGGCCGCTGCATATGCCTATGGCATCGCGCGAAATCATCCGTTGGCCGATGGCAACAAGCGTACCGCCTGGGTCATGGCGCGTCTGTTTCTGCGGCTCAACGGGGTGGAGATCGCCTTCGACAAGGCGGATGCGATACGGACGATGCTCGCCCTTGCCGCCGGGGAATTGGAAGAGTCCGCGCTCGCCGACTGGTTCCGAGGCCACATCGTCCGGCCGTAGAACGGGAATGGCCGCCGGCGTACGAGACGCCGGCGGCCACCTTTCCTCCCCAGGAAACTTTCGTCGTCATCCCTAGCGTCCTGCGCCGGGCGTGGCAGGGGGCAGGTGCGGCGTGTCCGGTCATCGTGTCCACCGGACGGACATGGTGTTTCGTCAAGCTGTAAGGATTTGACAACGGCTACGGCATATCTGATCCTCGAGCCGAGGAGATCCGATGCCCGACCGTAAGTTATTCGCCGGCCATGCCGTCCGCCGCCTGCGGCGTCAGGCGGGGCTGACCCAGGCGGCGATGGCGGAGGTGCTCGGCATATCGTCGAGCTATCTCAATCTGGTCGAGCGCAACCAGCGGCCGCTGTCCGCGACATTGCTGGTCAAGCTCGCCGAATCCTACGATTTCGATCCGCGTGCGCTGACCGCGGGCGAGCCCGGCGGCGGCGAGGCGGCGATCCGCCGGCGGCTCGCCGATCCGATGTTCGCCGATCTCGAGATCGACCGCAACGAGGTCGGCGAATGGCTCGCCGGCGCGCCCGGCGGGGCGGAGGCGTTCGCGCGCGCCTATGACCGGCTCGGCGCCGGCGGCGGCAGCGGCGTCGGCGGCGGCGTCGATCCGGTCGCCGAGGTGCGCCGCGCGATCGAGCGCTGGCGCGGGCATTTCGCCGATCTCGACAGCGCCGCCGAGGCGCTCGCCGACGAGTTGCGCCTCGGCGCCGGCGACCTGTACGGCGCGATCGCCGAGCGGCTGCGCGTCAAGCATCAGCTCACCATCCGCATCCTGCCGATGGACGTGATGCCCGACCTGCTGCGTCGGCTCGACCTCCACGCCCGGCAGTTGCAGCTGAGCGAGGTGCTCGATCCCGCCTCGCGCACCTTCGCCGCCGCCTATCAGCTCGCGCAGATCGAGGCGCGGGCCGAGATCGACGCGCTCGCCAAGGGCGCGGATTTCGCCGACCGGTCCGCCGAGCGGCTGTTCCGCCGCCACCTTGCCAGCTATTTTGCGGCGGCGGTGATGATGCCCTATGCGCGCTTCCTGCGCGCCTGCGAATCGACCGGCTATGACTTCGAACTGCTCCAGCGGCGGTTCGGCGCGGGGTTCGAACAGGTCGCGCACCGGCTGACGACGCTGCATCGCGTCGGCGCGCGCGGATTGCCCTTCTTCCTGATCCGCGTCGACCGCGCCGGACAATGTTCGAAGCGCTTTTCGGGCGCGAGCGCGTCGCCGCTCGCCGAGGCGGAGGGTCGATGCCCGCTGTGGCGGCTCCACCATGCCTTCGACCGGCCGGGCAGCCTCGCGGTGCAGCTCGTTGAGCTGGAGGATGGCGCACGCTGGCTGACGATCGCGCGGACGGTGACGCCGCAGCGCCGCCGCTACGGCGGCGTGCTCGCCGAATTCGCGGTCGGCATCGGCGTCTCCGCCGAACTCGGCGGCGCGCTGGCGGTGGCGCGCGGGGTCGACCTGAAGGGCGATGCGACGCCGATCGGGCTCGGCTGCCGCGCCTGCCACCGCTCCGACTGCCCGCAACGCTCTGCGCCGCCGGCGGGGCGGGCGCTGCTGATCAACGAACGCGACCGCGGCGTGTCGGGGTTCACCTTCACGAACGACTGAAAACTTTCGTACAAAATTACTGATGATCTGCCGAGGGTGTGACATCGCAACGCTGTAAAACGGCGGATATCTGCTCTGCATCGTGTGAAGTTCGGTACAGTCTCGCCTCGACACCACCAAGCGAGGACGGGACATGAGCTATCAGCAGCAGATCGGCGCGGCGCGGCAACGGATCGCGACCCAGCCGCATTGGAGCGGGATCGACGCCGAATCGGTCGCGCGGATGCGGGTGCAGAACCGCTTCCGCACCGGGCTCGACATCGCGCGCTACACAGCGGCGATCATGCGCCGCGACATGGCCGCCTATGACGCCAATCCCGCCGCCTACACCCAGTCGCTCGGCTGCTGGCACGGCTTCATCGGCCAGCAGACGATGATCAGCATCAAGAAGCATTTCGGCACCACCGATCGCCGCTACCTCTATCTGTCCGGCTGGATGGTCGCGGCGCTGCGCAGCCAGTTCGGGCCGTTGCCCGACCAGTCGATGCACGAGAAGACCAGCGTCCCGGCGCTGATCGAGGAACTGTACACCTTCCTGCGTCAGGCGGATGCGCGCGAGCTCGGGCTGCTGTTCCGCGATCTCGATGCGGCGCGCGCCGCCGGCAATGCGATCGAGGCGCAACGGATCAGCCAGGCGATCGACCAGCATCAGACCCACGTCGTGCCGATCATCGCCGACATCGACGCGGGCTTCGGCAATGCCGAGGCGACCTATCTGCTCGCCCGCAAGATGATCGAGGCCGGCGCCTGCGCGCTCCAGATCGAGAACCAGGTCAGTGACGAGAAGCAGTGCGGTCATCAGGACGGCAAGGTCACCGTGCCGCACGACGACTTCCTCGCCAAGGTGCGCGCATGTCGCTACGCCTTCCTCGAACTCGGCGTCGAGGACGGCATCATCGTCACCCGCACCGATTCGCTCGGCGCCGGGCTGACCAAGCAGATCGCCTATTCGGCCGCGCCCGGTGACCTCGGCGATCAGTATAACAGCTTCCTCGATTGCGAGGAGATCGATCCGGCCGCGGTCGGCAGCGGCGACGTGGTGATCGCCCGCGACGGCAGGCTGTTGCGCCCCAGGCGCCTGCCGTCGAACCTGTTCCAGTTCCGCGAGGGGACGGGGGCGGACCGCTGCGTGCTCGACTGCATCACCAGCCTGCAACACGGCGCCGACCTGTTGTGGATCGAGACCGAAAAGCCGCATATCGAGCAGATCGCGGCGATGGTCGATCGCATCCGCGCCGTCGTGCCGAACGCCAAACTGGTCTACAACAACAGCCCGAGTTTCAATTGGACGCTCAACTTCCGTCAGCAGGTCTATGACGCCTGGGCAGAGGCGGGGCGAGACGTGGCGGGCTATGACCGTGCAAGGCTGATGGCGGCGGACTATGACGGCACCGCGCTCGCCGTCGAGGCGGACGAGCGGATCCGCACCTTCCAGAAGGATGCCGCGGCGCGTGCCGGCATCTTCCACCATCTCATCACGCTGCCGACCTATCATACCGCGGCCTTGTCGACCGACACGCTGGCACGCGCCTATTTCGGCGAGGCGGGGATGCTCGGCTATGTCGAGGGCGTGCAGCGTCGCGAGATCCGCGAGGGCATCGCCTGCGTCAAGCACCAGAACATGTCGGGCTCCGACATCGGCGACGACCACAAGGAGTATTTCGCGGGCGAGGCGGCGCTGAAGGCGGGCGGCGCGGGGAATACGATGAACCAGTTCGCGGCGTGAGGGGCGGGGCGGGGTGCGTGCCCCGCTCCATCGCCTGTTCGAGGCGGCGCGAAGACGCGTCGCCTTGCACGTCGTTTCCGAGCCTCCTCGGCCCGACCATGTCTGGCCTCCTCTATAATGACGGTACGGCGCCGCGGCGGCGGCGTGCGTCATCGATGGATCGGTTGGGTAGAAGAATCTCTGCCCCGTCGATCGTGAGGGAGAAGAAACGACGGATGCTGTCCGGTTACGTCGCGCGGCCCTTCCGGCTCCTTGCAGCGTTCCGCGGCCGATCGTCGCGGCGGGAATTCCTGTGCTTCACCATAATGATGTGGACGAGCATGTTTGCCGCAATTGGCTTCGGTGGCGCGTTTAACAGGGAGGGCAGCCACAATTGGACCGTCGGGCTGTTCCTCGTCGTGATGCTCGCCTTCATCACCCCCGCTTTGGCTGTGAAGGACGGCGGGTGCATGACTTCAATGCATCGGGATGGTGGGTTCTCGCGTCCGCCGTGCCCTACCTCGGCTTTCTCGTAGAGCTGTGTTTTGCCGTCATGCCGGGTACCGCTGGCGAGAACGACTTCGGGCCTGACCCACGCACCGCCGCCGACGTCACCGCCTGATCGCCGTCACGCCCCCGCGTTGGTCAATCGCTCGAGCTGATCCTTGCTCAGCTCCAGCGTCATCGCGGGGAGCAGCTCCTCGACCTGCGCCACCTTGGTCGCGCTGGCGATCGGCGCGGTGACGCCGGGTTGCGCGATCAGCCAGGCGAGCGCGATCTGGGCGTGGCGTGCGCCGGTTTCCTCGGCGACCGCATCCATCGCGGCGAGCACCGCCGCGCCCTTGCCGTCGAGCAGATCGCCCATCCGGCCGCCGCGCACGCTCTGACCCAGATCGTCGCGGCTGCGGTATTTGCCGGTGAGGAACCCCGAGGCGAGGCCGTAATAGGGCAGCACGCCGATATTCTCGGTGACGCAATAATCCTGCAACTCGCCCTCGAACTTGTGGCGGCTGACCAGATTATATTCGGGCTGGAGCACGTGATAGCGCGGCAGGCCGTGCGCCTTGGCGGCGTCGACCGCGGATTTGAGGCGCGCGGCGTGGAAATTGGAGGCGCCGATCACCCGCACCTTGCCCGCGTCGATCAGCCGCCCGAAGGCCTCGAGCACCGCCTCCTGCGGCACCGAATCGTCGTCCTGATGCGCGTAATAGAGATCGATGCGGTCGGTGCCGAGCCGCTGGAGCGAGGCTTCGGCGGCGGCGATGATCCGAGACGGCGCGAGCTTCTCGCCGCCCTCGCCGGGGAGCATGCCGACCTTGGTGGCGATCAGCACCGCGTCGCGCTTGCCGCTCGCGGCGAGCCATTCGCCGATCATCGCTTCCGATTCGCCGCCCTTATGGCCGTCGACCCAGGCGGAATAGACGTCGGCGGTGTCGATCATCGTGCCGCCGCCGGCGACGAAGGCGTCGAGCACCGCGAAGCTGGCGGCACGATCGGCGGTCCAGCCGAAGACGTTGCCGCCGAGGACGAGCGGGGCGATCTGCAGATCGGTGGAGCCGAGGCGGCGCTTGGTCATGGCTGGGCGTCCGTGTCGTTGGTGGTCACTGCGTCGAGGTCGATGCTGTTGGCGTCGAGCATCGCCGCGGCGTCGTTGAGCTGGGCGGCTTCGTCGGCGCTCACCGCGCCGGAATCGTCATGCCCACGCGCGCAGGCGAGGAGGGCGAGGGGAAGCACCGCCGCGATCAGCCGCGGCGACGGGCGATGCCTCCCCATCCGGCTCAGTCCTTGATCGCGCGGCCGGCGCGCTCCAGCGTGTTGCCGGTCGCATCGGCGGCGCGATCGGCGCCGTTGCTGATCGCCGCACCGGCGCGATCCGCCCCGCGGTCGATCCGCGCGCCCGCGCGATCCGCGTTGGCGTCGATATTGTCGCCCGCCCGGTCGATCGCCGCGCCGGCATTGTCGAGGTGGCGTTCGGCCGAACCGAAGGCGCGGTCGGTGGCGGCATCGACATCGCTCACCGCATTGCGCGTCGTTGCCTCGGTATCGGCGGCGATGGCATTGGCGGCCTGTTCGGTCTGGTCCTGGGCGTTCTGGCTACAGGCGGCGAGGCCGATCGCCAGCGGCGCGGCGAGGATCAACAAACGCTTCATCGTCTTCTCCCGGTAGAATCGGATCATAGCGCTGGGCAACGCGGCACGGCGGCTTCGGGTCCGCGTTGACCGCATATAAAGATATCTTTATATGTTGATGCGACATGACCCTCGCGCTCGACATCTTCCGTGCCTTAGCCGATGCGACGCGGCTGCGCATCTTCTCGTTGCTGCGCACGATGGAGCTGTCGGTCGGCGAGCTTGCGCAGGTCCTCGGGCAGAGCCAGCCGCGCGTCAGCCGCCACGTCAAGATCCTGTGCGACGCCGGCCTCGCCGAACGGCGCAAGGAGGGCAGCTGGGTATTCGTCGCGCTCGGCCGCGCCGCGGCGACGGCGCCGGTGGCGGCGGCGATCGACGAATGGCAGCGGACCGAGCCCGATCATTGGGCGGTCGCCGATGCCGCGCGCCTCGCCGCGGTCCGCGCCGATCGCGCGGCGAGCGCGGCGCAATGGTTCGAAGGCCATGCCGACGAATGGGACGCGATCCGCTCGCTCCATGTCGCCGAGAGCGAAGTGGAGGCGGCGATGGCCGAGGTGCTTGGCGATGGTCCGCTCGGCCAGTTGATCGACATCGGCACCGGCACCGGGCGGATGCTCGAACTGTTCGGCGACCAGGCGGACAGCGCGCTCGGCATCGACCGTTCGTCGGAGATGCTCCGGCTCGCGCGGGCCAAGCTGCACGATCGCGCCAATACCGAATTGCGGCAGGCCGACCTCTATGCGCTGCCGATGGCGGACGGCGCAGCCGATGTCGCGATCCTGCACCATGTGCTCCATTTCGCGCAGCAGCCCGGCGCCGCGATCGCCGAGGCGGCGCGGGTGCTCGGCCCGGGCGGGCGGTTGCTGATCGTCGACTTCGCGCCGCACGACCGCGAGGACCTGCGCACACGCGACGCGCACACCCGGCTGGGCTTCGCCGACGAGCAGATCGCCGGCTGGTTCGGCAATGCCGGGCTGGCGCTGGCGCGGACCGAGACGCTGAAGGGCGGCGAATTGACGGTGACATTGTGGCTCGGGCGCAAAGCCGGTGCGAGCCTGCACGAGGTGACGATGACGAGGGTCGGACAAACGGTGGGGGCGGCATGACGATTTCGGTGACCCAGCTCGAAGAGGCGCAGATCGCGCTCAAGGCGCCCCTTTACGCGGACGTGGCGGGCGACATCGCCGTGTCGTTCGAATTCTTCCCGCCCAAGACGGAGAAGATGGAGGAGCAATTGTGGGAAGCGGTGCGCACGCTCGAACCGCTCGCGCCCGATTTCGTCTCCGTCACCTATGGCGCGGGCGGATCGACGCGCGAGCGCACCCATGCGACGGTGGCGCGCATCCAGCGCGAGACCAGCCTCGCCGCGGCGGCGCACCTCACCTGCGTCGAGGCGACGCGCGCGGAGATCGATCAGGTCGCGGAGGATTACTGGGCGGCGGGCGTGCGGCATATCGTCGCGCTGCGCGGCGATCCGCCCGCGGCCGGCGCGAAGTTCGCGAGCCATCCGGGCGGCTATGAGAATGCCGCGGCGCTGGTCGCGGGGTTGAAGCGGCTGCACCCGTTCGAGATCTCGGTCGCGGCCTATCCCGAATGCCATCCCGATTCGCGCGACATGGCCGCGGATATCGACAACCTCAAGGCGAAGTTCGATGCCGGCGCGACGCGCGCGATCACGCAATTCTTCCACGAGCCCGAGACCTTCTTCCGCTATCGCGACAAGGTCGCGGCGGCGGGGATCGATGCGGAGATCGTGCCGGGGATCATGCCCGTCACCAATTTCGCCAGCGTCGTGAAGATGAGCAAGATGTGCGGCACCGACGTGCCGGCGTGGATGGCGCGGCTGTTCGAGGGGCTGGAGGATCATCCCGCGTCGCGGCAGCTGATCGCCGCCACGCTCGCCGCGGAATTGTCTAGAAAGCTGTATGCCGGCGGGGTGAAGTCGCTGCATTTCTATACGCTCAACCGTGCGGAACTGGCGTTCGCGATCTGCCACCTGCTCGGCGTGCGGTCGAAGCCGGTGGCGAGCGCGGCGGCGGCGTAGCGACGGTAATTCCTCCCCGGCACGGGGAGGGTCGTGCGGGTCGCCATGTCCCCCCGGACATGGCTGGAATTGCCGGGGGCAATTTCTCCTGTGCGACATGCAACGCATGGTGGAGGGGGCTCTCCACCAGCGATATCGTTCGTGGAGAGCCCCCTCCACCCCTCGGCTGCGCCGAGCGGTCCCCCTCCCCGTGCCGGGGAGGATCGGAGATTGACATGACCACACGCGACACATTCCTCGGCGAGGCCGCCAAGCGCATCCTGATCACCGACGGCGCCTTCGGTACCGAGATCCAGAACTGGAAGCTGTCCGAGGCGGATTATGCCGGCACGCTCCAGCTCGGCCACGACCAGAAGGGCAATAACGACATCCTCGCGCTGACCAAGCCCGAGGTGCCCGAGGCGATCCACCGCGCCTATTTCGAGGCGGGCGCCGACATCGCCGAGACCAACACCTTCTCCGCCAATCGCATCAGCCAGGCCGATTACGGCGCGGAAGGGCTGGTGCGCGAGATCAACCTGGAAAGCGCGCGGCTCGCCCGCCGCATCGCCGACGAATATCAGGCGAAGGACGGCCGCCCGCGCTTCGTCGCCGGGGCGATCGGCCCGACCAACAAGACCTTGTCGCTGAGCCCCGACGTCAACGATCCCGGCTATCGCGAGATCGACTTCGATTACCTCAAGCAGGTCTATCGCGAGCAGATCGACGCCTTGGTCGAGGGCGGCGCGGACTTCATCCTGATCGAGACGGTGTTCGATACGCTCAACGCCAAGGCCGGGATCATGGCGACGATCGAGGCTGCCGAGGATCTCGGCCGCGACCTGCCGCTGATGCTGTCGATGACGCTGACCGACCTCAGCGGGCGCAATCTGTCGGGCCATACCGTCGAGGCCTTCTGGCATGCGGTGCGCCATGCCCGGCCGGTGACGATCGGGCTCAACTGCTCGTTCGGCGCCGAGCAGCTGCGCCCGCACGTCAAGACGCTGAGCGAGATCTGCGACACGCTGATCATGGTCTATCCCAATGCCGGCCTGCCCAACGAGCTCGGCGCCTATGACGAGGCGCCGGCGACCACCGCGGCTCTGGTCGGCGAATGGGCGCAGGCGGGGCAGGTCAACGTGCTCGGCGGCTGCTGCGGCTCGACGCCGGCCCATATCAAGGCGATCGCCGACATGGCGCGCGGTGTCGCGCCGCGGCAGCTGCCGGTGCCGCCGGTCCGCACCCGCCTCGCCGGTTTGGAGCCGTTCACGATGGTAGCATAAAACATCCTCCCCGGAACGGGGAGGGGGACCAGCCGGAGGCTGGTGGAGGGGGCTCTCCACGAAAGACAACGCTGGTGGAGAGCCCCCTCCACCCCTCGGCTACGCCGAGCGGTCCCCCTCTCCGTGCCGGGGAGGAATAGGAATGATGATGACCACCACGTCCTCCGCCCAGTTCGTCAATATCGGCGAGCGCACCAACGTCACCGGATCGGCGGCGTTCAAGAAGATGATCATGGCGGGCGACTATACGCGCGCGGTCGAGGTCGCGCGCCAGCAGGTCGAGAACGGCGCGCAGGTCGTCGACGTCAACATGGACGAAGGCCTGCTCGACGCGCATCACGCGATGACCACCTTCCTCAAGCTGATCGCCGCCGAGCCCGATATCGCGCGCGTGCCGATCATGATCGACAGCTCGAAATGGAGCGTGATCGAGGCCGGGCTCAAATGCGTCTCGGGCAAGCCGATCGTCAATTCGATCAGCATGAAGGAGGGCGAGGAGGCGTTCCTCCATCATGCGAGGCTGTGCATGGCCTATGGCGCGGCGGTGGTCGTCATGGCGTTCGACGAGGTCGGCCAGGCCGACACCCAGGCGCGCAAGGTCGAGATCTGCGCGCGCGCCTATGACCTGCTGATGGGCATCGGCTTCCCGCCCGAGGATATCATCTTCGACCCCAACGTCTTCGCGGTGGCGACAGGGATCGAGGAGCATAACAATTACGCGGTCGACTTCATCGAGGCGTGCCGCGAGATCAAGGCGCGCTGCCCGCACGTCCATATCTCCGGCGGCCTGTCCAACCTGTCGTTCAGCTTCCGCGGCAACGAGCCGGTGCGCCGCGCGATGCATTCGGTGTTCCTCTACCACGCCATCCCCGCGGGCATGGACATGGCGATCGTCAACGCCGGCCAGCTCGACGTCTATGACACGATCGATCCCGAATTGCGCACCGCCTGCGAGGACGTCATCCTCAACCGCGATGTCGAGGCGGGTGACCGGCTCGTCGCGCTCGCCGAGAAATACCGCGGCACCGATGCGGTGGCGGAAAAGGCGGCGGCCGAATGGCGCGGCCTGCCGGTCACCAAGCGGCTCGAATATGCCCTGGTCAAGGGGATCGACGCGCATGTCGTCGACGATACCGAGGAATGCCGCCAGCAATTCGCCCGCCCGATCGAGGTGATCGAGGGGCCGCTGATGGACGGGATGAACGTCGTCGGCGACCTGTTCGGATCGGGCAAGATGTTCCTGCCGCAGGTGGTGAAGAGCGCGCGCGTGATGAAGAAGGCGGTCGCGCACCTGCTCCCCTTCATCGAGGCCGCCAAGGAACCCGGCGCCAAGGGCAAGGGCAAGATCGTCATGGCGACGGTCAAGGGCGACGTGCACGATATCGGCAAGAACATCGTCGGCGTCGTGCTCCAGTGCAACGGCTTCGACGTCGTCGATCTCGGCGTGATGGTGCCCTGGTCGAAGATCATCGCGGCGGCGAACGAGAATGACGCCGACATGATCGGCCTGTCGGGCCTGATCACCCCGTCGCTCGACGAGATGGTGACGGTGGCGGAGGAGATGAAGCGCGCCGGCATGACGATGCCGCTGCTGATCGGCGGCGCGACGACCTCCAAGGTCCATACCGCGCTGCGCATCTCGCCCGCCTATGACGGGCCGATCGTCCATGTGCTCGACGCCAGCCGCGCGGTCGGCGTCGCCACCACGCTCGTCTCCGACACGCAGCGCGACGCCTATGTCGCGAGCGTCGCCGAGGATTACGAGAAGGTGCGGATCGCGCGCGCCAACAAGGGGCAGAACGACCTGCTGCCGCTCGCCGAGGCGCGGGCGCGCGGCTTCGTCGCCGACATGGCGCTCAAGGCGACGCCGGTGGCGCGGCCGGGCGTGCATGTCTTCGACGACTGGGATCTCGCCGACCTGCGCCAGTATATCGACTGGACGCCGTTCTTCCGCGCCTGGGAACTCGCCGGCAACTTCCCCGCGATCCTTACCGATACGGTGGTCGGCGCGAGCGCGAGCGCGCTGTACGAGGATGCACAGGCGATGCTCGACCGGATCGTCGCCGAGAAATGGCTGACCGCGCGCGGCGTCGCCGGCCTGTGGGCCTGCCACCGCCATGACGACGATGTGTGGGTCTATACCGAGCATCGCGAATCGCACCGCAGCCCCGATGGCGCGAGCATCCCCGAGGGCTTCCACATCCCCAATCTCGACCGCAGCGGCGAAGCGACGGTGCGGCTGCCCTTCCTGCGCCAGCAGATCGCCAAGCGCGAGGGGCGCGCCAATCTCTGCCTTGCCGATTTCGTCGATCCGGCGGGCGACTGGATCGGCGGCTTCGCGGTCGGCATCCACGGCATCGACGCGCATATCGCCCGCTTCAAGGCGGATAATGACGATTACAACGACATCCTGCTGAAGGCGCTGGCGGATCGCCTTGCCGAGGCCTTCGCCGAGGCGTTGCACGCGCACGTCCGCCGTGAGCTGTGGGGCTATGCCCCCGACGAGCAGCTGACCAACGAGGCGCTGGTCCGCGAACAATATCGCGGCATCCGCCCCGCGCCCGGCTATCCCGCCTGTCCGGAGCATAGCCTCAAGCGGACGCTGTTCGACATGCTCGACGCGGAGGCGAACGTCGGACTGGAGCTGACCGACAGTTTCGCGATGCTGCCGACCGCGGCGGTCAGCGGCTTCTACTTCGGCCACGCCCAGGCGGAATATTTCGGCGTCGCGCGGATCGGCCAGGATCAGGTGGCGGACTATGCCGCGCGGCGCGGCGTCGAGGTGGCGCAGGCGGAACGCTGGCTGCGGCCCAATCTGGATTGAGCCGATTCGTCCCGATCCTTCCCCATGCAAGGGAGGGACCGGGGCGGCGGATCATTTCGCGCGGATCGTCACGCCATAGTCCGCCCAGCCGGCGACGGTGCGGCACAGCGTGTCCGGCAGCGTCTTGTCCTTGGCGAGCAGCGGGCTGGTGGTGCGCGGCATGCAGATCTTGGCGGCGGGATCGGCGATGACCCGCGCCGGTACGATGACGACCGGCGGCTTCCTGGCCGCGAGCGCCGGGCCGGCGGCGGCGATGGTCGTGGCGGCGAGCGCGGCGGTGATACGGATGGCGACGAACATGATGACCCCTTGCTGATGCGGCTGCGGGTGCAGCGACATCGGGGCTGGTGCATTAGTCGTGCCAGACACAGGGGATTGGAAAAGCCACGCTATTTCGGCCAGCCAATTGGTCGCTTGTGCCGCCGGTCGGTGAAAACCGCCATTGAGCGGCCGATCGTGCCAATTCGGACAGATCGACCGGTCGCGTCATGCCGTCCGTCCCGCTGAGCGGGCGCATGCTCAGCGCAGAAGCAGCCACAAGGCCATTCCCACCAAGGCGGGCGGCAGGAGGGTCGCCAATATGCCGCCGGCCCAGCCCAGATGGCGGTAGGTGAAGCGGACGACCTCGGTCCAGACGCTCAGCGCCGCCTCCGCCGCCCATTCGGCGAGCCATGTCATGACCCCGATCGGTCCGGCCCCGCCGCGGTCAGGACCCGCGACGGCGCAGCGAGGCGTCGCGTTTCAGCATCGGCGCGACGACGGGGATCGTCATCATCGTGCTCGCCACCGCCATCAGCAGCAATGCGGTGAACGTCTCATGCGTGATGATCTGCTTGTCGAGCAGGATGTTGACGAAGATGATCATGATCAGCGCCTTGGTCTGCAACAGCCAGCCGATCGCGCGCGCATCGCCCTTGGGCCATTTGAGGATGCGGCCGGCAAGATGGATGCCGGCGAGCTTGCCGCCGACCGAGGCGGCGAGCAGCAGCGCCGCCACCGCGAACACCGAAGCGCCGCCGACGCCCCATTGCGTCTTCAGGCCGGTCGACAGGAAATAGACCGGCATCACCGCGAGCAGGATCGTCTGCCGGAAGCGGTCCATCCGCGCCTCGCCGAACCAATGCGCGTCGAGCACGGCGCCGGCCAGGAATGCGCCGACCATGAAGTGCAGCCCCGCCCAGTCCGCCGCAAAGCCGCACAGCGCCAGCCAGATCAGCCCGACATACCAGCGATCATTCTCGCCGAGCGCGCGCAGCAGGCGGCGGATCGCCCAAGTCGCCACCGCAAACCCGATCAGGAACCCCACCTGCCGGCCGACCCGCTCCCAGTCGAGCAGGATCAGCGCGAGCACGCCCCAGATCGCGATATCGTCGAGGCTGGCATAGCGCAGCACGCGCTGGCCGAACGGCGCGCGCAGGATGTCGAGCTTCTCCATGAACAGGACGAGGATCGGCAGCGCGGTGACCGCGCAGGCCATGCCGATGCCGAGCACCACCTGCCATTCCGCGCCGAGCGGCCCGCGCCAGCCGGGATAGCGCAGCATCAGCAGCGCCGCGGCGCTGCCCGCGAGCAACGGCACGCCGAGCGCGAGGCCGGCAGTGATCCCGGTCTCGCCACGCCGCCGCCACGCCTCGCCGATGTCGAGTTCGAGCCCCGCCACCCAGACGAACAGCATCACCGACCACCAGGCGATGCCGTTGAGCGCGCCCATCGTCGCCGGCGCGAAGACGAAGGCATAATAATCGGGGAAGATCGCGCCGACCACCCCCGGTCCGAGCAGGATGCCGCCGATGATCTGCACGACGACCAGCGGCGCCCAATAATCGGTCCGCCCGACGCGCCAGACCAGCCACGGCAGCGTGAAGATGATCAGGATGGCGAGGAGAAAGATCTCCGTCGGCGACATGGCGTGCATCGAATCCCCCCCGTGCGGCCCCCCGGCCGCCGTCTCCCTTGCTCAAGGGGTTAGCCGAGGCGGTGCTGGGAGCGCAATCATCGGTTGGTTGATGCGGGTGTCGGCCGGACGCCTCTTTGGCGATCTGGCCGTATCGTCCCGGAGGGGCGCGTCACGCGTCGGCATGATGGCTAGCCTCGGTCCGTCTTGGCCGTTGCGCGCTTGTCATTGCGGGTGTCTAGCACAGGTCCCGCCAGTGCTCCCGCGGAAGTAAGACCTCTGCAACAGTCCTGGCCTCGCCCAAAATGCGTCGTCACCCCGGACGTGTTCCGGGGTCCACCGTGCCGCGTAAACAACGCCTTCGCTCTTACGGAACAGTGAATTCCGGAACACGTCCGGCATGACGACGGGGGTTTCGCAGAGGTCTCGCGCAAACGGGAGCCAGTGCTTCTTCCCACGCCAGCCGTCGCTCTGCTTGGCCACTGGATTCCCGCCTGCGCGGGAATACTAGATAAGTATCAGCTTCAGCCTTTTACGCATCGGTTCCGCCAACCGGCCTTGGCGCCTGCCAGACACGCGAAGCGCCCTCGGCGACAGCGCCCGCCGGCGCATCCTTGCATCAATCCGGGACGCCGCGCGTGCGGATCGCTGCGGCGGCGCGGCGCGAGAGGCGATAAGGTGCGCGGCATGACCCGTCTGCTGCTCGCGCTCGCCCTGCTCGCCGCTCCCGCCTTCGCGCAAAGCGGCAAGCCGTTCACCATCGCCGAGACGGGCGAGGGGTTCGACGATCTGCAGGCGGCGGTCTCGTCGGTGCGGATGGGCACCGCGACGATCCGGATCGCGCCCGGCGTCTATCGGCAATGCGCGGTGCAGCAGGGCGGGCGGATCACCTATCAGGCGGTGACGCCGGGCACCGCGATCTTCGAGAAGCAGACGTGCGAGGACAAGGCGGCGCTGGTGCTTCGCGGGCAGGGCTCGCGCGTCGACGGATTGGTGTTCCGCGGCTATCGCGTCGCCGATGGCAATGGCGCGGGCATCCGGACCGAGATGGGCGACCTCACCGTCAGCAATGCGATGTTCCTCGACAGTCAGGAGGGCATCCTCGGCGGCGAGCCGACCGGGCAGCGGATCACCATCGATCATTCGACCTTCGCCGGGCTCGGCCAGTGCGACGAGGCACCCAATTGCGCGCACGCCATCTACCTCGCCAATCGCGGGCAGGTGACGATCACCCGTTCGCGTTTCGAGCGCGGCACCGGCGGCCATTACGTCAAGCTGCGCGTCCCCAACGTGACGATCACCGACAACAGCTTCGACGACACCGCCGGGCGCAAGACGAACTATATGATCGACCTGCCCGATGGCGCACGCGGGCTGATCGCGCGCAACAGCTTCGTCCAGGGGCGCGGCAAGGAGAATAGCAGCGGGCTGATCGTGGTGGCGGCGGAAGCCCGGACCTATCCGTCGGCGGGCTTGCGCATCGAGGACAATGACGCGCGCCTCGCCCCGGGGGCGCCGGGCAACCCGGCCTTCGTCGCCGACTTGAGCCACGAGCGGCTGGCGGTCGGCGCGAACCGGCTGGGGGCGGGGATCCGGATGTTCGAGACGCGCTGAGCGCGGCGGTCGCTTCGTCGAGCTCGTAACCGCCTGACGGCGATGTATTGAATCAGCGGAGGCGCTCTATCGTCTCGCCCTCGTCGGGCAGCGCGGGCGGAACTCCCGCCGGTCGGCGGGCGGTGCGGACGATCACCGCGGTCGACAGCAGGATCGACGAGACGAGCGCGCCGACCGAGAGCAGCCCGGCCGGCGTCATCGTCAGCTCGGCGCGCACCCGGCTGCGTTCGCCGAAGCGCAGGGTGAACGCCGCGCGCTGGGCGTTCGGCTGGTGGGGATGGTGCCTGGCCATGATCGGTCAACGAGCGACGCGGGCCGACGGTCCCGGCGCGACGCGCAGCCGCCGCGGATCGAGCACCACATAGCGGATGTGCGTGCGGTTCCACGTATAGCTGATATGGATCAGCCCGTCGCGGCTCTGGATCACCGCGGGATAGGCATAGCCGTCGGGCCGCGGCTTGCTTTCCAGCGTCAGCACCGGCTGCCAGCGCACGCCGTCGTCGGACAGCGCGACGGCGAGCGGATAGCGCGGGCCGTCGCCGGGCCGGTCGGGCCAGTGCGCGCTGTGATTGTAGACGATCAGCTGCCGCCCGTCGGCGAGCGTCACCGCATCGGTGCCGGCATTGGGATTGGGCAGGTCGATCGCGGCGAGCGGCGACCAGCTGCGCCCGTCGTCACGCGACCAGCTCATCGCCAGCGCCCCCTGTCGGGTGCGCGCGACGAGCTCGAGCCGGCGATCGGGATAGACGAGCACGCTCGGCTGGATCGCCTCGATCCCCATCGGCGAGGCGATCGGCGGCCCGACCTGCCAGCTCGCACCCGCGTCGGTCGAGCGTTCCATGCGCAGGAACCAGCGATTGTGCTCGGGCGTGCCCTCCTCGCGACTCGACGGGGCGAGCCAGGCGCCCTCCGGCGTCACCACCGGCTTGTTCTTGATCGGACCGAGCACGCCGTCGGGCAGGCGGTGCGGTGCGCTCCAGTGGCGGCCGCCGTCGCGTGACACGATCTCCATGCCCCACCAGGCGCGTGGATTCGGCCCGACCTTGTAGAACAGGTGGAGCGGCTGGCCGTGGGGTGCGAACAGCACCGGGTTCCACGTCGGGTAGCGTTGGCCATCGGCGCTGCGCCCGTCGGCGACGCTGACCGGCTTGCTCCAGCCGGAGCGGTCGTGGCGGGCGAACCAGATGGTGACGTCCGGCCGGCTCTCGCCGCTGCCGCCGAACCAGGCGGCGGCGATCGTCCCGTCGGGCAGCTCGGCGAGCGTCGAGGCATGCGCCTGCGGGTACGGCGGCGCGGGATCGATGAACGCGCTGCTCACGATCGGCGAGGCGGCGGCAATGAGCAGCGCGGATATGGCTATCATAAGGGTTCCGATGCCGGCGGGGACGGGTGCGTTAGCATCGGTGTGGCGGCGGGGGGAAGCGCGGGGGCTGGCTACCCCCGCGTTGGCTTGCCGCCCTTACCGCGCGCAGGTGTCGCCCGCGCCCGGATCGAGATCGAGGCAGCGGCCGTCGAGGCCGTGCACCGGCAGGCCGATCGTCGCCGCCAGCGTCGGCGCGATGTCGACCGTCTCGACCGACAGCGGCTGTTCGAAGCCGGCCATGCCCTTGCGCCAGAACAGGATCGGCACGCGGCGATCGTAATCCCACGGGCTGCCGTGCGTCTCGACATAGCCCGGGCCGGGCGTCTCGATCGTCGTCACGCGCGGTTTGAGCAGGACGAGCAGGTCGCCCGACACGGCGGGGTTGAACGAGGCGCGGGCGCGTTCGAGCAAAGTCCAGGTTTCGGGCGGGGTCGTCGCGAACGGCTGCGCCGCGATCTGCGCGCGGGTAAAGGCGGCGGCGACCTGCGGCTGCGCGGCGAAGCGCTTCTGCGCTTCCGCCAGCACGCGGGCGCGATTCGCCGGCGACAGGCCCTTGGCGAGATAGACGTCGCCCTCCGCCCCGACCAGCACCGGCCCCTTGAGCCCGAGCGCCGCCGAGACCGCGGCATCGACCGCCTTGATCGTCGCGTCGCCGGAGACGTGGCTCTCCATCGGCATCGCATGCTGCTGCTGCCGCTCGGTCATGTCGTGCGCGCCATGGTCGGCGGTCAGCACCACCTCGTAATCGAGGCCCCAGCCGTCGAGCGTCTGGAAGAAGCTGGCGAGCGTCTGGTCGAGCTGATCCATCTGGATGCACATTTCGGTGCCCTGCGTGCCCAGCGAATGGCCGATATAGTCGGTCGCCGAGGCGCCGATGTCGATGATGTCGGTGGTTTCGCCCCGGCCGAGCTTCATGTCCTGGATCAGCCCGGCGGCGATCGCGAACACCGCCGCGTCGCTGGCGGGCGAGGCGCGGAACGCCTTGAGGTCGCCCGCGGCGCGTTCGAACCGGCCCTGGCCGTAGACGGTGCCGGCGACGGTGATCGGCCGGTCGAGCGGCTGGCAGAATCCGGGCAGCGGCAGCGCCGGCTGCGGCTTGGCGACCATCGCGGCGACCGCGTCGCGCCCGCGCTGCACCGCGCGCGGCACCGCGCGGCCGGCGTAACTGCTGTAGGTCTTGCCGTCCCACCACCAGAGTTCGTCGACCTTGTGGCCGCCCATCATCACCGCGGCGCGGTCCTTGCCGGCGACCGAGACGACGCGCGTCGCCGGGCGCGCCGCCTTCATCATCTCGCCCAGCGTCGGCACCTTGAGGTGCTTGTCGCTGACGACGTAATTGTTGTGGTCGGTGCCGGGGACGGTCTCGTCCTCGCTGCAATAGACCGTCTTGTCGGCGCGCGCGACCGACTGGTCGATCCAGTTGTTGGCGACGATGCCGGTGTGCGCCGGGCGCATGCCGGTGAGAATGGTCGAATGGCCCGGGCAGGTCTCGGTCGCGGCATGGCTCTGATAGCCCGAGGGGAAGACCGCGCCGGTCAGCAGCCGCGCAAAGCCGCCGGTGAAATGGTTGCGATATTGCTGGAACAGATCGGCGGAGAATTGATCGACCGAGATCGCGACGATCAGCCGTGGCGGCGTGGTCGGCGCTGCGGCGGTGGCGACGGGCGCGGGCGTCGCTGCCGGGGGCACGGACTGGGCGGCGGCGGTGGCCGCGAAGCCGGAAGAAGCAAGCAGGGCGGCGGCGATCAGCGCTTTCATCGGGAACACTCGTTTTGCGGGGCCGGCGCCGCTATGGCGGTCGGCGATGAATCGGGCAACTCAGGTCGGGCGGTATGCCGCCGTGAAAGTGATGCGCGCGCTGTGTTGCGTGTTGATGACGCTGGCGCTGTTCTGGACGGGGGCGGCGCATGCCGATCTCGCGCCGGCGGACGGGCCGAAACATCTGGCGATGCGACTCGTCGCCGACAGCGACGCGCCGCGTGCCGGGCAGAGCGTGACGCTGGCGATCGACACGCGGCCGGCGCCGGGCTGGCACGGCTATTGGCGCAATCCCGGCGATGCCGGCTTCGCCCCGGCGTTCGACTGGACGCTGCCCAAGGGCGCCAGCCTCGGCGGCGAGGTGCAATGGCCGGTGCCGACGACGTTGCTCGTCGCCGGGCTGATGAACTACGTCTATGAAGCGCCCTATGCGCCGCTGGTCAGCCTGCGCGTGCCGGCGGGTCTTGCGAAGGGCACGCCGCTGCCGATCAAGCTTGCGATCAACTATCTCGTCTGCACCAATGCGATCTGCGTGCCCGAGCAGCAGACGCTCGGCCTCGACCTCGTCGTCGGCGACGGGGCGCCCGCGCATGGCGCGGACTTCGACCGCTGGCGCGCCGCCATCCCCAAGCCGCTCGACGCGGCGGGGACCTATCAGGTCAAGGACGGCGCGCTCGTTATCGCCGTACCGCTGCCGGCGGCGGCGAAGGTGGACAAGGCCGCCTTCTTCCCGTTCGGGCCGGACATGATCACCTATGCCGCGCCGCAGACGGTGACGCGCGACGGCGACCGGCTGCTGATCGCCACCAAGGGCGCGCCCAAGGGGCCGATCACGGGCGTGCTGCGCATCGGACCCGATCTCGGCCTCAGCATCCATGCGACGGCGGGGACGGTGGCGCAGGCGAGCGATCGCAGCGGCTGGGCGGCGGCGCTGCTCGCCTTCGCCGGGGCGGTGCTCGGCGGGCTGATCCTCAACGTCATGCCCTGCGTCTTCCCGATCCTCAGCCTCAAGGCGCTGCATCTCGCCCGCGGCGGCGAGGACGAGCGCGCGGCGCGGATCGATGCGCTCGGCTATCTGCTGGGTACGGTGCTGATGTGCGTTGCGCTCGGCGGGCTGATCCTGGCTTTGCGCGCCGGCGGTTCGGTGGTCGGCTGGGCGTTCCAGTTGCAGGACCCGCGCATCGTCGTGCTGCTGATCGCGTTGACCTTCGCGATCACGCTCAACCTCGCCGGGCGGTTCGAGATCCCGGTGCCGCAATTCGCCAGCCATGGCGGCGCGGCGGGATCGGTGGCGACGGGAGCGCTCGCCGCCTTCGTCGCGACGCCGTGCAGCGGGCCGTTCATGGGCGCGGCGCTCGGCGCAGCGCTGGTGCTGCCGTGGCCGGCGGCGCTGGCGGTGTTCGCCGGGCTGGGGATCGGGCTGGCGCTGCCCTTCCTCGCGATCGGCTTCGTGCCGGCGCTGCGGCGGCGGCTGCCGCGGCCGGGGCTGTGGATGGAGCGGTTCCGCCGCATCCTCGCGGTGCCGATGGCGCTGACCGTGCTGGCGCTGCTGTGGCTGGCGTGGCGGCAGGCGGGGACGATGGGACTGGCGATCGGCATCGCGACGATGGTGGTCACCGGCCTCGTCCTGTCGCTCGGCGGCGCACGGCAGCGGCGCGGTGCCGGCTTCGGCTGGGCGCTGGCGCTCGCCGCCTTGCTGCTCCCCGCCGGCCTCGCCGCGGCGCTGACCGGCGGCGCGGCCAAGCCCGCCGCGGTCGGCGGCGATGCGTTCAGCGAGGCGCGACTCGCCGCGCTGCGCCGACAGGGGCGGCCGGTGTTCGCTTATTTCACCGCCGACTGGTGCCTGTCGTGCAAGGTCAACGAAGCCTCGTCGATCGACACCGCGGCGACGCGCGCCGCTTTCGCAAAGCACAAGGTCGCGGTGCTGGTCGGCGACTGGACCGACGGCGATCCCGCGCTCGGCCGCTTCATCCAGGCGCACAATCGCGCCGGGGTGCCGCTCTACCTCTATTACGCACCGGGGGCGGCGGAGCCACGCGTCCTGCCGCAGGTGCTGACGCCGGGCATGCTGACCGCCCTGCGGTGATCGCCATCGGTCTCGGAACGGAGCGGATTTAGGCGGTTACTTCCGTCGTAAGCCTCTTGTGCGACGCAGCGATTGCCCGCAGCATGGAACCGGCAGGCGGAGGAGGGCTTTACCGTTCCGATGGGGAAACGACCGGCGTTCGATGAGATCATGGGGATGTCCGGCGAGGCGCCGCCGCGTCCCGCGCTCGCCGCGCTCGGTCGCTGGCTCGACCAGACCCCGGACGACGAACTGCGCCGCCGTCAGGAGGCGGCGGAAACGACCTTCCGCCAGCTCGGCATCACCTTCGCCGTTTATGGCGACAGCGATACCCGCGAGCGGATCATCCCGTTCGATATCGTCCCGCGCGTCTTCCTCGCCGACGAATGGGCACGGCTGTCCGAAGGGCTGGTGCAGCGCGTCGAGGCGATCAACGCCTTCCTCGACGATATCTACGGCGAGCGCCGCATCCTGGCCGAAGGCGTGCTGCCGCCCGACCTGATCCTCGGCAATCCGCAGTTCCGCCCGGAGATCGCCGGGATGCGCCCGCCGCACGGCATCTGGGCGCATATCTGCGGCATCGACCTGGTGCGCACCGGCCCCGACGAATTCTTCGTGCTCGAGGACAATGCGCGCACGCCGTCGGGCGTCAGCTATATGCTCGAAAACCGCGAGGCGATGGTGCGGCTGTGCCCCGAGCTGTTCCGCGAATACCGCGTCGAGCCGGTCGACAGCTATCCCGACCGGCTGCTCGCGACGATGAAATCGGTGGCACCGCCGGGCGGGCGCGGCGGGTCGGCGGGGCCGGTCTGCGTCGTGCTGACGCCGGGTCATTACAATTCCGCTTATTACGAACACAGCTTCCTCGCCGATTCGATGGGGATCGAGCTGGTCGAGGCGGCCGATCTCGTCGTCGACGACGATTACGTCTGGATGCGCACGATCGCCGGGCGGGTGCGCGTCGACGTCATCTATCGCCGGGTCGACGACGATTATCTCGACCCGCTCGTCTTCCGCGCCGATTCGATGCTCGGCGTGCCGGGGCTGATCGCCGCTTATGCCGCGGGCAATGTCGCGATCATCAACGCGCCCGGCAACGGCATCGCCGACGACAAGGCGATCTACAGCTATATGCCCGAGATCGTCCGCTTCTATTCGGGCGGCGAGGCGAAGCTGCCCAATGTCGAGACGTGGCGCTGCCGCGAGCCGCAGGCGCTGCGCTACGTGCTCGACCATCTCGACGAGCTGGTGGTCAAGCTGGTCGACGGATCGGGCGGCTACGGCATGCTGGTCGGCCCGACCGCGAGCCGCGCCGAGATCGACGCCTTCCGCGCCGCGCTGATCGCCGAGCCGCATCGCTATATCGCGCAGCCGACGCTGGCGCTGTCGACCGTACCGACGCTCGCCGACAGCGGGCTCAGCCCGCGCCACGTCGACTTCCGCCCGTTCGTGCTGACCGGATCGAACGGCGTGCAGGTGGTGCCCGGCGGGCTGACGCGGGTGGCTCTCAAGCAAGGATCGCTGGTCGTCAATTCGAGCCAGGGCGGCGGCACCAAGGACAGTTTCGTGCTGATGGCGGAGCCTGCGGGGCAGTCGCAGACCCAGACGATGGGCGGGATGACGCAGCGGCAGGGAGGCGGCGCATGATGCTCTCGCGCACCGCGTCGTCGCTCTACTGGCTCGGCCGCTATATCGAGCGCGCGGATTTCTACGCGCGGCTGATCGAGGCGACGGTGCGGCTCGACGTGATGTCGTCGCGCCCCGCGGGCGAGGTCGCCTGGTCGTCGGCGCTGGCGGTGACCGATACCGAGGCGGACTTTGCGGCGTTCGGCGGCGAGTTGACGCAGACCGACGTGGTGCGCTTCCTCGCGCTCGACACGCGGCACGGCGGCTCGGTGATCCGCTGCCTCGACCGCGCGCGCACCAACGCCAAGGCGGTGCGCACTGCGTTGAGCCGCGAGGCGTGGACCGCGATCAACCGCGCCTGGCTGGTGTTCGAGAACCGCCGCCAGATCGGCGAGACGCAGGCGACGCTCAGCCTGGTCGAGGCGGTGAAGAACGAGACGCGCGGTTTCGAGGGCGCGGTGCACCAGATGCTGCGCAATCAGGCGCATTGGTTCATCCGGCTGGGGCAAGCCGTGGAGCGCGCCGACAACACCGCGCGGCTGCTCGACGTCAAATATCATATCCTGCTCCCCGCCGGCGAGACGGTCGGCGGCGTCGTCGATCGCGATCAATGGACGACGATCCTGCAGACGGTGTCGGCGGTGACCGCCTATCGCTGGCTCTATTCGGACGGGCTGGTCCCCGCCAACGTCATCGACCTGCTGATCGCCAGCCGCGACCTGCCGCGCAGCCTGATGGCCTCGGCGGACACGACGGTCGAGCTGCTCGGCCTGCTCGCCGAACGCACCGGCAGCCATGGCGAGGCCGACCGGATGGCGCGGATGCGCGCGACGCGGCTCGGCAAGACCCGCTCGGGCGAGGTCATCGCCAGCGGCCTGCACCAATATCTGCAAGCCTTCATCCGCGAGAACGGCCAGCTGCACGAAGCGATCGGCCGCCAGTTCCGGTTCGGCTGATGCGCCTGTCGATCGATCACCGTACCGTCTACCGCTTCAGCGAGCCGCAGAGCCGGCTGGTGCAGATGCTGCGCATGACGCCCGAGAACAGCCACGACCAGACGGTGGCGCGCTGGCGGATCGACGTCGATTGCGACGTCAAGATGCGGCGCGGGCGCGACGGTTTCGGCAATGCGATCACGATGCTCTACGCCGAGGGGCCGATCGCCGACATCGAGATCGCGGTGCGCGGCGAGGTGCTGACCAGCCATTCCGACGGCGTGGTGCGCGGCGTGTCAGAAGCGCTGCCGCCCGCCGTCTTTCTGCGCGCGACCGAGGCGACGCCGCGCGATCCGGCGATCGCCGCCTTCGCCGCCGAAATCACCGCCGCGGCGGATGGCGTCGTCGGCATGCTGCACGGGCTCAACTGCGCGATCCACGCGCGCTTCACCGCCGACCGCGCGCGGCCGGAGCCGGGGCTGAGCGCCGCGGCGGCCTTCGACCGACCGACCGCGACGTCGCGCGATCTTGCGCAGATCTTCGCGGTGGCGGCGCGGTCGCTCGGCGTGCCGGCGCGCTACGTCACCGGCTACAGCATCGTCGAGGGCGCGACGCGGCCGACCCCGCACGGCTGGGCGGAGGCCTTCGTCGAAGGGCTCGGCTGGGTCGGCTTCGATCCCTTCACCGGCCGCTCGCCGCAGGAGGAGAGCGTCCGCGTCGCCGCGGCGCTCGATGCGGCGGGCGCGGCACCGGTGGCGGGATCGCGGCTCGGCGAGGGCGAGGAGGAACTCGACGTCGCGGTCACCGTATCCGCCCAGTAGGGCATTAAACTCGGTGTCACGAAGGCACCGACTTCGATCAGCTTCGTTGAGTGAGCGCAGATCCCTGCGAAGCGAGATTTCCGATCATGACCGATACCCTGGCCCGCAACCCCGGCAACGGCGGCGAGACGCATCAGACCACCGACGCCGACCATCCGGTGCTCACCACCAATCACGGCACGCCGATCAGCGACAACCAGAACCAGCTGAAAGCCGGTGCGCGCGGCCCGGTGCTGCTCGAGGATGAGGTCTATCGCGAGAAGATCAACCATTTCGATCACGAGCGCATTCCGGAGCGGATCGTCCATGCGCGCGGTTCGGCGGCGCACGGCTATTTCGAATGTACCGAAAGCCTCGCCGACATCACCGTCGCCGACCTGTTCCAGAAGAAGGGCCAGCGCACCGAGGTGTTCACCCGCTTCTCGACCGTCGCGGGTGGCGCGGGATCGGTCGACACGCCGCGCGACGTGCGCGGCTTCGCGGTCAAATTCTACACGCGCGAAGGCAATTGGGACCTGGTCGGCAACAACATCCCGGTCTTCTTCATCCAGGATGCGATCAAATTCCCCGATCTGATCCATGCCGCCAAGATGGAGGCCGACCGCGGCTATCCGCAGGCGGCGACCGCGCATGACACCTTCTGGGACTTCATCAGCCTGATGCCCGAGGCGACGCACATGATCATGTGGGCGATGTCGGACCGCACGCTGCCGCGCACCTTCGCCAATATGGAAGGTTTCGGCGTCCACACCTTCCGCTTCATCAACGCCGAGGGCAAGAGCACCTTCGTCAAGTTCCACTGGAAGCCGCGCGCCGGCCTCGCCTCGACGATCTGGGACGAGACGGTGAAGATCGCCGGTGCCGATCCCGACTTCCAGCGCCGCGACCTGTTCGAGCGGATCGAGCGCGGCGATTACCCGACCTGGGATCTCGGCGTGCAATTGTTCGACGAGGACTTCGCCAACAGCCAGCCCTATGACGTCCTCGACGCGACCAAGATCATCCCCGAGGAAGTCCTGCCGGTGAAGATCGTCGGCAAGATGGTGCTCGATCGCTATCCCGACAATTACTTCGCCGAGACGGAGCAGGCGGCGTTCGTGCCGAGCCATGTCGTACCGGGCATCGGCTTCTCCAACGATCCGTTGTTGCAGGGGCGGCTGTTCAGCTACACCGACACGCAATTGTCGCGTCTCGGCTCGGTCAACTTCCACCAGTTGCCGATCAACGCCGCCAAGGGCCGCGAGGCGGCGACAGGCTGTCCTTTCCTCAACCAGCAGCGCGACGGCCACATGCAGATGGCGGTGCCCAAGGGACGCGCCAACTACGAGCCCAACAGCCTCGCCAAGGCAGGGGAAGAGGCGGGCGCGCGCGAAGACCCGGCCAAGGGCTACAAGACCTTCCCGTCGGAGGAGCAGGGACAGAAGCTGCGTATCCGCCCCGAGAGCTTCGCCGATCATTACAGCCAGGCGCGGCTGTTCTTCCGCTCGATGGATACGGCGGAACAGGCGCATATCGCATCGGCGCTGGTGTTCGAACTGTCGAAGGTCAGCCTCGACCATATCCGCACCGCGATGCTCGCCAACCTGCGCAACGTCGATGAGGATCTTGCGACGCGCGTCGCCGAGGGACTGGCGATGGATCTGCCGGACGCCGCCCCGACCGCCGCGCCGGTGCTCGACATGGCGGTGTCGCCGGCGTTGCGCATCATCCGCGGGCCGCTCGAAAAGCATACGCTCGAGGGGCGCACCGTGGGCATCCTGATCGCCGACGGCAGCGATGCGGCGGCGCTCGCCACGCTCAAGGATGCGGTCAAGGCGGCCGGTGGTCATGCGATAACGATCGCGCCCAAGGTCGGCAAGGTGCCGCTCTCCGACGGATCGACGATCGCCGCCGATGCGCAATTGTTCGGCCAGCCTTCGGTGACGGTCGATGCCTGCGCGGTGATCCTGTCCGACGCGGCGGCGGCCAAGCTCGTCAAGGAAGGCGCGGCGGTCCAGTGGGTGATGGACGCCTTCGGTCACCTCAAGGCGATCGGCGCGAACGAGGCGGCCAAGCCGCTGCTCGACAAGGCGGGCGTCGAGGCGGACGAGGGCGTCACCGATCTCGCCGGCTTCGTCGAGGCGGCGAAGCAGCGCTATTGGGATCGCGAGGCGAAGGTGCGCACGCTGGCGTAACGGCCCCGGGCGGCAGCCCCGGCTGCCGCCATTAACCCTATCATAAGCCGCCCGCTCTACCCGTCATACGGTGAGCGGGCGGCATATCTCTTTCTTCGGGCAGGCATTCATGGGGCTGACGCTGCTCGTCACCTCGTCCTGCATGCCCTCCGGCAACGATGCGACGCGGGTCGCGCAGGCGGTGCCGGCGCCGAGCCCGCGCCAGTTGCTGCGCGCGCTCGCGCTCGACACCCCCGGTCTCGACGGTCTGCCCGATACGCTGCGCGCCTCGCTCGCCGCGGAAGACGACGGTGCGGCGAATCCGCAGGCCGCGCCCGCCTTCCTCGCCCAGGCGGCGAGCGCGGAGGATGCGGCGCGCGCCAGCGGCTGCCTGACCGCCGCGGTCTATTACGAGGCGCGCTCCGAACCGCTCGACGGTCAGCGCGCGGTCGCCCAGGTGGTGCTCAACCGGGTGCGCGACCGGGCTTTCCCGCACAGCGTCTGCGGCGTCGTCTTCCAGGGTTCGAACCGGCGCACCGGTTGCCAATTCTCCTTCACCTGCGACGGATCGATGGCCTATCGCCGCGAACCCGGTGCGTGGGCGCGGGCGCGCGCGGTCGCCGAGGCGGCGCTCGCCGGCAGCGTCTATGCGCCGATCGGTGGGGCGACCTTCTATCACACCAGCGCAATCCTGCCGTGGTGGGCATCGAGCCTTGCGCGGATCGGCTCGGTCGGCGCGCACATCTTCTACCGCTGGCGCGGCGCGATGGAGGGGGCGTTGAGCTTCCGCGCCGCTTATGCCGGCGTCGAGCCGCTCGCGGCGCCGTCGGAGCCGGTCGCGCAGACCGCGGCGCTCTATCGCGACAGCGGCGAGGATGGCGGCGTCACCGTCCATCGCGGGCAGCTCGCCGCGATCGTCCGCCCCGATCCGCCGGCCGGCACCGCCATTGCCGTCGCGGCGCCGCGAATGACCGTTACCGCGGGCGTGCGCGTCCATCTCGGCAGCGTCGCGCCGACGCGCGTCGTCACCGAGGGCGCGACGGTCGGCGAGGAAAGCGATCCCGGCTGAGCGGCGTCACACCGCGGCGGCGAGATCCGCGTCGCTGAGCGGCCGCCAGCCGTTCGGCCCGAGCATCTCCAGCGGGCGATAGCGCGTCTTGTACGCCATCCGCGCCGAGCCCTTCACCCAATAGCCGAGATAGACGTAGGGCAGTCCCGATTCGCGCGCGCGCATGATGTGATCCATGATGATCACGTTGCCGAGGCCCGGGCGACCGTCGCCGCCTTCGGTATCCGCGGCGAAGAAGCTGTAGATCATCGACAGGCCGTCCGCCTGCCGGTCGGTGAGGCAGGCGCCGACCAGTTCGCCGCGCGACCCGTCGGCGGTGCGGGTGCGATATTCGACGATCATCGAATTGACCGGCGAATGTTCGATCATGTCGGCGTAATCGTCCTCGTCCATCCCGGCCATGCCGCCGCCGGGGTGGCGCGCGGCGAGGTAGCGGCGCAGCAGCTGGAACTGTTCGTCGGTCGCCCACGGCCGGCAGATCGCGATGTCGAGATCGGCATTGCGGCGCAGCAGCTTGCGCTGGCTGGCATTGGGCGTGAACGCCTGGGTGACGATACGGACCGAGACGCAGGCGGTGCAGCCTGCGCACGACGGACGATAGGCGACCCCCTGCGAGCGACGGAAGCCGATCCGGCTCAGCGCGTCGTTGAGTTCGCTGGCATGCGGGCCGCTCAATTCGGTGAACACCTTGCGTTCCTGCCGCCCGGGCAGATACGGGCAGGGTGCGGGCGTCGTGACGAAGAAGCGCGGAAAACGGAATGGCGCAGTCACCGCCGGCAATCTCCTGGGAACGTCACGCGCGAAGCGGTACCACCCGACCTATGAAAGAAGCGTGCCGCCTTGCAAAGTGGCTTTCCGGTCGGAAACGGTTAATTTGCGGCTAATTGTCTTTTCGTGCGTTGGCTTGCCGTCAGATCAAGTCAATGTTGCACCGCAGGAACAAAGTTGGTAACCGCTCGTTCCCGGTATCCAATCCGCTTGGAGTTTTCTGTTTATGTCGAAGTTTGCTGGTCCGCTCGCCGCCCTGGCGATGATTGCCGCCCCGGTCGCTGCTAGCGCCGCTCCTGCCAACCCCGCCGCGTCGCTGTCGGTTGCCAAGTCGGTCCGCGCCAGCGCGCCGTCGGCGAAGAAGAGCGACCTGGCTGGTGGCGGTCTGCTCGCCGCGCTGATCGTCGCTGGCGTGGTCGCGATCGGCGTCGTCGCCGTCGTGCAGGACGACAACGCCGACAGCAACTAAGCTTCGGCTTATGCTTTCGAACGGGGGCTGCGCCACGGCGCGGCCCCCGTTTTTGCGTCCGGTGTCTTGGCGGTGCCAGCATAACCGCGCCGGCGGGAATCCCGTGGCCGAGCAGGACAACCGCTCATGGCAAGAATACTGAACTCCCGCCTTCGCCGGAGCACTGATACTTCGCGCAGCGCCGAATAAGGGCAGGGCTTGGTCGGGCGATCGGTCCAAAGGACGTCCATCGCTTCCCGACGGGGGCCCCGCCGGCCTACGCCTGCTCGATCATGCTCGTCTCGAACCCGCCTTCGCGCAGCGCCGCGATCAGCCGGTCGAGGTGCGGGCGGTCGCGGGTTTCGCATTCGATCTCGGTGAACAGGCCCTTGGCCGGCAGCGAGGTGAAGATGCGCTGGTGATAGACTTCGATGATGTTGACGCGCTGCGCGTCGAAGATGCGAGCGACGTGGAACAGCGCGCCCGGCTGGTCCTGGAGGCGCACGCGCAGGCGTGCCAGCCGCCCCGACCGGGCGAGGTCGCGCAGCAGCACGTTGGCAAGCAGCCGCGTGTCGATATTGCCGCCGCACAGGATGATACCGACGGTCCGCCCGCGGAACCGCTCGGGATAGGCCATCAGCGCGGCGAGCCCCGCGGCGCCGGCGCCCTCGACCACCGTCTTCTCGATCTGGAGCAGCAGGCTGACCGCCTCTTCGAGGTTGCGCTCGCCGACCAGCACGATGTCGTCGACCAGCTCGGCGACCATCCGCGCGGTGATCCCGCCCGGCTCCTTGACCGCAATCCCCTCGGCGAGCGTATCGCCGGCGCAGGGCAGGCTGGTGCCGCGGATGCGATTGTACATCGACGGGAACAGTTCGGCCTGCACGCCGACCACCTCGATCGGGTGATCGGCCGCACGCGCGACGATCGCGGTGCCCGAGATCAGCCCGCCGCCGCCGATCGGGATCAGCAGCGTATCGAGCGTCGGCACGTCCTCCAGCATCTCCGCCGCGGCGGTGCCCTGGCCGGCGATGACGCGCGGATCGTCGAACGGGTGGACGAAGGTGAAGTCGCGCTCCGCCTCGAGCACGCGGGCATGGGCGTAGGCGGCGTCGAACGTCTCGCCCTCCAGCACCACCGTCGCCTTATGGCCTTCCGTCTGCATCACCTTCACCGTCGGCGTGGTGCGCGGCATGACGATCGTCGCCGGAATGCCGAGCCGGTTGGCGTGATAGGCGAGGCCCTGCGCGTGATTGCCCGCCGAGGCGGCGATGACGCCCTTGGCGCGCGCCTCCGGCGACAGCTGCAACAGCGTGTTGAGCGCGCCACGCTCCTTGTACGCCGCAGTGAACTGCAGATTCTCGAACTTGAGGTAGACGTTGGCGCCGGTCATCTCGCTCAGCGTACGGCTGATCAGCGTCGGCGTGCGGACGATCTTGTCGCGGATGCGGGCATGGGCGGCGCGGACGTCGTCGATCGATACGGGCAGCGCGGCGGCGGCAGGGTTCGTGGCCATATCGGTCCCGCTAGACCATCTGGTGCAGCGGGGGAACAGCGCTTATGCGCACGGCATGGCACGACGGCTTTTCAGCACCTTCGCCGGGACGGCGATCACGACCCTCACGCTGGCGGCGGCGCTGCTGCCCGGAGTCGCCGCGGCGGACGGGCTGGTCGACAACGTCAACGGCATGACGCTCGACAAGGACGGCAAGGTCGTCCGCTTCCAGGCGATGCTGGTCACGCCCGACGGCCATGTCGCGCGGCTGCTCAGCGCCAAGGACAAGCGGCCCGACAAGCTCGACTGGCGTGCCGATTTCAAGGGCAAGACCTTGCTGCCCGGCATGATCGACGCGCACGGCCACGTCATGGAACTGGGCTTCCGCGCGCTCGAACTCGATCTGTCGGAGACGAAGAGCCTCGCCGAGGCGCAGGCGAAGATCGCCGATTATGCCCGCGCCAATCCGGATCGCGCCTGGATCATCGGCGGCGGCTGGAACCAAGAGGCGTGGAATCTCGGCCGCTTCCCGACCGCTGCCGAGCTCGACGCGGCGGTGCCCGACCGGCCGGTCTGGCTCGCCCGCGCCGACGGCCATGCGAGCTGGGGCAATAGCGCCGCGCTCAAGGCGGCGGGCGTCACCGCCAAGAGCGTCTCGCCCGCAGGCGGGCGGATCGAAAAGGGGACAGGGGGCCAGCCCGCGGGCGTGTTCGTCGACGCCGCGCAGGCGCTCGTCGCCAAGGTGGTGCCGCAGCCGCTCGGCAAGGATCGCAACGCCGCCTTCCTCAAGGCGCAGACGATCCTGCTCGGTTACGGCGTCACCGCCACCGCCGACATGGGCACGACCATCGAGGACTGGCTGACCTATCGCCGCATCGGCGATCTCGGCGGCCTGCGCGTGCGGATCATGAGCTACGGCATGGGCGTCGACACGACGGTGCAGATCGGCGGCACCGGGCCGACGCCGTGGCTGTACGGCGACCGGCTCAAGCTGGTCGGCGTCAAGCTCTATGCCGATGGCGCGCTGGGTTCGCGGGGGGCGTGGCTCAAGGCGCCCTATGCCGATGCGCCGGGCCAGTCGGGCGCGGGCTTCATGAGCGACACGGTGCTGCGCAACCTGATGAGCCGCGCAGCGATGGACGGCTATCAGGTCGCGGTCCACGCGATCGGCGACCGCGCCAATGCCGAGGTGCTCGATGCGATCGACGAGATGGCGCAGACCTACAAGGGCGACCGGCGCTGGCGGGTCGAACATGCGCAGATCGTCGATCCCGTCGATCTGCCGCGCTTCGGCCGCTACGGCACGATCGCGTCGATGCAGCCGACGCACGAGACCAGCGACCGGACGATGGCGGAGGCGCGGCTCGGCGCGGCGCGGCTGACCGGGGCCTATGCCTGGGCGTCGATGCTGCGCAACGGTGCCAAGCTCGCCTTCGGGTCGGACTATCCGGTCGAGCGGCCCGATCCCTGGGCAGGCTGGGCGGCGGCCTTTACCCGCCAGGGTGCCGACGGTCAGCCGTCGGGGGGCTGGCGGCCCGAAGAGGCGGTGACGCGCGAACAGGCGTGGTGGGCCTTCACCGGCGGCGCGGCCTATGCCGGTTTCGCCGAGGACCGGATCGGCCGGCTCGCCCCCGGGCTCGACGCGGACTTCGTCATCGTCGATCAGGACCCGCTGCTCGCCTCCCCCGCCGACCTGCGCGCGACGCGCGTGCAGGAAACCTGGGTCGGCGGGCGGAAGGTCTGGGAGCGCAAGTAGCTCAGCCGTTGGGCGCGGTGTCGGCGGCGTCGATCAGCTCGATCGCGTGGGCGAGGTGCGCGGCGGCGATCTGAGACGAGAAGGTCGGCATGGTGTCCAGCAGTTGCAGGGCGTCTGCAATCAGGGCGCGGGCAGTTGCCGTTGCCAGATCATTCTGCTGATTCAAGTCATTCGTCATCATCGGCCTCGTCGTACTGCGACTCCTTTATTATCTCGTCTCATAAGGTGGCGTTAATAACCAGTAAGTATTTATAGCTGATTTGGATCAGGCCGATCCGTGATGGCAAGTATAGTGAGCGGTGTGCGCACAAGTAACAATAAGGCCGCGGCATCGGGGGATGCCGCGGCCTTTCATAGTAGACCGAACAGACGAACGGGCGTCAGGCGACCGCGCCGATCTCCTCGGGCTCGCGCAGGACGTAGCCGCGGCCCCATACCGTCTCGATATAATTCTCGCCGTCGCAGGCCAGGCTGAGCTTCTTGCGCAACTTGCAGATAAAGACGTCGATGATCTTCAATTCCGGCTCGTCCATGCCGCCGTACAGGTGATTGAGGAACATTTCCTTGGTCAGCGTGGTGCCCTTGCGCAGCGAGAGCAGCTCGAGCATCGCATATTCCTTGCCGGTCAGATGGACACGGCTGCCATCGACCTCGACCGTCTTGGCGTCGAGATTGACCGCGAGCTTGCCGGTGCGGATGACCGACTGGCTGTGGCCCTTCGAGCGGCGGACGACGGCGTGGATGCGCGCGATCAGTTCTTCGCGGTGGAACGGCTTGGTGACGTAATCGTCGGCGCCGAAGCCGAAGCTGCGCACCTTCGAATCCATTTCGTTGATCCCCGACAGGATCAGTACCGGCGTCGCGACCCGCGCGACGCGCAGCTTCTTGAGCACGTCATAGCCGTGCATGTCGGGCAGGTTGAGGTCGAGCAGGATGATGTCGTAATCGTACAGCTTGCCCAGATCGAGGCCTTCCTCGCCCAGATCGGTGGTGTAGACGTTGAACCCTTCCGTGCCGAGCATCAGCTCGATCGCCTTGGCGGTGGTGGGCTCGTCTTCGATCAACAGCACTCGCATCGCATCAACCCCTGTTGGTCCGACCCTGAGCACCCCTGCTGCACGGCGCGACCCGATTCCATTAACCAAAGAACATCTGAAGGCAAAAGGTTAATTAGGATTTAATCCAGCGCGCTGAACGGTGCGGATAGTTAATCTTTTTTAGCTTCCTCGTCGGGATCGGTTGGCGTCAGGTCCGGTCCGAGCAGCGTCTGGTGGCGGCTGCGCGGAATGTCCTCGCCGAGCACCTCGCGCAGGTAGAGGCTGCGGACGAGGGTGAAGATCACCACCAGCAGCGCCGCCGAGAAGAACAGGCCGAAGATGCCGAAGATCACGCCGATGCCGATGATTGCGAAGACGGTGATCGCCGGCGGGATCGAGATGACGCGGGCCTGCACATAGGGCGTGATGAAATTGGTCTGGATCAGCCGCACCACCGCATAGGTGACGAGCGTGCCGATCAGCGGCCCGGTCCCCTGCGTCGCGGCGAGGCCGAGCGCTGGCACCATCGCCGCGGTCGGGCCGATATAGGGAATGAACTCCGACAGGCCGGCGAGCAGCCCCAGCGCCGCGGCCGACGGCACGCCAGAAATCCACAGGCCGATGCCGACCAATATCCCCATGCTCGTCATCAGGATCAGCGACGAGCGCAGCCACAACCGCAAGGTCGAGCCGACGTCGAACAGCGCATCCTCGATCGCCGGACGCTTGCCGCGCGGGATTAGGAACAGGAAGCCGCGCTGGTAGATGCCGGGATCGGCGGCGAAGAAGGCGGCGCCGACGAGCAGCAGCAGGCTGTTGAGCACCAGTTCGCCGCCGCCCTGGAGCAGGCCGCTGACGTCCTGCGCGGCACGCGACCCGGCATAGGCCTGCTGCACCGCGTCGACCAGCTTGGCGCCGACCGGACTGCGCGACGCCCAGGCGGCGAGCTGGTCGAGCAGGCTGGGCAATTGCGTCACCAGCACGTTGACCTGTTCGCGGAACTGGACGCCGAACAGCCAGACGAGGAAGCCGACGATGCCGAAGGCGGTGGCGATGCCCAGGCCGACCGACGCCTTCTCGGGAACGCGCAGATGATCGCGGTACAGATCGGCAATCGCGTGAATGGCGATCGCGCCGAGCATCGACCCGAAGGCGAGGATGAGCAGATTGCCCGCCTTGAACAGCGCCGCGGCGACCGCGGCGATGATCAGGATATAGACCAGCCGCCGGATGAAGCGGCTGTCGGCAGCGTCGGGGGCAAGGCGGTTCATGCGGGCGGACGGGCAGGGGAGGGTACGCAGGCGGCAATGGTCACGTACGCATCTCCTTGGGGCCGCATCGACCTGTGCGCGGCTAAACGTCCGATTCCGCGATTTGGCCGCATGTCCTGGCGTGTACGCTTCCGTCGCGCAGGGTAGGGCTGTACGGACCCTGTCGCCGCTGCCCCGATCGGGGATATCCCTGCACGCTTGCGAAAGACCGATGATATGAAATTCTGCCGCTTCGGCCAGCCCGGCCAGGAACAGCCCGGCCTCATCGACGATACGGGCCGCATCCGCGACCTGTCCGCGCTGGTCGGCGACATCACCGTCGATACGCTCGCCACGGTGCGGGCCGCCGATGTCGCCAGCCTGCCGGTGGTCGAGGGGACGCCGCGCTATGGCGTGCCGGTCAAGGGCATCGGCAAGATCGTCGCGATCGGGCTCAACTATCGCGACCATGCGATCGAATCGAACCTGCCGATCCCGACCGAGCCGATGATGTTCCAGAAGCCGCTGTCGAGCCTGTCGGGTCCCTATGACGACGTCATGCTGCCGCGCGATTCGACGCATAGCGACTGGGAGGTCGAACTGGGCGTGATCATCGGCAAGACCTGCCGCTACGTCAGCGAGGACGAGGCGCTCGACAAGGTCGCCGGCTATGTGCTGGTCAACGACGTGTCGGAGCGGTTCAACCAGAAGCAGCGCGGCTCGCAATGGTCGAAGGGCAAGGGGCATGACACCTTCTGCCCGGTCGGCCCGTGGCTGGTGACGCCCGACGAGGTCGGCGACGCGCAGGCGCTCGACATGTATCTCGACGTCAACGGCGAGCGGATGCAGACCGGCAATACCCGGACGATGATCTTCGATCTCAAGCAGCTGATCGCCTATGTCAGCGAATATATCACACTCTATCCGGGCGATCTGCTGATCACCGGGACGCCGCCGGGCGTCGGCGAGGGCAAGAAGCCCGAGGCGGTCTATCTCAAGGCCGGCGACGTGATCGAACTAGGCGTCGAGCGGCTCGGCACGCAGCGCCAGCAGGTCGTCGCGTGGCGGCAGCTCGGCGACGCGCCGCTCGCCTGACCGGCGCGTGCGGGGCGGCTGCGGCCGCCCCGTTCAGGGCGCTGCGGGGTTGCCCGAATCCAGCTCGGCGATCAGCCGCGCATAGCGTTTCGCCATCTCGCGATGGACCCGTCGCGCATCAGGCGTGGCGCTGCGATCCGCAAGGCGCCGCTCCTGCTCGGCGCGACGTTGGTAGAAAGCGATATCGGCGGCCATCATCGCTCGCGTCCCCGCATGCCATCCGCCGACTCACCCGCGGGCCGGCGGTAACCATCTGCATATTAGCAGCTTTTTCGATCGCTTACGCGGGCTTTATCGACGCATGAGGCGCGGCGAGCGGCAGCCGTATCCGGCAGGTCATGCCGCGCGCGCCGAAGGTGAGCGTCACCTCGGCATCGATCTCATAGGCCAGCGCGCGGGTGAGCAGTTCGAGACCGAAGCCCTCGCGCGCGGGCGGGCAGGCGCCGTCGCGGCTCGTCTCGTTCCAGTCCAGGCGCAGCTGCGCGTCGGGCGCCTCCTCGACCGTCCAGCGTACCGCCAGCGTGCCATCATCGCGGCTCAGCGCGCCATGCTGGACCGCATTGTCGGTCAGCTCGTGCAGCGCGAGGCCGAATTGTTCGGCGAGCTGCGGCGGCAGCCGCACCTCGGGGCCGCCATAATCGACCCGCCCGCCGAGCTGATGCGCAAGCAAGGCGTCGACCAGCAAGGTCTCGAGATCGACGCCACGGTCGCCTGCGCCCATGATCTGGCTCTGCGTCCGCGCCACTGCGGCGAGCCGGCCGTCGAAGCGATAGCGATAGTCGTCGATCGTCTCGCTGGTCTCGGCGGTGCGCCGCGCGATCGAGCGGATGATCGCCAGCGTGTTGCGCACCCGGTGATGGAGCGTGTAGCGGCGGCGCCGTTCGCTCGCGAGGCCGTCGCACAGATCGGTGACGTCGACCGCGACGCCCTGCCATCCGTCCGCATCGGGCACGCCGCTCAACCGCAGCCAACGATAGGCCTCTGCCGGCGCGAGTCGCACGCGCACGTCGGCGCTGAACAGCGCCAGACCGGCAGCGCGGCGCCATTGCGCGCCGAGCCGGTCGTAATCGTCGGGATGGACGCTGACCGCATCGTCGGCCGCGCGGAGAAAGCGCAGCGCCGCGCCGTCCGCCGCCGCATGCCAGGCCAGAGGGGCGATCGGATCGGCAGCGGCGGCGGGATCACCCAAGGGCATCGAGATGCCGTCCTTCGTGGTCGAGGTGGAGATAGGCCGGATTGAACATCGCGACATCGCACAGACCGTCAAGATCAAGTGCCTCGAATTCGCGTCCTTTCCAGCGGATCAACTGGCGCGAGCGCAACTCCTGCACCATCCGGTTGACATGCACCGGCGTCATGCCGGTCGCCTCGGCGAGATCGGTCTGGGTCAGCGGGATTTCGCAGCGCAGCCCGTCGATCATCCCGACCGCGCGCAGGCGGAAGATCAGCTCGCAGAACAGGTGCGACAGGCGTTCGAGCGCGTCGCGCTGGCCGAGATTGACCGTCCATTCGCGCTGGATCGCCGCGGTGGTCAGCGAATCCCACCACAGGGCCTGATGGACGCGCGGTCCGAGCGCCGCCAGATCGTCGATCTGGTCGCGGGTCAGTTCGACATAGCGGACCTGGGTCAGCGCGCCGATCGAATGATCCATTTTGCGCAGGATCGAGCCGTGGATGTCACACAGATCGCCGGGCAGATGGAGGGCGATGATCTGGCGGCGGCCGTCTTCAAGCGTCTTGTAGCGGAACGCCCAGCCCTCGAGGATCAGCGGCACGCCGCGCGGCCGATCGCCTTCGCGGATCAGATCGCGGCGCTGGCGGGCGACGAGCGCCGATCCGCCGCAGGCCGTATTGATCGCATTCCGCTCCTCGGGCGAGAAGACGGTGAAATGTCGTAACCGGGCGAGCAGGCGGTGAGCGGGCGGGGCAGACATGGTGCGACCTGACAGCATTTGTCGCGCCTGCTCGTTCACCCATGTTAACGCCAACCATTACTGAGGCTTTATCCCGCGATTTAGCAAGGAGTAGCGCAATGACGTCAGGGATATCGCCGCTCGTCGGCAAGGCGGTGCTCGTCGTCGAGGACGAATATATGATCGCCGACGACCTCGCGCGCGAGTTGCGCGGCGCCGGCGCGCATGTCGTCGGGCCGGCGGCATCGCTGCCGCAGGCGATGCGGCTGAGCGACGCGGGGGCGCTCGACCTAGCGATTCTCGACATCAACCTGCGCGAGATGCTCGTCTATCCGCTGATCGACGCACTGCTCGCCGCGGGCGTGAAGGTCCTGCTGACCAGCGGCTATGACGAGGCGATGATCCTCGACCGCTATCACGATCTGCCGCGCTGCGAGAAACCGGTGACCACCGAACGCCTGCGCCGCGCGGCGGAGGCGTTGTTCGACGAGGCGGCGCGCGGGTAGGGCGGCGGTCGGCCGCGCTGGGTTTCCGAGCGGCGAACCCGGCAATGGCCTGGCGCCGTGTATCTGCTTGAGCCTGACCCATGCCGGTGCTCCCCGCAGGCCGGAGCGCAGGGTTGCGTCGCGCCGCCAGCCGTCGCTCTTTGTGGCAGTGGAATCCCGCCGGCGTGGGAACGGTGGTGCTTCTACGCGCTTTTGCCACCTTCGCGCAGAGACCGATCGCGTGCGCATAGGGATGCGCTGCTCCGCCAGCAGCGTCCACGGTGGCGCCGGGCGCCCCTCCCGCTCGGCGTTCCCCGCAGTGTCAGACGTCGGAGTTTGCCCGACCGTGGAGCGGCTGGGATGAGGCCTCAATCCCCATAACAAAAGGGGCCCGGCATCGCTGCCGGACCCCTTCGTGTCACGAGGACGCGATCGATCAGTCGCGATCGCCGGTCAGGAACGCCGGCGCGAACGCGGGCGCGGGGCCGTCGTCGTTGCCGCCGTTGCGCGGGCCGCGGTCACCGCCCTCGCCGCGGGGGCCACGATCGCCGCCGTCGCGACGCGGTCCGCGCCCGCCGCCGTCACGGCCGCTGCCGTCGCGGCGCGGACCACGACCACCGCCGTCCCGATCGCCGCCGCCGCTGCGCGGTCCGCGCGGACCACGATCACCGCCTTCGCGCGGTTCGCGGGCCGGACGCGTGTCCTCCAGCTCGGCGCCGGTTTCCTGGTCGACGACACGCATCGACAGGCGGACCTTGCCGCGCGGATCGATCTCGAGGACCTTGACCTTGACCGCCTGGCCCTCGGACAGGACGTCGGACACCTTCTCGACGCGCTCGTTCTTGATCTCCGAGACGTGGACCAGACCGTCCTTGCCGCCCATGAAGTTCACGAAGGCGCCGAAATCGACGAGGTTGACGACCTTGCCGTCATAGACCTTGCCGACTTCCGCTTCCTCGACGAGGCCCTTGATCCACTTCACCGCCGCATCGATCTGCGCCGGATCGGACGAGGAGACCTTGATGACGCCCTCGTCGTCGATGTCGACCTTGGCGCCGGTCTGCGCGACGATCTCGCGGATCACCTTGCCGCCGGTGCCGATCACTTCGCGGATCTTCGACTTGTCGATCGAGAAGGTCTCGATGCGCGGCGCATGCGCCGACAGCTCCGAGCGGGTCTCGCCCAGCGCCTTGGCCATTTCGCCGAGGATGTGTGCGCGACCCTCGTGCGCCTGCGCCAGCGCGACCTTCATGATCTCTTCGGTGATGCCGGAGATCTTGATGTCCATCTGCAGCGCGGTGATGCCCTCGCTGGTGCCGGCGACCTTGAAGTCCATGTCGCCGAGGTGATCCTCGTCGCCCAGGATGTCCGACAGGACGGCGAAGTCCTTGCCTTCGAGGATCAGGCCCATCGCGATGCCCGACACCGGGCGCTTGAGCGGCACGCCCGCGTCCATCATCGACAGCGAACCGCCGCACACCGTCGCCATCGACGACGAGCCGTTGCTCTCCGTGATGTCGCTGGTTACGCGGATCGTGTAGGGGAATTCCTCCTTGGTGGGCAGCACCGGGTGCAGCGCGCGCCAGGCGAGCTTGCCGTGACCGACTTCGCGACGGCCCGGCGCGCCGAAGCGGCCGACTTCGCCGACCGAGTAGGGCGGGAAGTTATAGTGGAGCATGAAGTTCTGGTACGACAGGCCGTTGAGGCCGTCGATCATCTGCTCCGCGTCGCGGGTGCCGAGCGTGGTCGTCGCGATCGTCTGCGTCTCGCCGCGGGTGAACAGCGCCGAGCCGTGCGCGCGCGGCAGGAAGTGGACTTCCGCCTCGATCGGACGGACCGTCTTGGTGTCGCGGCCGTCGATGCGGCGACCGGTCTTGAGGATCGCGGTGCGGACGATGTCCGCCTCCAGCTTCTTCACCAGCTTGAGGCTGGCGAGATAGGCCTGCGGATCGCTGTCCTTGAGGTCGGCCATACCGTCGCGCGCCTTGGTGCGCGCCTCGTTGATCGCGGTCTGCCGCTGCTGCTTGTCGGTCAGCTTGTACGCCGCCTCGAGGTCCTTGCCGATCAGCTTCTTGAGCTTGGCCTTCACCGCCGAGCTGTCGGCCTGCACCTTCAGCTCCCACGGATCCTTGGCGGCCTGTTCGGCGAGATCGATGATCGCGTTGATGACGTCCTGCGACGCCTTGTGCGCGAACATCACGGCGCCGAGCATGACCTCTTCCGAAAGCTCCTTGGCTTCCGATTCGACCATCATCACCGCGTCATGCGTGGCGGCGACCATCAGGTCGAGCTCGCCCTCGACGACCTTGGCGTCGGACGGGTTGAGGATATATTCGCCGTCCTGATAGCCGACGCGCGCCGCGCCGATCGGGCCCATGAAGGGCACGCCCGACAGCGTCATCGCGGCCGAGGCGGCGATCATCGCCAGCAGATCGGGCTCATTCTCGCCGTCATAGCTGAGCACCTGCGCGATGCAGTTGATCTCGTTGTAGAAGCCTTCGGGGAACAGCGGGCGGATCGGGCGATCGATCAGGCGGCTGACCAACGTCTCACGCTCGGTCGCGCCGCGCTCGCGCTTGAAGAAGCCGCCGGGGATGCGGCCGCTGGCGGAGAACTTTTCCTGGTAATGGACGGTGAGCGGGAAGAAGTCCTGCCCTTCCTTGACCGACTTGGCGGCGGTGACCGCGCAGAGCACGACCGTCTCGCCGAGCGTCGCGATCACCGCGCCGTCGGCTTGACGGGCAACCTTGCCCGTTTCGAGGGTCAGCGTCTGGCCGCCCCACTCGATCGATACCTTCTTGGCATTGAACATGTATTTTCCTTCACTCCGGCGGGCAGATCCCGGCCGGGGCCTATATCGCGGGCTAGCCGGCCCGCGTCGGTGTGGAGCGTTGTGTCGCTCCGGTGGATCGGGGCCGGATTGCCCGTCTCCGCTCAGCCGGCATCATGCCGGTATTCGAAAATTCCGTGGCCGCTCATAGCACGGCGATACGAAAAGGGCGACCCGAAGGTCGCCCTCTTGTTACTTGCGAAGGCCGAGCTTCGCGATCAGGTCCAGATACCGCTGGCCGTCGGTCTTGCGCAAATAGTCGAGCAGCGAGCGCCGCTTGTTGACCATCATCAGCAGCCCGCGGCGCGAATGGTTGTCCTTCTTGTGACCCTTGAAATGTTCGGTCAGGTTCTTGATGCGCTCCGACAGGATCGCGACCTGCACCTCGGGCGAACCGGTGTCGCCTTCCTGGCGGGCGTGTTCCTTGACCAGCTCGGTCTTGCGTTCGGCGGTGATCGTCATGCGTCAGTCCTCGACATCGTGTCACAGATTGAAGCCGCGGACGACGCGGGCCTCATGGCCCTCGACCGCTACCAGCGCGATCGGCTTGTCGCCGTCACACGCGAAATAGGGGCCATCGTCCTCGGCAATCCCGGTCAGAACACGCCCCTGGCGGAGCGCCCCTGCCTGATCGGGGGAGAGGGATAGAGCCGGGATGTCGTCCAGCCCCGCCCTCAACGGCAGGATCAACTGTTCAAGGGTGCGCGCCATAGCGGCCTCAGCCAATTTGTCCAGCGATATCGCCGGGGTGAGGGTGAAGGGGCCGGCCTTGGTGCGGCGGAGCATGGCGACGTGCCCGACCGTACCCAGCGCCAGGGCGATGTCGCGCGCCAGGCTGCGGATATAGGTGCCCTTCGAGACGTGCGCGGTGAGGGTAAGTTCGGGCAATTCCTCCCCTGCAAGGGGAGGGGGACCATCCGAAGGATGGTGGAGGGGGGCTTCCCCAAGAGGTGCCGCCTGTGGAAGCCCCCCTCCACCACCGGCTGACGCCGGCGGTCCCCCTCCCCATCCTGGGGAGGAGTAGAGCGCGTGGATCGTCACCGCGCGGCTCGCCAGCACCACCTCTTCGCCCGCCCGCGCGAGGTCATAGGCCCGCGCGCCATCCACCTTCAGCGCCGAATAGGCCGGCGGCACCTGCGTGATCGGCCCGGTGAAGCGCGGCAGCACCGCGGCGACCTGCGCCGCGGTCGGCCGCACGTCGGAAGTCGCGATCACCACGCCCTCGGCATCGAGCGTATCGGTCTGCTCGCCGAAACGGATCGTGAAATCGTAGACCTTGTCGCTGTCGAGCATCCGTCCGGCGAGCTTGGTCGCCTCGCCGACCGCGACCGGCAGCACGCCGGTGGCGAGCGGATCGAGCGTGCCGCCGTGGCCTACCTTCCACTTGCCATAGTCGCCCTGCCGCAACGCGCGCTTGACCGCGGAGACGACCTGCGTGCTGCCGAGCCCGAGGGGTTTGTCGATGATGATCCAGCCGTGCATCGGCAGCGCGTTAGGCGATCGCCTGCGCCAAGGCCAGAAACCAGCCGACGATCGCCTGGGCCGGCGGCCCGACCACACGGCCGACCAGATCGGCGCGCGGGAAGATCATCGGCAGCACGACGAGCACGAGGATCAGCAGAAGGAAGCCGAACCGCCCGATCTTGGCATATTGCGCGGCGAGCGGACGCGGCAGCAGCCCCTCGACGACATGGCCGCCGTCGAAGGGCGGCATCGGCAGCAGGTTGAAGATCGCGAGGAAGACATTGACGAGCAGGAAGTTGACGAGATTGGCGAGCAGGAATCCGCCGATCCCGCCGGGTGCCGTGCCGCCCGCGCTCGCGGCGATCGCGCCGATCGCCACCGCGGCGATCGTCGCCAGCAGGAAGTTCATGCCCGGACCTGCCAGCGCCACCGCGACCATGCCCCAGCGCGGGTTGCGCAGCCGTTGCGCGATCACCGGCACCGGCTTCGCCCAACCGAACACCGGCGCACCGGCGATGGCGAGGCCGAGCGGCAGGATCACCGTGCCGACCGGATCGACGTGGCGAAGCGGGTTGAAGCTCAGCCGGCGCTGCTCCTGCGCGGTCGGATCGCCGAGCCACTTCGCCATCCAGCCATGCGCCACCTCATGGAAGACGATCGCGATCACCAGCGGGATGATCCATACCGCCGTGCGGTAGACGATGTGTTCGGGGTTCATGCGCAGCGATATGGCGCGGGGCAGGGCGGTGCGCCAGTGCGGAGACGCACGCCTTCGCTCGGCCCCGTCGGTCAGTTGGTATCGAGCGCCTCGCTGAAATGCCGTCGGCACAGCGCGACGTAGCGATCGTTGCCGCCGATCTCGGTCTGCGCGCCTTCCGCTATGGCGCGGCCTTGCGCGTCGACGCGCAGGTTCATGATCGCCTTGCGCCCGCACACGCAGACTGATTTGATCTCGATGAGCGCATCCGCGATCGCCAGCAGTCGCGCCGATCCTTCGAACAACCGCCCCTGGAAGTCGGTGCGCAGACCATAAGCGAGCACCGGCACATTGAGCCGGTCGCAGATGCGTGCGAGCTGCGCCACCTGTCCGGCGGTGAGGAACTGCGCCTCGTCGACCAAGACGCAGGCGAGCGGCTCGCGCGCCTGCCGCTCGGCGACGCAGGCGGCAAGGTCGGTGGCGGCGTCGAACGGCGTCGCCGGCGCCTCCAGCCCGATCCGGCTGGTGATCGTTCCCGCCGCGAAGCGATCGTCGACCGCGGCGGTGAACAGCATCGTGTTCATGCCGCGCTCGCGATAGTTGAAGTCCGCCTGCAACAGCGTCGTCGACTTGCCGGCGTTCATCGAGGCGTAGTAGAAATAGAGCTTGGCCATCACGAAGGACGCTCGATTGGCAACGGCGTCTTCGAACCGGCGAGGCGACCTAGCCGCTTCTCGAAAGAGATGAACGCGTCCATGTGTCGCGCATTCACCAGATGGATCATGTCGGCCAAATCCGCGCCTCTGGCAAATCGCTCGATCGCCCATGCAATCCACGCGGGATCGCTGAGCGTAATCGTCGGCAACCGGATCAGGTCGGCAAGCGTCGCTGCGAGAAGTGTCCGGCCGAAGCCGTAAGGCGACGACCGTAGCCACGCGGTTTCGAGCAGGACCGTGTCCGAAACGTAGCAAGGCTCGCTCAGCACGCGGGTTGCGATCGGGCTCTGAACCGGATCGTCATCCGTAACGTAGCGAACGACGATGTTGGTATCGACCGCCTTCATCGATCCCAATGCGGGCCGCCCTGCGCCCACATTTCGGCGACGGCGGCATTCATGTCCTCAATCGACGTCGACCGATCGTACTTCGGGACGCGCGCACGAATGCGCGCAGTGATCGCCTCGAAGCTATCGCCTGACCGGACCGGCGACTTGCGCACGAAAACGCCATCGGACCGTTCGATCAATTCCAGCCGGTCACCCGAGACGAGGCGAAGCCGCTCCCGAATCTCCTGCGGGATGACGACCTGCCCCTGATCCGACAATTCGACGAAGGCGTTCATGCCTACAAGATGCGACCGCCCAGCCGCCCCGTCAATCCTCGCCCAGATCCCGCGCGACCTCCGGCTTGCGCAGCAGCGCATCGATATGGCTGCCCTCGTCGAAGCTCTCGTCGCCGAGGAACTTGAGCTTGGCGGCATATTTGGTCTGGATGCGGTGCGCGACCTCGCGCTGGAGATAGGCGGTGTTGGTGCGCAGCGCCTTGAGCACCGCGGCTTCGTCCTTGCCGAGCAGCGGCTTCACGAACACCGTCGCATGGCGCAGGTCGGGCGACATCCGCACCTCGGTGATCGACACCATATGCTTGGCGAGAGTCTCGTCATGCACGTCGCCGCGCTGAAGGATCTCCGACAGCACGTGGCGCACCTGTTCGCCGACGCGGAGCGTGCGGACCGATTTTTCCTGGGGGTCTTTGTTCATGATGCCTCTTACCCTCTCCCATCGGAGTATCAGGTCGTCCATGCTCCCAGCATGGACTGAACAGCGCGGGGCGCTATTCACCTGATGCTGGAGGGCCCCGCCGTCGATAGGGGTGGGAGGGTGAGGGGCTGCGCTATGCTATCCTCACCCTTCCGCTGCCTGCGGCAGCGCCCTCCCTCTCCCAAATGGGAGAGGGACCGTATTTAGAGGGTCCGTTCGCGCATCTCGACCTCGAAGGTTTCGAGATAGTCGCCCGACTTGATGTCGACGAAATTCTGCGTGAACGTCACGCCGCATTCCAGACCGGCGCGCACTTCGGCGACATCATCCTTGAAGCGACGCAGGCTGGCGATCTCACCCTGATAGATGATGACATCGTTGCGGGTGATACGGGCCTTGAGCGCCTTGCGGATGACACCTTCGGTGACGAGCAGACCCGCCGCCTTGCCGTGCTTGCCCGCCGAGAAGACCTCACGGATCTCCGCCCGGCCGACCACCGTCTCGAACGCTTCCGGCCCGAGCTCGCCCGCCATGCCGGCGCGGATCTCGTCGATCAGGTCGTAGATGACGTCGTAATATTTCAACGCCACCTTCTGCCGGTCGGCGATCTCGCGGGCCTTGGCATTGGCGCGGACGTTGAAGCCGATGATCGGCGCGCCCGATGCCCCGGCCAGCGTCACGTCGCTCTCGGTGATGCCACCAACGCCCGAGTGCAGCACGCGGGCCTTGATGAGATCGGTCGAGATCTTGTTGATCGACGCCACGATCGCCTCGACTGTACCCTGGGTGTCGGCCTTGACCACCAGCGGATATTCGATCGCCGCATTCGCCTTGAGCGCGGAGAACATGCTCTCCAGGCTCGCCGGCGCGGTGGTGGTGCGCTTCTGCGTCAGCACGCTCTGGCGATATTCGGCGACCTCACGGGCGCGCGCTTCGCTCTCGACGACCTGCAGCGGATCGCCTGCCGAGGGGACGCCGGTCATGCCGAGCACCTCGACCGGCATCGCCGGGCCGGCTTCCTTCACCTGACGGCCCTTGTCGTCGATCAGCGCACGGACCTTGCCGCTTTCCGCGCCGATGACGAACACGTCGCCGACTTTGAGCGTGCCGCGGTTGACGAGGATCGTCGCGACCGGGCCGCGGCCCTTGTCGAGCTTCGCCTCGATCACCGTGCCCTCTGCCGGGCGATCGGGATTGGCGCGCAGTTCGAGCAGCTCGGCCTGGAGCTGGATCTTCTCGATCAGCGTGTCGAGCCCGGTCTTCTTGAGCGCGGACACCTCGACGTCCTGGACGTCGCCGCCCATTTCCTCGACCACCACCTCATGTTCGAGCAGCCGCTCGCGCACGCGCTGGGCATTCGCCTCATATTTGTCGATCTTGTTGATCGCCACGATCATCGGCACGCCGGCCGCCTTGGTGTGGTTGATCGCCTCGATCGTCTGCGGCATCAGCCCGTCGTCGGCAGCGACGACCAGCACGACGATATCGGTGACGTCGGCGCCGCGGGCGCGCATCTGCGTGAACGCCTCATGGCCCGGCGTGTCGAGGAAGGTGACCTTCGACTTGTCCTTGAGCGTCACCTGATAGGCGCCGATATGCTGCGTGATGCCGCCGGCCTCGCCGCGCACCACGTCGGTGCCGCGCAGCGCGTCGAGCAGGCTGGTCTTGCCGTGATCGACGTGACCCATGATCGTGACGACCGGCGGACGCGGACGCAGCGTGTCGTCGGCATCCTCGCCGGTGTCGAGCGCCAGGTCGATGTCGCTGTCGCTGACGCGGACGATGTTATGGCCGAATTCGGTCACCAGCAGCTCGGCGGTGTCCTGGTCGATCGTTTGCGTCATCGTGACGGGCATGCCCATCTTGAACAGCGTCTTGACCAGATCCGCGCCCTTTTCCGCCATACGGTTGGCGAGTTCCTGGACGGTGATCGCCTCGGGCACCTGGACGTCGCGGATCTGCTTGGCCTGCTGTTCGCGCGGGCCGCCGAAGTGACGCTTTTCCTTCTCACGCGCACGCTTGAGCGCGGCGAGGCTGCGCGAGCGCGCACCATCGTCGCCGAGCGCACGATTGACCGTCAGCTTGCCGCCGCGGCGTTCGTCGCCCTTGCGGTCGCGCTGCGTCGGCCGGCTCGGCGGCGCGTTGCGCGGCGTCGCCTGGCCCGAGGGCAGGCTGCGCGAGGCGGCGCCACCGGCATTGCCCGACGCGGTGGTCGCGGCCGGCGTCGGCGCAGGCGTGGGAGCCGGCGCAGGCTTGGGCTGCGGCTTGGGAATCTCGGGACGGGCGACCGGCGAGAAGCGGCGCGGCGCAGGCAGCGACGGGTCGCGACCGAAGCCGACGATCGGGGCAGGCGCGGGCGCGGGCGCCGGCGCCGGGGCGGGCGCGGCGGCGACCGGAGCAGGCGCGGGGGCGGGCGTCGGTGCCGGAGCGGGTGCGGCGACCGGCTCGGGTGCCGGCGCAGGTACGGGCGCCTCGACCGGCGCGGGCGGCACGGCGCGCTCGACCGGGCGGAAGCCACGGCCGGCCGGCGTCGGCACGACGACGGGAGCGGGCGCCGGAGCCGCGGCGACCGGAGCCGGGGTCGGCTCGACCGGTGCGGGCTCGGGCGCGGGCGGCGGTGCCGGCGGTGCGGCGGCAGCAGCGGCGGCCGCGGCAGCCTTTTCGGCGGCGCGGGCGCGCTCGTCTTCCGCGGCCTGGATGCGCGCGGCTTCCTCGCGGCGACGCGCTTCCTCGAGCGCGTGCATCCGCTGGTCTTCCGCTTCGCGCAGCAGGCGTGCCTGACGCTCCTGCGGCGTCTCGTTCGACGGCGCCGGGCGCGGGGCAGGGGCGGGGCGGGGCGCCGGAGCAGGCGCGGCGACGGGCGCCTCGACCTGCGGCTCGGGTGCGGCCTGTGCCTCGCCCGGACGGCCGAGAACGCGCCGCTTCTTGGTTTCCACGATCACCGTATTGGACCGGCCGTGGCTGAAGCTTTGCTTCACCTGGCCGGTCTCGACCGTGCGCTTCAACCCCAAGGGTGCGCGCATGCCAAGTTTCGGCTTATCGTTGTCGGTGTCGCTCACTCAAATTCCTCGTTCACGTCTACGGCCGGTCGCAGCCCGTCGGATGCATCCCTCAGAGTCGCTGAGGAAAGTCCGGGCGCCGATGCGCCTTGCGAGGCCGTTTCGCAAGGCACGGGAGTGGGTTCAGGTCCGATAAAATGCAGCCAGCGGTCGAGCGCATCGCTCACCCGCGCGGCGGCAGCGCGGTCGGTCAGGCCGATGTGTACCACATTCTCGCGGCCCAGCGCCAACGACAATATGGGGCGCGGCATCGGCAAAACAACGCCTCGCAGCGCGGATCCTTCGCGATCCGCGCCGATCCGCCACGCCTGGTCGAGCTTGCGGTTGCCGTCGCTGCCCGCGTCCGCGGCATGGTAGAGCGCGTGCAATTGCCCGGCGCGCGCCGCGGTCTCGATCTTCTCCGATCCGGTGAGCAAGAGGCCCGACCGCGATTCGAGACCGAGCCGGTCGAGCGCATTGCGTTCGAGCGCGGTGGCGATCCGCTCGGGCAGGTCGTCAGGGATGACGAGCTCCGCGCCCTTGAACGCGCGGGCGAGCGCGCCGCGCAGCTTCTTCTTGGCGATCGCCTCTTCCAGCGCGGCGCGGGTGACGCCGATCCACGCGCCGCGACCGGGGGCCTTGGCGCGTACGTCGGGCAGCACCTGTCCGTCGGGCGCGATCGCCAGCCGGATGAGATTCTCGCGATGATCGCGGTCCTGGGTGAGGATGCACTTGCGGACGGGGTCGGTCATGCACGGCCTCGCGTCGCCGGCACGGCGTGACGCGCAGGCATATGCGATCCCGCGGTCACCCGCGGGTCGCGTCGTCCGTCGCCAATCTGCTGGAGCCCTAGCGTCTCATTGTGAGGGAACCGCATGCGCGTCCTCCCTCGATGGCGGCGGGGCGGCGGGGGCGTCGCGGTCGGCAATCAGCTGGCCGCCGGCGCCGTAATTCTCGGTCGAGACCTCGTCGATCACGACCTGGACCGCGGCCGGGTTCCTGCCCAGCCGCGTCACCAGCGATGCGGTGACGTCGGCGACGATCCCCGCCTTCTGCTCGCGCGTGGCGCTGCCCGCCAGTCGGATCGAGACGAACGGCATCAGGCCTGCCCGTCCGCCGCGTCGGCGTCGGCATGGGCTTCGGCTTCGGCAGGAGCCTCCTCGTCGGCGAACCAATGCTGGCGCGCCGCCATGATGATCTCGTTGCCCTGCTCGTCGCTGAGGCCATATTCCGCGAGGATGCCGCCCTTCGGCTCGGGGCGCTTGGGCGCGTCCTCGTTGCGGCGGCGCGGTTCGACGCGCTTCTTCTCGACCAGCTCGTCGGTGGCGAGGTCGGCGAGATCGTCGAGCGTCTTGATCCCCGCCTTGCCGAGCGTGACCAGCATCGCCTCGGTCAGATAGGGCATGTCGATCAGCGCATCCTCGACGCCGAGCGCGATCCGCTCCTCGCGATTGGCGGCCTCGCGGCGATCGAGCGCTTCCTGCGCGCGGCTCTGCAATTCCTGGCCAAGGTCCTCGTCGAAGCCCTCGATGCCGGCGATCTCGTCGAGCTCGACATACGCGACCTCCTCGAGCGCGCCGAAGCCTTCGGCGACGAGCAGCTGCGCCAGCGTCTCGTCGACGTCCAGCTCGTTCTGGAACATCTCGGTGCGCTCGGTGAATTCCTTCTGGCGCTTTTCGCTCGCATCCTGCTCGGTGAGGATGTCGATCGCCTTGCCGGTCAACTGGCTGGCGAGGCGGACGTTCTGGCCGCGGCGACCGATCGCGAGGCTGAGCTGGTCGTCGGGGACGACGACCTCGATCCGCTCCTCTTCCTCGTCGATCACGACGCGGCTGACCGACGCCGGCTGCAACGCATTGACGACGAAGGTGGCGATATCGGGCGACCAGGGGATGATGTCGATCTTCTCGCCCTGCATCTCCTGCACGACGGCCTGGACGCGGCTGCCCTTCATGCCGACGCAGGCGCCGACCGGATCGATGCTGCTGTCGCGGCTGATGACGCCGATCTTGGCGCGGCTGCCCGGATCGCGCGCGGCGGCCTGGATGGTGATGATGCCGTCGTAGATCTCGGGCACTTCCTGCGCGAACAGCTTCTTCATGAAGTCGGGGTGCGCGCGGCTGAGGAAGATCTGCGGGCCGCGGTTCTCGCGGCGGACGTTGAGGATCAGCGACCGGATGCGGTCGTTGACGCGCACCACTTCGCGCGGGATCTGCTGGTCGCGGCGGATGACGCCCTCGGCGCGGCCGAGGTCGACGACGACATGGCCGAATTCGACGCGCTTGACGACGCCGGTGATGATCTCGCCCTGGCGATCCTTGAACTCTTCATACTGGCGGTCGCGCTCGGCGTCGCGCACCTTCTGGAAGATGATCTGCTTCGACGCCTGCGCCTGGATGCGGCCGAATTCGATCGGCGGCAGCGGATCGACGATATAATCGCCGACGACCGCGCCCTTCTGGAGCTTCTGCGCCTGATTGACGTCGACCTGCTTGAAATAATCGTCGACCGCCTCGACCACCTCGACGACGCGCCACAGCCGCAGATCGCCGGTGTTGGGATCGAGCTTGGCGCGGATGTCGTTCTCGATGCCGTAGCGCGTCTTCGCGGCGCGCTGGATCGCCTCTTCCAGCGCCTCGATGACGATGCTCTTGTCGATCATCTTCTCCGAAGCGACCGAATTGGCGATCGCGATCAGTTCCGCGCGGTTGGCGGTGGCGACGGTGGCCATCTTACTGCTGTCCTTCGTTCAGGGCATGGGTGTCGTTGCTGTCGGTGTCATCGGACACCTCTTCGAATTCGTCGGCGCCGTCCGAAGACAAAGGCGCGGTGGCGGCGAGCAGCCGGTCGGTGATCGTCAGCTTGGCGTCGTGGACCTGGTCGAGCGCGACCGTCATCGGCTGGTGGCCGCGCACATCGATCGTCACCCTGTCGCCGTCGATGCCGACGATGTCGCCGGTCAGGATCTTGCGGTTGTCGATCTTCTCGACGAGCGTGATCTTCGCCTCATGCCCGGCCCAGTTGGCATAATCCTGCGGGCGGGTCAGCGGCCGGTCGATGCCGGGCGACGACACTTCGAGCCGATAGGCATCCGGAATCGGGTCCTTGCCCTCGGCTTCGAGGGCGTCGAGCCGGTCGGAGATGCGGCGCGACAGGTCGGCGCAGTCGTCGATCGTCAGCTGGCCGGTGTCGGGGCGCTCGGCCATGACCTGCAGGGTCGGGTCGGACTTGCCGCCGAACATCTTCACGCGCACGAGGTCGAAACCCAGCGCGCGGGCCTCGGGTTCGATCAATTGCGTGAGAAGGGCGATGTCCGCCATGCAGGCTCCAGAAATCATGCGGCTGCCCGCCGCCGGGAAAGGATTGCGGCTGCCGCCGCGGGAATATGCGTCTTCGCCGCCGCGGGGGAGATCCTCCGCAGCCTCTTTCACCTGACGATGTAAGAGAAGGCAGCCGTCATATACGCCGACCTGTCGGGCGATACAAGCATCCATCGTTGTCGCCGGCGCGTTTGCGATCGGGTGTATTCGGGAGACTCACATGCGCCTCACTCTGCTCGCCACTCTGCCGCTCGCCTTGCTCGCCGGTGCGGGCGCCCCTTCGATCGCGGCAGCGGGGCAGGCGGGGGAGACGCCGCCCTCGGCTAAGCCGTTCCGCGAGACGGTGATCGCCGATTTCGTCTCGCCCTGGGCGATCGCCTTCCTGCCCGACGAGCGCATCCTCGTCACCGAAAAGGCGGGGCAGATGATCCTGCTGTCCGCCGACGGCAAGCGCCGCCAGACGATCGCGACGCTGCCCGTCGACAGCGCCGGGCAGGGCGGGCTGATGGATGTCGTTCCCGCGCCCGATTCCGCGACCAGCCGGCGGATCTATTTCAGCTATTCGGCCAAGGGCGCGGGCGGCAAGGGCGTCGTGCTGGCGCGCGGCCGGTTGCGCGACGACGGCCGGGGTGGCGACCGGCTCGGCGAGATCGAGGCCGTGTTCCAGGCGCGGCCGTTCGTCGCGGGGGACGGCCATTATTCGGGCCGCATCGCCTTCGCGCCCGATGGCCAGTCGCTGTTCTTCACCAATGGCGAACGGCAGAAGTTCACGCCGGCGCAGGATCCGCAGGCGACGCTGGGCAAGGTGTTGCGGCTGACGCTCGACGGCAAGCCCGCGCCGGGCAACCCGCTCGCCGTCAAGGGCTTCGCGCCGGAGGTATGGAGCTATGGCCATCGCAACCTGCTCGGCATCGCCTTCGACGGCGCGGGGCGGTTGTGGGAGCAGGAGATGGGGCCGAAGGGCGGCGACGAGCTCAACCTGATCCTGCCCGGCCGCAACTATGGCTGGCCGACCGTATCGAACGGCAGCCATTACGACGGCCGCGACATCCCCGATCATGCGCCGGGCGACGGCTATGAGCCGCCCAAGGTCTGGTGGAACCCGGTGATCTCGCCGGGCGGGCTGATGATCTATTCGGGAAATCTCTTCCCGCAGTGGAAGGGCGATGCCTTCATCGGCGGCCTGTCGTCCCAGTCGCTCGTCCACGTCGACCTCGACGGCCAGACCGCGGGCAAGGCGGACCAATGGCCGATGGGCGCGCGCATCCGCGACGTAGACCAGGGGCCCGACGGCGCGATCTGGCTGATCGAGGACGGCGGCAAGTCGGCGGGGCGGTTGATCCGGTTGACGCCGCGGTGATAGCAATCCTTCCCGGGACGGGGAGGCGTAGCAGGAGATTGCATGACGAAACCCCTCATCGGCCGCGACACCGGGTTGTGCATGTCGCTGTCGGCGCGGCCGAGCAATTTCGGGACGCGCTTCCACAACCGGCTCTACGAGCTGTGCGGCCTCGATTATGTCTACAAGGCGTTCACCACCACCGATCTGCCCGCGGCGATCGGCGGCATCCGCGCGCTTGGCATCCGCGGCTGCGCGATCTCGATGCCGTTCAAGGAAGCGGTGATCCCGCTGCTCGATCGCCTGGAGGGATCGGCGGCGGCGATCGACAGCGTCAACACGATCGTCAACGACGATGGCCGGCTGACGGGCTACAACACCGATTATTCGGCGGTGCGCACGCTGGTCGAGCAGGCCGGCATCGATCCGGCGGCGCGTGTGATGCTGCGCGGTTCGGGCGGGATGGGCAAGGCGGTGGCGACGGCGCTGCGCGATGCCGGGCTGACCGATGGCGTCATCGTCGCGCGCAATGCCGAGCGCGGGCAGGCGCTCGCCGCCTCGGTCGGCTGGCGCTGGGCTGCGGAGGTGGCGGCGGAGCGCGCCGACCTCCTCGCCAATGTCACGCCGCTCGGCATGGAGGGGGCGGATGCGGATGCGCTCGCCTTTCCGGCGGAGACGATCGCCGCGGCCGGGATCGTCCTCGATGCGGTGGCGCTGCCGCCCGACACGCCGCTGCTCCGCGCCGCGCGCGCGGCGGGCAAGACGGTGATCACCGGCGCGGCGATCGGGACGTTGCAGGCGCTCGAACAATTCGTGCTCTACACCGGGGTGACGCCGACTCCCGAACAGGTCGCCGATGCGGAGCGGGTGGCGCGGGGGTAAGACCTGAGAGATGCCGGTCGGTCCGAGCTACTCCCGCACGATCAGATAGTTCATCCGCGCGCTGGCAATCGGGCGGGCGCGGTCGTCCTGCCAGGCCAGCGCCTCGACATTGGCGATCCGCGTACCGAGCCGGGTGACGATCCCCTCGGCATGGGTCGGCTTGTCGCGGCCGCCGCGCATGAAGTCGACGGTGACGTTGACCGGCTTGATCCGCCCGCCGCCCTCACCGGCGAGCGCATGTTGCAGCGAGACGATCGCCGCGACCTCGAGCAGCCCGGCGATCGCGCCGCCGTGCAGGAAGCCGGGCCGGCCGAGCACCGCGTCGCGGAACGGCAGCAGCAGCGTCGGCGCGGCGCCGTCGCGCGGGGTGAGGGTGATGCCGAGCAGCTCGGCATACGGCGGCAGCGCGTCGAGCGGGCTCATGCCGCGCGGTCCATCAGCATGAAGGTGCCCGCGACCTGTGCGAGCGGATCGTCGGGCGTCTCGTCATAGGCGATGCCGCGGACGAAGGCGATCGAGCGGGTCAGCCGCAGGCATTCGCCGCGGCCGATCACCGTCCGCCCCGGCACCGCCGGCCGGAGATAGTCGACCCGCAGGTCGAGCGTCGCCTGCGGCGCGAACCGGTCGCGCTTGACCCACACGGCGATGCTCGTCGCCATGTCCATCAGCGCGATGATCGGGCCCGACGCCAGCACGCCGCTCGCCGGATCGCCGATCAGCGCGTCGCGATAGGGCAGGGCGAGCTCGACCCAGCCGGGCCCTTTCGCATGATAGACGATGCCGAGCGCACCGGCATGGCCGCCGAAGCGGTGCGCCATGAATGCGTCGATGTTGAAGCCGCTCATCGCATTGTCTCTACACGCCATCCGCAGTAGCGCAACGCACCGGGGTAGCGTCCGAGGCCGGATCGGGGCCCCTGCTGTGGGAGAGAGTCTTGCACGATCGCGTCACCCTCGCCGTCGCCGATGGCATCGCCGACGTCCGCCTCGCCCGGCCTGACAAGATGAACGCGATCGACCCGGCGATGTTCAAGGGCATCGGCGCGACGATCGATGCGCTCGCCGACCGCCGCGACGTGCGCTGCGTCGTGCTGTCGGGCGAGGGGCGCGGCTTTTGCGCCGGGCTCGACATGGCGAGCATGGCGCAGGGCGGATCGGGCGTCGCGACGACGCGCAACGCCGCCGGCGCGATCCTGCCGCAGCATGTCAGCTGGGGCTGGCGGCAATTGCCGATGCCGGTGATCGCTGCGGTGCACGGCGTCGCCTTCGGCGGCGGCTTCCAGATCATGGCCGGCGCGGACATCCGCATCGCCGCGCCCGACACGCGCTTCGCGATCCGCGAGCTGCATTGGGGGCTGGTGCCCGACATGGCGGGCTTTGCGCTGTGGCGCGGATCGGTGCGCGACGACGTGCTGCGCGAATTCGTCTATACCGCGCGGGAATTCGCCGCCGATGAAGCGCTGGCGCAGGGCTTCGTGACGCGGCTCGACGCCGATCCGCTGGCGGCGGCACTGGCGCTCGCCCGCACGATCGCCGGGCGCAGCCCGCCGGCGATCCGCGGTGCCAAGCGCCTGCTCAACATGGCGCATGATGCCGATCCGCGGACGATGCTCGCCGCGGAGACCGAGGAGCAGCTCAAGGTGATCGGCCGCCCGGCGATGATGGAGGCGGTCGCCGCCAATCTCGCCAAGCGCCCGCCGGTGTTCGACGATTGACCACGGAGGCAGCGCCCGGTCTCTCCTCCCTCTCCCGGTGGGAGAGGGAGGAGACGGCGAAGCCGGCGATAGGGTGAGGGCAGGGCGGAACGCCGCCTGCGATCCGTTAGAGAACCACCGTCTCCGGCTTCGCCTCGTCGATCGCCGCCAGCACCATCCGCTCCCACACCGCCGGGTCGCCGGCCGCGGCCATCCTGCGGTCGGGTTCGCGCAGCGTGCGCAGCACCGCGCGCGCGTCATCGAGATAGTCGCGCCACGCCCCGTCGACCTGATCGCCGGCGCTCTCGGCATCGCCGCCGGCATTGGCGCTGATCCGCTGCCCGGCGAGCACGCGGGCGATCCGTTCGGGCAGCGGGGTGGTGGAAACGTCCATGGCAGTCTCTCCTCTGGGGGAGTCAATGCGCCACGCGGCGGCGGGTTGCCCCGAACGCAAACGGCCCCGCAGGATCGCGCCTGCGGGGCCGTTCGAATATCCATGCGACGCGACGCAGGTGCGCCGCAGCCGATGCGGCTTAGCGCGCCGCGCCGGCGCCCTGGCCGCGACCACCGCCGCCGCCCGAGCGGCCACCACGACCACCGCCGCCGCCGCCGCCACGCTGGCCGCCACGGCTCGCATTGGCGTAGTTGCGCGTCGCGGTCGGCGCGTGCGTCGCCCGCGGGCGCGCCGGCTGCCGCTGGCCGCGCGGCAGGTCGGCGCGCGGCGCGGGATCGGCGCCGATCGCCTTGACGCGGGTCGCCTTGATCTCGTTCGACAGCGCGGTGAAATTGTCCGGCAGCGGCCGCACCGTCACCTTCTGGCGGGTCAGCTTCTCGATGTCCTTCAGATAGGCGCGCTCGTCATCCGCGCAGAAGGCGATGGCGATGCCGCTGTTGCCGGCCCGCGCGGTCCGCCCGATGCGGTGGACATATTGCTCGGCGACATTCGGCAGCTCGAAGTTGATGACGTGGCTGACCCCCGACACGTCGATGCCGCGCGCGGCGATGTCGGTGGCGACCAGCACCTTGGTCTTGCCGTCCTTGAACTCGCCGAGCGCGCGCTCGCGCTGACCCTGGCTCTTGTTGCCGTGGATCGCATTGGCGGCGATGCCGTTGCCGGCGAGCAGCTTCACGACGCGGTCGGCGCCATGCTTGGTGCGGGTGAACACCAGCGCGCGGTTGATCGTCGGATCCTGCAGCGTCAGCGTCAGCAGCGCCTGCTTCTCCGTCTGGTTGACGAAGGTGACATATTGGTCGACGCGCTCGGCAGTGGTCGAGGCGGGGACGACCGACACCGTCTTCGGCTCGTGCAGGAACTGGTTGGCGAGTTCGCGGATCGCCACCGGCATCGTCGCCGAGAAGAACAGCGTCTGGCGCTTGCGCGGGATCATCCGCACGATCTTCTTGAGCGCGTGGATGAAGCCGAGGTCCATCATCTGGTCGGCTTCGTCGAGCACGAGGATCTCGATCATCGACAGGTTGCACATGCCCTGTTCGACGAGGTCGATCAGGCGGCCGGGCGTGGCGACGAGGATGTCGACGCCGCGGCTGAGATCCTGCCGGTTCTTGTTGATGCTGGTGCCGCCGAACACGGTCGCGACCGACAGCTTGCTGAACTGGCCGTAGCCGCGCGCATTGTCGGCGATCTGGCTGGCGAGTTCGCGCGTCGGCGCGAGGACGAGCATGCGGACGTGGGTCGGCAGCACGCGCTTCTGCGCGGCGGCGAGTCGCTGGATCGACGGCAGCACGAAGGCCGCGGTCTTGCCGGTGCCGGTCTGGGCGATGCCGAGCAGGTCGCCGCCTTCGAGCAGGATCGGGATCGACTGCGCCTGGATCGGCGTCGGGTTGGTATAGCCTTTGGCTTCGAGCGCGCGGACAAGCGGCTCGGCGAGGCCGAGATTGGCGAAGGTCATGAAACAACTTCCAAAACGGGCCCAACCCGCGCGCCGGTGTCCGGACCGGACACGGCTCGCAGGGGGCGGGGAAAACTGACACCCCGCGTGAATAGGGAAGCCCTGAGCATATCGACCGAGGCGGAGCCGGGGGTGGCCAGGCCAACCCGTTCACGCTGCATGACGCCTCGATGCAGCGGATGTGCGCTGCATTGCGGCAAAAGTCAAGGTGCCGGGGGCTGGTGTTGCGGGTCCGACACGATCTGACCGATATGGATCATTAAGAAAGATGCAACCATGGCGACGACTTGACAGGTTTGTGACCAGATCTGACACATTGCGTAGGTCAGCCGGAGCGGGAGAGCCGTCCGGTACGATCAGGGGGAAATACTGTATGAGCCACACGCCGCTGCGTCGCCTGTCGCGATACGTCCTGCTCGCCTCGACGGCGATGATCCTCACGCCGGTAGCGGCGCAGGCACAGGCGAGGACGTCCGATCTGCTCGACGGGCTGAAGACGGCTGCCCCGATCGCCGCGCCCGCGGCGCGCGAGGTTCTGCTGCAGCCGCCGCATGCTCAACCCCAGATCGTCATCTCCGATCCCGGCACGCCCAAGTCGGATCTCGACCAGGGCGTCAACGGCGTCGGGCAGATGATCATCGACCAGACGCCGACGGATCAGAACTACAAATATATCTACATGTGCACAGGCACGCTGCTCAATCCGCGCACGGTTCTGTTCGCGGCGCATTGCGTCAACGAAGCACCCGACGGCACCGCGATGAACCCGTGGAATTACGGCACGGCGGCCGGGCAGTTGCCGATCGGGTTCGGGTTCGAAGCCAATACCCGGCCCGGTGTGCAGAACTGGCTTTACGGCGGTCATGCGACCAACGCCGACAATCACTTCTACAACGTCAGTCAGGTCGTCTATAACTCGCAGTCGCTCGCCTTTGGCATGAACAAGAACTTCATGCAGGCCGACATCGCGCTGGCGACCACCGATACGCCGGTTCCCGACGTGCCGACCTGGACATTGCTGTTCTCGCCGCTCCCGGCACCCGCAGCGATCGACGATACCACCGGCACCGGATATCACGTCACCGTCACCGGCTATGGCAAGAACGGTACGGGTACCACCGGCAGTACCGGCGCCATCGACTTCCGTCGTCGCGTCGCCGAAAATTATATCGGTGTGCTCGGCTCGATCGACGATTTCTATTACGGCCTGTTCGGCGGCAATGCCGGTTTCCCGGCCAACCTGTATCAGCTCGACTTCGACGACCCGACCCGCAAGGCGCCGGGCGATTATAATCTCTTCAAGGACAAGGCGCTGCCGCACGAAGGCCTGACCGCCTCCGGCGATTCGGGCGGGCCGCTGATCCTCGATCAGACGTTCAAGCGCGGCGGCACCAACCTATCGACGGTGATCGGCGTGCTGTCGGGAAGCTACACCTTCTCTGGCCAGAAATCGGCGGGCTACGGCACGACGTCCTTCTACCAGCCGCTATATCTCTATTGGGACTATATCGTCGCCAACAACCCCTATCGCTATGTCGGCGCAGTGGCTGGGGACGGCAAATGGAGTGACGCCAGCCACTGGGTCACCCGGCTCGATCCGGCCTATCAGATCATCGCCGACGGCCAGCTCGTCAATGGCGTGCCGACGACGCCGGGGCTCGGCACCGCCAACGATACGCAGAACAAGTTCGGGCAGGTGTGTGACCAGGAACCGCGCATCGGCTACGACCAATGCTACGATCTCCACACCGGCGTCACCTATGTCGACGGCAAGCCGGTCGCCGCCACGCAGCAGGGCGAGGCCGATGGCGGCCGCGCGGCGGGGACGTGGATCGGCGCTCCATCCAGTGCCGCGGACGCCAGGACCGCAGCGCTGCCGACGCCGACGCTCGCCAACGGCCTGCCCGGCGCGACCGGCTTCGTGCCCGACAATATCGATCCCGATGCCGCGACGCAGCGCAGCGGACGCTATTTCGACGTGACGCTGGCTGCGACCGGTACGACGACGCTCGATACCGCGGCGACGGTCGACCAGTTCACGATCAGCGGCGATGCCGCCAAGCTGGCGATCACCCGTGCGGGGTCGCTGACCAGCCTGATCGCCGTCAACCAGTATAGCGGCACGGTCAGCGTCGACGGCCAGCTGTCGACGCCGGGCGATTACTTCCTTCTGCAAGGCCTGCTCACCGGCAGCGGGCGGATCAACACGCCCTATCTCACCAGCGTCGCCGGCCTGATCGCGCCGGGAACGCTGGGGACGATCGGCACGCTGACGATCGGCGGCAATCTCATCCTCGCCTCGGGCAGCCGCGTGCTGATCGACGTCGGGCCGAACGGCACGTCCGACCGGATCGCCGTGGTCGGCACCGGCGCCGACGACGGCTTTGCCGCGCTCGGCGGCCGCGTCGGGCTGGCGCCGGTCGCCGGCCATATCCTGCGCTACAATGATCGCTACACGATCGTCACCGCGACCGGCGGCGTCATCGGCCAATTCGACGGGGTCGTGCCGATCTCCGCGATCCTCAAGCCGGAGCTGCTCTATTCCGATACGGCGGTGCAGGCGCATGTCGTCGCCGGCAGCTATGCGAGCGTCGTCGCCAACACGCCGATCCAGACCGCCTTCGCCGGATTGCTCGATCGCGACCGCGGCCAATATGCCAGGCTCGCCGGCCTCTACGGCGTGCTCGATCTCCAGAATGCGGCGACGATCCGCACGACGCTGGAGGGGCTGGCGCCGCGCACCACGCAGCTCGTCCAGGGCATGGGCATCGTCGCGACCGACAATGTCGCGCGCTATTACCGCCAGCATCTCGGCGCGATCGACGCGCGCCAGCCGCTGTCGGGGACGCTGACGATGACGGGCCAGCCGCTGCAATTCGCCGCGCTGATGGCGCGCGATCTGCCGATGGCGCAGGCCACCGCGAGTGACGCCACCACCACGGTGCGCGAAAACGTGCTGCCGGAGAACGTCAACGTCTTCATCGCCGGCGGCTATGTCGACGGCAGCAGCCGCAGCCTGCGCGACGCCAGCCCGGCGGGCGGGCGCGACTCGTTCGACGGCTTCTACGTGGTCAGCGGCATCGAGACGAAGGTCAGCGACACCAGCGTGCTCGGCTTCGGCTTCGGCTTCACCAAGCTCGACGGCACCACCGGAGGCGTCGCGCAGCATGCGGTCGGCGAGCTGTTCCAGGGTACGCTGTTCGGCAAGGCGCAGGGCAGCCGCGGTCAGCTGCTCGACGCGCAGGTCAGCGCCGGCGTGTTCCGGGCGAGCACGCGACGCAGCGTCGCGCTGGCAGGAATCGGCGAAACGCTGCGCAGCCGCGACGACGCCTTCGCCCTGTCCGCCGAAGTCGGCGTCGGCCAGCAATTCGATCTCGCCGGCCTGCAGGTCGGCCCGCGCCTCGCCGCCCGCGTCAGCCATATCGGCTTCACGCCGACGGTCGAAACGGGCGGGGACGGCGCGCTGCGCTTCGATCGCTATACGCTCGACAGCGCGCAGGCGCGCGCCGGTGTGCAGATCGCCGGCGGGGAGGCGATCAAGCCCTTCGCCTCGGCCTATTACGTCCATGACTTCGAGGATCGGCCGGGTGTGTTCACCGCCAATTTCATCGGCGGCACGCCGTCGGCGGCCTTCCGGCTGGCGAGCCAGGATCATGACTGGGTCGAACTGACCGCGGGCCTGTCCTACACCACCGACCGTGTCACGCTATCACTCAGCGCCGACACCACCGCGCTGCGCCGCGACGTGCGCAACCAAGCCTATCATGGTGCGGTGACCTTCAAATTCTGATCCGGCCGGGTCGCGCCCGCCGCAGCGAAATCTAAGCTGCGGCGGGATCGACTATAGCTTTGGAAGAATGGCCCATCGCCCATAGCGGGCCGCGGTGCCACGACAGACATTGAGGCGGTTGGAACCTCGCGCCGTCCGGTGCCGATATCCAAGGAACGCGCGTCGTGCGGGATGACGGTCTTGCGGTACGCTTTGCGAGGGGGGCTGCTCGCCATCCGCCCACCAAAGCCTCATCCCACCCGACCACCGCGTCAGGTTGCAGCCGGCGCAATCGTGATGAAATCGGTCTGACACAATCCGACCCGAAGGCGCGGCGATGAGCAGCCCTTCTTATCCTGCGTCCTGCCTGCTCGCGCTGCTGGTCGGTGGCGCGCTGGCGCCTGCGGCGGCGGCGCAGAGCGGCGGCGCGCCAGCCGCGCAGCCGGCGACCCGCACCGCCGCGCCCGCCACCGCGCGCGACGAGGATATCGTCGTCACCGGCCGCGCGGTGCCCGGTGCGGTGATCGGCGACATTCCCGCCGAGGACCGCCTCTCGCCCGCCGATATTGCCGGCTATGGCGTCGGCACCGTCACCGAATTGCTCGACCAGATCAGCGGCCAGACGCAGAGCGATCAGGGTCGCGACAGCAGCAGCGGCCCGGTCGTGCTGGTCAACGGCAAGAGGATCTCCGGCGTCAACGAGATCGGCGACCTGCCGACCGAGGCGATCCTGCGCGTCGACATCCTGCCCGAGGAGGTCGCGCTCAAATATGGCTATGACGCGCAGCAGAAGGTCGTCAATCTCATCCTGCGGCGGCGGATCCGCACCACCGTCGCCAATATCGGCGGCGGCGGCTCGCTGGCGGGGCAGGGCGAGAAGGCCAGGGCCGACGTCACCTATACCCGCATCCACGACAACGACCGGGTCAATGTCGCCGCGCGCGTCGAATCGACGGCGTCATTGCGCGAGAGCGAGCGCGGCCTGATCTCTGCGACCGGCGCGATCGATCCGACCGGACGGATCGCCGACGACACCGCCTATCGCACGCTCGTGCCGGCGACGCGGACCTGGTCGCTCAACGGTGCGGTCGCGCATCAGGTGAGCGACGCGGTGACCGCCTCGCTCAATGCCGGTGCAAGCTACGCCACCAGCGCCGCCCTGCAGGGGCTGGCGACCGCGACGCTCGACGTCACCGCCGACAATCCCTTCGCCACCAGTATGTCGGATGCTACGATCGACCGCTATCTCGACACGCAGGCGCTGCGCCAGGATATCGCGACCGCAAGCGGGCATCTCGGCGCGACGCTCAACGCCGATGTGTCGACGCGGTGGAAGCTGTCGGTGATCGCCAATTATGATCACGGCGACACGCGCACCGTGACCGACCGCGGCTATGATACGGCCGCGCTGCAACAGGCGATCGCGGCGAACGCCATCGCGGTGGATCCGTACGGCCCGCTCTCCGCCGCCTTGCTCGGGACGCTGCAGCGCGAGCGGGCGGTGGCGCGATCGGACGCCGGCAGCGCCAGCGCCGTGCTGATGGGGCGGCTGTTCGCGATGCCGGCGGGCGACATCCGTGTGTCGCTGCGGCTGGGCGGCGACGTCAGCGCTTTGCGCTCGTCGACCGCTTATGCCAGCGTCACCCGGACGAGCGCGGCGACGCGCACCACCGGGCGCGGGCAGATCAGCCTCGACGTGCCGCTGACCAGCCGGCGCAGCGGCTTCCTCAGCGGTCTCGGCAACCTCACCGCCAATCTGAACGCGGGTGCGACGCGGGTCGCCGATTACGGTACGCTCGCGACCTTCGGCTATGGGCTCAACTGGACGCCGCGCACCGGGATCAGCGTGATCGCCTCGGTCAACGAAGATCGCGTCGCGCCGACGTTGCAGCAGCTCAATGCGCCGGTCGTCGTCACCCAGGCGCGCGTCTACGATGCGGTGACGGGCGCGACGGTGACGGTGTTGCAGAGCACCGGCGGCAACGCCGCGCTCGCCGCCGACGATCGTCACGTCTTCAAGCTCGGCGTCGCGCTCAAGCCGTTCCCGCGGCGCAATCTGTCGCTTTCGGCCAATTACATCAACAGCCGCACGCGCAATCCGATCGGCACGCTGAGCGGCGCGACCGCCGCGACCGAAGCGGCCTTCGCCGAGCGCTTCACCCGCGACGACACCGGCATGCTGACCGCGGTCGACAGTCGCGCGGTCAATTTCGCGCGCGAGGATCGCGAGGAGATCCGCTGGGGGGTGAACCTTACGGGCATCCTGCGCGCGCCGCGGCGGCCGCATCCTCCCATGCGCGGGCCGGCGGGGGCCGGCAAGGCGGTGTCGGGGCAGGGGGAGGCACCGCCGCCTGCCGGCGCGGACGCGACCGCGGCGCGCGATGCCCCGCCCGCCGGCGATCCCGCGGCCGGCGATCCCGCGGCCGGGGAGGATATCGTCGTCGAAGGCCGGCGACGGGACGAGGGCGACGGCCCGCCGCCGGGGCCGCCGCCCGACGACGGTATGGGGCCGCCGCCGGGTGGTCCCCCGCCCGGTGGTCCCCCGCCTGGCGGTCCGCCCCCGGATGGACCGCCGCCGGGTGGCGGTCCCGGTGGGCCGGGCGGGCCGGGCGGGCCGGACGCGTTCGGCGGCAGCGACAATGGCGCGCGTGTCCAGATGTCGCTCTATCACAGCTGGTTCTTCCGCGACGCCATCCTGCTGAAGGACGGCGGCCCGACGATCGATCTGCTCGACGGCGGGACGATCGGCGCCGGCGGACAGGCGCGTCATACCGTTCAGCTCAACACCGGGCTGATCGACAATGGCGTCGGCCTGCGGCTGAGCGGCAATTGGAAGAGCGCCACCCGCGTCCGCGCCGATGCCGGCAGCGCAGCGGGTGACCTGCGCTTCCACGCGCTGGCGACGTTCGACCTGCGGCTGTTCGCCGAACTCGCCAATCGCTTCCCCGGTCGCGGCTGGGCGCGCGGCACGCGGGTATCGCTGACTCTCGGCAACGTCCTCAACACGCGCCAGCGCGTCACCGACGCGACCGGCGCGACGCCGCTGCTCTACCAGCCCGACGCGATCGATCCCTACGGCCGCACGATCAACCTGTCGGTACGCCGGCGGCTGTGACGGCGGCGGCCGGCATCGGAAGGCGTGCGCCGTCAGGCGATCTGCCATGACGATCAGCACGTCTGCGACCCAGCCGACACCACCCGGTAAGCGCGTCCGGCGACCGGCATATCCCGCTTGCGCCGTCCGTCGCGAGCCGTCACGCTGGTGCCATGAAACGCTGGCTCCCGCTTCTCCTGCTCACCGTCGCCGCCGCTCCGGGCGGGCCGCGCGTGCCGATTCTGTCGCCCGAACGGATCAAGGCCGATGTGCACACGCTCAGCGCCGACGATTTCCACGGCCGCGGGCCGACGCAGCCAGGCGAGGCGGTGACGCTCGATTTCCTCGACAAGCGCTTCGCTGCGCTCGGTCTCAAGCCGGCGGGTAATGCGGGCTACCGCCAGACGGTGCCGCTGCTGCGCTGGACGCGCGAGGCGGCGCGGCTCGATCTGGCGATCGGCGGCGCGACGCGGGCGCTGACGCCGGGCGTCGAGGTCGCGGTGTCGTCGCGGATCGTCGGGACGACGACGCTGGCGCAGGCACCGGTGGTGTTCGTCGGCTATGGCGTGGTCGAGCCGCGGCTCGGCTATGATCCGTATCGCGGGCTCGACGTGCGCGGCAAGGTGGTGGTGGCACTCGCCGGCGATCCGGATGTCGAGGCGGGGCGCGATCTCGGCTTCGGCGGGCGCGCGGCGAGCCCCGCCTCGCGCACCAAGCTCGCCGAGGCGCAGAAACGCGGCGCCGCGGCCTTCTTCCAGATCCATGACACCTTTCCGTCGAGCTACCCGTGGCTGCAACTGGCCAAGGGCGATGCGGTGCCGGGCTATGCGCTCGACACGGGCACGGTGCCGCCCGCATTCGGCATCCGCGGCACGCTGCGCAACGACATCGGCGTCGCGATGCTGCGGCAGGGCGGGCTCGACTATGCCGCCGCCAAGCGCGCGGCGCAGGCTGCCGACTTCAGCGGCGTCGCGCTTGCCGGGGTGACGCTGTCGGGCACGGTCCGGACCAGCCTCGACCGCGCGGTCAGCCACAATGTCGTCGCGATCCTGCCGGGCAGCGATCCGGCGGCGGGCAGCATCCTCTACGGCGCGCATTGGGACGCCTATGGCGAGAACGACTTCGATCCGCCCGCCGACCGCATCCGCAACGGCGCGATCGACAATGGCACCGGCACCGCGACCTTGCTCGAGATCGCCCGCACCTTCGCGGCGGCACCGCGCACGCGCCGCTCGATCGTCTTCGCCTTGTGGACGGCGGAGGAAAAGGGGCTGCTCGGCGCGAGCTGGTATGCCGATCATCCCGCTCTGCCGCTCGCCACCACCGCGGCGCAGTTCAACCTCGACCCGCATGTCGTGCTCGGGCGGACGCGCGACCTCGAACTGATCGGCGTCGGCCGCACGCCGCTCGAGGCGGACCTCGCCCGCGTCGCGGCGACGCAGGGGCTGCGGATCGTGCCCGAGGAGAATACGGAGGCGGGCTGGTATTATCGATCGGATCATTTCGCCTTCGCGCAGAAAGGCGTGCCGGGCGTCTACTTCCGCGCCGGCCGCGATCTGGTCGACGGCGGCATGGCGGCGGGCGAGCGCAAGCGCGCGCGCTACAATGCGCAATGCTATCATCAGACCTGCGACGAATATGATCCGCGCTGGGATATGACCGGCGCGGCGCAGGAGGGCAGCGTCGCTTATGCGCTCGGCCGCGAGATCGCGAACGGGCGAAACTGGCCGGGCTGGAACGCCACCGAACCCTTTGCGGCGGAGCGCGCCAAGACGGACGCGGCGCGGCGCTAGGCGCGGCGCCGGTCGTGGCCGCTGCGATCAGCCGTCCGGCGCGGCGGCGAGCAGCCGGTGCAACCGCTCGGCATCCGCGGCGGTGGCGGGATTGTAGACGATCATGCCGAGATCGGGCCGCCCTTCGACGGTGAAGGTGGCGAATTCCATCGCCAGCGGGCCGGCGACGGGATGGTGGAGGCGCTTCACCCCTTCGTTGTGCGCGACGACGTCATTGTCGCGCCACAGCCGGTCGAAATCGGGGCTGAGCGCGCTGAGTTCGGCGACCAATCCGGCTGCCGCGGCGCTGCCGCCGGCGCGGGTCATGTCGGCCCTGAAGGCGGCGACGACGAAGCGCGCGACGCTGTCCCAGTCAGCGTTGCGCGCGCGGGCCTGCGCGTTCCCGAACATCAGGCGGAGGATGTTGCGCCCGTCCGGCGGCAGAGTGGCATAATCGGTGAGCAGCAGCGTCGCCGCGCGGTTCCAGCCGACGACATCCCACATCGCCGTCTTGATGATCGCCGGGCTCAGCGTCATGCCGTCGAGCACGCGCTGCAACCGCGGCGAGATGCCGTCGACCGGCCGATAGCGCGCCTCGGGCGGCCGGCCGAGGCCGAGCATATAGAGATGTTCGCGCTCCGGCTCGGTGAGCATCAGCCCCTTGGCGATACGGTCGAGCACGTCGGCGGAGGGCGCGCCGCCGCGCCCCTGTTCGAGCCAGGTATACCAGGTCGCGCTGATATTGGCGCGGCTCGCCACCTCCTCGCGGCGCAGGCCGGGGGTGCGCCGCCGGCCGCCGCCGAAGCCGAACGCCGCCGGGTCGAGCCGGGTGCGGCGATCGCGCAGATAGGTGCCGAGCGGATTGTCCGCAGCGCTGGCCATGATCGATCCTGTTATTCGTTATACCCCGATACGGACACTACTTTAACAGGGTGGGCGGCGGTCCGATAGCGGCGGGACACTAGGAGAAGTCCCATGCGCATCTTCCTCACCGGTGCCACCGGTTTCATCGGCTCGCACGTCATTCCCGAACTGCTCGCCCGCGGGCATCAGGTGCTCGGTCTCGCCCGCTCGGCGGAGGGGGCGGACCGGCTCGAAGCGGCGGGGGCGGCGGTGCATCGCGGCGACCTCGACCAGCCCGAGACGCTGGCGGCCGGCGCGGCGGCGGCCGAGGCGGTGATCCATTGCGCCTTCGATCACGACTTCAGCAACTTCGTCGCCAATACCGGCAAGGACGAGCGCAACATCCTGGCGATGGGGGAGGCGCTCGCCGGGACGCGCAAGCCGCTGCTGATCACCTCGGGCGTCGGCATCGGCACGCCGCGCGACGGCGGCCCGGCGCGCGAGGACGTGCTCAATCCGCATCATGCCAATCCGCGCATCGCCACCGAACTCGCCGGCGCGGCGCTGCTCGCGCGACGGATCGACGTGCGGACGATCCGGCTGCCGCAGGTGCATGATACGCGCAAGGCGGGGCTGATCACGCCGCTGATCGCCGAGGCGCGCCGCGCCGGCGCAATCGCCTATCTGGGCGCGGGCGAGACGCGCTGGGCGGCGGCGCATGTCAGCGATGTCGCGCGGCTGTACGCCTTGGCGCTCGACCGCGGCGAGCCGGGCGCGCGCTACCACGCCTCGGTCGAGGAGGGCGTATCGGCGCGTGCGATCGCCGAGGCGATCGGCAAGGGGACCGGCCTGCCGGTGCGCTCGATCGACGCCGAGGCGGTCGCACAGCATTTCGGCTGGATGGCGCCGTTCGCCGCGCTCGACATGACCGCGTCGAGTGCCTGGACGCGCGAGCGGCTCGGCTGGCAGCCGGGCGGCCCCGATCTGCTCAGCGACCTCGCCGCGATGGACTATGCCGGCTGACCGGACCCGCGCGCCGGATCAGTCCTGACCCTGATCCGGCGCCGCCTTGCCCGCGGCGTCACTGCCGGCGAGCATGCCGTTGAGCGTGCCGCCGGTCATGCCGAGCTCGGCCATCAGTCCGTCGATCAGCGGCCCGCCGACGCGATAGCGCATCGCTGCGGCGACCGCGGCATCGGCGAGATTGTCCTGACCCATCGCCGCGGCTGCGTCCCCTGTGCCGCCGTCGCCGTGCAGCCCCCGCGCATCGAGGATGCTGATCCGGTCGATATTCTCGATCGGCTTGGCGGCGGCGGCGATGATCGCCGGCAGCGCGTCGAGCATCGCCTTGCGGACGAGCAGCGCGGTCTGCGCCTCGCTGAGGATATTGGTCGCCTCGTTGATCGCCGCCTGACCCGCGGCATCGACCCTGAACGCTGCCTCGCGACCTTCGGCGCGCGCCTTTTCGGCGTCCGCCTCGGCCTGTGCCTCGGTGCGCAGCGCGATCGCACGCGCTTCGGCGGCTTCCTTCTCGGCGGAGGCGGCGACGGTGATCTGCACCGCTTCCTCCTGCGCCCGCTGGGTGGCGGCGATCACCGCGACGTTCTTGTTGCGGTTGGCGATCTCGGTCGCCTTGGCGGTGGCGACGCTTTCCTCGGCGCGGACGGCGAGGGCGCGCGCCTCGTTGGCCGCCGCCGCCGCAGTCGATTCCTCCTCCGATTTCTGCGCGGTCTGCACCGCGGTGGTGATGCGGGCGATCTCGATCGTGCGGTCGCGTTCGATCGTCGCGGTCTGGATCGCACCGTCGCGGGCGATCGTCGCGGTCTTGACCACCTTGTCCGCCTCGGTCTGCGCGACGGTCTGCGCCTGCATCGCGGTGATCCGCGCGATCTCGGCGAGGCGCGTCTGCTCGGCGGTGGCGGTGGCGATCGCGGTCGCCTGTTCGGCGCGGCGGGCGGCGAGCGCCTGTTCCTGCGTCAGCCGCGCTTGTTCGGCGGCCTGCGCGATTTCGAGCGACTGGTTGTTCGCCTCCAGGTTGCGCTGCTCGATCGCGACGCGGTTGGTCGCGACGATGTCGTTGCGCGTCTTCTTGCGCTCCTCGATCGTGCGGGTCAGTACGGTCAGGCCTTCCGCGTCGAAGGCGTTGTTCTCGTTGAAATGCTCGAAGGCGGTCTGGTCGAAATGGGTGATCGACACCGATTCGAGATGGAAGCCGTTCATGTCGAGGTCGGTGAGCAGCGCCTCCTGCACCTTCTGGATGAAGTCGGCGCGGTTGGCGTGGAGATGCTCCATCGTCATCGTCGCGGCGACCGAACGCAGTGCCGAGACCAGCTTGCCGTCGAGCAGCGACTTGACCGCCTCCGGACTGTTGACCGCGTTGCCGAGCGTCTGCGCGGCGGCGGCGATCGATTCGGCGTCCGGCTTGACCTTGATGTGGAACAGCCCGACCACGTCGACGCGCAGCTTGTCGAGCGTGATCAGCGCGTCCTTGTTGAGCCGCGACACCTCCAGCTTCACCGTCGTCAGCCGCACCTGCATCAGCTCGTGCAGCACCGGGATCACCATGATGCCGCCGTTGAGCACGACCTTCTCGCCGCCGAAGCCGGTGCGGATCAGCGCGACGTCCTTGGTCGCGCGGCGGTAGAGGCGGGTCAGGATGATCCCGATCACGACCAAGGCGAGCAGGACGATCCCTGCGTAGATCAGTATGTTATACAATGATGCAGGCATGAGCATATCCCCCGGCGTTCCCCCCCGTCTGTCCATCATAGGGGTTGAAGAAAGGTGTTCTCGCTGGCGAGCGCGAAGAAACGGGCGCCGTCGCGCCGGACGATCAGCACCGTTGCGCCGGCGGGGATCGCATCGGCGTCGTCGTGCGGCTCGATCAGGATGACGTGCGCCTGGCCGTGGCGATCGACGATCTTGGCGCGCGCCGGCGCGCCGCGCCGTGCGACGCCCTCAAGCACGGTGGCGCGCTGGCGGAGCAGGTCGTCGCTCGAGATCACGCTCGTCTCGAACCCCGGCATGATCCGCGCGAGCCCGTTGGCGGCAAGCGTGTTGAGCATCAGGCCGACGACCAGCGCCACACCGCTCGCCGCCGGCCCGCCGAGCGGCGCGCCGCGCAGGCTCTCGGCAAGCTGCTGGATCGCCACGCCGGCGAGCGTGAAACAGCCGAGCAGCGAGGTCAGCCAGATCAGGATCGGCAATTCGCCGCCGAGGCCGAGCCAGTCGAGCACGCCACCGTGCCCGTCCGCGCCGACGTCGCCGTCGAGATCGAGATGGCCGAGCCCGAGCCCGATCGCCTCGATCAGCCCGATGCCGATCATCACGACGAAGGCGATCGCGAAGGGTAGATAGGCGGGGGTGAGGAAGATCGCGAACATTGCCGCAGCCTATCACCCGCCCGGCTCGATGTCCCGTGCGGCGCCCTCGCCGGAACCCGGCGGCGCGCGCCGGGACTCCCACCGGGCGAAGTAAGATAGTCAAAAATTCGGCAACGATGTAGGACAGTATAGTTGGCAATAAACAGTCTGAAACGACGTAGAAACTGACGTTTTCCGGCTAATCCATTGGTTTGGATATACCCCTATCTAGTGCATCAATACCTCGGATACTTCGCCGGCACGAACGGTTGGTCGATCGGATAAGATGTCCCGCGTGGCGCGGCGAAGCATCACCAGAACGACAGGGGTTTGCGATGACGACATATAGTCTGCCGGGCGGGCGCGTCGGCCTGCTCTGCGCCGGGATCACGACGCTGGCGATCGCCGGTTGCGTCAACCCGTCGGAGAAGATCGCGACGTCGCTCGAAGGCTATGGCTTCCAGCCGGCGCAGTCGCAATGTGTCGGCGACCGGCTGGAGGCGAATCTGTCGCTCGGCCAGCTCCAGCGGCTCGGTCGCGCCGCCCGCGCCTCGCGCGAGGGCGACACCACGCCGGGCCGGCTGACGGTGAGCGACTTCGTCCGCGTCGCCGGTCAGGTCAAGGACCCCAAGGTGCCGCTCGAAGTCGGCAAGGCCGCGGCGGCCTGCGGCATCCTCACCGACCCCGCCTCGCCATTGTGAGCGGCCATGCGCGGCGGCCGCGGTCGCCGTGCCTCGTTACGTAAAAGGGACCAAGGACCATGCAAGGTGTAGACTATGCGGGTGACACGATGGTGTCACAGACCCGCGACCTCGGCGCGCGCGCGCTCGACCTGATCGAAATCTGGGGGCCGCGCATCGTCGCGGCGCTGCTCGTGCTGGCGATCGGCTGGCTGATCGCGCGCGCGGCGAAATGGGGCGTGGCGAAGCTCGTCAACCGCACGCCGCTCGCCCATCACGCCAATGCGCCCGAGGTCGGCGAGCGGCATCCCTCGTCGATCGGCGCGCAGGTCGGCGATGCGGTCTATTGGGTGGTGCTGCTGATCGCGCTGTTCCTCGCAACGCAGCCGCTCGGCCTGACCGGCGCGACTGGACCGCTCGGCGACATGCTGCGCGGCTTCGGCGCCGCGGTGCCGCGGATCATCGGCGCCGGCCTCATCTTCTTCCTCGGCTATGTGCTCGCCAAGGTGACGAAGAAGGCGGTCGAGGCGGTGATCACCGCCAGCCATGTCGAGCGCTTCTCGACGCGGATCGGCGCCGCCGCGCCGGCCGATCCGACGATGCTGCCGCGCACCGTCGGTGCCATCGTCTTCGCGCTGATCATCATCCCGGTCGCCATCGCCGCGCTCGACACGCTCAACATCGCCGCCATCTCACAGCCCGCCACCGCGATGCTGCGCATCATCCTCGATGCGATCCCGCACGTCATCGCCGCCGGCATGATCCTCGCGGTCGCCTATGTCATCGCGAGGTTCGCGTCGCGCCTGCTGACGCAGTTCCTTGCCACCACCGCCTTCGACCGCAGCGTCGGCGCGCTGCGCCTGTTCAACACCGCACCGGGCGAGGCGCCCGCCATCGTGCCGTCCAAGGCGGCGGGGACCGGCGCGTTCGTCGCGATCCTTATCTTCGGGCTGATGGAAGCCTTCCGCCAGCTCAATTTCGCTTATGGATCGAAGATCATGGCGGAGGTGCTGGCGCTGTTCGGCCAGGTCGTCTTCGGTACGGTGATCATCGTCGCCGCGGTGATCATCGCCCGCTTCGTCGCACAGGCCATCGCGCGCAGCAGCGGCGACAGCGGCACGCGCATCGCCGCGCCGATCGTCCGGGTGGCGATCATCGTCCTCGGCACCGCGATCGGCCTGCGCTTCATGGGTCTTGCCGACGACATCATCAATCTCGCCTTCGGGCTGCTGCTCGGCGCGATTGCGGTCGCCTTCGCACTCGCCTTCGGCCTCGGCGGCCGCGAGGCGGCGGGGCAGGCGGTACGACGGATGCTCGACGGCAGCCGTCGCGACACCCGCACGGCCGAGCGTGCCGCGGACCTCGATGCGCCGCGCGAGCCGCTTGTCTGAGGCGATCAAGAGCACCATCCCGGTTCGCCGGGATGGTGCAATGCCGTGCCCCGGTGCACGGCCGTCGCCGCCGGTCAGCCGACCCCGGTCGGTCCGTCGATGACGCGGCGGACCTTGATGGCGAGTTCGCTGCGCTTGTAGGGTTTCTGGATCAGGTCGAATTCGGCGCCGCGCGCGTCGACCCGCTCGATCGAGGATTCGGCATAACCGGTCGTCAGCAGCACGCAGATCCGCGGCCGCCGGCGCTTGACCTCGCGCGCCAGCATCACGCCGTTCGTCCCGCCCGGCATGATCAGGTCGCTGAACAGCAGATCGATAGGACCGGCGCCATCGAGCAGTTCGAGCGCGGCATCGGCATTGTCGGCGCGCAGCACGGTATATCCGAAGTCGGTGAGCACCGCCTCGGCATAGTCGCCGACGTCGACCTGATCCTCGACGACCAGCACCGTCTCATGTCCGCGCTTGTCGGCGAGCGGACGCGACGCCGGCGCGCCCTGCGGCTCCGCCGCCGCCGCCTCGCACGGGAACAGCATCCGTACCGTCGTGCCGCGCCCCTCTTCGGACGTGATGCGGAGCAAGCCGCCCGACTGTTTCATGAAGCCGTAGACCATCGACAGGCCGAGCCCGGTGCCCTTGCCCTGATCCTTGGTGGTGAAGAACGGTTCGGTGACGCGGGCGAGGATGTCCGGCGACATGCCGATGCCCTGATCGGTGATGGTCAGCATGACATAGGTGCCGGGCGCGAGTTCGCCGAAGCCCTTGTCGCCGGCTTCGATCGAGCGGTTGCTCGCTTCGATCGTGATCGTGCCGCCATCGGGCATTGCGTCGCGCGCGTTGCGCAGGATGTTGATGACGGCGAGTTCGGCCTGCGTCGGATCGATCCGGGCATTGCAGATATGCGGATCGCTGCGCACGGCGACGGTGACCGCGCCGCCGGCGGTGCGCTCGATCAGCGGCTGGAGATGGTCGAGCAGATCGCCGAGATTGACGACGCGGCCTTGCAGTTTCTGCCGGCGCGAGAAAGCGAGCAATTGCTGGGTCAGCGTCGCGCCGCGTTCGGCGGCCTGCAGCACCGCGCGCATCGAGCGGGCCGCCTTGCGGCGGTCGAACTCGCCGTCGCGTTCGAGATTGGCGAGGATGATGTCGCCGAACCCCTGGATCACGGTAAGCAGATTGTTGAAATCATGCGCGACACCGCCGGTGAGCTGGCCGACCGCCTCCATCGTCTGCGCCCGGCGCAGCCCTTCCTCGGCATCGCGGCGCCGCGTGACGTCGAGCTGCGAGGCGAAATGATAGACGACCTTGCCGTCGCAATCGAACACCGGCGATACGAACAAAGCGTTCCAGAAGACGGCGCCGTTCTTCTTGTAATTGAGGATCTCGACGGAGGTTTCGCGCTGCTGGCTGATCGCGCGGCGCAGCTCGGCGACGGTGTCCGGATCGGTCTCCGGCCCCTGGAGCAGCCGGCAGTTGCGGCCGATCAGTTCGTCGCGCGCATAACCGGTCATGGTGATGAAGGCGGGATTGGCGAAGACGATCGGATTGTCGTGCTGATTGGGATCGGTGACGATCATCGGCATCCGCGTCGTCGACACCGCGGCGAAGAAGATGCCGTTGCGGTCGTCCGCCATATCGTGATTGGTGACGCGTTGCAGATGCGGGGGCGGACCGCCCCGCGGCTTTTCCGGCGTTCCGTCGGCCATGGGGATCCAAGCGCTAGAGTCAGGCCGGGCCTTATGACATTGCCGGGTCGATCGGAAAACCCATCGAGATCAACGATGTTCCCGGCATAAGACGGTCGGGCTCAGAACGCCGGGTCGTCCTCGCCGGTCGTCGCGACATGGATGCCGCATTCCACCTTGTCCCAACCGCGCCAGCGGCCGGCGCGCGGGTCCTCGCCGGGCTTGACCTTGCTGGTGCACGGCGCGCAGCCGATCGACAGAAAGCCCTGCGCCTCCAGCGGATGACGCGGCAGGTCATGCTCCTCGAAATAGGCGTTGAGCTGATCCTTGTTCCAGTCGGCGAGCGGGTTGAGCTTCAACCGGCCCTCATCCTCCTCGAACCGCGGCAGGGCGGTGCGCGTCCCCGCCTGGAATCCCTTGCGTCCCGAAATCCACGCGTCGAACGGCGCCAGCGCGCGGCGCAGCGGTTCGACCTTGCGGATCTCGCAACAGCCGTCGGGATCGTAGGACCAGCGCATGCCCGTCGCATCGCGCAGCGCGAGCATGCGCGGATCGGGACGGAAGACGCGCAGGTCGGTGAGGCCGAGCCGCTCGGACAATTCGTCCCGATAGGCCAAAGTCTCGCCGAACATCTTCTGCGTGTTGGTGAAGATTACCGGCACGTCCTTGTCGATGCTCGCCACCATATGCAGCAGCACCGCCGATTCGGCGCCGTAGGAGGAGACCGAAGCGACCCGCCCGGCGAGCTCGCCGGTGAGCAGCTCGCGCAGCATCGCCGCGGCGGGCACGCCGGCGAAGCGGATCTGCATCGCCGCGGCATCGGCGGTGGTGAAGGGCGGCGCGACGTCGATCACGTCGGCCGCGCGCGCAGATTCAGCCATGGCGCAATTTCCACACCGGCACGATTCCGTCGGCGGCGGGCTGGTAGCGATAGTCGTAGCGGTCGAGGCTGCGTTGCAACGCCTCCGGATCGATCGGCGCTTCCGGCGCGAAACTGTCGAAGCCACAGCGGCGCATCAGCGGCAATTGGTCGACGAGCACATCGCCCGCCGCGCGCAATTCGCCGGTATAGCCCGCCTCGCGCAGCACGCGCGCGGCGCTGTAGCCGCGGCCGTCGCGGAAGCTCGGGAAGCTGACCTCGACCAGCGCGATCTGGCCGATCTGCGGCAGCAGCGCGCGCGCGTCCTCGCCCGCCTCGAGCCGAACCGCCGTGGCGTTGCTCTGGCCGAGGAAGGCGTCGAGCGTCACCGCCGGTTCGTCGTGCGGCTCGTCGTCGCGGAAGCGCAGCGGGGCATCAACCATAAATGGCGTCCTTGAACGGTTCGAACCCGACGCGGCGATAGGTGTCGAGAAAGCGTTCGCCCGGCTCGCGCGTCGCGAGATAGCGGTCGGTGACCCGCTCGATCGCGTCGACGACGCCATCCTCGGAGAAACCGGGACCGGTGATCTTGGCGAGGCTGACGTCCTCCGCCCCCGATCCGCCGAGCGACAGCTGGTAGTTTTCGGTGCCCTTCTTGTCGACGCCGAGGATGCCGATGTGGCCGGCGTGATGATGGCCGCAGGCATTGATGCAACCCGAGATCTTGAGCTTCAGCTCGCCGAGTTCGCGCTGGCGATCGGCGAAGCGGGTCGCGATCTTCTGCGCCAGCGGGATCGAGCGCGCATTGGCGAGGCTGCAATAATCGAGCCCCGGGCAGGCGATGATGTCGGTGATCAGGTCGAGGTTGGGCTCGGCGAGACCAGCCTCCGTGAGGCGACGCCATATCGCGTGGAGGTCGCGCTTGGCGACGTGCGGCAGGACGATGTTCTGCGCATGGGTGACGCGCAATTCGTCGAACGAATAGGCGGCGCCGAGATCGGCGAGCAGCGCGATCTGATCGGCATCGGCATCGCCGGGGATGCCGCCGATCGGCTTGAGGCTGACGTTGACGATCGCATAGCCGGGCTGTTTGTGCGCGGCGACGTTCTGGTCGAGCCAGACGGCGAAATCGGGATCGCTGCGGTCGACGGCATCGGGCGCCGCCGGGTCGAAGGCGGGAGGCGCGAACATCGCGGTGATCCGCTCCAGCTCGGCGCGCGGCGGGTCGATGCCGAGCTGCTTGACGAGCAGGAACTCCTCCTCGACCTGGCGACGATATTCCTCGGCGCCGATCTCGTGGAGCAGGATCTTGATCCGCGCCTTGTAGATATTGTCGCGGCGGCCGTAGCGATTGTAGACGCGCAGGCACGCCTCCAGATAGCTCATCAGATCGTCGGAGCCGACGAAGTCGCGCACCAGATGGCTGATCATCGGCGTGCGTCCCATGCCGCCGCCGACATAGATCGACGCGCCAAGCTCGCCGTCGCGCGTCACCAGCCGGATGCCGATGTCGTGCAGCCGCATCGCCGCGCGATCCTCCTCGGCGGCGATCACGGCGAATTTGAACTTGCGCGGCAGGTAGCTGAATTCGGGGTGGAAGGTGCTCCACTGGCGGATCAGCTCGGCCCAGGGACGGGGATCGGCGACCTCGTCCGCGGCGGCGCCGGCATATTGATCGGCGCTGATGTTGCGGATGCAATTGCCGCTGGTCTGGATCGCATGCATCTGCACCGTCGCCAGCCGCGCGAGGATGTCGGGCGTGTCGGCAAGCTTGATCCAGTTGAACTGGAGGTTCTGGCGCGTGGTGAAATGGCCGTAGCCGCGATCATAGTCGCGGGCGATGCCGGCGAGCATGCGCATCTGCCGCGAATCGAGCGTGCCATAGGGAATGGCGACGCGCAGCATATAGGCATGAAGCTGCAGGTAGAGGCCGTTCATCAGCCGCAGCGGCTTGAACTGATCCTCGCTGAGCTGGCCCGACAGGCGGCGCTCCACCTGGTCGCGGAACTCGTCGACGCGGGCATCGACGATCGCCTGGTCATATTGGTCGTATCTATACATTCTGGGTCCGGCCTTGGTTCGTGCCGATGAAGACGGGGCGGGGGTGAGACTGTGTCGGTACGGGAGACCTTCCCTCCATCGTCATCCCGGCCTGCGCCGGGATGACGATGGGGAGGGGGTCGGCTTCCACATTCTCGCACGGGCCCGACGACCGCCGGGTACCGCTCGTCGCCCGCTCATATCACCCAGCTCCCCGCGGCGGGGTCCGCCGGCCGCAAGGTCAGGTCGGGCCGCACCGTCGGGCCGAGCGCGCGGATACGGTCCTTGATATGCGCAGGCCGCGGCCCGTCGGGCGTCGCGATCGCGTCGATCAGATAGGGGACGTTGACCCGGCGCGCGCCTTCCTCGCGGCGCAGGATCGCCTCGCCCTCCTGGCCGACGTCGGCGGCGTCCTCGACATGGCGCGACCAGCCGCTGCCGGTCCACCAGACGACGTCGCCGGTCGGCAGGTCGTTGCCGGTGAGCAGTCTCATGCCACCATCCCCTCGGCGACGCGCGCCCAGCGGGCGAGCTTGTCCTCGGCGTCGGACAGTTCGACCACCTCGCCGACGACGATGATCGCCGGGCTCTGCACCGCCTCGCGTGCCACCATCGGCCCGAGGTCGGCGAGCAGGGTGCGCAGCGCGCGGCTGCCCGCGAGCGTGCCGCGTTCGAGCACCGCGACCGGCATGTCGGGCGCGACGCCGTCCGCCATCAATTTGTCGGCGATGTCGGCGGCAGTGGCGACGCCCATGTAGATGACGAGCGTGCGACCCTGTCCGGCGAGCCCCGCCCAGTCCTGATCCGCCAGCCCCTTGCACTGGCCGGCGACGAAGCTGACCGCGCTGCTGTGGTCGCGATGGGTGAGCGGCAGCATCGCCTCCGCCGCGCAGCCGAGCGCCGCCGAGACGCCGGGGATCACCTCGACCGGCAGACCGGCGGCGCGCACCGCCTCGACCTCCTCGCCGCCGCGTCCGAAGATGAACGGGTCGCCGCCCTTGAGCCGGACGACGATCGCGCCGGTCTTCACATGCGCGACGATCAGCGCGTTGATCGCCTCCTGCGGCAGCGTATGCCGCGCGCGCCGCTTCGCGACCGAGATGCGCTGCGCCTGCGGTGGCGCGATGTCGAGCACGCGCGCGTCGATCAGCCCGTCGTGGACGACGATATCGGCGCTGCGCAGCGCCTCGACCGCGCGCACGGTGAGCAGACCGGGATCGCCGGGACCGGCACCGACCAGGATGACGCGCCCGCGGGCATTGGGATCGAGAAGCGTGGCCATGATGGTGAGCAGATGGCGCGACGGCGGCAGCGGAACAAGCCAGCGTTGCTTGGCCGCGGACTAGGCGAACTTGGGACGGCGGCCCTTGCGCCCGTTTCACCGGTTAAAGTCATCTTCACGAAAGTTTAGCACCCCCGGTCCTAGCTGAACCGATGCAGCACGTTCAGTCCGCCGGATGTCAGGGATGTCAATCGGAGCAGCATCGCTTCGCCATCGCCATGGCGTTCCAGCCGATCGTCGATGTCGAGACCGGCAGGCCCTTCGCTTACGAGGCGCTGGTCCGCGGCGCCGACGGGGCAGGGGCGGCGGCGGTGCTGGCGCAGGTGACGCCGGACAATCGCTATGCCTTCGACCAGCAATGCCGGGTCGCGGCGATCGAGGGCGCGGTGGCGGCTGGGATCCTCGACGGCGACGCGCGGCTGTCGATCAACTTCCTGCCCAATGCCGTCTATTCGCCGCTCGCCTGCATCCAACTGACGCTGCGCACCGCGCATGCCACCGGCCTGCCGACCGACCGGCTGATCTTCGAATTCACCGAGAATGAGGAGATGACCGACACCGCGCACGTCAAGACGATCGTCGAATCCTATGCGGCGATGGGCTTCGGCACAGCGGTCGACGATTTCGGCGCGGGCCATGCGGGGCTTGCGCTGCTCGCCCGCTTCCAGACCGATTTCCTCAAGCTCGACATGGACCTGATCCGCGACATCGACACCAGCCTGCCGCGCCGGATGATCGTCGAAGGCGTGGTGCGGATCGCGCGGTCGCTCGGCATCACGGTGATCGCCGAGGGGATCGAGACGATCGCGGAATATGACGTGCTGCGCGGCCTTGGCATCCGCTACATCCAGGGCTATCTGCTCGCCCGACCCGGCTTCCGCTGCCTGCCGGCGGTGACGATGCCCGCCGTCCGCCACGTCACCGCGGCGTGAGCCCGGCGCGGCGGTAGAAAGCGGCGATCGCGCGCGGACCAGCAAGGCGGATGTGCGGCACGGCAAGCGTGCCGGCCAGCGCGGCGTAGCGGCGCCGGTTGGCGCGGGTGGTGCCGGCGATATGGCGCAGCATCGCCCATTTGACGCTGTCGCGCCCGCCGTCGAGGCCACCGACGCGATTCCCCGCCGACCAGCAGCGCAGGACATAGCGGCGCAGGCTGGTCAGCGTCGGCACGTCGAGCAGGATGACGCCGGTGGCGCGCGCCAGCCGCTGCGGCTGGCAGATCGCGTAATTGCCGTCGATCACCCAGCGCTCGCCGGCGATCGCCGCATCGTGCAGCGCGACGAAGTCGGCGGTGGCGCGCGGCTGCCAGTCGGTGCCGGGCAGATGGTAAAGGCGGTCGAGATGCACCACCGGCAGCTCCCGCACACGGCCGATCGCCTGCGCCAGCGTCGACTTGCCGCTGTTCGACGGTCCGATGATGCAGATACGCTGGCCAAGGGCGGTGAGGGGCATGGCCTCATCTTAGGCGCGCGCCGCGCGCCGCGGTATCAGAAGTGGCTGATCGCCGATCCAGGGGTGCTTGCCGCCAATCTGTCCAGTCCCATCAGTGCTCCCGAAGGCGGGAGCCCGGTTCTCTTCTTGCATCGGGTGTTTGTTCTGCTTGGCCACTAGGTGCCCGCATGCGCGGGAAAGCCGGTGCGTTTGGCAGCCTAGTGGACTGTCACAGAAGTCTCGCTTGCCGGGGCGGACCTACCCCTCCTTCAGAGATTCTTCGGGTGCCACCCTCCTCACGCGTCGCGCAGGCCGATGCCGAGGTTGGCGCGTGCGGCTTCCGCTTCGTTGCTGACCACCGGATAGGCGCAGTAGTCGGCGGCGTAATAGGCGCTCGGGCGGTGGTTGCCGCTCCAGCCGATGCCGCCGAACGGCGCGGCGGAGGAGGCGCCGTTGGTCGGGCGGTTCCAGTTGACGATGCCGGCGCGGATGCTCGCCCAGAAGCGGTCGTAGAGTGCCGGCGTCTGGCTGACCAATGCCGCGGACAGGCCGTAGCGGGTGGTGTTGGCGATGCCGATCGCCTCGTCGAAGTCGGTGGCGCGATACACCTGGAGGATGGGGCCGAACAGCTCGATGTCGGGATGCTCGGTCGCCGCGGTCATGTCGATCAGCGCCGGGGTGAGGAAGGGGCGGTCGGCGACCGGGCGTTCGAGGTGGCGGATCGGCCGGCCGCCGCGCATCAGCAGTTCGAGGAAGCTCTCGCCGAGCTGGTCGGCGACGTCATTGTCGATCACCGGCCCCATGAACGGCTGCGGATCGTCGTGCGGGCTGCCGACGATCAGCCGGCCGACCAGTCCGCAGATCGCCTCGATCAGCGGTTCGTACAGCCGCTCCTCGACGATCAGCCGGCGCGCGGCAGTGCAGCGCTGGCCGGCGGTGGTGAAGGCGGACTGGATGACCAGCACCGCCGCGGAATGAAGGTCGGGCGTGTCCCAGACGAGGATCGGATTGTTGCCGCCCATCTCCAGCGCGAGGATCTTCTCGGGCTTGGTGGCGAAGGCGCGGTTGAGCGCCAGGCCGGTGCGCGCCGAGCCGGTGAACAGCAGCCCGTCGATATCGTCATGGTCGGCGAGCGCCTTGCCCTCCGCCGGGCCGCCGACGAGCAGGCGGATGCACGCTTCGGGCACGCCGGCGGCGCGGAAACAGTCGACCAGATAGGCGCCGGTCGCCGGCGTCTTCTCGGACGGCTTGAACACCACCGCATTGCCGGCGAGCAGCGCGGGGACGATATGGCCGTTGGGCAGATGCGCCGGGAAATTATACGGGCCGAGCACCGCCAGCACGCCGTGCGGCTTGTGGCGCAGCGCCATGCGGCTGCCCATCGGCGATTCGAGCCGGCGCTGCGCGCTCCGCTCGGCATAGGCGGTCACCGAAATGTCGACCTTGGCGATGACGCTGTCGACCTCGGTCCGCGCCTCCCACAGGGGTTTGCCGGTTTCTCGGGCGATCAGGTCGGCGAAGGGCTCGTGGCGCTGGCGGACGACGTTGCCGAAGCGGCGCAACGTCTCGATCCGCACGGTCAGCGGCAGCGCCGCCCATTGCGCCCAGCCGTTGCGCGCGGCGGTGACCTCGGCGTCGACATCGCCGATCGCGCCGCTCCAGAGCAGCGCGCCGGTGGCGGGTTCGTGGGAGTTGATCGCGTCAGCCATGCCTGTCCCGTCGTTTATCCGCAGCGGGTTAGGCGAATGACGGCGGGGCGGCAAGATCGGGCGTTGTAAGGCGGCAGCGCCGTATTACCATTGCGCGCATGGTCGATATCTTCTCTCTTTTTGCTCTGTCCCAGCGCATTCTAGTGGTTGCTGCAATCGGGCTATTGCCGCCGCCGGCAGATCAGGCGCGAACGCTGTCGCCACCGCCGGTGATGAGGACATACGATCCAATTGCAGGGCCCTTCATCGTCCGGTTCGGCGATCAAAGCGAGCTGACGCCAGACCAGCTGGGTGTGGTCAAGAACGCCGTCGATAACTGGATGGGGGATAGGCTGCAGGCTTTCCAGATCTGTTTTTCCCCGCCAAAAGAAATTAAATGGAAGGAAGTTTTCTTTGCTGTTGACGCCGTTGCTCACGCGTTGAAGATGAATGGCGCACGGGTCGTCACCGCTCCGAACGGCCTGCTTTGTCGATCGGCTCATCGTCCGAATTTTGGAGAGGCATACGTCGAAATAGAAGGCGTTATTTCGTTATGAGCCGCGCGCACGGCCCTGAATATATCACGGGCGTTTGCGCTCGCTCAATCCGTCTTGCCACTAGGCGAGCGCCTCGCCCATCTCGCGGATCGCCGCGACCTTGTCGTTGAGCGCGGTCCAGTCGTCCGCGGCGGCGATCGGCGCCCAGATCGCCTCGACCTCGTCGATCAGCAGGCCACAGGGTTCGCCTCGCCAGTAACGATGGTCGCGCGACGAGCGCGGCGCATAACCGGCGAGCGCCGCGCGCAGCGCCTGCCAGTCCTCGCCATAGTCCGCCGGCAGCACGCCGCCGAACACGTCGAAGAAGAAACGGTCGAGCGGCACCTGCGTGGTCCGCAGCGCCCGCTCCATCGTCTGGACGAGCGCGCGGTCGGCGTCGGGCGTGTGCGGCACGACGCCGAGCCGCCAGAGCAGGGCGGCGGTGATCGCCTCCTGATAGCGCGGCGCGAAGGTTTCGAGCGTCGCGATCAGCGGGTCGCTCTCGGCGATCAGGCGCAGGCTGCTGGCGAGCTGCATCACGTCCCAGTGGATCGCTTCGGGCTGGCGACCGAAGGCGTAGAGGCCGGCGTGATCGAAATAGGCGGCGGTGAAGGCGGCGTCCCAGGTCGGCGCGAACCGCCACGGGCCGTAGTCGAAGCTCTCGCCGGTGACGTTGATATTGTCGCTGTTGAGCACACCGTGGACGAACCCCGCCGCCATGTAGCGCGCGGCGAGCGTCGCGGTGCGGCCGACGACATGGTCGAGCAGGCGGATCGGATCGTCCAACTCCTCGCCGTAGAGGTTGGCGAGCACGTAGCGGACGAGCGCGCGCATCCCCGCCTCGTCCTGATGATAGGCGAGCCGCTGGAAGCTGCCGATGCGGATATGGCCGTGACTCAGCCGGACGAGCACCGCCGAACGGGTCGGCGAGGGTTCGTCGCCGCGGACCAGCTCCTCACCCGTCTCGATCAGCGACAGCGTGCGGCTGGTCGGCACGTTGAGCGCCTCGAGCATCTCGGTGGCGAGGATCTCGCGCACGCCGCCCTTTAGCGTCAGCCGACCGTCGCCGAAGCGGCTGTACGGCGTCGTGCCCGACCCCTTGGTGCCGAGGTCCATCAGCCGGCCGTCGCGGTCGTGCAACTGGGCGAAGGTAAAGCCGCGGCCGTCGCCGATGTCCGGACTATACTGGCGGAACTGATGGCCGTGATAGCGCAGCGCGAGCGGCTGCGGCAGCGTGCCGGGCAGCGGCACGAAGCGGCCGAAGGCGTCGATCCATTCGCCGTCGTCGAGCGTCGCCAGCCCGACCCCGGCGGCGGCGCGGTCGTTGCGGAAGCGCAGCCGCGTCGCGGGGAAGCGCGCCGCCTCCACCGGGTCCGACAGCGTGGTGCCGAGATCGAGCAATGCGGCGGCGGGGTGGTATGCTTGCGGGTCGGTGGGCATCCGTGGATATGGAGGGCGCGCATCGCCGCGCGCAACCCCGGGATACCGCTATGGCCGCCTACGAACATTGCTATTGGTCGTCCGCCGACGGGCTCAAGCTGCATTATCGGCTCTATCCCGGCGATGCCGCGGCGCCGCCGGTGCTGTGCCTGCCGGGGCTGACCCGCAATGCGCGCGACTTCGATCACCTCGCCGCGCGGCTCGCCGGTCCGCGGCAGGTCATCGCGGTCGATTTCCGCGGTCGCGGCCGCAGCGACTATGCCAAGGACCCGGCGACCTATGTCCCGGCCACCTATGTCGCCGACGTGCAGGCCCTGCTTGCCGAGCGCGGCATCACCCGCTTCGTCGCGGTCGGTACCTCGCTCGGCGGGATCGTGACGATGCTGCTCGCGCAGGCCGGGGCGGGGATCGCCGCGGCGCTGCTCAACGACGTCGGCCCGGAGATCGAGGCGGGCGGGATCAGCCGCATCCGCGGCTATGTCGGCAAGGCGAGCAGCTGTCCGACCTGGATGCACGCCGCGCGCGCGCTGCAGGACGGCAATGCCGACATCTATCCCGACTGGCGGATCGAGGACTGGCTGGCGATGGCCAAGCGCGTCTATCGGCTGACCAGCAGCGGGCGCATCGTGCTCGACTATGACCTCAAGATCGCCGAGCCGTTCCGCACCCCCGGCAACGAGAGCGGGCCGGACATGTGGACGGCGCTGGCGGCATTGCGCGACGTGCCGGTGCTGGTCGTGCGCGGCGGGCGATCCGACGTGCTGTCGCAGCCGGTCGCCGAGCGGATGGTCGCCGCGCTCGACCGGGCCGAGCTGGTGACGCTGCCGGGTCTCGGCCACGCGCCGACCCTCGCCGAGGCGGCGCTGCACGATCCGATCGACCGGCTGCTCGCGCGCGCTGCGGCATGACCGCAGCCGCGCCGCCCGCGGACGAGCCCGACGGCGCGCCGCGGCTGATCCAGCTCGACGTGCTGCGCGGCGTGGCGATCCTCGCCATCCTGTTCATGAACATCGGCGAGATGGGCGCGTCGATGACCGCCAATTGGTCCGACATCCGCCATATCGGCTGGAGCGGCGCCGACCGGATCGCCTGGTGGACGCAGACGCTGCTCGTCGAGGGGACGGCACGCGCGCTGCTCGAGATGCTGTTCGGTGCGGGGATGCTGATCCTCACCGATCGCTTCGCGGCGGCGAGCGATCATCCGCTCGGGGTGACCTTGCGCTACGGCTGGCGCAACCTCGTGCTGTGGGCCCTGGGCATCGCGCATATGTTCCTGCTGCTGTGGCCGGGCGATATCCTTCACACTTATGCGGTCGCCGCGCTGCTCGCGTGCGCGGCGCGGCGGGTGTCGACCCGCGCGCTGATCGTACTCGGGCTCTCCTATGCCGCCTTCACGCTCGCCGCCGGGCTGACGACGCAGGTGCCGGCGGCGGCCCGCGCGCAGGCGGCGGCGGCGGATGCGGCGGCGGTGGTGCGCGAAGACGCCTTCGGCCACGGCGATCGCGCCGCCTGGACCGCCGGGCAGCGGCGCGTCGCGCTGGAGCGGCTGGGCGGCGAGGAGATCGTCTATGTCTGGGAGGCGGCGGCGACGATGCTGGTCGGCGCGGCGCTGTTCCGGATGGGGGCGTTGCAGGGCGGCTGGTCGCGGCGTCGCTATCGGCGGATGCTCGCCTGGGGGTACGGCATCGGCCTGCCACTGCGCATCGCCGGCGCGTGGGAGGCGACGCGCTTCGACGGGCAGGTCGGCCATGTCTGGATGGTCGAGGACATCGCGCGGCTGGCGACGACCGCGGGTCATGTCGCGGGACTGGCGCTGCTGCTGTCGCATCCGCGCGGTCGCGCCTGGCTAGTACCGTTCGCGGCGGCGGGGCGATGCGCGCTGACCGTGTATATCGCGCAGACGCTGATCGTCTCGTGGCTGATCTTCTCGCCCTATGGCCTCGGACTCTACGGACGGATGGGCTGGGCGGCGATGATGGCGGTGGCGTTCGCCGTCGACGCGCTGCTGCTCGCCGCCGCGGTCGGGTGGTTGCGCCGCTTCCGCATCGCGCCGGTCGAATGGCTGTGGCGATCGCTGGTCGAGGGGCGGCTGCTGCGCTTGCGCTAACGCTTTCGAATGGCGGCGGACGCGGGTAGATCGATGCGCATGACGCCGCATGTCCTCCACCTTCATTCGAGCTTCAGCCTGGGCGGCAAGGAGGCGCGTGCCGTACGGCTGATGAACGCCTTCGGCGATCGGCTGCGCCATACCATCGTCAGCGGCGTTCCCGACCAGCTCGGCGCGCGCGCCGCGATCGCCAAGGGCGTGCGCTACGAGATCGCGCAGGATCCGCCGGCGCTGACCGGACGCCCGTCGGTGGCGCGCTACGAGGCGCTGGCGCGGTTCATGCGGCGCTTCGACCTGGTGCTGACCTATAATTGGGGCGCGATCGACGGGGTGATGGCGCGGCGCGTCTTCGCCAAGGGCGCGCCGCCGCTGATCCATCACGAGGACGGCTTCAACGCCGACGAGGCGCAGGGGCTGAAGGTCGAGCGCAACGTCTACCGTCGCATCGCCCTGAGTGCGGCGCAGGCGCTGGTCGTGCCGTCCGAATCGCTCGAACGGATCGCGCTGCGGACGTGGAAGCAGCCGCCCGCGCGCGTCCACCGCATCAGCAACGGCATTCCCACCGCGCTCTACACGAAGAAGCCCGATCCGCGGGCGATCCCCGGCTTCGTCGCCAACGGCAAGGAGGTGGTGATCGGGGCGCTCGCCGGCCTGCGCACGGTCAAGAACCTGCCGCTGCTGGTCCGGGCCTGCGGCGGCATCGCCGGCAAGTTCCGGCTGGTGATCGTCGGCGAGGGGCCGGAACGCGCCGCGATCGAATCGACCGCGCGCGCCATGGGCATCGCCGACCGCGTCGTGCTGCCGGGCTTCCTCGCCGACCCGCACCGCTACATCGGCCATTTCGACATCCTCGCGCTGTCGTCGGCGAGCGAGCAATTCCCGATCAGCGTCGTCGAGGGGATGGCGGCGGGGCTGCCGGTGGTCAGCACCCCGGTCGGCGACGTGCCGCAGATGGTCGCCGCGGAGAATGCGCCCTATGTCACCGGTGGCGACGAGGTGCTGTTGCGCGATGCGTTGCAGGCGCTGGTCTCGGACGCCGCCCTGCGGGCGCGGATCGGCGCGGCGAACCGGGAGAAGGCGCGCGCCGCCTATGACGAAGCGGCGATGATCGCGCGCTACGAGTCGCTGTACGGTGCGACGCTGGGGCGGGGGTTCTAGCCGGATCGGCGATCACCGCCGCGCAAGATCCGGATGCGTCGAAGGGGTTCGCGCAGAGGCGCGGAGGGGTGCGCGCGCCGCGCTGGCACCTGCGATCTCACGCCACGGACATGCAGGCGCGCGTCGCCCGAATCCAGTCTCTCCGCGTCCTCTGCGCCTCCGCGCGAACCAATTTTCGGCCGCAGCACGCGGCTTAGCCGGCGACTCGATGTCGACCGGACGTAGGTGGCGCCTCATGCCGCTTCGGCGAGTTCCTCCACGATCCGTGTCGCGAAATGGAGCGATGCGCCCGGTGCGCCCGCCGCGACCAAAGCGAGATCGGCGGCGCCCTGCAACAGGCCGTCCTCCACCTCGGGCTCCTGCGCCTCGGCGGCGGCGATGGTGGCGGCGAGGATCGCGCGGGCACGGCGTGCGCCATAGGTCAGCGTGAAGGCGTCGAGCGCGGTGGCGAAGCAGGTCTGGTCGCTGATCGGCGCACCGCCCGGCTGCTGCAACGACGCGCAGGCCGCGCCGAGCACATAGGCGCGCGACCAGGCCGAGCCGGTCGGCCCACCCTCCGGCAGCCGCCCCGCCGCACGCCCGAGCCGTTCGAACTGCGGCAGCAGCAGCGCACCGAACGGCGCCTGCGCCAGTGCGGCGTGCATCGCCCCGGCGCGGCGCGGCGCAATCAGATGATTGAGGATCCCCATCGCCCGTCCTTCCCCCCTCGCATCGCGTGTCGAGCGGGGCTTGTGGCGCATCGGCGTTAACCGTCGGCTAAAGGGCAGCAGGTCGGTCTGATCGCGCGCAACGCGCAATTGCTTCGCTTCGCCGCCGGCTTCTTGTATAGCCGGCCGCATTTACCCCGGATGAGGTGCAATTTTCCGTGTTCAAGGGCCTGAAGCCGATCGTCTACAATGGCCGCGAGGTCTGGCCACTGGTCGAGGGGGGCAAGGGCGTCGCCGCGACCAACCACGCCTCCGCCGGCGCCTGGGCCGCAGCGGGCGGGATCGGCACGGTCTCCGCGGTCAATGCCGACAGCTATGACCCCGAGGGCAAGATCATCCCGCAGGTCTATCGCGCGCTGACCCGGCGCGAGCGGCACGAGGAACTGATCGCCTATGCGATCGAGGGCGCGGTGCAGCAGGTCCATCGCGCGTTCGAGATCGCCGGCGGCAAGGGCGCGATCAACATCAACGTGCTGTGGGAGATGGGCGGCGCGCAGCGGATCCTGCACGGCGTGCTGGAACGCACCCGCGGCATGGTCGCGGGCGTCACCTGCGGCGCGGGCATGCCGTACAAGCTGTCCGAGATCACCGCTTCCTACGGTGTGTCCTATCTGCCGATCGTCTCGTCGGGCCGCGCCTTCCGCGCGCTGTGGAAGCGCGCCTATTCGAAGGCGGCGGAATGGCTGGCGGCGGTGGTCTATGAAGACCCCTGGCTCGCCGGCGGCCACAACGGCCTGTCTAACGCCGAAGACCCGCTCAAGCCGCAGGACCCGTTCCCGCGCGTCGCCGAGCTGCGCGCGGTGATGCGCGAAGGCGGCATCCCCGACACGACGCCGATCGTGATGGCGGGCGGCGTCTGGTATCTGCGCGACTGGAACGACTGGATCGACCATCCCGAACTCGGCACGATCGCCTTCCAATATGGCACCCGCCCGCTGCTGACGCAGGAAAGCCCGATCCCCGAGGCGTGGAAGGCGAAGCTGACCGAGATCGAGGAAGGCGAGGTGCTGCTCCATCGCTTCTCGCCGACCGGTTTCTATTCGTCGGCGGTGCGCAATCCCTTCCTGCGCAATCTCGAAGCGCGCTCCGAGCGGCAGATCGCCTTTTCGACGCAGGAGGCTGGCGACCACGTCTTCCAGCTCGACGTCGGCGTGAAGGGCAAGAACTTCTGGGTGACGCGCAACGACCTGCTCCGCGCGCGGCAGTGGTTCGGCGAGGGCTTCACCGACGCGCTCAAGACGCCCGACAATACGTTGGTGTTCGTGACGCCGACCGAAAAGGGTATCATCCGCAAGGACCAGGCCGATTGCATGGGCTGTCTGTCGCAATGCTCCTTCTCAAGCTGGGCGGACAGCGAAACCAATTCGACCGGCCGACTCGCCGATCCGCGCAGCTTCTGCATCCAGAAGACGTTGCAGGACATCGCGCATGGCGGCGACATCGACCAGAACCTGATGTTCGCCGGCCATGCGGCGTATAACTTCAAGCGCGATCCCTTCTATTCGAACGGTTTCGTGCCAACGGTGAAGCAGCTCGTCGATCGCATCCTGACCGGGGACTGAGGACGGCGGCCCGGTGGCGATGGACCTGGATATCGCCGCCGTGCTGATTGCCGTCGCGGAGGTGATGCGGCCGGCGCGCGATCCGTGGTGGATCATCGGCAGCGCCGCGGTCGTCCTGCTGGGCGGCGCGACCAGTGTCGCCGACATCGATCTGTTGACGAGCCGGCGCGATGCGGAGGCGCTGGTGCTGCGGCTCGGGCTCACGGTCGCTGCGCCCGATCGCCATCCGCAGTTTCGATCGCGACTCTTCGCCCGCAGGCAGCGGGCGGATCGCGACGTCGAGATCATGGGTGAGCTGATGCTCGCCGACGGCCCGGCGTGGCAGTCGATGACACCGCGCACGCGCCAAGCCCGGCCCGTCGCGACATCGACCGTCTACGTTCCCGGACGGGCGGAGATGATCGCGATCCTCACCCGCTTCGGCCGCGACAAGGACCGGGAACGGGCGCACATTCTAGAGTGTACGGGAGCGCCGGGTTGAGGCGCTCGGCGCTCCCGAACCTGGTTCAGTCGGCGACGGTGCCGACCACGGCGCCGGCGGTGCCGCCGACCGCCGCACCCTTTTCGACGCTGCCGCCGGTGGCGGCGGCGACGCCCGCGCCACCCGCCGCGCCGATGCCGGCGCCCTTGAGCGTCGAACAGGCCGACAGGCTGAGCGCGACGCCGGCGAGCAGGGCGACGGAGGCGAGCGGCTTGCGGGACATGGGGCTAATCCTTGTTCTGACTGGAAGGCCCCTAAATGGTGCTGCGCAGCAAAGTGTTCCGATGAGACACATTTTCTCACGATCGGTGAGCCAATCGGCTCACGCCCAGCCGTCGAGCACCTGATCGGGCGGGCGATGGCCGTCTGCCCACATGCGGATGTTCTGGATGACCCGCTCGCCCGAGGCGCGGCGGCCCTCGAACGTCGCCGATCCCATATGCGGCGTCATCACCACATTGGGGAGGGCGAGCAGGCGCGGATCGATGCGCGGTTCATGCTCCCATACGTCGAGCCCTGCGCCGGCGAGCTGTCCCGCCTCCAACGCATCGACCAGCGCGACTTCGTCGAGGATGCCGCCGCGCGAGGTGTTGATGACATGGACGTGGCGCCGCATCAGCCCGATGCGGCGCCGGTCGATCAGGTCGCGGCTGTCGGCGTTGAGCGGCGTATGGATGCTGAGGATGTCGATCGCGCCGAGCATTGCGTCGAGATCGGCGTGATAGGTCGCGGCGAGCTCGTCCTCTAGCACCGCGGGCAGGCGGCGGCGGTTGTGGTAATGGATGGCGAGCCCGAAGGCGCGCGCGCGCCGCGCCACCGCCTGGCCGATCCGCCCCATGCCGACGATGCCGAGCGCCTTGCCGCCGATGCGGTGGCCGAGCATGCCCCCCGGGCTCCAGCCGTGCCAGCCGCCCTCGCGCACCAGCTTCTCGCCCTCCGCCAGCCGCCGCGGCACCGAGACGATCAGCGCCATCGCGACGTCGGCGGTATCCTCGGTCAGCACGCCGGGCGTGTTGGTGACGATGATGCCGCGCGCGCGCGCCGCCTGGAGCGCGATATGGTTCACGCCCGCGCCGTAATTGGCGATCAGCTTGAGGCGCGGGCCGGCGCCCGCGATCAGCGCGGCGTCGATATCGTCGGTGACGGTGGGGACGAGCACGTCGCATTCCGCCATCGCCGCGGCGAGCGCCGCGCGGCTCATCACCGTGTCGCCGCGGTTGTTGCGCGTATCGAACAGCGCCTCCAGCCGGTCCATCACCGTGTCGGCGAGTTCGCGGGTGACGATCACCGTCGGGGTCTGGCGGGGCTGTGACATCGCGTCAGCGGCTTGGCGGAGCCTATCCGCCGCGTCAACGGATCGTTGCTCCGGCCGGCGCCTGCGCTAGAGAGGGGCTTCACGGTCAAGGAATGTTACCATGCGCCTTCGGGCTTTAGCGATCGCAGGGCTGGCGATGCTGACGGCGGACGGCAGCGCGCAGGCAGCCGAAGCGAAGCGGACGCTCCCCTATTACGCGTCGATCAGCGCCGGCCGCGCGCGGATGCGCACCGGGCCGGACCGCACCTATCCGGCGAGCTGGCTCTACCAGCGTGCCGACCTGCCGGTGCGGGTGGTCGCGGTGTTCAAGCAATGGCGCAAGGTCGAGGACCCCGGCGGCACGCAGGGGTGGATGCTCGCCGCGCTGCTCAGCGACCGACGCACCGCGATCGTCCGCGGCCCCCAGCCGTTGGAGATGCACGAACGCGCCTCGTCGGGCACCAAGCTGCTGTGGCGCGCGGCGCCGGGCGTCGTCGGCCGGCTCAGCGCCTGCGGCGGCGGCTGGTGCCGCTTCGACGTCCACGGTCAGGCGGGCTATGTCGAGTCGAGCGGCCTGTGGGGCGTCGAGCCGGGCGAGCAGCTGCCGTAACGTCGCCGGCTTTCGCCTGCCGCGGTCCGAGCGACCCTGTGCGCCGTCCTCCATTACCAAGCCGCACTGCTTATCGCGGCCGGATGTTTTCGCGCAGAGGCGCAGAGAAGGGCGGTCGATGGAATGGCGCGACCGCCTCGACCGGTCAGACGGCTGACGCCGAATGATGCACGCGAAGACGCGAAGATGGTGCGCGTGAGCGCACTTCCTCGACCTCTTTGAGCGAAGGCTGGACGGGGCCGTTCCCTCCTTCTTCTCCGCGCCTCCGCGCCTCCGCGTGAACCTCTTCTTATCTTCGCGTCTTCGCGTCTTCGCGTGAACCCGCAACGACGTGCGTTCACAGCACGGTCAATGATCCACGCGGAGGCGCGGAGAAGAAAGGGCGGTGGCTTCGCCCGGGTAGCGGCTGGCGCCGCGGCGGCCCGCAAGGTTTCGGCAAGTCCCGAGCGCTCCCTGCACGCCTCCGCGCGACCTCGCTAGGTCACACCAGTTCGACCGCCATCGCCGTCGCCTCGCCGCCGCCGATGCACAGCGAGGCGAGGCCGCGGCGCTGGCCGTTGGTCTCGAGCGCCGACAGCAACGTCGCGAGGATGCGCGCGCCGCTCGCGCCGATCGGATGGCCGAGCGCGCAGGCGCCGCCATGGACGTTGAGCCGCGCCGGATCGAGGCCGAGATCGTGGATCGCGATCATCGACACCACCGCGAACGCCTCGTTGACCTCGAACAGGTCGACGTCGTCGCGGCTCCAGCCGGCGCGCTCCATCGCCTTGCGCATCGCGAACACCGGCGCGGTGGTGAACTTCGCCGGCGCATGCGCATGCGCGGCGTGTGCGACGATCCGCGCGACCGGCGAGAGGCCGAGCCGCTCGGCGACGCTGGCGCGCGTCATCACCAGCGCAGCGGCGCCGTCGGAGATCGACGAGGCATTGGCTGCGGTGATCGTGCCGTCGCGCGAGAAGGCGGGCTTGAGCGTCGGGATCTTGGCGACGTCGCCGCGCGCCGGCTGCTCGTCGCGCGCCACCGTCGTGCTGCCCTTGCGGCCCTTGACCTCGACCGCAACGATCTCGCGATCGAACGCACCGCTGGTCTGCGCGCGCTGCGCCCGGTGCAGCGATTCGATCGCATAATCGTCCATCGCCTGACGCGTGAACTGGTAATCGGCTGCGGTTTCTTCGGCGAAATGGCCCATCAGCCGGCCCGGCTCGTACGCATCCTCCAGCCCGTCGAGGTACATATGATCGTACATCGTGTCGTGGCCGATGCGTGCGCCGCTGCGATGCGTCTTGGACAGATAGGGGGCATTGGTCATGCTCTCCATTCCGCCGGCGACGAGCAGGTCGGCAGAGCCCGCGGCGAGGGCATCCGCGGCCATGATCGCCGCCTGCATCCCCGATCCGCACATCTTGTTGACCGTCGTCGCCTCGACATGCGTGCCGAGCCCCGCGCCGATCGCTGCCTGCCGCGCCGGCGCCTGGCCGAGCCCGGCGGGCAGCACGCAGCCCATGTAGATCCGCTCGATCGCCTCCGCGGGCGCCTGTGCGCGCGCGACCGCCGCGGCGGCGGCGGCGGCACCGAGCTCGGTCGCCGAGGCGCCGGCGAGCGACCCCTGGAACGAGCCCATCGGCGTGCGGGCATAACTGACGATGACGACGGGATCGGTGGACATGCGCTCTCCGGTGTTTCTAGTTGCGTGCGATCTAGGTGGTGGCGGGAGGCGGGGCAATGCGGTCTGCGGTGAAAGCGGCCGGGCGGTGCCGGCCGGCGGGCGCGCGCTTCGTTGGTTGGAGGGGGGATGCCGGACCCGTCCGGGCGTCCGCCGTGCCGCGCCGGCATGAAGCTCGGCGGCTGCGTGCTTGTGGCTGCCGGACCGAGTTGAGAGCCTGGCGAACCTCGGACGGATGCACTCACCGATTTACCACCCCGGCGGAGGCCGGGGTCCAGTCGGGTGAAGCGTTGTCCTGCCTCAGTACGGGTCTCCAACTGGACCCCGGCCTCCGCCGGGGTGGTCGGGAGGGTGTCGCAGCGGTCGTGCGCAGGCGGAGTTGCGGGAGCCGGGCAGAGCGACTGGCTGAGGCGCGACGATCGGCAGACTCATGTTTTGACGAGGCTCTCGCAAAAGTCTCGGCATCACCCGAAACGCGCCGTCACACCGGACATGTTTCGCGGTCCACCCTGCCGCGCCATCACCGGCTGACGCTCCTGCGGCGTGGATGCCGGACCGGGTGCGGCATGACGGCAGGGGTTTTGCCGAGGTCCCCCCTTCTCGTCAGCGACATTGCGAGCGCCGTCGCGCCGCCGTCGGGTTTCGCGGCGGAGATACCTTCGCGGCACGGCAAATCGTCCGTAAGCCTTTATTTCCACGGGATACTTTTGCGGCACCACTCGCTCAGCGAGGATGGAGACGTATATCGAGCCGATCCGCTGGTTCGCGTCGATCAGCGGGATGATCGCGGCGACCATCGTGGCACTGGACTGGGGGCGGCGCGATACCGGCTGGGCGATGGTGCTGTTCTGCCTGTCGGCAGTGGCGTGGCTCGCCGGCGCGGCGATGATGCGGGACTGGGCGTTGGGCTCGCAGAACATCGTGCTGCTGCTGATCGATCTGCTCGGCGTCTACCGCTATCTGATCCGCGAGCCGGCTCCCGGCGAGGCGTGACGTGAGCGTCGGCTGGGCGCTCGCGCTCGGCGGGCTCGGCGCGATCTTCGGCAGCTTCATCGCGGCGCTGGTGATCCGCTGGCCGGCGGGCCGATCGGTGCTGCAGGGCCGGTCGGCGTGCGATGCATGCGAGCGGACGCTGTCGCCGCTCGAGCTGGTGCCGATCGTCAGCTTCCTTGCCCAGCGCGGACGCTGCCGCGCCTGTGGCGCGCGGATCGAGCCGACGCATCTGTGGATCGAGCTGGCGGCGGTGGCGATCGGCGCGGCGGCGGGGGCGGTGGCGCCGGGCTGGGGCGGGATCGCCGGCGCGACGTTCGGCTGGCTGCTGCTCGCCCTCGCCGCGCTCGATATCGTCGCCTTGTGGCTGCCCGACCGGCTGACCGCGCTGCTCGCGGCGGCGGGACTGGCGAGCGGCCTCACGGATCTGCCCCCCGGCTGGACCGACCGGTTGATCGGCGGGGTGGCCGGCTATGGTGCGCTCGCCGCGATCGCCTGGGGCTACAAGGCGTGGCGCGGGCATGACGGCATGGGCGGCGGCGATCCCAAATTGTTCGGCGCGATCGGCCTGTGGCTCGGCTGGCGGATGCTGCCGGCGGTGCTGGTGATCGCCAGCCTCGTCGGGCTCGGCGTCGCGCTGTTCGCCCGCGTCACCGGCCGGACGATCGCGCACGATACGGCGCTGCCGTTCGGCGCGTTGCTGGGAGTCGCGGCTTACCCCGCGTGGCTCGCCATGGTAGGGTGGGCGTCATGATCGCGCTGTTGCTCGCCGCCGCCCTGCAGACCGCCGCGCCCGCCGCCCCGACCGGGCTTGGCGCGATCGGCCAGCAGCATCTGCCTGCGAAGGGGTGTGCCGCCTATCTGTGGAACCCGGCCGACCGCCAGCTCGTCGCGATGGCGACCGCGGACCCGGCGACGTTGCGTATCGCGGTCGGCGGCAAGACGATCGATCTCGCGCGCAGCGGCGGCGGGGCGGCGGCGGCGCTCGGCTTTGCCGAGGCGACGGACTATGTCGGCGGCGACCTCCACGTCCGGCTGGCGATGACGATCGTCCAGCAGGACGGCCTCACCGCCGGCGCGCGCGTGCCGCAGGCCTCATTGCAGGTCGAACGACCGGGGCAGGACGCGCTCGTCCTCCCCGTCGCCGGGCTGGTCGGCTGCCGCAGCTGAGCGCGACCTAGCCGCCGTCCATCGCACCCTGTCGTTGCGCAGGTAGAACAAACATCGTTCATAACGGTTCTACCCCTCGCCAATGAGGGGGACGAGCATGATGACACGATCTTTCCTGCTCGCGGCGTGCGCCGCGCTGTCGGCCGCACCCGCGCAGGCGCAACAGGTGGATGTCGGCGCTCCGGCAGCCCCGGACGCGGCGACGCCCACCAACGGCCAGGCGGATACCCAGCACCGGCCGCGCACGCCGATCCGCCGCGCGCGCGACACGTCGCCATCGGCGCTGATCGGCGATACGCAGAGCGCGCCGCCGCCGGGGCTGATCGGCGACTGGCAGACGATCCGCACCCGGCTCGGCGCCCGCGGCATCGGCGTCACCGCGCGCTATGCGTCGGAGAGCGGCTATAATATTGCCGGCGGCACGCGGAAGCTGTTGCGCGAGACGGGGCAATTCGACGCGGGCATGCTGCTCGACCTCGACAAGCTCGTCGGGCTGACCGGCGGCGCCTTCCAGGCGACGGTGACGTGGCGGCGCGGTCGCAACCTGACCGCCGACGCCGGGATCGATGCGCTGCAACAGGTGCAGGAGGTCTATGGCCGCGGCCAGACCGTCCGCGTCACGCAATTATGGTATGAGCAAAGGCTCGGCCAGCGCGTCGAGGTCAAGCTCGGCCGCACCAACCCGGGCGAGGATTTCGCGGTCTTCTCCTGCCACTTTATGAATCTCAGCTTCTGCGGCGCGCAGCCGGGCAATCTGGTCGGCGATTATTGGCAGAACTGGCCGGTCGGCCAATGGGGCGGGCGGGTCCGCGTCGACCTGCCGCACGACCTCTACGTGCAGGGCGGCGTCTATGAGATCAATCCGCGCAATCTCGACACCGGCTTCTTCCTGTGGCGGCTGCATGGCGCGACCGGCGCGCTGATCCCGGCGGAGGTCGGCTGGACGCGCGGCGGCGACGACGGTCATGTCGGATCGTACAAGGTCGGCGGCTGGATCGGCACGGCGCGCGGTGACGACGTGCTGCTCGACGTGAACCGCGCGCCGCGCGTCGTCACCGGTCTGTCGCCGCTCGAACATGCCAGCCGATACGGCATCTATGCGACGGTACAGCAGCAGCTGACGGGCGAGTCGAAAGACGGCAAGGCGCTGACCGGGCTGTCGATGTTCGCCAATGTCACGCAGGCGGACCGGGCGACGTCAGTGACCGACAATCAGGTGTCGCTCGGCCTGTTCTACAAGGGGCTGGTGCCGGCGGTGCCGGGCGACGTGCTCGGCGTCGCGGCGGCGCGGACCAACGTCAACGGCCGCGCCGCGATCGCCGACCGGCTGGTGCCCGGCACGCCGGTCCGCGACGCCGAATATGCCGCCGAGGTCTATTACAGCATCCACCCCGCTGCTTGGCTCGAGCTGCGTCCCAATCTGCAATATATCCACCATCCCGGCGGCATCCGGGAAGCGCATGACGTCGGCATCCTGGGGATGAAGGCGGCGGTGACGCTCTGAGCAGGGGCGCCGGTCGGCGGTGACGCTCTGGCCGGCTCGTCGCGCCGGCTCGCCTTGACCCGCGCCGGGACGCGATCCGTGCTTGTCGTGCCGCCGCTGCCGGGGTAGACCGGTGTTATACACGTTAAACAGAGGTATAGCATGCAAACCGCCAGCCAGGTCCTCGATCGCGTCCTCGTCCTCGAGATGGTGCGCGTCACCGAGGCGGCGGCGGTGTCCGCCTCGACGCTGACCGGGCGCGGCGACGAGAAGGCGGCGGATGCCGCCGCGGTCGAGGCGATGCGCGCCGCACTCAACGAACTCGACATCGACGGCACGGTGGTGATCGGCGAGGGCGAGCGCGACGAGGCGCCGATGCTGTTCATCGGCGAGAAGGTCGGTACCGGCAACGGCCCGGCGATCGACATCGCGCTCGATCCGCTCGAAGGCACGACGATCTGCGCCAAGGCCGGGCCGAACAGCCTCGCGGTGCTGGCGATCGCCGAAAAGGGCGGCCTGCTCAACGCCCCCGACGTCTATATGGACAAGATCGCGGTCGGGCCGAACCTGCCGGCGGGGGTGATCGACCTCGACCGCACGCCGACCGAGAACATCCATGCGATTGCCGCCGCCAAGGGCGTCGCCCCCAATGCTATCATCGCCTGCGTGCTCGACCGGCCGCGGCACGAGGCGTTGATCGCCGAACTACGTGCGATCGGCTGCGGCGTGATGCTGATCGGCGACGGCGACGTCGCCGGGGTGATCGCCACCGCCGATCCCGACACGACGATCGACGTCTATATGGGATCGGGCGGCGCGCCGGAGGGGGTGCTCGCCTGCGCCGCGCTGCGCTGCGTCGGCGGTCAGTTCAAGGGCCGGCTGCTGTTCCGCAACGACGACGAGCGCGCCCGCGCCCGCAAATGGGGCATCGCCGATCTCGACAAGCAATATGACCTCGAGGAGCTGGCGCGCGGCGACTGCATCTTCGCCGCGACCGGCGTGACCGACGGCTCGCTGCTCGCCGGCGTCAAGCGCAGGAAGGGCAAGATGACCACCGAGAGCGTGGTGATGCGCGCCTCGACCGGCACGGTGCGCTGGGTCAAGGGCGAACACCGCACCGATTGACCGGGGCGGGGTTTTGGTGCTGGGGCCGTGCCGGTGTCGTGCCTGGGCCGTGCCGGCGCCGCTCGGACGTCGGAGCCGGCGCCGCTCGAACGTCGGGGCGGCGCCCGTTCCCCTATCGTCATCCCGGCGAAAGCCGGGATCCATGGTTGCGAGGGTCACAATGGGGCGCGAAACCTCGCCGGCATCGTGTCCATGGATCCCGGCTTCGCGGGGATGACGATTGAAGGAGTGGCTGTGACGCACTCACCCATGGACTTCGCCGCGCATCCGGGCTGAGTGGCCGTCATGCTCGCCACCATCCTCGTCCTGACGCTCGCCTATCAGATCGCCCTGTTGCAGCGTGGGCGGATGTTCGTCTGGGCGCGCGTGGGGTTAGAGGCGCGGCATCTGCGCTGGGCGCTGACCTTGTGGATCGGCTATGGCCTCGTCGCGCTCGCCGGGCTGGCGGCGGTGCAGCGCCTGTCCGGCATCTGGCGACTGCCGACGGAGTTCTGGGCGCTCGCCGTCGTCGCGGAGGTGCCGCCCGGCTCGATCGGCGCGGATACGGTGGCGATCGGGCTCGTCGGCGGCAGCCTGCTCGGGCTGCTGCTGACCTGGTGGCGGGCGCGGCGCGGCCGGGCGCCGTGGACCGCGGGCGATGCGCGCGCGGTGATGCCGACCAGCGATGCCGATTTGTGGCCCGCCGCCGTGCTCGCGCTGTCGGCGGGGACGGCCGAGGAGCTCTTCTACCGGCTGCATCTGCCGGTGGTGGTGGCGATGGCGAGCGGATCGGGGCTTGCCGGGGTGATCGTCGCCAACAGCGCCTTTGCGGCGATGCACCGCTATCAGGGCTGGATCGGCGTCGCCGCGACCTTCGTCGGCGGCGCTTTGCTCTCCGCGCTCTATATGGGCACCGGCGCGCTGTGGGTGCCGATGGCGGTGCACGTGCTGGTCGACCTCAACGCGCTGGTGCTGCGGCCGGCGCTGTCGGCGCGGGTGCGGCGGCGGCTCAGCTCTTGAGCCGCCAGCCGCTCTTGAAGATCCAGGCGATGATCGCGAGGCAGACGACGAGGAAGCCGAGCGTCACGCCGAGGCTGAGCGCGATGTCGACATCGCCCTTGCCGAAGAAGCTCCAGCGGAAGCCGCTGACCAGATAGACGACCGGGTTGAACAGGCTGACCGTCCGCCACGGCTGCGGCAGCATGTCGATCGAATAGAAGCTGCCGCCGAGGAAGGTCAGCGGCGTGATTAGCAGCATCGGCACGAAGTTGAGCTGTTCGAAGCTGCCCGCCCAGATGCCGAGGATGAAGCCGAACAGGCTGAAGGCGAGGGCGGTAAGCAGCAGGAAGGCGATCATCGCGCCGGGATGCAGCACCGTGATCGGCACGAAAAAGGCGGAGGTGGCGAGGATGATCAGGCCGAGCACCACCGACTTGGTCGCCGCCGCACCGACATAGCCGAGCACCATCTCCATCGCCGAGATCGGCGCGGACAGCAGTTCGAAGACGGTGCCGGTGAACTTGGGGAAGTAGATGCCGATCGAGGCATTGCCGACGCTCTGCGTCAGCAGCGACAGCATGATCAGGCCGGGGACGATGAAACTGCCATAGCCGACGCCGTCGACCGTCTGCATCCGGCTGCCGATCGCGCCGCCGAAGACGATGAAATAGAGGCTGGTGGTCAGCACCGGCGCGACGAGGCTCTGCCAGAGCGTGCGCAAAGCGCGCGCCATCTCGAAGCGATAGATCGCCCAGACACCGTGCAGGTTCATGCGCGTTCCCCCACCAGATCGACGAAAATGTCTTCGAGGCTCGACTTGGACGTCTCGAGATCCTTGAAGGAGATCGACTGTTCCGCCAGCGCGCGCAGCAGCGACGGGATGCCGGTATGCTCCTCGGTCGCGTCGAAGACGTAGCGCAGCACCTTGCCGTCGTTGACGAGGCTGAGCTGCCAGCGCTCCAGGCCGGGCGGCACCGCGGCGAGCGGCTCAACCAGCGTCAGGTCGAGCTCGCGCTTGCCGAGCTTGTGCATCAGCGCGGCCTTTTCCTCGACGAGCAGCAGCCGTCCCTTGTCGATCACGCCGACCCGGTCGGCCATCTCCTCGGCCTCCTCGATATAATGGGTGGTGAGGATGATCGTCGTGCCCTGTTCGCGCAGGCCGTGCACCAGCTTCCACATGTCGCGGCGGAGCGCGACGTCGACGCCGGCGGTCGGCTCGTCGAGGAACAGGATCTCCGGCTCGTGCGCCAGCGCCTTGGCGATCAGCACGCGGCGCTTCATCCCGCCGGACAGCGCCATGATCTTGGTATCGCGCTTGTCCCACAGCGACAGGTCGCGCAGCACGCGCTCGATATGCGCGGGGTTGGCGGGATGGCCGAACAGCCGGCGCGAGAAGGTGACGGTGGCGAGCACCGTCTCGAACATGTCGACCGACAGCTCCTGCGGCACGAGGCCGATGCGGCGCCGTGCGGCCTTATAGTCGCCGAGCGCATCGTGGCCGGCGACGGTGATCGTGCCGCTGCTCGGCGTGACGATGCCGCAGATGATGCTGATCAGCGTCGTCTTGCCCGCGCCATTAGGCCCGAGCAGCGCGAAGATCTCGCCCTTCCGGATGGCGAGGTCGACATGGTGGAGCGCGGTGAAGCCGCCCTTGTACGTCTTGGACACGCCGGCGACGGCGAGTATCGGTTCTGGCATGCGGACGTCCCCCGGTTGCGCCGCAGATAGGGGGGCGAGGGCGGGTTGATAAGGGGCCTCGGCGGGATGGCGCTGGATGAGGGGGTGCCTCAGGCGCTCACGTTCCTCGCGCTCGCATCGATGGCTGTCCGAGCGTGCAGCTGGGTTCGCTCCGCACGCGAGACGGCGAGAGGGCAATGAACGCGATACGGAACCCTAGGGTATTGAGGGTCCATTCCATTGTCTTGGCCGGGTCGCTCCCCCCATTCGTCATCCCGGCGGAAGCCGGGATCCATGGAGGCGGTCGGCTGATGGCGCGTGCTGCCATGGGTGGCGCCGTGTCCATGGATCCCGGCCTGCGCCGGGATGACGAAGGAGAGGGGCGTTCCAGCCAACGACTGACGGCTGACGCCCCGCGCTCAACATCCGACGCCTCGCGCCCGACACCCCACACCCGACTCGAAGCCCCTATGCTCCCCGCGCGGCGGCGATCGCCTTCTCCAGTTCCTCGATCGGCAGCGCGCCGGACAGGACGCGGTTGCCGACCACCCAGCTCGGCGTGCCGTTCATGCCGAGCTTGGCGGCGACGGTCATGTTCTTGGCGATCTCGGCGTCGATCGTGCCGCTGTCGACCGCGCCGAGGCCGACGCCGGCCTTGGCGGCGGCGGCGGTGATCGAGGCGTCGCTGACCGGGCCGCCGGCGTAGAGCGCGTCATGGAAGGCGAGGAACTTGCCCTGCTGCGCCGCGGCGAGGCTGGCACGGGCGGCGGTGCGGCTCGCCTCGGACAGGATCGGCAGGTCGCGATAGACGATACGCAATTTCCCGTCGCGCTTGAGCAGATCGGCGATCATCGGCAGCGATGCGCGGCAATAGCCGCAATTATAGTCGAAATATTCGACCAACGTGACGTCGCCCTGCGGATTGCCCGCCCAGGCGCTGCCGAACGGCGTGACGATCGCCTCGCGGTTCGCGGCGACCAATTCGCCCGACTGACGCTCCTGCAACCCCTGCATCGCCTGCGGGATGATCTCGGGATGGGCGAGGACGTAATCGTGGACGACACGCTCGATCCGCGCCTGATCGGCACCGCCAGGGCTGGCGAACCGCTCATAGCTCCACACCGCGCCGGCACCGATCAGGCCGCCGAGCGCCGCGACCAGCGGCAAGGTAAAACGCGTCATCGTTTTTTATATTTCTTCGGATTGTCGTCCATGTCGTTCTGCGCGGCCATCGCAATGTCCTGCGCGCGGATCCAGTCGGACGAGTTGGCGGGAAGGTTGGCGAGCGCATAGCGCGCACTTTGCGCGGCGGTCCGCTGATCGCCCTCCATGCTGGCGCGCTCGGCGGTGGCGAGCGCGGCGCGCGGCGTGTCGCCGGTCAGTTCATAGACCGTGCCGAGCTGATACCAGGCGAAGGGGTTTTCGTCATCGCGGCCGACCGCGACGCGCAGCACGCGCACCGCCTCGGGATAATTGGCCTTGTCCTCGGTGGCGATCAGCGCGTGGCCGAAGGTGGTGGCGATCAGCGGATTGTTGCGCGAGCCTTCGGTGGCGGCGCGCAACGGCGCGACGGCGTCGGCGGGATGGCCCGCTTCGAGCAGGATCTGGCCGCGGATCTCCTGGAAATAGGGATCGTCGGGCTTTGCCTTGATCAGCGCGACCGATTCGGCATCCGCCTTGTCCGGATAGCCCGCCTTATGCCAGGCATAGGCGCGGGCGTAATGCGCGTAGATGCTGGTGTCGCTCTCCGGAAAGTCCTTGAGCGTCCGCTCCGGGCTCATCACATAGCCTTCGAGCTTCGCCTTGACGCGGCGGAAGCGTTCCTCGATCGCCGGGTCGGACGGCTTGTTCCACGACGGCGACGCCTTGAGCACCGCGGTGAGGCTGGCGATGCGGTCGCCGGACAGCGGGTGCGTCTGCATGAACGGATCGATATTCTCGACGCCGTAGCGATATTCCTGCTGCTGGAGCGTGCCGAAGAAGCTCAGCATGCCCTTGCCGGTGACGCCGGCGCTGTTGAGGAAGCGCGCACCGGCGGCATCGGCGGCATTTTCCTGCGTGCGGCTGAACGACAGATATTTGGCCATGCCGGCGGACTGGCCGAGCGCCATCAGCCCCGCGCCCGCCTCGCCCGCGCCGGCCGCCACCGCGGCGAGGCCGAGCACCATCGACAGCAAGGTGATGTGCATCGCCGGCTTGATGCCATTGTCGGCCAGCACGACGTGGCCGGCGGCGATATGGCCGAGCTCATGCGCGATGACGCCCTGCACCTGATTGGCGTTGACCGCCGCCTGGAGCAGACCGGAATGAACGTAGACGGTCTGGCCGCCGGCGACGAAGGCGTTGATCGAATCGTCGTTGATCAGCACGACCTTGACGTCGCGCGGGGAGAGGCCGGCGGCCTTGATGAGCGGCACCGACATGTCGCTGAACATCGCCTCGGTCTCGGCATCGCGCAGGATCGACTGCGCCTGCACCGGCGCGGCGCAGACCAGCGCGGCGGCGGCGGTGCACACGGCGAGTCGCATGATGCGGGGAGAGCGGGCGATCACCCGCTCCATATAGGCAGGCGGCGGAGGAAGGTCACGGCGAAAGCGGTGGGGCGGGGCGCCGCAGCGGCCTCCGACCCGGCCGTCGGTCAAATTGCCGCGGCTATCGCGGTATCAGCGTCACGAAGCTGTACGCGGGGCGCCCGTCCGCCGCAGCGATGTCCTCACGGGCGATCTCACGCCAGTCGGCGAAGCCTGGCATGGTGACGTCGCCGTCGGCGTCGCAATGGACCTCGGTCAATTCGATCCGGTCGGCGCGGTCGCGGAGCAGCGCGAAGATCTCCGCGCCGCCGATCACCGCGACATCCGCACCGGCGAGCGCCAGCGCCGCGTCGACATCATGCGCGACTTCGGCCCCGGGCGCCGACCACTGGCGGTCGCGGGTCAGCACGATATGGCGGCGGCCCGGCAGCGGCGCCGGGAAGCTGTCGAACGTCTTGCGCCCCATCAGCATCGCTCGGCCCAATGTCATCGCCTTGAACCGCTTGAGGTCGGCGGGAAGATGCCAGGGGAGGCGACCGTCCCGGCCGATCACGCCATTGTCGGCGCGGGCGAGGTGGAAGCTGATCACACCGACACCGCCGCCTTGATATGCGGCTGCGCGACATAATCGTGCAGCACGAAATCCTCATAGGCATAAGCGTCGATCGAATCGGGTCGGCGGGTGATCTCGAGTCGCGGCAGCGGCCCCGGCGTCCGCGTCAGTTGCAGCCGCGCCTGATCGAGGTGGTTCGTATAGAGGTGGCAATCGCCGCCGGTCCAGATGAACTCGCCGACCGCCAGATTGCATTGCTGCGCGAGGATATGGGTGAGCAGCGCATAACTGGCGATGTTGAACGGCACGCCGAGGAAGATGTCCGCCGACCGCTGGTAGAGCTGGAGCGAGAGGCGGCCGTCGGCGACATGCGTCTGGAACAGGCAGTGGCAGGGCGCCAGCGCCATCGCGTGGAGATCACCGGGGTTCCATGCCGAGACGATCTGGCGGCGCGAGGCGGGCTGGCTGCGGATCTGTGCGATCAGCTCGGCGATCTGGTCGATATGGCGGCCATCGGCGGTTGCCCAGTCGCGCCATTGCTTGCCATAGACCGGGCCGAGATCGCCCGCTTCGTCCGCCCATTCATCCCAGATGCTGACCTTCTGCTCCTGCAGCCAGCGCACGTTGGTGTCGCCGCGCAGGAACCACAGCAATTCGATGATGATCGAGCGCAGATGCAGCTTCTTGGTGGTCAGCACCGGAAAGCCCTGCGCCAGGTCGAACCGCATCTGCGCGCCGAAGACGGCGCGCGTGCCGGTGCCGGTCCGGTCCATCTGGGTGGTGCCGCTGGTCAGCACGCGATCGATCAGGTCGAGATATTGGCGCATCGCGACCGCCTATCGCGTGGCGCCGTTTTGGGCGAGCTTTTTGCTGCGACGATCCGCCGCGTGCGCGACAAACCGTCGTGCCGGATGATCCTGTCCCGATCCTCATCACCGATCCTCACGCCGTCATCCGTCTGCTCGCGGACCTGGGTGACGCGACGCTCGAGCGCGCGACCGTCCTGTATCTTGATCCGAATTGGATATATCTCGGCCGGCTCGATTTCGTCGGGACGAGCGAGCAGGTCGCGCCGCCGCTGCGCGCGATCATCGCCGAGGCGCTGCGGCTCGATGCCGCGCGGCTGATCCTCGCGCACAATCATCCCGGCGGCGATCCGCGGCCGAGCGCCGCCGATCTCGACTATACCCGCACGCTGGCGCGCGTCGCCGAGGCGCTCGACATGATGCTCGCCGATCATCTGATCCTCGCCGCAGGGCAGGTGACGAGCCTGTTCGACGTTCGGTTGCTCTGAGATTCGGGCGTCAGCTCGGATGGTGGAGAGGCGGGTTCGCACAGAGGCGCGGACACGGCACTGCGCGGCATCCGCCCACTCCCGTCGCCGCGGCGATACGACCGCCGCTAGCGCAGGACGCAGGGTTTGATCGCCTCGGGTTCGGGGCGGGGGCCGACGGCGCGGAAGGTGGCAAGATAGCCGCCGGCCGAGGGCATGTCGCTCATCGACACCTGGCGATAGCCGACCGCCTCGAACTCGCAGCGCAGCAGCGCGGGCGGGGTGCCGTGGTTCTGCGTCTGGCGATTGGCGTCGACCACCACCACCAGCCCGTCGGGCTTGAGCGACGGCCGCAGCCGCCAGAGGAATTCATAGGGCTGCGCGATCTCGTGATACATGTGCACCATCAGCACGCGATCGAAGCTCGCGTCGGGCAATTTGGGATCGTCCGGCGTGCCGAGCCGTACCGAGACATTCTCCAGATCCTCGCGCGCGACGCGTTCGGCGAGCGTGTCGCGGACGCTGGCGACGATATCCTCGGCGAGCACGCGTCCGTCCTTGCCGACGCGGCTGGCGAGGCGGATCGTGTAATAGCCTTCGCCCGCGCCGATGTCGGCGACGGTCATGCCCTTGGCGATCCCCGCCTTGCTCATCACCTCGCCCGCCTCGTTGACGCGGTCGCGCGCTTCCTCGTTCGACCAGCGCGCCGAGACGATATGCGCCACCGGCCGATCCGCGGCGGGGAAGAGCATCGGCTTCTCATCCTGGCGGATCAGCGGTTTCGAACCGTCGCACGCGGTCGCGGCGAGCATCGTCGCGAAGGTCAGCAGCAAGGCCGGGCGCAGGCTCAATCGACGTCCTCCACCTCGACCTTCTCGCCCGTCACGCGCTGCGACAGCGCCGCCGCCATGAACGGATCGAGCGCCCCGTCGAGCACGTCGCCCGGCGCGGTCGAGGTCGTGCCGGTGCGCAGGTCCTTGACCAGCTGATACGGCTGCAAAACGTAGGAGCGGATCTGATGGCCCCAGCCGATATCGGTTTTGGTGGCATTTTCCGCATTGGCCGCCTGTTCGCGGATCGCGAGTTCGCGTTCGTAGAGGCGCGCGCGCAGCTGGTTGTACGCCTCCGCCTTGTTCTTGTGCTGCGACCGCTGGTTCTGGCACTGGACGACGATGCCGGTCGGGATGTGCGTGATGCGCACCGCCGAATCGGTGGTGTTGATATGCTGGCCGCCGGCGCCGCTCGCCCGATAGGTGTCGATGCGCAGGTCGCTTTCGTTATATTCGACCTCGATATTGTCGTCGATCACCGGATAGACCCACACGCTCGAAAAGCTGGTGTGGCGCCGTGCCGCGCTGTCATAGGGGCTGATGCGGACGAGGCGATGCACACCGCTCTCGGTCTTGGCATAGCCATAGGCGTTCTCGCCCTTGACCAGCAACGTCGCCGACTTGATGCCCGCCTGCTCGCCCGCGTGATAGTCGATCAGTTCGACCTTCATGCCACGGCGCTCCGCCCAGCGCGTGTACATGCGTTGCAGCATGCCCGCCCAGTCCTGGCTCTCGGTGCCGCCGGCGCCCGAGTTGATCTCGATATAGGTGTCGTTGGCGTCCGCCTCGCCGGCGAGCAGCGCCTGGATCTTGTCGTGATCGGCGCGCTGCGCCAGCGCGGCGAGCGCCTCGACGCCCTCCGCCTCCATCGCGGTGTCGCCCTCGGCCTCGGCCATCTCGATCAGCTCGACGGTGTCGTCGAGCTCGGACTGGATCGCGCGCGTCGCGGTAATCGCCTCGTCGAGCCGGCGCCGTTCGCGCATCACCTCCTGCGCCGCCTTGGGGTCGCTCCACAGCGCCTGATCCTCGACGCGGGCGTTGAGCTCGTCGAGACGGCGGAGCGCACGGTCCCAATCGAGGAACCGGCGCAGCAGCGCCAGCGCCTCTTTGATGCTGTCGACGTGGGACTGCGCTTCGGCGCGCATGGGAAGTCTCCGGTAAGCGAAGGAACGGGGCGATGACGCCTATGTAGGAGCAGGCGCTAGTAGATTCCGCCTTGTCTTTGCAAGAAATCGCTGTCGCGCGGTGCGGCGCGGGCGCGGGCCGGGGTGGTCGCCGCGGCGGCGGGGGCGGGGCCGCGGTGGATGGCGCGGCGCGGTTCGCTCTGCGGCTTGAACGCTTCCCAGATCACCGCCGCCTTGGGATCGGCGTCGGTCGGGAAGGTGCCGAACACCGGCTTGCCGCTGGCGCGATCGATGCGGACCATGCGGATGCCGGGCGCCGCTCGGAACGGGATCTTCTCCATCCCTTCATAGGCCTTGACCGCGAAGTCCTTGAAGATCGGCGCGGCGAAGGTGCCGCCCTGCGCATAGCCGCCGAGATTGCTGGGCGTGTCATAGCCGACATAGAGTCCGCCGATGAATTGCGGCGTGCCGCCGATGAACCAGACGTCGGTCGGGCCGCTGGTCGTCCCGGTCTTGCCGAACATCGGCCGGTCGAGGTCGCGCAGCACCACCGCGGTGCCGCGCTGGACGACGCCTTCGGTGACATGGACCATCTGATAGGCGGTCATCGCGTCGATCACCTGGCGTGCGCGATCGCCCGGCCGCGGCATCGGCTTGCCGTCCCAGTCGGGGGCGTTGCAGCCGTCGCAGGCGCGCCAATTCTCCGGCAGGATCACCTTGCCGTGGCGGTCCTGGACGAAGTCGATCAGCGTCGGACTGTGCGCGCGGCCGTTGTTGGCGAGCGTCGCATAAGCGTTGACCATCCGGCTGACGGTGGTGACGCCCGCGCCGAGCGCATTGGCGAGATAGGGCTGATAGTCGCCGACGCCCATCCGCTTCATCACGTCGACCACCTTGGGCATGCCGGTGGCGGCGGCGGCGCGCACCGTCATCAGGTTGCGCGACTGTTCGATCCCCCAGCGCATCGTATGCGGCCCGGCGCCGCGCGAATTGCCGAAGTTGCGGAAGCATTTGTTGCCGAGCGCCGCGCCCTGGTAGACGCAGAACGGGCCGTCGATGATGATCGACGCGGGCGTCATGCCGTTCTCCAGCGCGGCGGAATAGACGATCGGCTTGATCGTCGATCCCGGCTGGCGCAGCGCCTGCGTCGCGCGGTTGAACGGCTGCAGGCGGCTGTCGAAGCCGCCCTGCATCGCCAGCACGCGGCCGGTCGCCGGCTCCTCGACGACGAAGCCGCCCGAGATCTTCGGCACCGAGCGCAGGCCGTAGCTGCTGCCCTCCGGCGCGACGGCGATGATGTCGCCGGCGCGGATCGCGGCGAAGCTGGTGCCGCCCTTGCCGCGGACCGGCATCTGCGCGCCGCTGCGCGGCAGGCGGCCGGTCTGGCCGTCGGCGAAGCCGAGCTGCCACGCATCGCCGTCGCGCGCGATGACGATCGCGGCGCGCCAGTCGCTATAGTCGAGGCCGATATTGGTGTTGAGCAGCGTCTGCTGCCACGAATCGGCGTCGACCTCCTTGTGCGTGATCGGCCCGGCCCAGCCGCGCCCGCGATCGTAGCGGAGCAGCCCGTCGCGCAGCGCCTGCGCGGCGAGGTCCTGCAAACGCGTGTCGAGCGAGGTGCGCACCCACAGCCCGCCCTGGTAGACGCCATAGGGCCCGTCGCGCGCGGTTTCGCCGAACTTGCCGATCAGCTGGCGGCGGACCTCCTCGACGAAATAGCCGCCGACGCGTTCGAACTTGGGGGTGCGGCGCAGGATCGTGCCGAGCGGCTCGGCGACCGCCTCGTCATGCTGCGCCTGGTTGATGAAGCCGTTGCGCAGCATCTCGCCGAGCACGTAATTGCGCCGCGCCAGCGCGCGATCGGCATGACGGACCGGATCATAGTTGGACGGCCCCTTGGGCAGGATGGCGAGATAGGCGAGCTGGGCGAGATCGAGCTCGTCGAGCTCCTTGTCGAAATAGGCGTGGCTCGCCGCCTCGACGCCGAAGGCGTTCCGCCCCAGCGCGATCTGGTTGAGATAGAGTTCGAGGATCTGCGGCTTGGTCAGCGTATCCTCGATCCGATAGGCTAGGATCGCTTCCTTGATCTTGCGCGTCGGCGAATATTCGGCGCCGATCAGCAGGTTCTTGGCGACCTGCTGAGTGATGGTCGAACCACCCTTGGCGCGGCGGCCGCTGCCGAACTTGCGCGCGTAATCGATCACCGCCCCGCCGAGGCCGGGATAGTCGACGCCGTGATGCTCGAAGAAGGTCTTGTCCTCGGCGGCGAGGAAGGCGCGGACGAGCAGCGGCGGATATTCGGCGAAGCTCAGCTCGACGCGGCGCTCGCGCGCATAGGATTGGATCGGCGTGCCGTCGATGCCGCGGACGTTGGTCGGCAGCGGCGGCTCATAGGTGCGCAACTGGTCCACCGAAGGCAAGGCGCGCAGGATCGTCACCCACAGCACGCCATAGCCGATCGCCGCGAGCACCGCGAGGATCGCCAGTCCCTTGACCCACCAGCGTCGCCACGCACGCCGCACCGCGCCGCGGAGGCCGCCGGTGTCGCGGAACGCCTGGAGGCGGGATCGGGGAGCTTCGGACGCCATAACGCCGCGGGCGTGTAGCAGGTTCGCGCGCGCTTGCCACCCTCGCTGGCGGCGCGGGGGCCGCGCGCCGGTGCGTCAGCCCGCGGTGAAGCCGAGGCCGGCGCGCGCCTGCAACCGGTCGCGCAGCGCCGTGCCGAGCAGCGCGGCGGGCGTCCAGACACCGCCGACGGTCTCGCCCTCCCGGTCGAGCAGGCATAAGGCGGTCTCGACGATCATCCGGCTGGTCGAGCCATAGCCCGGATCGCGATCCCCGGTGACGACCGCGTCGAGGCGTGTGCCGTCCGGGATCAGGCCGACGAACAGCAGGTCGTAATGGCCCGCGTCGCGCTCCGCCTTGCTCGGGCCTTCGCCGGGCTGCGGCCCCTTGCCGAGCAGGGGATTGAGCTTGGCGATCGCCTCGGCAGCGGCCTTGCCCATCTCGCCCAGTCCGGCAACGACCATCTCGTCATAGACGAAGTCGGTGCCGTAGCGGTGGCCGAGCAGGAAGTTGGTGCGGTGGACGTTCTTGGTGTTGATCGCCGCCATGATGAACGGCGCCACCCAGGTGTTGAGCGTCGCGTCGAATTCCGGGAACAGGCCGGTCGGCTGATGCGGGCCGCTGAATCCCGGCGTCAGCGCGAACGGATTGGCGAGCAGCCCGAGGATCGACGGATCGCGCGCCGCGGCGGCGAGCGTCGCCTTGAGGCTCGCCGCGGTGCCGCCGGAGAAGCCGCCCTGCATCGCGCGGACGCGACCCTTGACGCGCGGCGCGGGGCGGCCGTGCTGGGCAAGCGCGCAGTCCTGCAAGGTCAGCACGCCGAGATCGAAGGGGATCGAATCGAAGCCGCACGAGAAGAGGATGCGCGCGCCGCTCGCCTGCGCCGCCGCCTGATGCGCGTCGATCATCTGCCGCATCCAGGCCGGCTCGCCGCACAGGTCGAGATAGCCGGTGCCCGCCGCGGCGCAGGCGGCGACGAGCGGCGCGCCGTGGAGCTGATACGGCCCCACCGTGGTGATCACCGCGCGGGTCGAGGCGGCGAGCGCCGCGAGCGCGGCGGGATCGTCGGCCTCGGCGACGATCAGCGGCGTGTCCGCAGGCGCACCGATCGCATCGCGCACCGCCTCCAGCCTGGCGCGGCTGCGCCCGGCCATCGCCCACCGCTCCAGCTTCCGTTCGACGCAATATTCGGCGACGAGCCGGCCGGTGAAGCCGGTCGCGCCATAGACGATCAGGTCATGGTCGCGCATCTGTGCCTCCTGCTCTGTGCGCGACAATGATGCGCCGCCGGGGGCGGGGGATCAAGGCGCGGCTAGTCTAGCGGCGCGCTCACACGAATGCAGGGTCCGAATGATGGGATGGCGAGGGATGGCGGTCAACGGTAGAGTGTCCGCGGAAGAAGCCCGCCCCTACGCCGCCTCGCTGAACTGCAGGCTCGCCAGCCGTGCGTAGAGACCGCCGCGGGTGATGAGCGAGGCGTGGTTGCCCTCCTCGACGATGCGGCCGGCGTCCATCACCACGATGCGCTGCGCGGCGCGCACCGTCGCGAGGCGGTGGGCGATCACCAGGGTGGTGCGATGCTCCATCAGCCGTTGCAGCGCCTGCTGGACGAGCCGCTCGCTCTCCGCGTCGAGCGCGCTGGTCGCCTCGTCGAGCAGCAGGATCGGCGCGTCGCGGAGCAGCGCGCGGGCGATGGTGATGCGCTGGCGCTGGCCGCCCGACAGACGTGCGCCGCCTTCGCCGAGATTGGTGTCGAGCCCCTCGGGCAGGGCGCGCAGGAAGTCGGCGGCATTGGCGGCCTCGGCGGCGGCCCACAGCTCGTCGTCGCCCGCCTCCCAGCGGCCGTAGCGCAGATTGTCGCGCGCGCTCGCGCCGAAGATGACATTGTCCTGCGGCACGATCGCGATCTGCGCGCGGATCGCGGCGGGGTCCGCCTCGCGCAGGTCGACGCCGTCGAGCAGGATACGGCCCTCGGCCGGATCGTAGAACCGCTCGGCGAGCTGGAACAAGGTCGACTTGCCGGCCCCCGACGGGCCGACCACCGCCACCGTCTCGCCGGCGCGGATCGCCAGCGTGACGTCGTCGAGCGCGGCGACGTCGGGCCGCGTCGGATAGTGGAAGCGGACATGGTCGAAGGTCAGCGCGCCGCTCACCGGCACGGGCAGCGGGATCGGCGCGGCGGGGCGGGTGATCTCGGGCTGTTCGCGCAGCAGTTCGGCGAGCCGGCCGGCGGCACCGGCGCCGCGCAGCAGATCGCCGTAGACTTCGGTCAGCGCGCCGAACGCGCCGGCGACGATGCCGCCGGTCAGCACGAAGGCGGCGATCGCCCCGCCCGAGATGCGTCCCGCCGCGACGTCGGTCGCCCCCTCCCACAGGACGAGGGTGATCGAGCCGAAGATCAGGAAGATCATGATCGCGGTCATCACCGCACGCAGGCCGATACGGCGCTTGGCCGCGGCGAAGGTCGCATCGACCGCGCCGGTGAAGCGCTGCGCCTCGCGCGGTTCCTGCCCGAACGCCTGAACGATCTTCATCGCGCCGAGCGTCTCGGTGGCGAGCGCGCTGACGTCGGCGACGCGATCCTGCGACGTGCGCGACAGGTTGCGGATGCGGCGGCCGAGGATCGTCACCGGCAGGATTATCAGCGGGATGCCGAGCAGCAGCATGCCGGCGAGCTTGGGCGACAGCGCGAACAGGTAGATCATCCCGCCGACGCCGGTGAAGGTGTTGCGCAGCGCGATCGACACCGTGCTGCCGACGACGCCCTCGATCAGCACGGTATCGGCGGTGAGGCGCGAGGCGATCTCCGACGGCCGGTTCTCCTCGAAGAAGCGCGGGGTGAGCGCGAGCAGATGCGCATGGACGCGGGTGCGGATGTCGGCGACGACGCGCTCGCCGAGCCACGACACGTAGTAGAAGCGGATCGCCGTCGCCACCGCGAGCACCGCGACGATCATCAGCAGATAATGGAAGGACGCCGCGACCGAGCCTTCGCCGCCGGGGGCGAAGCCGCGGTCGATCACCCGCTTGAACCCATAAGGGATGCCGATCGTCGCCGCGGAGGTGGTGGCGAGCGCGAGCAGCGCCACGGTCAACTGGCGCGGGTAGCAGAGCACGCGATCCCAGACGAGGCGAAGGTCGCCGAGGCGGCGGTTGGTCGGGAGCGGGGTACGGGCCATCGTCCCCGCGCCTAGCAGGCGGGGCGGACCGGCTCAACGCCGCCCACTCCGGCGGCAGGGGCCCTGTCGGCCGTGTCGGGCGTTCAGCCGATTGTGCGGGTGCGAATGGTTCGTTTGCACCTTGCGGAAAATACATTACGTATACGGAAACCTTTTCAGGCGAAGATCCCGATCATGCTCTACGATGCCTATGAAATGCAGCGCTCGATGCTCGCCGGCGCCAGCGCGATGGCGAGCTTCGGCGCCGACTGGATGCGCAACCCCGCCAACCCCTGGTCGTACCTCGACGGCGGATCGGTGATCAGTTCGGCGCTCGAGGTCTTCGCGCATGCCTCGGCGACGCGCGGCAAGCCCGCCTTCGGGCTGACCGAGACGGTGATCGACGGCCGGACGGTGCCGGTGCACGAGGAGATCGTGCTGCAAAAGCCGTTCGGCCAGTTGAAGCGCTTTCGCCGCGACGGTGTCGAGGGCGGGCCGAAGCTGCTGATCGTCGCGCCGATGTCGGGTCATTTCGCGACGCTGCTGCGCGGCACGGTCGAGCGGATGCTGCCGAGCGCGGACGTCTACATCACCGACTGGCGCGACGCCAAGCTGGTGCCGCTCGGCGACGGCAGCTTCGACCTCGACGATTATATCGACTATCTCGTCGCCTTCCTCGAAGCGATCGGGCCGAACGAGGGACAGGGCGGCACGCATATGCTCGCCGTGTGCCAGCCGTCGGTGCCCTGCTATGCGGCGGTGGCGCTGATGAGCGCCGACCGTCATCCCTGCCGGCCGAAGACGCTGACGATGATGGGCGGCCCGGTCGACACGCGCGAGGCGCCGACCGCGGTCAACACGCTCGCCACCGAACGGCCGCATGCCTGGTTCGAACAGAATGTCATCGTCACCGTGCCGATGATGTATCCGGGCGCCGGCCGGAAGGTCTATCCCGGCTTTCTCCAGCTCGCCGGCTTCATGTCGATGAACCTCGGCAACCACATGATGTCGCATTGGGAGATGTTCAAACACCTCGTCCAGGGTGACGGCGAGAGCGCCGATGCGACGAAAAACTTCTACGAGGAATATCGCTCGGTCTGCGACATGACCGCCGAATTCTACCTGCAGACGATCGAACTGGTGTTCCAGCGCCATGCGTTGCCGCGCGGCGAGATGATGCATCGTGGCCGGCGCGTCGATCCGGCGGCGATCACCGATGTCGGCATTCTCGCGATCGAGGGCGAGCGCGACGATATCTCCGGCCTGGGGCAGACGCGCGCCGCGCTGACGCTGGCGACCGCGCTCCCCGAGGACAAGAAGCGCTATTATATGGCGGAAGGTGCCGGCCATTACGGCATCTTCAACGGCTCCAAGTGGCGCAACATGGTCGCGCCGGTGGTCGAGAAGTGGATCGCCGCCAACGCCTGACCGATCGGGGGCGGCAGACGCCGCCCCCGGCGCGGGTCAGGCGACCGAGCCGACCACCGCGTGGCTGCTCGATTCATCGCCGCGGATCGTGCCGCCGAACAGCATCTTGACGCGCCCCGAGATCGAGATGTCGGTCTCCCACAGCTCGGCGCTGTCGATGTCGAAGCGGAGCAGCGTCAGGTTCGGGTCCTGCTTGCCGCCGGGGAACCACGCCTCGACCTGGTTATTCCACAATTTGTCGATCTGCGCCCGATCGTTGTCGGTGCTGACCGTGCCGGCGAGGCAGGCGAAGAAATCATGCCCCTTGCCGACGAACTGCGCCATCGCGTCGCCGCCCTTGGCGATGCGATTGTCGCGGCCGGCGAAGAAGAACAGCGTGTTGGGCTGATCGTCGTCGATCTGCGCGGTCATCGGCTCGGCATGTTCGCCGTCGATCAGGCCGATCATCACGAACGGGCTGCTGCGCAGCTTGTCGAGGAACTTGGCAGCGATTTCCTGCGGATTGTCGTGTTCGGCCATGACGCGTCTCCTTGTGCGGGGTTTTGCGGGAGAACGAGCGCGCCGTGGGTTGGTTGCGCGGTAGGGCCGGCCCGGTCATGATCCGGGCCGGCGGCAATCCCGCCGTCGTGATGGAAAGGCGCATGCATGACTCTTTCCGAACTGTGCCTGTTCCTGGGTGCGCTTTCCGGCTTCGGAACCTTCGTTCTGAAGATCGTGGAAGTGGCACGTAGGCAATAGGTGCACGGGCGGGGCTCGGGTAGCAGCCTGAGCTCCAAACGATTTGAGCCCCGGCCGTAGCAGCGACCGGGGCTCGATAGAGAGAGCGCATGACCCTTCCGACGACGATATATACCGTCGGGCCGGTTGGCGATCAACCTCACAGCACCTCGAACAGCCCCGCCGCGCCCATGCCGCCGCCGACGCACATCGTCACCACGACATATTTCGCGCCGCGCCGATTGCCCTCGATCAGCGCATGGCCGGTCATCCGCGCGCCCGACATGCCATAGGGGTGGCCGATCGCAATCGCGCCGCCGTTGACGTTGAGCAATTCGTCGGGGATGCCGAGCGTATCGCGGCAGTAGAGCACTTGCACCGCAAACGCCTCGTTGAGTTCCCACAGGCCGATGTCGGCCATCGTGAGCCCGTTCGCTTCGAGCAATTTGGGCACGGCATAGACCGGGCCGATGCCCATCTCGTCGGGCTTGGTCCCCGCCACCGCCATGCCAACGTAGCGACCGAGCGGCGTCAGGCCGCGCGCGGCGGCGACGCCTTCCTCCATCAGCACGCAGGCGGAGGCGCCGTCGGAGAGCTGGCTGGCGTTGCCGGCGGTGATGACGCCGTCCGGCCCGACGACGGGTTGCAGCTTCTGCAGCCCCTCGATCGTCGTATCGGCGCGATTGCCCTCGTCCTTGTCGAGCGTCACCTCCTGCTGGCTCACCGCCTTGGTGACCTTGTCGGTGACGGTCATCGTCGCGGGCAGCGGCACGATCTCGGCGTCGAAACGGCCGGCGGCCTGGGCGGCGGCGGTGCGCTGCTGCGACTGGAGCGCATAGGCATCCTGCGCCTCGCGGCTGATGCCGTAGCGGCTGGCGACGATCTCCGCGGTCTGGAGCATCGGCATGTAGATGTCGCCGTGCATCGCGATCAGTTGCCGGTCGGGCGCGACGCGCATCTGCGGCGTCTGGACGAGGCTGATGCTCTCGACCCCGCCGCCGACCGCGATGTCCATGCCGTCGAGCACGATCTGCTTGGCGGCGGTGGCGATCGCCATGAGGCCGCTGGCGCATTGCCGGTCGAGCGACATGCCGGGCACCGACGTCGGCAGCCCGGCGCGCAACGCCGCCTGGCGGGCGATATTGCCGGCCTGATGCCCCTGCTGGAGCGCCGCGCCGAGCACGACATCCGCGACCTCCGCGCCGTCGATCCCGGCACGCTCGACGGCGTGGCGGATCGCATGGCCGGCGAGCGCCTGCGGCGTGGTGTCGTTGAACGCGCCGCGATAGGCGCGGCCGATCGGGGTGCGGGCGGTGGAGACGATGACGGCGGAACGCATAGACGGTTGATCCTCAAGGCACGGACGTGCGGGGGCGGGTTAGGTGACGATCTGGCCGATCCATTCGGCGACCAGCGCCGGTTTCTCGACGCCGTCGATCTCGACAGTGAATTGGGTGGTCTGCTGGAAGCGGCCGGGACTCTTCTCGTCGAAGGCGAGCAGGCGGAACCGGCCGCGGACGCGGCTGCCGGCGCGCACCGGGGTGAGGAAGCGGACGCTGTTGCCGCCGTAATTGATCCCCATCCGCGCACCCGCGAGCCGCGGCGCATCCGGCACCTTCGACGCGAGCAGCGGCATCAGCGACAGCGTCAGGAAACCATGCGCGATCGTGCCGCCGAACGGCGTCGCCGCGGCGGCGACCGGATCGACATGGATGAACTGGTCATCGCCGGTCGCGGCGGCGAAACGATCGATCATCGCCTGGCTGACCTCGACCCAGTCGGACACCGTCTCGCTACCGATCCGGGCCCGCATCTGCTCGGCGTTGAGAAACGTCACCGGATTTCCTTCGCTGGCCTGGGGCGCTAGAGGCGGCGCATCTTCTAGGCACGGCAGGGTGTTCCTCGCAAGCCTGGACCGACCGAAAGCTTGAAAATGTCCGCTGCTTCCGCCTCCGCTGCCCGCAAATCGATGGCCCAACTCTATCGGGCCAGCGAACCCGATGTTCTAAAGCCGCTGCTCGACCGCGCCTCCGCGTCGCCCGATTCGCGCGAGCGGATCATCGGCCACGCCTCCGGCCTGCTCGCCGATCTGCGCGCGGCGCAGAACCGCGGCTGGGTCAACCAGTTCCTCCAGGAATATCGGCTCAATTCGTCGGAGGGCGTGGCGCTGCTCAGCCTTGCCGAAGCGTTCCTGCGCGTTCCCGATCCGGAGACCGCCGACCTGCTGATCGCGGACAAACTGGGCGATGCCGACTGGCGCGCGCATGCCGGCCAGTCGAACAGCAAATTGGTCAACGGCGCCACCTGGGGGCTGGTGGTCGGCCGCGTGCTCGTCGGCGAAGGGCCGTCGGGACCGCTGCGCCGGCTGATCGGCCGCGCCGGCGAGCCGTTCGTCCGCATGGCGGTCGGCGAGGCGATGAAGCGGATGGGCGAGATCTTCGTCATGGGCCGCACCATCGACGAGGCGATGCGGCGGATGAAGAAGCCCGACAACAAGGGCTTCACCGCCAGCTTCGACATGCTGGGCGAGGCGGCGCGGACGTTTGCCGACGGGCGCCGCTATTACGAGGCCTATGTCGGCGCGATCGACGCGGTCGGGCGCGATCCCGCCGCGGGCCATTCGATCTCGGTCAAGCTGTCGGCGTTGCACCCACGCTACGAAGTCGCGCGGTGGAGCGAATGCGTCCCCGCGCTGACCGAGATGCTCGAGGCGCTGGCGGTGCAGGCGGCGGGCAAGGGCATCGCGCTCACCGTTGACGCCGAGGAATCCGAGCGACTCGAGATGAGCCTCGACATCATCGGCGCGGTCGCGGCGCTGCCCAGCCTCAAGGGCTGGGACGGCTTCGGCATGGCGGTGCAGGCCTATGGCAAGCGCGCGCGACCGGTGGTCGCCTGGGCGAACGAACTCGGCCGGGTGATGAACGTGCGGCTGGTCAAGGGCGCCTATTGGGACAGCGAGATCAAGCGCACGCAGGTCGAGGGGCTGAGCGACTATCCGCTGTTCACCCGCAAGGCGGCGACCGACGTCTCCTATCTGGCGGTCGCCAAGGACATGCTGGCTGCCGAGAACATCCGCCCCGCCTTCGCCAGCCACAATGCGCTGACCGTCGCGACGATCCTCGAATGGGCGGGCAATGCGCGCGACTTCGAATTCCAGCGGCTGCACGGCATGGGCGACGGGCTGTACGAGCGGCTGGTGCGCGAGAACGGCTATCACTGCCGCATCTACGCGCCGGTCGGCGGGCACCGCGACCTGCTCGCCTATCTGGTGCGGCGCCTGCTGGAGAATGGCGCCAATTCGAGCTTCGTCCACCAGCTCGCAGACGCGCGGCTGAGCGAGGACGAGATCCTCGCCGATCCGGTCGCGAAGATCGCCGCGGTCGGCGGCGCGCGCCATCCCAGCATCCCGCTGCCCAAGGATCTGTTCGCGCCGGGCCACCGCAATTCGAGCGGGCTCGACCTCAGCGATGTCGCGACGCTGGAGGCGACGGTCGCCGCGGTCAGACAGCCGCTGGCCCGTGCTGCCGGCGGCGAGGATGATGCGGCGATCGTCACGACGGCCGTCTCCCGCGCCCACGCCGCCTTCCCCGCCTGGTCGCGCACGCCGGTGGACGCGCGCGCCGCGTGCCTCGAACGGCTCGCCGACCTGCTCGAAGCGCATCGCGACCGGCTGATGGCGATCTGCGTGCAGGAGGCGTTCAAGACCATCCCCGACGCGATCGGCGAGGTGCGCGAGGCCGCCGATTTCTGCCGCTATTACGCCGGCGAGGCGCGCAGCCGGTTGCGCGCGGTCGAACTGCCCGGACCGACCGGCGAGCGCAACATGCTGCATATCGAGGGGCGCGGCGTCTGGGCGACGATTGCGCCGTGGAACTTCCCGCTCGCCATTTTCCTCGGCCAGACGGTCGCGGCGCTGGTCGCCGGCAATACCGTCGTCGCCAAGCCGGCGCCGCAGACGCCCGAGATCGCCCGCGTCGCGGTCGAGCTCGCGCATCAGGCCGGCGTGCCGCGCGACGCGCTGATCCTCGTCCCCGGCGGGCCGCAGGTCGGCGCGGCGTTGACCGCGGACGTGCGCATCGCCGGCGTCGCCTTCACCGGATCGACCGCCACCGCCAAGCGGATCGCGCGCACGCTGGTGGCGGACGACGATCGCCCGATCGTGCCGCTGATCGCCGAAACCGGCGGGATCAACGCGATGATCGTCGACAGCACCGCTCTGCCCGAACAGGTGGTGGCGGACGTCGTCACCTCGTCCTTCCGGTCGGCGGGGCAGCGCTGTTCGGCGTTGCGGCTGCTGCTGGTGCAGGCGGATGTCGCGGAGACGGTGATCGAGATGCTCACCGGCGCGATGGACACGCTGCGGCTCGGCGATCCGGCCGATCCGGCGACCGACGTCGGGCCGGTGATCGATCGCGCCTCCTACGACAAATTGATGGCCTATCGCGCCAGCGTCGCCGACCGCACGGTGAAGACGCTGCCCGCGCCGGCCGAGGGTCTGTTCGTGCCGCCCACGCTGGTGCGGATCGACCGGATCGAGGATCTCGACCGCGAATGGTTCGGCCCGATCCTGCACGTCGCGACCTGGGAGGCGGGCAAGCTCGAGGAGACGATCGCGCGGGTCAATGCCAAGGGCTATGGCCTGACGATGGGCTTGCACAGCCGTATCGCGCGCGCCGCCGAGGTGACCGAGGCAGCGGCGGCGGTCGGCAACCTCTACATCAACCGGTCGATGATCGGCGCGGTGGTCGGCTCGCAGCCGTTCGGCGGCGAGGGCCTGTCCGGCACCGGCCCCAAGGCGGGCGGCCCGCATTATCTCTACCGCTTCTGCGCCGAGCGCGCGGTATCGGTCGACACCACCTCGGCCGGCGGCAATGCGACGCTGCTCTCGCTCGACGAAGGGGGGATCTGAGCGGCGGCCCGCGTGTGGGAGGCGCGGGCGGATCCTGCGGAAGAGTGGCCGCAAGTGCCGGCCCGGCAGTCCGGCCGGGGCAGTTCCAGATAGTCCTGAGACGCCTCGCCCCGCATGCTCAGGGCCCGTGAAAAGCTCCCTGCCAAAGACCAGTATTCCCGCGAAAGCGGGAATCCAGTAGCCAAGCAGAACAACGGCTTGCGGCAAGAAGACTCCGGGCTCCCCGCCTTCGCGGGAGCACTGCGAGCAAGTGTTCCGCAAAGACGGGCTGACGCGAGTATCTGAAAGACCGCCACGATATAGTTCGCGCGGAGGCGCGGAGATGCGCGTCCGGGCCACATGAACCCACAAGCGGCAGGATGAAATCAGCCGCGCCGGGTCACCCAGCTGCCCTCCCGCACACCTGCGCCCCGGCGTGAACGGCCCGCCGGAATGATCCTCTATAACGGATCAGACGGGGGGCATCATGAAGACGTGGGTGGCAGCGCTGGCGGTGTGTCTCGGCTTGCAGGGCGCCGCCGTGCCGGCGGCGGCGCAACCGGGGGTGCTGCACGACAAGGCGGCGATCGTCGCCTTCGACAAGGCGCTCACCCGGCAATATGGCGATGTCGTCGTCGGCCCCGCCAAGGCGACGCTGCATCTCGGGACCCGCTATTATTTCGTCCCGGCCGACGATGCGAAGGCGGTCATCGTCAAATTATGGGGCAACCCGCCCGACGCGGGGGAGGGCGTGCTCGGCATCGTCTTCGAAAAGGACCGCACCAGCTATGACAACGATTGGGGCGCGGTCGTCACCTACGATCGGACCGGCCACGTCAGCGACAAGGACGCGGCGTCCGAGGATTACGACGCGCTGGTCGCCGAGATCCGGGCGAACGAACAGGCGGAGAATCCGAAGCGGCAGAAGGCCGGCTATCCGACCGAATATTTCGTCGGCTGGGCGCAGGCGCCGACCTATGATTCGGCGCGCCACGCACTGATCTGGGCGCGCAATATCCGCTTCTCCGACAGCAAGACCAACGTCCTCAATTACGACGTGCGGCTGCTCGGCCGCGACGGCGTGCTGAGCCTCAACATGATTTCGGGCATGCCGCAGCTCCTGGAGGTGCGCGGCGCGGCGCAGGCACTCGCCGGCGCGGCGCATTTCGCCAAAGGCGCGACCTATGCCGATTACGACCCCTCGGTCGACAAGACGGCGGCCTATGGCCTCGCCGGACTGGTCGCGGCGGGCGCTGGCGTCGCGGTGGCGAAGAAGCTGGGCCTGCTCGCGATCCTGCTCGCCTTGGGCAAGAAGTTCCTGATCCTCTTCCTCGCCGCCGGCGCCGCCATCACGCGCTACGCCAAGGGGTTTGCCGCCCGCCTGCGCGGACGTGCACAGGGTGGGAGCGATGCAGAGGACGAGCCCGACACGAAGGAATGACGAGCGCGACTATTTGGCGCCCGGCTCACCCCCCGCGGCATAGGGCATCACCAGCGTGCCGTCGGGTGCGGCGGTGTAGTTGGTCTGCGTTGGATAGGGAATGGTGATGCCTTCCTCGGCGAAGCGGGTCATGATCGCCACCATGATCCGGTCGCGCATCGGATGCGCGGTCGCCCAGTCGTCGCCCGGAATGTCGAATTGCAGCGCGAAGTCGAGGCTCGACGCGCCGAACGTCTCGAAGCCGGACCGGGCGACCTTGCCGCCCTCCGCGACGACGATCTCGCTCAGCATCGCCGGGATGCGCGCCAGCGTTTCGGGCGGCGTCTCGTAGGCGGCGCCGATGGTGAAGGCGATGCGGATATGGTCGCGCACGCTGGTGTTCTGGATTTCCTTGTCGAGCAGCTGCTTGTTGCTGATCACCCGCAGCTCGCCGGTAAAGGCGCGGATGCGCGTGCTCTTGAGGCCGATCGATTCGATCACGCCGTTGGTGGTCCCGTAGCTGATCTTGTCGCCGCGGCGGAACGGCCGGTCGAAGATGATCGCCAGCGCCGCGAACAGGTCGCCGAAGATGCCCTGCGCGGCGAGACCGATGGCGATGCCGCCGACGCCGAGCCCGGCGACGAGGCCGGTGACGTTGACGCCCAAATTGTCAAGTACGACGACCAGCGCGATGGCGAACAGCGCGACGGTGACGAGCAGCCGGATCAGCCCCATCGCCGACAGCAACGCCTCGCCGCTGTAATGTTCGCTGCTGGTGCGATGCTCGATCGCGCCGAGGATCAGCTCACGCGCCCAGATCGCCGCCTGGAAGACCGAGGCGACCGTCCACAGGAAATTGACCGTCGTCGCCACCTGGCTCGGCGCGCCGGCATAGCCGACGACCAGTTTGGCGGCGAGCATGATGATGAAGAAGTTGCTGGTCCGCGTCACCGCCCGGCCGAGGATCGTCCCCCAGCCGCGCCGGCCGACCTCCGCGCCGCACAATTTCTGGCCGAGCCGGCGCAGCCCGTGCAACGCGACCACGATCACCGTGCCGATCGCGAAGGCGATCAGGATCTGCAGCCAGTGGGTGTGCAGCCAGATCTCGCTGGCGGTGTAGAAGTCGCCGATCTGGTTCTGGACCGAACCGGCGTCGAAGATCGGCGCCTTGGCGGCGGCGGAGGTGGTATTGGACATGATCGACCTTGTCAGGCGGCTGCCTTGAGCATCGGCAGCGCCGCGGGGGTGCCCGCCTCCAGGAAGGCGATCAGACCGCGTTCGCAGCGGCTGAGGTAGCGGGCGGAACGCGGCAGACGCAGCGCCTTGCGGAATGCGCTCTGGCCCTGTTTGACGAGGCCGATGAGCGAGGGGTGGACATAGCTCTTGCGCGCGATCGCCGGCGTATTGCCGAGCCGCGCGACGACCGGCTCGAGCAACGCCTTGAGGCTGAGGTCGGCTTGCGCATGGGCGAGCGCCTCGAACGCGGTGACGCTCGCGCCCCAGGTGCGGAAATGCTTGGCGGTGAAGTCGCCGCCGCCGACGCGCCGGATATAGTCGTTGACGTCGGACGAGGTGACGGGATGCGCCATGCCATCGTCGTCGACCCAGGCGAAGAGATGCTGTTCGTCGAGGTCCTGCATCTTGCGCACCGCCGCGGCGAGGCGCTTGTCGGTGACGCGCATGTCGCGTTCCTTGCCCGACTTGCCCTTGTAGCGCAGCTTGAGCGTCGCGCCGCGCACCTCGCCATGGCGCTTGCGCAGCGTCGTCGCGCCATAACTGGCATTCGCCTGCGTATAGGCTTCGTTGCCGACGCGGATATGGCCGATGTCGAGCAGGCGGACGACCGCGGCGACGGCGCGGTCCTTGGTCAGGCCGCGGCTGGCGAGATCGGCCTCCACCTGCTTGCGAATGCGCGGCAGGCAATGGCCGAAATCGGCGCATTTCTCGTATTTCGCCGCCTCCTGCGCCTCGCGGAAGCCGGTGTGGTAGCGATATTGCTTGCGGCCCTTCTCGTCCCAGCCGACCGCCTGGATATGGCCGTTGGCTTTGGGGCAGAACCAGGCGTCGCGATAGGCGGGGGGCAGGCCGATCGCATTGAGCCGGTCGATCTCGTCGCGGTCGGTGATGCGCGCCCCCGACGCATCGAAATAGCCCCAGCCGTGGCGCATCTTGCGCCGGGTGATGCCGGGTTTCGAATCGTCGCAATAGACCAGACGCGCTGCCACCCTTTGCTCCTCGTCGACGGGGAAAGAGGAAATGCGTGGGCCATGCGGAGTGTTCCGGGAACGTCGGGCCGGGGTGGCGGTTGGTGCCGCGCATCCCAGGAGACATGACATGGCTGACCTTGCCCAAGCGCGCGTGCTGATCCTCGCCACCGACGGGTTCGAACAGGACGAATTGTTCAAGCCGCGTCAGGCGCTGCTCGATGCCGGCGTGCAGATCACGCTGGCCTCGATCAAGACCGATCCGATCACCGGCGTCATCAACGACAGCGAAAAGGGGCAGAGCATCACCCCCGAGCTGACGCTCGATGCCGTCGACACCGACGATTACGACGCGCTGCTGCTGCCGGGCGGCGTCGGCAATCCCGACAAGATGCGCCTGCAGGAGCGTGCGATCGAGATCGTCACCGAATTCATGGAAGACGACAAGATCGTCGCGGCGATCTGCCACGCGCCGTGGCTGCTGGTCGAGGCGGACGTGGTCGACGGCCGTCGCGTGACGAGCTGGCCGTCGGTACGCACCGATCTGGAGAACGCCGGCGCCGATGTGGTCGACGAGGCTGTGGTGGTCGACGGCAACCTCATCACCAGCCGCAAGCCGGACGATATCCCGGCGTTCAACCAGGCAATCCTCGACGCGCTGGCGGACGAGTTGGAAGAGGAAAGCGAGGACGCCTGAAGTCCTGCGGGCGAGCCTTGCTCGCCCGTATCGGTTCGCGCAGAGGACGCAGAGGTGCCGCTCAGCGGCTTTGACTCAGTTGAGGAGAGGCAAAGCGTCTCCGAAACCTGACCCTCCGCGCCTCCGCGCGAACCCGATACTCTAGAGCGACGCTCCGTTGATGAAGCGCTGCGCCGGACGCTCGACCCACCGGTAGAGCACGACCGAAACGACCAGCAGCAGCAACAGATAGACCGCGATCAGCCCCGGCCCGAGCACCGGTGCGGCGAGCGGGATGCGGAACGCCTTCCACAGCAGGAAATGCGCGAGATAGGTCGCATAGCTGATCTCGCCGAGACCGTGCAGCAGGCGCCCCTCCAACGGATGGCGCGGACGTCCGGCGGTAAGGGCGAGCGCCAGCAGCAACGCGGCGAAGGTCGCCGGCGCGACGAGCGTTTCGGGTGCGCCAAGCGCCCAGCCGATGGCGGCGAGCACGCCGATCGCCACCGGCGCGACGAGTGGCGGCCGGCGCAGGAAGATCGCCGCGAGGATCGTCCCGGCGCCGAATTCGGCGAGGCAGCGGACCAGCCCGAAGCGCGGAATATCGGTGCCGAGCGTCGGCGCCCCCCGCATCGCAGCATGCAGCGCGAGCAGCAGCGCCGCGGCGACCGCACAGAGCGCGGCCAGCGGCACCCGCCGCCAGTCGATCGCCCGCACCAGCAGCGGGAAGAGCAGATAGGCGGCAAGTTCGCAGCTGATCGACCATGCGGGATCATTCCAGTGCAGCCGGTCGGTCAGCCCCCAATTCTGGACGAGCAGCAGGTGCAGCGGCAGCTCGGCGAACGGAAAGGCAGGGTCGCTGCGCCCGGTCGCGCGCAACAAGAGCGCGAGCGCCACCGCCGCGGCGAGCATCACCGCGTGCAACGGCCAGATCCGCGCCACCCGCTTGCGCAGGAACCGCGCCACCGCGCCCGGCGCAGCGAGCCGCGCATGCCAGGTCAGCCAGATGACGAAGCCCGACAGCAGGAAGAACACGTCGACCGCCAAATAGCCTTTGGCGAGGAGGCGCTCGCCGGCAGCGGGCAGACCGGCGATTCCGCCGCGGATATGGTAGAGGACGACCAGCCACGCCGCGATCCCGCGCAGGCTGGTGAGCGCGCGCAGCTCGGTCATGCGACGGCGTTGCGGAGCGCAGGGCCGGCATCACGGACAAGGCGGCGGCGCCGGGATAATCGCCGACGATGCTTATCCCATATCGCCGTACATGCGCGAGCGCCGCGGCCGTCTCGACCGGGCCCGAACCACGCCGTCACCCCGGATTTGGTCCGGGGTCCACCGTGCCGCAAATCTGACGGCTCTGGCTCCTGCTGAACCGTGGATGCCGGACCACGTCCGGCATGACGGCAGGGGTGTCGCCGTGGTCCCGCGCGAGCATCAATCCGCAGCCACGCCGCGCAACGGCGCGTCACGCCCGCAACCCTGGGCGCCTGCGTTCGCAGGAGCACGGGTACCCCAAGCCGATCGCGGCCCGCCATCGCGTCGCTCACGCCGCCACCGGGCGCGGCCGCCGCATCGGCGTCTGCCCCGCTTCCGCGCGCCGCCGCGACAGATAGGAATCGAGGCCGATCTGCGCCCCGATCAGCATGTAGACGAAGGGCTGGAAGGCGATGGCGATGAACGCCGCGCCGAGCAGATAGACGAGATGCGCGGTCTGCAACGCCGCCGCCAGCGGCCCCGCCCAGCCGAACTCGCCCGCCGGATCGCGGTAGCGGCGGCGCAGCACCTCCATCCGGACCAGCCCGATCACGCTGATGCTCAGCCACAGCAACAGCCCCGGATAACCCTGTTCGCCGAGCATCTCGAAATAGGCGCTGTGATAGCCGCGCGCCTTGTCGGTGATCGCCTGGTCGGTGATGCCGGGGTCGGCGCCGCTGCCGTCGGTCTTGCGGATCTCGTAGCGGATATGGTTGCCGCGATAGGCGTCGAAGCCGCCGCCGAACGGGTGGGTCTTGGCATAGTCGATCGTCCACTGCCACACCGCGATCCGGGTCGAGGCGGATTCGTCGGCGTCATGGCTCTTGATCGTGCTCATCCGCTGCGTGAAGCTCGCCGGCAGGAACGGCACCGCGAGCAAGCCGGCGGCGCCGATCATCGCGAGGTAGAGCAGCTTGCGCTGCGTGTTGCGCAACGAGAGCGCCGCGACGAGCAGGATGCAGAGCAGCCCGGTCCGCGTCGACGTGCCGACCGGGATCAGCAGGCAGGCGAAAACCAGGCACAGGCAAAAGCCCTTCACCTTCCAGTCGGGCGGGAAGATCGTGCCGTGGCGCATGAACCAGACGATCAGCGGCACGATCGCCACCGCGACGGTGGAGATGGTGCTGCCCTCGTACAGCCCCGAATTGTTGTTGACCATCAGGTCGAGCTGGCCATAGCCGCCACCGCCCGCCGCGGTCTTGATCCCGCCGACGATGATGATCGACGCGGCGGACAGGATCATGAACAGCAGCAGCGCCTCGATGCGCAGCCGCGTCCGCAGCGTCAGCGGCAGGAAGGCGGCAAAGGCGAGGCATTTCCACACCCAGTCCCATTTGTCCTTGGCGTCGTGTGGGAAATCGGCGCCGGCCGTGGTCGCCCAACAGTAGAGCAGCAGCAGCACGATCAGCCCCTGCCGAGGCGCGAACCGGCTGTCGCTCTTGTCGTCGATCAGCAGCCAGCCGCCGACCGCCAGCGCCACCGCGATCAGCGAGATCGGCACGCTGTTGAGCAGGATGTAGGTCAGCCGCTGCGGCGAGACGATGTCGATATAGACATAGGCGAGCACGAGCAGGAACGGCCGCCGCAGCCCCATGCCGAAGATCGCGGCGAGAAAGGCGACGAAGACGAGGTCACGCACCGGGCGGCAGATCCTGCGGCGGCGGCGGAGTCGCGCCGCGCCCGCGTGCGCGCCAGTGACGCGGCGCTGGCGATTCCGAATCGAGGTCCGGCCGTTTGAGCAGCAGCCAAGCGGCGAGCAGCATCAGCGCATGGGTGATCGCCAGCGACAGATTGTCGATCATCGAAGGGCGCCGGTCCGCATGGCCGCAGCCTATGCGGCGCACCGGGTTGATGTCACGTTAAGTCCCGCGCGTCGCCGCGATTGACGCGTCCTTAAACCCGCGTGGCATAAGGCGGCGCGATGCGCATCCTCCATGTCCTCGATCACGGCCTGCCGCTGCAGAGCGGCTATACCTTCCGCACCCGCGCGATCCTCAAGGCGCAGGAGGCGCGCGGGTGGCAGGTGGCGGCGGTGACCGGGCCGCGGCAGGGGGCGGTGGCCGATGCGGTCGAGTCGGTCGACGAGTTGACCTTCCACCGCACGCTGGCGAAGCGCCCGGCGGGGCTGGTCGGCGAGGTGGCGGGGATCGCCGCCTTCGCGCGGCGGATCGCGGCGGCGGTGGATGCCTTCCGGCCGGATATCCTGCACGCCCATTCGCCGGTGCTCGGCGCGCTCGCCGCGTTGCGCGTCGCCCGGCAGCGCGGCCTGCCGCTGGTCTATGAGATACGCGCCTTTTGGGAGGACGCCGCGGTCGGCAACGGTACCGGGCGCGAGGGCTCGGCACGCTATCGCGCGACGCGGGCGCTCGAAAGCTGGGCGGTGCAGCGCGCCGATGCGGTGGCGGTGATCTGCGACGGGCTGCGCGACGACCTGATCGCACGCGGCATCGACCGCGAGAAGATCGTCGTCTCGCCCAATGGTGTCGATCTCGACCTGTTCGGTGAGCCCGCCGCGCGCGACGCCGCGCTCGCCGACAGTCTCGGGCTCGGCGATGCCGAGACGATCGGCTTCATCGGCAGCTTCTACGATTATGAAGGGCTCGACGATCTCATCGCGGCGATGCCGGCGCTGGTCGCGACACGGCCCAAGGCGCGGCTGCTGCTCGTCGGCGGCGGGCCGATGGAGGCGGCGCTGCGCGCGCAGGCGGCGGCGTCGCCGGTGGCGGCGGCGATCCGCTTCGTCGGCCGGGTGCCACATACCGAGGTGGAGCGCTATTATGCGCTGGTCGACGTGCTCGCCTATCCGCGCAAGGCGATGCGGCTCACCGATCTGGTGACGCCGCTCAAGCCGCTCGAGGCGATGGCGCAGGGCAAGCTGGTCGCGGCGTCCGACGTCGGCGGGCATCGCGAGCTGATCCGCGACGGCGTCACCGGCACGCTCTTTCCCGCCGACGATCCGGCGGGTATCGCGGCAGCGCTCGCCGGGCTGCTCGCCGATCGCAGCGGCTGGGCGCGGCGGCGGACGGCGGCGCGCGCCTTCGTCGAACAGGAGCGTAACTGGTCGTCAAACATTGGTCGTTACGAACCAATTTACCAGCGGCTGACCATGGCCGCGACAGTGGATGGATCATGGCAGCGTTCCCCGGCCAATCGATGACAGCACGCTCCACCGCCTGGATCGCGCCGACCGGCGGCATCGCCGGCGGCATCGCGGTGGCGGCGCTCTTCCTGCTCGTGCCGCAGACCGTGCTGGAGGATTGGGTATGGCAGAGCGGCATGCCGGCGCTGATCGCCGCCGCCGCGCCGCCGCTCGGCGCGACGGCGCGTGCGCTGCTCGCGCTCGGCGGCGGGCTGGTCACCGCGGCGGTGGTCTGGTCGGCGCTGTTCCTGTTGTTCGGCGCGGGTGGTCTGTTCGCGCGCACGGCTGCGGCGGACACCGGCGTGCCGGTGCTGCGCCGCGCCGACGCGCATCCCGATGCGCCGGCGCGCCGGCCGATGTCGGCGGCCGATCTCGGTACGCCGCTGCCGCCGCCGACGCCGCCGGCCGCTGCGGACGAGACGGAGGCGGGCGAGCCGCCGGTGGTGCAATCGATCCCGGTCGATCTCAACCAGCCGCTTGCCGCCTATCACCCCGGCGCGCTGCCCGACGTGCCGCGCGAACCCGTCCGCCCGGTGATGCCGCTCCGCCCGCCGGTGTCGGTCGTGGAGCCGGAGCCGGTGGCGGTCGAGCCTGAGCCTGAGCCTGAGCCTGAGCCTGAGGTGAAGCCGGAAGACGAAGAGAGTGTCGAAGCCGCGCCGGCCATCACCGAACCTGTCGCTGAGCCGATAGTCGAAGCCCCCGCTGCATCTCCCGCACCCGCACCCGCACCCGCACCCGCACCCGCACCCGCGCCTGCGCCTGCGGAAGTGCCATCGATCGAATCGCTGCTCGACCGGCTTGAGCGCGGCACGCGGCAGCGACGGCGCGCTTAGCACCGCGACGAATGTTGTCGCGCAGAGGCGCGGGGGGCGCAGAGGTGTGCTGCGGGCGCTTCCTCTCCTCGCCGATGCTGCACGGACGCTTCACCCCATTCTCTCTGCGTCCTCTGCGCTTCCGCGTGCATCCCTAACCCGCCCGCCGACCGCGTCCGGCCGGTTTAGAGCATCGGGTATCGTCTTCCCGCCACGCCTCTGCTAGCGTGAGCCGGCAAGGCGAGGGGATGGCGATGGCCGAGGCGACGGCGGGGGCAGGCGAACAGCGGGCGTCGCCTTATGCCTGGTACGTGCTCGGCATCCTGTTCGTCGTCTATGTCCTCAATTTCATCGACCGGCAGGTGATCGCCATCCTCGCCGAGGAGATCAAACGCGACCTGCGGCTCAAGGACGAGGATCTCGGCTTCCTCTACGGCACCGCATTCGGCGTCTTCTACGCGCTGTTCGGCATCCCGCTCGGGCGGCTCGCCGACGCCTGGCATCGGGTGCGGCTGATGACGGTGGGGCTCGCCTTATGGTCGGCGATGACCGCGCTGTCGGGTTTCTCGCGGACCGGGGGCGAGCTTGCCGCGGCGCGGATCGGTGTCGGGGTCGGCGAGGCCACGGCATCGCCCGCCGCCTATTCGCTGATCTCGGACCATTTCCCCAAACGGCTGCGGGCGACCGCTCTGTCGATCTATTCGGCGGGCCTGTACGTTGGCGGCGGCGTGTCGCTGTTTCTCGGCGGGATGGTCGTGCAGAACTGGAACCGCGCCTTTCCGGCCGGCGGCCCGCTCGGGCTGGTCGGCTGGCAGGCGGCGTTCCTCGTGGTCGGCCTGCCGGGGTTGCTCGTCGCGTTGTGGATCGCGACGCTGCGGGAGCCGGTACGCGGGCTGGTCGAGGGGCTGCCCGCACCGCCGCCGCATCCCGCGCCGTTTCGCGCCTTCGCCGCCGAGCTGCTCACCATCCTGCCGCCGCTGACGCTGATCGGTGCGTGGCAGGGCGGGGCGCGCGCGCTGTTCGTCAATCTCGCCGCGCTGGCCGGGGTGGCGGCGCTGGTGACGCTGCTGATCGCGCTGGGCGAGCCGGCGCCGCAGTGGATCGCGGTCGGCACCGGCGTCTATGCGGTCTTCTCCTGGGGCAGCGCGCTGCGGCGGCGCGATCCGGCGACCTTTGCGCTGATCGTCGGCACGCCGGCGTTCGTCTGCACCGTGGTGGCGTACGGGCTGATCGCCTTCCTCGCTTATGCCGCCAATTTCTGGGCCGCGCCCTACGCGCTGCGTGTGCTCGGCGAGACGCCGGCGCATGCCGGGCTGTGGCTGGGCAGCAGCGGGGCGCTCGCCGGCTTCCTCGGCGTGACGATCGGCGGGCTGGTCGCCGACCGGCTGCGGCGGCGCAATCCGGCGGGGCGGCTGATCGTCGTCCTCGCCGGCGCGACGCTGCCGGTGCCGTTCCTGATCGGTGCCTTCACCGCGGGCGACGTGTGGATGTTCTATCCCAGCCTGTTCCTCGCCGGGCTGACCGCGAGCGGCGCGCTCGGCGCGGCGGCGGCGACGACGCAGGACCTCGTGCTGCCGCGGATGCGCGGTGCGGCGACCGCGACCTTCTTCATCGGCACGACGCTGCTCGGCCTCGCGCTCGGTCCCTATGCGGCAGGGCGGATCTCGACGCTGTCGGGCAGCCTGTCGATCGGAATGCTGTCGCTGCTCGCCGTCGTTCCGGTGACGGTCGCCTGCGCGGTCGCCGCCTACCGGCTGGTGCCGGCCGCGGAGGCGACGCGCGAGGCGAGGGCGGCGGCGGTGGAATGACCCGCCGCCGCGTCGATCAGGCGGCGGTGAAGACGCCGCAGGCGATACGGCCGCCGCTGTTGCCCGACGGATCGGTCATCAGATCGTCGGCGCCGGCATGGATGACGATCGCGGCGCCATCCGCGTCGAGCAGCCCCGCCATGGTCGCGCCCGGCACCGTCACGCCGAGCGTGCCGCGGCCGTCGGTGCCGACGATCAGATTGGGCAGGTCGCCCTCATGCGGCCCCTGCGGGTTCATGCTACCGTGCTTCGCGGACGTCGGGTTCCAATGGCCGCCCGCGGTGGTGAAGTCGGGCGCGTCGCAGCGGCCGGTGGTGTGGATATGCGCGCCATGCGTCCCCGCCGGCAGGCCCTTGACGTCGACGGTGTAGCGCAGGCCGCCGGCGACCTCGGCAACATTGGCGTGGCCGGCGTCGAGGCCGTTGGCGGTGCGCAGGCTCGCGGTGGCACGGGCGCCGCCCGAGATGGCGCTGCCGACGGCGACCGGGTCTTTCTGCGCGCAGGCGGCAAGCGCGAGCGACGACAGGCCGGCAAGGACGAGGATAACGCGCATCAAGGGTCTCCCGAGGTTTCCGAACGAACCGGCAGGACCTGCGGCGGTTCCGCCGGCGGCGCAAGGGGCCAGCGCATCACCGGCTCGTACAGCGCGCCGCCGTGGCCGAGATGGCTCTGGTAGAGGATGAGATGCGGCAGCACGAAGGCATCGCTGGCGAGCGCGGCGTGGCGCGCCAGCCAGGCATCGATCTCCGGCGCGGCACCGGCGCTGCGCGGCAGCCGGGCGAGCGTGACGTGCGGCAGATAGGCGCGCCGCTCGGGCGCAAGGCCGGCGCGCGTGCACGCCTGTTCGACCTTGCGGGCGAGGTGGTGCAGCGCCGCGGTCGGGGCGAGCCCCGCCCACAAGGTATCGGTTCGCCCCTTGTGCGCGAACTGGCCGACGCTGTGCAGCCGGACGCAGGGCGCCGGCGCATAGAGCGCGGCGAGCGCCGCGGCGACATCCTCCGCCTGCGGCCGGTCGACATCGCCGAGGAAGCGCAACGTGCAGTGCAATTGCGCATCGTCCTGCCAGCGCGCGGCGAGTACGCCGTCCATCGCGTCGAGCAGCGAATCGCGGATCGCGGCGGGCGGGCGGAGCGCGACGAACAGACGCATGGCGAGGGTAACGCCTCTTTGTAAAGTTCTGTTGCTTTGGAACCGGGACTTAGCCGGTTTCGCTTGAAATGGGACCACGGCAGGCCGATATTTCGGTCATCCGGCATGTGGTCGGTAAAGGAGTTTTGGATACCATGGCTAACTGGTCTGACCCCCGGCCGAGCGCCGCGCCGTTCGGGGCCACGCGCACCGACACAGCGCGCAGCGGTGCCTATGACGCGGGTCTGCGCTCGTACATGCTGTCGGTCTATAATTACATGGGCTCGGGCGTGCTGCTGACGGGCATCGTCGCGCTGCTGTTCGCCTGGGGCGGGGCCTCGTCGCCCGCGGCCCAAGTGTTCATGGGCGGCGGCTTGCTGCGCTACGTGCTGATGTTCGCGCCGCTCGGCGTCGTCTTCGCGATGAGCTTCGGGCAGGGGCGGATGCAGACCTCGACGCTGCAGATGCTGTTCTGGGCGTTCGCGGTGCTGATGGGCCTGTCGCTGTCGACGATCTTCCTCGTCTATAGCGGGACGTCGATCGCCGGCGCGTTCTTCTCGACCGCAGCGGGCTTCGCCGGTCTCAGCCTCTATGGCTATACGACCAAGAAGGATCTGTCGGCATTCGGCACCTTCCTGATCATCGGCCTCGTCGGCGTGATCGTCGCCAGCCTGATCAACCTGTTCCTTCAGTCGAGCGTGCTCAATCTGGTGATCAGCATCGTCGGCGTGCTGCTGTTCGCGGGCCTCACCGCTTACGATACGCAGCGCACCAAGAGCCTGTATTTCCAGGTCGCGGGCACCAACATGGTCGGCAAGGCCGTGGTCATGTCGGCGCTGTCGCTCTACCTCGACTTCATCAACATGTTCCTCTTCGTGCTGCGTCTCTTCGGTTCGCAGCGCAACTGATCCGACCGGACCTCCGTCTGGTTCAACGAGCCCGGTGGCCACGGCCGCCGGGCTTTTTCGTGTGAAGGAATAGGCCGATGCGCCTCTCGATCGACGTCGCGCTCGATTATGCCATCCTCGGCCCGCCAAGCGACGTGCTGTTGCAGATCGAGGCGGCGGCGATGCCCGACCAGCGGATCGTTTCCGAATCGCTGACCGTGTGGAGCGACACGCCGGTGGTGGCGGTGCGGGGCGAGGAGGGGATCGGCCAGCGCTGCTGGATCCGCGCCGACGGCTGGCTCAAGGCGCATTATCGGGCGGAGGTCGAGGTGACGCGCGCGCCGGTCGATCTCGCCAGCCTGCCGGCGACGCCGGCGCGCGCGCTCGACGGCGCGCTCATCCCCTATCTGCTGCCGAGCCGCTATTGCCAGTCGGACCGGCTCGAAGGCTTCGTCCGCCGTCGCTTCGGCGGCATGGGCGGCGGCGCGCTTGCCACGGCGCTCGCCGACTGGGTGGCGGAGTCGCTCGACTATCGCGCCAATACCAGCAGCGGCGAGACGACCGCGATCGATACCTTCGCCAGCCGGTCGGGCGTCTGCCGGGATTACGCGCATCTGCTCGTCGCCTTGGCGCGGGCGGGCGAGATCCCGGCCCGCTGCGTCGCCGCCTACGCACCCGGCGTCGATCCGCCGGACTTCCATGCGGTCGCCGAACTGTGGCTCGACGGCGCGTGGCGGCTCGTCGATGCGACGCGGATGGCGCCCGCCGAGACGATCGCGCGCGTCTGCGTGGGCCGCGACGCGACCGACATCGCCTTCATGACGGTGTTCGGCATCGCGCAGTTCGTCAATCAGACGGTCCGGGTCACCGCGGCGTGACTGACCGGCAGGAACGGAACGGCGCGGGCGAACGTTGCTGGTTGGTAAACTCAGGAGGGTGTCATCATGACCGGAATTGACGAAAAGGCTCTCGACAGCCTGTCGGTCGCGCCGAACGCCAGCAACCAGGAGCGTGACCCGCGCCAGGATGCCGGCCAGGACAAGTCGATCAACAAGCGGCTCGAGAAGAACCCAGACAGCGCCGACGCCCGGCTCGATGCCGGTCTCGACGAATCGATGGATGCGAGCGATCCGCCCTCGATGACGCAGCCCGGTCACGATCGCGATCCGGCGCCCTCGTCGGGCTTCGACGAAGAGGCCGAGCGCAACCGGTAACGCACGCGCCGATCGGATTGGATAAAGACGGCGGTTCCGCGAGGGGCCGCCGTCTTGCTATGGGCGATCCGGCTATCCTGCGACGTTTGCGACCAAAATCACTCCGCTCGTCGCAATCTATGTTGCGCCGCAGCAGCTTTCATGATGCTTTTGTGACGCGGGGCGTCCCACGTTCAGGATGTTGTTAACCAACATGAGCGAGGATCGTGCCGACTTCTCTGGCGGGTGGGGTGACGACATGGGTGCCAAGAACAGACCGGCGGAAGGCGCGATGACGCTGGCCGAGATGAAGGAATTCGCGAGCTTTCCCAGCTCGACGCAGCGCTATATCCGGCGCAGCCTCGATATCGGGCTCGATCGCGACGACGCGATGGTGCGCTGGTCGCGCGACGTGGTCGAGGCGGCGAGCATCCGCGCGCAGGCGCGACTGTATCGGGCACTCCCCGATCTGCGGCTGCTGGTGCCGGATGACGCCGATCTCGCCGCGGTCGAGCCGTTCCTCGCGCCGCTGGTGACGTTGGTCGGCTTCGATCTGGGGCAGGGGCGGCTGACCAGCTTTTCCGCGTTCCGCTTCCTCTACGAGCGGCTGATCGGCGCGGCGGCGCGGCCGTGGCTGCCGAGCGCCTTCTGCGCCGCGGCGGCGCTGCCGCACCTCCACCCGGAGCTGCGCCGCAAGCTGCTCCAGTCGATCAGCGAAGCGGCGGCGACCGCCTCGGGCTGGTCGAACCGCAAGCCGGCGTTCTTCCCGCACTGGGTCGAGAAGGTCGACACGGGATCGGCCGCCGCGCCGCACTGATCACGGCGGCGGCGGCGTCACCGACAGGCGCGCCAGCCGGCGGTGCGGTCGGCCTGATCGAGGTGCAGATGGTCGTGATGCGCGGCGTTATAGTCGGGGGACAGCGTCGTCGCGAACAGCCGGCAGGCGCCGTCGCGCACCTCGTGCAGGAAGGCCGCATCATCGCCGTCGCCGCGCCAGTCCCGCGCGACGGTGATGCGGCGGCCGTCGGCGAGGCGGAAGCCGGCGATATCGACCGCGTCGGCGGTGGCATGTTCGCTCCACGTCCCGGCGTCGCGGCCATAGATGCGCCGGCACGCATAGCTGCCGAAATGGTCAATCGCGACGACGCGGCTGCCGAAGCGGCGCTGCGCGGCGGGTTGCACCACCTGCCACTCCCATACGGACAGCGCCGCGGCGACCGGGCAGGCGATGCCGAGCCCCGCCGGGCGATAGTCGATCGCGCGCGCGCCCCCGTCGGCGAAGCGCACCCCGTCGCGATAGCCGCACCGCCCCTCCTCACGCGGCGGCAGCACCCGATACCGCACCCCCGCCTGGTCGAGCAGCGCGCGGCATAGCGGAAAGTCACGCGTCAGCGCGGTGAGCTTGCGCCCCGTCGACAGCCCGACCGGCGCGGCGAGATCGAGCGGCGTCCACGGCAGATCCTCCGACCGCCCGCGCAGCAGCCCCCACAGCAGCAGCGCCGCGGCGGCGAGCGCGACGAGGAGCGCGAGGCCGCCGATCAGCCGGCGCAGCGCCCGCATCAGCCGCGCTGCACCTGCGAGACGGGCTCTGCGGTGACCGGATAGCCGTAATCGTCCGGAATGCAGAGCCAGTCCTGACCGTCGCGCGTCTCGACGAAGGGCGTGATGGTGCGGACCGGGTGGCGCCGCGCCTGCGCAACCGCGGCATCGTAATCGGCGAACAGAGCAAGCCGTTCGAGCGTCCGCCGCGTCGGATAGATCAGCGTCACCGCGCCCGCATCCGCCTCGCGCAACACCGCCGCCGCGCTGCTCCAGCACAGCCGCACCGTCTCGGTGGCATCGGCGCTCGCCGTCGCATCGGCGGGCGCGCGGGCCAGGAAGAACAGGGTGTCGAAGACGCGCACCGGTACGTGATCGGGCAACCAGCGCGCGAACGGCACCAGCGCCGCGAGATCGAGCGCGATGCCATAGTCGGAGAGGATCGCGCCGAACGGCTCGCCGCCATGCAGGCGGCGGCGGATCGTCTTGACCACGGCGGGCGAGGGGGGCGGATCGAGCCCGATCGCCAGCCCCGCCTCCTCGATCGTCTCGCGGATCGCCGCGATCCGCGCCGCGCCGTCCGCGCCCGCATCGATCGCCGCGGCCAGCGCCACGTCGCCCGGATCGATCCGCCCGCCGGGAAACACCATCGCGCCTCCGGCAAACGCCAGCGCACGCGCGCGTTCGACCATCAGCACGTCGGGCGGCGCGGCGTCGCGGTCGCGCAGCAGGATCAGTGTCGCGGCGGGGATCGGATCGGTCATCGCACGCAGAACGTCTCAGCGGCGGCGATGGAAGCACAAGGCGGAAGATGGGGGTGCGGTGGTGGAGCTGAGGGGAATCGAACCCCTGACCTCTGCAGTGCGATTGCAGCGCTCTCCCATCTGAGCTACAGCCCCGCACCCCGGCTCGGGACCAGCCCGAGAGCGACGCCATTAGCCGCACGATCCGGGCGATGCAACAGCCGCTTGCGCCTGCTGCCAAAAAATCCCCCGGGGCGTGTGGGCGCCCGCGTTTCCGATGCTGCGGCAGGCCGATGGCTGGTTGCGACGCAAAGCCGTTACGCGGCGCTAACAGTCGGAACGAAGGGCCATTTTAATCTTTATTTCGATTAGGAGCACGGTCGCGCAGCAACGACGCGGTCGGCACCCGCAGGAGCTTTTGTCGAAGGAGACGATCATGGTCTACGAACGCAATACCCGAGGCGACGCGCACGGCGACGATTACAACAGCGGCGGCAATCAGGGCTACGGCCGCGATTACACCTATTCGAGCGCACGCGACTATCAGGCCGCGGGGCGGTACGGCAATGACGGCCGGAACGATCGTCAGGACTATGGCGCACGCGACTATGGCAACCAGCGGTACGGCCAGCGCGACCAGTCCTATGGCGGCGGGCGCGGCTATGACGGTGATCGCGGCTATGAGGGCGGACGCGGCGGCTATGGCGCCTCGGGCAACGACTATGGTCGCAGCAACTACGGGCGCAGCAGCTACGGCCAGGACGACCGCTACGGCCAGGATCGCTCCGACAATCGCAACCGCTACGGCGCCGATGCGGGCCAGTATCGCGGCAGCGAGCAGGAATATCACGGCAGCTACGGCAGCGGCAGCCGCCGGTTCGAGGATTTCGGGTCGCACCGTCACGACGACGACGACAATTACCGCGATCGCAACCGCAACGCCGCCGGCCGCGGTCAGCAGGGCTATGGCCGCCAGCCGCAGGGCTATGATTACGAAGACCGCGGCTTCCTCGCGCGTGCCGGGGACGAGGTCCGCTCGTGGTTCGGGGACGAGGACGCCGAGCGTCGCCGCGAGTTCGATTCGCGCCAGGATCAGCAAGCCAATCATGATCGCGACAACGATTATCATAGCTGGCGCCGTGGCCAGATCGACGCGCTCGACCGCGATTACCACGAGTATCGCCAGGAAAACCGTACCAAGTTCGAAAACGAGTTCAGCTCGTGGCGTTCGAACCGTCAGACGCAGCGTGACTCGCTCAACAAGGTCGAGGAGCATATGGACGTCGTCGGCTCGGACGGCGAGCATGTCGGCACCGTCGACAAGGTGCGCGGCGATCGCATCATCCTGACCAAGAACGATGTCGATGCCGGCGGCCGCCACCATTCGATCCCGTCGAACTGGCTGCAGAGCGTCGATGGCAAGGTGACGCTGAGCAAGACCGCTGCCGAGGCGAAGAAAGCGTGGCGCGACGAGGAGCGTAGCCAGGCGATGTTCGGCGAGGACCAGTCGCGTCGCGAGCCCTATGCGAATACGCGATCGTCCAACCCGACGTCGAACACGCAGTCGACCGCCACGGGCAGCACGAGCACCAGCACGAGCAGCACCGACGGCGACGGCAAGACGCTCAACAAGAGCTTCTCGGGCACCTACTGAGCCCGAGCGACCGTCACGCGAAGGCCCGGGCATGTCCCGGGCCTTTTGCGTTGCGGTGGACAGGGGATCGGCGCAACCCGATCCCCCTTCATCACCAGCAACGGAGATTGATACGATGGCACGTGCATGGAGCCTGACTTCCCGGCCCGAGGGGCTGCCGAGCGACGAGCATTTCGCCCTGATCGACCTGCCGCAGCGCGATCTTGCCGAGGGCGAGGTGCGCATCGCCAATCAATGGCTGTCGGTCGATCCCTATATGCGCGGCCGGATGAACGACGTGAAAAGCTACACGCCGCCGTTCGCGCTCGGCAAGCCGATGGAAGGCGGTGCGATCGGCACGGTCACCGAAAGCCGGTCGGAGCGGTTCAAGCCCGGCGATGCCGTCCAGCATTTCGCCGGCTGGCGCGACGAGGCGGTGCTGCCCGAGTCGCAGGTCCAGCCGCTGCCCGAGCTCGACGTCGATCCGCAGGCCTTTCTCGGCCAGCTCGGCATGCCGGGGATGACCGCGTATTTCGGGCTGCTCGAGGTCGCGCAGGCGAAGGAGGGCGATACCGTCTTCGTCTCCGCCGCGGCGGGTGCGGTCGGATCGACGGTGGTGCAGATCGCCAAGGCCAAGGGCTGTCACGTCATCGGCTCGGCCGGCGGCGCGGAGAAATGCGCCTGGGTCCAGTCGCTCGGCGCGGATGCGGTGATCGACTATAAGAGCGGCACGCCGGTGGTGAAGGCGCTTGGCGAAGTCGCGCGCAACGGCATCGACGTCTATTTCGACAATGTCGGCGGCGATCATCTCGATGCGGCGCTGGCGCACGCCAATCTCCGCGCGCGCTTCGCGATCTGCGGGATGATCGACGTCTACAACAGCAGCAAGCCGACCGCATTGCGCTACCTCGCCCGTCTGATCGGCAATCGCATCCGCATCCAGGGCTTCATCGTCAGCGACTTCACCGATCGTGCCGCCGATTTCTATCGCGACATGGGCGGCTGGCTCAAGGAAGACCGGCTCAAGCGTCACGAGACGGTGATCGACGGCCTCGACCATATGCCAGAGGCGTTCCTCGGCCTCTTCTCGGGCGGCAATACCGGCAAGATGCTGGTCAAGGTGTAACCCGCGACCAGGGCGGCCGCGCACGAACGTCGAGCCGGCAGAGCCCGCGCAGGCGATGGCGCTGCGCATAGCGGCGGACCCGCGCGTCGTAATCGGCGGCGCGCGGCTCCGCGAAATCCCAGTCGGGCGGGTTGAAGGTCGAGAAACCGTTGATCGTCGGCACCCGCCACAGTTCGGCGAGCAGCATCGCATCGACATTGTGCGGGTAGCGGGCGTGCAGCTCGCGGCTGATGTAGAGCGGCTCGGTCGGGCGGGTGGCGACGACGTAGAAGCTGGCGCAACCGGGGGGTGGCGGCGAGATATGCATCAGCGCGGCGCGCTGCTCGGCGCGGCTGAGCTGCGCCGGCGTCTCGGCGCTGAGATTCTCGGCGACGAGCAGCGCGGCGAGCCCTGCCGCGAGCCACGGCCGGCGGCGGAACAGCCGTCGCGCCCGCTGCCGCCAGACCGCGGCGGCGATCAGCAGCAAGGGCAGCGTCAGCCACAATTGGTAGCGCGAGATCGTCCGCAGGCCCTTGGCGCCGGGGACGAGGTGGAAGACCAGCAGCCACGGCGAGGCCTTCCAGAGTTGTATCGTCAACAGCCAGGCGACGATCATCGCCAGTGCGAAGGCGCGCAGCGTCGCAGGCGCCGGACGGCAGCCGTCGATCCGCCGCGTCGCGACGATCCGCCATGCGGCGAGCAGCGCCAGCGCGCAGAACAGCAGCGGAAACCCCGCCTCATGTTCGCCGCCGAGCACACGGCCGGGGAGGGCCGGATCGTCGGGAAGCAGGCGGTGGACGAGCGCGAACAGGGGCAGGAACAGCCATCCCCAGACGATATTGCCCGGACCGACGTTGATCATGTCGATCACCGGCGTCACCAGATAGCCGAGCATGTCGTCGACCGCCTCGCCGCCCGTCTCGCGCACCTTGGGCAGGTACAGCCGCAGGAAGGGCAGGATCGCGACCGCGAACGTCGCCACACCGGCGAGGATCGTCCCGGCATGCCGGCGGAGCAGGGCGATCCAGTCACCGGGCCGCCATGTCCGCGTCACCACCGCCCAGCAGGCGCAATAGAGACAGGCGGAGAAGAGCGTGAACCACGCCATGTAATAAGAGGTGAGCAGCCATGCGGCGAGCAGCAGCGCGAGCCCCATAGCGGCGAACCGGGCGCGCGTCAGCCGACCGGCCTGCTCGGCGCGGACGGTGGCGATCGCGAGCATCATCGCGACGGGCTGCAAGGCGACGCTCTGCAACTGGGCATGGACCGCTTGCAGCGTGATATTGCTCGCGACCGTCCAGAGCAGCGCCACCGCCAGCCCGGTGCGTTGCCCCCAGCCGAGACTGCGCGCGACGAGGGCGTACGCCGCAGCGAAGCCGATCGTCTTGAAGGTGAGGATGTTGAGCGTGTCGGCGTGGAACGGGTCGGCGATCAGCCGCCAGCCGCTGTAGACGAGTCCATACAGCAGATAGCCGTCGTTATAGCCGAGCGTCGCGTGATAGGGATGGAAGTAGAAGCTGGTGTCCCAGGCGGCGACACCGGCGAGAACGTTGCGCCAATGTTCGAGGATTGCGATTTCGATGATCGCATCGCCGCGCTCGCCGAAGCCCAGATCGAAACCGCTGACCAGCGCAGACCGGCAGAAGAGCGCGATCGCCACGACATAGACGAGCAGGACGGCGGCCGACCGGACGACCATGCGGGGGCGGTCGGCGACAGGGGGCGACTGGAACATGCCGCAGGATCGTATACCGCGGCAGCCATTGTGTCCAATTCAGACATTATATAGCGAAGTCAAGACGTTCGCCGGGTTCCTTCCCCGTCCGGCGCGCGGACGGGGAAGGGGCAGGGCTCAGGCGCCGAAGGTGCGCTGCCACCAGCCGCGGCGCGGGGTCTCGCCACCGGCGTCGGTCGCGGCGTCGTCCGCTTCCGCAGGCTCTGCGGCGGCTTCGGGTTCGGCCGGGGCGGGCGCGGCCGTCTCGATCGCCGGTGCGGCCTCTTCGGTCGCCGCCTTGCGGGTGCGGCGACGCTTCGGCTTCTCCTCGGAAGCCACCTCGGCGACGGGGGCCGGCTCTGCCGCCTCGGCGACCGGCGCGTCGACCTTCTTCTTGCGCGTGCGCTTCGGCTTGGCTTCGGCGAGCGGCTCGGCCGGCTCGGCCGGCGCCGCCTCGACCGGCTCGGCGACCGCCGTCGTCTCGACGCTCTCGGCGGCCGGAGCGGCGGCACGGGCACGCGGACGGCGGCGCGTCTTGGGCGCTTCGACCGGCGTCGCATCCTCGGCGGCGGCGGGCTCGGGCGCATCGAGGCCGGTGATCACCGGGCCGGCATCCGCCGCCTCGACGATCGGCTCGAGATCGGCCGGCGGCAGATCGGCTTCGGCGCCACCGTCGGCCTCCTCCGTCGCGACGACGTCACCGGCGGCGTCCTGACGACGGCCACCGCGGCGACCGCGACGGCCGCGGCGACGGCGACCCTCGCCCTCGGCACGCTCGCCCGACTCGACCGGTGCTTCGGCGTCGCCATCGGCTTCGGCATCGGCCTCGACCGGCTCGGCTTCGGCTTCGCCGTCGACCGACTCGGTGTCGAGCGCGGCTTCGTCCTGCGACGTCTCGCCATTCTCGTCCTTGCGACCGCGACGCCCGCGCCGACGGCGGCGGCGACCCCGACGGCCTTCGCCGTCGTCATCGCTGCGCTCCTCGCGCTGTTCCGACCGGCGACCGCCCTCGCGACGCGGCTCCGCCTCGGCCTCGACGACCTCTTCCTCATCCTCCTCGTCCTCGATCTCCTCGGGGACGTCGTCATAGTCTTCCTCGACCAGCGCCTCGATCTTGGGCGCATAGGCGGGCGGCGGGCCGGATGCCTCGACCGACATGCGCGCGCCCTCCTCCTCGCGATCGGGGATGATCTCGACCTGGACGCCGTAGCGATCCTCGATCTCGGCGATATCGGCGCGCTTGCGGTTGAGCACGTAGATCGTCGCTTCCTGGCTGGCGCGCAGCGTCAGCAGCGAACCGCGACCGCGCGCCGCCTCTTCCTCGATCAGGCGCAGCGCCGACAGGCCCGCCGACGAGGCGGTGCGGACGAGCCCGGTGCCCTCGCAATGCGGGCAGGCGCGCGTCGACGCTTCGAGCACGCCGGTGCGCAGCCGCTGGCGGCTCATCTCCATCAGGCCGAAGGACGAGATGCGGCCGACCTGGATGCGGGCGCGATCGTCCTTGAGCGCCTCCTTCATCGCCTTCTCGACCTTCCGGACATTGGAATTGTTGTCCATGTCGATGAAGTCGATGACGACGAGCCCGGCCATGTCGCGCAGCCGCAGCTGGCGCGCGATCTCCTGCGCCGCCTCGAGGTTGGTCGCGGTCGCGGTCTGCTCGATATTATGCTCGCGCGTCGAGCGGCCGGAGTTGATGTCGATCGACACCAGCGCCTCGGTCGGGTTGATGACCAGATAGCCGCCCGATTTGAGCTGCACCACCGGATGGTACATCGCGGCGAGCTGATCCTCGACATGTGCGCGCTGGAACAGCGGCACCGCGTCGGCATATTGCCGGACGCGCCGCGCGTGGCTCGGCATCAGCAGCTTCATGAAGTCCTTGGCGTGGCGGAAGCCCTCCTCGCCCTCGACGATCACCTCGTCGATGTCCTTGTTGTAGATGTCGCGGATCGCGCGCTTGATCAGGTCGCTGTCGCCATAGATCAGCGCCGGCGCCGACGAGCCCAGGGTCGCGTCGCGGATGCCGTCCCACAGCCGCGCCAGGTAATCGAAGTCGCGCTTGATCTCGACCTTGGTGCGCTGCAGCCCGGCGGTGCGGACGATGCAGCCCATCGACGGCGGCAACTGCATGTCCGCCATGATCGACTTGAGGCGCTTGCGGTCCGACGCGTTGCTGATCTTGCGGCTGATGCCGCCGCCGTGCGACGTATTGGGCATCAGCACGCAATAGCGGCCGGCGAGGCTGAGATAGGTGGTCAGCGCCGCACCCTTGTTGCCGCGCTCTTCCTTGACGACCTGGACGAGCAGCACCTGACGGCGGCGGATCACGTCCTGGATCTTGTAGCGGCGGCGCAGGTTCATGCGGCGCTGGCGCAACGCCTCGACCTCCTCGTCGTTCGCGGTGCGCGGCTTCTTCGACGTGCCGTCCGACGTGCCTTCGTCGGTGCCCGCCTCGTCATGATCGGCGTCGTCGTGATCGTCGTAATCGTCGCCCTCGTCGTGATCGTCGCCCTCGGCGTCGTCGTCGTCATGCTCGGCGCGCAGCGCGGCTTCCTCGGCGGCATGCTCCGCCTCCTCGCGCAGCAGCGCGTCGCGATCCTCCTTGGGGATCTGATAATAATCCGGGTGGATTTCGCTGAAGGCGAGGAAGCCGTGGCGGTTGCCGCCGTAATCGACGAACGCCGCCTGCAGCGACGGTTCGACGCGCGTCACCTTGGCGAGATAGATGTTACCCTTGAGCTGCTTGCGCTCGACGCTCTCGAAGTCGAATTCCTCGATGCGGTTATTCTTGACGACGGCGACCCGGGTTTCCTCCCGGTGGCGTGCGTCGATCAGCATACGCGTGGTCATTGAACGGTCTCCGCGCGCGTGGCGCTCCTGCGGACGGTCCTGAAAGGAATAAGCCGGAGGGCGCGCTTGCGCGTTGATAGGTGGCGCCGGGCGGACCGGCGCGGGATGGTGAGAATGCGTCTGCTCGCCGCGCATGTCGGGGGGCACGGCCCTCCCACACATCCGACACGCCGCCGGCCGGAGCCGGGCGGTGTCGAACGTTGAGAAAATGCGTCATGCGAGCGTCAACCTGGTTAAAACCGCGCCAGGACGGCGCGGCGACCGATGCGTCGCTTGCACGAATGAAGCGCGACGCATGGGTGCAGTCGGTTGGTAGCATTGCGCTTCTCGTATCGCAACTGGCACGAATTGGCCGCACTCTGCGGCAAGATCATGCCGAATGGCGGCTTAACCTTGCCGGGCAACCCGGTGTTGGCAGGCGGCGGCGTACCGATCGGGTTCAGGCGACGGCCAGATACCGTCGGCCAAGGAATTCGTCATGGCTTTTCGCTGGACCAGCGCCCGCGCGACGCGGCAAGGTCGCCCGATGCTTGCGTTGCTCGCCCTTATCGTCGGCTGGTGCACCAGCGTGCCGGCGCAGGCGGCGGCGATCCGCAGCGTCGCGGTGAGCGGCGGGCGCGTCGTCATCGGTTTCGACGGTCCGGTCGGCGACGCCACCGCGGTCCTGCTCCACGACAGTCGCCAGATCGCGATCGATATCGCGCAGGCGATTCCCGGTGCGCAGGCGCTCGGCGGCGGGCTGGTGACGCGCGTGCGGCAATGGCGGGCGGGGCAGGGCACGCGGTTGCTGCTCGATCTCGGTCGTCCCGCGGTGATCGGCGACGGCGGCTTCGACGCGGCCGGACGGCTGACGGTGTCGCTCGAACCCGCCGATCCGGCGCGCGTCGCCGCGGCGGTGGCGGCAGGGCCGCTGCGCTTCTTCACCATGGACCTCGGCCAATGGCGCGCGCGGCCGCGCTACAAACTGTCGATCCCGGTGCCGCCGCCCGCCCGCCGCGCGCCGTTACCCGAGGTGACGGGCGACGCCAGCCGGCCGCTGGTGGTGATCGATGCCGGCCATGGCGGCGTCGATCCCGGCGCGATCAACCCCGTCACCGGCCTGCGCGAGAAGGACGTGACGCTGGCGATCGCCCGGACGATCCGCGACGCACTGCTCGCCAGCGGGCGGGTGCGGGTGGCGCTGACCCGCGACGACGACCGCTTCCTCGTGCTGCGCGAGCGCTACGGCGTCGCGCGGCGGCTGAAGGCCAGCCTGTTCATCTCGATCCATTGCGACAGCGTCGGCAGCGGCGATGCGAGCGGCGCGTCGGTCTATACCCTGTCGGAGGTCGCCTCCGACAAGGAAGCGGCGCGGCTGGCGATGCGGGAGAACAAGGCGGACGTGATCGCCGGCGTCAATCTCGGCGATGCCGGCGCCGACGTCTCGTCGATCCTGATCGACCTTGCGCAGCGCGAGACGATGAACAGCTCGGCGAGCTTCGCGCGGCTGCTCGGTCGGGAGGCCAAGCCGCTGATCCCGACCAAGCCGGTGTTCCACCGCATGGCCTCGCTGATGGTGCTGAAGGCGCCCGACCTGCCCTCGATCCTGTTCGAGACGGGCTATATCTCCAACCCGGTCGACGCCGCCTTCCTCGACAGCAAGGAAGGCCGCGAGCGGATCGCGGACAGCGTCACCAAGGCGGTCGAGGTGCATTTCGCGCGGCAACTGGCGGGGCGGTGATCGCCCCGCCGGCGGCGCCGATCAGATCGCGCCGCTGAACGTATCGCACTGCGCCGGGTCGCCGGTCTCGATGCCGCGTTGCAGCCAGTGCATGCGCTGCGCCGAGGTGCCGTGGGTGAAGCTGTCGGGGACGACGCGGCCGGTCGATTCCTTCTGCAACGTATCGTCGCCGATCGCCTGCGCCGCGGTCAGCCCTTCCTGGAGATCGCCCTGGTCCATCCGGCTGCGGTTCTGCGCCGCCCACACGCCGGCATAGCAATCCGCCTGAAGCTCGAGCCGGACCGAGGCGGCATTGCCCTCCGTCTCGCTGCCGCTGCGCTGAATGCGCTGCACCTGATCGGAGGTGCCGAGCAGGTTCTGGATATGGTGGCCGAATTCGTGTGCGATCACGTAATCCTGCGCGAAATCGCCCTTGGCGCCGAAGCGGTTGGCGAGTTCGTTGAAGAAGCTGGTGTCGAGATAGATGCGCTGATCCGTCGGGCAGTAGAACGGCCCCATCGCCGACTGCGCCGCGCCGCAGCCAGACTGGCCGTTCTGCGAGAAGAACCGCAAGCCGGGCGCTTCGAACCGCTTACCGCTCTGTGCAAACAGCGCCGTCCATGTCTTCTGTGCCGAGCTGAAGGCATCGCACGCTGCCTTTTTTGCCGGGTCGGACGTACAGACTTGTGTGGCCGAGCCGCCGTCCGCCGGAGCGGAGCGCGTTACCTGCGTGCCACTGCCGCCGCCGCCGAGCATCCCGCCCAAATTGCCGAGTCCGCCGAATACCGCCATCAGCAGCAGGACGACGACGATACCGCCGCAGCCGAATCGACTGCCGATCAAAGGCAGCAGGCCGAACAGCAGACCGCCGCCGCCGCCACCACCACCGAAACCGCCGCCGCGATTCCCCTGATCGCCGACGTCAATGTTGGGGTCAAAATCGTCGAGGCGCATGCGGAACTCCGTTTAGCTTGCGTTACGAATGCCCCAACCCGCCTCCCGGTTGCAACGGCCGCGCCGACGACGCACACGGCAGGCGACAGCAGGAGAGCAGCGCGATGATCCTCAAGGGCAAGACCGCCGTGATTACCGGTTCCACCTCGGGCATCGGCCTCGCTTATGCGCGGGCCTTCGCCGCGGAGGGCGCGGCGGTGGTGATCAACGGCTTCGGCGACGCGGAGGCGATCGAGACGATACGCGGCGAGCTGGCTGCGGCGAGCGGCGCGGCGGCGCTCTACGATGCCGCCGACATGACGAAACCCGAGCAGATCGCGGCTTTGGTCGAGCGGGCCGCCGACGAGACCGGCAGCGTCGATATCCTCGTCAACAACGCCGGCGTCCAGCACGTCGCGCCGATCGAGTCGTTTCCGCCCGAGAAGATGGAGGCGATCCTCGCGATCAACCTGACCAGCGCATGGTATGCGATGCGCGCCGCGGTGCCACTGATGAAGGCGAAGGGCTGGGGGCGGATCATCTCGACCGCCTCGGCGCACAGCCTCGTCGCCAGCCCCAACAAATCGGCCTATGTCATGGCCAAGCACGGCCTCGTCGGGCTGACCAAAACGATCGCGCTGGAAACCGCGCAGCATGGCGTCACCGTCAATTGCATCTCGCCCGGCTATGTCTGGACGCCGCTGGTCGAGGCGCAGATCCCCGATACGATGACGGCGCGCGGCATGACCCGCGAGCAGGTGATGAACGACGTGCTGCTCGCCGCGCAGCCGACCAAGGCATTCGTCACCCCCGAACAGGTCGCCGCGCTGGCGCTGTTCCTGTGCCGCGACGAGGCGAAGGCGATCACCGGCGCCAATCTGTCGGTCGACGGCGGCTGGACCACGGCATGAGGATCGCGCGGATCATCGCCGTCTCGCTCGCCGGGGCAATGCTCGCCACCGCCGCGGTGCGCGGTCAGGACACGAGCGACCGCGACTGGCGCAAGGTGGCGACGCGGCAGGATCGCGAACGGCTGCGCGGCTGGCGTGACGCCTGGGTGCAGGCGCTCGCCAAGGTCCGCGGCAGCGAGGCGGGGCGGGCGCGACTCGCTGCCGACCCGGCGCTGTTCGATCCCGACCGGGTGATCGAGGGCGCGGCGCTGCATCCCGGCCGCTACCGCTGCCGGACGCACCGGCTGGGCGGGATCGGCGCGGGCGGGCCGCCGCTGCTCACCGGCAGCTGGACCGCCTGCCGGGTGACCGAAGCGGGGATGGAGCGTCGCTTCGTCACCGACGGCGATCAGCGGGCGAGCGGCAATCTGTTCGACAGCACCGATTCGCGCACCATCTTCCTCGGCACGCTCGCGCTCGGCGACGAGGATCGGCCGATGCGCTACGGCCGCGACCGCCAGCGCGACATGGCGGGGCTGGTCGAACGGATCGACGCGGCGCGCTGGCGGCTGGTGCTGCCGTTCCCCGGCTTCCACTCGACGCTCGACGTGATCGAGGTCGTGCCCGACTGAACGCAACCTCTGCAAATCCGCCGCCGACATGCCGGCCGCGTTCCGGCACCCGCGGTTCCTCAGGAGCATCAGCCCCTGACCTCGCGGCTCGTCGGAGCGCGGAACGAGGCCGGGGCGGCGGCGAGACGTTCGCAGCGGTCTCGACCGCCCGGAGGTCCCGGCACCGCCGGCCCGGGCGTCAGTCGCTTTCGAGCATCAGCGGATGGTCGTCGACCGGCATGGGCACCGGCATCGGCACTTCGCTGCCCGCCTTGGCGAAGCGGCCCTCGACGCGCGCGCCCTGTTCGATCGTCAGCGATTCATAATGGACATCGCCGATGATATGCGCGCTGCGCTGGATGACGAGCGTGCTGATCGTGATCGTACCGCGTACCGTACCGGCGAGATGCCCCGATTGCGCGCTGACCAGCCCGGTCAGCTCGCTCGACGGCCCCTGGACCAGCGAGGTGCAGGTGATGTCGCCCTGGACCTGGCCGTCGATATGCAGATCGGCGGTGGCGGAGAGATTGCCTTCGATGAAGACGTCGGCGCCGATCATCGAGAAGGTGGACGCTTTGTTCATGGGCTCAGTCGCTACCCTTGGCTGATGATGATGGACGGGAGTCGGGGCGGGTGATCGGCGGTGAAACATGGGTGCGCGCCTCCAGGAATGGGCGAGGGTTGACGGGGCGGTCGTTGATCCGCACCTCGAAATGCAGATGGGGTCCGGTCGATCGCCCGGTCGAGCCGATCGCGCCGATCGTCTGGCCAGCGGCGACCTGCTGGCCGACATGGCTGTGGAAACCGGACATATGGCCGTAGCGCGTGACCAGGCCATCGCCATGCGTCACCTCGACGCAATTGCCATAGCCGGACCGCTGGCCGACGAAGGTCACCACGCCGCGCGCGGCGGCATAGATCGGCGCACCGCGCGGGCCGCGGAAATCGAGCCCCGGATGGAACGAGCCGTGATGGGTGAAGGGATCGGAGCGGAAGCCGAAGCCGCTCGAGATCGAATTCATGCTCGCCGGCAGCACCTGCGGCACGCGGGCGAGGCCCTGTTCGATCGCGCTCATCCGCGACAGGCTGGCGCCGAGCCGTGCGAAGCGCGGATCGATCGAGCCGTCGGCGTCGGTCGACATCGGGAACAGCGGCCCGCCCATCGCGTCGCCGTCGTCGAGCGCGGCGAGCATCATCTGCGGGTTGAGGCCGAGCTTGCGCAGCATCGCGACGTCGGCGGCGCTGCGATGATCGGCATAGCGCGTCAGGCTCTCGACGAAGGCGAGCTGCCGCGCCTCCATCCGCGCGAGATTGGCAGCCTCCGGCACCGCGGCGCTGACCTTGCGGACGGTCTTGGCGGCTTCGGTGCTGCTGTTGGTGACGGTGTCGCCGTGTCTCGCGGCCTTGGGCAGCTCGCCGAGCCGCGTCTGCGTCACCTTCTCGATGAAGTCCTGCCGGCGTTGCAGGTCGGACGCGACGCCGTCGAGATTCTTGCGATAGGCGGCGACGCGATTCTCCGCCTTCTCGACGCGCGCCTGCCGGCTGAGCAATTTGTCGATATCGTAGGATTCATGCCAGCGGATCACGGTCAGCGCGGTCAGCGATCCGCCGTAGGCGAGCGTCAGCACGACGACGCCGACCGCGGCACGCTTCTGTGTCCGCCCGGAGACGCGCAGGAAGCGGACCTGCCCCTGCGAGCGCATGATGAATTCGCGGTCGGGAAACCAGTTCGCGACGCGCGCGCGCACGTCGGTCAACCGTTGTCGAACGGTGACGCGAGCGACAGATTGGCCCGCGCGATGCGGTTTCGGCTTGTTCAAAGCGATCCCGCTTCCATGACCCCATGATCCCTGCCCCATCATAGAGGGGAGGGATCATGGACCGGCGACACGGGCGGGTCAGTCGCCGCGATCCGCGTTCAGCCGCTCCACAGCTGCGACGAATCGAATGGTGTCAGCGGGCTGGCAGCGGCTGCACCGTCGCCAGCGGGGGCGCGGCGGCAGCGGCCGCCGGCAACGCCGGCGCGGGCTGCGCCACCGGCAGCGCGGCGAGCGGCGGCAGCGAGGCGAGATAGGCCTTGCCATGCTGGTGGATGACGGTGACGCGTCCCGGATTGGCCGCCGCCACCGCCTGCAAATAAGAGCGCGGCTTCTTCATCAGCCTGGGATGATCGAGCCCGGTCAGCCCGGCGATGCGCGCGGCTTCCTTGACGAAGTGGACGCAGTTGCGGTCGTTGAGATTGTAGCGGCCGTCGCCGGTCTTCTCGTCCCACGCCGCGATCAGCCCGAGCACCTGCGTATATTGCGCGTCGCTCAGCACCACCGCGAACTGCGCGTCGCTGGTGCCGATATAGAAGGGCCTGGAGATATCGAGCCGCCCGGCGACGCTGCCCATCAGCAAGGCGGGCGACACCGATTTGGCAGTGAAGCCGTAATTGACGTCGACCGGTGCGCCGCCTGCGTCCGGCACGCCGCGCAGCGTGAAGAAGGCGTGCGGGAAACTGTTGCCGAGCTCATGGCTCCAGAAGGTGATCGTCACCGCCGCAAAGGCCGGCCCCGCGCCAAACAGCGTCCCGAGCAGCAAGGCGAGGCCGAGGAGCGGGCGAAGCAGGATACGCATGGCGGCGAAGATAGCGGCAAAGGCGCCGTGCGGGAACGGATATTGCGTTGAATGCGGGCCCGGTCAGGCCTTTTTCCACAACCCGCGTCCGCCCCCTACAGGCACGCCTCCAGGAACGCCTGATCGAAGCCGAACTGCTTCGCCTTGTCGAGCGTGTACGGGCGCAGGCCCATCGAGCGGTATTCGCCGATGATCTTGCCGTCGGCGCTCTCGTCGAGATATTCGAACTTGAACAATTCCTGCGTGACGATCACCGGGCCTTCCATGCCGATCACCTCGGTGACGTTGGTGACGCGGCGCGACCCGTCGCGCAGGCGCTTGACCTGGATGATCAGCTCGACCGAATCGGCGATCTGGCGGCTGATCGCCTCCTTCGGCACCTTGATGTCCGACATCATCACCATGTTCTCCATACGCGCCAGCGCCTCGCGCGGGGAGTTGGCGTGGAGGGTGCACATCGAGCCGTCGTGACCGGTGTTCATCGCCGCGAGCATGTCGAAACATTCGGACCCGCGGATCTCGCCGAGGATGATGCGGTCGGGGCGCATACGCAGCGCGTTCTTGACGAGGTCGCGGATGCTCACCTCGCCCTGGCCCTCGAGATTGGCGGGCCGCGTTTCGAGCGGCAGCCAGTGCGGCTGCTGCAGGCGCAGTTCGGCGGCGTCCTCGATCGTCAGCACGCGCTCGCCGGGGTCGATCATCTTCGACAGGGCGTTGAGCATCGTCGTCTTGCCCGAGCCGGTGCCGCCAGAGATGACGACGTTGAAGCGGCTCGCGCCGGCGATCTTGAGCGCGGTCGCCATCTTCGGGCTCATCGAGCCGAACCCCGCCATCATGTCGAGCGTGATCGGCTTGGCGGAGAATTTACGGATCGAGATGGCGGTGCCGCGCAAGCTCAGCGGCGGGACGATGACGTTGACGCGGCTGCCGTCCTTGAGGCGCGCGTCGGCGAGCGGCGTGGTCTGGTCGACGCGGCGGCCGACCGAATTGACGATGCGCTGCGCGATCTGGAACAGATGCTCCTCGTCGCGGAACTGGATCTGCGCGAGTTCGAGCTTGCCCTTGCGCTCGACATAGGTCTGGTCGGGGCCGTTGACCATGATGTCGGTGATCGCCGGATCGGCGAGCAGTTCCTCAAGCGGCCCGAGGCCGAGCAGCTCGTCGACCAGCACCTTCTCGAGCGCGAACTGTTCGCGGCGGTTGAGCGTCAGCTTGAGCTCGGCGAGCACCTCGCCGATGATCGGGCGGAATTCCTCGGCGAGCTCGTCCTTGCCGAGCGTCGCCGCCGCTTCCGGATCGACCCGTTCGAGCAGGCGGGGCAGCACCTGTTCCTTGATCTTGTGGATCGAGGCCTCGAAGCCCTCGTTACGGCTGCTGCCGGCGTCGCCGCTGGCGTTCTGCCGGTCGGTGAGGCGCTGGATCGCGTCGACCGTGCCGGCGGGCATCATCGCGCCCGCGTCATCGCTGCCGGGCAGCGGGATCGTGTCGATCGGCGGGAACTGGCTGCCGGCGGCGTCCTCCGCACGCGGCATCGCGCCGCCCTGCATCGGCCGCGCCACGCCAAACGCCGGCCGCACCGGCTGTCCGCTCATTCCGTTCCGACGTCCGAACGCGCTCATACACCTATCCTCGACCTTCGGCGTTCAGGCCTAGGCAGGAGAGTTTGAGATTTTCCTAACCAAACCAAAACGGTAGCGATGCAGCCTGGATGCCGTGCTTGACAGGGCGGCGCCGCTGCCGTTCGAAGGCGCGCGATGCGCCGCCTGCTTCTTCTTCTCGCTCCGATCTGGCTGATGTTCGGCGCCGGTCCCGCCGCCGCCGACGATATCGGCGCGACGGCGCGCGGCGTCGTCCGCGTCGTCACCATCGCGGTGGTCGACGGGCAGGTGGTCGGCTTCGGCCACGGCAGCGGCGTCGCGATCGCGCCCAACCGCATCGTCACCAATGCGCACGTCATGGAGCTCGCCGAACGCTATCCCGACAATGTCGTGATCGGCGTCGTGCCGTCGGAGGGCGACAAAAGCTATCAGGGGCGCGTCGTCGCCTATGACGCCAAGCGCGACCTCGCGCTGATCGAATTCGCCGGCGCGCGGCTGCCGCCCGCCGCGCTCTACACCGGGCCGGTCGGGGAGGGCGATGCGGTGATCGCGCTTGGCTATCCCGGCAACGTCGATCTCGCCACCGCGCAATCCGCCGCCGACTATATCCGGCCGACGTCGCCGGTGCGGTCGGAAGGCGTCTTCTCCGGGCGACGCAGCCTGACCGGCACCGAGGTGCTGCTCCACACCGCCAATATCGCGCGCGGCAATTCGGGCGGGCCGCTGCTCGATCGCTGCGGCCGGGTGATCGGCATCAATTCGGCGATCACCCGCGGCGAGGAGGGCGACGGCTCGTTCGGCTTCGCGATCGCCGATACCGAGCTGGCCGCCTTCCTGCGCGAGGCGAAACAGCCCTATGTCGCGGTCGGCACGCCCTGCACCTCGATCGAGGAACGGCTGCGCGACGACAGCGAGGCGGATGTCCGCGCCCGCACCGACGCGCTGACCCGCCAGCGCGACGCCGCCACCCATGCCGAGATCGATCGCGAGGAGGCGCTCGCCCGCGCCCGGCAGGCGGCGCAGACGCGGCGCGAGAATGTGATGGGCGTTGCCGGGCTGCTGCTCGTGCTCGGCGCGATGGGCGTCGGCGCCGCGGCCTTGTGCGCGATCCAGCGGCGGCGGCGCGCGGCGCTATGGGCGGGCGGCATCGGCGGCCTGACGATGATCGTCGCGATCGTCGTCTTCGTGCTGCGCCCGGCCGCCGAGCCGACGCATCCGCCGGTGTCGGTGGTGGTCAGCCAGTCGGTGCCCAATGCCCCGCTCGGCAAGTTGGTCTGCACCTTCCAGCCCGATCGCAGCCGCGTCACCGTTTCGCCGACCAGCGACGTCGCGTTGCGCTGGGGGCGCAGCGGCTGTGCCGGCGGCGTGCAATATCTGCCGACCGCCGACCGGTGGGAGCGGGTGGTGGTGCCCGATCAGGAGCAGACCGTCTCGGTCGTCACCTTCGATCCGGTCACCCGCCGCTATACCGACACGCGCTACATGCTCGGCGCGCAGGCGATGGCGCAGGTCCGCAAGCAGCAGGCGCAGGCGGATCAGGGCAAGGCGTCGCAATGTACCGTCGATCCCGCCGCGATCGAACGGATCGCGCAGCAGCAGGCGGCGATCCGCGCGCTGCTGCCGCCGCTGCCCAATGAGAAGCTCGTCTATAATTGCCATGCGGGCTGACACGGGTTTACCCTCGTGCCGCAGGGGGGGGATGAGGATGCGGTTCGGCAAAATTTGGGTGTCGCTGCTCGCGCTCGCCGTCGCACAGCCAGTGGCGGCGGAATGGTATGAGGCGACGTCGAAGCATTTCATCGTCTATGCGCAAGGCAGCGCCGATCTCGTCCAGAAGCGCGCCGAGCGGCTCGAATGGTTCGACGGCCTCGTGCGGATGTTCAACGCCATCCCGGCGAACGAGGGGGACGGATCGAACAAGCTCACCGTCTATGTCGTCGCCGACGACAGCGCCGTCCGTCGGCTGTTCGGCAAGGGCGGCGACCATATCGCCGGCTTCTACCAGGGGCGGGCGAGCGGATCGGTCGCCTTCACCCCGGCGCGCGACGAGCGGCCCGACGACATCAATGCGCTCCACCCGCAGGTCGTGCTGTTCCACGAATACGGGCATCATCTGCTGCTAGGCAATTACGAGACCGCGCTGCCGGCGTGGTTCGGGGAGGGCTATCCGGAATTCCTCTCCACCGCGAGGTTCGACAAGGACGCCATCTGGCTCGGCACGCCGGCGCAGCATCGCGCCTATGATCTGCTGATGGCCGCGCCGCTCAGTGCGGAGCAGCTCTTCTCGCTCAACATGACGCAGAAGCTGCGCGATACGCAGACGGCGGCGCTCTATGCCCGCGGCTGGCTGCTCACCCATTATCTCGTGATGGATCCGACGCGGAAGGCCCAGCTCGACGCCTATCTGCGCGCGCTCAACGCCGGCACACCGGGTGCGGAGGCGGCGCGCGCCGCCTTCGGTGATCTGCGCACGCTCGACAAATCGCTGTCCGCCTATCTGCACAAATCGACGATGGCGGCATACCGGATCCCGATCGAGCGGCTGCCCAAGCCGGTGGTCAGTGTCCGTGCGCTGTCGCCGGGCGAGCGCGAGATGATCGTGCTGCGGATGCGATCGGATCGCGGCGTCAACCGCGAGACCGCGCAGCCGATCCTAGCGGAGGCGACGCCGATCGCCGAACGCTATCCGAAGGATGCAGTGGTGCAGGGCTGGTTCGCGGAAATGGCGCTCGACGCCGGGCGGCTCGACCTCGCCGATGCCGCCGCCGAGCGGGCGCTGGCGATCGACCCGAAATCGTCGCAGGCGCTGGTCTACAGGGCGCAGGTGCATCTGCGGCGCGCGTCCGCCGCGCACGCGACGGACCCGGCGGTGTGGCGCGAGGCGCGGAACTGGCTGCTCCGCGCCAACAAGATCGACACCAACGACGCCTATGCGCTGCAGCTCTTCTACCAGAGCTTCCGCATGGCGGGGACGCCGCCGACCGACAATGCCAAGGCGGCGCTGCGCCGCGCGCATGAGCTGGTGCCGCAGGACGAGGGCCTGGCGCTGACCTATGCGGTACAGATGCTGCTCGACGACAAGCGCGACGCGGCGCGGCCGGCGTTGCGCCCGCTCGCTTATTCGGCGCACAGCCAGACCGACAATCCCGCCGCCCGCCTGCTCGCCGCGCTCGACGCCGGCAAGACCGGGCCGCAGGCGCTCGCCGCGCTGGGGGCGCCGCTTACGATCGAGGATTGAGCCGGCTCAGTCGCCGCTCTCGCGCGCCAGCAACGCACGCTTGCGCGCGACGCCCCAGGCATAGCCGCCAAGCCCGCCGTCGCTGCGGGTGATCCGGTGGCACGGCACCACCACGGCGAGCGGGTTGCTGCCGCACGCGGTGCCCGCCGCCCGCGTCGCGCCGGGGCGGCCGGCGGCGGCGGCGAGTTCGGCATAGCTGCGCGTCTCGCCCGAGGGAATCGCGCGCAGCGCCTGCCACACCGCCTCCTGAAAAGCGGTGCCGCGCACGTCGAGCGGCAGCGTCGTATCCTGGCTGCGCCCCTCGACCAGCGCCACCACCGCGGCAGCGAGCGTGGCGAGCGACGCATCGCCCGGCGTCACCTCGGCCTGCGGGAAGCGCGCGGCCAGCGCCGCTTCATCCTCGTCGAAGGCGACGCGGCACAGCCCCCGGTCGGTCGCCGCGACGAGCAGCGGCCCGAGCGTCGTCGCCGCGATCGTCCAGCGGATCGTCACCCCGGCGCCGCCCCGCGCCCAGGCGGACGGCGTCATGCCGAGCCGCTGCGCGCCCTCGGCATAGAAGCGGCTCGCCGCACCATAGCCGGCGTCGTAGATCGCTGCGGTGACGCTCCGCTCGCGCTGCAACGCGCTGCCCGCGCGTTCGGCGCGCAGCGCGCGCGCATAGGCGGCGGGGCTGACCCCGGTGGCGCGGGTGAACAGCCGCTGGAAATGATGCGGCGCATAGCCGACCCGCGCCGCCAGCTCGGCGAGCGGAAGCGGCGACGCGGCGGCGGTGATCGCCTCGATCGCGGCGGCGACCGCGCGGCTGTCGCGCGCGACCGCGTCGGGCGTACAGCGCAGGCAGGCGCGGAACCCCGCCGCGCGCGCCGCCGCGCCGTCGGGGAGGAAGCACACATTCTCGCGCCGCGGGTGCCGGGCCGGGCAGCTCGGCCGGCAATAGATGCCGGTGGAGCGCACCGCCGCGACGAACTGGCCGTCTTGGCGCCGGTCGCGCGCGGCGAAGGCGGCCCAGGCCGCATCCTGATCGATCGTCGTCATATGAGGTGTCTAGCCGATCGCGCCGCGGCGCTCATCCCGCGGCTTGCGGTCAAAGCCCGCTGCCGACCACCGGCGGCAGGCGGCGCAGCGCCGCGACATCCTCCGCCCCCGCCGCCAGCGATGCGACCCGCGCCAGGCCGCGGCTGATCTCGCCGCCGGCGCGCGGCAGCAGCACCCGCGCCCGCAGATAGCGATCCGCCGCCTCGCCATAGCGTTCCGCCGCCTCGGCGCAGAGCGCAAGGTCGTACATCGTCGGGCCGTGATCGGGCGCGTCCTGGTCGATCGCGGCAAAGGCGGCGCAGGCGGCGGCGGGATCGTGCTTGGTCAGCCGCACCGCCGCCTTGAACCGGGCCGCCAGCGGCGGCGGCAGGCCGTCGCGCGTCTCGTCGAGGCGGATCGTATAGTCGGCGGGTTTCGGCGCGAGGTCGTCGCGCGTCTCGGCGGCGACCGATTCGATCATCGCCGCGACGCTGGCCGCGACATTGCCGGGAACGCCGCCATCCTCGCACCAGTCGTGGCGATCGTCGCGCGTCCTGACCGGCGCATAGCGGCCGCGGCCGTCGAGCGTGAGGTCGGCGCGCAGCGTCACCGTCCGCCGGATGCAGCCGACGCTGTAGCGCTGCCGCCGCACGCATTTGCCGTCCTTGGTCTCGGCACAGCGCTCGCGCGGCTCGCGATAGGCGTCGTCGACCACGCCGACGCTGGTCCGGCCGGTGAGCACCGCATCGGGGCGCAGCGACGCCGAGATCACCCGGACATGGGGCAGGGGCTCCCGATCGAGCGCGCGCAACCGCCGCTCGATCGCATCGCCGAGCGCCGCCCCGTCCGCCCCGCCGAACGGGCCGACCGCGATCGTCGACAGCCGGCTGGCATCGCGCGCGCCCGCCGCGAACACGCCGGTGACGTGCAGCTTCTCCGCGCCGGCCGGCGCCGCGGCCAGCATCGCCAGTCCGATCAGCCCTGCCGAAAAACGCTGCACAGCCATGGGAGGTCCTCTAACACGGCCAATCTGAACCCAGGCTGCCGGCATCGGTAGTGCCGAAGCGACAGCACTTTGCACCCCCTGTACTTGCGCTTGCCGCCCCCTCATGCTAGCCGCCCGCCACCCATAGCAGGCGTGCATCGCGCGCCCTCTTCCCCATGGGCCAACATTTCGGCACGAGGACTTCAGCTCCGTGGAGACATCCGGCGGTATTCAGGCAAGCTTAGGTGGGCGCTATGCGATCGCTTTGTTCGATCTCGCGCGCGACGCCCGCACGATCGATACCGTCGAAGCCAGCCTCGCTGCGGTCCGCGACGCGCTCGCGCAGAACGCCGACTTCCGCGCGCTGACCACCAGCCCGCTGGTCGCACGCGGCGCGGCGGTAAAGGCGGTGCTCGCCACCGCCGATCTGCTCGGCGTCGACGGCACCACCAAGAATTTCCTCGGCGTGCTCGCCGAGAACCGCCGTCTCGGCCAGCTGCCGGCGATCATCCGCGCCTTCCGCCAACTCGCCGCGCGGCATCGCGGCGAGGTCGCCGCGGAAGTGGTCAGCGCGCATCCGCTCGACGGCGCGCAGGTCGATGCGCTCAAGCAGCAGCTGCGCCAGCGCGTCGGCCGCGACGTTTCCGTCGACCTGTCGGTCGACCCCGAACTGCTCGGCGGCCTCGTCGTCCGCATCGGTTCACAGATGATCGATTCGTCGATCCGCACCCGTCTCAATTCTCTCGCGCAGGCGATGAAGGGCTAACTCACGATGGATATCCGCGCCGCAGAAATCTCGAAGGTCATCAAGGACCAGATCAGCAACTTCGGCACCGAGGCCCAGGTCACCGAGACCGGCCAGGTGCTGTCGGTCGGAGACGGCATCGCGCGCATCTACGGCCTCGACAACGTCCAGGCGGGCGAGATGGTCGAATTCGCCAATGGCGTGCAGGGCATGGCGCTCAACCTCGAAGCCGATAACGTCGGCGTCGTGATCTTCGGCTCGGACGCGGAAATCCGCGAGGGCGACATCGTCAAGCGCACCGGCACGATCGTCGACGTGCCGGTCGGCAAGGGCCTGCTCGGCCGCGTCGTCGACGGCCTCGGCAATCCGATCGACGGCAAGGGCCCGATCGTCGCCGACAAGCGCAGCCGCGTCGAGGTCAAGGCGCCCGGCATCATCCCGCGCCAGTCGGTGAGCGAGCCGATGCAGTCGGGCCTCAAGGCGATCGACGCGCTCGTCCCCGTCGGCCGCGGCCAGCGCGAGCTGATCATCGGCGATCGCCAGACCGGCAAGTCGGCGGTCGCGATCGATACCTTCATCAACCAGAAGACGGTCAACGCCGGCTCGGACGAATCGAAGAAGCTGTATTGCGTCTATGTCGCGGTCGGCCAGAAGCGCTCGACCGTCGCGCAGCTCGTCAAGACGCTCGAAGAGAATGGCGCGATGGAATATTCCATCGTCGTCGCCGCGACCGCGTCGGAGCCGGCGCCGCTGCAGTTCCTCGCGCCCTATACCGGCACCGCGATGGGCGAGTTCTTCCGTGACAACGGCATGCACGCGCTGATCGTGTTCGACGATCTGTCGAAGCAGGCGGTCGCCTATCGCCAGATGTCGCTGCTGCTGCGCCGTCCGCCGGGCCGCGAGGCCTATCCGGGCGACGTCTTCTATCTGCACAGCCGCCTGCTCGAGCGCGCCGCCAAGATGTCGGACGCGAACGGCGGCGGTTCGCTGACCGCGCTGCCGATCATCGAGACGCAGGCGGGCGACGTGTCGGCCTATATCCCGACCAACGTCATCTCGATCACCGACGGCCAGATCTTCCTCGAAACCGATCTGTTCTTCGCCGGCATCCGCCCGGCGATCAACGTCGGCCTGTCGGTCAGCCGCGTCGGCTCGGCCGCGCAGACCAAGGCGATGAAGAAGGTGTCGGGCAGCATCAAGCTCGAACTGGCGCAATATCGCGAGATGGCGGCGTTTGCGCAGTTCGGCTCGGACCTCGATGCCTCGACGCAGCGCCTGCTCAACCGCGGCGCACGGCTGACCGAACTGCTCAAGCAGGCGCAGTTCAACCCGATGCCGTTCGAGGAGCAGACCGCGTCGATCTTTGCCGGCACCAACGGCTATCTCGACAAGGTCGCGGTGCAGGACGTGACGCGCTACGAGGCGGCGATGCTAGCCGACCTGCGCGCCAACCACGCCGGCGTCCTCACCAAGATCCGCGAGACGCGCGATCTCGGCGACGAGGCCAAGTCGGGGCTCAAGGCCGCGCTCGACCAGTTCGCGAAGACCTTCGCGTAACCGCTCAATGTGCTCCCGCGAAGGCGGGAGCCCAGTACTGGGTCCCCGCCGTCGCGGGGATACATGAAGGACAACAATGGCGTCGTTGAAGGCCCTCAAGATCCGGATCAACTCGGTCAAGTCGACCCAGAAGATCACCAAGGCGATGAAGATGGTCGCCGCCGCGAAGCTGCGCCGGGCGCAGGAAGCGGCGCAGGCCGGCCGTCCCTATGCCGAGCGGCTGGAGGCGGTCGTCTCCAGCCTGTCGCGGCAGCTCGCCGGCGGTCCGGGCGTGTCGCCGCTCCTGTCGGGCACCGGCAAGGATCAGGTGCATCTGCTCGTCGTCGCCACCTCGGAACGCGGCCTCGCCGGTGCGTTCAACACCAACATCGTCCGCGCCGCCCGCCGCAAGGCGGAGGAGCTGGAAGCGCAGGGCAAGACCGTGCGCTTCTATCTCGCCGGCAAGAAGGGGCGGGTGCTGCGCCGCTTCTACCCCAAGGCGATCCTCGCCGATCATGAGCTTGGCGGCCACAAGACGCTCGGCTTCCAACAGGCGCGCGAAGTCGCCGACGATCTGCTGGCGCGTTATGCCGCTGGCGAGTTCGACGTCGCGCATCTGTTCTACGCCAAGTTCGTCTCGGCGCTGGTCCAGCTGCCGGTCGGCCGTCAGATCATCCCGGTCGCGGTCGAAGAGGGCAATGCGCCCGTCGCCACCACCTCGGCCGGCGCCGTGGTCGAGTATGAGCCGGACGAGGAACAGATCCTCGCCGACCTGTTGCCGCGCAACGTCGCGATCCAGATCTTCCGCGCGATGCTCGAGAACGCCGCGTCGGAACAGGGCAGCCGCATGAACGCGATGGACAATGCCACCCGCAACGCGGGCGACATGATCAATCGCCTGTCGATCCAGTACAACCGCACGCGCCAGGCCGCGATCACGACCGAACTGGTCGAGATCATCTCCGGCGCCGAAGCGCTCTAACGAATCCGAAGCAGGAAGAACCGCCATGGCCACCGCCGCAGACGACATCCGCCCGACCCAGTCGACGGGCAGCAGCAACACCACCGGCACGATCGCCCAGGTCATCGGCGCCGTCGTCGACGTCCACTTCCCGGACAATCTGCCGGCGATCCTCTCGGCGCTCGAGACCGACAACAACGGCAATAGGCTGGTGCTCGAAGTCGCGCAGCATCTCGGCGAGAACACCGTCCGCACGATCGCGATGGACGCGACCGAGGGCCTGACCCGCGGCCAGACGGTGCGCGACACCGGCTCGCAGATCAGCGTCCCGGTCGGCCCGGCGACGCTCGGCCGCATCATGAACGTCGTCGGCGAGCCGATCGACGAGCGCGGCCCGGTCGCCACCGATCTGCGCGCGCCGATCCATGCCAAGGCGCCCGAGTTCGTCGACCAGTCGACCGAGAGCGCGATCCTCGTCACCGGCATCAAGGTGATCGACCTGCTCGCGCCTTACGCCAAGGGCGGCAAGATCGGCCTGTTCGGCGGCGCCGGCGTCGGCAAGACCGTGCTGATCCAGGAGCTGATCAACAATATCGCCAAGGGCCACGGCGGCACCAGCGTGTTCGCCGGCGTCGGCGAGCGCACCCGCGAGGGCAACGACCTCTATCACGAATTCCTCGACGCGGGCGTCATCGCCAAGGATGCCGAGGGCAATCCGATCAGCGAGGGCTCGAAGGTCGCATTGGTGTTCGGCCAGATGAACGAGCCGCCGGGCGCCCGCGCCCGCGTCGCGCTGTCGGGCCTGACCATCGCCGAATATTTCCGCGACCAGGAAGGGCAGGACGTGCTGTTCTTCGTCGACAACATCTTCCGCTTCACCCAGGCGGGCGCGGAAGTGTCGGCGCTGCTCGGCCGCATCCCGTCGGCGGTGGGCTATCAGCCGACGCTGTCGACCGACATGGGCGCGCTGCAGGAGCGGATCACCTCGACCAACAAGGGCTCGATCACCTCGGTGCAGGCCGTGTACGTCCCCGCGGACGATCTGACCGATCCGGCGCCGGCGACGTCCTTCGCCCACTTGGACGCGACCACCGTGCTCAACCGCGCGATCTCGGAACTCGGCATCTATCCGGCGGTCGATCCGCTCGACTCGACCAGCCGCGTGCTCGAGCCGCGCGTCGTCGGCCAGGAGCATTACGACACCGCGCGTGCGGTCCAGTCGCTGCTCCAGCGCTACAAGTCGCTGCAGGACATCATCGCCATCCTCGGCATGGACGAACTGTCCGAAGAGGATAAGCTGACCGTCACGCGCGCCCGCAAAATCCAGAAGTTCCTCAGCCAGCCGTTCCACGTCGCCGAGGTCTTCACCGGCATCAGCGGCAAGTTCGTGCAGATCGAGGACACCGTCCGCTCGTTCAAGGCGGTGGTCGACGGCGAATATGATCACCTGCCGGAAGCAGCCTTCTACATGGTCGGCGGCATCGACGAGGTGGTCGCCAAGGCCGAGAAGCTCGCGCAGGAAGCGTAATCGACTTCGGCAGGCGGTTGGGCTAGGCTGCCCTGGTGACTATCGACACGCTTTCGATCGCCAGGGACCTTAAAGCTGCGCAACTTCCTGCCGGACAAGCGGAAGCGATCGCCAGTGCGATCGGCCATGTGCTCAGCGACTCGATGGCGACCAAGGCCGACCTTTCGTTGATGCGCTCCGATCTGAGCGGGCGGATTGAGCAGGTCCGGTTGGACCTCGGCAGCCGGATCGAGCAGGTGCGATCGGATCTGGACGGGCGCATCGAGCAGGTGCGCCTCAGCCTCGAAGGCAAGATCGAACGGTTGCGCACCGAGATCGAGCAGGTTCGGACTGAGATCGAACGCTCGCGCAATCAGTTGCTGGTCGGCCTTGTCGGCACCCAGATCGCGCTCGCCGGCATCATCATCGCAGTCATCAAATTGTAGGTCCCATGCTCCATTTCGAACTCGTCACGCCTGAAAAGCTCGTCCGTTCCGAGGACGTCTATATGGTCGTCGTCCCCGGCACCGAAGGCGACTTCGGCGTGCTCGAAGGCCATGCGCCGCTGATGTCGACGGTGCGCGACGGCGCGCTGTCGGTCTATCGGACCGAGGGCGGCCAGCCCGAGACGATCGCGATCCAGGGCGGTTTCGCCGAGGTCAATGCCAAGGGCCTCACCGTGCTCGCCGAGCGCGCCGCCTGACGCGAGGCCGGGCGCTGTCCTACATGCCGCGACGTTGCTAGCGGCAGGCGAATCGTCCGGCTCTTTCGTATCAGTGCAAAACCGGAAACGATCGGGGGCGATCGTTTCCGTTAAGATGTCCAACTTGTCCATGTTGGACGATACGCGGCCGCGGGCAGGGCGCGGCCCTACCTACGGCCCGATCGATCACGCCGCGAACAGCGACCGGCCCTTGTACACCTTCGTAACCCCATTGCCGTCGGTCACCGCATAGGTGAAGCCGGGCAGCAGGCAGAAGGCGCCGACTTCGCCCTTGGGCGACAGCGCGAGGAAGCCGACCTGCGTCCCCTTGATCGCATCGCCGCGCAGCGTCGCGATATGGCGCACCACTTCCTCGCACGCCGCCTGCGGCGAAAGGCCGGCGCGCATCGACGCCACCACGCGCGCGCTGCCCGAGACGCGCGTCACCTCCTCGCCGAGCCCGGTCGAGGTCGCGGCGCCGACGCCGCGCTCGACATAGAGGCCGGCGCCGACCTGCGGCGAATCGCCGACCCGGCCGCGCATCTTGAACGCCATGCCGGAGGTCGTGCACGCCCCCGCCATCCGGCCGTCGGCGTGGCGGGCGAGCAGGCCGATCGTATCATGATCGAGCGCGCCGCCGCGCGGCCGGCGGTTCTCGATATTCGCCTCGGGCTTGTAGGCGGAGGTCTTGAGCCAGTCGCGCCACGCCTGTTCGGCGGGGGGCGTGAGCAAATTGACCTTGGGGAAGTTCTGGTCGCGCGCGAATTGCGTCGCGCCCTCGCCGACGAGGAAGGTGTGCGGCGTCTTCTCCATCACCCGCCGGGCCACCGAAATGGCGTGGACGGTATCCTCCAGCGCCGCGACCGCGCCGACCCCGCCGGCATCGTCCATGATCACCGCATCGAGCGTGACATGGCCGTCTCGATCGGGATAGCCGCCATAGCCGACCGAATGATTGTCGGGGTCCGCCTCGGGCACCATGCCGCCCGCCTCGACCGCATCGATCAGCGTGCCGCCCGCCTTCAGCCGGGCGAAGGCGGCGTCATTGGCGGCGGCGCCGAAATCCCAGGTCGACACGATCATCGCCGCGCCGGCAGGCTCCGCCGCGCCGGCGAGCGACGCCATGCCCGCGGTCGCCGCCGCACCCCCGAGAAAGCCGCGCCGTGTCGTCATCTGTCATCCCCGTTGGACCGGTATTGGTCTGCTAGAGGAAGTTATACGGATCGACGTCCACCGTCACGCGCGCTTTCGCCGGCCAGTCGAGTGCGCCGAGCCAGTCACGGATGACGTCCTGCACGTCGAGCGCCCGGCGGGCGTGGACGAGCAGGCGGAAGCGGTGGCGGCCGCGCAGCATCGCCAGCGGCGCGGGCGCGGGGCCATAGACCGCCATCCCCTCGACCTGCGGCGCGGCGCGTGCGACCAGCCGCGCGACCTCGTTGGCGCAGGCCTGTTCCTCGGACGAGACGACGATCGCCGCATAGCGACCGAACGGCGGCGCGCCGGCATCGCGCCGCGCCTCGGTCTCCGCGTCGTAGAAGGCCTCGGCGTCGCCGGTGATCAGCGCCTGCATCACCTGCGCCTTGGGGCTGTGCGTCTGGATGAAGACATGCCCCGGCTTGGCGCCGCGCCCGGCCCGACCGGAGACCTGGCGGATCTGCTGGAAGGTCCGCTCCGCCGCGCGCAAGTCGCCGCCCTCCAAGCCAAGGTCGGCATCGACCACCCCCACCAACGTGAGGTTGGGGAAATGATAGCCCTTGGTGACGAGCTGCGTACCAACGACGATGTCGATGTCGCCCGCCTCCATCCGCCCGACGAACTCGGCCGCCTTGGCGGGCGACCAGATCGTATCGGAGGTGACCACCGCGGTCTTCGCCTCGGGGAACAACGCCGCGACCTCGTCGGCGATCCGCTCGACGCCGGGGCCGCAGGCGACGAGGCTGTCCTCCTCCTTGCATTCCGGGCAGGCGCGCGGCGTCGGCAGGACATGGCCGCAATGATGGCAGGCGAGCCGCCGCGTCAGCCGGTGCTCGACCATCCAGGCGGTGCAATTGGGGCATTGGAAGCGATGCCCGCACGTCCGGCACAGGGTCAGCGGCGCATAGCCGCGCCGGTTGAGGAAGAGCAGCGACTGTTCGCCCTTGGCCAGCGTCTCCTGAAGCGCGGTGACGAGCTTGGGGGCGAGCCAGCGGCCGCGTTCGGGCGGCTGCTGGATCAGGTCGATCGGCTCGATCGTCGGCATCTCCGCCGCGCCATAGCGGCCGGGCAGCTTGAGTTCGGCATAGCGGCCGAGCGCGACCTGCTGGCGCGTCTCGATCGCCGGGGTGGCGCTTGCGAGGATCACCGGACAGCCTTCGAACTTGCCGCGCATCACCGCGACGTCGCGGGCGTGGTAATGGACGCCCTCTTCCTGCTTGAAGCTCGTCTCGTGCGCCTCGTCGACGACGATCAGGCCGAGGTTGCGATAGGGCAGGAACAGCGCCGACCGTGCGCCGACCGTCACCAGCGCCTCGCCGGTGGCGATCGCCCGCCAGGCGCGCCGGCGCTGCGTCGAGCGCAGCCCCGAATGCCAGGCGACGGGCTCGCAGCCGAACCGGTCATGGAAGCGCTTGAGGAAGGGTTCGGTGAGCGCGATCTCCGGCAGCAGCACCAAGGTCTGCCGGCCCTGCCGGATCGCCTCCGCCACCGCCTCGAAATAGACTTCGGTCTTGCCCGATCCGGTGACGCCGTCGAGCAACGTCGGGCGGAACGCCTGCGCGGCGACGCCCTCGACCAGCGTCGCGGCGGCCTCCGCCTGCGCCCCGGCAAGCGTCGGCGGGCCGAAGCCGGGGTCGGGATGCGGATAGGGACTGTCGATCGCCACCTCGACCGCCTCGATCGCGCCGACCTTGACCAGCCCGCGGATCACCGCATCGGAGACGTCGGCGATATCGGCGAGCTCGCGGATCAGCCCCTGCCGGTCGCCGATCCGCGCCAGCGCCTGCTCGCGCTGCGGCGTGAGCCGCGGCGGCACCTCGCCGGTGACGCGATATTCGGTCGCGGTGCGCTTGCCTTCGAGCGCGGAGGTCGAGGCGAGCGCCATCCGCACCACCGCGGCGGGGGGCGCGAGATAATAATCGGCGGTCCATTCGACCAGCCGGCGCAGCGGCGCGGCGAGCGGCGGCACGTCGACGACGCCGAGCAGCGGCCGCAGCCGGTTGTCGCCGACCTCCGCATCGGAGGGCAGCCGCTCGGGCTCCCAGACGACGCCGAGCAGCTGGCGCGGCCCGAGCGGCGCGATCACGACCGATCCCGGCTCGACCGTCATGCCCGCCGGCACGCGATAATCGAGCGGGCCGAGCGCGGAATTGAGGACGAGGACGCGGGCACGCGAAGACATGCCGCCCCATATGGGGATTAGGCGAGTCGGCGGAAAGCTTTATGCGGCGCGGCGGACGCCGGGGCGCTGCCCGACCCGGGCGCGCTTGGCGGCGTAGAGCACCACGTCGGCACGTCGCGCGAAGTCGCGGAGCGAGTGGCAGTCCTGATCGAACAGCGCGAGGCCGACCGAGCCGGCACTGGTCATCGTGATGCCGCCCGCCTCGACCGGGATGTGCAACGCCGATTCGAGCCGGCCGCGCAAGGCGTCGGGATCGGCGATCAGCGCGGGGTCGGTGATCACCACCGCGAATTCGTCGCCGCCGATCCGCGCCGCGAAGCAGCCGTGGAGCCACGGCTCGCTCAGCGCCGCGCCCGTCATCCGCAGCACGTCGTCACCGACGGCATGGCCGAGCGAATCGTTGATGCCCTTGAACCCGTCGAGGTCGATCAGCGCGAGCATCAGCGGCGTGCCCTCGACGCGGGCGCGATCCATCGCCCGGTCGAGCTCGCGATCGAAGGCGGCGCGATTGGGGATGCCGGTCAGCGCATCGGTATCGGCGGAATGGCGCAGCCGCGTCTCAAGCTCGAACCGTTCGGTGATGTCCTGGAACACGCCGACCAGCGCCTGCACGACGCCGTCCGCCGACTCCGGCTCGCCGGCGGCGCGGACGCGGAGGTGGCGGCCGTCGGCGGTGATGAGGTCGGTTTCGAAGTCGAAGGGCCGGCCGGTTTCGATCGTCCGGGCGATGATGTCGCTGACCATCTCCCGCGCCTCCGGCGGATAGAAGTCGAGCGCCTTGTCGAGCGGCGGCACTGCTCCGTCCGAGAGGCCGTGGATGCGGAAGACGTTCTCCGACCATTCCAGCCGGGAATCGGCGATCGACAGCCGCCACGAACCGATCCGGGCGATCCGCTCCGCCTGCCGGAAGATCCGTTCCTTGCGCACCAGCTCCCGGGTCATCTCTTCGCTCGACGTGGCGAAGCGGATCGCTTCCAGCGCGTTGCGGCGCGCGGCGATCAGCGCCTCGGCCAGGCTGGCGAGGTGGCGCAGCGCGGCATGGCCGGCGGCATTGAGCGAGCGCGGCTGCGTGTCGAGCACGCACAGCGTGCCGATCGGCTGGCGCGTGCCGCTGGCGTCGGCGACACGGATCGGCGTGCCGGCATAGAATCGCATGCCGCCGTCGGTGACGAGCGGGAAGTCGGCGAAGCGCCGATCGTCGCGCAGGTCGCCGATGACGAGCGGCTGGTCCTCGCGGATCGTCCGGTCGCAAAAGGCGACGTCGCGATCGAGCTCGCGCGCGCCCGGCACGGTGCTCGCCTTGATCCACAGCCGCTTTTGGTCGATCAGCGTCAGCAGCGCGGTCGGGCAGCCGAGCAATTCGGCGGCGAGTGCGACGAGGGCGTCGAATTCCTTCTCGGGTTCGCTGTCGAGCAACGCCAGCGCATGGAGCGCAGCGAGCCGACCGACCTCGTCATAGGGCAGCGCTGTCGGAAGATCGTGCATGACCTGATCTCTATGTCCAGTGAGAGTTAAGATGTTGTTTCAGAATACAACTCCAGTCGTAACGACCGCCCGGCGATGACCGCTGCGCCGCCGCCTTCGGTGCTGTGGGCGGCGCATCTGGCGCGCGACCGGCGGCGCTCTGCGCATACCGTGCGCGCCTATCAGGCGACCGCTGAGCGGCTCACCGCCTTTCTCCAGGCGCATTGGGGCGAGCGCGTCGACGCGGCGGCTCTGGGGCGCGTCACCGCCGCGGATCTCCGCGCCTTCCTTGCCGCGCGACGCGGGCAGGGGCTGGGCAATGCCTCCGCCGCGCGTGAACTGTCGGCGGTGCGCGGATTCCTCGCCTTCGTCGTGCCGGGCGGCGAGGCGCCGCGGCTGCGCGGTCCGCGGGTCAAGGCGGGGGTGCCCCGGCCGATCTCGCCCGATGAAGCGCTCGCGCTCGCCGACGCCGTCGCCGACGATGCCGCCGAGCCATGGATCGGCGCGCGCGACTGGGCGGTGCTGCTGCTGCTCTACGGCGCCGGCCTGCGCATCGGCGAGGCGATCGCGCTGCCCGCGCGCCAGCTACCGCTCGGCGAGACGCTGGCGGTGACCGGCAAGCGCGACAAGACGCGGATCGTACCGCTGCTACCGGCGGTGCGCGACGCGATCGCCGATTACCTGCGCCAGCAGCCGTGGGAGCTCGCTCCCGACGCGCCGCTGTTCCGCGGCGCCAAGGGCGGGCCGCTCGCGCCCGGCGTCGTCCGGCGGGCGGTGCAGGCGGCGCGCGGCCGGCTCGGCCTCGACGCGCGCACCACGCCGCACGCGCTCCGTCACAGTTTCGCGACGCACCTGCTCGGCCGCGGCGCCGATCTGCGCGCCTTGCAGGAGCTGCTCGGCCACGCCAGCCTGAGTTCTACGCAGGTCTATACCGCGGTCGATGCGGCGCATCTGCTCGACGTCTACCGCAACGCGCATCCGCACGGGTGAGGCTGTACCAATTGTCGCAGCGGCGTGCGTGCGGGATCAGCGTCGCCGCGGCTTCCAGGTGGCGACGCGCCAGACATAGCCGATGACGATCGCGACCATCACGGCGATCGCGAGCGGCCCGACGTAGCGATCCAGCTCGGCGAAGCGCGAGCCGAGGTAGACGCCTGCGGCGGCGAGGATGGTGTTCCAGATCAGGCTGCCCGCGAAGGTCCAGACGAGGAACCGCCCTACCGGCATGCCGGTGATCCCGGCCGGCAGCGAGACGATCGTGCGAAAGGTCGGCATGAAGCGGAAGACGAACACCACCCCGCCGCCGCGGCGGACGAAGAAGCGGTGCAGCGCCTCGACATCCTCCCATTCCATCGTCAGCCAGCGGCCGTGCCGGTCGACGAAGGGGCGGAAGCGGGCATAGCCGATATGGCGGCCGAGATGATACCAGACGTAATTGCCCGCGGTCGAACCGATAGTGCCGGCCACCACCAGCGGCACCATCGCCATCTGCCCGCGCGCCACCGCCATGCCGCCGAGCCCCATGATCACCTCCGACGGGATCGGCGGGATGATGTTCTCCAGCGCCATCAGCAGCGCGATGCCGAGATAGCCGCCCCAGGCGATCGCATCGAGGATAAGGTCGGTCATGATCGCCAGCGGCGCGGTGGCGTCAGCCGCGTTCGGCGACGCGGCGCTCGATCGCCTCCCAGATCAGCGCGGCGACATCGGTGCCGTCGAACCGCTCGATCGCGACGATGCCGGTCGGGCTGGTGACGTTGATCTCGGTCAGCCATTCGCCGCCGATCACGTCGATGCCGACGAAGATCAGCCCGCGGCGCTTGAGCTCCGGCCCGAGCGCCTCGCAAATCTCGCGCTCCCGCGCCGTCAGCTCGGTCTTCACCGCCGAACCGCCGACCGCAAGGTTGGAGCGGATCTCGCCTTCGCCGGGCAGGCGGTTGATCGCGCCGGCGACGACACCGTCGACCAGCACGATCCGCTTGTCGCCCTTCGCCACCGCGGGCAGGAACGCCTGCACCATGTGCGGTTCGCGCCACGTCTGGTTGAACACCTCGATCAGCGCGGACAGATTGGCGCCGTCGCTGCCGACCTTGAAGATCGCCTTGCCGCCGTTGCCGTGCAGCGGCTTGACGACGATCTCGCCATGCTGCGCAAGGAAGGCGCGCGCCTCGTCGAGGCTGCGGGTGATCAGCGTCGGCGGCATGAAGCGCGCATAATCGAGCACGAACACCTTCTCGGGCGCGTTGCGGACGCTGACCGGATCATTGACCACTAGGGTGCGGTCGGCGACCCGTTCGAGCAGGTGCGTCGCGGTGATATAGCCGAGGTCGAACGGCGGATCCTGCCGCATCAGCACCACGTCCGCCTGCGCGCCGAGATCAAGGCTGACGGGCGTATCGAAGCGGAAGTGGTCGCCTTCGACGCGCTGCACGGTGACCGGATGCGCCTTCGCCCAGACTCGGCCGTCGCTGTAATTGATGTCTTCGGCGGCATAATGGAACAGCCGATGCCCGCGCGCCTGCGCGGACAGCATCAGCGCGAAGGTCGAATCGCCCGCGATGGCGATGCTGTCGAGCGGGTCCATCTGGACGGCGACGGTAAGGGGCATCGGGGTCTCGCGCGGCTGTTGGTCTGGGAGCGGGACTTAGGGTGGCGGTGGCGGAATGTCACCCGCACTCAGCTGCCGATCCAGGCATTCTCGATATGCCGCGGCCGCGTGCCGGGGGCGAGCAGGATGACGTCGATGCGGATGTCGTCACCCGGTCCGGCGTATTCCGCCATCAGCATTTCGGCGGCGGCGGCGACGCGGGCGAGGCGGCGTTCGTCGATCGCCCGATCGAGCTCGGCAGGGGTACGCCGCGTCTTGACCTCGACGAAGGCGACGAGCGCGTCGCGGCGCGCGATCAGGTCGACCTCGCCGGCGGGCGTCCGGATGCGGCGGGCGAGGATCGTCCAGCCGTGCAGCCGCAGCCACCACCCGGCCAGCCGCTCGCCGCGCCGCCCCGCCGCTTCGGCCGAGCGACGGGCGGTGGTGGTGATACGGCGGGGCGGGCGCATGCGGCGATGGTGCCGCAGGGCCGGGGGCGGGGCAAGATGGGGCGGGATGACGATCCGCCCAATGAGTCTATGGCCGCCCTGCCGGCTGCCGAGGAGAGGGCGAGCGATGTGCTTCGCTATGCTGCGGCTCAGCTCACCACCCGGAACGTATAGCTATATTCGCTCTGCGGCGCGCCGGTGACGCCGGCGATGCGCACCGTGTAGCGCACGCCCGCTTGCAGGCCGGTGACGCGCCACTGGATGTTGTTGGCGACGCCATAACCTTCGTTGTCGTTTGATACGTCGGTGACGGCGAGCGTGCCGGACGGGCCGGTGACGGTGATCGTCGCGTTGGTGAAGCGGACGTTGGCATTGGCGCCGAAGGTGCTCGTCGTCCCGGCGATGACGCTGAACGACAGATAGCTCGATAAGCTGAAATAGCGCGCCGGATAGTCGCCCGACGGATAGGCGACATAGCCGGGCACGCTCGCCGGTGCCGCTATGCCGCCGGTGAAGTTGAACACGCGCATCGAGGCGGCGCTGGCGCGGCTGCCGTCGGGCAGGACGAGGGCGACGCGGCCGTAGGAGGTCTTGCCGAGGAAGGGGTTGAGGATCCAGCGGCGGTGGCCGATCGACGCGCTGCCGCCCTCGGTCAGCCACAGGCCGAGATAGTCATCCTCGCTGTCGAAGCCGAGGCCGTTGCCCCAGCCGCCGATCAGGTTGCTCGATCCGGCGGCGGTGGCGCCGCTCGCACTATAGCAGGTCCAGCTGGTCGGCGGCGTGTGGCTGAGCTGTTTGTTGACCGCCATCATCAGCGACGAATCGGCCTCCTGCGCATCTTCCGTATCGGAATAGGTGACGGCGGGGAGCTGGTGGAGCGCGCGGATCGCGTTGAGCTTGGCGAGGAAATCCGCCTTGACGCTCGCCTTGAGCGTGCCGGCGCGACAGGTCGCGGCATCGGGTGCGACGTCGTAGAGCGCGCCGGCGGCGGCGGCCCAGCTCGTCGGCGCAGGGGTTGGCGTCGGTGTTGGCGCGGGAGTCGGCGTCGGGGTCGGCGTGGCGCTCGGCGTCGGTGTCGCGGTCGGCGTGGTGACGACCGCGACCGGAGTACCGGCCGTGCTGGTGTCGCCGCCGCCGCCGCCGCAACCGGCGAGCGCGATCAGAAGGGCGGTTGCGGCGCTGGTCCTGGCGATCTGCATGGCCGCCAGTCTAGCCGGGGGATTATTGCCAAGGTCTTGTTAGAACGTTGCTTTTGTCGCCCTGTTGGCACGGTTCGGCGCGGCGTCGGCAAACCCGGGCGTGCCGCGTCACCGCTTCGTCGCAAGACGTGGCGCAGGCGGCGTGACCGTCGATGTCAGCGGTCCTTCCAGGGGTGAGCGAATGCGACCAGGGCGGGTCGCCGCGTCCCGGCGGCCCGGTACGAGCTATCCCTTCATCGCCAGCGCCCGCGCGTAGAGGATCTTGCGATCGAGCCCGAACGCCTTGGCGACCTCGCCCGCCGCCTTGGCGACGGGGAGCCGGGTCAGCGCCTCGGCGAGCGCGGCGTCGGCGTCGAGCGGGTCCGGCGGCGGCGGTGCGATCGGCGGGGCGACGACGATGACGATCTCCCCCTTGGGCGGCGCATCGGCATAACGGGCGGCGAGCTGGTCGAGCGTCCCGGTGACGGCTTCCTCGAACCGCTTGCTGATCTCGCGCGTCACCGCCGCGTCGCGATTGCCAAGTCCCTCCGAAAGCGCGGCGAGGCAGGCGGCGAGTCGGGGCCCGGACTCGTACAGCACCAGCGTCGCGCGCACCGGGGCGATCTCGGCGATCGCCTGCGCCCGCGCCTGGGCCTTGCTCGGCAGGAAGCCGACGAAGAGGAAGCGATCGGTCGGCAGGCCGGCGAGCGTCAGCGCCGCGATCGCCGCGCACGGCCCCGGGATGGTGACGACATGCCGTCCGGCGGCACGGGCATCACGCACCAGTTTATAGCCCGGATCGGAGATCAGCGGCGTTCCCGCGTCGGAGACGAGCGCGACCGACTCGGTCGCCATGCGCGCGATCAGGCCGGGGCGCATGCCTTCCGCATTATGGTCGTGATAGGGGATCATCGGCCGCTTGACGCCGATATGGCGGAGCAGCCCGGCGGTGACGCGGCTGTCTTCCACCGCTATCACGTCGGCGCGGGACAAAATGTCGGCGGCGCGCGGTGATAGGTCAGCAAGATTGCCGATCGGCGTCGCGACGATGTAGAGCCCGGCTTCTAAAGGTTCGGATATGGCCACGGGGGACGTCATGGCAGAGGCAGCGACACTTGGACAGCCGGGGATGACCCGGCGCTGGCTGCGGCGAAGCGTCGCCCTGGTCGCGGCGAGCCTGCTCGCGGCCTGTTCGACGGTGGTGCCGCGTGCACCGGTGACCGCGCCCGACCGGCCGACCCGGCCGGCGGTCAATCGCCCCGAGCCGGTCGAGGCGGGGCTGCCGCGCGATACGCAGCGCAACCGCGTCGCGCTGCTCGTGCCGCTGTCGGGCAGCAACGCCGGCGTCGGCCGCTCGATCGCCAATGCGACGATGCTCGCGGTGCTCGATACCGGCACCGACAAGGTGCGGATCACCAATTACGACACCGCGACCGGTGCGGCGGCGGCGGCGAATCGCGCGATCGCGGAGGGCGCGCAGCTGATCCTCGGGCCGCTGCTTGCCGACGACGTGCGCGCGGTCGCGCCGATCGCCAAGGCGGCAAACGTGCCGGTGCTGAGCTTCTCCAACGATTCGTCGGTGGCGGGTAACGGCACCTATCTGATGGGCTATGCGCCGTCGCAGTCGATCGATCGGGTGGTGCGCTATGCCGCCGGTCGCGGCGTGACGAGCTTCGCCGGGCTGATCCCCAACGGCCTGTACGGCGAGCGTGCCTCGACCGCCTTCCTCCGCTCGGTCGAGGGGGCGGGGGGATCGGTCGTCTCGCTGCAGACCTATGGCCGCACCGCGGGCGGCATCGCCGGCGCGGTGACGCGGCTCACTGCCAAGGCGCCCTATGGCGCGGTGCTAATCGCCGACGGCGGCACGAGCGCCGCCACCGCTGCACCGCTGATCAAGCGCGGCAGCGGTGCGACGACGCACATCCTCGGCACCGAATTGTGGAATTCGGAGACGAGCATCGCCGCCAAGCCGGCGCTCAACGGCGCCTGGTTCGCGAGCGTCGCCGACGGGCTCTATCGGCAATATGCCGCCAAATACCGCGCCCGCTACAATGCCGCGCCCTATCGCCTGTCGAGCCTGGGCTATGACGCGGTCCTGTTGACGGTACGGATCTCGCGCGACTGGCCGGTCGGGCGGCCCTTCCCCGAGGCGCGCCTGCGCGACGCCGACGGCTTCGCCGGGATCGACGGCGCCTTCCGCTTCGGCCGGGACGGCATCGCCGAGCGGGCGCTGGAGGTGCAGGAGATCCAGAACGGCACGACCGTGACGGTCTCGCCGGCACCGGCCGGGTTCGGGAAGTAGGGTGGCCGGCCGGGTGACCGGCGGCTGATCCGCGGGGTTTGGGTTCACGCGAAGACGCGACGACGCGAAGAAGGTGCGCGTGAGTGCCGTGCTGCACTTGCACCATCGACGGTGGGACCGCGCGCTATCGTGTCGTGCATCTTCTCCGCGCCTCCGCGCCTCCGCGTGACCATCTGTTTCGTCGTGTCCTGGCGGCTTCGCACGAATGACCCGGCGTCGGCACGCTGCGCGATCGGCATTTTGACTCACGCGGAGGCGCGGAGGCGCGATCGGGAAGGGTGCTGGCTTTCCCTGACGGTACGAAGCGACGTTGGAATATTGCTATCGCGCGAGAGCGTTGATCTTGCATCAGTGCTCCCGCGGAGGCGGGAGCCCAGTGTCCTTCACGCCGTCAGCCATTGCTCTGCTTGGCCACTGGATTCCCGCCTGCGCGGAAATACTGCGAAACGTCATCCCGGACGTGTCTCGGCATCCATTGCTCCGCTAGAGCGTAAGGCGTTGCTTTCGCGGCACGGTGGACCCCGGAACACATCGGGGGTGACGGCGCATTTTGGGCGAGGCCAGGACTTTTGCAGAGGTCTTGCCCGCGCGGGAATACTGCACCTTGAGCAATCGTCGTCGCAAAATGAAAGGACGCGGCTTCGCGGCATCGCCGTGAAGACTGGCGGCCAGCCCTATCCTCGCACCTCCGCATGCACGACGAAACCGGCCACGGGGACGCCAGCGGGCGCCCCCCGATCACCCACTCACGCCAGCACCGCATCGCGCACCACCAGCGGCAGGATCGCGTCGAGCAGCAGCGTGCCTGCCGCCGTCACGATCAGTCGGGCGTCGGTGCGGGCGACGAGGCCTTGCGTCTCAAGCCGTGCCACCGCGCTCCAGTCGACCGGCGCCTCGCCGCCGGCGAGCGCGGCGACATGGGCGAGGTCGACGCCCTCGCGCAGTCGCAGGCCCATCACCAGCGCCTCGCTGGCGCGGTCGTGCGCGATCAGCGGCTCCTCGATCTGCAGGCCGTGGCCGTTCCGTGCCACCGCGGCGAGCCAATTCTCCGGCTTCTTGTGGCGCTGCGTCGCGAGGCCGCCGCGGCGGCCGTGCGCACCGGGGCCGATGCCGGCATAGTCGCGGTAGCGCCAATACGTGAGATTGTGGCGGCTCTCCGCGCCGGGGCGGGCGTGGTTGGAGGTCTCATAGGCGGGCAGGCCGGCGGCGTCGGTCAGCGTGCGCGTCGCCTCGAACAGATCGGCGGCGGCATCGCCGTCCGGCAGCACCAGCCGCCCCTTCGCCGCCTCCGTCGCGAAGCGCGTCCCCGGCTCGATGGTCAGCTGGTAGAGCGAGAGATGCTCGGTGCCGAGCGCCAGCGCGCGGGCGAGCTCCGCCTCCCAGTCCGCCAGCCGCTGGCCGGGCAGGGCGTAGATCAGATCGAAGCTGACGCGCGCGAACGCCGCCTGCGCGGTGGCGAGCGCCGCCAGCCCCTCGTCGACGCCATGCGCGCGATCGAGGAAGCGCAGCGCCGCCTCGTCGAGCGATTGCAACCCGAGCGAGACGCGGTTGACCCCCGCCGCGGCGATGTCGGCGAAGCGCGCCGCCTCGACCGAGGAGGGATTGGCCTCGAGCGTGATCTCGATATCCGCGGTCGGCGGCCAGTAGCGCTGCGCCGCGTCGAGGATCGCGGCGACGGTGGCAGGCGGCATCAGCGACGGCGTGCCGCCGCCGAAGAAGATCGAGCCGAGCCGCCGCCCCGGCAGCGCCCGCGCCTCATGCGCCAGATCGGCGAGCAGCGCGTCGCGCCACGCCTGCTGATCGACGCTGTCGCGGACGTGGCTGTTGAAGTCGCAATAGGGGCATTTGGACACGCAGAACGGCCAGTGAACGTAGAGCGCGAGCGGCGTCTTGTCGGAATCCATGATGACGCCGATATGGCGGCGATGATCGCAAAACGCCACTCATGGCTCGCCGCGGCGATGCTGCTGCTCGGCTGTTCGCAGGTGCCCGAGCGGCCCGAACGGGTGGTCGAGCCGCGCGCCGCCGAAGGGCCCGCCCCGCGCGGATCGCTGCTGCTGCGGCAGGCGATGCTCGCCGGCCAGAATGCGGCGCGGGCCGATGTCGGTGTGCCGCCGCTGACGTGGAGCGAGCCGCTCGCCGCCGCCGCTTTGTCCTATGCGCAGGAGATGGCCCGCACCGGCCGCTTCGCGCATGCCGACCAGCCGCAGGGGATGACCCGGCAGGGCGAAAACCTGTGGATGGGATCGCGCGGCGCCTATCGGTTCGACGAGATGGTCGGCCATTGGGTCGCGGAGAAGAAGGACTTCCTCAACCTGCCCGTGCCGCAGTCGAGCCGCACCGGGCGCTGGCAGGACATCGGCCATTATTCGCAGATCGTCTGGCGCGGCACGACGCAAGTCGGCTGCGCGATCGCCAGCAATGCCAAGGACGATTATGTCGTCTGCCGCTATTCGCCGCCGGGCAACGTTTGGGGGTCGATCGCCTATTGAGGCCGCTCACCCGCGGTTTTCGTAGCGTCTGGCGATCTCGCCGCTGGTCTTTTCGATGCCCGGATAGATGGTGCTCGACTTGATGTTCATCCGGTGCAGCGTGGCGAGGATCGCCGCCTTGTTGCGGATCGTGATCCGTCGGACCTCCAGGTTGCTGTGCCCGGTTTCGGGCAGCAGCGCGTCGTGACCGAAGAGCAGGAAGGCGCCGGATTGCGAGGCGATCCGCGCATGGGTGTTGCGCCCCTTGATGAAGACGATGCGACTGAGGTCGGCAGGGTTGATGCACGACTTGAAATACGGTTTCTCCGCCCGGATGACGTGCAGCAGGCGTTTGGCTTCGTCGGTCTCATTGAACTCGTCGATCGACAGATCGGTGCGCATCTTGTTCTTATGGTCGTCTTCCAGCATCGCGAGATTGGCGATGCAGCTGACGGTGTCCGAGTCGAAGAATTTGATGTCGGCGCGTTTGGTGGTGATGATGACGACCTGGCCGTCGACCTCCTCGCCCGCCGCGTCGACGATGCTCTCCGAGCAGCAGAAATAGAGCGCGACGAGCGGATTGGAGGTCACGTCGAGCAGGCGGGTCGGCAGGCCGTAATGCTGCATGCGGACCAGCCGGTCGATCATGAAGGTGTCGGAGCGGAATTCGTCGGGATGCGCGGTCAGCAACTCGCGGACCATCACCGCCTCGTTGCGCAGATATCGCGGCACGCCGCCGTCCGGATTGCGCCGGAACAGCGAGGGTTCGAGCGAAAAGCGATGATCGGCATGGCCGCGGTAGAAGACGTCATCGGCATCCATGGTCCCGCCGAGCACATGGGCCAGGAAGCTCTCGACGCTGTCGGCGACCGGATAAGGGACCGGCGCCTCGCCGCTCGTCGCGAGCGTCACGGGCGGCACCGCGGCGCCGTGACGGCGATCGGTCAAGCCGAGCGCGAGGAGGCTGTCCTCCAGTGCGCCATCCTTGATCGCCCAATGCGTGCGGGTGAATTCCCATTTGCCGAGATGCAGCGCCGCTTCGAATGCGTCGCGGTCCTCGACCGGCAGGCAGCCGAAATGACGGTCGAGCGCGAAGGTGTAGCGGATGACGTTGCGGTCGACCCGCAGATCGGTGATGCGGCCGGTCCGCATCGTGACATAGAGGGTGCCGGCGTCGGTGAAGCGCAACTCGCTCATGAACACGGCCGGCAAGCTGCCGACCTGCGCCAGACTGGCCGCATCGACCGGTTTCAACCGCTCGGCGATCGCGACGTCGGTATATTCGAGATAGCGGGAGAGCGGGAAACTGGCGGCATGCGGCTCGCCGATCGGTACGTCCCAATCCTCGTCGCGTCCCATCATCACCAGGTTGAACATGGATTTACCGCCGCTTGCCTCGTCCGATCACCCTTGTGCAGGATGACGGTCGGCGAGGGGCGAAAGACCGCGCCGTTATGGAGGAAACGGCACCCGGCCGAGGCTATCCAATCGTCGCCGTCGTATAGGGCGCATAGACCCGCCACCCCAGCGTCGCGTACAGAGCGGCGCCCATCTGCGTCGCGGTGAGCACCTGCCGCGCGGCGGGATCGGCCTGCGCGCCCAGCGCGAGCATCAGCGCACGGCCGAGGCCGCGGCGGCGATGCGCGTCTCCCACCACGATCCGGTCGTAGACGAAGATGCCGTCATGCTGCGCCGCATAGCCGCTCGCCGCCGCCGCGCCATCGTCGGTGGTGATGACGGCATGCATCACCGCGCCACGTCGCGTCACGCTCAGCCGGTAATCCATTGGGAGGACGGGGGCGGCCGCCACCGGCCGATCGGGCACCATCATGCAATTGGCGTCGGTGATCGTCCAGCCGGGCGGCAGCAGCGCGCGAAACGTCGCCGCGTCGGCGCATAATTTGACGAAGATGCCCGGCGCATCGATCGACCCGAGCAGCGTGGTGAGGCCCGGCCCCGGCGTGGCGAAGAGATAGCGCCGGCGCTCGATCGCGCCGCCGGTGTCGACGCGCCAGCCGCCGTGATTGTCGACCGGCGCGGGCAGGTCGCGCGACAGCGAGCGGGCGGCGAGCCAGCCCCGCACCAGGACCGGATCGACGCCCGCCATCGCCTTACAGCACCGCGGCGACCAATTGCCGGAAGGCATCGGCGCGGTGGCTGATCGCATGTTTGGCGGCGGCGTCCATCTCGCCGAACGTCTGCTCGCCGCCGATCGGCAGGAACATCGCGTCATAGCCGAAGCCGTTGCCGCCGCGCGGCGGCCATACCAACGTGCCGTCGACGCGGCCTTCGAACCATTCGACATGGCCATCGGGCCAGGCGAGTGCCAGCGCGCAGACGAAATGCGCAGCGCGCGGCATGTCGGGCTCTTCGTTGAGCCGATCCTCGACCAGCCGCATCGCCAGATCGAAGTCCTTGGCGTCCCCCGCCCAGCGCGCCGAGAAGATGCCGGGATCGCCGCCGAGCGCATCGACGCACAGGCCGCTGTCGTCGGCGAGCGCAGGCAGGCCGGACAGGTCCGCCGCCTGCAACGCCTTGAGTTCGGCATTGGCGACGAAGGTGGTGCCGGTCTCCTCGGGCTCGGGCAGGTCGAGTTCGCCCGCCGACACCGGCTCGATGCCGTAGGGCCCGAGCAATTCGGCGATCTCGCGCACCTTGCCGGCATTGTGGCTGGCGATCACCAGCCGGCCGGGGCTGAGCTTGCGGATCGCCTGCGGCGTATCGCCTTCGCCGCTCATCGGCTCGCCCGGTCCTGCGCCGCGAAGATCTCCGCGCAGCCGATCCGCGCGAGGCGGAGCAGGCGGAGCAGTGCCTCCTCGTCATAGGTGGCGTGTTCGGCGGTCGCCTGCGCCTCGGCGATATTGCCGTTTTCGAGCAGCACGAAATTGCCGTCCGCATCCGCCGCCGAATCCTCGGCATAATCGAGGTCGAGGACCGGCGTACCCTGGTAGATGCCGCAGCTGACCGCGGCGACCTTCTGCCGGATCGGATCGGCGGTAAGCTTGCCGCTGGTCAGCAGCGTGTTGACCGCGAGGCGCAGCGCCACCCAGGCACCCGAGATCGCCGCGGTGCGCGTGCCGCCGTCGGCCTGGATCACGTCGCAGTCGAGCGTGATCTGGCGTTCGCCGAGCAGCTTCATGTCGACCACCGAGCGCAGCGAGCGGCCGATCAGCCGCTGGATTTCCTGCGTGCGGCCCGATTGCTTGCCCTTGGCGGCTTCGCGGCTGCCGCGGGTGTGGGTGGCGCGGGGCAGCATGCCATATTCGGCGGTCACCCAGCCTTCGCCCTTGCCGCGCAGGAACGGCGGCACCCGCTCTTCGAGACTGGCGGTGACGAGCACCTTGGTGTCGCCGAAGCCGACCAGCACCGATCCTTCGGCATGGCGGGTGAAATTGGGTTCGATGCTGATCGTGCGCATCTGGTCCGGGGCGCGGCCGCTGGGGCGCATGCAATTCTCCTCGTGGGTCTCTTTGCGCAGCCCTAGACGGCGGGGCGGGCCCGCGCCAGTCGCCAGATGGCGAACGGCCAGCCGCCGCTGTTGCCGCATCGCGCGGCACGTCTACATAAGGAGTCATGGCTACGCCCGTCACCGAACTGACCGATCGTGCGCGCGACATCTTCCGCGCGGTGGTCGACGGCTATGTCGCGAGCGGGATGCCGGTGGGGTCGAAGACGATCGCGGTCGCCTCGGGGCTCAACCTGTCGCCCGCGTCGATCCGCGGGGTGATGCAGGAGCTGGAGGAGCTGGGGCTGCTCGCCAGCCCGCATACTAGTGCCGGCCGCATCCCGACCGAACGCGGGCTGCGGCTGTTCGTCGACGGCATGATGCAGGCGCTCGAACCGTCGGCGGAGGAACGCGCGGCGATCGAGGCGCGCGCCGGCCATCGCGGCCCGGTCGAGGAGGCGCTCGCCGCGACCACCGCGGCGCTGTCCGGTCTGTCGGCCTGCGCCGGGTTGGTGATGGTGCCCAAGCGCGAGCTGGCGCTGCGCTCGATCGGCTTCGTCGCGCTGTCGCCCGATCAGGCGATGGCAGTGCTGGTCAGCGAAGACGGATCGGTGGAGAACCGCGTCATCCGATTGCCGGCGGGCATGACGCCCTCGGCATTGATAGAGGCGGGCAATTACATGACCGCGACCTTGTCCGGCCTGACACTCGCCGAGGCGCGCGCGCGCGTCGGGCGGCAACTCGCCGAGGGCGAGGCGGCGCTGGACGGCGCGGCGCGCGCGCTGGTCGAGGCGGGGCTGGCGGTGTGGAGCGAGGATGGCGCGCGCCGCCCGGTGCTGATCGTGCGCGGGCAGGGGCGGCTGATCGACGCCGCCGCCGCCGCGGATCTCGACCGGGTGCGCGACCTGCTCGACGATCTCGAGGGCAAGCAGGACATCGCGCGCCTGCTCGACAGCGCCAGCGCCGGTGACGCCACCCGAATCTTCATCGGCGCGGAGAACAATCTGTTCGCGCTGTCGGGCTCGTCGGTGATCGCGCGGCCGTTCCGCGGGGCGGGCGGACGGGTGATCGGCGTGGTCGGGGTCATCGGCCCGACGCGGTTGAACTATGCGCGCGTCGTGCCCATGGTGGATTTCACGGCGGCAACGCTCGCCCGTTTGATGGGCTGAACACAGGGACCTACATGACCGAAGACACCAAGATCGACGTGGACACGCTGCGCCAGGATACGGCGGAGGCCGCTCCGGAAGTGGCCGAGCATGACGATAGCGCCGCGCGGATCGCCGACCTCGAAAACCAGCTCGCCGATGCCAAGCAGCAGACGCTGTACGCGCAGGCGGAAATTCAGAACGTCCGTCGCCGCGCCGAGAAGGAAGTGGCCGACGCGCGTAACTATGCGACCACCTCGTTCGCGCGCGACATCCTGTCGGTCGCCGACAATCTGGCCCGCGGCCTGTCGGCGATCCCCGCCGATCTGCGGGAGGACGAACGGCTCAAGGGGCTGATCACCGGACTGGAAGCGACCGGGCGCGAGCTGGAGAGCGTGTTCGCGCGCAATGGCATCACCAAGGTCGAGGCGATGGGCGCGCTGCTCGATCCCAACAAGCATCAGGCGATGATGGAAGTGGCAAGCGATGCCGAGCCCGGCACGATCGTGCAGGAAATGCAGGCGGGCTATATGCTCAAGGACCGATTGCTGCGGCCGGCGCTGGTCGGCGTGGCGAAGAAGCCGGCGTAAGGCGGATCGGCCGGCCTTCGTGGGCCGGCCGGGTTCGAGCGCGAGGTCGACGCGCGGTGGGTTTGACTGAGGCCCTTTGCCTGTCGGCCATGAGGACCAACAGGTCGTCAGACCTGCGCCGCCCTGAGCACCGCGTTGATCCGCGCCTGCCAGCCGGGTCCGGTCTCCCGAAATTTGGCGAGCACGTCGCGGTCGAGGCGTAGCGTCACCTGCTGCTTGGTCGGCGCTGCCTGCGCGCCGCGCATCCGCATCCGCTCGCGCCGCTCGATCAGCGCCTGTTCGAGCGCTTCTTCGGTGATGTCAAAGTCCTCAGGATCGTTCGGATCAGCGGGGATTGCGATGGTATCCGCGAGCTTCTGCATCGTTACTTCTCCGCACCGAGATGAACTTCGTCGTGTTTGCGCGCTCGACGAAGACGGCCGTCCACAGGCGGTCGTCGACCATGCCGACCGCTTTCCAACGCACCTCGCCATCTTCCGGTCGCGGGGATGGAATGCGCAGCACGCCAGCGTCAGCGAAGATCCGCGCGCCGAACGCCAGCGGCACGCCGTGCTTGGCGCGGTTGATCACGTCCTTGGCCGGATCGAACGTGACGTCCGTGGCTGATTGTAACTACGATTAGACCGTCAATCAAGTGGACGCTATGTGCCTGATCCGGCTAGGATCGCTGCCATGAACCCCAATCTCACCATCGATCGCCCGACCTTCGTCACGCATCTGGAATGCTCGCTGACCGGCGAACGTTATGAGGCGGACCGGCTGCATGGCCTGTCGCGCGCCGGGCGGCCGTTGCTGGTGCGCTACGATCTGGCAGGGGTGCAGGCGAGCCTGTCGCGCGAGGCGCTGACGGCGCGGCCGACCGATCTGTGGCGGTGGCGCGAGCTGCTGCCGGTGCGGCGGACGGACGATATCGTCAGCCTCGGCGAGATCGAGACGCCGCTGGTGCCCTTGCGGCGCTGCGTCGACGGCCCCGATGTCTGGGTCAAGGACGAGGGGCGGTTGCCGACCGGCAGCTTCAAGGCGCGCGGACTGGTGATGGCGGTGGCGATGGCCAAGGAGCTCGGCGTCACCCGCATCGCGATGCCGACCAACGGCAATGCCGGCGCGGCGCTGGCGGCCTATGCGACGCGGGTGGGGATCGAGACGATCGTCTTCTGCCCGGAGGATACGCCCGAGGTGAACGTGCGCGAGATCGCGATGCAGGGCGCGCGGGTGTGGCGGGTCAACGGCCTGATCGACGATTGCGGCGCGATCGTCGGCAAGGGCGCGGCGGAAGGGCGCTGGTTCGACTTTTCGACGCTGAAAGAGCCCTATCGGATCGAGGGCAAGAAGACGATGGGGCTGGAGCTCGCCGCGCAATTCGGCTGGCAGCTGCCCGATGCGATCTTCTACCCGACCGGCGGCGGCACCGGGTTGATCGGGATGTGGAAGGCGTTCGACGAGCTGGAAGCGCTCGGCTGGATCGGATCGAAGCGGCCGCGCATGTATGCGGTGCAGGCGAGCGGTTGCGCGCCGATCGTCCGCGCGTTCGAGGCGGGCGAGGAGCATGCCGAGCGCTGGGAGGACGCGCATACCGTCGCCGCGGGCATCCGCGTGCCGCGCGCGGTCGGCGACTTCCTGATCCTGCGCGCGGTGCGGGCGAGCGGCGGCAAGGCGGTGGGCGTGGGCGATCCCGCGATCCTCAAGGCGGTCGACGATGCGGCGCGCAAGGATGGACTACTGCTCTGCCCCGAGGGCGGCGCGACGCTCGCCGCCTATCGCGATGCGCTGCGGACCGGCGAGGTCGACGAGGAGGAGCGCGTCGTGCTGTTCAATTGCGCGACCGGGCTCAAATATCCGATGCCCGAAGCGCCGCGGACGCTCGACCGGCATGGGGTGATCGACTTCGACGCCTTGTGAAGGGGGCGCAAGGCTTCGGGAGGGGTGACGCGTCACCCCCCAACCCTCGTCATCCCCCAACCTTCGTCATCCCGGCCTGCGCCGGGATGACGAAAATGAGAGGGCCTCTTTCGACGTCAGAGGATTCGGATCGGAGGATCCGAAACCGCCCGCCGTCCCTCAGCCGAACGGCAGCAACGTCTCATATTGCGCGAGCGGCGGTGCGCCGGGGACGAGGGCGCCATGGCGGAGGAGGAAGGCGTGGCGGACGATCTCGCCCTGCTGTTCGATCCCATAGCGGTGCAGCGGCTGGCCGGGCTTGATCGCATAATCGTAACGGCACCAGGGATGGCGCGCGAGCGGCAGGAAGATGCCGCGCTGATGCTGCCAGATGTGCACCGTTTAGCCAAAAGTAACACATAAGGCCGAAACATAGGCGTCATCGCCGGAGGATAGGCTTGCCCGACGCCGTTATCTATATTCGCTTCTCGACCAAGCGGCAGGAAAAGGGCTTCTCGAAAGAGCGGCAGCTTGAGGAGTGCGAGGAATTTTGCCGCCGCAAGGGCTGGAACGTGGTCGAGGTGGTGGAAGACCTTGGACGATCGGCCTGGAAGGGCCATCACCTGAGCGTCGGCAATCTCGGCAAATGGCGCAAGCGCGTCGATGCTGGCGATGTCGCGCCGGGAACGACGCTCGTCGTCCACAAACTCGATCGCCTCAGCCGCCTCGAACCTCGCGTGACGCAACGGTGGATGGAGGATCTGTGCGATCTGGGCATCAGGATTGCCACCGTCGATGGCGAACGCCTCTTTGACGAGGCCTATTTGAAGGGGCCGATGGCGCTGATGGGCATCATGGAGATCGTCATGCACGCGACGGTCAGCCACAAGGAGAGCGAAAAGAAAAGCGAGCTGGTTGCAGATGCCTGGCGCAGGAAGCAGCAACTTACCCGGCAGGGCAAAGTTCTGTCTGCCAGACCGCCGGCGTGGCTGCGGGTCGTCGGCGAGCGGATCGATAAGGATCAGGATTACCGCCGATACGAATTGATCCCCGAGCGCGTGGCGGTGCTGAAGCAGATATACGAATGGGCGGCCGACGGCATTGGCTACTGGGGCATCGCGAAGCGCCTGAATGAACAAGGCGTGCCGAGTTGGGGCAAGGCGCGTAGCACCACGACCAACAAAGGTTGGGGATGGAGCTATGTCGGTATCTTGCTGAAGCACCCGGCTATCGATGGCGAATATCATCCCGCCGGCATTACGGAGAGCGGCAAGCGCAAGAAGACTGGCGAGCGCATCGAAAATGTTTTCCCACGAGCCATTGACGCCGACCTTGTCGCACGGGCTAGAGCCAGCGCGTCGAAACGCTGGCAGACCCGATCCGGCCGCTATGCGGCTTATGCCCGTAACCTGTTTTCGACCCTCGCACGGTGCCGGCATTGCGGCGGGCTGATGACCATGCGCGGGCGCGCCGAGGTCGATGCCCGCTATCGCTACCTGCAATGCGATAGCGCAGCCCGTCACACCGGCTGCAATCGTCCCGAATTTTTCAACCATCGCGTTTTCGAGAAAGCGGCGCTCGATGCGATGCTCCACCTCGCGCTCGATGGTCGCTTCTTCCAACGCGATGATCTGTCCGGCCCGCTGGCGATCCGGCTGGCGGAGATCGAACGGGCCATCGAGAATAAGAAGGCCGAGGCCAAGCGGCTCGTGCGGAAAATGGCGCAGTTCGATGACGAAGATCGCGACGAATTTGACGATGTGCTTCGTGCCGTGAAGCAGGAACAACGCGCCTTGGAAGCGGAATGCGCCAAGGTGGCGCAGGAGCTTCAGGCCGCACGCGGACATCTGCCGCCGAACGTCCACCTACAGCGTGTTCTGGAAGTCCGCGAAGCGATCAACGATCCGAGTGATCCCGAGGCGATGCGTGATGCTCGGTTGAAGGTGCGCGAGGCGATCCGCAACGTAGTGGATGTCGTGTGGTGTGATCCAGTCGAAATGATTGGTGGCGTTCCAACCCGAACCCTCACCTTGCTGATGGCGGGCAATGCCGCCGGCATCAAGTTCGACAATCAGGGCAACACGATCGGGACTTTCAATTTTCTTCCGGAATTGGCGGCCGGCGGCGCATCCTATACTCTGCGGGACGGCACGACGGTCAGCACGAACGCAAATGCGTTGCGAGACGCGCTGCTGAACCGACCTGTGCGCCTATCGGCCTCGGAAGAGGAAGCCGATGCTGCCGCGAGTGAAAAGCGGGACGCTGCTGCCCGGCTCGACACCGTGTTGAAGCGAGGGCGCTCCCGTCGCACCGCATAGCCCCTACGCGGGTCATACAGGGCCACGCGCACTGCCGGGCGTCCATGTGCCCCCGTAGTGCCGTTCGTCCCTCAGCGGGGCGCATTGGCCCGGCAGCCGGGGAGCTTGACCTTCCGCCAGTCTGGCGTTCGATCGGAAAGCCTCGACAGTTGGGAGGCACGGTATGCGACAGGAATTACGAGATCGGCTTGGCCGCCCGCTGGGCTGGCTGGATAGTCGCGGAGATAGGATCGAAGGTCGCGATCGGCTGGGCCGGCTTGTCGGGTGGTATAGCTCCCGCGAAGATCAGACCCGCGATCGGCTTGGTCGCCTCGTCGGACGTGGCAACCTGTTGTCCGCGTTGATCCTGCCTTAGCCGTTTTCGACAATGACTGGCGCCTGCCCAGTCGGTAGCGGCCCGAACAGCGTCTCCAGCATGGCGTCGATAGTGTCGATGCGTCGGAAGTATCGAGCAGGCACCTTTCGATGATTTGCCCGCAGGGGCCGCTCACCTTCCTTGTTTCTGCCGATGCGTTTGGGACTGGCGAAATCGGAAAGATCAGGAAGTGGCTCGCCCGGCTCGCCGCCGAACCACCAGAATGGTCCCATGTCCAGTTCGAGCGTCACGGAAATCCAGATCACGCAACCGCTCGGCTTTTCTGCGAGCGCGCTACCGACTGATACGGGCGACGGCTTGTTCCGCACGCCGGTCTTGAACTGAATATGCCTGACGATCTGCCCCCGACCCATCACCAAGTCGTAGCCGTGAGCATCAAACTCCGACCGCAGGACTTCGACATCGGTGATGCCGCGCCGCCAAAGCGCGCGGAGAGCTTCGCCCACGAAGACATGCTCCACGATCCGCTCGCGGAGCGTGGAATGCGTGGAGTGAATGTCGATGCTCGCCATGTCATTGACCATAGGCGTTACCGCCAACGCGATCGACCGATCTTTCGGTGGATCAGTTGATCGCGTCGCCGATCGCCGGTTCTTGCCACTGGCGTGATCGGGTCTGGATCGGGATCGGCCAAGCATAATTCGTTCTGACGACGACATGCGCCGTCGCGCGCTCTATTCGAACCAGCATCCGCAGCCGGCGGAGGTCGTCATCGGTCAGGTCGGCGATGTTGTAGCGCCGCATCAATATTCCTCCGCCAGCATGATCGTCATGATCCTCCGCACGGTGCGCGGATCGGCAACATCTGGATCGACGCCGTGGCACCCAGCCCGAGGGTGATAGTCGATCTTCCAGATAATCCGATGCTTCCCAACGGTTAGGACCGCGCAATCATGTTCGCCGCAAGGGTCGTTATCCGGCGTAAAGTCGCGAAACAGCCGCACCGCGCGGATGATCGCATCCTTGGTTGAAATCGGAAGGGCGACGACGCCGGCAGACAGGAAGGTCCATCCGTCCTGTCCGGTGCCGCGAAAGTGATCGTTGAGGCGGGCGGAGATCGCCCGCCTCATGATTGTCGCCATCAGGCAGCGGCCTTCTTCGCGCGCGGCTTGAAGTTCGCCTTCCGATCGCTGATCGCCGCCTGAAGTTGGGTATCCAGCTCACCTGCATTCACCGCATCGCTGATCGCCCCGATCACGGCGGGCAGTGCCGCGAGGTTCTGAACCTCGACCGCATTCATGCCCTTCGCGAGTTCGATCGGCTTCGCACCGTAACGAACCTGCATGAACATCTTGCCGGCGGTGTCGGTGAACCACCCCTTGCGGACATGGCGCGGCGCTTCGACACGAACCTTTTCGCCGGCGTCATTGGTGCGCGTTACGCGCCGCGTCGCGGTGAACGGCTTGCCGGTGATTTCCGCCTCCGCCATCGCCTTCTGCTCAGCGAGCCAGCCCAACAGCTTGGTGCGAAAGCCATATTCGGTGTCGGAGGGAAGAGCTGGCGCAGCGGCGGCCAGCTTCAAGGACTTGAGGATCGACATGGAGGGCTCCTATCTGGTTTCGGACAGATCGAGCCGTAATGTCGAGGATCAAAAGAGCGACCGATGATTGGAGGCTTGATGCGGAAATTCAGTCAAAAATAATTCCGCTACCATCACCACGGTTCTTGAGCCGTTGGGGACGGTAACGGAATATCTATTGACGGATTAATCGCTCTTCTAATTTACCCATATCCAGCTTTATTAGCTTTCAGTCGTTACTTGATCTTCTTCATCTTCACTGTCATTTGGTGATAGGTATAACTGCGGGTCCGTCACCGGCACCCGCTTGAACAGGATGGCTTCGTAAGCCATGGACCTCGCGTTGCGGCAGTCCTCCCGTTAGGCAGCAATCTTTGTTGTCGTCTCCATGTGCGGTGGGGTCAGCAAGCGGTCGCTGGTTTCAGGGCGCAACGCCTTCGTGACATAGCGCGCCGCCCCTTCGGTATGACGGACCGGCTGAATGTCGAGGTTTCCAGCCGCTATCAGTTTCGTCCAAAGGCCGGGTGCGACATCTTCGAAACGCGCCGCCTGTTCCGTTGTCATGCGAAATAGTGCGTGGATATGGATGTTTGTGTCAGGCTTCTCGATGGCGGCGATATAGGCGGTGCGGTCGCCCGGACGGTCGAAATATGACCGGCCGAGCAGCTTGCGATCGAGCCGTTGGTGGAATTCCTCGAACGTCCGTTGCGCCTCGTCCACGCTGACCCAGCGATTGATCGCGAAGGTGACGAACAGGTTCGGCTCGAAATCGGTCATCCATCGGACGCATTCCGCCCGGTATCTTTCTGCCCTTGTAAGGGGTGTTGATGTGGCTTGTGCCATCTTGTTCTCCTAGCGGCCGGGAATGTTAGAGAGCCCGTATTTTTTATTTATCATCCGGCGCCGCCGCCCTGATCAGATCGTCGACAATAAATACAGGAACACTTGTAACGGAGGCCAGACCTGTGATCCTCGACGAAGTCTATCTATTCCTGAAGAATGGTGGCCACGCGCTTACCCACGCCAACTTTTCAACCGATTATCTTGGGCACTCGGCGCGCTATTATGATTATCTGCGCTGCTCGGGGGCGGCACCCAGCCTACGGTCGCTCCTCAAAGTTGCGATGTGCCTTCACGATCTCGCCCAAGCGGTCCCGTGCGCAGCCGCGCGGGAAACGGCTGCTCTGCTGTCCCACAGGGTTATGACACGGGCGCTAACGCGGTGCCGATGACGATAATTGGGCCGTGTCAGCACCACGATTTTTGCGGGCCGTCAAAACGAGTTTCCGCCCCTGCGCCTCCTGCCGATCGCTGCGGAAATTTTCGAACATTCTCTGGCGAGATGATGCTCTTGAACGTAGGATCGCCCTTAACGGGGTGAATGCATGCTCAACAAACGATCCTTAAGTGAACGCGACATCTGTACCAAGTTTATCACACCCGCCGTTAAAATGGCGGGATGGGATGAGATGACGCAGATCAGAGAAGAAGTCAGCTTCACAAAAGGCCGCATCATTGTTCGCGGAAAGATGGTCAGCCGTGGCCAAGGTAAGCGTGCCGATTACATCCTTTACTACAAGCCGAACGTCCCGCTGGCGCTGATTGAAGCAAAGGACAATACCCAGCCCATGGGCGCGGGCATGCAGCAAGCGTTGGATTATGCCGAAACCCTCGATATTCCCTTCGTGTTCGCGACGAATGGCGATGGGTTCGCATTCCATGACCGCACGGGCGCAGGCGATGCGCGCGAAATCACGTTGCCCCTCGACGCTTTCCCGTCGCCGGGTGAGCTATGGCGGCGATATGCCGCTTGGAAGGGCCTGACGCCAGAAGGCGAGGAGATCGTCCTCGAAGATTATTATGACGACGGCAGCGGCAAGCAGCCGCGATATTATCAGGTCAATGCCGTCAACGCGACCATGGAAGCCATCGCGACTGGGCAAGATCGCATTCTGCTTGTCATGGCGACCGGCACCGGGAAGACCTACACCGCATTCCAGATCATCTGGCGGTTGTGGAAGGGCGGGCACAAAAAGCGCATCCTGTTTCTCGCTGACCGGAACGTGCTGGTCGATCAGACGATGGTCAACGATTTCCGGCCTTTCGGCCCAGCAATGGCGAAGCTTTCCGCCAACGCAAAAACGATCGAACGTGATGACGGCACGAGCATCGACCTGCCGATCGCCATGGATAAGAAGCGGCGCGTCGATACGGCATACGAGATTTATCTCGGGCTTTATCAGGCCATCACCGGGCCGGAGGAACGGCAGAAGCTTTTCAAGGAGTTCTCGCCCGGCTTCTTCGACCTCATCGTTATCGACGAATGCCACCGTGGTAGCGCGGCGGAGGACAGCGCGTGGCGCGAAATTCTTGAGCATTTTTCTGATGCCACGCAGATCGGTTTGACGGCCACGCCCAAAGAAACCCGGTATGCGTCCAACATCCACTATTTCGGCGAACCGGCTTACAGTTACACCCTGAAGCAAGGTATCCGCGATGGGTTCCTAGCGCCCTACAAAGTCATCAAGGTCCATGTGGATCGCGACATTCAGGGCTACCGCCCCGAGAAGGGCCAGCTTGATCGCGACGGCAACGAGGTCGAAGATCGCATCTACAATACGCGCGATTTTGATCGGACGTTGGTACTGGATGACCGGACCAAGCTCGTGGCGCGTAAGGTAACGGAATTCTTGAAGGAAAGCGGCGACCGCTACCAGAAAACGATCGTGTTCTGCGTCGATCAGGAACACGCGGCGCGTATGCGACAGGCGTTGATCAATGAGAACGCCGACCTCGTGGCGGAGAGTTCCCGCTATGTCATGCGGATCACCGGCAACGATCCCGAGGGTCAGGCGCAACTCGGGAATTTCATCGACCCCGAGAGCCGCTACCCGGTGCTGGTTACAACGTCACGACTGCTGTCCACCGGCGTCGATGCCCAGACCTGCCGCCTGATCGTCCTTGACCGCGACGTCGGGTCGATGACCGAGTTCAAGCAAATTGTCGGGCGCGGCACCCGCGTTCACGAAGACAGTCGCAAATTCTTTTTCACGCTGATGGATTTCCGAGGGGCAACGAACCACTTCGCCGACCCGGATTTCGATGGCGAACCCGTTCAAATATATGAGCCGGGCGAGGATGATCCTGTTACGCCACCCGATGACGACAGCACTGTCGGCGACCCCGGCGACGATCAAAGCGACCAACCGGGCGAGGACGAAACCATCATCGACGATGGCGAAACGCCGGACATTACCATCACAGATGACGGCGGCAGGCGTGGCAAGGTCTATGTCGATGGCGTGCCCGTCGTCATCGTGGCCGAGCGCGTAGAATATCTGGACGAAAGCGGAAAGCTCGTTACCGAAAGCCTGCGAGATTTCACGAAAAAAGCCTTGCGCAAGCATTTCGCCAGCTTGGATGAATTCCTTACCCGGTGGAATGGTGCCGAACGCAAACAGGCGCTGGTCGATGAAATATCAGCGGAAGGCCTCGCGCTCGATTTCATCGCGGATGAACTCGGCAAAGACCTCGACCCGTTCGATCTAATTTGCCACATCGCCTTTGATCGCAAGCCGCTGACCCGGCGCGAGCGAGCGGAAAATGTGCAGAAACGCGATGTTTTCGCCAAATATGGCGAGCAGGCCCGCGCCGTATTGCGCGCCCTGCTCGACAAGTATGCCGACGAGGGGGTGCTCAATCTTGACGATACCAACGTGCTGCGCATCCCGCCGCTGAACACGCTCGGTACGCCCGTCCAACTCATCAAGGCGTTCGGCGGCAAGGCAGGCTTTGAAGATGCCGTCCACGCCCTGCAAAACGAACTTTATCAGGAAGTTGCTTAATCAATGTCGGTTCGCACTCTCGTCAAATCCATTCAAGACATTATGCGCAAGGACAGCGGCGTCGACGGTGACGCTCAGCGCATTAGCCAGCTTTGCTGGCTGTTCTTCCTGAAGATCATCGACGATCAAGATCAGGAACTCGAGCTGATGCGCGACGGCTACCAATCACCGGTGCCATCGCCATTCCAGTGGCGCAATTGGGCCGCCGATCCCGAAGGACTGACCGGCGAGGCGCTGCTCGCCTTCGTTAACGAGGAACTGTTCCCGGCGATGAAGGGCCTGAAGCCCACCGGTCAGCCCGGTGACCGCCGCCGCGTCGTCCGCGATGTATTCGAGGATGCCTACAACTACATGAAATCTGGCCAGTTGCTGCGGCGGGTGGTCAACAAGATCAACGACATCGACTTCAACAACCTATCCGAACGCCAGCACTTCGGTGACGTATACGAACAACTGCTCAACGACCTGCAATCGGCGGGCAACTCCGGCGAATACTATACCCCCCGCGCCGTCACCGCCTTCATGGTGGACCGTATCGACCCCAAACCTGGCGAGATCATCTTCGACCCCTCCTGCGGCACTGGCGGCTTCCTAACCTGCGCGATGAAGCACATGCGCGACCACTATGTGAAGCGGCCTGAGGACGAGGCGCTTATGCAGGCATCCCTGCGTGCGGTCGAAAAGAAGCCGCTGCCGCACATGCTCTGCGTCACCAACATGCTGCTCCACGGCATCGAAGACCCCAGCTTCGTGCGCCACGACAACACGCTGGCCCGGCCCTACATCTCGTGGGAGCAGAAGGACCGCGTCGATGTGATCCTCACCAACCCGCCTTTTGGCGGCAAGGAAGAGGACGGCATCGAAAGCAACTTTCCCCAGCATTTCCGCACGCGCGAGACGGCGGACCTGTTCCTGGCCCTGTTCATCCGCCTGCTGCGCAAGGGCGGCGTGGCGGCGATCGTGTTGCCTGACGGCACCTTGTTCGGCGAAGGCGTGAAGACCCGATTGAAAGAGGCGCTGCTGGAAGAGTGCAACCTCCACACCATCGTCCGTCTGCCCAACTCCGTGTTCAAGCCCTACGCCTCCATCGGCACCAACCTGCTGTTTTTTGAGAAGGGCGAGCCTACCAAGGACATCTGGTTTTACGAACATCGGGTGCCAGCGGAGCAGAAGGCTTATTCGATGACCAAGCCCATCCGACAGGAGCATTTTGCGCCTTGCGTAGAGTGGTGGGGCGGGCCTGAACGCAAAGGCCGCGAGGAAGGCCCTCAAGCATGGAAAGTCAGCATCGACGAGGTGAAGGCGCGGGGCTACAACCTTGATTTCAAGAACCCTCACGTTGAGGAAGCCGACCACGGCGATCCAGCGGAATTGCTGGACAATCTGGACAAAGCCGAGGCTCAAGCTGCTGACTTGCGCGCCAAGCTCAAAAGAAACTTGGGTGAAGCAATGGCGCATTTTGATCGAATTTGTGCAAGCCCCGCCGCAATTACAAGATTACGGCGGTTCGTCCTCGACCTCGCTGTTCGAGGCCAACTGGTCGAGCAGAATGCGGATGACGAGCCTGCATCACAGTTGTTGGTGCGGATCAAGGCGAATGCTCAAGACGGCCAGAAGCGCCGAGGAAGGGCACGGAACACATCTGCAAGCAACGCCCTGGAGGACATCCCATTCGACGCGCCCCCGGGGTGGACCTTCGCCAGCCTTGGCGAACTTGTGCGCGTTCTCAATGGTCGAGCATACAAACAGCAGGAATTGCTGGATAAAGGCACCCCCGTCCTCCGCGTTGGCAATCTTTTCACCTCAAACCATTGGTATTATTCAGACCTGGCACTTGATGACGACAAGCATTGTGACGCTGGCGACCTGATTTATGCATGGTCAGCATCATTTGGCCCCTTTATCTGGAATGGGCCTAGAGTGATCTATCATTACCACATTTGGAAACTGCCCCTGATAAGCGAAGCAGACTTGGACAAACGGTACCTTTACAACTTCCTCCTACAAAAGACCCGCGAAATAAAAGAGGCAGGACATGGCGTCTCGATGGTCCACATGACCAAAGAAAAGATGGAAAAGCTGATCGTTCCCCTGCCCCCCCTTGCCGAACAGCACCGCATCGTCGCCAAGGTCGATGAACTGATGGCCCTGTGCGACCAACTCGAAGCCAGCATCACCACGGGCGAGCAAACCCGCTCCCGCTTGCTGGAAGCCGTCCTGCACAACGCGTTGGAGCCTGCCTGACCATGCCAGTCCGTCGCCGTGGCAACAAACTTGAGCGTTGGGAAATAGCCCTCATCAAGGCCATGGTGGCGGACGGGCGATGGCCGAACGATCAGGACATCCTCGCCTATTTCACCCGACCGACGCGCTCGATCAATCACCGCGCTATCAGCGAAATCCGTGGCAATGCCAAGCACGCCGCCATCAAGGTGGCGACCGCCGACGAGCTTGAGGCGTTCATCGGGTCGTGGCCAGAGGTGGACCCGGAAACGGGCCTTAGCCTGCGTGGCGACGAACTGCTGATCAAGGCGCGGGAAGCGATGATCAGCGCCGTCCATACCTTCAACAGCGCGGGCCTGACCTTTCGTGCCGAACTGTTCATCGTCACTGCCGTGATCGCGTGGACCTACCTGATGCACGCTTGGTTCAAGCGCGAGGGGATCGACTACCGCCACACGAAGAACGTGAACGGCGAAAAAGTTGTCGTAAAGACGCCAAGCGGCGCGGAAAAATATTGGGAATTGGGGCAGTGCTTGAAACACGCCCGCTCACCGATCGAGCAGGGTGCGAAGGACAACCTGAACCTGCTGCTGGAAATCCGGCACGAGATCGAACACCGCTCGACCAGCCGCATTGATGATGCGCTCAGCGCGAAGCTGCAAGCCTGCTGCATCAACTTCAACGATGCCATCAAGAGCATGTTCGGCGCGCAATATGCGCTGGAACGCCGCCTACCCATCGCGCTGCAATTCGTGACCTTCAGCCCGGATCAGCGCGCGATCCTGAAAAAGGCGCGCACGCTGCCGCGTCACGTCGAAACCACCATGGACAATTTCGAGCAGAAGTTGACGCCGGAGCAGCAGGCCGACCCACGGTTCGCGTTCCGTGTATTCATGGTTCACAAGACTGCCAACCGTGCGCCCGGCGCTGATCTTGCCGTGGAAATCGTGCCGCCGGGATCGGACGTCGATCAGAAATTCAACATGGCCCTGAACGAGGTGGAGAAGAAGAAGTATCTGCCCGCCGCCATCGTGAAGGCGATGAAGGACGAGGATTTCGACGCCTTTACGATGGATAGCCATACCCGGCTTTGGAAGCGTCTCGGGGCAAAAGACCCGGCGAAGGGTTACGGCGCGATCGCCGTTGGCAATCAATGGTGCTGGTATGACACTTGGCTAAACCGCGTGCGGGAAGAATGCCAGCAACATCCCGATCGATACAAGACTGCTCAAGCCGACATGATCGATCAAGGTTGAAGTCTGTATTGCGTTGCTGCCCGTTTCGGGGCCGTTTGCTTACGGTTTACCCGCCCGAGACGCAGCGTCGAGACGTGGCCGCGCGTCTTGTTTCGGTTGACGCGGCATATCCGAGACGCATCGTGCCGATGGTCCAGACCCGTCCGAGACAGGAGGTGCCATGATCATCGGTTACGCGCGCGTCAGTTCCAGCAGCCAGAGCCTGGAGGTCCAGCACCAGCATCTAGAGGTGGCTGGCTGCGAAAAGGTGTTCGCCGAAAAGCGCAGCGGGCGAACAACCGAAGGCCGTGACGCGCTGGCTGACGCGATCGACTTCGTGCGCGAAGGCGACGTTCTGGCTGTGACGCGGCTCGACCGGCTCGCGCGATCTGTTGTGGACCTGCACCGGCTTATCGAGCGGCTGACAGTCAAGGGCTGCGGTTTCCGCGTCCTCCAGCAGTCCGGCATCGACACCACCACCAGTACCGGCAAGCTTACGCTCTCTATTCTCGGCGCGGTGGCGGAGTTCGAGGCCGATATTCGCCGCGACCGCCAACGTGACGGGATCGAGCGTGCGAAGGCCAAAGGCATTTATCGCGGACGTCGCCCCACCATCGACATTGCCCGCATCGAAACGCTAATAGCGGCCGGGATGACCCCCGCCGCTATTGCGCGCGACATGGGTATTGGTCGCGCCAGCGTGTATCGCCTTATGGGCAAGGCTGGCGCGGCATAGATGTTACTGCCCCTCCTTCGCCTTCGACCTACTGATCGTCACGAAATGCGCGCTTTGTCGCCGGACATGGGCGAGCGGGTCGGCGTAGCTGAACATCGTCCGCAATGCGCGATGCGCCTTGATGATGTGGTCTGGCGCAAGGGCGCTCGACCATGCGCTTGGCATCTCCACAATCGAATTCGCGTCATCAATGCCGCGCAGCAGGCTTTCGTGATTGTGGTTGACCACAATTTCATGCCCCAGTGCGTCCCAGCCCGATTGGCGTGTGATCGCGGGCACGCATAGGTCGCCGACCAGCAAACGCTCCGCGATCCGGCTGCTCGTCACCGGAAAGGGCGTCTGCCAATCCCGGTGAACCGGATCGGCCGGCGGCTTCAGCATCGACATGGCGAAGGACGTGGGCGTGATGTTCGGGTAGCCGAAGATCAGGCCGTTGGTCGCCAGATGCGATGGCGAGCTGGTGTCGAACGTGATGAGCAGGCGGTCATCGCCAAGATGCTCGCGCAACGCTTGCTGGATCGCACTCAACATGACGGCATGGGTCAGCGTGCCGACGCCGAGGAAATGGAGCCGATTTCGCTCCGGCGTCAGCAGCCCATCCGCGATTAAGCGCAGCAGCATCGCGACAACGTGAACGTAATCGACACGAAGGGAGCCGCCGAAGGCCCAGCCCTCGAACGGATGGACCTTCACCGCGTTATACCACGCGACGGCATCGGCGCTCGTCTCGCCCTGCAGCACGGATAGGAACCGCACTCCGCCAGATCGATGTCGAGCGAAATAGCGGTTGTTATCCACGGTCGTCGCCAACGCCGTGTTGAAGCTGTCGAAGGGGAGTATCCCCGGCGTGATGACGCGCGTGGGCACGTCGAGCGTGATTGCTTCATCGGCGTGTGTTTCGAGGAAGCGCAACGCCCAAGCCCGCGACGCGTCGCCCTGCCATCTCGTTGGGTCGCGCCCGAATTGAAGCCCCCCGCTGTCGAACAGGATCGTGTTGCCGGATCGACGTGAGAAGGTGCCGATATCGAGCGGTTTGACCTGGCCGATATACTGGCCGGCCGAATGAAGCGCCCGGTCATTGAAGAAGAACGGGTTGGCGGCGTCCATGTAATCGAGATCGGCAGAACCGTTCAGCCATACCGGCAAGCCACCTGCCCGCAGCGTGCCCGAGGCACGATAGGGGGTCCGGTGCGTGGAAGACTGGCCGGCAAAAAGGTAGCGCGCGCGGTTCTTGCCGCGCGACGAGTAGTCACGTGTCGTCGGGAATGATCCTCGGCAGGATCACGCCTATGTGATTTATCACATGGGCGTGATTATTATATCAGGCGGCAGCCACGTCGGCACCGGCACCGGCGTCGACGGCAGGCAAGCTCTCCACCCTCTCGCGCAATGCGCGCGAGCGGGTCGGCTGGTCGCGGTTTGGCTCAAGCGTCTGAACGAAGACGCGATAGGTCGCCACTTCCGTTGTCGCCTCGACAAGCAACAGGCCATTCGGATCGAGGTGCCATGTCAGGCCGCCGATGCGGGGCAATGCTATTAGCCCTACCATCGCCCGCCGCAGATCATGAAGCATGACCTGAACCTTGGCGGTGCCCTTCACCGTGGCGGCGAACGGCGCTGCCAGCGCCTTGTCGTTGGCGAAACTGATGCCGTTGCGCCCGACCGCGATCGTGACCGGCCGGTCCTTCTGCTTCTTCAGCAGCACCGGCATAAACGCCGCGTCAAACGCCTCAACCTCGTTGGTCGTCATCGCCGCCGAAGCTGATACCGCGAAATCTGAACTGACCCGATAGGTCCAGATCGAGCCGATGCGTCGCTCCTTGATGATGAGGTTGACGGACTTGTCTTCCGCTCCGTCCGTGAACGTCAGCGTCTTGGTGCGGCCGGCAATGCTCAACTGGGCCGCCATGCCGTCTACCGGCGTTTGCCCGAACCGGGCAGCATCCGCCTCGCCGAGCAGCCTTTCACCGACCCGGCGCCGCGTCAGATTGTCGATAAAGCAGTCGCCCTTCATCGAATAGCCGAGGTCGATGCTAGGAGCCACTTCCACAATCAGGCCATCGTCGCGGCGCGCATGTGCGATGCTGAACAGATCGCGCTCCACCAGATACATCGCGGACGCCGGCAGCATGTCATAACTGCCGTTGGCAACATCGCCTTCCGGCACCTGTTCGATAGGAATATTACTCATCTCGTCGGGCACGAAGGCGACGCCGGCGAGCAGCATTTGACGGTAGAAGCGCAGATCGGACGGCATCGCCGCGAACGGACAGGGCGCATGGCCTGATAGGCCGATGATGGTGTTCGCGTCCGCTTCGAGCGGGATCAGCCGGATCGTCTGGCCTTCCTGCCGATACGCGAAAAGGCCTTCCTTGCCGGACGTGATCGCAGCCACGGCGCTGATGTCGAACCCGGCCGGGTTGGCGAACATCTCGTCCACCTGTTCGGCCGGTGTCTTCGGGGCCGGGCCGCTGGTCTTGCCGACGTCCACCAGGGACGGTTTCGCCACCCGCTTGCTCGCGAGATGCTTTTTGGCAAGCCCACTAATCCGGCCTTGCTCTCGATACCATGCGACAAACTCCTCGTCGCTCAGCGTGTTGTGCTCCTTCGCACGGTCATGGAGATCGGCAAGCGCGCGGGCCAGTTGCGACACTTCGCCCTGACAGGCATCGCGCGCATCGTCGGCTACGTTCTGCATGTTGATGTTGAGCAGCAGTTGCGCCGCAAGGTGATGAACCAGCGATATCGACGTCAGCACGAAGCCTTGCGTTTGGGCAAAGGCGTTGATGGAGGCGGTGCCATATTTGGCGACGAACCGATGCTGGTCCCGCATGAGCATCGCGCGCCGGTGAACGGCGTTCCCTTCCAGTCGCGTTACACTGCCGTGGCGCGTTTGGAGATGCCGAAGGGCAATCTCGTCCGCGAGCATGAACGGGCGAGGCGTTTCCGGCCCGGACGAAACTCGCACCAGCGCCGAGGACGTCAGATTTTCAGGATTAACGAGCATTCTATCGACCTTTCTTGTCGTCAGGCCAACCCAGCCAAATGTCACGATACGCATCGGACACAGCTTTCCTGTGTCGTGAGGTGCGTATTCGCGGGGTCGATCTGCCGACGAGCAAGGTGATGCGGAAAACCGCTTCGGCTCGTGGTGGCGCGGCCTTTAGGCGCCTCTCGCTGGCAGCGCAAGCAAAAAAAAGAGCAGTTCTGAATTGCTGTTAGCCGGTGGTGGTTCGTGCGGTATTCACCGGGATCACCTATCTCCGAGGCGTGACCGCAATCGACCCGATCAGCCGCCCGCTAACCCAAGCCGAGATCACGCTGGCTCAGGGCGTTTTCGGTGCCGCCATAGATTATGCGTCGGTGCGGATCGTTCGGCGCAAATGGGCCTTCTTCCAGCCGCGCAATGTGACCATGGCCCCATGCGGCAACATACATTTTCATCCGAAGGGCGACAGCTATCGCGACTGCTTCGCCAGCAGTTCGATCGGGTGGCAGGGGCATCTGATCCACGAGCTGGTTCACGTCTGGCAATATCAGCGCGGCATAAATCTCGTGCTGCGCCGGCACCCGTTCTGCCGTTACCACTATGCGATTAAACCCGGATGGACGCTCGATCGCTACGGCCTGGAGCAACAGGCTGAGATCGTTCGGCATACCTTTCTAATGCGTCACGGCGTCGTCGTGCCCGGTGCGCCGCCCTTGCCGACGATGGAAAGCATCTTGCCGTTTCACCCTGTATAAAGGTCGCGTTATCGGCGGGGTGCGCTACTTTATGATAGACGCACCATCTCGTGGATGAACAATCCCTGGTCGGTCAGCGCCGCGGTGCCAAAATCGTCGCGCCACTGCGAGCCCTTGGGGTGGAAATGGATACAGCCGCGCGGCGCCATCACCGTGTCGCGCGGCTGGAAGAAGGCCCATTTCGTCCGCGACAGCCGCACCGCGTCATAATCGATCGTGTCGTGGAAGACCGATCGGGCGAGGTCGCGTTCGGCGGGCGTGAGCGGGCGGGCGGGGGCGCTCATTCTTCGTCATCCCCGCACAGGCGGGGACCCGGACGCACCGGTCGTTCGTCGGCCGCGCCTACGGTGTCTACAGGCACCTGCCCGCGCCGGATGGACACTGTGGCTCGGCCGCCCATTCTCAGAACGACGGTGCCGGCGCCGCTGCCGCCACCGCCGTCGCGCCGACATAGATGCGCCCGCCATTGGCGAAGTTGAGCGTCAGATTGTAGATCCGCCCCGCCTTGGCCTTGGGGTTGATGTCGAACAGCATGACGTGGCGGCCACCGGGGGCGAAGACGACCTTGGCCTTGGCGGGGACCGCGACGCTGGCGAGCGGTGTCATCCCCGCCACGCCGCCGGCCCCGGTCATGCTCTCGTGCATTGCGCCGCGGACGGCGATGTCGGCGGAAACGTCGATCAGCGTCGCGTCGGAGCGGCCGCCGTGCAGCGTGAAATAGGCCGCGCCCGGCCGACCCGGCACCGCCGGCAGCCGGATCCAGGCATCATCCGCCGTGACCCGCTCCGGCCCGCCGCAGCCGCCCAGCGCCGCGACGAGCACCAGCGCCACTCCCACTCCCGTCCGGCGCATCCCCGGCTCCTTCCCGCAAAAGCGATCGTTTCCTTCGCAAGCCCTATGGCGCACGCCGTCTTGCGGCAAGCGGAACCCCACCTATATCGCCGCCATACATCGGAGCCTTCCGCTGCCGTAACGGGGCAAAGGTTCCATGGTTTTTGTATGTGAGGGGCTAAGCAAGCACACATGGCTAAAGTAATCGGTATCGACCTCGGCACGACCAACAGCTGCGTTGCGGTGATGGAGGGCGGCAAGCCCAAGGTGATCGAGAATGCGGAAGGCGCGCGCACCACGCCGTCGATCGTCGCCTTCGCCAAGGACGGCGAGCGGCTGGTCGGCCAGCCGGCGAAGCGGCAGGCGGTGACCAACGGCGACAATACGATCTTCGCGGTAAAGCGCCTGATCGGCCGCCGGTTCGACGATCCGATCACCAAGAAGGACACCGAGCTGGTCCCGTACCATATCGTCCGTGGTCCGAACGGCGACGCCTGGGTCCAGGCCGGCGGCAAGGATTATTCGCCGTCGCAGATCAGCGCCTTCACGCTGCAGAAGATGAAGGAAACCGCCGAGAGCTATCTCGGCGAGACGGTGACGCAGGCGGTCATCACCGTGCCGGCGTACTTCAACGACGCGCAGCGTCAGGCGACCAAGGACGCCGGCCAGATCGCCGGCCTCGAAGTGCTGCGCATCATCAACGAGCCGACCGCGGCGGCGCTGGCCTATGGCCTCGAGAAGCAGGACGGCAAGACGATTGCGGTCTACGACCTCGGCGGCGGCACCTTCGACGTCTCGATCCTCGAGATCGGCGACGGCGTGTTCGAGGTGAAGGCGACCAACGGCGACACCTTCCTGGGCGGCGAGGATTTCGACAACAAGCTGGTCGATTATCTCGCCGAGGGCTTCAAGAAGGATGAGGGCATCGACCTCACCAAGGACAAGCTCGCGCTCCAGCGCCTCAAGGAAGCGGCCGAAAAGGCGAAGATCGAGCTGTCGTCGGCCGCCTCGACCGAGGTCAACCTGCCGTTCATCACCGCCGACCAGAACGGCCCGAAGCATCTCGTCAAGACGATCAGCCGCGCCGATCTGGAGCGTCTCGTCGACGACCTGATCAAGCGCACGATCGAGCCGATGAAGAAGGCGCTCGCCGATGCCGGCGTCAAGACCGACGACATCAGCGAAGTCGTCCTCGTCGGCGGCATGACCCGCATGCCCAAGGTGCGCGAGGCGGTGAAGCAGTTCTTCGGCAAGGAACCGCACACCGGCGTCAACCCGGATGAGGTCGTCGCCATGGGCGCCGCGATCCAGGCGGGCGTGTTGCAGGGCGACGTCAAGGACGTGCTGCTGCTCGACGTGACGCCGCTGTCGCTCGGCATCGAGACTCTGGGTGGCGTGTTCACCCGGATGATCGATCGCAACACGACGATCCCGACCAAGAAGTCGCAGACCTATTCGACCGCGGACGACAACCAGGGCGCGGTGACGATCCGCGTCTTCCAGGGCGAGCGCGAGATGGCGGCGGACAACAAGCTGCTCGGCCAGTTCGATCTGGTCGGCATCCCGCCGGCGCCGCGCGGCGTGCCGCAGATCGAGGTGACGTTCGACATCGACGCCAACGGCATCGTCAACGTCTCCGCCAAGGACAAGGGCACCGGCAAGGAGCAGCAAATCCGCATCCAGGCCTCGGGCGGCCTGTCGGACAGCGACATCGACCAGATGGTCCGTGACGCCGAGCGCTTTGCCGAGGAAGACAAGAAGCGTCGGGCCGGCGCCGAGGCGAAGAACAACGCCGAATCACTGATCCACACCACCGAGCGGCAGCTCGCCGACAATGGCGACAAGGTCGATGCCGCGCTCAAGGGCGAGATCCAGTCGGCGATCGATGCCGCCAAGGCGGCGGTCGCGACCGGCGATGCTGATCAGATGACCGAGAAGAGCCAGGCGCTCGCCCAGTCGGCGATGAAGCTCGGCGAGGCGATCTACAAGCAGGGTCAGGCCGATGCCGCGCCCGAGTCCGCCGGTGCCGAGGCGCCCAAGGACGATGTGGTCGACGCCGAATTTTCGGAAGTCGACGACCACAAGGCGTAAGTGACGTCAGGCCCCTTCTCCGGTGGAGAGGGGGCCATGTCTCCGGGGGCGCCGCCCCGGACTATCGTCTCGCGCTAGAGGACCGGCATGAGCAGCACAGTCGACTATTACGAATTGCTCGAATGCGAGCGGGGCGCGGACGGGGCGACGATCAAGTCCGCCTATCGCAAGCTCGCGATGAAATACCATCCGGACAAGAACGCCGGATGCAAGGACAGCGAAGCCAAGTTCAAGGCGGTCAGCGAGGCCTATGAGGTGCTCAAGGACCCGCAGAAGCGTGCCGCCTATGATCGCTACGGCCATGCCGCCTTCCAGAACGGCGGCGGCGGCGGTCCGCAGGATTTCAGCGGCTTCTCCGACATCTTCGAATCGGTATTCGGCGAATTCATGGGCGGGGCGCGCGGCGGTGGCCGGGCCCAGCAGCGCCGCGGCGCCGACCTGCGTTACGACATGGAAGTGACGCTCGAGGAAGCCTATCACGGCAAGGCAACCGAAATCACCGTCGACGTGTCGGCGCAATGCGACACCTGTCACGGCTCGGGCGCCAAGCCCGGCACCCATGCGTCGACCTGCCGCCAATGTAACGGCCATGGCAAGGTGCGCGCGCAACAGGGATTCTTCGTCGTCGAGCGGGCCTGTCCGGTGTGCCAGGGCGCGGGCGAGATCATCGCCGATCCGTGCGGCGACTGCCGTGGCGAGGGCCGGGTCGACAAGACCAAGACGCTCAGCGTCAACGTGCCGCCGGGCGTCGACGAGGGCACGCGCATCCGCCTGTCCGGCGAAGGCGAGGCGGGACCGCGCGGCGCGCCGGCGGGCGATCTCTACATCTTCCTCCATGTCAAACGTCACCCGATCTTCGAACGCGAGGGCACGACGCTGTTCGCGCGCGCGCCGATCAGCTTCACCACCGCGGCGTTGGGCGGCGCGCTGTCGATCCCGGGGCTCGACGGGCGGACGCACGACATCAAGATTCCGGCGGGCATCCAGTCGGGCAAGCAGTTGCGCCAGCGCGGCGCGGGCATGCCGGTGCTGCAAGGCCGCGGCCAGGGCGATCTGGTGATCCAGATCGAGGTCGAGACGCCGACCAAATTGTCGGTGCGCCAGCGCGAATTGCTCGAACTGTTCCGCGAGACGGAGACGGGCGACGAATGTCCCGACAGCCAGGGCTTCTTCGCCAAGCTGAAGGGCGTGTTCGCGGCGGAATAGGATCATGCCGGGCGGGCGCAGCCATCTTGCGCGTGTCCGGCAAATCCGGAAGATGTCGGCTCGGCTTGACGGGGGTGGCATGCGCGGACAGGTTTTGGGGGTCGACCAGCGAAGTGGCGACGGACTCGTCGCCGGCGAGGATGGGCAGCGGTACCGTTTCACGCCGGCGGATTGGGCGCAGCGCGGCGAGCCCGCGATCGGTGTCACCGTCGATTTCGAAACCGCCGGCGACCATGCGCTCAACGTCTTTCCGCTGCCCGTGCCCGGGGGCGATCGGCACGTCCTCGCTGCGCCGCCGACGCGGGTGGTGGCAAGCGACCGCAACAAATTCGTCGCCGCGCTGCTGGCGTTTTTCCTCGGCACGCTCGGCGTGCATCGTTTCTATCTGGGGCGCACCGGATCGGCGGTGACGATGCTGGTGCTGACCTTCACCGTCGTCGGCATGCTGGTCAGCGGCCCTTGGGCGCTGATCGACGCGTTGCGCTATCTCTTCATGTCGGAGCGGGAGTTTGCCGTACGCTATGCGCGCCCTGCTTGAACGACTGTGCCCCTCGGCCCAGTCGGGCAAAGGGGCTGTCGGTCTGGCTTACAGCGTCGAGATGATCATCCCGACCACCAGCGCCTGAGCCGCGATCGCCAGCACACTGCTGGCCGCGGTTTCAAACATACGCATGGACGGTCTCCGATGCCGGAGGAATATCCGGCAAGGGGGAGATGGTATTTATTGCTTCGCCGCGCAACTTTGTTGCCTGCATGCGAGGATGCGTCTCATGCAATCGTAACAAGACCTGCGCCGCAGCGTAGATCTCATATCTTGCCACGGTCCGCCGCGCGCTGTCAGACTGGCGCTTTGTCCTCGGAGACCGCCATGTTCCGTGCCCTGTCCCTCGCCACCGCGATCGCGCTGACCGCGGCGCCCGCCGCCATCGCCGACGCGCGTGTCGCCGCGCCGCGCCTGACCCAGACCTCGTTCGAGCAGCTCAAGCAGCCGCTGCCTCTGCCCTATGACGCCAGCGCCGATGCGACCGCCGCGGTCGCCGCGGCCAAGGCGCGGGCGCTCAGGGGCCGCAAGAAATTGCTGATCGATCTCGGCGGCAATTGGTGCCTCGACTGCCGCTTGCTTGCCGGGGTGATGGAACTGCCGGCGATGCGCGGCTTCGTCGCGCGTCATTATGAGGTGGTCACCGTCGATATCGGCCGGTTCGACAAGAACCTCGCGATCCCGGCGCATTACGGCATCAAGGGGCGGCTCGCCGGCGTGCCGGCGCTGCTCGTCGTCGATCCGAAGACCGACCGGCTGGTCAACGCCGGACGCGAGACCGCGCTGGCGGATGCGCGCTCGCTGTCGCCGCAGGGCCTCGCCGACTGGCTGGCGCAATGGGTGTGAGCTAAATCCTCCCCGGCACGGGGAGGTGGCACCGCGCAGCGGTGACGGAGGGGGGCTTCCACAGGCGCGGCGCGTCTGGAAGCCCCTATACAGTGCCGGGGAGCCGTGGCTCAGCCGAACACCCGCGCGAAGATCGTATCGACGTGCTTGAGGTGATAGCCGAGGTCGAACTTCTCCTCGAGCTGCGCCGGCGACAGCGCCGCGGTCACCTCGGGGTCGGCCTTGAGCAGGTCGAGCAGCGACAGCTGCCCGTCCGACTCCCACACCTTCATCGCGTTGCGCTGGACGAGGCGATAGGAATCCTCGCGGCTCACCCCCGCCTGGGTCAGCGCGAGCAGCACGCGCTGTGAATGGACGAGGCCACCCATCTTGTTGAGGTTCTTGTCCATCCGCTCCGGATAGACGAGCAGTTTGTCGATGACGCCGGTCAGCCGGGCGAGCGCGAAGTCGAGCGTGATCGTCGCATCAGGGCCGATATAGCGCTCGACCGACGAATGCGAGATGTCGCGCTCATGCCACAGCGCGACATTCTCCAGCGCCGGGGTGACATAGCCGCGCACCATCCGCGCGAGGCCGGTGAGATTCTCGGTCAGCACCGGATTGCGCTTGTGCGGCATCGCCGACGAGCCCTTCTGGCCGGGCGAGAAATATTCCTCCGCTTCCAGCACCTCGGTACGCTGGAGATGGCGGACCTCGGTCGCCAGCCGCTCGATCGACGAGGCGATGACGCCGAGCGTTGCGAAGAACATTGCATGCCGGTCGCGCGGGATGACCTGTGTCGACACCGGTTCGACGGTCAGGCCGAGCTTGGCGGCGACATGCTCCTCCACCGAGGGATCGATGTTCGCGAAGGTGCCGACCGCGCCCGAGATCGCACAGGTGGCGATATCGGCCCGCGCCGCCACCAGCCGCGCGCGGCAGCGGTCGAACTCGGCATAGGCCTGGGCGAGTTTGAGGCCGAAGGTGACCGGCTCGGCATGGATGCCGTGGCTGCGGCCGATCGTCGGCGTCATCTTATGCTCGATCGCGCGCCGCTTGAGCACGGCGAGCAGCGCGTCGAGATCGGTGAGCAGGATATCGGCGGCGCGCGCGAGCTGCACCGCGAGGCAGGTGTCGAGCACGTCGGACGAGGTCATGCCCTGATGCATGAAGCGCGCCTGGTCGCCGACATTGTCCGCGACCCAGGTGAGGAAGGCGATGACGTCATGCTTGGTCACCGCCTCGATCGCATCGATCGCCGGCACGTCGATCGCCGGATCCGTGCGCCACCAGGCCCACAGCGCCTCGGCGGCGTCTTTCGGCACGACGCCGAGCTCGGCGAGCGCATCGGTGGCATGGGCTTCGATCTCGAACCAGATGCGAAAGCGCGCCTCGGGCGTCCAGATCGCGGTCATCTCGGGGCGGGAATAGCGGGGGACCATGATGTTCCTTCGTCCAGGAGTCCGCCGCGCCCCTAGCAGCGTCGCCGCGCCGCCACAAATGCTCCGGCGCGCGTCAGATCAGCCCCTGTGCCTTGAGGCTGACGTGGCTGTTGCGGCCGATGATGATGTGATCGTGGACGAGGACGCCGAGCGCCGCGCCCGCATCGGCGATCGCGCGGGTGACGGCGACGTCGGCGCGGCTCGGCGCGGGGTCGCCGGAGGGATGGTTGTGGACGAGGATGATCGCCGCCGACCCCAGGTCCATCGCGCGCCGCAGCACCTCGCGGACGTGGACCGCCGCCTGATCGATCGAGCCTTCGCTCATCACCTCGTCGCGGATCAGCATGTTGCGTGTGTTGAGGTGGAGCACGCGGAACCGCTCGACCCCGCCATAGGCCATGTCGGCGCGCAGATAGTCGAGCAGCGCCTGCCAGTTGCTCAATATCGGCCGGTCGAGCGTCTCGCTGCGGAGCAGCCGCACCGCGATCGCCTGGACGATCTTGATCGCCGCCGCGGCGGACGCGCCGACGCCCTTGACGCGGGTGAGCGCCGCGGCATCGGCGGCGAGCAGCCCGCCGATGCCGCCGAACTCGCGCAGCAGCGCCTTGGCGATCGGCTTGGTGTCGATCCGCGGGATCGCCAGCATCAGCAGATATTCGATCAGCTCATGGTCGAGCAGCGCTTCGCCGCCGCCGCCGAGCAGGCGCTGGCGCAGCCGTTCGCGGTGACCGGCGGTGTCGTCCGGCGGGGGAGGGGGCGCGGCCATCGCGCCGGAGGCTATCGTCGTGCCGGGACGGACGCAATTGCGTCGATGCGCCGCCCCCGCCTATGAGGGGTGGTGATGGGAGAGGGCGAGGACGATTGGACCGAAGCGTCCCCGCCACGGCGGGTCGCGGGATGGCGGCGACGACAGCGGGTCGCGCTGCTCGTCGGCGGGACGCTGTTCGTCGGGCTTGCCGGCCTGTGGATCGAGCGCAAGCCGATCGCCGGCCGCGTCATCGATTCGGAACTCGGCAAGCGCGGCGTTGTCGCCCGCTATGACGTGCACGACCTCGGCTTCGGCCGGCAACGGCTGACCCATGTCGTCATCGGCGATCCGCGTGACCCCGATCTGGTCGCCGACTGGCTCGAGACGCGGACGCGGATCGGCCTCGACGGTGCGCAGCTGACCGGCGTGCGTGCCGGTCACGTCCGGCTGCGCGCGCGGATGGTCGACGGGCGGGTGACGCTGGGCGAGATCGACAAATTGCTGCCCGCGCCATCGGGCAAGCCGTTCGCGCTGCCCGCGCTCGACGTTGCGCTCGCCGACGCGCGGCTGCGTCTCGAAACGCCTTATGGGGTCGCGGGCCTGCGGCTGGCCGGGCGCGGCCGGCTCGACGGCGGCTTCGCCGGGACGCTGGCGGTGGTCAGCGATGGCCTCGCGCAAGGCGGCTGCGGCGCGCAGGGCGTGCGGGCGGCGTTGAAGGTGTCCGTCACCGCCGCCGCACCGCGGTTGAGCGGCCCGGTGCAGGTCGCCGCGGCCCGCTGCGCCGGGGTGACGCTGGCGCGGAGCGGCGCGAGCGTCGACGTGCGGCTGTCGCCGGCGCTCGATGGCTGGCAAGGCGATCTGCGGCTCGCCAGCGGCGCCATCGCAGGCGCGGGCGCGCGCAGTGCGGGGATCGACGGCACGATCCGCTTCGCCGGATCGGCAAAGGCGACCGAGGGCGCGGTCGACCTCGTCGCGCGTCAGGCGACGGTCGCGCCGCTGCAGGCCGGGCGCGCCGCGCTCCGCGGCCGCTATCGCCTCGGCGAGCAGCAGGCGTTTACGGGGAGCGTCGCGGTGCAGGGTGCGGTCATCGACGCGGATCGACTGCCCGCGCCGGTCGCCGCCGCCGGTACGCCGGTCGCGCCGTTGCTCGCCGCGGCGACCCAGGCGCTGCGCCGCGCCGCGCAGGGCTTCGACGGCAAGGCCGACGTCAGGCTCGTGCAGGCGAACGGCCGCGGGCAGGCACGGGTCACCGCGGCGACGGCGCGGGCGGCGAGCGGGGCACGGATCGATCTCAACGGCGGTAGCGGGGTGAGCATCGGCTGGCCCGGTATGCCGCTGCGGCTCGATACCCGATTGGCGCTGCAGGGCGGCGGCCTGCCCACCGCGCAGGTCGCGTTGAGTCAGCCGAAGCCGGGTGGCGCGATCTCCGGCCGTGCGGTGATCGCGCCTTATGCCGCCGGCGCGGCGCGCGTCGCGCTCGCCCCCGTCCTGTTCCGGACGATGCCGGGCGGCGCGACGCAGGTGACGACGCGCGCGACGCTGTCGGGGCCGCTCGGTGACGGGCGCGTCGACGGGCTGGCGCTGCCGCTCGACCTGCGCTGGCAGCGCGGGCGGCTCGTCGCCAATCCGGGGTGCACGCCGCTGGCGATCGCGCGTCTCGCGATCGCCGGGCTGGTGCTCGATCCGCTGCGCAGCGAATTGTGCGCACTGTCGGGCGGGCTGGTCACGCTGGATCGCGGCGCGCTGACGGGTGGCGCGAGACTGCCGGCGACGCGATTGACCGGGCGGCTCGGCACGACCCCGATCAGCGTCGCGGCGAGCGGGGCGGAGGTGCATCTCGCCGACCGCGGCTTTACGCTGACCAGCGTCGCGGCGCGGCTCGGCGCGCCGGAGCGGGTGACACGGATCGACCTTGCGGCGCTGACCGGTCGAATCACCGCGGGCGGCGTCGCCGGACAGTTCACCGGTGGCGCCGGGCAGATCGCCAACGTGCCGTTGCTGCTCGGTGCGGCGGCGGGGGATTGGTCGCTGCGCAAGGGGGCGCTCAATCTCGCCGCGACGATGACCGTCGACGATGCCGCGCCCGATCCGCGCTTCAAGACGCTCGCCGCGCGCGACGTCACCCTGTCGCTGGTCGATGGCGCGATCGCCGCGCGCGGCACGCTGTTCGAGCCGACCGCGGACGTCAAGGTCGCCGACGTGACGATCGATCACCGGCTGGCGAGCGGGCAGGGCAAGGCGGATATCGCGGTGCCCGGCATCACCTTCACCAAGACGTTCCAGCCCGATCTGCTCACCCGGCTGACCTTCGGCGTCGTCGCCGACGTGCGCGGCACGGTGAGCGGCGAAGGTCATATCGGCTGGGATGCGGCGGGCGTCCGCTCGACCGGTCGGTTCGCTACCAAGGACACCGACCTTGCCGCCGCCTTCGGGCCGGTCACCGGCATCAGCACGACGCTGACCTTCACCGATCTGCTCAACCTGGTCAGCGCGCCGGCGCAGGTCGCGACGATCAAGACGGTCAATCCCGGTATCGCCGTCACCGACGGGACGATCGTCTACCGGCTGCTCCCCGATCTGCAGGTCGGCATCGACGGCGGTCGCTGGCCGTTCGCCGGCGGCACGATGACGCTGCTGCCGACGACGCTCGACTTCACCGAGACCGCAGCGCGGCGGCTGACCTTCCGGATCGAGGGCGCCGCCGCCGACCAGTTCCTCGAACAGTTCGACTTCAAGAACCTCACCGCCACCGGCGTGTTCGACGGTGAGCTGCCGATGGTGTTCGACGCCCAGGGCGGCCGAATCGAGGGCGGGCGGCTCGTCGTGCGGCAAGGCGGCGGCAGCCTCGCCTATGTCGGCGACCTGTCGCAGAAGGACCTCGGCCTGTGGGGCAATATCGCGTTCCAGGCGCTCAAGTCGCTGCGCTATCGCAATCTGACGATCGGCATGAACGGGCCGCTCGCCGGCGAAATGATCACCGAGGTGCGCTTCGCCGGGGTGACGCAAGGGCAGGGGGCGAAGAGCAACTTCATCGTCAAGCGGCTGCAACGGCTGCCGTTCGTGTTCAATATCCGGATCAAGGCGCCGTTCCGCGGGCTGCTCGATTCGGCGCAGTCGTTCTACGACCCGAGCCGGTTGATCCAGCGCAACCTGCCCGCCCTGCTCGAACGCCAGCGGCAGCAAGGGCAACAGGGCGCGCCCATTCAGCCTTCGGCAAGCGCAACCATGCCACAAGCGAAACAGGATTGAAGATGGGGCAGCGAATCACGACCTTTGCAAGCATGACGAGGCTGATGGCGATCGGTCTGACGGCGACGACGGGCGGCTGCATCAACGTGTCGGCGCCCGACAAGCCGATCGAGATCAACCTCAACATCAGCGTGACGCAGGAGGTGGTCTATCGCCTCGATGGCGAGGCGAAGTCGCTGATCCAGCAGAATCCGGGGATATTCTAAGATGAAGACGATGGTGATCGGTATCGGTGCGCTCGCCCTGGCGGCGCTGTCCACGGCGGCGATCGCGCAGCGCGACCCCGCCTATGCCGCGGCGCGCGAGGCCAAGCAGGTCGGCGAACAGCCCGACGGCTATCTCGGCGTGGTGAGCGGCGGCGCCTCGGTGCAGGCTTTGGTCCGCGACATCAACATCAAGCGCAAGGCGGCTTATACCGCGAGCGCGCAGGCGAGCGGCGCGACGGTGGAGCAATTCGCCTTCACCAGCGGTTGCAACCTCGTCGCCAAGGTCGGGCGCGGCGAGATGTACAAGACGCCGTCGGGCCAGTGGAAGGAGAATACCGGCACGCCGGAACTCGACCCGCGCTGCAAATAAGCCTGTTCCTTTGGGCTGCGGGGAGGGGGACCACTGCCGCCGGTCGAGGGGGCTCTCCACCAGCGTAGCGCCTGCGGAAGCCCCCCTTCGTCGGCACTGACGTGCCGCCACCTCCCCGTGTCGGCGAGGATTGGGGCAGGAACCAGACGGTTGACACCCTGTCACCCCTTACCTAAACGACCCTTGCCTTGGCGGGATCGGTCGCCCTGCGCGCTTTCTCCCCCGGCTGACGAGACCAGACGAGGGGGTGCGCGTGGCGGACGACGGAACCGGACGAGACTTCACCAGCGCGGACGATCCGCGGCTTTCCGCGCTCGACGAGCGGTTGAAGGAAGCCCGGCATCAGGAGGCGTTGCGGACGGGGCAGGGGGCGCCGACGGCCGATGCGGGATATTCGCTCGGCAATCGCGTGCTCGCCGCCTTGATCGGGAGTCTGGTCGGCAGTGCGCTGATCGGCTGGTGTATTGACCGCTGGTTCGGCACGACGCCCTGGGCACTGATCGTGATGCTGTTCCTCGGAATCGCCGTCGCGTTCAGGCAGATCATTCGGATTGCAGGCGAACGCCCGGAATAACCGGGCGTTTGTCGTATTAGGGAGCGAAAGACCCGCGTGGCGGCAGAATCGGGCAGCAAGATCGATCCGATGCACCAGTTCCTGATCGAACCTTTGTTCGGTCGGCATTGGATCGTCGCGGGGTACGACATCTCGTTCACCAACTCCGCGTTGTGGATGGTGATCACGCTCGTCAGCCTGTGGCTGTTCATGCTGGGCGGGATGAAGCGCGAGCTCGTCCCCGGCCGCTGGCAGGCCGCGGTGGAGGGCTTCACCGGCTTCGTCTCCAACATGCTCACCTCGAACATCGGGCCGGCCGGCAAGCGCTTCGTGCCCTATGTCTTCTCGCTGTTCATGTTCATCCTGTTCGCCAACGTCTGGGGCCTGACCCCGGTCGGCGTGGTGCCGGGCTGGCATCCGTTCACCATCACCAGCCACCTCACCGTCACCGGTGTGCTGGCGATCATCAGCTTCGCGATCGTGCTGATCGTCGGTTTCGGCAAGCACGGCTTCCACTTCTTCAGCCTGTTCGTGCCCCACGGCACGCCCAAGCTGATGATCCCGCTGATCTTCGTCGTCGAGCTGATGAGCTTCCTGGTGCGGCCGTTCAGCCTTGGCCTGCGACTGTTCGTGGCGATGACCGCCGGGCATATCCTGCTCAAGGTGCTCGCGGCGTTCGTCATCAACGGCCTCAACCTCGGCATCGGCTATGGCCTGCTCGTGTCGCTGCCCAGCTTCCTGCTGATGATCGGCATCACCTTGCTCGAGCTGCTGGTCGCCGCCATCCAGGCCTATGTCTTTGCGCTGCTGACGAGCGTCTATCTCAACGACGCCGTCAACCTGCACTGAGTTTCTTTCCAACCTAACTGATATGATACGGGAGTTTTGACATGGACGCAGAAGCCGCCAAGATGATCGGTGCCGGTCTGGCCGCGATCGGCATGGGCGTGGCCTCGCTCGGCGTGGGCAACGTGTTCGCCAAGTTCCTCGAGGGCGCACTGCGCAATCCGGGTGCCGCGGACAGCCAGCAGGGCCGTCTGTTCATCGGTTTCGCGGGCGCCGAGCTGCTCGGCCTGCTCGCCTTCGTGACGATGATCATCCTGCTGTTCGTCGCCTGATTCCTCGCTGTCGGGCCGGGGTGTCCCCGGCCTGACGCTCGGTCGCGCTAAAGGTCTTCAATGCCTCAGATTTCGCAGATCGCTGCTACCTACGCCTCGCAGATCTTCTGGCTGCTCATCACCTTCGGCATCCTGTATTTCGGGATCGGCAAGGTCATGGTGCCGAAGGTCATCGCGACCGTGGACGCGCGGGAAGGCCAGATCGCGGCGGACCTCGCCGCGGCCGAACAGGCGCGTGTCGCCGCCGACCAGGTCGAAGCCGCCTGGCGGCTGAGGATGGACGAGGCGCGCGCCGCGGCGCTCGCCGAGACCAGCGCCGCCAAGGCGCAGGCCGCCAAGGCCGCCGAAAGCCAGATCCGCTCGGCCGACGCCGAGCTCGCCGAGCGGCTTGCGCATCACGACCTCGCGGTCGGCAATGCCAAGGCGCAGGCGATGCTCAACCTCCAGTCGGTCGCGGCGGATGTCGCGCAGGAGCTGGTCGCCAAGGTCGCCGGGCTCACCGTCAGCATCGATGCCGCCGCAGACGCGGTGCGCCGGAGCAATGCGCATGGCTAATGCCGCCAGCAACCCCAACGCCACCGTCGCCGCCAATCTGTCCGACGCCGCGTCGTCGGAGGCGATGCAACCGCGCGACGTCCGCGACGGCAGCCAGCTCACCGCCAACGTCTCCGAACCGGCGGCGGAACATGTCGTGGAGCCGACCGCGCTCGGCTTCAACACCACCGGTTGGGTGGGTATCGCCGCGCTGGTCGTGCTGATCGGCATGATCGTCGTCAAGGTGCCCGCCAAGATCGCCGCCGGCCTCGACAAGCAGATCGCCGCGGTGCGGCAGCAGCTCGACGAGGCGAAGAAGTTGCGTGCCGAGGCCGAGGTGCTGCGCAACGAATATGCCGCCAAGGCCAAGGCCGCCGAGGCGGACGCCGCGACGATGCGCCACCATGCGCAGCAGGAGGCGAACCAGATCATCGCCAAGGCCAAGCATGATGCGGAGGAGCTGATGGCCCGCCGCACCAAGCGCGCCGAGGACAAGATCGCCGCCGCCGAGCGCACCGCGATTGCCGAGGTGCGCGCGCTCGCCGCCGAAACGGCCGCCAAGGCCGCCGCGGTACTGATCGCCGAGCAGCTCGACGCGCAGGCCGACCGCACGATGATCGACCGCTCGATCGCCGGACTCGGCCGACCCAATTAATCCTCCCGGCACGGGGAGGTGTCAGCGCGCCAGCGCTGACGGAGGGGGGCTTCCGCAGGCGTAAGCGCGTGTGGAAGCCCCTCCGCCACCTGCCGCACGGTGGTCCTTGCCGGGCAGGATCACGACGCGCGTCTCTTCCCGGGTTTCCGGCGCCGTCCCGACCGAATGAGCCCGTACAGGAGATATCCTATGTCGTGGCTCATCCTCGCCGTTGCCGTATTCACCGAGATCTGCTGGGCGCTCAGCCTGAAATGGGCGGCGACGGTCGCGTCGTGGCAGGCGTCGAGCGTTCCGATCATCCTGTCGTTCGTCAACATGGGGCTGCTCGCGCTGGCGATGCGCGGGCTGCCCGCCGGCACCGCTTATGCGGTGTGGACCGGCTGCGGCGCGGTCGGCGTCATCATCGGCGGCGTGCTGCTGTTTGGCGACAAGGTCAGCGGGATGCAGGCGGCGTTCATGGCGCTCACCGTGATCGGCATCGTCGGCACCAAGCTGTTCGCGCAAGCCTGACCCTTTCGCGCGCGCGCCGGGCTGCTACAAGGCGGTGCGGCGCGGCTCGATGCGCCGCTGTCGAGGTGGCCCGATGTCGATCCTTCTGCTCGCCGCGCTGACGCTGGGTCAGGCACAATCGTCGCAGGCCGCGCAGGCGGCGGACAAATTTGCGCTCGATCTGCCAGCGGGCGACGCCGCGGCGCCCGGGCCGTCACCGAACACGGCGCAGGAGCCCCAGCCGGTGACGACGCCGGCACCGGCGCCGGTCGGCGGCTATTCGCTCGACACGCCGATCGCGCAGCTGATCGCCGATTCGCGCACCAAGGCGATTCTCGATCGCGACGTGCCGGGGATGAGCGACGATCCCAATCTGCCCAAATTCCAGACGCTGTCGCTGCGCAAGCTCGCCCCGCTGAGCGGCGGGCAGATGACGCCGGCGCTGCTCAAGAAGCTGGGCACCGACCTCGCCGCGATCGAGGGCGCGCCGCCCGAGCCGGCGCTGCCGAAGGTCCAGACGCGCCGCGCGCTCCCGAGCGGCCGGTAGGCGACCCGATCGCCCGAGGGCATCGGGCGAACGCGCAGCGACGCTTCCGCCCCCCAAGCCTCTGGTCCTCCCCGCCGTCGACTCCTACATGGCGCAGATGTCCGGTTACGGTCCCCCCGATCGATTCAACGAAGAGCGCGCCACTTTCACCGTCCGCGGGTCCGATACGCCGGATCTTGATGCGGGCGTCGCGGCGATCCGCAACGTGCTGTCGACCTTGCCCAGCCGCTCCGGCGTGTATCGCATGCACGATGCCAAGGGCGACGTGCTCTACGTCGGCAAGGCGCGCTCGCTGAAGCAGCGCGTCGCCAATTATACGCAGGTCAAGGGGCTGACCAAGCGGCTGCAGCGGATGATCGCGCAGACCCGCTCGATGACGATCGTCACCACCAACAACGAGGCGGAGGCGCTGCTGCTCGAGGCGCAGCTGATCAAACGCTACCGCCCGGCGTATAACGTGCTGCTGCGCGACGACAAAAGCTTCCCCTTCATCCTGCTGCGCGGCGATCATGACTTCCCGCGCGTGCAGAAGCATCGCGGCGCCCGCCGCGCGCCCGGCAATTACTACGGCCCCTTCGCCAGCGCGGGCAGCGTCAACAACACGCTCAACGCGCTGCAGAAGCTGTTCCTGCTGCGCTCGTGCACCGACGGTTTCTTCAAGACCCGCGACCGGCCGTGCCTGCTTTATCAGATCAAGCGCTGCTCGGCGCCGTGCGTCGGGCGGGTCGGCAAAGAGGAATATCAGGAACTGGTCGCCGACTGCCGCGACTTCCTCGCCGGCAAATCGACCAAGGTACAGGCCAAGCTCGGCGTGCAGATGCAGGCGGCGGCGGAGAACATGGACTTCGAGCTGGCCGCGCTGCTGCGGGACCGGCTGAAGGCGCTCACCTTCGTCCAGGGATCGCAGGCGATCAACGCGGAAGGGGTCGGCGACGCCGATGTCTTCGCGCTCGCCTGCAAGGACGGGACGATCGGCATCCAGGCCTTCTTCATCCGCGGCGGCCAGAATTGGGGGCATCGCAGCTTCTTCCCGCAGCATACCAACGACGTGCCGGAAGACGAGGTGCTGGTCAGCTTCCTCACCCAATTCTACGAGGAGGTGCCGCCGCCCAAGACGATCCTGCTCGATCGCGAGCTGGGCGAGGGCATGCTGCTCGGCGAGGCGCTCGGCGAACGGGCCGGCTATAAGGTGGCGCTGTCTGTGCCGCAGCGTGGCGACCGGCGTCGGCTGATGGACCAGGCCAAGCGCAACGCGATCGAGGCGCTCGAACGGCGGCTGGCGGAGAGCACGACGCAGGCGCGGCTGCTGCGCGAGGTCGCGGAGCTGTTCGATCTGCCCGAACCGCCCGACCGGATCGAGGTGTACGACAACAGCCATATCCAGGGGACGAACGCGCTCGGCGCGATGGTCGTCGCCGGGCCGGAGGGCTTCCGCAAGGGCCAGTATCGCAAGTTCAACATCAAGGGCAACGAGGCCGCGACCGACAGCGACGTCGGCATGATGCGCGAGGTGTTCCGCCGCCGCTTCGCCCGCCAGCTCGACGAGGCGCCGGATCGCGACGACGGCACCTGGCCCGACCTCGTGCTGATCGACGGCGGCAAGCCGCAGCTCAACGCGGCCAAGGCGGTGCTCGAGGATCTCGGGATCGAGGACGTGTGCATGGTCGGCGTCGCCAAGGGGCCGCATCACGGTCGCGACGGGCGCGAGGTGTTTCATATGCTCGACGGGCGCGAGTTCCAGCTGCCGGTCAATGCGCCGGTGCTCTTCTACCTCCAGCGGCTGCGCGACGAGGTGCACCGGTTCGCGATCGGCGCGCATCGCGACAAACGCTCAAAGGCGATCGGCGCGAGCCCGCTCGACGAAGTCCCCGGTATCGGCCCGGCGCGCAAGAAGGCGCTGCTGATGCATTTCGGCACCGGCCGCGCCGTGCGCAACGCCAGTCTGGAGGATCTCAAGAAGGCACCGGGCGTGTCGGCGGGTGTCGCGCAGCAGGTGTACGACTTCTACCACGCGCGGTGAAAGCCTACCAATAGTTCATCTTCCTGCCGTAAGGCGGGGTATGACGACGCGCGTCTTCCTGACCATCGACACCGAATTCGCCTGGCGGCACCATGCCGCCGGGCTGGATGTCGAGACGATCTATGCGCGCTCGATCGAGCCGGCCGGCGTCGGCCTCGGCTATCAGCTCGAACGGCTCGCCGCGCACGGGCTGAAGGCCTGTTTCTTCGTCGATCCGATGCCGGCGCTGGTCTTCGGCCTCGCTCCGGTCAAACGGATGGTCGAGACGATCCTCGCCGCCGGGCAGGAGGTGCAGCTTCACCTCCATCCGAACTGGACCGCGGCGCGGGTCGGCGATCGCGGCGCGCATCACGGCCGCTTCCAATTGTACGAATATGGCCGAGACGCGCAGCGCGACCTGCTCCGCGGCGCGGTGGAACTGCTCGTCGCGGCGGGGGCGCCGCTGCCGATCGCCTTCCGCGCGGGCGGCTACGCGGCGAATGAGGATACACTGCGCGCACTCGCCGATCTGGGCTTCGTCTATGACAGCAGCCATAACGGCGGCGAACCCGAGGAGAGCCGTATCGCGCTGCCGCCGGCGCAGATCGCGCCGGTCGCGCATCATCTGGTCGAGGTGCCGGTGACGGTGATCGAGGATGCGCCGGGGCTGTGGCGGACCTTTCAATTGTGCGCCCTGTCCGGGGCGGAGACCGCCGCCGCGCTCGATCATGCCGTGGCGGAGGATCATGCCGCGGTGACGATCGTCAGCCACGGCTTCGAACTCGCCAACCGGCTGGGCACGCGCGCCAACGGCGTTCATGTCCGTCGGTTCGATACGCTGTGCCGGCTGCTTGCGTTGCGCACCGAGGCGCTGCCGACGACGCATTTCGCCGACCGTCCGACGCTCGCGCTCGATCGCGACGACCGCCCGCTCGGCGCCAATGCGCTACGCCGGCGGCTGCGGCAGGCGGAGCAGCTCTGGTCGAACTGGGTGGGGGAACGCGCCGGATGAGCCGGATCGCGCTGAGGTTCCAGATCGGCGCGCGCACGATCCTCACCGTCCACCGCAGCCTGACCCGCCTCGCGCTGTCGCTCGACGCGGCGCTCGCGGGCGCGGTGCCGTCGCTTCCGCCGCAGGAAGGCGAGGGTTACCTCATCACCTCGCTTCCCGCCGCGCTGATCGACCGGATCGATCGCAGCGGCCGGGTGGCGCTGGTGCGGCAGCGCTACACGCGCTTCTACACCGATCTCACCATCGGCCATGACGCCTGGCTCGCTTCCTTGTCGGGGTCGACGCGCGCGACGCTCCGCCGCAAGGTTCGCAAGGCCGAGGCGGCGGGGATGACGATCCGCGCCTACCGGACTGCCGCAGACTTCGCGGCCTTCCACCCGCTAGCCCGCGCCGTCTCGGCGACCACCTATCAGGAGCGGCTGCTCGACGCCGGCCTGCCCGACGATCCGGCAGCGGTTGCGCACCTTGCCGCCTGTGCCGCGGCAGACGGGCTGCGCGCATGGCTGATGCGGATCGACGACGCACCGGTCGCCTATCTCTGCTGCACCGCACAGGGCAGCGCGCTGCGCTACGATCATGTCGGCCACGATCCGGCCTATGGCGATCTCTCGCCCGGCACCGTGCTGCACGCCGCGGCGTTGCGCGACCTGTTCGGCGACCGCTTCGCCCGCTTCGACTTCACCGAGGGCGAGGGCCAGCACAAACGCCAGTTCGCCACCGGCGGCATCGCCTGCGTCGACCTGCTGCTGCTGCGCCCGACCCTGTCGAATCGCGCGCTGGCGCTGGCGCTGGCGACGTTCGACGGGATGATCGCGCGGGCGAAGCGCGCCGCCGTTGATCCGCGCATCGCCGCTCTGGCCAGAAGAGTGCGACGGTAGACGCCGAGCAACCGCGGGTTTTCTGACCATCATGACGGATATCCGATATCGCTGAACCGATAGAAACGGCGTTCCGAGGGTCGAATCGCTTTCCGCCCGGCAAGGTCTCGTCCGGGTTACACCCCAGGCTAGCCGAGTCTGGCCCGACGGCGTCCGCGCCAGATGGCGTAGCTGACCCATATGGTGCATGCAGCGGTGACGAAGGTCATGCCGGCGCCGGGGATGATTTGCGCTACGATGAACGACGCTCCGGCGATGACGAACGCGACGGCGACATAGACCCATATTGGCATCATCATCCGACTCCTGATCCGCTGGGTAAGAATAGGCCGGCGCGCGGAAGCCGTCCATATTCGACGGACCGCAGGGGCGGTGCCCTGGCATTCTCAGGCCGGCACCGCAGGCGAAGGAACACGCCCTGACTCTTGGCCCTCCGCAGCCTATATCCTCCAAATGCACCTGCGCGCCGAAGCCATCGTCCTCGCGACCCGTGCGCATGGCGAGCATGGCGCGGTGGTGCGGGCACTGACCCGCGGTGATGGCGTCCAGCCGGGCTATGTCCGCGGCGGCCGGTCGCGGCAGCTGCGGCCGGTGCTCCAGCCCGCCAACGCCATCGCCGGCGAATGGCGCGCCCGTACCGGCGAACAGCTCGCCGCGCTCACCGTCGAGCCGCTGCACAGTCGCGCCGCGCTGCACGGCGAGCCGCTCCCCGCCGCGGCGCTCGCCTGGCTGACCGCGCTGACCGCTGCCGCCTTGCCCGAGGCGCAGCCCTATCCGCGGCTCTACGACGCCTTGGGCGCGGTGCTCGATGCGGTGGAGGCGGCGCCTGCGGCGCGCGGCTGGGCGAGCGCGCTGGCGCGCTACGAGCTGCTGCTGCTCGCCGAGCTCGGCTTCGGCCTCGATCTCAGCGCCTGCGTCGTCACCGGCGGCGGCGACGATCTCGCCTTTGTCAGCCCGCGCAGCGGGGGTGCGGTCAGCCGCGGCGCGGCGTTCGGCTATGAGGAGCGGCTGTTCGCGCTGCCCGCTTTTCTGACCGAGGGCGGTGCGGCCGACTGGACGGATATCCTCGCCGGACTCGCGATCACCGGCCATTTCCTCGCCCGCGACCTGCTGGTCGAGCGGCGGGCCGATCCGCTCGTCGCGCGCGAACGGCTGGTCGCGATGCTCAAAAGGGCCGTTGCGTAAGTAGCGGCGGCACGGCTAGGCAGCGCCATGGCATTGATCGCACTCCTGCCCGGCGACGGCATCGGCCCCGAAGTCATCACAGAGGCGCGCCGCGTGCTCGACGCGCTCGACCTCGACCTCCGCTACGAGGAGGCGCCGGTCGGCGGCGTCGCCTATCATCAGGCCGGCCACCCGCTGCCCGAGGCGACGCTCGATCTCGCACGCCGCGCCGACGCCTTGCTGTTCGGCGCAGTCGGCGATCCGCGCTGCGACTCGCTGGAGCGCGCGCTGCGCCCCGAACAGGCGATCCTCGGCCTGCGCAAGCATCTCGGCCTGTTCTCCAACCTGCGCCCGGCGACGCTGTTCGCCGGGCTGGAGGACGCCTCGGCGCTCAAGCCCGAGGTGGCGCGGGCGATCGATCTCGTTATCGTCCGTGAGCTCAACGGCGACGTCTATTTCGGCGACAAGGGCCGCCGCACCACCGCCGACGGCCAGCGCGAAGGCTATGATATCATGAGCTACAGCGAGGCGGAGGTGCGCCGCATCGCCCGCGTCGGCTTCGCGACGGCGCGCAAGCGGCGCGGCCGGCTCTGCTCGGTCGACAAGGCGAACGTGCTCGAAACCTCGCAATTGTGGCGCGACGTGGTGGTCGAGGTCGCGGCCGATTATTCCGACGTCACGCTCACCCATATGTACGTCGACAATGCGGCGATGCAGCTGGTGCGCGATCCGGGTCAGTTCGACGTCATCGTCACCGGCAATCTGTTCGGCGACATCCTGTCCGATCAGGCGTCGATGTGCGTCGGGTCGATCGGCATGCTGCCGTCGGCGAGCCTCGATGACGCGGGCAAGGGGCTGTACGAGCCGATCCACGGCTCCGCCCCGGACATCGCCGGCCAGGGCAAGGCCAATCCGTGCGCGGCGATCCTCTCTGCTGCGATGATGCTGCGCCATTCGCTGGGGCAGGCCGCGCCGGCCGACCGGATCGAGGCGGCGGTGGCGCAGGCGATCCGCGGCGGCGCGCGCACCGCCGATCTCGGCGGGACGATGTCGACCTCCGCGATGGGGGATGCGGTGCTCGCCGGTCTGTGATCGCGCCCGCGTGAGCGCCCCGCTCGAGATCGCCGTCGTCATCCCGACGTTCAACGAGCGCGCCAACGTGCCGCTGCTGGTCGCGCGGCTTGACCAGGCGCTCGCCGGCCGCGGCTGGGAGGCGATCTTCGTCGACGACGACAGCCCGGACGGCACCGCCGAGGCTGCCCGCGAGATCGGCCGCGTCGATCCCCGCGTGCGGGTGATCCACCGCATCGGCCGGCGTGGCCTGTCCTCGGCTTGTATCGAGGGGATGTGCGCCACCGCCGCGCCCGTCGTCGCGGTGATCGACGGCGACCTTCAGCATGACGAGAGGCTGCTGCCGCAGATGCTCGACCGGCTCCAGCAGGATGCCGAGCTCGACCTCGTCGTCGGCTCGCGCTTCGTCGACGGTGGCGGCACCGGCGACTGGGATCGCGACCGCGTCGCCAAATCGGCCCTCGCCACTCGCCTGTCGCGGCGCGTGCTCAAGGGCGACCTCAGCGATCCGATGAGCGGCTTCTTCGCGATCCGCACCCAGCAGGCGCGGCGGCTCGCCCCCGAATTGTCGGCGATCGGCTTCAAGATCCTGCTCGACCTGATGACCGCGGCGCCCGAGCCGCTGCGCTTCGCCGAACTGCCCTATACCTTCCGCTGCCGCAGCGAGGGCGAGTCGAAGCTCGATCACGTCGTCGCGATGGAATATCTGATCGCGCTCTACGACCGGATGTTCGGCCGCTTCGTGCCGGTGCGGTTCGCGATGTTCTCCGGCATCGGCGTGCTCGGCGTCGGCGTGCATATGAGCGTGCTCGCCGCGGCGATGCTCGCCGGCGCGCATTTCCTGTTCGCGCAGATCCTCGGCGCGCTGGCGGCGATGACGTTCAACTTCTTCCTCAACAACGCGCTCACCTATCGCGACCGGCGGCTGCGCGGCGCGAGGGCGCTGGTCGACGGCTGGGTGTCCTTCTGCGTCGTCTGCTCGGTCGGCGTCGTCGCCAATGTCGGCGTCGCCGCCTTCGTCCACGACGTGCACAACGAGGGCGCGGCGGCCTCCGCGCTGCTCGGCATCCTCGTCGGCGCGGTGTGGAATTACGCTTTGTCGTCGAAGTTCGTCTGGGGGCGGTATTAGGATCCGCGCTGGTGCGCGAACCGGGTCAGATCCAGCTCTTGAGCCACATCCAGCCGTGGAACGACTGCGGCCCGCGCAGCGCCGCGGCGGAGAGGATGGGATAGAAGTGGATGAACAGCACCGCGCTCGCTGCCAGGAACGCCTCGTCCCAATAGCGCAGCCGGTCGCGCCAGTGATCGAAGGCGGCGGCGATCACCAGCGCCAGCCAGATGCTCGACAGATAGTAATAATAATAGAAGCCGAGCGATTTGGGGATCAGCGCCCACATCGCGACGCTGGCGATCCACAGCAAGGCGATGCCGCCGGCGCGCGCGTCGCGGCCGCGTGCCCAGGCGATCAGGCAGGCGATCACCGCGACCAGCCCGCCCCACATCACCACCGGATTGCCGAGCATCAGGATGCCGCGCTGCGCGCCGTCGGCGGCCTCGTAGAGATACCAGACCGGGCGCCAGTCGAACGGCCAGGTCCACCAGTTCGACTGATAGGTATGCGGCGGCAGCACCTGCGTCTGCTGATGGTACATGTCGATCTGGAAGGGCAGCAGCCGCGCCAGCGTCAGCGGCTGGTCGGCGTAGAGGAAGGCGGGCCAGAAGGTCGCGAAATAGGTCGCCGCCGCGACGCCGCCGAGCAGCGCCAGCCCGGCGAGCGTCGGCAGCCCCGGCCACAGATCCGGATGACGGCGGCGGACGAGCAGGAAGGCGGCGCCCGCCATGCCGAGATAGGGCAGCGCCGTCCATTTGGTGCCGATCGCCAGGCCGAGCAGCACCGTGCCGCCCAGCCACCGCCGCCAGACCGCGCCGCCCTCGCTCCGCATCGCCCACAGCAGCATCGCCAGCCCGCCGACGACGAAGGCCGCCATGAAGCCGTCGAGCATCGCGATCCGCGCCTGGATGAAGACGGTGAAGTTGAGCAGCGCCAGCACCGCGCCGATATTGGCGGTGCGCACCCGTCGGAAGATCTGCCACAGCATCGCATGCACGCCGACCACCACCCCGGTCGCCGCCACCGTCGACAGCGCCCGCCAGCCGAGCGGCCCGTCGCCGAAGATCAGCATGCCGAGCGCGATCAGCGTCTTGCCCAGCAAGGGATGTTCGATGTTCACCGGACCGGCGAGATCGCGCAGCATCCGCGCCGCCGGCACGTAATGCACCTCGTCGAACACCAGCATATGCGGCGTCGTCAGCCGCCAGCAGAACAGCAGTTCGGCGACGAGCCCGATCGTCAGCGCGGCGGGGAGGGGGCGGGACAGCAGACGCACGCGACCTTGTCTCCGCCGCCCGCACGATTGGCAAGAGGGGGCAAACGGCGCTGGGGCATCGCCGGACCCATCGCGCCGCCGGATCGCATTCCTTCTCCTAATCGGCAGCGAGTCTCGGTTCCCGACGCAATCCCCGCGCCTCCGTTTGTATCCTCGCCGGGCGAATGTACGGTTGAACGAGGATGGGTCGGGCGAAGTCGCGGAGAAGCGGGTTTGCGGAGGCGCGGAGGACATAGCGGGACGGCGCGAATTGCGAACGGTCGCTGGGGAGGGATGCGCAGGGGGGGGCAAATGCCTCGCCGCCCGACACCAAGGATTTCCCTCCCGCGGATCGGTAAGAGCCGGGAGGGACCCGGTCGGCACGAGACCGAAACGCGGCGGATCGGGCATCGCGCCAGCGCCCGCGCGTCCTGCCGGAACGTGCGGACCCTTGCACCGTCCGCGCTGCAGCGGCTAAGCGCGTCGCATGAAGCGCAAGGCAGGACAGGACCGTTCGATCACCGCCAACTGGCGTCCGGCGACGCTCGCCGTGCGTGGCGGAACCGCGCGCAGCGAATATGGCGAGACCAGCGAGGCGCTGTTCCTGACCTCGGGCTATACCTACGACAAGGCCGCCGATGCCGCGGCGCGCTTCGCCGGCGAGCAGGAGGGGATGACCTATTCCCGGCTGCAAAACCCGACGGTCGAGATGCTCGAACAGCGGATCGCGCTGCTCGAAGGGGCCGAGGCGTGCCGGACGATGGCGACCGGCATGGCGGCGATGACCGCGGCGCTGCTCTGCCAGTTGCAGGCGGGCGACCATCTCGTCGGCGGCCGTGCCGCCTTCGGTTCGTGCCGCTGGCTCACCGATACGCTGCTGCCCAAGTTCGGCATCGCCACCACCGTCGTCGATGCGCGCGATCCGCAGGCGTTCCTCGACGCGGTGCGGCCGGAGACCAAGGTCTTCTTCTTCGAGACGCCCGCCAATCCGACGATGGACGTCGTCGATCTGCGCGCGGTCTGCGGCATCGCGCGCGAGCGCGGCATCACCACCGTCGTCGACAATGCCTTCGCCACCCCGGCGTTGCAGCGGCCGATGGAGTTCGGCGCCGACGTCACCGCCTATTCGGCGACCAAGATGATGGACGGGCAGGGCCGCGTGCTCGCCGGCGCGGTGTGCGGCAGCCAGGACTTCATCGACAACACGCTGCTGCCCTTCACCCGCAACACCGGCCCGACGCTGTCGCCGTTCAACGCCTGGGTGGTGCTCAAGGGGCTTGAGACGCTCGACCTGCGGATCCGCCGTCAGTCGGAGAGCGCGGTCGCCGTCGGCCGCTTCCTCGAAGCCCGCGTGCCGCGGATCCTGCATCCGGGGCTCGCCAGCCATCCGCAGCACGATCTCGCGATGCGCCAGATGAGCGCGGCCGGCCCGATCTTCGCCTTCGAGGTCGCCGATCGCGCGCAGGCGCATGGCCTGCTCGACGCGCTCGCGCTGATCGATATCTCGAACAACATCGGCGATTCGCGTTCGCTGATGACGCATCCCGCCTCGACCACCCATTCAGGCGTCGCCGAGGACAAGCGGATCGAGATGGGGATCGGCGAGGGCATGTTGCGGCTCAACGTCGGGCTCGAGGATCCGCAGGACCTGATCGACGATCTCGATCAGGCGCTCTGCCAGGTCGGACTGTGAAGCAATTTTTCCCGCATGCCGCGACCACCGATGGGGTGACCGTGCGCGTCGCGGTGAGCTATCTGCCCGAACAGTCGGAGCCGCGGCGGGGCCGCTGGTTCTGGGCCTATCATATCCGCATCGAGAACGACACGGCGCGCGCCGTGCAGCTGCTCACCCGCCATTGGGTGATCATCGACGGACGCGGCGCGCGCCATTCGGTGGAGGGCGAAGGCGTCGTCGGTGAACAGCCGCTGATCGCACCGGGCGCGAGCTTCGACTATGTCTCGGGCTGCCCGTTGCAGACGCCGAGCGGCGCGATGCAGGGCAGCTATCGCATGATCGACGAGGACGGCGCCTTCTTCGACGCGACGATCCCGAAATTCGCGCTCTTCGCCTCGGCGGTCGAATCGTGAAGCGGACGCACCTGCCGCTCAACGGGCTGCGCGTGCTCGATGCCGCCGCGCGCCACCTCAGCTTCACCCGCGCCGCCGACGAACTGGCGGTGACGCCCGCCGCGGTCGGCCAGCAGATCCGCGCGCTCGAAGATACGCTCGGCGTCGTGCTGTTCCGCCGCACGACGCGAGGACTGGAGCTGACATCGGAGGCAGAGGCGGGGCTCGGCGCGCTGCGGGGGGGCTTCCTCCAGTTCGAGGAAGCGGTGCGGGCGATGCAGGCGGGCCAGTCGTCCAAGTCGCTGACCATCGCCGCGCCGCGCGACCTGACCGAGAAATGGCTGATGCCGCGCCTCGCCGAGGTCGCGCAGGCGGACGGCGAGCTGCGCTTCGTGCTGATCGCCGCCGACGATGCGGTCGATTTCACCGAGGCGAATCTCGATCTCGCGATCCGCTGGGGCGAAGGGCCGGGCGAGCATGAGGGCGAGGCGCTCGAATCGGAGGGGATGGTGACGATTGCCGCCCCCGGCGCGAGCGATGCGGTCATCGCCTGGCCCGGCGCGCCCAATGGCGAGGGTCATGCGCTGGTCCGTGTCGCCGATGCCGGTCTCGCGATCGACGCGGCGGTGGCCGGACTCGGTCGCGCCACCGTCTCCGAACTGCTCGCCGCGCGGGCGATCGCTGGCGGTCAGGTGTCGGTGATCGGTGATCCGCAGCCGTCGCGCTTCGGCTATTGGCTGGTCGCGCCGTTGCCGCAATGGCGGCAGGCGAAGGTGCGGGCGCTGGTCGACGCGCTGACCGGGTGAGCGATACGCCGACGCTGGCGACGCCACGGCTGACGCTGCGGTGCCTCGCGCCGGACGATGCCGCGGCGCTGTTCCCGGCGATGGCCGACCCGGCGGTGATGCGCTGGTGGTCGCGCGGGCCGTTCGTCGACGAGGCCGAGCTGCGCCGCTATTTCGCCGATCGTGCCGCCGGAACCCGGTATTGGGCGGTGATGGATACACCTGGCGTGATCGGCTTCGTCTTCGCGGCGGAACGCCGGCCGGGGGTGAGCGAGATCGGCTATCTCATCGGCCCGGCGCATTGGGGCCGCGGCGTCGCGCGCGAAGCGGTGTCGGCGGTGATAACCCATCTGTTCGCCAGCGGCACGCGGCGGATCTTCGCCGACGTCGATCCCGACGCGCAGGCGTCGGCGCGGCTGCTCGAACGGCTGGGCTTCGTCTGCGAAGGCCGGTTACGCGAGGAGTGGCAGACGCATATCGGCGTCCGTGACACGTTGCTCTACGCCTTGCTCGCCCGCGAGTGGCGCGGTTAGTCTTTCGGTCCCTCGTCTGCCACCAGCGCCGCGGCTCGTGTCACCAGCGCGAGCAGGCGTGGTTCGTCGATTCCTTCGGCGTGGTGCCAGCCGGCGCTGAGCGCATACCAGCGGTCGCCGCGCGTATGGAGCAGCAGGTTGAGCGTGACGACTCCCGGTTCGGCGCCGCCCTTGAAGCCGACATAGGCGAAGCGCGCCGCGGTCGCCGGGTCGATCCCCGGATTGACCGCGAGGATCGCGCGCACCACCGGCCCGGCGTCCCGCAGCGAGGCGAGCAGCCGCGCCATGTCGCGCGGCGCGGCGAACCATTCGACCGACTCGCTCGCCACCGCGCCGGACGAGAACATCAGCGGATCGAGTCGCGCCGCCGCGATCCGCGATGCCTCCGCGTCGAGCAGCGCGCGTCGTCCGGCGGCGTCGCTGGCGGTCCAGCGCTTGGTCAGGGCCGCGTCGGCTTTGATCGCGAAGGCTTCGCGCGTTGTCGGCACCGGAGTCGCGCCACCGAATCTGGCGGCGATCGCATCGATCCCGTCGTGGCCGAGCACGCGCATCAGCGTGTCGGTCGCGGTATTATCGCTGATGGAGATCATCAGCGTCGCCAGCGTCTGCAGCGTCACCGGCGTCTTCGCGGGCCAGCTTTGGAGCATGCCGGAGGGAAGCGAGGGCGGACCGACCGGCACCACCTCGTCCCAGCGATGCCGCCCCGCCGCGACCTGCCGCGCCGCCTCGGCCAGCACCCACAATTTGAACGCCGAGCCGAGCGGCATCGGCCGGTCGTCATCGCGCGCGATCGCCGGCGCGGTGGTCGCGTCGAGTGGGTAGAGGCCGAACGACACGCCGGCGGGCAGCGCTGCGAGATCGGCGCGCAGCTTGGCGAGACTGTCGCCGGTGAGCGTCGTGCCGGTGATCCGCAAGCCGGCGATGCGATGGGGCACGGCAGGGTCGAGCGCGACCAGCATCGTCGCGCTGCCACGGGCGTAATCGATCACCCAGGTCGCCGCCCAGCGCCCGGCGGGCGCGATCCGCGCCACCCGCTGCGGCGCACCGAGCGTCGTGCGCAGCTGCGCGGTGATCGCCGTCCATTGCGCCTCCGGCACCGCCGCCCGGAACGAGTCGGTGAACAGCGCCGCATAACCGGGCTGGCCGGCGAGCACCGGTAGCAGCGCCGCCGCCTGCGTCGTCATCGCCGGATCGGCGGTCGCGGTCGCGGCCGGTGCCTGCGCCGCTGCGGCTGCGGACAGCATCGGCGAAACCGCCGCTGCCGCCGCGAACAGGATCAGTTTTTGAGCTTCCAGCCGCGCTTGAGCAAGAGATAGCATGTCACCCCCAAAGCGATATCGACCGCTAGTACCGCGATGCTGCCGATCGCCACCGGAGAATCGGCGGTGCCGAGGAAGCCGTAGCGGAAGCCGGAAATGATGTAGAAGAAGGGATTGGCGTGGCTGAACGCGCGGAAGGCGGGCGCCAGCCGGTCGACCGAATAGAAGGTGCCCGAGAGCAGCGACAATGGCGCGATGACGAAATTGGTCACCGCCGCGGCATGATCGAATTTCTCCGCCCAGATCGAGGTCAGCACGCCGAGGAAGGCGAGGAATCCCGCGCCGAGCAGCCCGAACCACAGGATCGCGAGCGGATGCGCGGGGGTGACGTGGACGCCCGGGTAGAGCGCCATTGCGCACCAGCAGATGAAGCCGACGATGAACGCACGCGTCATCGCTCCGCCGACCAGCGCGGTGAGCAGTTCCGCGGTCGACAGCGGCGGCTGGAGGTAATCGACGATCGTCCCCTGGATCTTGCCGACGAGCAGCGAGAAGCTGGCGTTGGCGAAGGCGGGGCCCATCATCCCCTGGCTGATGATCAGCCCGGGCGCGATGAAATCGGCGAACGGCACGGTGACGCCGCCGACCAGCACCGGCCGCTTGGCGCCGGTCGCGATGGTGAAGACGATGAGAAACAGCAAAGTGGTGATCGCCGGCGCCCACACGGTCTGGAGCTGGACCTTGAAGAAGCGGCGCACCTCCTTCACATAGAGGGTTCTCAGACCGCCCCAATTGACGTTCCGGATGACCGGGACACCGGGGGCGGACCGGATCGCCGATTGGATTTCGCCGATTGGGGGCTGGCTGCTCATGGGCCAAGCGGGTAACCGCAGCCGCAGCCGCCCGCAACCCGGCGCAGGAATAAGGAAGTACGAATGTCGTGGACCGACGAGCGGATCGATGCGCTCAAGACGATGTGGGAGGCGGGGCAGACCGCCAGCCAGATCGCCGAGGCGCTGGGCGGCGTCAGCCGCAACGCCGTGATCGGCAAGGCGCACCGGCTGGGGCTGCAATCGCGGCCGTCGCCGGTCAAGCCCAACGAGGCCGCGCCGCTCGATGTCCCGGCCGAGGCCGAGCCCGAGATCGTCGCAGCGCCGGTCGCCGCCCCGGCCAGCCCGGCGCCCGCGCCGGCACCCGAACCGGTCGCCGCTGCGCCCGCCATGGCGGCAGAGGACGATACGGTCGAGGACGAGGCGGACGAGGATGAGGACGAGGATGTCGCCGCCGCGCCGGTGCGTCGCGAACCGCAGCAGCCGGTGCTGCGCTCGGTCGGCCCGGGCGGCTTCGTCCGTCAGTCGCCCGGCGAGCAGCAGCCGCCCTCCACCCCGGCGCCGCCGCGTCGGCTTGTCCCGGCCAAGCCCTCGCCCGAGATCGCCGGCAAGACGACCTTGCTCGATCTCAACGACCGGATCTGCAAATGGCCGCTCGGCCATCCCGGTGAGCCCGACTTCCACTTTTGCGGCGACAAGGTGAACCCCGGTTTCCCCTATTGCGTCGCGCATTGCGGCCACGCCTATCAGGCGCAGCTGCCCCGCCGCGACCGCCGCCCGCCGCCGCCGCTGCCGTTCGGCGGCCCGCGGGTCCGCTGAGCCAGCGTCGCATCCGAACAACCCGCGCCGAGCGATCGGCGCGGGTTGTTCGTGCCTGTCCGCTCCGCTTAGAAGCGGAAGGCGGCGGTGGCGCGCAGCGAATGCCAGCGGAACATCGTGTCCGACCGGCGGAAGTCGGTGGAATTGCCACCCGCGGCGATGATGAACGGATTGGTCGCGGGCGCGCTGCCTTGCGTCACGCGGACGCGGGCGTCGTCGTCGCGATATTGATGGTAGCTATATTCCATCCCGATCGAGAAATGCTCGCCGAGCTTCTGCTCGACGCCGCCCCCGCCGACGATGCCGAACTGCTTGCGTTTGCCGAACTGGCTGAACGCATTGGCGGTGTTGGTCGAGGTGAAGCTGCGATCGATATTGGCATAGCCCGGACCGAAGGTGCCGTAGAACAGCGTCGTGCCGGGAGCATAGCCGATCCGTCCGCGGACGCTCGCCTCCCACTTGACCTCACGCGTCATCACGTAATTGGCGGGCGTGGTCGAGAAGCCGCTGACGCTGTCGGTGATCTCGGTCTTGCCGAATTCGCCGAGCGCGCCGACGACGACGTTGCCGATCTGCGAATCGAAGCCGACGCGACCGTAATAGGACCAGCCGTCGCGATCGTTGGCACAGCCGCCCGCCTGCGGCGTCGCGCCGCGCGCGCGTCCGTTACAGAAGCCGGGCGAGAAGGCGTTGGCGCCCGCCGCCGTCGTCACCGTATCGCCGAAGCTGCCGTTCGATCCGCGATCGAACAGGATCGACGATCCGACATCGTTGGGCTGAACGTCATAGCCGCCGGCGCCGCCGATATAAAGGCCGGAGAAGGGCAGCGGCTCGCCGCCGTCTTGTGCCTGCGCGGCAGTGGCAAAGGATGCGGCGACGATTGCGCCGAGTAACAGGGTCTTGCGCATATTCTCTCCCGGAGTGTTGCAGCGTCGCAGGAACGAGTCAGTGCGGCGGGATATGCATGGTCAGAAGGATTCACCTATAGTGTTGCAAATATGCACCACCTGAGCAATAATCGAGCAACATGTGGGTGTGGCGGCGGAACCGAACGAAGGTCGGCGGGCGGCTGGCGTTGGGCGCTCTGTTCCCGTATGGTTCCCGGTAATGGCCAAAGACCTTTTCGCGTCCGCCGCGGCGCCCGACAGTTCGTATGACGCCTCTTCGATCGAAGTGCTGGAGGGGCTGGAGCCCGTTCGTCGCCGCCCCGGCATGTATGTCGGCGGCACCGACGAGCGCGCGCTGCATCATCTCGCCGCCGAGGTGCTCGACAATGCGATGGACGAGGCGGTCGCCGGCCATGCGACGCGGATCGAGGTGACGCTGGAGCCGGGCAACCGGCTGACGATCGTCGACAACGGCCGCGGCATCCCGGTCGATCCGCATCCCAAATTCCCCGACAAGAGCGCGCTCGAGGTCATCCTGTCGACGCTCCATTCGGGCGGCAAGTTCGCGGGCAAGGCCTATGCGACCAGCGGCGGTCTGCACGGCGTCGGCGTCTCGGTGGTCAACGCGCTGTCGTCGGACACGATCGTCGAGGTCGCGCGCGACCGGCAGCTCTATCGCCAGCGGTTCAGCCGCGGCGTGACGCAGGGGCCGCTCGACCATGTCGGCGCGGCGCCCAACCGGCGCGGCACCTCGGTCGCCTTCACCCCCGATACCGAAATCTTCGGCCCCGATCTCGGCTTCAAGCCCAAGCGGCTCTATCAGCTCGCCCGGTCCAAGGCCTATCTGTTCGCCGGGGTCGAGATCCGCTGGCATTGCGCGCCCGAACTGGTCGAGGGGACCGACACGCCTGCCGAGGCGGTGTTCCAGTTTCCCGGCGGTCTCGGCGATCATCTCAAGGAGCAGCTCGGCACGCGCGAATGCGCGACCTCCGATTTCTTCGCCGGCAGCCAGGACTTCCCCAACGAACAGGGGCGGGTCGAATGGGCGGTCGCCTGGCCGCTGTGGAGCGACGGCAGCTATAGCTGGTATTGCAACACCATCCCGACGCCGGACGGCGGCACCCACGAACAGGGGCTGCGGCAGGCGCTGGTGCGCGGGCTGCGCGCGTTCGGCGAGCTCGTCCACCAGAAGAAGGCGAAGGAAATCACCGCCGACGACGTGATGATCGGCAGCGAGCTGATGCTCAGCGTCTTCATCCGCGATCCGCAATTCCAGAGCCAGACCAAGGACCGGCTGACCAGTCCGGAGGCGGCGGGACTGGTCGAGAAGGCGGTGCGCGATCATTTCGACCATTGGCTCGGCCATAATATGGAGCGCGGCAAGGCGCTGCTCGGCTATGTGCTCGACCGGATGGACGAACGGCTGCGCCGCAAGGCGGAGCGCGAGGTCAAGCGCAAGACCGCGACCAGCGCGCGCAAGCTGCGCCTGCCCGGCAAGCTCACCGACTGCGCCAGCGACGGCAACGAGGGCACCGAGCTGTTCATCGTCGAAGGCGATTCGGCGGGCGGCTCGGCGAAACAGGCGCGCGACCGCAAGACGCAGGCGATCCTGCCGATCCGCGGCAAGATCCTCAACGTCGCCAGCGCGACCAGCGCCAAGATCATCGCCAATCAGGAGATCGCCGACCTGATCCAGGCGCTCGGCTGCGGTACGCGCAAGGATTGCGACGCGAGCCAGCTGCGCTACGAACGCGTCGTCATCATGACCGACGCCGATGTCGACGGCGCGCATATCGCGACGCTGCTGATGACCTTCTTCTTCCAGGAAATGCCCGACCTCGTTCGCCGCGGGCATCTCTATCTGGCGCAGCCGCCGCTCTACCGGCTCACCGTCGGCGCGAAGTCGCTTTACGCCCGCGACGATGCGCATCGCGAGGAGATCGAGCGGACCGCCTTCAAGGGCAAGAAGGTCGAGGTCGCGCGTTTCAAGGGTCTCGGCGAAATGAACCCGTCGCAGCTGCGCGAGACGACGATGGACCCCAAGACGCGCGGCATGATCCGCATCACGCTGCCGCAGGAATATGAGGAGCGGGCCGGGGTGAAGGATCTGGTCGACCGGTTGATGGGCAACAATCCCGCCCACCGCTTCGCCTTCATCCAGGAGAATGCGGCGCGGCTCGACGAGGAAGCGATCGACGCCTGATCGGCAGGATCAGGCGCGGGCGGCGGCCAGCGAGGCGAGCGCGTTCTGCGGGGCACCGCGCAGGTGGATGGTCACGTCGTCTTCGTCGACGACGAACCCGATATCCTCAAGCGCGAGCTTGAGATGGATGCGGGTGAGGTGATCATTTTCCCGCAACGCAAAGACGGTGTCGGCTTCGGTCATCGCGGTCCAACTCCACCCCGACGGCGCCGTTCCTCCGGTTAACTATCAAATTGGTTCGATTCGTCGCGTTGGCCGGCATTCCTGCTCTGCATCAGGACGATCGTCTCCCCGACCGCTGCGGGCGTGGCGCGGCGCATCCGCCTCATCCCCGCACCGGGCCGGGCGCAAAGTCCTGCGGCTCGGCGGCGGCCTGCGCGCCGGAGGGCGGGTCGAACAGATGGTCGAGCATCGCCGCCATCGCCTGATAGCCCTTGCCGGTGAGCCGAACACGGACGCGGCGGTGGTCGGCAGGATCGGCGTGGCGCGACAGCAGCCCGGCTTCCTGCAGGCGGTCGATCCGCCGCATCGCGCTGGTCGTGCTCTCGCCCGACATCAGCGTCAGGTCCTTGACGTAGAGGCGCTCGCCGGTGCCCGCCGCGACGAACAGGTCGATCATCATGTCCCAGGCGGGATCGACCAGCAGGTCGCGCGGCAGGAAATGGCTCATCCGCGCGCGCAGCTGCCGCGCCTGCCGCGCGCGGGCGAGCAGCGCCGGCGGGAAGCTCGGCTGCACCGCCTCCGGCGCATTGGCATCGGCGGCGATCGCTGCGGCGAAGGCGGCGTGATCGAGCGGCGGGCTCATCGTTCGCGCAGCGCCTCCTGCGCGCGGTTGAGCGGTTTGAGCAGATATTGCAGCACCGTCTTGCTGCCGGTGTGGATGTCGACCGTCGCGACCATGCCCGGCGTGATCGGGAAGCGCCGCCCCGCCGTGTTGACCAGCGAATCCGCCTTGGTGCGCACGAAGACGCGATAATAGAGCAGCTCGGGCTTCACCTCGTCACGGATCGTATCGGGCGAGATGGTGGTGACGACGCCGTCGAGCCCGCCGTAGATCGAATAGTCATAGGCCGTCACCTTGACCTTGGCGGGCTGGCCGGGGCGGATGAAGGCGATGTCGCGCGGCTGGATGCGCGCCTCGATCAGCAGCCGGTCGTCGAGCGGCACGATCTCCATCACCTTGCCGTTGGGCGGGATCACCCCGCCGATCGTCGACACCTCGATGTTCTTGACGACGCCGCGTACCGGCGAGCGCAGGGTGAGGCGGCTCAGCGTGTCGGCGCGGCCGCGGATCACCGGGCCGAGCGTGTCGACCTGCTCCATCACCTTGGCGAGGTCCTGTCGCGCCTCGACCGAATATTGCGAGCGAAGGTCGGCCTTCTTGAGTTCGAGGTCGGCGCGCTGGCGTTGCAGGCGCAGCACCTCGACGTTGCTCGCCGCGCCGACGGTGATCAGCGACTGGCCGATCGACACCTCGCGGCCGATCAGCGCTAGGCTCTGATCGATCAGACCGACCGAGGATTGCAGGCTGCGCCGCCGCGTCTCGTACAATCGCGTCTCCGCAGCCTTGAGGTCGGGAAAGCGGTCGAGCTCGGGCGAAAAGCGCAGCGGCGTGCCGTTCGCCTCCGCGGTCAGCCGCGCGGCGCTGGCGAGGGCGGCGCGATATTTGGCGGCGCTCTCCTCGACGGTCGATCCCGCCTGCGTCGGGTCGAGCTGCGCGAGCAACTGCCCCGGTGTGACGATATCATCCTGGTGGACGAGCAGCTTGGCGAGGATGCCGCCCTCGAGCGATTGCAGCACCTGTTCGTGGCTGGTCGGCACGACGCGCGCCTCGCCGGTCGCGACTTCGTCGAGGCTGGCGAACGCCGCCCAGCCGAGCAGGACGACGAACAGTCCGGCGAGCAGCCACACCAGCCGCGTCGCGGTGATCCGCGCCGCCTCGCCGTCGCCGCCGAACAGATGGTCGTCGTCCATCGCGATGCTGGTCATGCCGCCGCGCTCCGCGTGCCGCGCATCGTCGCGAGGATCTGGTCGCGCGGCCCGTCGAGCACGATGCCGCCCTGATCGATGACGATGATCCGGTCCATGATGTCGAGCATCCGCGTCCGGTGCGTCGCGACGACGATCGTCCGGTCCTGCCCCCATTGGCCGAGCCGCTGGATGAACAGCCGCTCGGTCGCCTCGTCCATCGCCGCGGTCGGTTCGTCGAGCAGCGCCACCATCGGCTGGCGCAGCAGCAGCCGGGCGAGCAGCAGCGCCTGCACCTGCCCGCCGGACAGGCCGCGCCCGCCTTCCTGGATGACATGGCCGAGGCCGTCGCGCAGCCGGCGCAGCATCGGCTCGGCACCGACCATGTTGAGCGCGGCCATGATTTCGGCGTCGCTCGCCGCGGGGGCGCCGAGCGTCAGATTCTCGCGCAGCGTGCCGTGGAACAGGCGGCTCGATTGGGTGAGCAGGCCGACGTCGCGGCGGACGTCGGCGGGGTCGATCTGATGCAGCGCGAGCCCGTCGAGCAGCACCTCGCCCGACACCGGCCGCAGCATGCCCGACAGACCCTGGAGCAGCGTCGACTTGCCCGCGCCGTTGCGGCCGAGGAGCGCGATACGCTCGCCCGCGGCGATGTCGAGCCCGGCGACGGTGAGCGCCGGCGGGGCATTGGGATCGGCATAGCTGAACACCGCATGGCGCAGCGTGAAGGCACCGTTGACCGCGGGCAGGGGGATGCGGTGATCGGCATCGGCGCTGTCGACGGGCAGCGCCATGATCTGGTCGAGGCTGCCCATCGCGACCCGGGCATGCTGCCAGCGGCCGAGCAATTGCGTCACCTGCGCCATCGGCGCCATCATCCGCGATCCGAGGATCGACGTGGCGACGAGCACGCCGGTGGTGATGCTGCCGGCGATGACCAGCGGCGCGCCGACGAAGATGATCGCGGCATAGACGCCGTTCTGCACGCTCTGCGTCCACACCGACAGGCTGTTGGTCAGCCCGCGCAGCCGCAATTGCGCCTCGCCCGCGACGGCATTGTAGTGGTTCCACTGGCGGTGGAACCGCTCCTCCGCCTGCAGGGCCTTGATGTCCTCGATCCCCTGGATCGCCTCGACCAGCATCGCGTTGCGCAGCGACGATTCGCGCATCGATTCGGTCGCGAGCTGGCGGAGCCGGCGCTGGGCGAGCAGGCCGGGGAGCAGCAGCATCACCAGCGCGACCAGCGGCACCAGCGCGAGCATCCCGCCGATATACCAGAGCAGGCCGAGGAATATCAGGAAGAAGGGCAGATCGGCGACCGCCGCGATCGTCGTCGAGGTCAGCATGTCGCGCACCTGATCGAGATCGCGGAGCTGGGCGATGAAGGTGCCGGTCGAGGCGGGGCGCGCGGCGTTGCGGACGCGCAATGCATGGCCGAATACCCGGTCGGAGATGCGCAGGTCGGCGCGCTTGCCGAGCACGTCGACGATATTGGTGCGCAGCCGCCGCAGGGCATAGTCGAAGCCGATCGCGACGAGCACGCCGACGAACAGGATGGTCAGCGTCGGGATCGACGCCGCCGGCACGACGCGGTCATAGACCTGCATCGAGAACAGCACGCCGGCGAGGCCGAGCAGATTGGTGACGACCGAGGCGACCATGACATGGCTGTAGGCGGGGGCGTCGCGCATCAGGATCTGGCGCAGCCAATGCTCCTGATAGGGGCGGATATAGGTATCGACCCGCGCATCGGGCGCGGCGCGCGCCGGTCGCGGCACGACGAATCCGGTCGCCGCGGCGCGCAGCTCGGCGACGGGGCGGCGGGTCTGGCCGCCGCGTTCGCCGGGGAGGATCAGTTGCGCATGGTCCTCGCCGTCGATCCCCTCGATCAGCGCGATCTCGCCGTCGCCGAAGCGGGCGATCATCGGCAGCCGCCAGCCACTCAGCCGCGCCTCCTGCGGCGAGACGAAGCGGAGGATAAGGCCGGTCGCGCGCGCCAGTGCCTGGATGCGCGCCTCCTCGCTGCCGCCGAGATCCCATTGCGCGGCGAGCCGCGCGCTCTGGTCGGAAACCGGCAGGCGATAGGCGCGGGCGACGCGGCCGAGCAGTTCGAGCCAGGCATCGACCGCGCCCGGCGGCGCGAAGGCGACGCTCACAGCGTCACCCCGCGGATCGCGGTGCCGGCCAGCCCGAACGCGTCGCGCATCCGCCCGGCCGTGAACAGGCAGTCGATATGCAGTCGACGCAAGTTCTGCGTGGTATTGACCGCGTCGAAGCGCACCTGTTGCAATTCCTGTTCGGCATTCAGCAGGTCGACCAAGGTCCGGGTCCCCATTTCGAGATATTGGATGCGGTAGAGCCGCCCGGTCTCGCGCATGTTGGTCTCGCGCGAGCCGAGCGTCGCGGCGAGGCGCGACAGGCTGTCGATCTGCTGCTGCGCCTCGGCGAGCTGCGCGCTGCTTTCGTTGCGGACGCGGCGCGCGCCCGCCTCGGCGGCGGCGAGGCGGAAGCCGGCGCTGCGCACCCGCGCCTTGGTGAGGCCGCCGGCAAAGATGTTGCTGCTGACGCGCAGCCCGAAATTGTAGATGCTGCGATCACCGAAGGGCGATCCGACGTCGGTCGAGGCATCGCCGCCGAGCGACAGCGTCGGATAACGGTCGGCGCGGCTGCGGCGCAGCTCGGCGGCGGCGCGCTCGGTCTGCGCATCGGCGGCGGCGATGGCGGGGACGCCCTGCCACGCCGGTGGCGGCCCGGCGCAGCCCTGATCCAGCCAGCCCGGAACATCGCTCGCCACGCCGGCGGGGGGCAGCGGATGGCCGAGCAGGAAGACGAGGTTGCTGGTCCAGCGCCGCTCCTCCGCCTCGACCTGCGTCAGGCTCGCCTGCGCCGCCTCGACGCGGGCCTGCGCCTGCAACGCATCCGATTGGGTGGCGGCGCCCATCGTCGATCGCTGGCCGACGAGGTTGCTGATCTCGGCGATCCGGGCGAGCTGGTCCTGCGCGATCAGCCGCTGCGCGCTGGCGCGTTGCAGTTCGATGATCGCATAGGCGGTGTCGCGGATCAGCGTATCGACCGCGAGCAGCATCTCGGCGCGGCTGACGCGGGTGCCGGCGCGTGCCGCGGCGACGTCGCTCGACACCTTGCCGAAGTCGTAGAGCATCTGCGACGCGCCGAACTGCGGCCGCGGCCGCCAGGTGCCGCTGACCCGGCTGTCATAGCCGCTGCCGAGGCCGGCGCTCAGCGTCGGGCGATAGCCGGCGCGGGCCGCGGCGACATCGGCGTCGCTCGCCGCGAGCGTGCCCGCCGCCTCGATCACCGACGGGTGCCAGGCGACCGCATCGCGTGCTGCCGCCTCCAGCGTCAGCGCGTCGCCGCTCGCCGCCCGACCGGCCGCGCCGACGAGCAGGCCCGCCGCCGCCATCCCCACCAGAACTCGCATCGAACGCATCGGGACCTCTCCTGCGCCGCAGGAAAGGCCCGTTCGCTTAACAAATGATATAGTTCAATGTGTCAGCAGCAATACTTTAGATGCACTTTGGATTGCTTATATAACATGATTGACGACTGACTGATGATGGGTCGGATCGTCCGGCGTGGCGAGATAGTCGAGCGGATCGGCGACCGACGCGGGGGCAGCGGCGATCGTCGTGTCGGTCGTTGTCGTCTGGGTCGTGCTGCCCGACACATGCGTATCGAGGTAGCGTGAGAGGACGATGCCGATGTCGCCTTGCCCTTCGAACAGGTCATAGGTGGCGAGGCTCTGCGCGGTGGCGACGCTGCTGTCCGCCCCCGTCGCGGCCGTGGCGGTATGGCCGTCGAGCGCGACAGTGTGGCTGTCATTTGCAATCATTGTCGTATCGATCGACACCACATCGGGTTCGATACTTTGCACCGGCGCGATCGCATAATGGACCGCCGCCGACGCATTGTCGCCGGGGACGTCGATCGTCACCGTCAGAGTCGTGGTCGCGACACTGCCGTTGGGCTGTACGAGCTGATAGGTGAAAGTGTCGCTGAGGTCGGTCGTCGAATAGGCGAGCGATGCGCTCGGCTGGTAGACGTAATGGCCGACCTCGTTGACGGTCAGCGTGCCGTGCGCGCCGGTCAGCGTCACCGGCGTCTCGCCGACCTCGGTCAGCGTCGTCGCCGCGGCGCCGCTGCCGACTCGCACCGCGATGAAATCGCTGTGGGCATTGTCGTTGGCGAGGAGGTTGCCCTCGACCGCCGCCGGACTGACGACGACATGGCTGTCGAGCAAGGTCGTCGTGCGTCCCAGCGTCACATTGGTGCCGAAGCTGGTGCTGACCGTGCTGTCCGCCGCCAGCCGGTAGCTGTAATGGCCGGCGGGCAGGTCGTTAAGCGCGAAGCTGGTCGACGCCGTGCCGCCGAGCAGCGCCAGTTGCCGCACCGTCGTCGTCGCATTGGTATCGGTGTTGGTCAGCGTCAGCGTATAGGTCGGCGCGACCGACAGCGCGCTGGTCGAGGTGGCGCTGAGCGTGATGTTGGCCTTGGTTGCGGGATTGATGACGAACGCCCCCGTTCCCTCGCCGTGCGCCCCGACTGCGATCGGCGCCAGCGGCAGCTGCACCAAGGGCGTCGCCGTGAAGCTGGTCGATGCGACCGGCGCGGTCACCTCGACGACGTTCTGATAGGTCACCGGGGCGATCGCGACGTCCGCCGTCACCACCGGCGGTCCGCTGATCGCGCCGCTGCCGATCGTGATCGACAGATTGGCGGTCTCGCGTTCGCCGTCGCTCGGATCGAGCAGCGTATAGGCGAAGACGTCGGTATGGCCGATCGCGGTGGCGCTGGTCGATGGCGTGTAGCTGTAGCTGCCGTCGAGATTGATGACGAGCGTGCCCCATTGGCCGGCGACGACCGTGCCGTTGGCGGTGACGTCGGTCACCGTCGTGCCGTTGGTCACCTGGGTGATCGTCGTGCCGGGGGCGACGACATCCACCGCGCCGGTGGGCCCGGCATCGCTGACGACGTTCCCCGTCACCGCCACCGGGCGGACGCCGCCGACATCGGTATAGTCGATGTCGACGCCGCTCACCGACAGGCTGCCGAGCACGCCGGCACCGACGCCGAGCCCGCTCTGATAGGTGACGAAGGCGCGATATTCGCCGGGTGCGAGCGTCTGCGCCGCAGTGAGATCGCCGTTGAGCAGGCCGAGTTCGAGCAGCGACCCGCCCGATGCGCCGTTGACGGCGACCCATTGCGTGCCGTCGAACCGTTGCACGACGACGCTGTAGCCGCTCGTCGCCCCGATGCTGATCGCCGAGTCATAGGTGAAGGTGGCGGCGAGGTTATGCCCCTGTGCGACGGTGAAGCGGATATTCGCCTCGCCAAGCGCCTCGGCCTGCAGGTTGAGCGCCCCTGCGGACAGCAGCGCGCCATAGGTGACGCTGCCGATCGGCGTGGGCGCCGCGGCGACGACGGGAAGCAGGTCGATGGTCGCATTGGCCGCATTGTCGAACGCCTGGATATCGAACGGAGCGATGACCGAGGCGGTGGGGGAGACGTTGCCGGCGGGGTCCGCCTGCGTCACCGTCAGCGTCGCGCCGGTCAGCTGCGCCGCGGTCAGCGCCACGGTGAAACTGCCGTCGTTCGCCACCGTCGCCTCGCCGAGCAGCGTCGTGCCGCTGCGGACCGAGACGCGTGCGCCGCTCTCGCCGACGCCGGTCAGCGTCGTGCCGGCCGCGCTGACCGCGAGGGCGGTCGGTGCAAGCGGTGCGGTGATGTCGGGCGCGACCAGCGCCACCGCCGGCGAGGGGTTGTTCGCCGGATCGGTCTGCACCGCGGTCAGCGATTCGCCATTGCGCTGGGGCGTCGTCAGCTCGGCGACGTAACTGCCGGAAACGGCGACGATCGCGCTGCCGATCTCGACCCCGGCGGCGGAGCGGATCGAGACGCGTGCGCCGGCCTCGCCGGTGCCGATCACCTGCGTGCCGCCGCCGATCACGCTCGCGGTCGGCGCGGCGGGGGCGGTGAGGTCGGGCGCGATCGCCAGCACCGGCGTCGAGGGCGTCCCGCCGCCGACCGACTGGGTGACGTCGAGCAGTTCGCCGTTGCGCTGCGGAACGGTCAGCGTCACCGAATAGGCGCCGGTGCCATCGGCGGTGCCGGTGCCGACCGTCACTCCGTTGAGCATTACGACGATCGCCGCATCGGCGGCGGCGGTGCCGGTCACCGCCACCCCGTCTGCGGTCACGCTCGCGGTCAGCGCGACCGTGGTGGCGAGGTCGGGGGCCGCCGCCTGCACCGTCGGCGACGTGTTGGTCGCGGCATCGGTCTGCCGGACGGTGAGCAGTTCGCCATTCACCTGCGGCGTGGCGAGCTGCACGGCATAGCTGCCGGTCGCCGTGACTACGCCGCTGCCGAGCGGCGTGCCGTCGGCGGCAAGGACGGTGACGGTCGCGCCCGCCTCACCGGTGCCGATGACGAACTGGCCGTCGCCGGTGACGCTCGCGCTCGGTGCGTCCGGTGCGGTGAAGTCGGGCGCGGTGACCGCCGTCGCGGCGGAGGTGCCGCCGCCGTCGCTCGCGGTGGCGGCGAGCAGTTCGCCATTGCCCTGGGCGGGCGTGAGCGTGACGCTGTAGCTGCCGTCCGCCGCGGCGGTCGCACGCCCGAGGACATCGCCGTCCGGCGCGGTGACGGTCACCGTCGCGCCTGCCTCGGCGATGCCGGAGACGGTGGTGCCGTCGAGGGACACCGTCGCGCTCGGCGCCGGCGGCGCGAACAGGTCGGGCGCGGTCAGCGCGATACCCGGCGAGACGTTGTTCGACACGTCGGTTTGGGAGACGGTGAGCGGCTCGCCGTCGACCTGTGCCGGGGTCAGCGCGATCGTGTAGCTGCCGTCCGCCGCCACCGTCGTGGTGCCGAGCACGGTCGCCGTGCCGGCGGCGGTGACGGTAACCGTCGCGCCGACCTCGCCGGTGCCGGAGATGCTCGCGCCGTCGGCGGCGATCGTCGCGGTCGGCGCGAGGGCGAGGAGATCGGGCGCCTGCGCGCTCGTCGGCAGCGAGCTGTTGAGCGCGGCATCGGTCTGCACCGCGGTGAAGGTCTCGCCGTCGAGCCGCGCCGGATCGATCGCGACGCTGTAGACGCCATTGGCGTCGGCGGTGACCGTCGCGGTGAAGTTCGGTCCGGTTACGGTGACGCTCGCCCCGGCCTCGGCGATGCCGCCAGCGCTGGCGCCGTCCGCGGCGACGATCAGCGTCGGTGCGGCGGGCGCGGTGATGTCGGGGGCGAAGGCGGCCACCGGCGGCGAGACGTTGCCGCCGCCGTCGGTCTGCGTCGCAATCAGCCGCTCGCCATTCGCCTGCGGGCTGGTCAGCGTCACGCTATAGCTGCCGGCGTCGGTGACCACGGCCACGCCGAGCGGCGATCCTGTCGCATCGGTGACGGTGATTCGCGCGCCGGGCTCGCCGGTACCGGTGACGAACAGGCCGTCGGCCGAGACCCCCGCGGTCGGCGCGGCCGGGGCGATCAGGTCGGGCGCGGTGACGGTGGCGGCGGGCGAGACATTGCCCGCCGCATCCGCCTGCGTCGCGCTCAGCGTGCCGCCGTTGTTCTGCTGCGCGCTCAGCGTCACCGTATAGCTGCCGTCCGCAGCGACGGTGGCGGAGCCGAGCGGCGTGGTGCCGGCGGCGATCGTCACGACCGCGCCGGGCTCGCCGGTGCCGGTCACCACCGTCCCGTCGGGATTGACCGCGAGGCCCGGCGCAGCGGGGGCGGTGACGTCGGGCGCGGGCGCGGTCACCGACGGCGAGACGTTGCCGCTCGCATCGGACAGCGTCACGCGCACCGTCTCGCCGTTCAGCTGCGTCGGGGTGAGCGCGACGGAGAAGCTGCCGTTCGTCGCCACCGTCGCGGTGCCGAGCAGGGTTCCGCCGGCATCGCGGACCATCACCATCGTGCCGGGCTCGCCGCTGCCGTTGACGAAGGCGCCGTCGCCGCTGACGCTCGCCATTGGGGCGAGCGGTGCGGTGGTGTCGCCCGCGACCAGTCCGATCGGCGGCGAGACATTGCCGGTCGGATCGGCCTGAGTCACGCTCAGCAGCTCGCCGTTGGTCTGCGCGGTCGCCAGCGTCACCGCATAGCCGCCGGCGCTCGAGACGATGGCGGTGCCGAGCGGATTGCCCGCGACGTCCCGGACGACGATCGCCGCGCCGGGCTCGCCGCTGCCGGTGACGATCGCACCGGTCGCATCGAGCGTCGCGGTCGGCGCCGCCGGTGCGGTGAGGTCGGGGGCAATCGTCTGCGTCGGAGCGGAGGCGCCGACGATATCGGTCTGGGTGACGTACAGCGTCTCATGGTCGACCCGCGCGGGGCTGAGCGTGACGCTGTAGCTGCCGTCGGCGGCGGCGGTGCCGGTGGCGATCACCGTACCGGCGGCGTCATAGACGGTGATCGTCGCGGCTCCGACGCCGCGTCCGGCCACCGCCGTGCCATCCGGGGCGACCTCGGCCAAGGGCGGCGGGGGCAGGGTCGCCGGATTGAGATCGGGCGCGACCGCGCTGATCACCGGCGAGACATTGCCGGCCGCGTCGCTCTGCCGGACGGTCAGCACCTCGCCGTCCGCCTGCCGGGTCGCGAGCTGCACGGTATAGCTGCCGTCGGCGGCGACGGTCGCGCTGCCGATCTCCAGTCCGACCGGGCTGCGCACCGCCACGGTCGCGCCGGCCTCGCCGGTGCCGCTCAGCGTCAGCCCGTCGCCCGCGACGCTGCCGGTGGGTGCAGCGGGGGCGGTGAGGTCGGGCGCGGTCAGCGGCGTCGCGGGCGAGGCGTTGCCGGCGGCATCGCTCTGCGTCACGCTCAGCGCCTGGCTGTCGATCTGCGGCGTCGTCAGCGTGATCGCATAGCCTTGCGCGGTCACCGTCGCGCTGCCGAGCACCACGCCCGCCGCATCGCGGACGGTGACGGTCGCGCCGATCTCGCCGGTGCCGGTGACAATGCTGCCGGTTGCGTCCAGCGTAGCCGCGGGCGCGGCGGGCGCGGCGAGATCGGGCGCGAGGAAGCCGGTCGCGGGCGAGACGTTGCCGCTGGCGTCGGCCTGCACCGCGGTGAGCGGCTCGCTGGCGATCTGCGGCGTCGCCAGCGTCACGCTGTAGCTGCCGTTGCCGGCGACGACGCCGGTGCCGAGGACGCTGCCGTCGGCGGCGGTGATCGTCACGGTCGCGCCGGCTTCGCCGCTGCCGGTGACGAGGGTGCCGCCCGCCGCGACGGTCGCGGTCGGTGCGAGCGGCGCGGTGAAATCGGGCGCGACCGCGGCGGTGGCAGGTGACGGATTGCCCGCGCCGTCCGCCTGCGCGACGGTCACGGTCTCGCCATTGCCCTGCGGCGTGGTCAGCGTGACGGTATAGCGGCCGTCCGCGGCGACGGTCGCGCTGCCGAGCGGATTGCCCACCGCGTCGCGCACCGTGACGGTCGCGCCGACCTCGCCACTCCCGCTGACGGTGAGACCGTCGCCGGCAACGAGCGCGCTCGGCGCGGCGGGGGCGGTGGTGTCGGGCACGGCGATGCTGGTGGCGGGCGAGACGTTGTTCGCACCATCCGCCTGCGTGACCGCGAGCGTGCCGCCGTTCGCCTGTGGCGTGGTCAGCGTCACCGCATAGCTGCCGGCGCTGGTCGCCACCGCGCTGCCGAGCGCAACGCCGGCGGCATCGCGGACGGTGACGGTCGCACCTGCCTCCGCGGTGCCGGTGACCAGCGTGCCCGTCGCATCGAGCGTCGCGGTCGGCGCGGCGGGAGCGGTGAGGTCGGGCGCGATCGCGGTCGCCGGCGGCGACACCGCGCCGACGGCATCCGCCTGGGTGACGCGGATCGTCTCGCCGTCGAGCCGCGCCGGGGTCAGCGCGACGGTGTAGCTGCCATCGGCGGCGGCGGTGCCGGTGGCGATGACGCGGCCATCGGCGTCATAGAGGGCGATCGCCGCACCGGCACCGGCGACGCCGGTCACCGCGCTACCGTCCCCCGTCACCGTGGCGCTCGGCGCGGCGGGGGGTGCGTCGGCGACCAGATCGGGCGCAATGGCGGTGGTGACGGGCGAGAGATTGCCCGCGACATCGCTCTGCCGCGCGCTCAACTGCTCGCCGTCGATCTGCGTCACGGTGAGCGGCGCGCTGTAGCTGCCGTCGGCCGCGACCGTCGCCGTCGCGATTACCGTACCGACCGGATCACGCACGGTCACCGTCGCACCCGGCTCGCCGCTGCCGCTGACGCTCGCGCCGTCCGCGGCGACGGTGAGGGTGGGCGCGGCGGGGGCGGTCAGGTCGGGCGCGGTCAGCGGCATCGCGGGCGAGGCGTTGCCGGCGGCGTCGCTCTGCGTCACGCTCAGCGCCTGGCTGTCGATCTGCGGCACCGTCAGCACCGCGGCATAGCTGCCGTTGGCGCCGACCGTCGCGGTGCCGACCTCGTTGCCCGCGGCATCGCGGATGCTGATCGTCGCGCCGGCCTCGCCTCTGCCGGTCACCGTCGTGCCGGTCGGATCGATCGCCGCCACCGGTGCGGCGGGGGCGGTGAGATCGGGCGCGGTCAGTGCGAGCGGGGGCGCCTGATTGCCCGCGGCGTCGCTCTCGCGCACGCTCAGGCTCTCGCCATTGGCCTGCGCGGGCGTCAGCGTCACCGCGAAGCTGCCGTCGGCGGCGACCGTCGCGCTGCCGATCACGGTGCCGGCCGCCGTGACGACGCTGACCGTCGCGCCGGCCTCGCCGGTGCCGGTCACCTGCGTACCGTCGGCGGAGATGGTCGCGACCGGCTGTACGGGTGCGGTCAGATCGGGGGCGGTGGTGCTGGCGCTGCCCGAACCATTCCCCGCCGCGTCCGACTGGCTCGCATCGACCCGCTCGCCGTTGACCTGCGGGGCGGAGAGCGTTGCGCTATAGCGGCCGTCGGCGGCGACGATCGCGGTGGCGAGCGCCGTACCGCCCGCGCCGCTGATGGTGACGCGCGCGCCCGGCTCGCCGGTGCCGCTGACCACCGTGCCGGTGCCGTCGATCGCCACCGTCGGGGCGGCGGGGGCGGTCACGTCGGGCGCGGTGACCGAGAGCGGCGGCGAGACGTTGCCGGCCGCATCGCCCTGCGTCACCGTGACCGCGCCGCCGTTCGCCTGCGGCGTCGTGAGCGGAACGCTGTAGCTGCCGTCCGCCGCGACCACGGTGCTGCCGATCACCGCGCCGCTCGCATCACGCACCGTCACGGTCGCGCCGGCCTCGCCCTGACCGCTGACGCTCGTCCCGGCCGCGTCGATCGTCGCGACCGGGGTCGCCGGGGCGGTGAGGTCGGGGGCCTGGATCGTCGCCGCGGGCGAGACATTGCCCGCCGCATCGCTCTGCGTGACGGTGAGCCGCTCATTGTCGACCCGCGCCGGGGCGAGGGGCACGGCGAAGCTGCCGTCCGCGGCGACGGTGGTGGAGCCGATCACCGCACCGGCGGCGTCGCGTACGGTGACGGTCGCGCCCGCCTCGCCCTGACCGCTGATCGCGCCGCCATCGGCGCGGACGGTGGCAGTCGGGGTTGCCGGCGGCGTCGTGTCGGGGGTGGGCGTCGGCGTCGGTGTGGGGGGCGCGCCGGTGCCGGTGCCGGTGTCGGGCGTGCCGCTGCCGGCCGCGGTCGCATCACTGCCGCCGCCGCTCGCCAGCGCGACGACGCCGCCCGCCGCCGCCGCGCCGCCGAGCAGGGTCGCCGGCAGCGCAAGCGCCGATCCGCCGCCGCCCGCTGCCGCGGTCAGATCGGTGAGATCGTCGATCAGCGAAAAGCGCGGCACGCCCGTGCCGCGCGCCACCCACAGATGGCCGTCGTTTTCGCGCAACACCAGTTCGTTGGTGGTGGTCGCCTGCGCCGGGTAGAAATTGGCAACGTGCACCGTCCCGCCGTCGACCAGCCGCACCACCAGATCGCTGCCCTGCCGGTCGACGGCGGCGACCTGCGTCCGCGCGATATCGAGGCGGACGATGCTCGGCGCGTCGAGCGCGACATCGTTGCCGGCCACCTGATGGACCGCACCGGTCGCCTTGCTGATCACTTCGACGGACATGAGCACTATCCCCTATCGGTTACGCACGGCGCTTCCCCCACGGGCGGCGCTTTCCCGGACAGTAATCGCGGGAGGGGTTACGAAGCTGCTTCAATACCGTTTCCGGAACCAATAGTCGTTGTCGGCACGCACACGCACCTTAGGCTGATCTGCTTGCAGCAGGAGGCGCAATATCATGGAGCGTGACGTCGAATATTTGCGCCGGCGCGAGCAGCATGCCCGCGGCATGGCGCGCCGCGCCGACTGCCGGAAGGCGCGGCGCGCGCATCGCCTCCTCGCCAGCGCCTATGCCGCGCGCCGGGCGGCGCTGTCGCCGGAGGCGCATCCGCTGCTGCGGCTCTGGCAGCGGTTGTGGGATGCGGCGGCGGGATAGGGGAACGCCGAGGCGGGCTCGTTCGTCCAGACCTGCGCACGTATCAACGGGAGCGCACATCGCTATGACGATCTTCAACAAGGACATGATCGACCTCGCCGGCCGCAACGAGCTGTGGCAGAAGGAAGTGTACCGCGATGCCAAGGTGCAGATCGTGCTGATGGCGATCCCCGCCGGCGAAGAGATCGGCATGGAGACGCACCCCGCCGACCAGACCACTTTCATCGTCGCGGGCGAGGCGCAGGTGGTGATCGATGGTCATGCCACCAAGGCGACGCCCAATCACCTCGTCGTCGTGCTCAAGGGCGCGCAGCACAATATCATCAACAAGGGCGGCGAGCCGCTCAAGCTGTTCTCTGTCTATGCCCCGCCCGCCGAACCGGAAGGCGCCGCGTTCAGGACCAAGGCGGAGGCCGAGGAGGCAGAGAAAGGCTTGCTGAGCAAGGCGGCGGACGCGGTGAAGGCGGCGGTAGGCCACTGATCCCAGGCTACGATTTTCGTCCGGTTTGCCAAAGTCTTTTGACGGCCCGAAGTAAATAGCGATGGAGTTTCGGCCGTTGCGGCCACAGCGCCGAATCGCACATGGGATTCCGTATCATCTCGGGATGAAATGCCCCCGGATGATACGAATCCTGTTTGAATTTCTCCGATCATGGTGCATCCCACGCCGGGCGGCAGGTCCTTCGTTCGGAGCATGATCCTGGGCATGGCAGAGAATAACGCGGACCGGCTCGATGAGGCACGGCAATTGATTGCGGCGGCGCTCGATCTGGTCGTGGCAGCCGATGAGACATTGGCGGCGGCGGAGCTCGAACAGGCGCTCGATACCGTCATCCGGCGCGGGGACGAGCTGCGCTTCAGTTCAAGCTCATCTCATCGACGCCCGTCTGCGACGCAATGACCGCCTGACAGGTTTCGGCGACCAATATCAGCCCGGCATCGGTTAGACGGATCATGCCGGCACTCTCGTACACCAGATCACGCTCGACCAGCAGGTCGATCCATCGCCGCGCCACCGGCGCGGAAACGCCGGTCGCCGCGATTAGCGGCGGTAGCGTCGCGCAATGATCGTCCGCCAGGAACACCGTATACAATAGATCCATCGGCGGATTGTTGACGAACTCGGGCGGCAGCGTCGTCCGCATCGCCCGTCGCGCCGCGACAAGTGCCCGCGCGACGCCTTGCAAGTGTTCCAGCATCGCCGGCGACCGCGCCGCGATCGCCTTTGCCCAAAAATCGATCCGGCGTACTTGCGGCATCGGCCCTGTCGTCCTCCCTGAACTTGCTGTCTTTGGTTTCTGCCGAACCATGTGCAGGCATATAGCTTCAAAAAGATGTCTTTGCCATTTGTTCCGACCCGATCAGTCGGTAACGTCGATATCATACCAGATCGTTGCCGCGGCGAACGCTTCGGCCGCTGACAGCGTCCTGCCATCGGCGAAGCGGATCGTCGCGACGGGCCGCTCGGTGCCGCGGATCAGCACCGCGACGCGCAGCGTCCGGTCGCCCGCGCTGCGGCTGAAGGCGAGGATGCGGTCGCTGCCCTCGACCTCCGCCGGACGATAGTCGCCCGTGGCGAACAGCGCCGGCTCCGCCCGCCGCAGCGCCAGCAGATCGGCGATCAATCGCAGCTTGTCGGGCGCCTCGGCGCTGCCGAGCAGCGCGCGCCGGCGGTCGTAATCGACGGGGCGGCGGTTGTCGGGATCGACGAGGCTGAGGTCGGCGAGCTCGCACCCCTGATACAGGTCGGGCACGCCGGGCAGCGTCAGCCGCAGCGCGGTCTGCGCCAGGGTGTTGGCGAGCGCGGCGGGTGCGATCTCGGCGACGAAGGCGGCGACCTCGGCGCAGAAGCGCGGATCGGCGAGGTAATGGTCGACCAGCGCCGCCGCCGCCGCCTCATAGTCCGCGTCGGATGCTTCCCAGGACGAGCGCAGCTTCGCCTCGCGCAGGGCCTTCTGCTGCCACGCCTTGACCCGTTCGGCGAAATCCGCGTCCGCGCCATCCTCTGGCCAGGCGCCGACGATCGTCTGCAACAGCATGTAGCGGTCGCCGCCGTCGACGTCATGGCCCCAGCTCCAGGCGAGCGCTTCCCACGCCTCGACGCGGGCGCGCCAGACGTCGGGGATGGTGCTCAGCACCGCGAGCCGGGCGCGGACGTCCTCGCCGCGTTTGTGGTCGTGCGTCGCGGTGGTCAGCATCGCCTGCGGCACCTCGCGCGCGCGGTCGATCATCAAGGCGTGGAACGCCTCGACCGGGACGCCGAGGATCGTCGCGTCAAAGCCGACGTCGTTGCGCGACAGCAGCCGGCCGGACCGATAGAAAGCGGTGTCCTCGACCGATTTGGCGGCGATCGGCGCGGACAATTGCTGGAACCGGCGCACCGCGTCGGCGGCATCGCCGGGCCCGTCGCCGGCGAGCCAGGCGAGGATACGGTCGACGACATGCGCCTCGCCGGGCGGGATCAGCCAGGCGACCCGTTCGCGCACCAGCCCGCGGATCGCGGCATCCTGCGGCGCGGCGGCGTAACCGGTGCCATAGGTGCGATAGACTGGGAAGACCCAGAGCAGCCGCTCGATCGCACGGCGCAGCATCGCCGCGGTCACCGCCTCGTCGCGGTTGAGCCGCACGAAGGCGGCGACGCAGGCGTCGAGCTGACCGGAAAACTGCCAGGCGAGCAGATCCTGCCGCGCCTCGAACTCCTCCGCCTCGAACCCCTGATAGCGGCCGCTGACCTGCTGCCACAATTCCTCGAGCGGCAAGGCGCCGAGCGGATCGTGGATCAGCGTCGCGACCTGTTCCATGAAGTCATAGCCGCTGGTGCCGTCGACGCCCCAGCCGACGGGCTGGCCTTCGTCCGCGCCGAGGATCTTCTCGATGACGATATAGGCGTCGTCGCCGAGGCGCTTACGCAGCGTGCGGCAATAGCCGATCGGATCGGTCAGCCCGTCGACATGATCGACGCGGACGCCGTCGATCAGCCCTTCCGCGTACAGGCGGAAATACAAGGCGTGCGTCGCCTCGAACACCGCCGGATCCTCGATCCGCACGCCGGCGAGATCGTTGACGGTGAAGAAGCGGCGCCAGTTGAGGTCGTCGTTGGCGACGCGCCAGCTCGCCAGCCGGTAATGCTGCTGCGCCAGCACTTCGGCGAGGTCGCCGTCGGTGGCGACGTCGTCGCGCAACGGAAAGCGATGCTCGCCATAGGCGACGACCTGCTGCCCCTCGATCGCCAGATCGCCCGCCGCGATCGTCGCGGTCAGCGTGTCGCCGAGCACCGGCAGTAGCAACGGTCGCGACCAGTCGATGTCGAAGACGCGGGCATGCGGACTGTCCGGCCCGCGCGCCAGCACGTCGTTCCACCAGGCATTGCCGCCACCGGCGACGCCCATATGGTTGGGGACGATATCGATGACGACGCCCATGTCGCGCGCGTGCAGCGCCGCGACGAGGCTGCGGAACGCGTCTTCGCCGCCCAGTTCGGGGTTGATCCGCGTCGGGTCGATGACGTCATAGCCGTGCGTCGACCCGGCGGCCGCGACGGTGATCGGCGAGGCATAGAGGTGGCTGATGCCGAGATCGGCGAGATAGGGGACCAAAGCTTCGGCATCGGCGAAGGTGAAGTCCTTGTGGAACTGCATCCGGTAGGTGGCACGGGGCGGGCGGGGCGCGGTCATGCTGGGGTCTCGGCTGAGAGGAGGGCGGTGCGGCGCGCGACCTCGGGCCGGGCGAGCAGGCCGGCGGTCGTGTCGGGCAGGCGGCGTCGCCAATTGGGATGTTCGTCGGTGGTGCCGGGCAGATTGGGCTGTTCGGCGATGCCGACCAGATCCTCGACCGGCACGATGGTCAGCGGGCAGGGTGCCTGCCGGGTGAAGGCGATCGCCGCATCGATCGCGGCATCGGCGTCCTGCGGCGGCGGTCCCTCGGCGACGCCCGTCTCGCGATAGGTGCGCCAGAGCGCCGCTTTCTCGCCGACGCGGCGCAGGCGGTCGGCGGGTTCGTCGTCGCCGCCGCGGCGCAGCTTGTGGTTCCACGTGATGTCGCGGCCCGTCCACCAGCCGGCGAGCGTCGCGGTGTCGTGCGTGCCGGTCATCGCCACCGCCGCCGCATCCCAGTCGCGCGCGGGCGTGAAGCCGTCCTCGTCGCGCTCGAAGGGCAACACCCGCATGCCGAGCATGCCGCGTTCCGCCATCGTGTCGCGGAAGCCCGGCGGCACGGTGCCGAGATCCTCGCCGATCACGATCGCGCCGGCACGATGGGATTCGAGCGCGAGCAGGCGCAGCAGATCGTCGAACGGCATGGCCAGATAGGCACCATCGCTCGCCGCACCGCCCTCGGGGATGACCCACAGCCGCTTGAGGCCGAGCGCATGATCGATCCGCAGGCCGCCGGCATGGCGCAGGCTGGCGCGGACCGTGCGGATGAAGCCGTCGAAGCCCGTGCGTCGCAAGGCAAAGGGCGACAGCGCGGTGATCCCCCAATTCTGCCCCTGCGGCCCGAGTGGATCGGGCGGCGCGCCGATCGACAGGCCGGTGAGCAGGTCGCCGCGCCGGCTCCACGCATGGCTGCCACCCGCATCCATGCCGACCGCGAGATCGGCGATCAGGCCGATCTGCATCCCCGCCGCGCGTGCCGCCGCCTGCGCCTGTGCCAGACTGGCGTCGGCAAGCCATTGCAGGAAGGCGTGGAACGCCACTGTCTCGCTATGGTCGGCGACGAACCGCGCCACGGCCGGTGCGGCGGGATCGTGATAGTCGGCGGGCCAGTCCTGCCAGCCGCACGCGCGCCGCTGCGCGAAGAAATGGCCGTGCAGCGCGTCGAAGCGGGCATGCTCCTCCCATTCGGGATGCGCCGCGCGGGCGGTGGCGAAATCGGTGCGCATCGCGTCCGGCGCCCGGTCGAATGCTTCGCGCAACCGGGTGAGCCGGTGCGGCCAGGCCTGCGTCCAGTCGATCAGCGCACCGCCCGCTTCCCCGGCGCCGTCGATCCCGGCGAGCGCCGGATCGGCGAGCAGCGCGTGATGATAGAGCCGGCTCGACGGCGCATAGGGGCTGAACCGCGCGGCATCGGCAGGAAAGAGGGCATGCGTCGGGCTGATCGCGAGCGCATCCGCGCCCGCCGCCGCGAAGTCGCGCGCCGCCTCGGCCAGCGCGCCGAGATCGCCGAACGGCGAGGGGCGCGATCCACGCAGCGCCGGTATCTGCACCGCCGGACCCCAGCCATGCCCCGCCGGCGGTGCGACGCATCGCCGCGGCGCGATCGCCAGCGTCACCAGGCCGTCGCGCGTTTCGAGCCGGTGATAGCCCGGCTCATCGATCGCCGGGATCGTCCCGTCGGCGGCGATGACGACATCGCGCGTCTCGCCGCCGTCGATCGTCAGCCGCGCCGCCCCCGGGCTCGATTTTGTCCGTATCGCCGTGCCGATATCACCGGTGACGAATGCGTCGCCGTCCGTCCGCGTATCGAGCGTGTCGAGGATCGCGCGGACCACCGTATCGGCGACGCGATGCTGCCGGCCGTCGGCATCCTCCCACGCGACCTGCAGTCCGGCGGCTTCCGCTTCGTGCGCGAGGTCACTCATGCCGAGGCTCCGTTGGGGCGCGCAGAGGCGCGGAGGGCGCAGAGAGGGTGAGCCGTCCGAACGGGTTTGGCCCGGGCTGGACTTGGGTCACGCGAAGGCGCGAAGCCGCGAAGAGGATGCACCCGCTCTTCGCGGCTTCGCGTCTTCGCGTCTTCGCGTGGATCTCTTCTCTGCGTCTTCTGCGCCTCTGCGCGCAAAGATCCACGCTGAGGCATCCGTCGCCGTGAGAGGCAACAGCCGGCTTCCCATATCCGAGTGCTCCCGCGAAAGCCGGAGCCCAGGGTTGCGAAACCCTGACGTCGCTCTGCCGGGCCCTGGATTCGTGCATGCGCAGGATCACTGATTTGGGCGCGTGGCCACGGCGGTGGGTGAACGGCGGAGTGATCTGTCCGCTCACCGGGCGATCCACGCGCGAAAGCGCTCACCCTCGGCATGCAGCAAGTCGCCCGCCGCATCGGGCAATCCGCCCGGCGCGTCGGCAAGGTCGATCGCGATCGTCAGCGTCGCGCCATCGCCCAGCCGCCAGCGCGCCACCACCGCCGCCGCGCCGGTCGCTTCCGCGCCCAGCGAGGTCGTGCCGGCGAGATGCGGCACGATTGCCGCCTGCCGCAGCGCGATCAGATCGCGGAGCAACCCGCGCCAGCGTGTCGCATCCGGTCCGGGCGTCGGGCGTGACGCCTCGAACGTCGCCACCGCATTGGGATCGGGGATGCGCGCGCGCGCCGCCGGATCGGCGAAGGCATCGAACTTGGCGAATTCCTTGCGCCGGCCCTCGCGCACCGCATCGGCGAGCGCGTCGTGGAAGTCGGTGAAGAACAGGAAGGGCGTCTCGCTGCCTTCGGTGTCGCCCATGAACAGCATCGGCACCTGCGGCGCGAGCAGCAGCAGCGCGGTCGCCGCGCGCAGCCGGTCGGTGTCGGTCAGCCGCGTCAGCCGTTCGCCGAGGGCGCGATTGCCGACCTGATCGTGGTTCTGGAGGAAGGAGACGAAGCGCGTCGGCGACAGGTGCGCGCTCGGCGTGCCGCGGGGCTTGCCGTCGTGATTGCCCGATCCTTCGCCCTGATAGATGAACCCCTCGGCCAGGCAGCGCGCCAGCCGCTCCGCCGGCCGATCGGCGAAGTCGCTGTAATAGGCGCTGGTCTCGCCGGTCAGCAGGACGTGCAGGACGTTGTGGAAATCGTCGTTCCACTGCGCGTCATAGGCGTCGCCGCGCAGCCGTTCGGCGTCGTTGCGTTCGTTCTCGAGCACGAGATGGACGTGCCGGTCGGGCAGCGCGGCGCGGATCTCCGCCGCCATCGCGTCGAGGAAGGCATCGTCGCCGATCGCATGGACCGCATCGAAGCGGAGCCCGTCGAAGCGATACTCGTCGAGCCACATCAGGGCGTTGTCGATGAAGAAGCGCCGCACCGCCGGCTCGTGCACCGCGACCGCACCGCCCCAGGGCGTATGGACCTCGGCATCGAAGAAGTCGGGGGCATAGGCTGACAGATAATTGCCGTCCGGCCCGAAGTGATTGTAGACCACGTCGAGGAACACCGACATGCCGAAGCCGTGCGCGGTATCGACCAGCGCCTTCAGTTCGGCCGGGGCGCCATAGCTTTCCGCCGGTGCATAGGGCAGCACGCCGTCATAGCCCCAGTTGCGCGTGCCGCCGAAGGCGTTGACCGGCATCAGTTCGATCGCGGTGATGCCCAGCGCGGCGAGCGTCGGGATCTGGTCGATCACCCCGGCAAAGCCGCCGAGCACGCCGGCGTGCAGCTCGATCAGCACCGTCTCTTCCCACGGCCGGCCGCGCCAGTCGGGCGTCGTCCAGTCATAGGCGGGATCGATGACGAGGCTCCAGCCGTGGACGCCGCCCGATTGCGCGCGGCTCGCCGGATCGGGGACGGCGAGGTCGCCGATGCGGAAGCGATAGCGCGTGCCCGCCGGCACATCGGTGGTCGCGACGAACCAGCCGTCCGCCGCCGCATCCATCGCGATCGTCTCGCCCGCATCGATCTCCAGCGTCACCGCCTCGCACGCCGGTGCCCAGAGCGCGAACCGGGTGCGGCCGTCGTCGAGCAGCCGCGCGCCCCAGCGTTCGCTCATGCCGCCGCGTCCGCGTCGTCGCGCGGCAGCGTCCAGGTGACCAGCACCGCGCCCTGCGGCGCGACCTCGTACTGATCGTCGATCGTCAGCTCGCCCTGATCGGGCTTGGCGCTGTCGATCAGCACGGTCCGCTTGGCCTGCGGCGGCGGCAGGTGGAAGGTGACCGGATCGGCCGAGCCGTTGAGCAGCAGCGAGATCGCCTCGACCTCGCCCGCCGCATTGCACGACGCGCGGCGCATCATCAGCGCGCGTCCGTCCGGGTTCTGCCAGTCGTCCGGACTGAGCCGGCCGCCGCGCTCGTCCCACCATTCGATGTCGTTGATGCCGTGGCCCGGCGTATCCTGTCCGTAGAGGAAGGTCGCCGCGCGCAGCACCGGATAGCGGCGGCGCAGCGCGGTGAGGCGCGCGACATAGTCGATCTGCGTCTGCCCCGCCTCGCTCGCCGCCGCCTGCCAGTCGAGCCAGCTGATCGCATTGTCCTGGCAATAGGCGTTGTTGTTGCCCTGCTGCGTGCGGCCGAATTCGTCGCCTGCGACCAGCATCGGCGTGCCGAGCGAGGCGAGCAGGGTGGTCAGCATCGATCGCTGCACCCGCCCGCGCGCGTCGTTGATCGCGGCATCGTCGGTCGGCCCCTCGTGGCCCCAGTTGCGCGAATGGTTGTTGTCGTGGCCGTCGCGATTGTCCTCGCCGTTCGCCTCGTTGTGGCGCTCCTCGTAGGTCACGGTATCGGCGAGGGTGAAGCCGTCATGCGCGGACAGCAGGTTGATGCTCGCCCACGGCCGCCGCGCGCGCCGGTCGAACAGATCGCCCGATCCCGCCAGTCGCGCCGCGAGATCGCCGCGCTGCCCGGCATCGCCGCGCCAGAACTGGCGGACGGTGTCGCGATATTGGTCGTTCCACTCGGCGAAACCGGGCGGGAAGTTGCCGAGCTGATAGCCGCCGGGGCCGACGTCCCACGGCTCCGCCATCAGCTTGAGCCGGCCGAGCACCGGGTCCTGCCGCACCACGTCGAAGAAGGCCGCGCCCGGATCGAAACCATCGTCCTCGCGCCCCAGCGTCAGCCCGAGGTCGAAGCGGAAGCCGTCGATGCCGAAGCTCGTCGCCCAATAGCGCAGCGAATCGGTCACCATCTGGATGACGCGCGCCTTGCTGAGGTTGAGCGTGTTGCCGGTGCCGGTGTCGTTGATCGAATAGCGCGGCTGATCCTTCACCAGTCGATAGTAACTGGCGTTGTCGAGCCCGCGCCACGACAGCGTCGGGCCCTTTTCCGATCCTTCGCAGGTATGGTTGTAGACGACGTCGAGGATCACCTCGATCCCGGCCTTGTGCAGGCGGTGGACGGCGCGGCGCAGCTCGTCCTGGCTGTCGGTCGACATATAGGCCTGTTCGGGCGCGAAGAAGCCGAGCGTGTTATAACCCCAATAATTTTTGAGGCCCTTTTCCTGAAGGAAACGGTCCTGCGTGAAGCTGTGGATCGGCAGCAGCTCGAGCGCGGTGACGCCGATCCGCTTCAGATGCGCGATCACCGCCGGATGGCCGAGTGCGGCATAGCTGCCCCGTTCGCGTGGCGGCACCAGCTCCATCAGCTTCGTCAGACCCTTGACGTGCGCCTCGTAGATCACGGTTTCCGACCAGGGGGTGTTCGGCTTGGTATCGCGCGACCAGTCCCAATGATCGTCGACCACCACCGCCTTGGGCATGGCCGGCGCGCTGTCGCGCTTGTCGAAGCTCAGGTCCTCCCGGGCGTGGCCGACCTTGTAGCCGTGCAATGCGTCGGTCCATTTGATCTGGCCGTGCAGCCGCCGCGCATAGGGATCGAGCAGCAATTTGTTCGGGTTGAAACGGTGGCCGTTCTCCGGCTCGTAACGGCCGTGGGCACGATAGCCGTAGAGCAGGCCGGGCGCGGCATCGGGCAGATAGCCGTGGAACACCTCGTCGGTACATTCGGGCAGGGTGATGCGCTGCAACTCGCGCTTGCCCGACGGATCGAACAGGCACAGTTCGATCCGGTCCGCATTGGCGGAATAGACCGCGAAATTGACGCCAAGACCATCGAACGTTGCGCCCAAGGGATAGGGCGAACCGGCGTCGAGCCGGTCGGGTAAGGCGTGCACGGTGAGAGGACCCCCTTGAAGATGCTGCACCGCCCAACGCAGGTGCGGCGGGGAAGCTCCGCGCGACGTGTACACCCGGGCGCGGGCGGCGTATCGATGCGGCTGATACGCCGGCCCGTGACGGATCAGCGCTTGGCAAGCGGGTCGAGGCCCAGCGCGCGCCACTGGTCGAGCGACTTGCAGGTGCGGATCGGCAGGCGCGATCCGGTGACTTCGTCGACCAGGCAGACGCGCGGATTGGCGCGGGCCGGCGCGGCGGCGACGACCACCGGAGCGGGGGCGACGGGGGCGGCGATCGGGGTCGGCGTGGCAGTCGGCTGGGGTGCGCTGGTGACCGACAGGAGCGCGGCGGCGACGGTGGTGATGAGCATGATGTCCTCCCAAAGATCAGCCCGATTGGCTGTATCCGGAGCATTGCATCTGCCGTGCCAATTGCGCTGCAGGAGGGGAGGGGCGGGTTTCGGCGTGTCGGCCCCGTAACGAATTACCAACATCTGGGCCGTCACGCCGATTGATGGGATCAGCGCGCCGGCTTGCTGAGGAAGCGCGAGCCTGTTCGACAAAAGCGCCACGGCGTGTCGACCGCCCGGGTGATGCCGATCCGGGCGCCGGCGTGGATATCCTCGTCACGCGCCGCGGGTTCGAGGGCGAACGGCGGCGCATCGAGCGGCGCGCCGTCGAGCGCCCGGTCGACGCCGAGCGCCTGGCACAGACGCCCCGGACCGGCGCAGAGCAAGCGCGGCCCGGCAAGGCCGCGGCGCGCGATCATCGTCTCGACGCCCGCGACCGGCTCGATCGCCCGGATCAGCACCGCGCTTCCCGGCCGGCAGACGAAGTTGAGGCACCAGTGCATGCCGTAGCTGCGATAGACATAGGCATGGCCGGCCGGGCCGAACATCGCCGCATTGCGCGGCGTCGGCCCGTTGACGCTGTGCGAGGCGGGGTCGTCGGCGTCATAGGCCTCCGTCTCGACGATCACGCCGCCGACGCCATCGACGCGCAGATCGACGCCGATCAGCGCGCGCGAGACGGTCGCGACGTCGCGGTCGAAGAAGGCGGTGGGGAGGGGCATCGGCGGGCGGTGGCGCGGGGCGCACGCGGGTGCAAGGGGTTTGCGGCACTGCGCATCAGGTCACCTGCAAGACGGAGGATGCAATCCCATTGCGGTTCGTCCCGCCCATCGTGCCGCAGCCTGGTATCGCGCGCTGCCGTCGCACCCTGTCAGTGTTCCCGCGCAGGCGGGCGCATAGGTGACAAGCGGAGCACCACCTGCGGCGTGAACCACCATGGGCTCCGGCCTGCGCGAGACCTCCGCACCACGGCCTCCGTCATGCCGGACTCGTTCCGGCATCCACGGTGCCGCAAGTGTCTCTACCCTTGATTTCGCGGCCCGGAGGACCCCGGAACACGTCCGGGGTGCCGGAGCGTTTTGGGTGACGGCGGGACGTTCCCGACCTTCGCCTGCTTAATGGGCTTGCCTCGTTGATCCTGCCAAGTCGCGACCGAACATCCCGATACCGGCCGGCGGCCCTGTTTCGACCCCCCACACCCGCCGCCGTCACCAATCCTCCAGCACCGCCGCGATCCGGTCGAGCCGTTCGTGCGCATCGGCGATCCGTTCGGCGAGCAGCAGCCGTCCGTTCTTCTCCTCCAGCCCCTCGGGTGCCGGCATCGCCGCGCGCGGGGTGAAGGCGATCGCGGCGGGGCCGGCGTCGATCCGGGCGATGCCGGCCGCCCGTGCCGCCACCCGGATGCGCGCCACCGCGAACAGCAGCCGTGCCTCTTCGGGCAGGTCGCCGAACCGATCCTCCAGCTCGTCCGCCAGCGCGTCGAGCCCCTCGGCCTCCTCGATCCGCGCGAGGCGGGCATAGGTGGTGACGCGCAGCTCCTCCTCGGGCATCCACGTCGGCGGCAGGCAGCCGTCGAGGCCGAGGTGCAGCTCCGGGCTCCACCGCTCCACCGTCTCGCCGCGCGCGGTGCGCAGCGCGCTTTCGAGCAGATGCTGGTACAGGTCGATGCCGATCAGCTTCATATGCCCCGCCTGCGTCTCGCCGAGCAGGTCGCCCGCGCCGCGCATGTCGAGATCGCGCGCGCTGATCGCGAAGCCGGCGCCGAGCCGGTCGAACGCCTCCAGCGTCTTGAGCCGCTTGAGCGTGCGCGGTGCGATCGTCGCGGCGGGATCGGTGAGCAGCAGCACCTGACCGCGCCGCAGGCCGCGCCCGACCCGCCCGCGCAACTGGTGGAGCTGCGACAGGCCGAAGCGGTCGGCCTTCCAGATCACCATCGTATTGGCGCGCGGCACGTCGAGCCCCGCCTCGATGATGTTGGTGGCGAGCAGCACGTCGCCATCGCCGCCGGCGAAGCGTACCATCGCCTCGTCGATCTCGGCGGCGGGCAATTTGCCGTGCGCCTGGACGATGTCGAGCTCGGGCACCGACTTGGCGAGCGTCTCGGCGAGCGGCGCCATATCCTCGATCCGCGGCACGACGACGAAGCTCTGGCCGCCGCGGCTGCGTTCGCGTAGCAGCGCGGTGCGTACCACCGCCGGATCGAACGCACCGACCGAGGTGCGGATCGGCTGCCGCCGCGCCGGCGGCGTCGCGATCACCGACAGTTGCTGAAGGCCGATCAGGGCGGTCTGCAGGGTGCGCGGGATCGGCGTCGCGCTCAGCGTCAGCACGTGGCCGGCGCCGAGATCGCGCAGCCGCGTCTTGTCGGCGGTGCCGAAGCGCTGTTCCTCGTCGATGATGACGAGGGCGAGGTCCTGATAGGCGATGCCCTTGCCGGCGACTGCCCCGGTGCCGACGACGATGCGGATCGATCCGTCGGCAAGCCCGGCCTTGACCTGCTTGCGCTCGGTCGCCGAACTCAGCCGCGACAGGCCGGCGACCGCGATGTCCGTCCCCTCGAAGCGCGCGGCGAAGCTTTCCAGATGCTGGCGGGCAAGCACCGTGGTCGGCGCGGCGATCGCCACCTGATGCCCGGCCAGGGCGGCGATCGCCGCGGCGCGCAGCGCGACTTCGGTCTTGCCATAGCCGACGTCGCCGATCACCAGCCGGTCCATCGGCTTGCCCGCGGCGAGATCGTCGCGCACCGCGGCGATCGCGCGCGCCTGATCGGGCGTCTCGGTGAAGGCAAAACCGGCGGCGAACCGTTCATAGGCGTCGGTATCGGCGACCAGCTTGGGCGCATCGCGGCGGCTGCGTTCGGCGGCGAGTTCGGTCAGGCCGCGGGCGCTTTCGGCGATCGCCGCGTCGATCGCGCCGCGCCGCTTCTGCCAGCTCGCGCCGTCGAGCTTGTCGAGCGTCACCGCCTCGGCATCCGCGCCGTAGCGCCAGATCCGGTCCGCCTCCGCGACGGGAACGAGGCGGACGCCGTCGTCGGCGTAGGTGAGGGCGATCGCGTCGCCCGCCTGATCGGGCAGCGCCTGCAAGCCGGTGACGACGGCGAGGCCATGATCCTCGTGCACGACGACGTCGCCGTCGCGAATCTCGCCGAAGTCGAACAGGCCGGTGTGCGCGATCGGGCTGGTCGCGTCGTCGCGTTCGGCGCGGCTGCCGAGCAGGTCGGCGGCGGCGATCGCGCAGATGCCCTCGCGCCGGAAGCCGCGATCGGCGGCGAGGGACAGCGCCAGCAGGCTGCCCGGCGCGGCATCGCGAACCGCCTGCCACGCTTCGACCGGCGTGACCGGCAGCTTGAGCGTGCGCGCGATCCGGCGTTGCAGGAAGCGCAGATCGCGTGCGCCGCCGAGGATGACGACGCGCTCGCCCGCCTCGATCGCGCCGCGTGCGGCCTTGGCGAAGGCGCGCATCGGCGCCTTGCTCTCGACGAATCGTGCCGGCGGATCGCCCGCGCGCGCCAGCGGTGCCATCAGCCGCTCGCCCGCCGTCTTGCGCCAGCGCGCATCGCTCAGCGTGTCGGCGATCGCGCGTTTGGGACGGCGCTTGGCGGCGTCGGCAGCCAGCGCGAGGAAGCGTCGCCGCCGCTCGTCCGCGCCCGGTTCGATCCCGATCGCGGCGTCCGGCAGATGGTCGGCGAGCGACACGCCCGCGTCGGCGAGCGGCGGTTCGGCGACGCGGCCGAGCTCGCGCGCATCGATGCTGCCGGTGGTGCGCTGGTCGGCGGGATCGAAGCAGCGCAGGCTCTCGACACGCCCGTCGACCGCCTCGATGCGCAGCGGCAGTCCGGCATCGGCGGGATAGACGTCGAGCACCTGCCCGCGCAGCGCGACCTCGCCCGGCTCGTCGACGCGCTCGTCGGACGTGTAGCCGATCGCGGTCAGGTCGGCGAACAGCGCTTCGAGGTCGACCGGCGTATCGACCGCGACGCGCGGCGGCGCGGCGGCGAAGGCCTCGGGCGCCGGATAGGCGCGGGCGAGCGCTTCACCGGTGGTGATACAGGCGGTCCGCGGCCGCTCGTTCGCCTCGATCAGTAGGCGGATGCGCCGCAAAGCCGAGACACGCTGGCCGACGTTGCCGGGAGAGGCGGGGGCGGCGTCGCCGGGCAGCGCGTCGCTGCCGGGACAGAAGACCACCGTCGCATCGGGCACCGCCAGCGTCAGCGCATGGGTCAGCGCGATCCCGCGTGCCTCGTCGGCGACGGCATAGAGCAGGTCGCCGTCGTCCAGCCGTTCGGCGAGCGCGGCGGCGGTTTCGGCGATGCCGAGGATCGGATCGGCAGGCGCATCGGCAGCCGGAGAGAGAATATCGGCAGGGCTGGCCGGCATTTTGGACGCCTTTTGCAGGAGGGCTTCCCGAACGGCCGGTCGCCGGTGACGTTCCATCGAGGTGGGGGAGCCGGGCGGGCGTGCGGCGTGTCAGGGGGGGCGTTGCCGCCGGGCCGGGGATGGAGGTGTGGGGGGGCGTAGTCATGCAAGGCCACGCCCGCCTTCTTGCGTTCTCGGCCTTCAAGATCGAGATCTCGAATGCGCTCGGGACGCTCACATAACGGGGCCGTACCCCCGCGAAAGCGGGGTCCAGTTCTCTTGATGCGACGGCCGTTAATCTGCTTGGCCACTGGATTCCCGCCTGCGCGGGAATACTGGCGATTTTGACGGCGCGCCTCCGGCAAAAGTCACGACTATCTTTTAAGGCCAGCCGGACGAAACATCATCGCCTTTGTCGCTGCCGAAGCCATTCGTCGGCGTATCTAAGCTGCCGGGACGCCATCGCCCCGGCAGCTACACAATCGTTACTTCGCCAGATACCGCTCGAGATCGTCACTCCCGCCGATCCGCTCGTCATCGATGAAGATCTGCGGCGTCGTCGCGACGTCATGCTCGGCCTTGAACGCGTCGACCTCCTCGCGTGATCGCAGGATGCGGTCGTCGACGGTGAAGCCTTCGGATTGCAGGATCTGCTTGGCGCGGACGCCGAACGGGCAGGTATGGTCGGGCAGGACCATGCGGTACAAGGTGGCGGTGCGGCTCTCGGCCATGGGTCGATCCTTCCAGACTGAAACTCGCCGCTATAGCGCAACAGCGCGGCGGGCGTTCCGTCAGGCGGCGGGTTTGAGGCCGGCGGCGACCAGCGGCGTCAGCCGGTCGGCGATGCGTGTCACGCCGGCGGCATTGGGATGGACACGATCCGCCTGCATGAGCGCGGGGTCGCCGATCACCCCGTCGAGCACGAAGGGATAGAGGCCGGCGGAGTCGCGCTTGGCGAGATCCGGCCAAATGCCGTCGAACGCGGTGACATAGGCGCGGCCGAGATTGGGCGGCGCCTTCATCCCGGTCAGCACCACCGGCAGCTTGCGGCGGTGCAGCTCGTCGAGCATCGCGGTCATGTTGGCGCGCGTCTCCGCCGCGGGCAATTGCCGCAGAACGTCATTGCCGCCGAGCCCGAGCAGCACGAGGTCGGGCGGGCGCGGCAGATTGTCGAGCACGAAGCCGAGCCGCTGCCGCCCCGCGGCGGTGGTGTCGCCCGAGACGCCGGCGTTGACGATCGTCGCGTTGATCCCCTGCTGCCGCAGCCGCGCCTCGATCGCGTCGGGCAGGCTTTGCCCGCGGTCGAGCCCGTAGCCGGCGTAAAGGCTGTCACCGAAGGCGAGGATCAGCCGTTCCGGACCGACCGGCCGCGCGACCGCGACGGGTGTGGCGGCGGGGCTCGGCGCCGGATCGGGCGCCGCCGCCTGCCGGTCGCAGCCGGCGAGGATCAGGGCTTGGCCGAGCAGCGTCGCTGCCGCATAGCGTTTTGTCCGCCCCTGCAAGGCCTTGGTCTCCCGATATGAACATGACGTCTATGGTGATCGAGGCGCGCGATGTCACGCTTCGCCTCGGCGAGACCGCGATCCTGCGCGGCATCGACCTGTCGGTCGCCGCCGGCGAGAGCGTCGCGCTGCTCGGTGCGTCGGGCTCCGGCAAGTCGTCGCTGATGGCGGTGCTGGCGGGGCTCGAACGGGCGAGCGGCGGCAGCGTACGTGTCGCCGGGCAGGATTTCGGCACGCTCGACGAGGATGCGCTGGCGCGGGCGCGCCGCGGCCGGATCGGCATCGTCCTGCAGGCCTTCCACCTGCTGCCGACGATGACCGCGCGCGAGAATGTCGCGGTGCCGATGGAGCTGGCCGGCGTCGCCGGTGCCTGGCCGCGTGCCGCCGCCGAGCTGGAGGCGGTCGGCCTCGGCCACCGGCTCGACCATTATCCCGCGCAGCTCTCCGGCGGCGAGCAGCAGCGCGTCGCCATCGCCCGCGCACTCGGGCCGCGGCCACCGTTGGTCTTCGCCGACGAACCGACCGGCAACCTCGATACGCAGACCGGCAGCGCGATCATGGACCTGCTGTTCGACCGGCGGGCCGTGCTCGGCGCGACGTTGGTGGTGATCACCCATGATCGCCGCCTCGCCGAACGGTGCGACCGGATCGTCACGCTCGCCGACGGGCGGATCGGGTGAGCGGCTGGTCGCTCGCCTGGCGGCTGGCGCGGCGCGAGCTCGACTGGCGGTTCCGCGGATTGCGGCTCCTCGTCGTCTGCCTGCTGCTCGGTGTCGCCGCGCTCGCCGCGATCGGCGGGCTCGCCGATGCGGTGGCGCGCGAGCTCGCCGTGCGCGGCGCGGTGATCCTCGGCGGCGACGTCGAACTGTCCGTGTCGCAGCGCGAGGCCAGTGCCGCCGAGCGTGCCGCGCTGGCGCGGCTGGGCACCGTCTCGACGACGGTGCGGATGCAGGCCAATGCGATCGCCGGCGACGCCTCGGCGCCGATCCAGCTCAAGGCGGTCGACGCCGCCTATCCGCTCTACGGCCGCGTCACGCTCGCCGACGGCCGCCACGTCGCCACGCCGCCGCCGGGACAGGCATGGATCGCGCCCGCGCTGGCCGAGCGCTTGCGGTTGCGTGCCGGCGCGATGCTGACGATCGGTACGGCACGGTTTCGCGTCGGCGGTGTCATCGCCGACGAGCCCGACCGGCTCGGCGAGGGCTTCACGCTCGGCCCGGTGGTGCTGATCGCGCGCGTCGATCTGGGCAGGACCGGGCTGGTCCAGCCGGGCAGCCTGTACGAGACGCGCTATCGCCTGCGCCTGCCGGCGGGCGACGATCCGGCGCGGATTGCGACGCATTTCACCAGCCTCTTCGCCACCGCGGGGTGGGAGAGCAAGACGCGCGAGCGTGCCGCGCCGGGAGCGTCGCGGTTCGTCGACCGGATGGGCGAGTTCCTCACCCTGGTCGGGCTCGCCGCGCTGGCGATCGCCGGGATCGGCGTCGGCAACGGCGTCGATTCGTTCCTCACCGCGCGGCGCGGCGCCATCGCGACGCTCAAGGTGCTCGGCGCGACCCGCGCCGATGTCGCGCGCATCTATGCCATCGAGGTCGGCGCCGCGGCGCTGGCCGGCATCGTCGCGGGGCTGGCGATCGGCAGCGCCGCGGTGCCGCTGCTCGGCCGCCTGCTCGCCGGCGCGCTGCCGGTGCTGCCGACGCTCAGCCCCGAGCCGTGGCCGCTGCTCCGCGCGGCGCTGTACGGCGCGCTGATCGCGCTCGCCTTCGCCGCGCCGCCGCTCGCCGCGGCGGGGGCGACGCCGGCGGCGGGATTGCTGCGCGGAGCGCTCGCGCCGATGCGGGCGAGTTCGTGGCGGGGGCGGATCGTCGCGCTCGCCGCCGGTGGAGCGGCGCTCGCACTGGCGATCGGCACCGCGGCACAGCCCGGCATCGCCGCCGGCTTTCTCGCCGCGGTGGCGGCGGCGTTGCTGCTCTTGTTCGGGCTCGGCCGTCTGGTGCGCTTCGGCGCGAGCCGGCTGCCGCGGCCGCACCGGCCCTTGCTCCGCCTCGCCATCGCCGCGCTGCACCGGCCGGGGGCACGCACCGAGGCGCTGGTCGTCGCGCTCGGGCTCGGCCTGACGCTGTTCGTGCTGCTCGCCGCGATCCGCACGAGCATCGACGCCAATATCGCCACCAACGTGCCGCAGCGCGCGCCCGCCTTGTTCGCGCTCGACGTGCCCCGCCCGCGCGAGGCCGAGTTCCGCCGCATCGTCACCGCCGCGGTGCCGGCGGCGCAGATCCGCACCGTGCCGATCCTGCGCGGCACGATCACTGGCTATCGCAATATCCGCGTCGCCGATCTCAAGACGCTGCCCGAGGGCGCCTGGGCGCTGCGCGGCGAGCGCGGCCTGACCTATGCGGAGAGCATCCCCGAAGGCAGCACGCTCGCCGCCGGCCGCTGGTGGCCACGCGACTATGCGGGACCGCCGCTCGTCTCGATCGACGAGCGGCTGGCGCAGGCGCTCGACCTGCATATCGGCGACCCGCTCACCGTCAGCCTGCTCGGCGTCGAGCGCACCGCGCGCATCGCCTCGCTGCGCCGCATCCAGTGGGACACGTTGGGGTTCAATTTCGTCCTCGTCTTCTCGCCCGATGCGCTCGCCGATGCGCCGCACAATCTCGCCGCGACGATCGACCTGCCGCGCGGCAGCGAGGGACGGGTGACACGCGCGCTGCTCGCGCCATTCCCCTCGGTGTCGGTGATCGAGGTGCGCGGCGTGCTCGGGCAGGTGCGCGACCTCGTCGGACAGGTCGCCGCGGCGATCGCGGCGGCGGCGGGAGTCGCGGTGGCGGCGGGGATCGCGGTGCTGATCGGCGCGATCGCCGCCGCGCGCGAGGCGCGCACCTATGATGCGGTGATCCTGCGCACGCTCGGCGCGACGCGGGCGCAATTGCTCGCGGCGCAGGCGCTCGAATATGCTGTGCTCGGCGCGCTGGTGACCTTGGTCGCGCTGGCGCTCGGTCTCGGCGGCGCATGGTATGTCGTGGTACGGATCTTCACCTTCGCCTGGTCGCCCGATCCGGTCGCGGTGGCGGTGACGTTGCTCGCCGGGCTGGGCGTGACGCTGGGTGTCGGGCTGGCAGGCGCGTGGCCGATCCTCAGCGTCCGGCCGGCGCGGGCGTTGCGGTCGGTGTGAGCGGGGGCTCGATCGGGCAGTGCGCTTGCGGCAGCGCGTGTTTCGACAGGCTCAGCACGAACGGGGAAGGGCGGAATCCCTCGTATCCGTCAGCCCTGAGCCTGTCGAAGGGCGGGACTGCCGCAGGTGCGCTGCTGTCGTTGTTTCGTCAGTCTACGATGACCGCATTTGCGCAGCCGCTGCGACCGCCGTTCCCGCCCTCTCACGTCCAGTACAGCACCCGCGCCTTAGGCAGCCATCGCGCAACCTCCGCGGTGAAGAAGCTGCGCAGCGCCGCCATCGTCGCCGCGTCATAGACATATTTGACCGAGCCGAACTTGGTCCGCTTCTCGACCCGCCCGGCGGCGCCCATGTCGAGCTTCGATCCGGGATACCAGCTCTCCAGCACCGCCTTCGATCCCGGCGTATAGCGGTGGGTGATCAGCTCGATCGTGCAATCCTCGACGTCCGCCAGCGCCGCCCCCGCCTCGGCGAGCAACGTGCCATAGGCCTGTTCCCAGCCCGCCGCGGCGATGATCGGTGCGATCGTCAGTCCGACCGGATAGCCCGCCCGCGCCATCGCGGCGAGCGCGGCGAGCCGCGCGGCGACCGGGCTCGTGCCGCCTTCGAACCGCGCATAGGGCGCCGGGTTGATCGAGGCGCGCATCCGCGTCCGCCCCTGATGATCGAGGTCGAGCAGCGGCGCGACCGCGTCGAACTTGGTGGTGAAGCGCAGCTGCACCGGCGCCTGCCATTGCCCGAAGGCGGCGATCAGCGCCGACAGCGAGCCGGTGAGATGTTCGAGCGCGAGCGGGTCGGTGTAGCAGCTCGCCTCATACGTCGTGCCCTCGTCGGCGCGGGCGCGCGAGCGCGAGGTGATCGTGCCCTCGCCGAGATAGCGCGGCAGCGCGGCGATGATATCGGGCAGATTGGCATAGGCACGGGTGATCGGCGGCCCCTTGAGCGACCCCGCGAGATAGCAATAGCTGCAATGCGCCGGGCAGCCTTCGGCGAGGTCGACGCGCCAGTCCGCCGAGGGCGCGATCGGCTGGAACCTGAGCTTGCCCGGCGGTGCGACCACCACCGCCAATGTCTTCTTCGCCGCGGCATAGGCGGCGGCGGGATCGTCGGGCAGGCCGAGCGCGAGCCGGTCGGCGGGCAGCCGCTCGACCGGGATGCCGAGCGCCTCGGCGCGCTCGGCGATGGCGCGGCCATGGTCGAACGCCAATGCCGAGCGGGTGACGAGGACGCGGCGCGGCAGCCACGGCCGGGCGGGACGGGCGGCGCTCATGCCAGTGCCGCGAACCAGTCGGCATAGGGCGTGTTCTTCGCCATATGCCGGTTGAGATCGGGCGTCCCGTCGTGCCACCAGACCGGCCCGCGCTCGCCGAGTGCATGTTTGGCGGCATCGACCCCGGCATGCGCGGCCTGTTCCGCCTCGGCATCACCGGCGCGGCGCGCGCCGCCGACCGCGCGCCGCGCCTGCATCAACGCGTGGACGAGCGCCTCGCGCCGTTCGGGCGGCAGCGACGGATCGGCCCGGCGCCACAGGCGGCCGCGCACGACGATATAGCGGCCATCGGGAGTCGTCGGGGGAGGGGAGCGCATTGCGGTGCAACGCATCAGAGCGGGCAAGCGTCGCATCGCTTGCCTTTGCCCCGCGGCTCGGCGAAGCGATGCGGCGTGGATCGGATGACGCTCTATTTCGACGGCGGACTGCGCCCCGGCCCCGGCGGCATGGAGACCGCGGTGGTGGCCGGCGGCGAAGTGCATCTCCGCGACGATCTCGGCCCCGGCGACAGCTGCACCGCGGAATGGCTCGCGCTGCTCGCCGCCGCCGATCTCGCCCGTGCCGCGGGGGCGGACGATGCGCTGTTCCTCGGCGATTCGCGTACCGTCGTCGAACAGGCGCTCGGCCGCTGGCGATGCCGCAACGCAGCGATGCAGCCGCATCTCGCCGCCTTCCGCGCCGCCACCGCCGGGATCGGACGGGTCCACCTGCGCTACGTCCCCCGCGCCAAGAACCTCGCCGGGATCGCGCTCGCCCGCCGCCACCCGCGCTGATCCGCCATGTTCGCGCCTGCGGAAACACTGCGATCGTTACGCGTTGGGCATGATCATCAACGAGGAGTGAGACGATGAACCAGGATCAGATCGAAGGCACCGCAGGCGACCTGACCGGCAAGCTCAAGGAAGGCTTCGGCAAGGCGACGGGCGATCAGGAGACGCAGGCCTCGGGCGTGGCCGACCAGCTGACCGGCTCGGTGCAGAAGACCTTCGGCGATGCCAAGGAAACCGTCGCCGAGACCGCGGCGCCGCTCGCCGACAGGGCGCGTAAGTTCGCCAACGAGCGTCCGTTCGCCGCCGCCGCACTTGCCGGTGTCGTCGGTCTGGCGATCCTCAACACGCTGCGCGGCAAGACGTCGGCCTGATCCGCGCCACACCGCCCCGTTTCGGCTCCGTCCGGGGTCGGGTCGGATGTCGGCGGGACCGGTCATTGCGTCCTGGCGTAGAACAAGGAGCGCCGGCTTCGGTCGGCGCCCCTTTCTGTCGTCAGGCCTTGAGGCCCTTTGCCATGTTGAGGTGCGCCGCCACCGTCGGCACCAGGCCGCTCGCGAAGGTCTTGAGCGCCGCCACGTCGCCGGTCGCCGCATAGCCCTTCAGCGTGTCGAGCGTCTGCTGGTGCGCCGCCTGCTGCGCCTGGATATAGGCCGTATCGAACGTCGCGCCCTTCAGGCCCTTAAGCGAGTCGACCGTCGCCTGCTGCGCCGCGGTGAGCGTGGGATCGGGGGTGAGCGCCGGGCTCAGCGACGCCGTCGTCGCCTTGAGCTTGTCGGTCGAGGCGGTGTGCGCAGAGATCATCTGGTTGGCGTATTTCTTGACCGCCGCGGACGCGCCATTGTCGAGCGCGAGCTTCGAGGTGGTGATCTCGAACGCGTCGCTCGCCGCCGCCATGTTGACGAACGCCTGGCTGCCGGTCACTGCCGCCGGTGTCGCCATTGCGGTGCTATTGGTATCGGCGACGCCGGCATTGCCCGCGTCGAAGGTCGCGCTGTCGTTGGCGACGGCGGTGTCGCTGGTCTTCTGACCGCAGGCCGCCAATGCCAGTGCCGACGCCGACACGATCATCAAGGCTGGTTTGAACATCGTCATCTCCCATGTTGCCCGCCGCCAACGTATCGGCCTCCCGCGGCGTTCCTTTGCGATCACGGAGCGGAAGCGGCGGCCGGCGCGTTCCCACCCCGAAATCCGTCTAGAAATCCATCTGAAGGAGACGTGCGATGAGCATTTTCGGCAACATCATGGGCAAGATCTTCCACCACAAGAGCGAGGCGCCTGCGCCGCAGACCACGCAGGCCGAACCGACGCCGGCCCCCGCCGCCGCTCCCGACGCGCAGCCCGCGCCCGTCCCGACGCCGTCGCCCGCCGCCCAGCCGGTCGATGTCGGCGCGGTGCTGTCGGAGATGGCGTCGATGCGCAATGGCGGCGGCAATTACCAGTCGTCGATCGTCGATCTGCTCAAGCTGCTCGACCTCGATTCGAGCCTCGCCGCGCGCAAGGAGCTGGCGCAGGAACTCGGCGTCCATGCCGGCGAGGACGGCAGCGCGGAGCAGAACATCGCCCTCCACCGCGCGGTGATGGCGAAGCTGGCAGAGAACGGCGGCATCGTCCCCGACAGCATGCGCAACTGAGGCGCGGCGGCGGATACGGGTCCCGACCCGGGTCCGCCGCTGTTCGGGACGTCATCCGTGATGGCCCGAACTGCTCCCGCACAAGCGGGAGCCCAGCGGTCTTCTCACCAAGATCGCGCCGTCACACCGGACGTGTCCCAGAGTCCACCGTGTCGCAGAATCAGCGGCTTACGCTCTCGCGGGAGCGCGGATGCCGGAGCAGGTCCGGCATGTCGGAAGAGGCTCCGCAGCGGTCATGCCTGCGAAGCCCTGCCACCGTTCAGCCCGCTACGCGCACTAGATGGCGGCGCGCCAGCACCGACGGCACGGTGTCCGCCGGGCCGCTGTGCCCGAACCAGAAACCCTGGCCGATGTCGCAGCCGAGCGCGAGCAGGTGATGCGCCTGCGCCTCTGTCTCGATCCCTTCGGCGACGACGGTCATGCCGAGCCGGTGGCCGAGCGCGACCACCGCATCGACGATCGCCGCATCGCCGGCATCGCGATCGAGATGGTTGATGAAGCTGCGGTCGATCTTGATCGTATCGACCGGAAACGCCTTGAGATGGGTGAGCGAGGCATAGCCGGTGCCGAAATCGTCGAGCGCGATATGCACTCCGGCCCGGTGGAAGGTCTCGAGCATCGTCGCGACGCATTCGGCGCCGCGCCCGACGAACACGGTCTCGGTCACCTCGAGTTCGAGCCGGTCGGCGGGCACGCCGGCGCGGGCCAGCCGGCCGAGGATGCGATCGGTCAGGTCGTCGCGGCGGAACTCGGCGGGCGACAAATTGAAGGCGATCCGGCCGAAATCGAGCCCGGCATCGAGCCAGCGCCGCATGTCACCGACGATCGCGCCGAGCATCCGTTCGCTCAGCCCCTGCGCCAGATCGTAATCCTCGAACGCGGCGGCGATCGTCGCCGGCAGCTGCGCGCCATAGGTGGGATGGTGCCAGCGTAGCAGCGCCTCGAACCCGCAGACGGTGCCGGAGGTGAAGGCGATCTTGGGCTGGTAATAGGGCAGGATGCGATCGTCGCGGATGATGTCGCGCGCGATGCTCAGCATCGACGAGCGGCGTTGCAGGTCGGCGCGCATCGGCGGTTCGAACATCAGCAACTCGCCGCGACTGTTCGCCTTGGCGGCATAGAGCGCGATGTCCGCCGCCTTGAGCAATTCGGTCGCGGTCGCGCCATGCGCCGGGAACAGCGATCCGCCCGCGGTCGCCTGGCAATCGAGGATGCGGCCGTCATAGGACAATGGCTCGCGGACCGCGGCGAGCGCGGCGCGCACCCGTGCGACCTCCGCCGCCGCCTCGCCCGGACTCTCGATCACCGCGGCGAATTCGTCACCGCCGAGCCGCGCGACCATGCAGCCATCGCCCAGGACGCCATGTACCCGCTCGCCGAGCGCGCGGAGCACGGCGTCGCCCGCATCATGGCCGACCGTATCGTTGGTTTCCTTGAGGTGATCGACGTCGATCAACACCAGCGCGACGCCGCCGCCATGGTGCCGGCTGTTGGCGATTGCCGTTTCGAGCCGCTCGTTGAAGGTCGCGCGATTGGGCAGGCCGGTGAGCGAATCATGATGCGCGGCGAAGCGGATGCGCTCCTGTGCGGTGCGTTCCTCGGTCACGTCGCGGGTGGTGACGAGCACCCGGCTGAGCCGCCCCGACGGCGCCTCGATCCGCCACCCGCCGGTCTTGATCCAGCGTTCGGCGCCGGTGTCGGCGCGCAGGATGCGCAGCGTCGTCTCGAACCGGTGATTGCCGTCGCCCGCCTCGACGGCGGCGATCAGGGCCTGCAGGCGGTGGCGGTCGGCGGGGACGACGCGGGCGAGCGCGAGCGCCACTGCCGCCGGCGTCTCCAGGGGCAGGCCGAGCATCGCCTTCAGCTCGTCCGACCATTCGCGCGTTCCGGTCAGAGCGTTATAGTCCCATATGCCGAGCCCGGCGGCATGGGCGGCAAGGCGGAAACGCTTCTCGCTGTCGCGCAGCGCGCGTTCGGCAAGCTTGCGATCGTGAATGTCCTCGAGCGTCCCGTACCAGCGGATCGTCGCGCCTGCGGCATCGCAGCGCGCCGCCGCGCGACTGCGGAACCAGCGGAAATCTCCCTCGGGCGAGCGGAGGCGATATTCGATGTCGACCGGCGCGCCGCTGGCGATCGCCTTGCGCCACGCCGCCTCGGTCGGCGTGCGATCCTCGGGATGGAGCGCGACCAACCAGCGCGCACCGAGCGCCTCGCTCGGCTTGCCGCCGGTCACCGTCTCCCAGCGCGAGCTGACCGATTCGATCTGGCCCCCCGGACCGGCGGTCCAGGTGATCTGCGGGTTCAGTTCGACGGTATGACGGTAATGCTCCTCGCTTTCGCGCATCCGCTCCTCGGCGGCTCGGCGGGCGGAAATGTCCTGCGCGATGGTGATCGTCGATACCGCGACGCCGGCGGCGTCGCAGACGAACGAGACGTTGATGTCGCACCACAGGCTGCTGCCGTCGGGGCGGACGAAGCGCGCCTCGACCTCGAACGGCGTCGATCGTATCTGATGTCGGGCATAGAGGGCGGTGACCATCGACAGATCGTCGGGATGCAGCAACGCCTCGACCGCCAGCCCGGAGAGCGCCGCGGCATCCCGCCCCGCCAGTTCGCAGAAGCGATCGTTGACCGCGACGACGCGCCGCTGCCGGTCGCGATGCAACAGGCCGATCCGCGCCCGGCTGAGCACTGCGGCGAGCGGCAATTCGCGATCGAGCGCCAGCGCCTGCGCCACCGCGTTGCGGATCGCCTGCGTCTCTTCCGGCGTGTCGTCGACGTCCGCCGTGTCATGGCCGAAGTCGCCGTCCTCCCAACGCTCCACCTGCGTCCCCTTTCGTCGATCATGGCGAGGTGAGGGCGCACCGCTTAACGAACGGTAATTGAACCGCTTTGGATTATTTGCCGCTACGCCAAATGTTGACGACAACAGCGCCTATATTGCGCCGGATGCAAGGGACTTTCCCGTTCGTATACGGTCTATGTCGTCGATGCAGACCTATCTATAACCTTTGATTGGCTGCGCAGGCATTTGGGAAAAGCCGCAAGACTGCCGGCGAAGGCTGGACAGGAGCGGCTGGCGGGGGCGGCGTGGTCGATGCGAAACGACGGGAGCCCTTCAGCCCAGCGCCGGCATCGCCGCTGCCGCCGCCGCATAGCCGCGTCGCATCTGCCGCAGTGCGCCGGCGACGCGATCGGCGTCGAGCGCATCGACGATCGGGTCGTAGCCGCTTGGCACGATGCCCTGGCCGAGCAGCACCGCCACCCAGCTCGGCACGGTGAACAATTCGTCGTCGTAGCGGAAGATGCGGCCCTTTTCGCGGAACAGCGCGAGCTTGCGGATCAGCGTCTCGGGCAGCGCCATCGTGCCGACATGCCGCCAGAACGGCGTATCGTCGCGGCGCGTCGCGGCATAATGGAGGATGATGAAGTCGCGGATCGCGGCATATTGATCGCCCATGAGCCGGTTATATTCGTCCCGCTCGACCGTGCCGAAGCCCTGGTCCGGGAAAAGCGCGAACAGCTTCGAAATTCCGTCCTGGATCAGGTGGATGCTGGTCGATTCGAGCGGCTCGAGGAACCCGCCGGCCAGTCCGAGCGCGACGACGTTGCCCGCCCACAATTTTGTCCGCCGGCCGGCGCGGAACGACAGGCGGCGCGGTTCGGCGGTCGGCGCGGCGTCGAGGTTCGCCATCAGCACCCGCTCGGCGGTTTCGTCGTCGGTGAAGGCGCTGGCATAGACATGGCCGTTGCCGGTGCGGTGCTGCAACGGAATGCGCCACTGCCAGCCGGCATCATGCGCGGTCGCCTGCGTATAGGGCAGGAGCGACCCCTGCCGCGCGGTCGGCAGCGCGATGGCGCGATCGCAGGGCAGCCAGTGCGACCAATCCTCGAAGGCGACGCCCATCGTCTCGCCGAGCAGCAGGCTGCGGAAGCCGGTGCAGTCGAGGAACAGCTCGCCCGCGACGCGGCGGTCGCCCTCCAGCCGCACGGCGGCGACATGGCCGCGCGCGTCGCGCTCGACGCCGGTGATCCGGCCCTCGATCCGCGTCACCCCTTGCGCCTCGGCATGACCGCGCAGCAGCGCGGCATAGAGGCCGGCGTCGAAATGATAGGCGTAATCGAGCTGCCCGGTCGGCGAACGCGGATCGCCGGCGGGAGGCGCGAAGCGTCCGGCCCGCGCCGCCACCGCGGCGATCGCATAATCGCCGTAGCTGCCGATCTCCGCCCGGTCGCGCAGGCGCAGCCACAATTGATGGAAGTTGAGCCCCTCGATCTCATGGCCGACGGTGCCGAAGGGGTGCATGTAGCGCTCGCCCAGAGCGCCCCAGCCGACGAACTCGATGCCGAGCTTCGGCGTGCCGCCGGTCGCGCGCAGGAAGCTCGCCTCGTCGAGGCCGATCCGCGCGTTGAAGCCGCGGATCGGCGGGATCGTCGCCTCGCCGACGCCGACCGTGCCGATCGCCTCCGATTCGATCAGGGTGATCGTCCGCTGCCCGTCGTTGAGGAAGCGGGCCGCCGCCGCGGCGGCCATCCAGCCGGCGGTGCCGCCGCCGACGATCACGACGCTGCGGATCGGCGGGTTCATCGGCTGCGCGCTCCGCCGGCCTGCGCCAGCCAGGCGGGATAGGGGGGCAGTTGCGCGGGCAGCGCGGCGATCGCGGTGCGCAGCTGCGTCATCGCCGCGATGGCGCTGACCCGCGGCACCGACAGCGCGACCGGATCGCGCCGCTGCGGCGATACGCCCAGTCCGATCAGCGCCTGCCACCATTGCGCCGGCGCGACCATCTCCTCCTCGACCGGCGGCAGCGTGCCGCGCTGGCCGAATTGCGCGAGCGCGGTGGCAAGCTCGGCGGGCGGCTCGGCCTTGCGCGCCGCATGCCAGAAGCTGCCGCGCCTTGCCGTTCCCGCGAGATAGAAAGCGGCGGCATAGGCATGCAGGCGTTCGGCGCGCAATGTCGCGCGGCGGTTGTATTCCGCGATCAGCAACGGTTCGGGCGTGCGCGCCGGCATCAGCGACAGCGCGAGTTCGAGCTGCGCGAGCGCCAGCGTATAGCCGGGCCAGCCGAGCGGCCCGAGCGCCGCGGCGGCATCGCCGATCGCCAGCACCGTGCCGGCGAACGGCGCGACCTGCCGTCGCGGATGGAGCGCGATCCGCTCCGCCGGGCCGGGCAGTTCCTTGGCGGCGCGCGCGTCGTTGGTCGTCTCACGCGCATAGGCAAAGCCGACGAGCGTCCGCCGTGCCAGCGGCCAGCGCGCGCCCCAGCCATGGCTGCCCGCCTCATAGCGGTCGAGCGGCGATGGCCTGGCCGCGGCGGCGGCGAGCAGCAGCCGGTCGACGGGCAGGGTCGCGCGCCAGTCGACCCAGGCCGCATCCTCGGCCGCGAGCAACGCCGCCGGTCCGCTCGCGTCGATGAACAGATCCGCGGTCAGCCGCGTGCCACCGTCGACCAGCAGGGCGATGGTCTGTCCCGCCTGCCGCTCGACCGACAGCGAGGTCGGCGCGATCAGCCGCACCCTGGCTGCGCGCATCGCGGCGAGCAGCGCCGGGGTCAGCGCCTCGGGATCGAGCCGCAGCGTGTAGTTGAGCGACGACAGCAGCGACGCGCGGTCCTCGGCGGGCGGGGCGAACCGCTCCGCCTGCGCGAGCACCGCCGCCGGCACCAGCGTTTCGAACGCGCCCTCGCCATGCGCGCGCCATAGCTGGTGCGGCGGTGCCCCGGCGAGATTGGCGACGCCGTCGCCTTCGCCGACCGTGAACGCCGGCTCGCCCCAGGCGAACCGTTCGCCCAGCCGGTGCGTCGCGACGCCGCCCGCGACCAGCGCCGCCTCGTCGAGGCCGAGCGTCTCGAACATCTCGGCGACCGCGGGGGTCACCGCCGGCAACCGGTCGGCGAGCGCCGCCGGATCGGCTTTGGTCGCGACGAGGCTGACCGTCGCGCGCGGCAAGGCGCGGGCGAAGGCGATGGCGGCGGTCAGCGCGACGATCCCGCCGCCGACGACGACGATGTCGTGCAGCGCTTCGCGCCGGTTCACGCCGCGGTTCCGAGATAGGCGGCATGATCGGGCATCGCCGCGACCGCACCGGCGATGCCGCCACGGAGCGCGGCGAGCGCCCGGTCGAGCGACGCGCCGTCGGGCAGGTCGGCGCGCGGGTCCCAGCCCTCGGGAACGATGTTCTGACCGAGATAGACCGCGATCCAGCTCGGTTCGAGGAACAGGCCGTGGGTGTAGCGCGCGACCTGCCCGGTCTGCCGCCACAGGGTCATGGCGGCGGTGAGGCTGTCGGGGATCGTCATCGTGCGGACATGATCCCAGAACGGCGAATCGTCGCGCGTCGTCGCGTGATAATGAAGGATCAGGAAGTCGCGCAGCCGGTCGTATTCCGCATCGACCAATGTATTGAAGCCGTCGCGATCGGCGGCGCAGACCCGCGCCGCCGGGAAATGCTCGATCAACTGGGTGATCGCCATCTGCACCAGATAGATGCTGGTCGATTCGAGCGGTTCGAGAAAGCCCGAGGCGAGCCCGATCGACACGACGTTGCCGACCCAGCTGCGCCGCCGCCGCCCGGCGCGGAAGCGCAGGTGGCGCGGCTCGGCGAGCGGCGGGCTCTCCATCGCGGCGACCAAAGCGTCGGTCGCCGCGCCTTCGCTCAGATACTCGCTCGCATAGACATAGCCGTTGCCGATGCGGTGGGTGAGGGGGATGCGCCAGCGCCATCCCGCCGCCATCGCGGTGGCGCGGGTATAGGGCTCGATCCCGCCTTCGGGCGAGGCGCAGGGCGCGGCGACCGCACGGTCGCACGGCAGCCAGTGCGACCAGTCCTCCCACGCCTCGTCCAGCGTCCCGCCGATCAGCAATGCGCGAAAGCCCGAACAGTCGATGAACAGGTCGCCCGCGATCCGTGTGCCGTCGGCGAGCGTCACCGCGGCGATGTCGCCACTCTCGCCGTCGCGTTCGACCGAGACGACGCGGCCCTCGGTGCGCTTCGCGCCGCGCGCCTCGGCATGGCAGCGCAGGAAGGGGCCGAACAGCGTCGCGTCGAACTGATAGGCATAGCCATAGGCATTGGCGAGATCGTGCGGATCGGCACCCGGCCGGGTGAAGCGCAGCGCCGCCGCCGCGGCCACCGCGGTCGAATAGTCGCCGATCGGCGGCACCGTGCCGGCATGATGGCGGCGCAGCCAGTAATGATGGAAGCCGACCCCGTCGAGCGCCCGGCCATAGCTGCCGAAGGGGTGGATATAGGCATCGCCGATCGCGCCGAAGTCGCGGAATTCGATGCCGAGCTTGAACGTCGCATGGGTCGCCGCCATGAACGCCGCCTCGTCGATGCCGAGCCGGGTGACGAAGGCGCGCAGGTGCGGCAGCGTCGCCTCGCCGACACCGACGATGCCGATTTCCGCCGATTCGATCAGGTGGACCTCGGCGGCGCCGGGCGCCAGCGTCGCAAGCGCCGCGGCGGTCATCCAGCCGGCGGTGCCGCCCCCGACGATCACCACCCTGATCCGCTCCTCGCCCGCCACCTGTCCTCCCCTCGCGTTCCCGCGCCGTCGGCGGCGCGTCTGATACCGCTGCCTTATGCCCGTTCGGGTCCTGATCTCCATCGGGAAATTCGCGCTTGGTGCCAGATGGCGGATAGGGCTCGGACGAATAACAGGCCGAGGGTGGCGGGATGCGGCCACACGCTTACCCGCACGGACATTGTCAACGTTGACAAGGGCGTCCCGGCACGGTCTTGGTTCCGCTGTCAAAAAGGCGTGCGCGCAGGGAGAGAATGATGGCTTTGAGGTTCGCTACGGCAGGTGCGGCGATGGCGCTGATCGCAGGCGCGATGCCGGCGCTGGCGCAGCAACAGGCCGCGCTGCCCGCCGCCGCGACCGCGCATCCCGATCAGTGGCCGGTGCTGCCGATGCAGCTGAAGCAGGACCCGAAGGTCGAGGCGCGCGTCGCCGCGATCCTCGCCAAGATGAGCATCGAGGACAAGGTCGGCCAGCTGATCCAGGTCGACATCGCCAGCATCACGCCCAGGGATCTCGAGACCTACAAGCTCGGCTCGATCCTCAACGGCGGCAATTCGGCGCCCAACGGCGATGAATTCGCCCCCGCGCCGGAATGGCTCAAGCTGTTCGACGCCTTCTACGACGCCTCGGTCAAGCGCAGCGACGGTCGTCCGGTGGTGCCGGTGATCTGGGGCACCGATGCGGTGCACGGCGCCAACAATATCGTCGGCGCGACGCTGTTCCCGCACAATATCGGCCTCGGCGCGATGCGCGACCCGGCGCTGATCAAGAAGATCGGCGCGGTCACCGCGCTCGAGACCGCCGCCACCGGCATCGACTGGAGCTTCGCGCCGACCGTCGCGGTCGTGCAGGACGACCGCTGGGGCCGCACCTACGAAAGCTATTCGGAGGATCCGGCGATCGTCGCTTCCTATGCCGGCCAGATGGTCGAGGGCATCCAGGGCACGATCGGGCAGGACTTCATGAAGCCCGGCCACGTCATCTCCTCGGTCAAGCATTTCCTCGGCGACGGCGGCACCGGTGGTCATGACCAGGGCGATACGCGCGTGTCGGAGACGGTGCTGCGCGACGTCCACGCCGCCGGCTATATGACCGCGCTGCCCGCCGGTGCGCTGACCGTCATGCCGAGCTTCTCGAGCTGGAACGGCGAGAAGATGACCGGCAACAAGAGCCTGCTCACCGGCGTGCTCAAGGATCGCTGGGGCTTCCAGGGCTTTACCATCGGCGACTGGAACGCGCACGGGCAGGTGACCGGCTGCACCAACGAGGATTGCGCCCCCGCGATCAATGCCGGGCTCGACATGTTCATGTACTCCGGCCCGAAGTGGAAGGAGCTCTACGCCAATACGCTGCGCGAGGCGAAGGCGGGGACGATCCCCGCCGCGCGGCTCGACGATGCGGTGCGCCGCATCCTGCGCGTCAAGGTGATCGCCGGCACGTTCGACAATGGCCGCCCCTCGGCGCGGCCGATGTCGGGCAAGTTCGCGCTGCTCGGCGCGCCCGAACATCGCGCCATCGCGCGGCAGGCGGTGCGCGAGTCGCTGGTGCTGCTCAAGAACAACGGCAACGTGCTGCCGGTGAAGCCGGGCGCCAACATCCTCGTCGCCGGCCGCGGCGCCGACGACATCGGCCAGCAGGCCGGCGGCTGGTCGATCACCTGGCAGGGCACCGACGTCACCAACAAGAATTTCCCCAACGGCCAGTCGATCTGGTCGGGGATCGACGCCGCGGCGCGGGCGGCCGGCGGCAAGGCGACGCTCGCCGTCGACGGCGCCTTCACCGCCAAGCCCGACGTCGCGATCGTCGTCTTCGGCGAGACGCCCTATGCCGAATTCACCGGCGACCGTCCGAGCCTGGAGTACAGCCCGGACGACAAGAGCGACCTCGCGCTGCTCAAGAAGCTCAAGGCGGCGGGCGTGCCGACCGTCGCGGTGTTCCTCTCGGGCCGGCCGATGTGGGTCAATCCCGAGATGAACGCCGCCGACGCCTTCGTCGCCGCCTTCCTGCCGGGCACCGAGGGCGGCGGCGTCGCCGACCTGCTGATCGCCGGCAAGAACGGCCGCCCGGTCGCCGACTTCCACGGCAAGCTGAGCTTCAGCTGGCCCAAGCGGATCGACCAGAACGTGCTCAACAAGCGCGATCCCGGCTATGATCCGCTGTTCCCGATCGGCTTCGGCATGACCTATGCCGATCACACCACGCTCGGCCGGCTCGACGAGACCAAGCCCAAGGTGTCGGCGGCGGATCAGAACGCGCTGTTCGTGCGCGGCCGTGTCGTCGGCGGTGCGCGCATCGGCCCGAGCGGCGCGGTGGTCCAGACGCGCACCGATCGGCGCGGGCAGGAGGATAGTCTGCGTCTCGCCTATAGCGGCGCCGGCAGCGTCGCGATCGAACAGGCGACGCCGATCGACCTGACCCGCGAGACCAACGGCGACCTCAGCCTGATCGTCGAATATCGCGTCACCGCCGCACCGGCGGGGACGGTGACGCTCGACGTTGCCGATACCGCCAAGACGGCGACCGTGCCGCTGACCGGGGCGATGCGCGTCGGCGACTGGACCAGCGTCGCGGTGCCGCTGCGCTGCTTCGCCAATCAGGGGCTGACGATGGGCAAGGTGACCAAGCCGTTCGCGCTGACCAGCAGTGCTGCGCTCGGTGTCGACGTGTCGACGATCCGCATCGGCAGCGCGACCAACGCCATCGCCTGCGGTGGCAAGTGAGCGGCGCCGACTGGTCGCGGCGCGGGCTGATCGGCGGCGCAACGCTGCTGACGCTCGCCGCCGCGAGCGGAGCGGGCGCGCAGACCGCGGCGGGCGAGGAGGTCGTGCCGCTGTGGCCGGGGCGTATTCCGGGCGCGCGCGGCACCGCGATCACCCGCAAGATCGAGCAACGCTCGAAGACCGCGGGCTTCGACGACCGCTGGGTGACCGGGATCGACGCGCCCGCATTGGTCGTCAAACGCCCGGCGCGCGCCACCGGCGCGGCGGTGCTGCTGGTGCCGGGCGGCGGCTATGGCTTCCTCTCCTACGACAATGAGGGCGTCGAGCAGGCACGCTGGCTCAATGCGCTGGGCGTCACCTGCTTCATCCTGCTCTATCGCCTGCCGGGCGAGGGCTGGAACGACCGCCGGCTGGTGCCGCTGCAGGACGCGCAGCGCGCGATGCGGCTAATCCGCAGCCGCGCGGCGAGCTTCGGCGTCGATCCCACGCGCGTCGCGGTGCTCGGCTTTTCGGCGGGCGGTCATCTCGCGGGTTCGCTGGCGACTCGGCATGGCGAGGCGACCTATGCCCCGATCGATGCCGCCGACCGTCTGTCGGCGCGCCCCGATCTCGCCGGGCTGATCTATCCGGTGATCAGCATGGACGCGGCGATCACCCACCGCGGCTCGCGCGACAATCTGCTCGGGCCGACGCCGGATGCGGCGACCGTCGCGGCCGCCTCGGTCGAGCGGCGCATCACGGCGGAGACGCCACCGGTCTTCCTCGTCCACGCCAGCGACGACGACACGGTGCCGATCGCCAACAGCCTCAACATGTATGCCGCGCTGCTCGCCGCGAAGCGGCCGGCCGAGTTGCACGTGTTCGACGAAGGTGGCCATGGCTTCGGCACCCGCCTCGCCAAGACGATGCCCGCCGCGGCCTGGCCGACGCTGTTCGCGGCCTATGCGCGGCGCAAGGGGGTGTTCGCGGGGTAGCGGGCAGGCCGTCGGTCGGCCGTCGGTTATCTCGTCCAGCATTCCCGCGGTCACGATGCGTCTTCGAAAATCCGTCCGGCTCAAATCAGGCCCACCCCGGCGGAGGCCGGGGTCCAGTTGGATGAAGGTCGGCAACAGTATCCGACGGTCTGCCCATCTGGATCCCGGCCTTCGCCGGGATGGTCGAAAAAGCCGCTAAGTATTCCCGCGAAGGCGGGAATCCAGTGGCCAAGCAGAGCGCCCGCTTGTGGCGGAAGACACTGGGCTCCCGCCTACACGGGAGCTCAGATCACCTGCGAAACGCTCTTCGCCTCCGAGCGGGCAGGGCGCCTTACTTTATCCGGATCGTCATCGGCTTGCCGCTATACGTCACCTGCGTCGTGCCATTCTCGGTGAAGTCGACCGGCTCGGCCTTGCCCGGCGTGTGGAAGCGTACCGACATCGCGCGGGTCGCGGGCATGCCCGGATAGTCCCCGGTGCGCGCGCCGATCGTCAGCGTGCGGCTTGCCTCGTTCCACGCCACCGGCACGCGCGCGTACTTGCCCTTGGCATAGCCCTGCGAGACGCCGTCGTCCTCGTACAGCGAGAAGGCGCCGTCCTTGCCGGTGAAGACGTGGAGGACGATCGGCCCGCCCGGCTGTTCGCGCGCATATTGCACCGCCGGCCCGGTCGGCAGGATCGCGCCGGCGCGAACGAACAGCGGCATCCGTTCATAGGGTGCCGCCGCGGTGATCGCCTGACCGCCGGCATAATGCTGGCCGGTGGCGAAATCGTACCAGTCGGCCCCGGCAGGCAGATACACCGCACGCGAGCGCGCCTTGAACGCGGTCACCGGCGCGACGAGGAGATCGCGGCCGAACAGATATTCGTCGTCGACGTTCCACGCCTTGCGGTCGGCGGCATAGTCCATGACCAGCCCGCGCATGATGCTGCCGTCCTTGAAGAACGTATCCGCCGCGGTCGTGTAGATATAGGGCATCAGCCGGTAGCGGAGCTGGTCGTACCAGAGCATCGACGCCGCCATCGCCGGATCGCTCGCGCTCAGTTCGTAGATTTCGCGCTTCGGCGTCTCGCCATGGCTGCGGAACAGCGGGCTCAACGCGCCGAACTGGAACCAGCGCAGGTTGAGCTCGCGCCATTCGGGCAGTGCGGCCGGCTCGGCGTTGGTATAGCGATCCTCGACCGCGAAGCCGCCGATGTCGTGCGTCCAGTTGGGCACGCCCGACATCGACAGATTGACGCCCGCCGAGATCTGGTCGCGCAGATCGTCCCATCGTGCGGCGACATCGCCAGACCAGAGCGCCGCGCTGGCGCGCTGCAAGCCGGCGAAGCCCGAGCGGGTGAGGATGAACGGCCGCGTATCCGGATTGGTCTCGCGCAGCCCCTCGGCGAAGCCGGCGGCATGGACCAGCGGGAAGCTGTTGAAATAGGCGCCGCCCGGCCCGAGCGCATTAGGACCCATGACGTATTTGCGCTCGTCGATCGACAGGTTGGAATGGATGTCGGGCTCGGTCGCGTCCATCCACCAGGCGTCGATGCCGAGCTTGACGAGATTGTCGCGCACCTGCCGGTAGTAGATCTTGCGCGCCTCCGGGTAATAGGGATCATAGTCGGTGTTGAGATAACCCGGCCCGACCCAGTCCTTGTTCTTCAGCTTGAGGTTGCCCTGATACAGGAAGCCCTTGGCGGCGAGTTCCTTGGCATTGTCGGTATTGGGATAGAATTTCGGCCAGACCGAGATCATCAGCTGCGCGTTGAGCTTGTGCACCTCGTCGACCATCCCCTTGGGGTCGGGGAAGCGGGTCTTGTCGAACTGGTGGCTGCCCCATTGATCCTGCGGCCAGTAGAACCAATCCTCGACGATATTGTCGAGCGGGATCTGCCGCTTGCGATATTCGCGCACGACGCCGACCAATTGCTCCTGCGTCTCGTAGCGCTGCCGGCTCTGCCAGAAGCCATAGGCCCATTGCGGCATCATCGGCGCCTTGCCGGTCAGCCCGCGATAGCCGGCGACGACATCGTCCATATCCTTGCCCGCGACGACATAATAGTCGACCGCCTTGCCCGCCTCCGACGACAGCCACAGCGAATGACGATCCGCCTGGGGCAGTGGATCATTGTGGAAGAACGCCATGTAACCGGCGTTGGGCTCCCATTCGATGCGGATCGCCACCGGCTTGCCGGCGGTCATCGGCAGGTCGATATTATGGTACCAGGGGTTCCAGTTCTGCCGCCAGCGGTCGAGCACCAGCTTGCCGTCGGCATAGACCTTGAAATAGCTCGAGCCATAGACGCGGAATTTGTGCGTGCCGGTGATCGTCGGATCGACCGTGCCGGTCCACACGACGCGCTGCTTGCCGACCACCTTGCCGGCGGTATTCTGGCCGCTGTCGGCGGAGGCGACGGTCTGCGCCTTGGCCTCGGCCGGCCAGCGCGCCTGATCCTTGATATATTGATAGTTGATCGTCGCTTCCTGCCGCGTCGCCGCCAGCCGGTCGCCGAGATAATATTGCGCGGTCCAGCCCGGCTTGCCGTTGCTCGCCACCTTCAGCCCGTCGCCGACCAAGGCATAAGGCTTGGGATTACCGAAGCGGGTGATCGAATTATTGTCCCACAGCAGCCCGTAATTGCGCGTCGAGACGACGAACGGGATGGCGATGTCCATATTGTGCTGGGCGAGTTCGACGTCCTCGCCGTTGTAGTTCATCTGCCGGTTCTGATGCTGGCCGAGGCCGTAGAAGCCTTCGTCGCTGGCGCGGTTGAACTGCTGCTGCGTCGCCAGATAATTTTTTCCCTCGACGCTGGTGCCGAACGCGGCGCGGGGCGCCTCGTCGAGCAGCACCTTGCCCGCGGCGTCGCGAACGGTGAGGTGACCGTCGGACAGGCGGATCTCGGCGCTCGCCTTGGCGAGGCGCAGCGTCACCGCGCCGGCGCTCTCGCTGATCTGCGGCGCGCCATGCGGCTTGGCGACGACCATCAGGCTGTCGGGCAGCGCGAGGTCGGTGCCGGGAACGGCGGTGACGCGAAAGCTGTCATCGCCATAAGCGACGACGCGGACGCGCTTGGCCGGACCGCTGTCGGGCGTGACGACGACGCCCTGGTCGATGCGCTGCACCTCGGCGGCGAGCGCCGCGCCGGAGACGGAGACGGCAAGAGCCGCGACGGCGCGGGCGAGGAAACGGAAGGTCATCGGTCTGATCCTGATCGGCAGGGAAGAGAAATCCGTCCGCCCGATGCCTGTCGAAGGACAGGGCCACCGGCGCGGGGTCGCCGGTGGATAGCGGGGCTTCGACAGGCTCGGCCCGGACGGAACATCGGGGAGGCTAGCGATAGGTGCCGAGCGTCACGCGCAGCAACGTCGGCTTTGTCAGGTTGAGGCCGTAATCCGTCTGGTCGCCGTTCCAGACGCGCAAGGTCGTCCACGTCCCGGCGGCATCGAGGCTGCCTTCCTCGACGCTGAGATACTGGCTGTTTTCGCCCTTGACCGCACTCGCCCGGTCGAATTTGACGCGGACGTCGGAGCCGGCGAGCAGGAACTGGTCCGGCCCGAGCTGCGCCACCGCGACGCCGCCGACCGGCTGGTCGCGGGTCGGGTTGGGATCGGACTTGAGCCACTGCGAATCGCGGTCGCCGAACTGCCACTGGCCATATTGCGCGGTGATCGTCCAGCGGCCCATCGTGCCGGTCTCGTCGCTCGCGTCGGCGGGCTTGGCGCTGCCCCAGGTCGGATGCGCCAGCGACATCTTCGCCCAGCCGCGCGCGTTCGGCGCCATCAGCGCGAACTTGTCGCCGAAGGCGGCGACCGTCGCCGCGTCGATCACCTTGCTGCCGAGCGGATAATTGACATAGCCGGTATCGTCGAAGCCGAACGGCGAGAAACCGATGCCGCCATGGCCAAGCACCGGCCACAGATAGCGCGCATAGGCGACGGCATTGCCCGTCTCCGGGATCATCAGCGCATTGTCGGGGCGGCCGTAGAGCTTGAGGAAGGCGGCATAGGTCTTGGGATCGGCATTGTAGAGATCGGGCGCGACGACATCGAGATGCGGGGCGGCGGCCTTCCACACGTCGATGATCGTCCAGTTCGGCCCGCCGCTCGCGCCGCCGTCCTCGCCGGGCGTCGCGAACGGGCTGCCGACCGCGGCATTGGCGTACATCGGCAGGTCGAGCACCGCCCGTCCCGCCGCGGCGATCTCGTCGACATAGCGCGCGACGTACCAGCCGTTGAACGCCGCCTCGGCGAGCTTGCCATAGACCGTCGTCCAGTCGCCGCGCTTGCCGGTCGTCTTGGCGAGGGCCGCCGGCACCGGCTGGCGGAACAGCGCCTGCGCCGTGGGCGACAGATCGCGGTTCTGACCATAGACGCCGGTCTCGTTCTCGACCTGCACCATGATGACGCGGTGGTCGGGATCGTTCGCCTTGAGATGCTGCATCAGCGCCACGAAAGCGCGCTTGTCCGCCTCCAGCGTGGTGCGCGCATGCGGGGTGAAGGTCGGGTGGGTCGAGCCGTCCGCCTTGCGCATCCGCGGGAAGCGCCTGGGATCGCTCTTGACCCAGGCGGGGGTATAGCTCGGCCCGGTGTTCTTCCAGGTGCCGAACCAGAGCAGCACCAGCCGCGTGTCATGCGTCCGCGCGCCGGTGAGCAGGGCGTCGACATAGGAGAAGTCGAACTGCCCCTCGACCGGCTCGACCTGTTCCCAGGCGACCGGGATTTCGAGCGTATTGGCGTGGATCCGCTCGACCATCGGCCAGACCTTGGGCAGCATGCCGGTATAATTGCTGCTGTTGTTCGCCTGGATGCCGAGCATCAGGAAGGGTGCGCCGTCGACGAGCAGCGCGTGGCGGCCATCGCGCGCGATGATCCTGGGCAGCGGCGCGGCGGTCTGCGCCGCGACCGGTTGTCCAGCCAGCATCGTCGCCAGCAAAGGCGCAGCGAGCCACCGCGCAGTCCTGCCCATCATCGTCATCCTCCCGGTTCGCGTCGGCCGCCGCGGCGTCCGTCTGTTATGGTGGCGCTACCAAAGCGCGGCCGGAATGTCGATAAGTAAGACATAAGGTCATGGTCGTAGATGCGCGGGCAGGGGGCAGGAAAGCGTTGATATGCGGTGTTTATGACCGCTGCCGTGGTGTCGCTGCCGTTCGTCGCGGAGGCTCGCGCGAGCTGTTCGGACCAGCGCAGATGTCGGACGATTGCTGCTTCGTGATATTATGTGGCCGAGTGGCAGGAAGAACGCACCGCCGCGATCATGCCGGTGCCGCGATCGCTGCTCTGTCGCTACCGTGCCTTGCAATCCCCCAGTCCCGCGCGGCCGCCGCTGCTGCTATACCGCTGCCATGCCGCTCGCCACCGCTTCGCTCGAATCGCCCGTCGGCACGCTGACGCTGGTCGCGAGCGACGTCGGGCTGGTTGCGGTGCTGTGGCCCGATGACGATCCGCGAAGGGTCGCGCTCGAGCCGGCGACGGCGGCAGCGGATCACCCGATCCTCGTCGCCACGGCGGGGCAGTTGCGCAGCTATTTCGATGGCGGCCGCAGGACGTTCGACCTGCCGCTCGACTGGCGCGGCACGGCGTTCCAGCGCGAGGTGTGGGCGGCGCTGCTGACCATCCCTTATGGCGAGACGCGCAGTTACGGCGCGCTGGCCCGCGCGATCGGACGACCCGCGGCATCGCGGGCGGTCGGCGCCGCGAACGGACGCAACCCGCTGTCGATCATCGCACCCTGCCACCGCGTCGTCGGCAGCACCGGCCAGCTTACCGGCTTCGCGGGCGGGCTGAAGGCGAAGGCGACGCTGCTCGCGCTGGAGCGCCGGTCGGGCGAGTTGCCGCTGTAACGCAGCGCTGTGCAACTTTCGGCACACATTCGCCGCGACGCTCCCCGACCATCGCGCCACCTGTCGCTGCGATGATCGCTAAGTCACTGTAATACAATGGTTTTAATCATTCGCTGTGGTCATTGCCTGCGGCGGGCGGGACACGGCATTCTCCTGCGACGCTCCACGGCCAGCAAGAGCCGGTACGCGCCGTTACAGAGGATGAAAGGCATCTCATGAGCATCACCGTCGCCGCGACGCCGTCCGGAGGTCCCGTCGCACCGCCCGCCGCCAGGCCGTGGTACAAGCAGCTGTACCTGCAGGTACTGATCGCGATCGTCGCCGGCGTGCTGCTCGGCCATTTCGCGCCGCAGACCGGCGAGGCGATGAAGCCGATCGGCGATGCCTTCATCAAACTGGTCAAGATGGTGATCGCGCCGGTGATCTTCCTCACCATCGTCACCGGCATCGCGGGGATGCGCGATCTCGGCGCGGTCGGCCGCGTCGCAGGCAAGGCGTTCCTCTATTTCCTGTTCTTCTCGACGCTGGCGCTGATCGTCGGCCTGATCGTCGCCAATGTCGTCCGGCCCGGCGCGGGGCTCAACATCGATCCTGCCAGCCTCGACACGAGCAAGGTCGCCGAATTCGCCGAGAAGGCGCATGAATCGACGATCACCGGCTTCCTCACCGGCATCATCCCCGACACCTTCCTGTCGTCGCTGACCGAGGGCAATATCCTCCAGACGCTGTTCGTCTCGATCCTGTTCGGCATCGCGCTGGCGCTGATCGGCGATCGCGGCACCAAGGTGCTGCACGTGCTGGAGGATATCTCGCTCGCCTTCTTCAAGGTGGTCAGCATCGTCATGAAGGCGGCGCCGATCGGGGCGTTCGGCGCGATGGCCTTCACCATCGGCAAATATGGCGTCGGCACGCTCGCCAATCTCGCGCTGCTGGTCGGCACCTTCTACTTCACCTCCCTGCTGTTCGTGCTGGTGGTGCTCGGGGCGATGAGCCGGCTGTGCGGCTTTTCGATCCTGCGGCTGATCGCCTACCTCAAGGCGGAGCTGCTGCTGGTGCTCGGCACCTCCTCGTCGGAAAGCGCGCTGCCGGCGTTGATCGAGAAGATGGAACGCGCCGGCTGCCCCAAGTCGATCGTCGGGCTGGTCGTGCCGACCGGCTATTCGTTCAACCTCGACGGCACCAACATCTACATGACCTTGGCGGCGCTGTTCATCGCGCAGGCGTGCAACGTCGACCTGACGCTCGGCCAGCAATTGCTGCTGCTCGGCGTCGCGATGCTGTCGTCGAAGGGCGCGGCGGGGGTGACCGGGGCGGGCTTCATCACGCTCGCCGCGACCCTGTCGATCGTGCCGAGCGTACCGGTCGCCGGCATGGCGCTGATCCTCGGCGTCGACCGCTTCATGAGCGAATGCCGCAGCCTGACCAATTTCATCGGCAATGCGGTGGCGACGGTGGTCGTCTCGCGCTGGGAGGGGCGGCTCGACCACGCCCAGCTCGACGCCGCGCTGCACGGCCGCGCGTTGCGCGTCGATCAGCTTCCCGCCGACGCCGTTCCCGCCGCCTAAGGACCGATCATGATCTACCGCAGCTGCGCCCTCGCCGGCGCCACCGCCTCGCTCGTCCTCGCGACCGGCGCGATCGCCCAGACTAACGTCCCGCCGAGCGAAGCGGGGCAGACGCGCAATCCGGCGACGCCGACCGTCACCAGCTACCCTTCGGCCGCGGCCGGCGACGGCGCCACCACCAACGGCTTCAACCTGTCGCGCTGGGCGGAGGATTGGAGCAGCTATCGTGATCCGGCCAAGCGCCATGATATCCTCGACCGGCTCAAATTCCTGCCGATCGATGCCGATGGCGACGTCTATCTGACGCTGTCGGGCGAGGCGCGGCTGCGGGTGAACCACACCACCAACCCCAATCTGCGCGATTCGCGCGCGCAGCGGCAGGACATCAACCGGCTGGTGGGAGGTGCCGATCTCCACGTCGGTCCGCATTTCCGCGCCTTCGCCGAGATCGCGCACGGCGGCATCTCCGGCGTCGAACTCGGCGTGCCCGCCGCGACGTTGCGCAACGACCTCGTCGTCCAGCAGGCGTTCGTCGAGGGAGATGCCGAGGTTTCCGGTGTCGCGATCGGCGCGCGCTACGGGCGGCAGGAATTCACCGACGGCGCCAATCTGCTCGTCTCGCAGCGCGACAACAATACGATCCGCTACACGCTCAACGGCATCCGTGCCTGGGCACGCGGCCGCCGCGTGCGCGTCGACCTGTTCGACCTCAAGCCGACGCAATATGGCGATCTCGGCGCGGAGGACGACATCAGCGATCCCGCCCGGCGCTTCTCCGGCGTGACCTTCGGCTTTGCCGCGCCGACGCACTGGTTCGGCGGCTCGAAACTCTATGTCGATCCGTTCTTCTGGCGGCGGCGCAACAGCGTCGGCGCGTGGGGCGGGCGGATCGGGCCGGCGACGCGTTATTACGCCGGGACGCGCCTTTATGGCGATGCCGGGCCGCTGACGATCGACTGGACGGTCAACCACCAGTCCGGCCGCTATATCGATCAGGATATCGACGCCTGGCAGGTCTTCCTCGCGCAGACCTATCGCCTCGGCAAGCCGGCGACCGCGCCGCGCATCGGCATCCACTTCGATTATGCGAGCGGCGGTGGCGGCTATGGCAACGGCAAGCTGCGCGATGCCTATGCGCCCTTCGGCAACAACATCTATTACAGCTATGGCCTGTTCCTCACCGCATCGAACCTGATCGCGGTCGCGCCGAACGTCACCGTCTCGCCGCTCAAACGGGTGCGCGTCACCGCCGAATATCAGCTCGCCTGGCGCGACAGCGTCACCGACGCGGTCTATCGCGCCAACGGCCAGCCGTTCGCGGGGACGCAGCGCATCGGCGATGCCAAGATCGGCGACGTCATGCGCCTGCAGGCGATCTGGGCGATCAGCCCGCGGCTGTCATTCACCGGCCGCTACGAGCATCTCGCCGCCGGCCCGTCGCTGAGCAAGGCCGGGTTCAAGAGCTCCGACTTCATGGCCGGCTGGCTCAGCTTCCGCTTCTGACCGTTCGGGATGGACGTTGCCGCGGTCACGCGCCAAGACGCGCGGCAAAAGGAGAGCCCGATGTCCGACTATGCCACCATCCTCGTCGAACGGCGCGAGCGCGTCACGCTGATCACGCTCAACCGGCCGGAGGCGCTCAATGCGCTTAACGCACAGGTACTGGACGATCTGCTCGCCGCGCTCGCCGACTTCGACGCCGACGACGGGCAGGGCTGCGCGGTGCTCACCGGCAGCGCCAAGGCCTTTGCCGCGGGGGCGGACATCAAGGAGATGCAGCCGCTCGACTTCGCCGCCGTCTATGGCCGCAACCACTTTTCGGGCTACGAACGGCTCACCGCGACGCGCAAGCCGATCATCGCCGCGGTCGCCGGCTATGCGCTCGGCGGCGGCTGCGAGCTGGCGATGATGTGCGATTTCATCCTCGCCGCGGAGACCGCCAAATTCGGCCAGCCCGAGATCAAGCTCGCGGTCAGCCCCGGCATGGGTGGGTCGCAACGGCTGGCGCGCGCGGTCGGCAAGGCCAAGGCGATGGAAATGTGCCTGACCGGCCGGATGATGGACGCCGCCGAGGCGGAGCGCGCCGGGCTGGTCAGCCGCATCGTTCCCGCCGCCGATCTGGTCGAGGAGGCGATGAAGACCGCCGCGACGATCGCGGCGATGGCGCCGCTCGCGGTGCTCGCCAACAAGGAGATGGTCAACGCCGCGTTCGAGACGACGCTGGCGCAGGGCGTCCAGTTCGAACGGCGGCTGTTCCACGCCCTGTTCGCCACCGCCGACAAGCAGGAAGGCATGGCCGCCTTCGTCGAGAAGCGTCCGGGCGCCTGGACCGGCCGCTAGCCGGCGCGCGCGAGAAAGCGTTCGGCGGCGGCGAGCGCCTGCGCCTGGACCGCGCCGGGCGCGCCGCTCGCGTCGATCACCGCATGGCGATCGGGCGAGGCGTTCGCCTGGGCAAGGAACGCCTCGCGGATGCGCTGATGGAAGGCGAGGTCGAGGCTCTCGAACCGCCCTTCGTCGATCGCCCCGTCGCTCAGGCGCTTGCGGCTGCGCGTCAGGCCGATCGTCGGATCGACGTCGAGCACCAGCGTCAGGTCGGGCCAGAGATCGTCGGTGACCGCGGCATGAAGGTCGCGGATCAGCGCCTCCGACATGCCGCGCCCCGCGCCCTGATAGGCGAGCGTCGAGCCGACGTAGCGATCCGAGACGACGACGCGTCCGGCGCTGACCGCGGGCAGCACGACGCGCGCGACATGCTGGACGCGCGCCGCGGTCATCAGCAGCAGCTCCGCGCGCGGATCCCAGGTCGCGTCCTCGCCGGCGAGCAGCAGGCTGCGCAGCGCCTCCCCCTGCGGCGTGCCGCCCGGTTCGCGCGTGCCGACCACGTCATGGCCGCGCGCCTGCAATCCGGCGACGAGCCGGCGGACGACGCCGGTCTTGCCGGACCCGTCGACGCCTTCGACCGCGATGAACACGCCCGCCATCAGCCGCAGCTCCCGGCGGGACCGGGGCGGGGGCAGGGGGCGCGGCCCGGCAAGGGGCGGAGAGGATTGGACAGGGCTGGCACGGGATCGTGGTGCGCTCAGCCGGCCAGTTGCTGGTGGTGGCGGATCACCTCGTCGATGATGAAGCGCAGGAACTTCTCGCTGAACTCAGGATCGAGCTCCGCCTCTTCGGCGAGCCGGCGCAGCCGGGCGATCTGCCGCTCCTCACGGCCGGGATCGGCGGCGGGCAGGCCGCTCGTCGCCTTGTGGCGGCCGACCGCCTGCGTCACCTTGAACCGCTCGGCGAGCAGATGGACGAGCGCCGCGTCGATATTGTCGATGCTCTTGCGATACCCCTGCAACACGTCGTCGCTCACGCCTGGCTCCTCCGGTCGGCCCGTCGCCTCCATGGTATGTGTTGCGTCTGCGAGCAAGGCTTGCGTTCGCCTCGCGCACCCGGCAGAGCGCGGGGCGAGATGACCGCCACCATCCACCGCCTCGACAACCGCACGCCGTCGCTCGAGCCCCTGCTCCAGCTCGTCGCCGGGGACATGAACGCCGTCAACACGGTGATCCTCGATCGCATGCAGTCGCAAATTCCGCTGATACCGGAACTTGCCGGCCATCTGATCGCCGGCGGCGGCAAACGGATGCGACCGATGCTGACGCTGAGCAGCGCGCGGCTGATCGGTTACACCGGCACGCGCCACCACCGGCTCGCCGCCTCGGTCGAATTCATCCACACCGCGACGTTGTTGCACGACGACGTGGTCGACGGCTCCGATCTGCGCCGCGGCAAGCGTACCGCCAACATCATCTGGGGCAATCCGGCGAGCGTGCTGGTCGGCGACTTCCTGTTCAGCCGCAGCTTCGAGCTGATGGTCGAGGACGGCAGCCTCAAGGTCCTGAAGATCCTGTCGAACGCCAGCGCGGTGATCGCCGAGGGCGAGGTCAACCAGCTCACCGCGGCGCGGCGCGTCGATCTGGGCGAGGATCGCTATCTCGACATCATCAACGCCAAGACCGCGGCGCTGTTCGCCGCGGCCTGCCGCATCGCCGCGGTGGTCGCCGAACGACCCGAAGGCGAGGAACTAGCGCTCGACGCTTATGGCCGCAATCTCGGCATCGCCTTCCAGCTCGTCGACGACGCGATCGATTACGTGTCGGACGCCGGAACGATGGGCAAGGACGCAGGCGACGACTTCCGCGAAGGCAAGATGACGCTGCCGGTGATCCTCGCTTATGCGCGCGGCGATGCCGACGACCGCAAGTTCTGGAAGGACGCGATCGAGGGCCGGCGCCAGTCGGACGAGGATTTCGCGCGGGCGATAGATCTGGTTCGCCGCACCCGCTCGGTCGACGATACGCTGGCGCGTGCCCGCCACTACGGCCAGCGCGCGATCGACGCGATCGGCAGCTTCGCCAACAGCAAGGCGAAGGACGCGATGATCGAAGCGGTCGAATTCGCGGTGGCACGGGCCTATTGAGGGGAGGGGCGCTCTCCCTTCCGTCACGCTGGACTTGCTCCGGCATCCACGGCTCCGCAGGAGCATAAGCCGTTCGTTTTGCGGTATATTGGCCCGGAACAGCTCCGGGGTGAGGGCGGCGCAAGGATTTTTGCAGAGGTTTTGCCGCCGCGGGGATGATGACGTCGGAGGCGTCTGTCACCCCCTCAGCACGCCGCGCACTCGCCGCCCATCTCCACCTGCAACGTCGCATGCCCGATCGCGAATCGCTCCCGCAGCATCGTGCGCGCCGCGACGAGGAAGCCGTCGCCCGGATGCCCCTCCGGCATCACCAGATGCGCGGTCAGCACCGGTTCGGTGGTCGACATCGGCCAGATGTGCAGATCGTGCACCCGCGCCACGCCGGGCAGCGCCTCCAGCGCCTCGGTCACTGCGTCATAGTCGATCGCGCGCGGCACCGCGGCGAGCGACATCTCGACCGTCTCGCGCAGCAGGCCCCAGGTCTGCCAGAAGATCAGCGCGGCGATGACGAGGCTGACCAGCGGATCGATCCAGCCGAACCCCGTCGCCCAGATCGCGATGCCGGCCGCGACCACGCCTGCCGAGACCAGGGCATCGCTCAGCATATGCAGATAGGCGCCGCGGATATTGATATCGCCCTTGCGCCCGCGCGCGAACAGCCACGCGGTGAAGGCGTTGATCGCAATGCCGATTCCCGCGACCAGCGAGACGGTGAGCCCGGTCACCGCCGGCGGATTGCCGAGCCGCTGCACCGCCTCGGTGACGATCGCGCCGAGCGCGACGAGCAGGAACACCGCATTGGCGAGCGCGGCGAGGATCGTCGATCCCTTCAGCCCGTAGGTGAAGCGCTTGGTCGGCGCGCTCCGCGCCAGCGCCGCGCCGCCCCAGGCGACGGCGAGGCCGAGCACGTCGGACAGATTGTGCCCGGCATCGGCGAGCAGCGCGACCGATCCGGTCCACAGGCCCGCGCCGCTTTCGGCGACGACATAGGCGATGTTGAGCGCGATGCCGATCGCGAAGGCGCGGTCGAACGATGCCGGCGCGTGGCTGTGGCCGTGGCCATGCCCGTGGCTGTGGCCCTTATGGTCGTGTCCGTGATGATGACCGTGCGAATGGTCGTGCGCATGTCCGCTCAATGATCGTGCCTCGCTGCCCGCGGCTGCTTACCATCGCGCGGGCAGGAGATACTAGGACGTGCGCGATCGCCATTCCGGCGTGACGCCGGGATCAGGCCTTGCCGAACAGCCCGCCGAGCATGCTGCCGAGGCCGCCCGAGCCATCGGCGCCTTCTGCCCCGCCGAGCAACGCGCCGAGGCGACCAAGCGCGCCTTCGCCGCCGAGATGCGCCAGGATCTGCTGCAGGACGTCCGGCGATAGACCGGTCGAGTCCGCCGCGCCCGCGACGGTGTCGCCGGGCTGGGTATGCGCCGCGCCGAGCGCCGCGATCGCCGCCGTCACCTGTTCGGGCGACAAGCCGATGCGTTCGGCGAGATTGGCGATTTCCGGATTGCCGGCCACTTGGCCGAGGATGCCGTCCAACAGACCCATAATCGTCTCCTTCATGCTTGCGTCCCGGCCTTAGCAGACGGCGGATGTCGCGTCGCGGTGCGATCCATGCCATGGCGGCGCGATCGTGACCGACCTGCCGATCCTCGCCGTCCTGCCCGATCTGCTTGCCGCGCTGCGGGCCGGCGCCAACGCCGTGCTGGTCGCGCCGCCCGGCGCGGGCAAGACGACGGCGGTGGCGTCCGCGCTGCTCGCCGAGCCGTGGTGCGACGGCGAGATCCTGCTGCTGTCGCCGCGCCGGCTCGCCGCGCGTGCCGCGGCGGAGCGGATGGCGGCGCTTGCCGGAGAGGCGGTCGGCGGCACCTATGGCTATGCGACGCGGATGGACAGCCGCCGCTCGGCGACGACGCGGGTGACCGTGGTGACCGAGGGCATCTTCGTCGCGCGCATCCAGGCCGATCCCGAACTCGCCGGCGTCGCCGCGGTGCTGTTCGACGAGGTGCACGAGCGCAGCCTCGACGGCGACTTCGGCCTCGCGCTCGCGCTCGATGCGCAGGCGGCGCTGCGCCCCGATCTGCGCATCGTCGCGATGTCGGCGACGCTCGACGGCGCGCGCTTCGCGGCGTTGCTCGGCGATGCGCCGGTGATCGAGAGCGAAGGGCGCAGCCATCCGCTCGCCCTCCGCCATCTCGGCCGCAGCGGCGACGCACGGATCGAGGACGTGATGGCCTCGGCGATCCGCCGCGCGCTCGCCGAGGCGGAGGGCGGGCTGCTCGCCTTCCTGCCCGGCGTCGCCGAGATCGAGCGCACCGCCGAGCGACTCGCCGACCTGCCCGACGCCATCGTCCTGCATCAGTTGCACGGCAGCCTCGATCCCGCCGCGCAGCGGGCCGCGATCCGGCCCGAACCCGACGGCCGGCGCAAGCTGGTGCTCGCCACCTCGATCGCCGAGACCAGCCTGACGCTCGACGGCATCCGCATCGTCGTCGATTCGGGGCTGGCCCGCCGGCCGCGTTACGACCGCGCGGCGGGGATGACCCGGCTCGTCACCGAGCGTGCCAGTCAGGCGGCGGTGACGCAGCGTGCCGGTCGCGCCGCGCGGCTCGGCCCCGGCGTCGCCTATCGTCTGTGGGAAGAGGCGGGGACGGGCGGCCTGCCGCGCTTCGATCCGCCGGAGATCCTGGAAGCCGACCTGTCGGGGCTGGTGCTCGCCGCGGCCTTGTGGGGCGTCAATGATCCGCGCGATCTCGCCTTCCTCGATCCGCCGCCCGCCGCTGCGGTGGCGGAGGCGCGCGAGCGGCTGACCGCGCTGGAGGCGATCGACGCCGATGGCCGCCCGACCGCGCATGGCCGCCGCATCGCCACGCTGCCGATGCCGCCACGGCTCGCGCATATGCTGCTGCGCGCCGGTGACATGGGGCAGGGGCGGATTGCCGCCGAGGTCGCGGTGCTGCTCAGCGAGCGCGGACTTGGCGGCAGCGACGCCGATCTCGAATCGCGACTGCGCCGCTGGCGGGGCGAGCGCGGCACCAAGGCGCAGGCGGCGCGCCAGCTCGCCACGCGCTGGGCGAAGCTGGTCGGCGGGGGCGAGGGCAGCGACGAGGCGATCGAGGTGCCGATCGCGCTTGCCTTTCCCGACCGGATTGCCCGCGCCCGCGACGCGAGCGGCGAACATTGGGCGTCGGCCGGCGGGCGCGGCTTCCGCCTCGATCCGACCAGCGCGCTGGCGCGGCACGCCTGGCTGGCGGTGGCGGAGACGCAGGGCGCCGCCTCGGGCGCGCGCATCCTCGCGGCGGCGCCGATCACGCTGGCGACGATCGAGCGATTGTTCGGCGCGCGGATCGAGACGCGGCGCACCGTCGACTTCGACCCCGCGACCGGCGGCGTGACGACGCTGCGCGAGCGACGGCTCGGCGCGCTGCGACTGTCGTCCGGACCCGATTCGCAGGCCGATCCCGCCGCGATCGCCGATGCGCTGCTCGACGGGGTGCGGACGCATGGGCTCGACCTGCTGCCGTGGCGCGAGAGCGGCGAGGCGCTCAAGGCGCGCGCGCGTTATGCCGGCATCGACATCGACGCGTTGCTCGTCGAGCGGCTCGACGAATGGCTGCCGCCGCTGCTCGCCGGGCGCCGGCGGCTCGACGCGATCCCGGGCGGCGCGCTGACCGATGCGCTGCGCGCGCTGATCGGCTGGGACGGGATGCGGCAGGTCGACCGGCTCGCCCCCGCCGATTTCACCAGCCCGGCGGGCAGCACGCACGCCATCGACTATGCGGCCGAGGGCGGGCCGAAGGTCGAGCTGCGCGTCCAGGCGCTGTTCGGTCTGGCCGAGCATCCGAGCATCGGGTCGCAGCGCGTGCCGCTGGTGCTCAGCCTGACCTCGCCCGCCGGCCGGCCGATCCAGACGACGCGCGATCTGCCCGGCTTCTGGGCGGGCAGCTGGAACGCCGTCGCCAAGGAGATGCGCGGTCGCTACCCCAAACATCCCTGGCCCGACGATCCCGCCGCGGCGGCGGCGACGCTGCGCACCAAAAAGGCGGATGCACGCAGCCTCGGGACACGCTAAGGAACCGCCATGCCTACCGCCCGTATCTTCCAGCGCCCCAAGAATGCGATGCAGTCCGGCAAAGCCCGGACGATGACGTGGAGCCTCGAATTCGAGCCCGCCGAACCCAAGCGTCCCGATCCGCTCACCGGCTGGGCCGGCAGCGGCGACACGCGCGAGCAGGTACGGCTGAGCTTCCCGACGCAGGAGGCGGCGATCGCCTATTGCGAGGCGCAGGGCTTCGACTACGAGCTGATCCCGGCGCCGGAGCGCAAGCTGAAGCTGCAGGCCTACGCGGACAATTTCCGGTAAGGTTGGGCGCGCAAGCCGGCGGATAACGGCCGCTCCCGTACTTCTGCGCAGGCAGGAGTCCAGGGTTCCAGGAACAAAGAGCCGTTGCTCTGCCTGCTCGGTGATCCCCGCTCTTGCGGAACCTCTGCAAACCTTCGCCGTCCTGCCGGACGTGGTCCGGCATCCGCGGTCCCGCACGAGCGTAGGCCGGATATTTCGCGGCTCGGTGGACCTCGGAACGCGTCCGGGATGACGACGCGTCTCCGGCCAACTCCGAGACTTCGCAAAGGTCTCGCCGGCATGGGTATCTCGGGTCGCTTGCCAGAACGACCTAGGCAGAGATCCCGCTTTCGGCCGTATTCATGAAGACTGGCGCCATGCGCGCCATCCCCGCGCTACCGCCCGATCACCTCATCCATCAGCCCGCTGCCGAGCAGCAGCAGCATCTTCGCGTCGATCGCGACGCCCTCGCGCCGTTTCGCCGCGACGAAACCGGCCACCGATTCCGGCGCGACCCGGTGGACGGTGATATTCTCCTGCGCATCGCCGCCGCCGTCACCGGTGCGGGTCAGTCCGGTCGCCAGCACCAAGGTGAAGCTTTCCGACGTCATCCCCGGCGACGAGTAGAATTCACCGCGTTCCTCGACGACGGCGGCGTGATAGCCGGTCTCCTCCTCGAGCTCGCGCCGGGCCGCGTCGGCGACGCTTTCGCCCGCGCTCTCGTCGCCGACCAGTCCGGCGGGCAGTTCGAGGCAAGTCCGCCCGAGCGGCACGCGATGCTGTTCGACGAGCAGCACTTGTCCGTCGCCGTCGATCGCGACGATCACCGCCGCGGCGATCGCGCCGACGCGCTCGGCATATTCCCAGGTCCCGGCCTTTTTGACCGAGAGATATTTGCCCGTCCAGACGGTGGAATCGGTGGTCATAGCTCGATCAATCGATCCGGCAGTTCGTTGGTGTCGTCGGCGCGCGGCGGGAATTGCTCGGCGAGGACGAGGCCGATCTGGCGCACCGCCTCGGCCATGCCGTCGCCGGGGCGGCCGTCACGGGTCGCCGCGATCAGTGCCGCCATCGCCGCGCCCCAGATGTCGGGCGCTACGCGCTTGTGAATGGAATGATCGGCGATGATCTCTGCGCGATGTTCGTCGAGCGAGAGGTAGACGAGTACGCCCGTCGCCTCGAGCGTGCGGGCCTCGGCGGCGGTGCGGAACAGCAACCGGGCACGCTCGTGCACGCGGCGGGCGGCGGTGCTGCCCGGCGTCAGCGCCAGCCGCAGCGGCATCCAGGCGAGCGCCAGCCGCACGACGAGGAAGGTGACGGCGAGCAGCACCAGCGCGACGGTGAACAGGCTCCCCGCGCTCGGCGCGCCCTCCCACGGGTCGGCAACCAGCCCGTGCAGCCACACCGCCGCGGTCGGGACCAGCGCGAGCAGCGCCAGCACGAGCAGCATGGCGAGCACCGCCCAGTGCAGGGCGACGTCATGATATTTGTCGCTGCGTCGCGCGACGATCGTGACGATCTCGCCGGCGGTGCTGCGCTCGGCCAGCGCTACGGCGGCGGCGACGCGCGCGCGATCATCGTCGGTCAGTTCCATCCTACCAACTCCCAGACGCGCCGCCGCCGCCGAAATCGCCGCCGCCGCCGCCGGTGAAGCCGCCGCCGCCCCAGCTGCCGTCGCCGTCGCCGCCTGATCCGCCGCCACCGCCGCTGCTCCAGCCACCGCCCTGCGACGAACGGCCGATCTCATTAGCGAGACCCCACAGCACGATCGGCAGCGCACTGCCGCCATCATGGTCATAGCGTCGGCCCCACGGGCCGGCACGTTTCCGGCCGCGCAACAGTGGCACCAGCACGAACAGCAGAATGATTCCCCAGATGATCACGCCGAACGGCACGCCGCCGCCGCTCTGGCTGGTGCGGCTACGCCGATGCGTGGCATCATATTGCTTGGCCGCGGCGTCGAGTCTCGACCGGGCCTCTTCGGGACTTGCCTGCATTTGACGCGCAAGCTCGTCGACGCCTGCGCTGATCGCTCCGGGAATGTCGCCGGCCCGAAGTTTGGGGATCATAGTCTGGTTGATGATGACACTGCTTAGAGCGTCGGTGATGATCGGCTCCATTCCTCGGCCGACTTCAACCCGCACGCCCCGTTGCCCGGCGGCGCCGTTCGGTGCCACGATCAGAATCGCACCATTGTTGACGTCGCGAAGACCAACCCCCCAATTCCGCCCCAGTCGATAGCCGTAATCCGCTATCGGATACCCCTGAAGGTCCGGGATCGTCGCGACCACCAATTGCCGGCGCGTCTGCTTCTGCAACGCCTCCAGCTTGGCGGTCAGCGCCGCTTCCCGATCGGGCGGCAGCACGTCGGCGGCGTCGACGACGAGGCCAGTGAACTTGGGGAAGGTCTGCGCCGCCGCCGGCGTGACGATCAGCCACGCCAGCAGCATCAGCAGCGCTGCCCGCCACAGCGTCGCGGTCCGGGCAAGGGGGGCGGGCACCCTCAGCTCGCATTCCCGAAGTTGACGGTGGGCGCGTTCTGGGCATCCGGCGCGGTCGCGGCGAACGGCGTCAGCGGCTTGGCTCCGTAGAAGATCTTCGCACCGACCGCATCGGGGAAGGTGCGGATGCGCGTGTTATAGGCCTGCACCGCATTGTTGTAATCCTGCCGCGCGATGGTGATGCGGTTCTCGGTACCTTCGAGCTGGCTCATCAGCGTGGTGTAATTGCCCTGCGACTTGAGCTCGGGATAGGCTTCCTGCAGCCGCTGCAACGACATCGTCACGTTGTTCTGCGCGCGCTCGAACTGCTGCACCTTGGCGGGATCGGTCAGCTGATCGCCCGACAGTTTGACCTGATTGGCGCTGGCGCGCGCCTGGGTCACCTGGACCAGGATATCCTTCTCCTGCGCGCCGGCCGCCTTGACCGTGGCGACGAGGTTCGGGATCAGATCGGCGCGGCGCTGATATTGGTTCTGGACATCGGCCCAGCGCGCCTTGGCGTTTTCCTCCGCCGTCGGCACCGAGTTGATGCCGCAGCCGGCCAGCGACACCGAGGCGGTGGCGGCCAGGGCGAAAGCGGCAACGGGTCGAAGCGACGACATGAACATCCTCCTCAAGTATCTGTGCTAGGCATATAGGACAGCGGACGGGCTTGGCGAAGGGGAAATCGCCGCCTAGTCTCGCTCCCTCTGGGATGGCTGACGAGGGACGCGGGATCATGCTCAAGGAGTTCAAGACGTTCATCGCGCGCGGCAACGTGCTCGATCTGGCGGTGGCGGTGATCATCGGCGCGGCGTTCGGCCGGATCGTCACCTCGCTGACCGAGGACGTGATCATGCCGGTGATCGGCAAGATTTTCGGTGGACTCGACTTTTCCGGATATTTCCTTCGCATGGGGCCGGTACCGGCGAATTACGCCGGATCGCTCAGCGACTATGCCGCGCTCAAGAAGGCGGGCGTGCCGCTGCTCGGCTATGGCGCGTTCATCACCCAGGCGGCGAATTTCCTGATCGTCGCCTTCATCATCTTCCTGATCGTCCGGGCGGTGAACCGGCTGATCCCCAAGCCTGCCGCGCCGGCGCCGGCCGAGCCCGCCGATGTCACGCTGCTGCGCGAAATCCGCGACGAGCTGAAGGCACGGCCGCGCGTCTGACGTGCGGTCAGGCCGCGACGAGGTGCTCGGCGGTCGCGTCGGCGAGGCTGGTGCCGTCGAGGATGCGTGCGGTTTCGTCACGGACGCGCATCATCGCATGGCGGATCGCGCAATCCGCCTCGCTGACGCAATCCTTGCACGGCCGATAGGCGGTGCGGCTGACGCAGGGGACGAGCGCGAGCGGCCCTTCGATGACGCGGATCACCTCGCCGAGCGAAATCAACTGCGCGGGACGGGACAGGACATAGCCGCCCATCTTGCCGCGCGTGCTGGTGAGCAGCCCGGCATCGCGCAGGTCGGCGAGGATCAGTTCGAGGAATTTGCGCGGGACGTTGGCGGCGATCGCGATCCGGCCCATCGGAATCGGCGGGCTCGCCACCGGCGCCTGGGCGAGGAACAGCATCGCGCGCAACGCGTAGCGGGAACGCTGGGTCAACATGATGCGCGCCCTATGGCGTGATAATGTGGCGAGTGAAAGGCGCGGATTGCGGCGGCGGCGCGTTGCACCTATATGACGATTGCCGGCTTCCAGCCGGCTATGGCGATAAACGGTGGCGTTGAATAGACGCAGCGGACCCGGGGGCAGTACCCGGCGGCTCCACCACCGCAGTTGAGCGATCAGCCGCGATGACGGGGCCGAACTAGGATCGACGTGTGTTGAAGGGCGCTGTCTTTCGCTCGGAATGGGACCACCGCAACGGCCCATTACACAAGTGCCAACGATAACGAAGCACTCGCGATTGCGGCGTAACTGAGGGCCTCACGGCCTAAGGTTACTCCAAAATAGCGCGGTTGGACCCCACCGGGCAACAGAAGGGGAATCCAGCGGTACGGGGAGCACCGGGCAACAGAAGCTCCCCACCCTATCTTCCCATCCTATCAGCCGTGCCGGGTGATCGCCTTTGTAGGCGATCCGCGACCTCATGGCGATTGCGCCGGCCATCCCGCGCGCGTCCGAGCCGGACGCCCTCTCGTGCAGCAGCATCACGGCCATATCCGATCGTCAGGCCGGCAAGGCGTCGCAGGTCGAGCCGAATCATCGCGGGGGAGGCCCTCGGGCTTCGGCAGGACATCGTAACGGAACCGTGCGCGGCGCGGCCGGTTCGACCCTGGTACGGCCTGAGCGCCGATCGGACACCGGGGGAATAAAGCATGGACAACCGCCAGCAACGGGCGCTCAGCCCCTGGTCCCTGCCGGCCGGGGGCTGGAAGGCGGTGCTCAAGCGCACCTGGGACGAAACCGGCCGCGACAATGTCGGATTGATCGCCGCGGGGGTCGCCTTCTACGGCTTCCTTGCGCTGGTGCCGCTGCTCGGCGTCACGGTGCTGAGCTATGGCCTGATCGCCGATACGCAGACGGTGATCGACGACGTCAACCGGCTCGCCGCGGTGATGCCGGCGGATGCCGCCCGGCTGGTCGGCGAGCAATTGCTCAGCGTCGTGCAATCCTCCGACGGCAAGAAGGGCTTCGGCCTGTTGATCGCGCTGGCGCTGGCACTGTTCGGCGCGCGCAATGGCGCGGGGGCGGTGATCACCGCGCTCAACATCGCTTATGAGGAGGAGGAGAAGCGCGGGCTGATCAAGGTCAATCTGCTCGCGCTCGGCATCACCGCCGCTTCGGTGGTGGTGGCGTTGGTCGCCGCACTGGCGATCGCCGCGCTCGCCAAGCTCGAGGCGCTGCTGCCCGGCGCGCCGGGCGTGGTGCTCGTCGGTGGCAAGCTCGCTTCCTATCTGCTGTTGCTGCTTGCCGGCTCGTCGGCGGCGGCGGCGCTCTACCGGTTCGGGCCGTCGCGGGCGCAGGCGCGCTGGCGCTGGCTGACTCCCGGGTCGCTGTTCAGCGCGGCGGGCTGGCTGCTGCTCAGCCTCGGCTTCGGCCTCTACGTCGCGAATTTTGGCAACTATAATGCGACCTACGGCTCGCTCAGCGCGGTCGTGGTGATGCTGACCTGGATGTATCTGTCCGCCTTCATTCTGATCGTCGGCGCCGAGCTCAACGCCGAATTCGAGCATCAGGTTGCCGCCGATACCACCACCGGCACGCCGCAGCCGCTCGGTACGCGTGGCTCCTGGGTCGCCGACCATGTCGCCGGTGACGGTGCCAAGCGGGGCGAACGCCACGAGGATGCGGCGGCGGCGGCACCCGTCAGCGCGGCGGAGGAGTTCGGCGCGAGCCGGGCGATGGCCCGCGCCGGGCAGGTCGCCGGCATCGGCAAGGCGGGGCTGGTGACCAGCGCGGCGGCGACGCTCGGCCTGCGCCTGATCCGCAAGCGCGGCCAGGCGCGCACCGGTATCGCCGTGCTCGGCGCCACCGCGTTCGCCGCCTGGCTCGGTCGCGAGCGAGCGTCGGGGAGCTAGTATCTTGCCCTCCAATCTGCTATAGATTCGCAATAGCAGATTGGAGGGCGGCTGATGCATGTGAGACCGGTCGATACGGGCGCAACTGGAGTCCGGGGCTGGAGTTGCGCGAAGGGCATCGTCTCGTCACCGGCGGCGTCTACGCGCTGTGGCGGCATCCGATGTACGTCAGCATCTGGCTGGCGGCCTTCTGCCAGCCGTTGCTGGTCCACAATCTCATCGCCGGGCTGCTCGTCGTTCCGGCCTTTGCCGCCATGTGGTGGCTGCGGGTGCCGCAGGAGGAGGCGATGATGCGTCACCAGTTCGGCGAGCATTATGCGCGCTACTGCGTGTGGGTCGGTCGGCTCTGGCCGAGGCTGGGGCAATGACGATGCCGCCCGCCGTCATCGCCCGCGCCGCGCGCTGCTGGCGCCGCACGCGCGACGAGCGTGGTCCGGTCCAGCAGCGGCTGCACGCGCTGCTCGCGCCGTTGGGCTATGACATGCTCGCACCGGTGATCGACAGCGTGATGACGCTGGGCGAGGCCTGTCTCGGCCGGCCGCTGTGCCGCGGCTGCCCGTTCGGCCCTGACGGCGACGAGGCCCTGCTGTGTCAGCTGATCGCCGATCCGGATCAGCTCGCACGCCTTGCGCCGTGCCGGGTAAAGGGCTGCCCGGCCGCGCGGCGGCTGTTCGCGGGAGCGCTCGCCTCGACATCGGTGATGATGGCGATGGCCTGATGGCCGCGCGGTCATCGGCCGCGCCAACTGTTCCGCAGCGTCCCTGGTGAGCCGCGCGATACACGCTGCCTGGACGGACAGGGCGATTGCCGGGTCGAACACCTGCCCGTCAGGCGTCACGGACGTGGATCGGGGCGTGGAGAGGGTGTTCGAAACCCCCTTCGGCAGCGCGGCGGGAGGTCTCTCGTGGTAGCATCCACCCCGTTCGATCGGTTCGATGGGCGCGGCGGATTGCCTATGTCGGATTCGAGGCTCGATCAGCGCCAGACGTCACGGCGCGATCGGCGACCGGACCGGGTTCGGAGCGGCGTCGATGCCTCGAAGTCGGCTGCGCGCCGGCCGATCCGGAGGATCGTCATGCCCCATGATGCAGGACGAATGGGACGCCATGGAGCCGTTCCGCCTCCATCGTCATACCGGTGCCTGCCATGTCTCGCTGACCCGAGTGGATCGTGCTAGGCGTCTTATGGGCTTGGAATCAGACGGTGATCGCCTCGGGGGCTTTCGCACTGGCACGGGGGACCATGAGCGAAAACAGCAGCACCTATGATGGTGAACGACGCCGTCTGGCGACCCTGACCGATTATGATGTCCTGGCTGGAAAGACCGAACAGGGCCTCGATGACATAACCCGTATCGCGGCGCAGGTCGCCGGAACGCCGATTGCCTTCATATCGCTGGTCGATGACCAGCGGACGTGGTTCAAGGCGCCGATCGGTTTGGATCTGGCCGACATCCCCCGTGCGTGGTCGATCAGCTCCCATGCCATCGAACAGGATGGCGTGTTCGAGATTCCCGATCTGAACAACGACGACCGGTTTGCCCGTAATCCGCTCGTCACCGGAGAGGCCGGTTTCCGGTCCTATGCCGGTGCGCCGCTGGTCGCTTCCGATGGCGAGAAGCTCGGCACCCTTGCCGTCGTCGATTATGAACCACGCCAGCTCAACGCAGACCAGCGGCAGGCGTTGTTGGCGTTGTCGCGCCAGGTGATGGCCCTGTTGACCGCACGCAAGCAGCTGGCCGATCGCCGGCAGGTCGATCAGCGACACGGCTTCATCCTCGACAGTGCGGTGGATTATGCGATCGTGTCGATGCGCCTCGACGGCACGGTGACGAGCTGGAACGAGGGCGCGGTGCGGATCATGGGCTGGACCGAGCAGGAGATGTGCGGTTTGCCGTGCCATCGCTTCTTCACCCCGGAAGACTGCGACGACGGCATCCCCGAAAAGGAAATGGGCGCCGCCCTGGCGCAGGGGCGCGGCAAGGACGAGCGCTGGCATCTGCGCAAGGGCGGCGAACGCTTCTGGGCCAATGGCGAGATGATGCCGCTGACCGATGAAGCGGATCGTCCGATCGGCTTCATCAAGATCCTGCGCGACCGCACCGAGCAGCGGCTGGAATATGAGCGGCTGAAGGCGATCGAGGAGCGGTTCAAGATCGCCCTCGAAGCGGCGGGCTTCGTCGGTTCGTGGGACTGGGACAGTCGGACCGATACGCTGCGCGCCGACAGCAAATTCTGCGCCTTCTATTCTGTCGATCCGGAGCTCGGCGAAAGCGGGGTGCCACTGGCGACCTTCGTCGCCGGCATCCATCCCGACGATCGCGAGCGGGTGGCCGAGGCGATCCGCCAGTGTATCGCGGAAACCGGGGAGTTTGCCGAAGAATATCGGGTCCTCCGCCACGATGGGGCGGTGCGCTGGGTCATGGCGCAGGGGCGCTGCGCGTATGACGGCAGCGGCAAGGCGACCCACTTTCCCGGCGTCGCGATCGATACCACCGACCGCAAGCTGGCCGAGCTGGCGCTGGCGGACAGCGAAACCCGGATGCGCCTGGCGCTGGAGGCGGGTGAGCTCGGCACATGGGAGTCGACGCTCGAGCTCGGCAACCTGCAATGGGATGCCCGCACGCGGGAGTTGCTCGGTCATACGCCCGACGAGCCGCTCGATTTCCAGCACTCCTTCATCCGTCAGGTCCATCCCGATGACAGGGAGCGGGTCAACGCGGTCGTCCGCGAGGCGGTGACGACGGACGGTATGCTCGACGTCGGGTTCCGGACGATCGACGCGGCGGGGCGTCAACGCCATGTCCATGCCATCGGGGCGGTGGTCGTCGGCATGGCCAAACGCTTTCTGGGAACGGTGCGAGACGTCACCGAGCTGCGGGCCGCCGAGGACCATCGGGCGCTGCTCAACAACGAGCTTCAGCATCGCATCAAGAACACCTTGTCGATCGTCCAGGCGATCGTCAGCCAGTCGCTGCGCAACGCATCGACGCCGGCCGAGGCGCGCGACACGATCGGCAATCGCCTCCAGGTGCTGAGCGAAGCGCACGATCTGCTCACGCGGACGAGCTGGTCCGCCGCGCCGATCGATACGATCGTCGACGGTGCGATCCGGCTCCAGGGCGGTCGCTCGCGGCGTATCCGCGTATCCGGCCCGCAGGTCCGGTTCAGTGCACGCGCCGCTCTTGCGCTGGCGATGGCGCTCCATGAACTCGGCACCAACGCGACCAAATATGGCGCCCTGTCGGTTCCGGAGGGTCATGTCGATTTGCGGTGGACCGTGATCCAGGAGGCCGAACCGGTGTTCGAGCTGGTCTGGAAGGAGCATGGCGGACCCGTCGTCACGGAGCCGACGCGGGTCGGCTTCGGGACACGATTGATGCAGAGCCTCGGCCGCGATCTCGGTGGCAAGGCGGTCATCGACTATGAACCGAGCGGTGTCCGATGGACGGTGCGCTCATCGCTGGCAGCGATCGTCGAGAGTTAGGTCGCTCCGATCCGGAACGTATCGTACGCGCGGCATGTTGGCCCATGATGGATAGTCCCCACCCATCGGCCGTCGTCCTCGTCGTCGATGATGAGACACTGATCCGCATGTATGCCGTCGATGTTCTCGAAGATGTCGGGTTCACGGTGATCGAAGCCGACGGCGGCGAAGACGCATTGTGTACGCTCGACCAGCATCCGGAGATCACCGTGCTGTTCACAGACATTCATATGCCTGGCCCATTCGACGGGTTGGTATTGGCGAGGAAGGTGCACGAGCGTCGGCCTGACATCCAGCTCATCATCGCGTCCGGCAGGGGCCGTCCGAACAGGTCGGAGCTGCCGGGTGACGGGGTATTTTTCACCAAGCCTTACGACGGTATGGCCGTTGCCCGGTTGATCGAAGCGACGGAGCGGCTGTCCTGCAAGACGTCGACGCCATAGTATGTTGCGTCGCTACGTGGGCTGCTGATCCGGCATTGGGCGCACCGTCTCGCCCGAAGATCATCAGTCGCTTCCCGGAAGGGGCTCGCCGGAACCGGGGGATTGGCTCTTTGGTTGTTCTAGACCGGATCGCGGGCTCGGTGCGCCGGGGCGAGCGTCTCGCCCTTTTTCTCGGGAGTCGACCCATGACGGATAGTATCGCGGTCGGCGTCTTCCTGCCGCTCTACCGTTGAGCCATTGTGGGAAAGGCCCGTCCGGCAGGCGCACCGATCGCGTCAGGAATTCCGACGACGCTCGGTCCGATAACGTGCGTGACAGGGGCGGGGCCCGTGCCGATGCGGTCAGGGCGGCAGATAAGGACGAGGCCACGATGCGGCAGGAGCGGCGCGACGCGATCGTCGCCGACCAGGCCGCCGCTCTTCTTTGGGCCCCTCAGACCCGGCAGACCGAATAGGCCGGGTCTTTCCGAAAGGTACTGCCGATGAAAGCCGGCCTGCTTCGTCTCGCCGACTATCTCGGCTCCAGCTATTGGTTCGTGCCGACGATCATGGCGATCGGCGCGGTGCTGCTCGCCATCGGCATGGTGACGCTCGATGCGACGCTCGGATCGTCGTGGATGGGCGGATATGCCTGGGTCTATGCCTCGCACCCCGACGGGGCGCGGCAGGTGCTGTCGTCGGTCGGCGGATCGATGATCACCGTCGCCGGCACCGTCTTTTCGGTGACGATCGCGGCGGTGGTCTATGCGTCGGGCCAATACGGCCCGCGACTGCTCACCAACTTCATGCGCGACCGCGGCAATCAGGTGACGCTCGGCACCTTCATCGCGACGTTCCTCTACTGCCTGCTGGTGCTGCGCACGATCCGCTCGGCCGAGGAATCCGGCGGCTATGGTTTCGTGCCCAATCTGGCGCTGCTCGTCGGTGTCCTGCTGGCACTCTGCTCGATCGCGGTGCTGATCTACTTCATCCATCACGTCCCGTCGAAGATCCACATCAACAGCGTCATCGAAGATGTCGGCGACCGGCTGCTGCGCGGCATCGACGATCGCTTCCCCCGTTTCATCGGCGAGGCGCCCGACGATCATGACTCGACCGCAGAGAAGCTGCCTGCCACCTTCCGTGATACTGCCGATGCCGCGGTGGGCGCGGATCGCTTCGTCGTGACGGCGAAGGACACCGGCTATATCCAGTTTCTCGACGACGAGACGGTGATGCGGGTCGCTCGGGAGAACGGGCTGGTGCTGAGGCTGCAATATCAGCCCGGCGACTTCGTCCATATCGGCCGGGCGCTGGTGGAAGCGTGGCCGCCGGGACGATGCGACGACAAATGCGCCGACGCGCTCCGCGATGCCGTCGCGATCGGATCGCGCCGTTCCGCCTTGCAGGATCTGCGCTTTCTGGTCGACGAGCTGGTCGAGATCGCCGCGCGCGCCCTCTCGCCCGGCGTCAACGATCCCTTCACCGCCGTGACCTGCCTCGACTGGCTGAGCGCGGCGCTTTCCGATCTCGCCGGCCGGTCGCTGCCGTCGCACCTGCGTGTCGACGACGACGGTGCGCTGCGAGTGATCGCCCATCCGGTCACCTTCGCCTCGCTGATGGATCGTTCGTTCGGCGCGCTCGCGCAATATTGCGCAGCCGACATGGTCGCGGCGCTGCGCTATCTCAATGCGCTCGGCGAGGTGTCGCTCGACTGCGACGAGCCCGATCGACTCGCGACGATCCGCGCTTATGCCGACAAGCTCGAAGAGCTGGCGAATGACGGATTGAAGGGTTTCAACCTGCGCCGGGTCCGGCACCGGGCCGACGAGCTGCGCGCGGCGCTGGCCGAGCCCGATTACAAGCGGCGTTTGCGTGACGGCACCGCCTGGCTCGCCGGTACAGCCTGACCAGCGATCGAAGGCGCCATCGGCCGGGGTTTGTCCGTCCCTTTTTCGGGCCGGACGCGATGAGGTAAATAAAGAGGGCGTCGCCGATGATCGGCCGCCCTCGAGTTCGCGGTCAGGGTAGCGCCACCAAGCCCTTGGGGCTCGTGGCGCCCCTGGACGTCAGGCCTTCGCTGCCTGCGCCTCTGCCTTGGTGACCTTCAGGTAGATGCGATTGTCCTCGATCCGGTCGACCATGTCGAACGGCAGCGTGTGATGCTGATGGTCGGACGAATCGGTCTTGGTCAGCTTGATCGTCTCGCCCTCGACCTTGTCGACGGTGCCGACGTGCTCGCCGTCCGAACCGGCGATCTCCATATGCTCCTTGATCCGCAGCTTCTCGAACATGGTACCTCCTTGTTGACGCCGTACGAACGTCGCGGACGGTGTCTGGGTTCATGCTTTTCGACAAACGGATGCATCAAAGCATTGGACGGGCAGGGCGCTGCCCGTCGATATCGTCGGGTGGCGGGGGCGATCGGTCCGCCGCACGTTGATGACGCCGTAGCGGACCAGAATGGGAGGGGATGTGTTCGACGTCATCGCATCAGCGCTCCAAGCGCATCAGCCGGTGATCGGTCTGCTATTCGTCATTGCACTGTTCGCCGCTTTCGCGAGCGAACGCTTTCCGCCGGTCACGATCGCAATTGTCGGAGCCGGCGCGATGATCGTCTGCGGTTGGCTGACCCCCGCCCTGGTCACGGCCGCCTTCGCCAATCCGGCGCCGATCACGATCGCCGCCTTCTTCGTCCTGTCGGGTGCATTGGTCCGCACCGGCACGATCGAGGCGCTTGCCAGTGTCGTCGTCCGCCGCGCGTCAGCAGCACCGCGGCGGACCGTCGCCGAAATGCTCGCCGGGGCCGCGACCGCCCCGGCCTTCATCAACAACACGCCGGTCGTCATCGTCCTCATCCCGCTGGTGCGCCGACTGGCGAAGACCGTCGGCATTCCGGCGACCCGGCTGCTGATTCCTCTGTCCTACCTCTCGATCCTCGGCGGGACGCTGACGCTGATCGGCACCTCGACCAACCTGCTGGTGGACGGCGTCGCGCGCGCGAACGGACAGGCGCCATTCGGCATCTTCGAGATCACCGGCGTCGGCCTCGTCGCCATGGCGGCCGGGATCGCCACCATGCTGGTGCTCGGACCGAAGCTGCTGCCCTCGCGGCCGGACAATGACATCGCGGACCGCCATCAGCTGCGCTACCTGACCGAGCTGACGCTGTCGGAGGAGGAAGCGGCGAAGCGCCCGCCCCTTGCGGACCTGTCCTTCCTCAAGCGTGATGCCGTCCGCCTTGTCGCGATCAGGCGCGGCAGCGAATTGCTGCGCGAGCCGCCCCCCGACCTGCGGATCACCCGCGATGATCGCCTGGTGGTGGCCAGTTCGGCCGACGAACTGGACGGGCTCGCCCGCAGCCGGGGCGTGATCGTCGGCCTCCAGAATGTCGGTCGTCCGATACGCCTTGCCGAGGATGAGCGGGCCGACGACGTGCGCCTGATCGGCCTCACGATCGCGCCGTCGCATCCCGCACTGGGGCGTGAGCTGCGCGACATCCCCTTCCTGTCCAACCTGCCTGCCCGCGTGCTCGGGATCGGGCGCGCCCGGCATCTGCCCGGACCCGACCTCGGCAGCGTGCGCCTGCGCGCGGCCGACAGTCTGCTCGTCGCCGCCGATGCCGGCGCTCTTGCGGCATTGCACGAGAACACGAACCTCATCGCGGAGGATACCAGCCACGTCCGCCGCTTCCGCCGGCGTCGTGCCCCGATCGCGATCGGAACGCTCGCCGGCGTGATCGCGCTCGCGGCGCTCGGTGCGATGCCGGTCGTTCTCCTCGCCCTGATCGGCGTGGCCATCGTGCTTGTCACCGGCTGCATCGATCCCGAAGAGGCGTGGCGATCGATCGACGGCAGCGTCCTCGTCCTCATCTTTGCGATGCTCGGCATCGGCAGCGGGCTGGAGGCGATCGGCACGGTGAAGCTCGTCGTCGATACGATCGGACCGTGGATCGGTGGACTGTCCCCGCTGCTCGTGATCGTGGTCCTGTATTTCCTGACATCGCTGTTGACCGAGACGGTCACGAACAACGCCGTCGCCGTCATCATGACGCCGGTCGCGATCGGCCTCGCCCAGGCGAGCGGCAATGATCCCCGTGCGCTGATCGTCACGGTCATGTTCGCGGCATCGGCCAGTTTCGCGACGCCGATCGGCTATCAGACCAACACCATGGTCTATGCAGCGGCCGACTATCGTTTCGCCGATTTCGTCAAGATCGGCCTGCCGATGAACATCGTCGTCGGCGCGGCGACCTGTTTCGCGATCGCATGGCTTGTTCCGTGAGGCCAGCCGTATCGCTTGCGGAACAACGATTTTGACACCCCGTTCTGCAACGATGCAGTCCGTCACACCGCCGCCGGCGAGAAACCCGATCGACCTGATTACGGCGAAGCTGCACGTCGCATCGAACGACTTCTTCCTGCAATTGCCCAACATCGTCGGCGGCATCGTCTTCGTCATCATCGCCTGGTTCGCCGGCAAGCTGATCGCAAACGGCGTTCGGCGGGCTTTCCACCACAAGGGGCTGGTCGACCTCGGCGGGGTCCTCGCCTCGCTGACCTTTGGTCTGATCGTGGCCGCGGCCGTGCTGATCGCCTGTGTTATCGTGTTCCCGAGCGTGAAGCCTGCGACGATCATCTCCAGCCTCGGTATCGGCTCGGTCGCGATCGGCTTTGCGTTCAAGGACATCCTCCAGAACCTGCTGGCCGGCATCCTGCTGCTCATCAACCGCCCCTATCGGCGCGGCGACCAGATCGTGGTCAAGGATTTCGAAGGTACCGTCGAGCATATCCAGAGCCGTGCGACCCTTATCAAGACCTATGACGGTCGCCGGGTCATCATCCCCAATTCGGACGTCTACACCTCGCCCGTGATGGTCAACACGGCGTTTCCGGTGCGCCGTGACCAGTTCGACATCGGCATCGGCTATGGGGACAAGCCCGATCGCGCGATGACGGTCTTGGCCGAAGCCATCGCCAAGGTCGACGGCGTCGAGGCGGACCCGGCGCCGGAGGTACTGCCCTGGGAACTGGACGCCAGCTCGGTGACGCTGCGGGCGCGCTGGTGGTCGGATTCCAAGCGGACCAACCTCGTCCACCTGCGCGCGCGCGTCATCCTGGCGATCTGGCAGGCCGCGGCGGACAATGGCATCGACCTGCCGTTCCCGACGCAGCAGATCCTCTTCCACGACCAGACCGAAGAGACAGACGGCGACCGGACGCTGCAGCGGGAAGGCTGGCCCGCCGGCGCCAATCCGCCCCGCGCACGGCCTGTCGGACGTGCGGACACCGCGGACCGGACGGCGGATGAACATGGCTGAAGGGCATGAATGACGCCGCTGCCGGCCACCTGCTCCTGCGCCGCACCGGCGTTGCCGCTGACGGCGTGACGGTCGCCCGGGTCCAGGACCGCATGATCGCCCCGGTCTCGCCGGTGCCGCGCCCCACCCTCGCCATCGGCCGGATAAAGGCGCCCCGTGGACGCATATGGGCGAACGGCGGGGGTATGCGCATCGCTCCGCCGCGAGCCTGTCGGCCGGTCATCGCCGCTGCGGATACCATGGCAACGCTGGATCAGCCGGCGCATGCAGCCGGCGCCACGTCGATCCGGATTCCCGAGCGCCGGGAACGGAAGGGCAGTGGGCGCGGCCGGCCTGCCGGTCGCCGCCACTGCCGAACGACCGGGTTGTTCGCAGTGGCGTGCAGGTGCGATCGCAGTGCTGCTGTGGACGGCCGCGGTCGACCGGGTGCCGCTGCGGGCGGTCGCGGGGCGTTGCATACTGACGCCCGGCTCGGACGAGACACTACGACCGCACTGCCCGAGGGCGTCGCATGATCGTCGCCGTCGCGCTGGGCGTTGCCCTGATCGTCACGCTCGCACTGACCGTCAGCCCGTTCGCGCGCAGCGATGGCTGGCGCGCGACGGTGACGCCGCTCGCCTCGATCATCGGGTCGGGCTTTCTGATCTGCGGGCCGCTGCTCGCCCGCGAGTTCGGCAGTGCCGCCATCCTTGCCATGGGCCTTCTGTTGGCCATCGCCTATGCGGCGGGTTGGGTGATCCGGTTCAACATCGTCCATGTCGAAAACCACCTTGCCGAGGCGCGCTTCCACGATCCGATCGCCTGGGTCGCGCGTCTGACCCAAGCCGTCCTCGCGCTCGCCTATGCCGTCTCGGTCGCTTATTATCTGAAGCTGCTGGCCGAGTTCACGCTCAAGCCGGTTGCCATCGACCCGGCGTGGCAGCCGGTTGCCGCCAATATCATCGTGACGGTCATCATCGTGCTGATGACGCTGCTGGCGCTGGGCGGGAGCCTGCGCAAGGTCGAGCATCTCGCGCATGGGACGGTGTCGATCAAGATCGGCATCATCGCCGGCATGCTGGTCGCGCTCGGCATCGCCTGGGCCAGGGGCGGCATGACCGAACCGCTGCCGCCGGCGCGCATCTCCTGGGCGAGCATCCCGATGCTGCTCGGCCTGATCATCACCGTGCAGGGGTTCGAGACGTCGCGCTATCTCGGGCATGACTATGCCGCCGCCTTGCGGATCAGGACGATGCGTCACGCGCAGTGGATCGCGTCCGCCATCTATCTCGCCTTCATCACGCTGCTGACGCCGTTCCTCGCGCCCGCCGCGGCGACCGAGGGGGTGGCCGGTATCCTCGACATCATGGAATTCATCGCGCCGGCCCTCGGCATCTTCGTTCTGGCCGGCGCCGTCTCCAGCCAGCTCAGCGCCGCCGTTGCGGACTCGATCGGATCGGGCGGGCTGGTCAATGAAGTGTCGCGGCGCAAGATCAGCGTGCCGCTCGCCTTCACCCTGGCCGGGGCGCTCGCGGTGCTGGTGGTCTGGCTGACCGACCCGTTCCAGGTCGTGGCGCTGTCGTCGCGCGCTTTTGCGCTCTTCTATGCGATGCAATGCGTGCTGGCGTTGCTGGTCTCGGCCCGGAGCAAGGCAGGATCGATGCTGCATCGCCTCGGCTTCGTCGCCGTCGGCATCCTCTGTCTGGTCGCGGTATTCGTCGGTGCACCGGCGGAAGGCTAGGGCCGCCGCCGCGGCGATCAGCGCGTCGCTGCGGCAGCTCGCATCGCCTCGCCATCTGCAACGCCGGCTGGGGTCCGGCGGCAAGTGGGTCGCGCTGTCGGTCCGCGCCGTGCGCAGCGGCCTCCGGGACGATTTCGGCATCGCGGCCAGCTCGATCGCCTTCGCCGCCTTTCTCGCCCTCGTCCCGCTCGTCGGCCTGATCGCCGGAGCCTATGGCCTGTTCGTCCCCGGCGCGACGGTGGCCCGCAATCTTGCGACGCTGACGGCGATCCTGCCGCGCGACGCGCAACACATCGTGGCGGGCGGATTGCGCGATACGCTGTCCGGCTATTCCGCCGGCGTGACGGTCATCGTCTCGCTGGGCATCGCGCTGTTCAGCGCGCGGCGGGCGGGACGCTCGCTGCTCCACGGCATCAACCTCGCCTTCCGCATCGAGCGCGAGCGCCGGGGACTCCGCCGGCAGATCACGGCGATGCTGCTGGTGCTGGGATGTGCGGGGCTGGTGCTGACCGCCCTGATCTCGCTGTCGGTGCTCGCCTTCCTGCAAAGCTATGTTCCGGACGGGCTGCCCGGGGCACGGCTCGCCTCGACCATCATCCTGTTCGGATCGCTGACGCTGGGGGCCGGCCTCGGCCTGATGCTGGTCTATCGCTATGCGCCGGCGAGCGAGGCGGCCATACCGTGGCGATCGGTCCTGCCCGGAACGGTCGCGGGCGTCGCGATGTGGGTGGGGGCGACCCTCGTGTTCCGCCTCTACGTCACGCATCTCGCGCGGTTCGATGACACGTATGGATCGTTGTCCGCAGCGGTCATCCTGATGCTCTGGCTGATGGTGTCCGCCTGGGCGTTGCTGCTCGGCGGCCGCCTCAACGCCGAAGCGATGGATCAGGCAGGCATCATTATCGAGGAACGCGACGCATGAGCGACGGACAGGCCGAACATCGGTATCGCAATCGACTGATGACGCTCATCGCGGCCGTCGTGTTGATCGGGGCATTGAAGGCGGCCTTTGCGGTCGCGATGCCGATCGCTTTCGCCGCGATCATCGTCGCGGCCTTGTGGCCGCTCAAGCGCAGGCTGGCGCGGCACATGCCGTCATGGCTGGCCTATACGCTGACGCTGCTGTCGCTGATCGCGATCCTCGGCGCCTTTGCCGCAGCGGTCTATCTGTCGATCGGCCAGGTCCTCGCCGCACTCACGACGAACTGGGCGAGCCTTGAGCAGGGATATAGCCGGCTTGCCGGATGGGCTGCCGAGCATGGCGTGCCGATCGCGGGAACCATCAACCGCCAACGGATCATGGCGCTGCTCCAGCTGCTGGCGGGCGGGGTTTATGGGTTCGTCACCTATGTCGGGTTCATCGGCATCATCGTGATGCTCGGCCTGCCCGAAGTGCCACGGCTCAAGCGTCGTTTGTACGAGATGACGGAAAGCGGCGACCGCCGCGACATGCTGGCCGCCGGCGAAGACATCTCGGCGCAGGTCCGTCGCTATCTCGGCACGACGCTGGCCACCAGCATCCTCACCGGCGTCGCCTCGGCCCTGTGGTCGTGGATGACCGGGCTTGAGCTGGCGTTGGTCTGGGGCATCCTCAACTTCCTGCTCAATTTCGTCCCGGTGATCGGCAACATCGTCGGAATCGTGCCGCCGGTGCTCTTCGCCTTCGTCCAATTCGGGGGATGGCAGATGCCCGCGCTCGTCTTCGTCGGCTTCGTCATCCTGCAACTGACCATCAGCAACGTCGTCTATCCGCTGTTGCAGGGCAAGCAGCTCAGCCTGTCGCCGCTGGCGATCATCGTCGCCATGACCTTCTGGAGCTGGGTCTGGGGTATCGCGGGCGCGCTGATCGCGGTGCCGCTGACCGCCGCGATCGTCATCATCTGCGGGCAGTTCGAACGCAGCCGCTGCATCTGCAAGCTTCTGTCGGCCTGACCGAGACTGGCCGATTGTGGGCGAACGATCCTCTTTAGGTCGTTCACGAGAAGGATCGAGGCTCGCTTGCCAGGGTCGGTGAGGCGCAGGAGGGACGTCGTTCGTTGGCCTTGCATGAAGACACCGACGTTTTGCGTATGGCTCGGCGCGATCGCGCTTATCCCCGTGTTTCCGGCGATGGCACAGACCCCATCGGGGGAGCAGGCCGCACTCGTTTCACCATCGGAGTGGCAAAGCCTCTGGAGCGGGGCGAACCGTGCCGCCCTGAGACAGGCGCTGGCGGATCGTACCCGCCACGGTCTCGATCATCTGACGTTCCTGCCGCGCGATATCGACGATCAGCCAGCAGCCGAGGCGGCCGAGGCCTATACCAAGGATGCGATGCGGTACGCCGATGCCTTGGCGCAGGGCTTGGTGGATCCGTCATCGCTCCACGACGTCTACACGATCGCGCGGCCCATGCCCGTCCAGGCCGGAGCATTGCGCGATGCCCTCCGTCAGAACCGCCTTGCCCAATGGCTGGATGGACTGGCTCCCGCCGACCCGGAATACAGGATGTTGTCCCAGGCCTATCTCGAAGCGAACCGGCAGACCGACGTCCCGACGCCCGGTCTCGCGCTGGCGCAGAGCATCCACGTCGGCGACGTCCATCCGCAGGTGGCGGAGATCGCCGACCAGCTGGCGGACGATGGCTATCTGACGGTTCGACCGTCTGCGGCGCCGGCGGACCTGTACACCCAAGACATCGCGGATGCGGTGAAGGCACTGCAACGGGATTATGGCATCCGCGCGGACGGGATCGTCGGCCCCGATACGCTGGGGGTCCTGACGCTCCGGCCTGGCGACCGTGCCCGCACCCTCGCCGTCGCCTTGGAGCGGCGACGCTGGCTGTCGCGAACGCCGCCGGCCACGCGCATCGACGTCAACTCAGCGGCCGCCGAGCTGCAATATTATCGCGATGGGCAGCTGGTCGATCGCCGCAAGGTCATCGTCGGAGAGCCTGACCGGGAAACCCCGCCACTCGGTTCGCCGATCTATCGCCTCGTCGCCAACCCGACGTGGACGGTGCCGAAGTCGATCCCGGTTTCCCGGGCGACGGTCCGGGCCAAGGCCATGCACCGCATCAACGGCTATTGGGTGCAGCCCTCGGGGCCGGACAATGCGCTGGGTCTGGTCAAGTTCGACATGAAGAACGATCAGGCGATCTACCTGCACGACACGGCCGCCCCCGAATTGTTCGGGCGCAGCCAACGGCATCTGAGCCATGGCTGCGTCCGGGTCTCGGATGCCCTGGGCTTTGCGGCGATGCTGGCCGATCAGGAAGGGGTCGGCGACACCTGGGCCAAAGCACAGGCCTCCGGCACGTACGAGATCGTCGATCTGCCTCGCGAGATCCCGGTGCGGCTCCTCTACCATAACGCCTTCGTCGCCGACGATGGCACGGTCGCGTTCCGCACCGATCCCTATGGCTGGAACGATGCGGTTGCCGTGCAACTCGGATTCGCCGATGCGAAGTCCCGCCAGGCCAAGGCAGAGGCGATCGACATCGGGCCGTGAGGCGCCCGACGCATTCCTCGACAGGGCTTTAACCCAAGGCCCGGCACCTTCGGTGCCCAGACTGCTGCAAAGCAATGGCCTGAGCGTGAACGGCAGGACGCAAAATACAAATGTGGGAAAGTGGTGCCCGGGGACGGATTCGAACCGCCGACACTGCGATTTTCAGTCGCATGCTCTACCAACTGAGCTACCCGGGCAGGGTGGAAGCGAGCATGCTCGCGTTCGGAAGCGCGGCCTTTAGTCAGCCGATTCGATGCTGTCCAGCCCGTTCTCATCGTCTTTGACCGGAATACGATACCCATCGCCCAGCCATTGCAGCAGATCACGGTCGCGGCAGCCGCGCGAACAGAAGGGCGCGTGCTCGGCAGAGGTCGGCGTATCGCAGAGGGGGCAGGTCGATCGGGTCATACGCTGTCCAGAATATGGGTAACGCCGGTGCGGCGGGCAAGCGCGTCGCGCCAGTCGGGCCGGCTCGTCAGCCGGGCGTGGATCGCCGGGGGCAGGCGGTGCCGCAACGGACTGCCCGGCGGCTCGCGTTCGAGCCGGCGCAGCAGCGTGCGCGTCGCCGCGCCGACCGGATCGTCGCGCAGCAGCTCTGGCAGCGACGCCCGCGGGCGCGGGCGGACGATCTGGAGGAAGCCGAAGCCGTTGACCGCAGTGCGCTCGAACGGCTGGGGCAAGGCGGCGTCGAGCGCCTCGGCGACCGCGGCGCGTGCCGCCTTGTTGGCGAGCGTCGGAAAGTCGATGCCGATCGATCCGCCGATGCCGTGACGGCGGATCGCCAGCGCGACCGCACGCGCCGCGGCGAGCGCGAGCGGCTCGAGCGGCGGCGGTCCGTCGACGTCGAACAGCGTCATCGCGGGCGTCGGCGACAGCCGCAGGCTGCCGAGCGGGAAGACGATCGCGCCGCTGATCGCCTCGTCGAGCAATTCGGACCAGCCGGCGGCTTCGAGCGCATCGGGTTCGTGCGCGCGCAGGATGCGGACGGGCCATCCGCTGGCGGTCAGGCGGTCGAGCAGGGTGGGGCCGGGGGCAGGGGCGTCGTCGCTGGCGACGGCGCGTGGCGGCTTGGCGCGGCCGGGTTCGGGGATCGCCTCACGGCTGATCCGCACGGTCAGGCTGGCGCCCTTGGTGACGCCGGGCGGGATGCGGGCGATCACCGCCTCGCTGCCGCCGATGTCGAGCCGGCCCATACCGCCGCCGGTCAGCTCGATCAGCCGGGCGCGGGCGACGGTGTCGAGCGGCAGCGGGTCGGGCAGGGCGATGGCGGCTTCGAGGATGCGGCCGTCGGCGACCAGCGCGGCGCGCGCCTCGCCGATCCCGTCCTCATACAGCCATTCAGGCAAGCGGCAGGCCGGCGGTACGCAGCAGCGCGCGCGTTTCCATCAGCGGCAGCCCGACGACACCGGAATGGCTGCCATGGATGAAGCGGACGAACGCCTCGGCGCGGCCCTGGATGGCATAGCCGCCCGCCTTGCCCTCGCCCTCGCCGCTGGCGACATAGGCGTCGATCTCGTCGCCACCGAGCGGCCGGAAGGCGACGATCGTGTCGGACAGGCGGTGGCGCAACGTCCCGCCCGCGTCGATCACCGCGACGGCGGAGAGGCAATGGTGGCGCCGCCCCGACAGCAGGGTCAGCATCGCGCGCAGATCGGCGGCGTCGGCGGGCTTGCCGAGGATGCGGCGACCGACGGCGATCGTGGTATCGCCGGCGAGGATCACCTCATTCGGTGCGCGCGGCAGGGCCGTCGCCTTGGCGCAGGCGATGCGCAGCACATAGTCGCGCGGGCGCTCGGCGGGCAGCGGCGCCTCGTCGATCTCGGGCGCGGCGATGCGATCGGCGACGAGACCGAGCCGGCCGAGCAATTCGCGTCGGCGCGGGGAGGAGGAGGCGAGTACCAGCGACACGCAGGCCGCCGCCGCTTATTGCGGGCCGGGGCCGCCGCGACCTGGCATGAAGCGATAGGTGATCCGCCCCTTGGTCAGGTCATAAGGGGTCAGTTCGACCAGCACCTCGTCGCCGACCAGCACGCGGATGCGGTTCTTGCGCATCTTGCCGGCGGTGTGCCCGAGGATTTCGTGGTCGTTTTCGAGCTGGACACGGAACATCGCGTTGGGGAGCAACTCCACCACGCGGCCGCGCATCTCGAGCAATTCTTCCTTGGCCAAAAATCAACCTCTGTTCGCGTAGCGTCGGCGCGCCCTTAGCGCAGCCTGCCGAAAAAGGGAAGCAAGCGGCACATGACGCGCGGGCGCCTGCTGTGCGCGCCGCGTCGTGGTTCGTCTGCTACCAATATGTGGGATGCGCGGTCGCCAACGGCAAGGCCGAGGCCGGCGACTCAGTGCCGCGTGTCCGCGATGGCGGGAATGCGGATCTGGTCGCGCTGCTTCCCGAAGGGCCGGACGAGAAGCGCGTCGATCGTCGCCTCGGCATCGCCGTGGCTCCACCCATGGTTGCGGACGACGGCGATGGCATGGCCATCGCGGTCGAGATGGTCCGTCAGGCTGCGCGCCAGCGCCAGGAAGGCGAGGATGTCGCCGGGACGTGCGGAACAGCACATCGTCCCAGCCACGAAGACGCCACTGTTGTCGAACGCCGCGATCGATGGTGCCGCCGCGCCGCCGATCAGATGGAGCAGCAGGTCGTGGTTGATCGCGAAGCGCGCGGCGACCGTCGCGGCGTCGGCCAGCGTCCGATCGTCGAAGATCGCGCCGCGTGCCGCTCCGTCGACGTGCCAGATGCGGCGCGACCAATCGTCCCAGCGACAGGCAGCCGTCGGTGCGGCGTGCAGCCAGCCGACCAGCGCCGGTCGCGCGATCGACACCTTGAGAAAACCAGCTTCGGCTCCGATCATGATGCCGTGTCCCGGAACGAGCGGATCAGTTCGCCGTCGGCGCGGTGCCGCCGATCCGGTGGCGTTGCAACGCGGGTTCGAGCCGGATCGGATAGGTCTCCGGCAGGCGGTGATCGAGCATGGCATCGACCACCGGCTGGAAGCCGGCGACGACTCCGGGCCAGGCGTCGGGCGGCAGCAGCCGACTCTTGCCCGCCGCGCCGATGTCGAGCGCGGCGGCGGTCGCGTCGCGGCCATCTCCGCCCCAGATGTAATTGTGGATGACGGCGGTGCCGCGCTCGCCCGGCGCGAGATAGTCGGCGACGCCGCGCATCAGCGTCAGGCAGGCGATGATCTCGCCGAGGTTTTCCGACCAGGTCAGCGTCCCCGCGAGGAAATGACTGTCCGTCGTGTCATAGGCCGCGATATGCAGGCCCTCGTCGCACCCGAGGTTGGCGAAGAAGCACAGGAGGGCCTGTGCATTGGTCGCAAAGCGGGCGAGATCCTTGCTGGCCTCGTCGAGGATGCCGGCGAGCGTCTCGTCACGCATCTCCGGCAGCGTCGTGCCCCCGTCGCTGCGCCAGCGCATGCCGATCGTCCGCCAGTCATCCCACTGCTGTGCCACGGGCGGCTTGGCTGCGAGCCAGCGGTCGAACCCGGCGCGGGCGATCGTGACCTTCAGATAGGCGGACGGCGGTTCGGACATGCGCGATCGTCTTTTCGAGCGCGGATGCCGCTGCATGCGGGCGACCGGACCGCGCGCCGTCGCCTGAACTCCTTATAGAGGGTGGTCACCCGCTTCGATCCAAACCCGGCGCGGACCGTAATCCTTGAGCAAGACGACCGGTGCGAGCGGAGCCGGCCATACGTCGACCCGATAGTGATCGCCGCCTTCGATGCCGAAAGCGTCGATCGTGCCCAGCCCCCCGAAACAGGCCCTGACACGATAGGGGCCGGGCGTCACGCGCCAGCGATCGATCGAGCCGCCGGTACATTCATGGCATTCAAGGATTCCGGACGGCACCGTGAGGCTCGCCTCCACGACATGGTCCCACGCGTCGAACGGCTCGGCGGAAGGCCGGTCGAGCAAGCCGATCTCGACCGGTACGGTCATGTTGCGATCCGGCTGGATGGCGATGACATGCGCGGCCACCGCAACCCGCCTCAGGCAATCCTCTTCGGTGAAGTCGATCAGCGTATTGCTGCCGTGGAGCTGATCCCAAAGGTAGAATTGATGGTAATCGGCGAAGATCCGATATTGGCCGCGCATTCCATCCTCCCCGAACGCCGCTTCTCCTTATAGCGCGAGGGACGCGGAGGCTTACCCGCCACCCGCCGCCAGCGCGGCGAGCAGCAGCAGCGCGACGATATTGGTGATCTTGATCATCGGATTGACCGCCGGGCCGGCGGTGTCCTTGTACGGATCGCCGACGGTGTCGCCGGTCACCGCGGCCTTGTGCGCCTCCGATCCCTTGCCGCCGTAATTGCCGTCCTCGATATATTTTTTGGCATTGTCCCACGCCCCGCCGCCGCTGGTCATCGAGATGGCGACGAACAGGCCGGAGACGATCACGCCGAGCAGCATCGCGCCGAGCGCAGCGAAGCCCTGCGCCCGCCCCGCCACCGCGGTGATGACGAAATAGAGGACGATCGGGCTCGCCACCGGCAGCAGCGACGGCACGATCATCTCGCGGATCGCGGCGCGGGTGACGAGATCGACGGTGCGGCCGTAATTGGGGCGGCTGGTGCCCTGCATGATGCCGGGATTGTCGCGGAACTGGCCGCGCACCTCCTCGACCACCGCGCCTGCCGCGCGGCCGACCGCGGTCATCCCGAACGCGCCGAACAGATAGGGGAGCAAGGCGCCGAGCAGCAGGCCGACGATGACATAGGGGTTGGACAGGCTGAAATCGACGCTGACGTCGGGGAAATAGGTCTGCAGGTCGGTGGTATAGGCGCCGAACAGGACGAGCGCGGCGAGCCCCGCCGAACCGATCGCATAGCCCTTGGTCACCGCCTTCGTCGTGTTGCCGACCGCGTCGAGCGCATCGGTCCGTTGGCGCACGTCGTCGGGCAGGCCCGCCATCTCGGCGATGCCGCCGGCATTGTCGGTGACCGGGCCATAGGCATCGAGCGCCACCACCATCCCGGCGAGCGCGAGCATCGCGGTCGCGGCGAAGGCGATGCCGATGATCCCGGCGAGCTGATAGGTGGCGATCACCGCGACGACGATGACCAGGGTCGGCAGCGCGGTCGATTCGAGGCTGATCGCCAGCCCCTGGATGACGTTGGTGCCATGGCCGGTCTGGCTGGCGGCGGCGATCGACTTGACCGGGCGGTAATTGGTGCCGGTGTAATATTCGGTGATCCAGACGATCAGCCCGGTGACCGCCAGGCCGATCACCATGCACCAGAACAGGTCCATGCCGGTGAAGCCGGGGATCGCCGCGCTCGCCGCGGCCGGCCGGTCGAAGCCGGTGGTGAGATCGTCCGACACCGCGTCGAGGAAGCCGGCGCTGCCGATCGTGCGATGGAGGTCGCCGAGCACGTAGCGCGTCGCCAGATAGATCGCCGGGATCGACAGCAGCGCCGAGGTCCAGAAGCCCTTGTAGAGCGCGCCCATGATGCTGCCCTTGCCGAGCCGTACCGCATAGGTGCCGATGATCGAGGTGACGATGCACACCCCGCCGACGAGCAGCGGCAGGCTCATCAGACGCATCAGTTCGGCGGCATCGGCGCGGATCAGCAGCGCGATCGAGATCATCGTCACGCCGAGCGTCACGACATAGGTTTCGAACAGGTCGGCGGCCATGCCGGCGCAGTCGCCGACATTGTCGCCGACGTTGTCGGCGATCACCGCCGGATTGCGCGGATCGTCCTCCGGGATGCCGGCCTCGACCTTGCCGACGAGGTCGGCGCCGACGTCCGCCGCCTTGGTGAAGATACCGCCGCCGAGCCGCGCGAAGATCGAGATGAGCGACGCGCCGAAGGCGAGCGCGGTCAGCGCCTCGACGATGATCCGGTCGCCCGGGGCATGGCCGGCGGGGCCGGTGAGATACCAGAAGAAGCCGGCGATCGCGAGCAGGCCGAGCCCGGCGACGAGCATGCCGGTGACCGCGCCCGAGCGGAACGCCATGGTCAGGCCGCCCTGCAACGAATGCCGCGCCGCCTCCGCGGTGCGGACGTTGGCGCGCACCGAGATGTTCATGCCGACATAGCCGGCGACGCCCGAGAGTACCGCACCGATGACGAAACCGATTGTGGAGATGATGCCGAGCGACACGAACAGCACCACGGCGACGACGATGCCGACGATGGCGATGGTGGTATATTGGCGGCCGAGATAGGCCTTGGCGCCTTCCTGGATGGCGGCGGCGATGTCCTGCATCCGGGCGTCGCCCGGCGGCGCGCGCAGCACCTGTTGGCTGGTGACGAAGCCATAGACCACGGCGAGCACGCCGCAGAGGATGGCGATGGTGACCGTGGTCATTCTCGCATCTCCTTCTCCTGTTGACGCACGGCCGATGTCCCCCGGTCTCGTGACGTGCCGGCGAGGCTATGGCGCGCGCCGGACCAGCGCAAGCGGCTTCGCCCCGCAGCGAATCATTGATGCTGATTCGCAATAGCGATAACTGCCACCCCATCAACAGGGGGGTATATGCGTTCCACTCTACTTTTAGCAGGCGCGGCGCTGGCCGCGCTGATCCCGTCGTCGATCCGTGCTGAAACGGGTCAGCATCATGCCGATGCGGCCGCGCAGCAGTCGACGCCGGCGGGCGACCAAAGGGAAGCGTCCGACGACATCCTCGTCGAGGGGCGGCGCGACGACACCTATGCCGGCACCAAGACGGCGACGCCGATCCTGCAGGTGCCGCAGCCGCTCACCGTCATCACCGATGGCCTGTACCGGGCACAGGGCGCGATCAACATTGCCGACACCGTCCGCTATGCCGCCGGGGTCAGTGCGGGCAGCTTCGGCCGCGACACCCGCGTCGACAGCTTCAAGATCCGCGGCGTCGATGCGCTGCAATTCCGCGACGGCATGCGCGACATCGCCGCGGTCTATGCCAGCATCACCGCCGATCCCTATAATTTCTCGCGCGTGGAGATCGTCCGCGGCCCCGCCTCGGTCCTGTTCGGACAGGGGGCGATCGGCGGCATCATCAACCTGGTGTCGAAGACCCCGAACTTCGCCGACGCCGGCGAGGTCGGCGTGACCTATGGCAGTTACGGCCGCAAGGAGGTGCTCGCCGATCTCAACGGCGTCGCCGGCAGCACCGTCGCCGGGCGGATCGTCGCGCGCGTGCGGGAGGCGGGCACCTATGTCGCGCATGTGCCCGACGACCGGGTGCTGCTCGCCCCGTCGCTGACCTGGCGGCCATCGTCCCGCAGCGAGGTGACGCTGATCGGCCTGTACCAGAAAGACGATAGCGGCTCGACGAGCAACTTCCTGCCGATCGTCGGCACGCTGCGCGCCAATCGCGACAATCCGCCGCTGCCGCGCTATCTGTTCCTCGGCAAGCCCGGGTACGACCGCTACGCCGGCCGGCTGCTGCAAGGCGGGGCCGCGGTTACACATCATGTCAGCGATGCCGTCACGCTGAGCCTCAAGGCGCGCTACATCGACAGCCACCTCGACTATTTCACCCATTATACCAACAGCTACAGCAATCCCGCCGATCCCTATCTGCCGGGCAGCAACGGCCGTCGCATCGGCCTGTACGCCAGTTCGGTGGTGGCGCGGATGGCGGTCTTCTCCACCGACAACACGCTTCAGGCCCGCTTTCATACCGGCGAGGCGATCGAACATCGGTTGCTCGCCGGCGTCGATTACAGCTGGAACCGGGTCGGCAAGAGCAGCAACCTCGCACGGCAGGTGATCGACCTCTATGCGATCGATCGCGCCGCGATCATCGAACCGCCGCTCGTCGCGCCGTTCAGCCGCAGCGAGCAGACGCAGCTCGGCCTCTATCTCCAAAATCAGATCCGCCTGTGGAACCGCATCTCGGTGGTGCTCGGCACGCGCCACGACCGGGTACGCGGCGCGACGCTGCAACGGGCTTCGGGCGAGACGGAGCGGACGCGCGATACCGCCACGACCTATCGCGCCGGCATCATCGGCGAACTCGCGGCCGGGATCTCGCCCTTCCTCAGCTATACCGAAAGCTTCCAGCCGATCGCCGGCGACACCAGCAGCGGTGCAGCGTTCAAGCCGCAGACCGGCGTGCAATATGAGACGGGCGTGAAATGGCAGCCGGAGCCCGCGACGCTGGTGACGGTCACCGCCTTCCGCATCCGCGAACGCAACCGGCCGGTCGCCGACCCGGCCAATCCACTCGGCCAGATCCAGGCGGGCGCCCTGACGACGCGCGGCTTCGAGGTCGAGGCGACGCGCAGCCTGCCCGGACGTACCGAACTGACGCTTGCCTATGGCCACAATCATCTCACCGGCGACAGCGTCGCGTCCGGCTGGGCGGCCGAGGATGTCGCCTCGGCCTGGGGCAGCAAGACGTTCGTCGGGCAGGTGGCGGACCTGCGACTGGGCGTCGGCATCCGTTATCTCGGCGAACAGGTGTCGAGCAGCCCGGTATGGACGATCGTCACGCCGGGTCGGACGATGATCGATGCGCTCGCCGAGCTGGAGCGGGACCGCTGGCGGCTGTCGCTCAACGCCACCAATTTGCTCGACAAACGGGTCTTCGCCATCTGTCTGGCGCGTGGCGACTGTTTCAACACCGCGCCGCGTAACGTCATGCTCTCGCTCGGCTACCGCTTCTGAGCGCGTCCCGCCCGGCGGCGCGGCCGGCTAATGTTCGAAGCCGAGCCGCGCCGGCAGCGGCACCGTCGCGGCGCCGTCGGACAGCCGCAGGCCGGTGCCGCGGGCGAAGCGGCCGATGCGGGTCGCCGGCACCGGCGGGACGGTGTTGGCGGGCATCGCGAACAGCAGCTCGTAATCGTCGCCCGCCGTCGCCGCCGTCAGCCGGGCGTCGCGATCGTCGCCGGCGAAGGCGCGATAGGCGGCCGACAGCGGCACCGCGGCAAGGTCGAGGTGCACGGCGAGCCCGCTTGCCTCGCCCATCCGGCTCGCGTCGATCAGCAGGCCGTCGCTGACGTCCATCATCGCATGCGCGATGCGGCTAAGCACGCGCCCCTCGGCGATGCGCGGCTGCGGCCGGCGGTAGCGCGCCGCCAGTTCGGCCGGCCCCGCCGCGCCCTGGGCGATCGCCAGCCCGGCGCCGGCATCGCCGATCGTCCCGGTCACCCACAGGGCGTCATTCTCGCCGGCGCCACCGCGCGGCGGCGCGGGCGTGTCGCAGCCGAAGGCGGTGACGGTGAGCACCCGCGGCGCCCCCGCCGGCAGCGTCACCGTATCGCCGCCGAGTAGCGACGTGCCGCAGGCGGCGAGCACCTCGCCGAGCCCGGCAAGGAAAGCGCGGTCCCAGGCATCGTCCGACAGGGGATAGTTGAGCAGGATGCCGTCGGGCTTGGCGCCCTTGCCGGCGATGTCGGACAGATTGGCGGCGACCAGCTTCCACGCGACATCCTGCGGCGTATCGTCGCTGAGGAAATGGACGCGCTCGACCAGCGTATCGGTGGTGACGACGAGCGGCGCGTGGATCAGACGCGCGCTGTCGTCGCGCAGACCGCGTGCCGAGGGATGCAGCGGCAGCAGGCGCAACGCAGCGAGGAACTCCGCCTCAGTCATCGCCGCAGCGTCCGCGCGGCGACCGGGCGCGGCAGGCACGCGCGACTCAGGACGCCCGCACGTCCTTGGCGATGCCGTCGAGCAGGCCGTTGACGAATCCCGCCTCGCGACGCTCGTAGAAGGCATGGGCGACATCGACATATTCGCTGATCGTCGCGCCGACCGGGACGTCGCGTCGCGCCATCAGCTCGTAGGTGCCGGCGCGCAGGATCGCCTTCATCGGCTTGTCGAGCCGCGCCAGCGTCCAGCCGGTGGCGAGCTTGTTCTCGATCGCCAGATCGATCTCGCCGCTGCGCGCGGTGGTGCCGGTGACCAGATCGTCGAAGAAGTCGACGTCGGCATCGGCATATTCCGCGTCCTCGATCGTCGCCCCGAGCCGGTGGTGGTGGAATTCGTGAAGCAGAGCGGGCACGGCCGTCCCCTCCATTTCACGCTGGTAGAGCGCCTGGACGGCGGCGAGGCGGGCGGCGGCGCGCGCCTGGGTGCGGTTCGAGCTTCGGGACATCGCGCGGGCATGTAGTCGCCCGCGCGGCATCCGTCACCCCTTTGCCGTTTCGGCTCAGGGCATCAGCACCGTATCGACGACATGGATCACGCCGTTCGACTGCATCACGTCCTTGATCGTGACATGGCTCATGCCGCCCTTGGCGTCGGTCAGCGTCAGGCGACCGCCCATCATCGAGGCGGTCAGCGGCTCACCCTGCACGGTGGTCAGCGTCGCCTTGCCGCCGCCCGCCTTGATCGCCGCGGCGATCTGCTTCGAGGTCATCGTGCCGGCGACGACGTGATAGGTGAGAATGTTGGTCAGCGTCGCCTTGTTCTCCGGCTTGACCAGCGTGTCGACGGTGCCGGCGGGCAGCTTGGCGAAGGCTGCGTTGGTCGGCGCGAAGACGGTGAACGGGCCGGGGCCGGACAGCGTATCGACGAGGCCCGCTGCCTTGACCGCGGCGACCAGCGTGGTGTGGTCCTTCGAATTGACCGCATTCTCGACGATCGTCTTGGTCGGATACATGGCGGCACCGCCAACCATCGGGTTGCGGGCAGCCGAGATCGCCGGGCCTGCGGCCAGCAGGGCAATCGCGGCGATCGCGGTGCGGAACTGAAGCGTGGTCATGCGTGCATCCTTGTCCATGGCGCTCCCCCTACGGGTCGCTGCACACAGGTACGTCGCCGACGGCGCGCGGGATGCGGCGTGCCGATCGTTTCTGTGACGGGGGGGCAGGGTGGGGGCCTGCCCATTTGCCCGGAGCCGGCGATGGATGGCGAGCCAGCGGATCAGCCGGGCACGCCATCCCGGTTCGCGTCTCGCGTTAGAAGCGGAAGCGCGCACCCAGCCCGTAATATCGGCCTTCATCCCGTATATCCCGCGGATAATAGGCATCCGGTGCGTATTGCCGATAGTTATTGAAGGGCGTCGCCAGCAGATTGGTCGCGTCCACCGTCAGCGTGATGGCCGGTACAGGTGTGTAATTGAAGGAATAGTCGAGGCGCACGACCTTGAGCGTACCTTCCCCGCCGACGAATTTTCCTGACGGATTGAAGAAGTTGCCGTTCAGGAAGGACGATCGCCCGTTGTAAGACAGACGGGTCGAAATCGCATCTTTCTCGAAGAACAATGCGACATTATAGCTCCATTTCGACAGACCTGGGATCTTGACGAAGGGGGCGGGGCCTGTGGCGCCCAGTGTTTTCAGCACCGATACGGGTTATTGGTTCGTGCCCTGCAGGTAGGTGGCATTCGCCTGTATCCCCAGACCGCTGAGCAGGCCGGGCAGGAAATCCAGAAACGATTGGCCCCCGACTTCGACGCCTTTTATTCTGCCGGCGCCGGCGTTGGCGGGCTGTTTGATTTCGATCACCCCGTATACAGGATCGGCAACGCGCGTGGTATAATTGCTCGTAAAGCCGAAAAGATCACGGTAGAAGATCGCGGCCGTCAAAGAAGCGTTTTTGGAAAAATAATATTCAAAGGAAGCGTCATAATTCCTTGACGTCAAGGCGACCAAATTCGGGTTGCCGCCGCTCGCATAAAAGTCGGGGCGTCCCTGCAAGCCGATGGGATACTGCGTGTCCGGAACCTGAACCTTGGGGCTGCCGTCGGCATTTGTCCGGGATGACGTGTTTTCCGAAAGGCTGACGGCCGGATTGAGTTGTTGGAACGATGGTCGAGTTACAGTCTTTGTGGCTCCAAATCGAATTTGAAACTTCTCAGTCGGCCTGATCCGCAGGCTTATATTCGGGAGGATATCAAGGTAATTCGACCCCCGAGCTTCCGCTTTGGTGAACGTATTCGTACCGATCGTGATGTTGGATGTGCCACTGTATAGGCCCACCGTGTTGATCACACGCGCACCGAACAGGCCATCGAACCGGATGTCGCCGATCTCGAATTCATACTTGCCTTGCCCATAGAAGGCGAACGTCTTTTCCCGCGCATAGTATGCAGCCAAAGGATCGTGCTGAACGGTCAATCGCGAAAACTTTGTCAGGGCTTTCTGATAGCCGCTATCGTCGGGGTGAAGCATGACCAGCTGCTGCAAGGCGTGATAAGCATATTGTCGCAGCTCCAAGGCATTGCCGGCAATGCCGTCACGGCTCGGCATCAGCCAGCCGGTAAAGCCTTGATTGCCTCGAAACGTGTTTTGCGTGAGGCTCAACGTCCCGGTCGGGGTCTGGTCGAGCGGAATGTTCAGGTCGGGTGTATAGGCGTAACGGTTGCCGTTTTGCAGCGACGCATCGCGATTGGTATAGCGGGCGCCGAATTGCAGCCGCGGCACAATCGTCAGGTCGGTGTCGAGGTCGAGGTCGGCGCGCCACTGCCACCCTGCGCCTTTGGTGACATAGTCCGCCTCGTAATAGCCCCGCCAAATATAATTCGCCGGATTGGCGGCGTCGAAGCCCGGCGCGCTGAATGAAACGCCGTTGTCTACGAAGAAGTTGACGTCAGTCGTGAGCGGTGCCGCCGTCTTGGAATCGAAGCTCCAGGCGCGGCTGGTATACCGGCTGCGGGTATAGGCGAGGTCAGTCGACAGATGGGCGCGACCGATGTCCCATTTGCCTCCACCCGCAGCCTGAAGGGTATCAGTTTGACCATGCGTGGTGCTGCGATACATTTCCGCCGGATCGCCGCCGGACTTCGTTAGCGTCGACACCTGATCGGGATGGCCATCCTTCAAGACGACTTTGCTCAGCGTCACCTTGTCGGCCAGAAGATATTCGCCGAACCAATCGGCAGCCGTATCCCCCCGATAGCCCTGATAGATGAAATCGTAATAGAGCTCGAAATTGCTGGCGGGCTTCCACTGGACGCTCGCATTGGCCGCCGGCCGCCACCGGCGACCGCTGTCGTTGTAGACGCCGATCCGGTACGGAATTTTGAACGCCATTCCGACCGATGGGGGGAGCACGGTGATATCGGTGCCATCGGCGGGGCTGGCGATGAAACCCTCACCGTAGCGGACTGCGTTGCGATAGGTCGACTGCGTGTAGGATCCGTTGATAAGCACACCGATCTCACCGACCGGCGTATCGGCCCTGTAGCTCAGTAACAGGTTGCCGGACGGGTCTTTCTTCTTGTCCTGATCGTTATAAGTCCCGCGCAGGCCGCCGGCCAAGGTCAGTCCGCGATCGGTGAAATCGAAGGGGCGGAAGGACCGTACATTGATCAGGCCTGCCAAGCCCGGCTCCAGCAGGTTTGCGGTGCCCGACTTGTACACCTCGATCGCCTGCAGGGCGCCCGCGGGGAAATCCTGCAAGGCAACGCGGCGTCCTTCGGCCGTGAAAATGTCGCGCCCATTCACGGTCGTCGCCACGTCCGGCAGACCGCGCACCAGCACGCCGTTTACTTCGTCGCTATAGCGACTGACCTGTATGCCGGTAACGCGTGCCAGCGACTCGGCGGCGGTATTGTCCGGTAGCTTGCCGATGTCTTGAGCCACCACCACGTCGACAATCGCATCGGAATTGCGCTTGATGCCTTGCGCGGTGCCAAGGCTTGCGCGGTAGCCCGTGACCACGATGTCGTCTGTTTGGGCGTCCTCATCGGTTGATAGGTTTGCCGCCGTCGCACCATCGTGATCGACGTTGTCGCCGGATTTACTTTGTGTAACCGCGGCGTTTGCCACGATGGATGGCAAGTCCACCTGTCGAGGCGTCAATGTTTGTGCGGTCGCATGTGCGGCGACGAACGATAACGGCGCTGCGGACGCCCACAACACAGTGCGCGTCATAAAGCCCCCTCCCCATTGCTTCGATCCCAGTTTGCCTGGTTCCTGCAATTGTCAGACTTAATGATTCGGCGTCAATATTTGTGAGTGACCGCGTGAAAGGTCTGGCTGTAGTTGTGCCATAGCTGCCACACGGCAGCTAAAGAAGTGGCGGTATTTCAAATAATTAGAGAATCAGAAATTCCTGCGCAAAGAATGTTTTAAGGTAAGTGACCAGTTAACGTAATGCTGGTACCGATAGGCGAGGAGTGCAATATATTGATGCTCTACTCGCGCGCCGGCCGAAGACGCCTCGGTAAAATCGATAGGTTAGTCAAGCGTATGACTAATGGCCTGCGCATCCCGGAGCGAGGCCGAAAGCGCGCGAATCACTGCGGCGTGACGTTGATCACCGATTCAACCGCAGCCGCAGCGCCACCGAGCGCGCATGCGCCGGCAGCCCCTCGGCATGCGCGAGCGCCACCGTCGCCGGGCCGAGCGTCGCCAGTGCGGCTTCGTCCAGCCCGAGGAAGCTGGTGCGCTTCATGAAATCGAGCACCGACAGGCCGCTGGCGAAGCGCGCGCGGCGGCCGGTCGGCAGGACGTGGTTGGGGCCGGCGACGTAATCGCCGATCGCCTCGGGCGTATGGCGGCCGAGGAAGACGCTGCCGGCGTGGCGGACGCGGTCGAACAGCGCCTGCGGATCGTCGACCGCGAGCTGGAGATGTTCGGGCGCGAGCCGGTCGACGAGCGGGCAGGCGGCGTCGAGCGATTCGACGACGATGATCGCGCCGTTCGCCTCCCAGGCGGTGCGCGCCACCGCGGCGGTGGGCAGGATCGCCAGCTCGTCCTCGACCGCCGCGGCGACGCGGGTCGCGTAATCGGCATCGTCGGTGAACAGGATCGATTGCGTCGTGACGTCATGCTCGGCCTGGCTGAGCAGGTCGGCGGCGGTCCATTGCGGGTCGTTGCGCGCATCCGCCACCACGACGATCTCGCTGGGGCCGGCGACCATGTCGATGCCGACGACGCCATAGACCTGCCGCTTCGCCTCGGCGACCCAGGCATTGCCGGGGCCGGTGATGACGTCGACCGGCCGGATGCGGCCCGCGCCGTAGGCGAGCGCGGCGATCGCCTGCGCGCCGCCGATCCGCCACACCTCGTCGACGCCGGCGAGATGCGCGGCGGCGAGGACGAGGTCGTTGATCTGGCCGTCCGGTGTCGGAGTCACCATCACCAGCCGCTCGACCCCGGCGACCTTGGCGGGGATCGCGTTCATCAGCAGCGACGAGGGGTAGGCGGCGCGGCCGCCCGGTACGTACAGCCCGGCGGCATCGACCGCGCGCCAGCGCGCGCCGAGGCGGACGCCGGCGGCATCGGTATAGTCGCTGTCGGCGGGCCGCTGCCGCTCGTGATAGGCGCGGATGCGCGCGGCGGCGAGGTCGAGCGCGTCGCGCAGCGCCGGGTCGAGCGCGGCATAGGCCGCCGCACAGGCGGCGGGTTCGATCTGCCAGCCGGTGTCGGACAGATCGTGGCGGTCGAGCTTGCGGGTGAAGGCGGCCACCGCCGCCTCGCCCTCGTCACGCACCGCGCGGATGATCGCGGCGACGTCGCGGGTGACGTCGGCGGAGGCTTCGCGGCGGCCGTCGACCAGCGCGGTGAAGGCATCGGCGAAGCCGGCATCGCGCGTGTCGAGGCGGATCATGCCGCCTGCTCCTGCACGACCGCCTGGCGGAACGCCTCGACCAGCGGCACGACCTCGGCGCGGGTCTTCATCGCGGCACGGTTGACGATCAGCCGGCTGGTCACCTCCGCGATCACCTCGACCTCGACCAGGCCGTTTTCCTTCAACGTCTTGCCCGAGGAGACGAGGTCGACGATGCGCGGCGCGAGGCCGAGCGTCGGCGCCAGCTCCATCGCGCCGTTGAGCTTGACGCATTCGGCCTGGACGCCGCGCGCCGCGAAATGCGCGGCGGTGATGTGCGGATATTTGGTGGCGACGCGGACGTGGCTCCAGCCGCGCGGATCGTCATGCGCCGCCATCGCCGCGGGTTCGGCGACCGAGATGCGGCAATGGCCGATGCCGAGGTCGACCGGCGCGTAGAGCTCGGTATAGCCGAATTCGGCGATCACGTCCGACCCGACGATACCGAGCTGCGCCGCGCCATGCGCGACGAAGGTCGCGACGTCGAAGGCGCGGACGCGGATCAGCTCGATATGCGGCACATCGGTGGCGAAGCGCAGCGCGCGGCTGGCCTCGTCGCCGAACGCGGGTTCGGGCCGGATACCGGCGCGCGCCAGCAGCGGCAGCGCTTCGGCGAGGATACGGCCTTTCGGCACGGCGATGACTAATGGGGGTGTCGACACGGGTCGGGCTTTACTGACGGGCCGGGATGCGCGCAACACGCGCCGGCAGGAGGCGGGCGATGGCAGGTGAGTCGGACAATCGGCAGGCGTTCCCGGTGCAGGCCGACTATTGCGCCGCGATGGCCGCGCCGATCACCGCGCGGGTCTGCACCGCGCTTGGGCAGGTGCTCGACCGTACCAGCGCGACCGGGCGGCGGGTGCTCGACTGGCCGGGCGAGCCGATCGCCGATGCGCTGGTGCTGCGGCTGGTCGGCGGTCTGCACGCGCTGCACCGCGCCGGCGCCGACGCCGCACTGTCCTCGGTGTTCAACGGCGCGGTTTCCGACGTGGACGCGGTGGCGGCGATCATCGCTGAGGTGGTGCGAGACCATGACGCGCGGCTGCTGCCGTGGCTCGACGGGCCGCCGCAGACCAATGAGGCGGCGCGATCGGCAGGGCTGATGACCGGGCTGCTGCATCTCGCGCAGCGCTATGGACCACGGATCGAACTGCTCGAGATCGGATCGAGCGCCGGGCTCAACCTGATGCTCGGCCGGTATGGCTTCGATCTCGGCGGGGTCACGGTCGGGCCGGAGGCGGCGGCGGTGCGGCTCGTGCCGGACTGGCGCGGGGTGGCGCCGCCCGCCGTGCCGGTCGAGGTGACCGGCGCGCGCGGTGTCGATATCGCCCCGGTCGATGTCGGCGACCCGGCGCAGGCGGCGCGGCTCGCCGCCTATGTCTGGGTCGATGCGCAGGAGCGGCTGGCGCGGCTCGATGCGGCGATCGCTCTGGTCCGCATGCAGGGCGTCGCGCTGGACGAGGGCGACGCGGCCGATTGGGTCGAGGCGCGGCTCGCCGAACCGCAGGCGGCGGGCGTGACGCGGGTGCTGATGCATTCGGTGGTGTGGCAATATCTGCCCGCCGCGGGCCGCGCGCGCATCGTCGCCGCGATGGCGGCGGCCGGCGCCCGCGCCACCGCCGACCGGCCGCTCGGCTGGGTGATGATGGAGCCCAATCGCGATCTTCACCGGCACGAGGTGCGGGTGCGCGGCTGGCCGGGCGGGACGCCGATGGAGCTGGTCGCGCTCACCCACGCGCACGGCGCCTGGGTGGAGGGGCTCGCGCCGCCGTTCGAGACGCGCGATTACGTCATGCGCCGCGGCGCCTATGAGGCGGACGGCGACTGACGGGCGGGGAGGGCGGACCCTCCCCGCAGCGGATCAGTAGAAGAAGCGGTTGTAGACCTGCACCGCGCGGCCCGAGCGGGTGTCGACCAGCACGACGTCATTGCCGTAGCGCACCCAGCGCTGATAGCCGTAGCCCGGGCGCGGCAGGCGATAGGTGCCGTAATCGTTGATCCAATACCGCTGGCCGTAATATTCCGGCGCGAAGCGATAACCGGCGGTCACCGGGCGATAGCGATAGCCGCGTGGGCCGTTATAGGCGCCGCGGCGATAGACGTTGGCATGGCTGCGGCGATAGTCGCGCCAATCCTCGCGCAGCTCGCGGCGATCCTCGCGCACTTCGCGGCGCGCGTCGCGGATGTCGCCACGGTCGCCATAGGCGCGCGCGCGGGCGAGATCGCGCTCGCTCTGGCGGACTTCGCGTTCGCTCTGCCGGACCTCACGCGCACTCTGCGCGCTCGCCGCGGCGGCGGGCAGGATGGTCGCTGCGGCAACGGCGGCGATGATGAACTTACGCATCAGTGAAAACTCCTCTGTGGCGCGCCCTCATCCGCCGGAACGGTGAGGGGCATGGCGGCCTTTTCCGCCCAAGCGCCTGAACGCATGAGGAATGTTTTGGTCAGCTTAGCGAAAGCCAAATATCGATCTCGATCTGATACGTATCGGACCGCGTCCGGTCAGATCCGCCAGTCCCGCATCGCCGCGACGACCGCCTCGGGTGCTTCCCACGGCACGAAATGCCCCGCGTCGATCTTGGCGACGGTCAGCCGCGGCACATAGGGGCCGAGATCGTCGACCAGGGCAGGCAGCAGCGCCCGATCGCGTATCCCCCAGATCACCAAAGTGTCCTGCGTCACCGGCGGGAAGGGGCGGTCGAGGAAGGCCGGGCGCGGCGGGACCTCGTCGGGGGCGGGGACGATGACGCCGGAGGCGCGATACCAGTTGAGCATCGCGGTCATCGCGCCGGGCTGCGCCCATTCGTCGAGATAGGCGGCCTTGTCCGGCCCGGCGATCGCCTGCGTGACATGCTGCGCGAACGTCGAGCCGAAGAAGCGCTCGAGGCCGGCGCCGGTCAGCCCCTGATCGATCGTCGTATCGCGGAAGCGGCGGATATATTGGCTCGCCGCGCGCTGCGCAGGATCGTCGAACAGCGCACGCTGGAAAAGGAAGGGGTGCGGCGCATTGACGATGACCAGCCGCGCGACCCGGTCGGGCCGGGCGAGCGCCGCCATCCAGGCGATCGCGCCGCCCCAATCGTGGCCGACGAGCGTGAAGCGATCGATCGCCAGCCTATCGGCGAGCGCGATCAGATCGGCGAGGATCGCGTCTGCCGCATAGGCCTCGACCCCGTCGGGTTTGGACGAGCGCGCGAAGCCGCGCTGGTCGGGCGCGACGACGTAATGGTCGCGCGCCAGATCGGGGAGGATGCCGCGCCACGTCCGGTGCGATTCGGGAAAGCCGTGCAGCAGGATCACCGGCGGCTGCGTCGGGTCGCCGGCGATCGCGACATCGAGCTCGACGCCGGTGGACAAAGCGATGCGGCGCAGCGCGGGCAAGGTCACGGCCGGCGGTTCACGGATAGCTGACCGTGTTGGGGACCGCGGGGATCGGGATCCACTCCTTGTCGTCCCCCGGCACGACCGGAAACTCGCCCGCCTTCCACGCGCGCTTCGCCTCGTTGATCCGCTCGCGGCTCGACGAGACGAAATTCCACCAGACGTGGCGCGGCGTGCGGAAGGCGTCGCCGCCGGCGAGCATCACCCGGCCGCCCTGCGACGAGCGCAGCGTCGCGGCGATGCCCGGCCGCAGCACGTAGAGCTTCATCGGTTCGAGCGGCACGCCCTCCAGGCTCGCCTCGCCGATCGCAAGATAGACCGCGCGTTCCTCCGCCGCCGCGTCGACCGGCACGCTCGCGCCGGGATCGAGCACGATGTCGGCGTAGATCGTGCCGGCATAGGTGGTGGTCGGCGCGCGCTGGCCCCATAATTCGCCCATGATGATGCGCGCCCGCACGCCATGCGCGGCGAGCGTCGGCAGCGCCGCCTTGGCGACGTGCTCGAAGGCTGGATCGGTTTCCTCCTGCGCCTCGGGCAGCGCCAGCCAGGTCTGGATCCCCGACAGCGCCGGCCCCGCGTCACGCTCGTCGCCGGGCGAGCGTTCGGAATGGACGATGCCATGGCCCGCGGTCATCAGATTGACCGCGCCCGGCTCGATCCGCTGGCGCGTGTCGAGCGAATCGCGATGATCGATCGCGCCGTCGAACAGATAGGTCACCGTCGCGAGGTTGATGTGCGGATGCGGCCGCACGTCGATGCCGTTGCCGACCTCCAGATGCGCCGGCCCCATCTGGTCGAAGAACAGGAACGGCCCCACCATGGTGCGTTCCTTGTTGGGCAGGGTGCGGTGCACCTTGAAGCCGCCCAGGTCGTGCGTCACCGGGGTGATCGTCTGCAGCACGAAGTCATCCAGCATGGCGTGGGTCCGTTTCGCTGAGAAGCTGTTCAAGATCAGCAGGATAGATAATCTCTGGCCAGTCGGCCAGTTCGTCGCGCGCAAACCAGCGCGATCCCGCCAGCACGCGCTGTTCGAGCGGGGTCAGCGCTCCGGCGCGCACCGCGTGCGAGTCGACGCCGACACGGAAATAGCGTTCGTCGGCGGTCACCTCGACGCCTTCGAAGGTCAGGAACTCGCAGGTGCGCTGCGCGACCTCCGGACCGCAGTCGCGGGTCAGGCCGACCTCTTCCCACAATTCGCGCCGCGCCGCCTCGGCATAGCTTTCGCCCGGGTCGACCGCGCCGCCCGGCGTGCACCACAGGGGTGGCCGGTCGTCGGGGGTGAAGCGCATCAGCAGCACGCGGTTCGCGCCGTCGACGAGCAGGATGCGGGCGGCGGGGCGGGGGATGCGGGCCATGGCCGGCGTTCTACGCGCTTGCGGTAGCGGCGCGAAGGCGGGTTTTGCGAAACGCAGCCGTTCCCGGCGCGGGGGTCAGGCGGCATCGAGTTCGGGATAGTGGCGGAAGATGCCGTCGGTGTTGAACGGCAGCCGCCGCTCGCTCGCGCAATAGGCGCGGATTCCCGGCAGATCGGCGACCGCATCATGCAGCCGCACCAGCGCCGGATAGCGCGGCTCGAGCGTCGCCATCCGCTGCGGAAACATGTAGCGCAGCCCCTCGACGATCTGGAACAGCGAGGTGTCGCCATAGCTCCAGCGATGATCGAACAGCCAGTCGCCCGATCCCTGGCGTGCCGCCGCTTCGAAATGATCGAGGAACTTGGGCAACCGCTCCTCGCGGAACTGCGCCGCGGCGCGGGCGGCCTCCGGCTTTTGGTGGTCATAATAGTCCATCATCGCCACCGGGTGGTGGACGTTGTGCACCTCGGCGACGAGGTCGGCGACGGTCAGCTGCACCTGGTTGAGCCAGGAGCGGTCGGCGAGTCCGGACGGCGCGAGATCGTGCTGCTGGCCGAGGAACTGGAGGATGTTGGCGACCTGCGCGATCGCATGGCCGTCGAGCGCCAGATAGGGCGGTGCATAGGGGCCGCGACCGGTGGCGGCGCGCGTCTCGAGATCGGCGAGCATCGCTTCCGCGCCCTCGATTCGCGCGCAATCGTCATAGGCGATGCCGGCGGCTTCGAAGGCGAGCCGGACGAACTCGCCCCGGCCCTGGATCGTCGGCCAGTACCACAGGCGATAGCGCATGACTTATTCTCCCGGTGCGCTCGCCTTGATGGCGAGGGCATGGATCCGCGTCGACAACAGATCGGCGAGGGCTTGGTTCACCGCCCGTTGCCGCGCGACCCGGCTCTGTCCGGCGAAGGCGGGGCTCTCGACGATCACCGAGAAGTGCGATTCGCCGGTGCCGTCGTCGCCGCTATGGCCGGCGTGCAGGTGGCTGTCGTTGCGCACTTCGAGCCGGCTCGGGGCGAGGGCGGCGGTGAGCCGGGCGGCGATGATTTCGGCGAGCGGAGCGGCGGTGGCGGTGTCGGTCATCGCGCCTATATATCGGCATTGCGCCAATTAGGGAGCGTTCGTGACGCGCGCGAGTGACAAGAAGGACCGGCCGCAGACGCGGTTCCATGGCCGGATGGAAGCACAGGGGCGGATCTGCGCCGAGCCGGGTTGCCCCGAACCGGGCGAGTTCCGCGCGCCGCCGATCGAAGGCGCGGCGAGCGGCAACGGGCCGGGCGCCTTCCGCTGGATGTGCCTCGACCACGTCCGCGCGTTCAACCGCGGCTACAATTATTTCGACGGCATGACCGCGGACGAGATCCATCAGGCGCAGCGCCCGATGGCCGGCTGGGAAAGCGAGACGCGCGCCTTTTCGCGCGCGGGGACCGGCGATCCCGGGCCGCGCTGGGCCGATTTCAGCGATCCGCTCGACGCGATCGGTGCGCGCTACCGCCGCGAGGTCGCGCCCGAGCGGAGCGACGGCAAGCCGCTGTCCGGGCAGGATCGCGCCAGCCTCAAGGTGCTGGGGCTGGCGGCGGACGCGGACCGGCAGGCCCTGCGCAAACGCTATTCGGAGCTCGTCCGCCGCTACCACCCCGACCGCAACGGCGGCGACCGCAGCCACGAAGCGCGCCTGCAGTCGGTGATCGCCGCGTACCAGCAGTTGCGACAGGCGCCGGCCTTCGCGTGAGCGCGGCGGCGTCACGCCGAGCGCGCAGCGCCCGCGGCGACTTGACGACAGGACAATCCCTTTCCACTGCTTTCCCGTTGCGCCATTCGCTCGCTTCGCGCGTTGGGGAGGGCCGCCTGTGATCTGCCATCTTCGATACGGTGCCCCGACCCGATGACCGATATTTCCAATACCCAGCCTGACAGCCGCGAGACGACGATCCTCGACGCGCCCGACAAGATGGTCGGCGTGCGCGACCTGTTCGGCATCGACAGCGACATGCAGGTGCCCGCGTTCAGCGAGGCGGACGAACGCGTCCCCGATCTCGATCCCGCCTATGTCTTCGATCCCGACACGACGATGGCGGTGCTGGCGGGCTTCGCGCACAACCGCCGCGTGATGGTGCAGGGCTATCACGGCACCGGCAAGTCGAGCCATATCGAGCAGGTCGCGGCACGGCTCAACTGGCCGTGCATCCGCATCAACCTCGACGCGCATATCAGCCGTATCGACCTCGTCGGGCGCGACGCGATCGTGCTGCGCGACGGCCAACAGGTCACCGAATTCCGCGAGGGCCTGTTGCCCTGGGCTTTGCAGACGCCGACCGCCTTGGTCTTCGACGAATATGATGCCGGCCGCCCCGATGTGATGTTCGTCATCCAGCGCGTGCTGGAGACGGAGGGCAAGCTGACGCTGCTCGACCAGAACCGCGTCATCCGTCCGAGCCCGTGGTTCCGCCTGTTCGCCACCGCCAATACGGTCGGCCTCGGCGACACCAGCGGCCTCTATCACGGCACGCAGCAGATCAACCAGGGTCAGATGGATCGCTGGAACATCGTCGTCACGCTCAACTATCTGCCCGCCGCGGTCGAATCGCAGATCGTGCTCGCCAAGTCCGGCGAATATGACAAGCCCGAGGGCAAGAAGACCGTCGACCAGATGGTCCGCGTCGCCGACATGACGCGCAAGGGCTTCATCAACGGCGACATCTCGACGGTGATGAGTCCGCGCACGGTGATCACCTGGGCGCAGAACACGCTGATCTTCGGCGATGTCGGCTTCGCCTTCCGGTTGAGCTTCCTCAACAAGTGCGACGAGAACGAACGTTCCCTCGTGGCGGAATATTACCAGCGCGTGTTCGGCAAGGACCTGCCGGAAAGCGTGGTGGGGAAGGCATAAGGAGGCGGGCATGACGAGGGCCGAAGCGCTGCGGCGGTTGCGGTCGTGCGAGGGTGAGTTGCGGCAACTCGGCATCACCCGGCTGTCGATGTTCGGCTCGACCGCGCGTGACGAGGCGCGCGACGATTCGGACGTCGATCTGGTCGCGAGCGTCGATTACGATGCGATCCGCGCGCTCGGCCCGTTCGGCTATTTCGGGATCGAGGGGAAGATCGAGGCGATGCTTGGGGCAAAGGTCGATTTCATGACGGAAGCCTCGTTGGAGCCGCCGTTGCAGGCACAGGTCGATCAGGATCGCGTGCATGTCTTTTGATCGCATACGCAGCCGGCTCGAGCATATCGTCCTCTATGCCGACCGGATCGCCGGATATCTCGATGGCTATGACTTCGGCCGGTACCGCGCCGACGTGCGGACGGTCGATGCCGTCGAGCGATGTATCGAGCGCATCGCGGAGGCGGTGGTGCAGATCGGCGCGGAGCCTGCCGCGGCACTCGGCCTACCGATACCGTTCAACGACGTGCGCAGCCTCGGTAATCGGCTGCGGCACGATTATAGCCGGATCGACCCCCACGTGATCTATGACACGGCGCGACGCGACATTCCCGCGCTGCGAGACGCCGCGCAACGCGCATTGGACAGCTGAATGGCCACCGACACTCCTCTCGACCGGTTCAAGGCGGTCCTCACCGGCACGGCGCGCGCGATCGCCGAGGAGCCCGAGCTCGATCTCGGCTTTACTGCCGACACGCCCGCGCAATCGGGCAAGCATATCAAGGTACCGATGCCGGCCCGCACGCTGCCGGCGGATCAGGTGGCGGAGGCGCGCGGCTTTTCCGACGGCTTCGCGCTGCGGCTCAAGCATCACGACAGCGCACTCCATCAGCGCCATGCGCCGGCCGAGGCAGTGGCGCGCTCGGTGTTCGACGCGGTCGAGGGCGCGCGGGTCGAGGCGCTCGGCAGCCGTGGCTATGCCGGGATAACCGACAATCTCGCCCAGGCGCTCGACGTCAGGATGCGCAGCGATCCGATCACGCGCGCGCGCAGCCGTGAGGAGGTGCCGCTCGCCACCGCGCTGTCGCTGCTCGTCCGCGAGCGGCTGACCGGGCTGGAAGCACCTGCCGCGGCGGCGCCGGGTCTCGCGCTGGTGCGCGACTGGATCGATCAACGCACCGACCTGTCGAGCCTCGCGCTGGCGCTCGACGACCAGCGCGCCTTCCAGAGTCTCGCGATGAAGATGCTCGAGGAGCTCGAGCTGGTCGAGGGCGAGGTGCTGCCCGAAAATGCCGACGAGGGCGGCTCGGAGGACGAGGGCACCGACGAGCAGCAGCAGGACGAGGGCGAGGAGGACGAGCAGCAGGACGGCGGCGAGGGCGAGGCGGAGGTCGATGCCCGCGGCGAATCGCAACCGGCGGACAGCGACGAGGGCGAGGGCGAGGAGTCCGGCGAGGAGTCGATGAGCGACCTCGACGGCGAGCCCGGCGACGACGGCGACGACGGCATGCAGCCGGTCCGCCCCAATCGCCCGAACAGCGACTTCATGCCGCAGTTCGAATACAAGCCGTGGACGACGCAATTCGACGAGGTCGTCGCCGCCACCGACCTGTGCGACGCCGAGGAGCTGGCGCGGTTGCGCGGCTATCTCGACCAGCAGCTCGCGCATCTGCAATCGGCGGTGTCGAAGCTCGCCAACCGGCTGCAGCGGCGGCTGATGGCGCAGCAGTCGCGCGCCTGGGACTTCGATCAGGACGAAGGCATGCTCGACGCGGCGCGGCTCGCCCGCGTCGTCGTCACGCCCGGCCAGTCGTTGAGCTACAAGATCGAGCGCGAGACCGATTTCCGCGACACGGTGGTGACGCTGCTGATCGACAATTCGGGATCGATGCGCGGGCGGCCGATCGGCATCGCCGCGATCAGCGCGGATATCCTCGCGCGGACGCTGGAACGGTGCGGTGTGAAGACCGAGATCCTCGGCTTCACCACCCGCGCGTGGAAGGGCGGGCAGGCGCGTGAGACGTGGCTGGCCGCGGGACGGCCGCCGCAGCCGGGGCGGCTCAACGACATCCGCCATATCGTCTACAAGAAAGCGGACGAACCGTGGCGGCGGGCGCGCACCAATCTCGGCCTGATGATGCGCGAAGGGCTGCTCAAGGAGAATATCGACGGCGAGGCGCTGCTCTGGGCGCACAGCCGCCTGCTCGCGCGGCCCGAGGAGCGGCGTATCCTGATGGTGATCAGCGACGGCGCGCCGGTCGACGATTCGACGCTGTCGGTCAATTCGGGCAGCTATCTGGAGCGTCATCTGCGCCAGGTGATCGGCTGGATCGAGGCCAAGTCGCCGGTCGAGCTGGTCGCGATCGGCATCGGCCACGACGTGACGCGCTATTATGCGCGGGCGGTGACGATCATGGATGCCGAGCAGCTCGGCGGCACGATCATCGAACAGCTCGCCGCCCTGTTCGACACGCCGTGACGCCATCCGTCGCGCGTCCCTTCCCACGATCATCGGAGAGTTCATGACCAAGACGGCATTCATCACCGGCGCCACCGCCGGGATCGGCGCGGCGGCGGCGGAGGCGTTCGTCGCGGCGGGATGGCGGGTGATCGCGACCGGGCGCCGCACCGAGCGGCTCGACACCCTGCGCGCGAAGCTGGGTGACGCGGTCCACACGCTCGCCTTCGACGTCGCCGACGAGGCGGCCGCCGGCGCGGCGATCGACGGGCTGCCGGAGGATTGGCGCGACATCGACCTGCTGATCAACAACGCCGGCCTTGCGCTCGGCACCAAGCCGGCGCAGGAGGCGAAGCTCGACGACTGGCGGACGATGATCGCGACCAACGTCACCGCGCTCGTCGCGCTCACCCACCGGTTGCTCCCCGCGCTGATCGCGCGGCGCGGCGCGATCATCAACCTGTCGTCGGTCGCCGCGACCTATCCCTATACCGGCGGCAACGTCTATGGCGGCACCAAGGCGTTCGTCGAGCAATTCTCGCTGGGGCTGCGATCGGACCTGCACGGCAAGGGCGTCCGCGTCACCTCGATCGAACCGGGCATGGTCGAGACCGAATTCACCACGATCCGCACCGGCGGCGACCAGGCGGCGTCGGACGCACTTTACAAGGGCGCCGACCCGATGACCGCCGCGGATATCGCCGCGACGATGCTGTGGGTGGCGACGCTGCCGCCGCATCTCAACATCAACCGGCTCGAACTGATGCCGGTCAGCCAGTCGTTCGCCGGCTTTCAGGTCGCCCGCGCCGGCTAATCGACTTCGGCGCATGGGTCGCGCAGCCGGCTGGAGAGGAAGCCGATCAACGCCTCGACCCGCGCCGGGCGCAGCGCGCTCGGCGGGGTGAGCAGGTGGAGGCCGATCGCCGCCGCCGACCAGTCGGGCAGGATCGTCACCACCGCACCGCTCGCGATATGCGGGCCGACGATGAAGCCGGGCAGTCGCGCGATGCCGAGACCGGCGATCAGCGTCGGCAGCAGCGCCTCGCCGCTGTTGGCGATCAGCGGCCCCTGCGGCCGGATCGCAACGTCGCGGCCGTCGGCATGCTGGAAGCGCCACGGCGCGGAGGCGTTCGAATAGCCGAGCACGCGATGGCGGGTCAGGTCGCCGGGCTGCTCCGGCGTGCCGTGCGCGGCGAGATAGGCGGGCGCGGCGACGAGATGCATCCGCACCTCGCAGAGCCGACGGCCGCGCAGGCTGCTGTCGGGCAGGTCGCCGATGCGCAAGGCGACATCGAACCCTTCGGCGACGATGTCGACGCGTGCGTCGGACAGGTGCAGATCGATCTCCACCCCCGGATGTTCGGCGAGGAATTCGGCGAGCAGCGGCGCGACGCTGCGCACCCCGAAGCTCATCGGCGCGGCGAGCCGGATGCGGCCGGTCGGCGCGCTCAGCGCATCGCGTGCGGCTTCCTCGGCGGCCTGCGCCTCGGCGAGGATGCGCCCGGCGTGCGCGGCGAGCGGTTTGCCCGCCTCGGTCAGCGCCAGCCGCCGCGAGGTGCGGTGGAACAGCGACTGGCCGATCTGCTCCTCGAGCCGGGTGATCGCCTTCGACACCGTCGCCTTGCTGAGGCCGATCGTCTCGGCGGCGGCGCTGAACGATTTATGTTCGGCGACCGCGGCGAAGATCGCCCAGGCTTCGAGATCGGGTAGGCGCATCATGGCTCCTTCGCTGGCGAGTGGCTGACCGCTATCAGCGCCGGCGGTGCCGTTCCATCGATTTGCGCGCTAGAATAGGATCATCCAGTAGAGGAAGACGCCATGCGTGCCGAAGACATCCTGCCGGACGAGGCCAGTTTCGTCGAACGCGACGGCATGATGCTGCGCAAGGGTACGGTGGCGGCGTTCCTCGCCAATGCGCGGACGTGGCTCGATGCGCAGGCGACGCCGGAGCAGGTCGCCGCGGCGGCAGCGGCGATGCTGGCGGCGCGGCCGGCTTTGGTGGCGCTCGGGCTGTTCGACATCCTCGTGCCGCGCGACCCGCGGCTGGCCGCGCTGCTGACCGGGTGAGCCGGGGAACCGGGTGCGGAAACGGACGGTTTCCAGCGCGCCGGTTTACCCATCGGGTCAGCGCGGCCATGTAGGGTCGGATACGAAACGCGGAGATGTCTGGATGACCAAGGTTCTGGTGCTTTATTATTCGTCCTACGGCCATATCGAGCAGATGGCCGATGCCGTCGCCGAAGGCGCCCGCGCCGGCGGTGCCGAGGTCGACATCCGCCGCGTCGCCGAAACCGCGCCCGACGAGGTGGTCAAGGCCGCGCATTTCAAGACCGATACCGCGCATCCGCTGATCGAAGGACCCGACGCGCTCGCCGACTATGACGCGATCATCGTCGGCGCGCCGACCCGCTACGGCCGCATGCCGGCGCAGATGGCCGCCTTCTGGGATACCACCGGCGGGCTGTGGATGCGCGGCGGCCTGATCGGCAAGGTCGGCGGCGCCTTCACCTCGACCGCCAGCCAGCATGGCGGCCAGGAGACGACGCTCTTCTCGATCATCACCAACCTGCTGCATCATGGCATGACCATCGTCGGCCTCGACTACGGCTATCAGGCGCAGGGCGGGGTCAAGGAAGTCCATGGCGGCACGCCTTATGGCGCCTCGACGATCGCCGATGGCGACGGCAGCCGCCAGCCGAGCCAGATCGACCTCGACGGCGCGCGCTACCAGGGCAAGCGCATCGCCGAGACGGCCGCCAAGCTCAAGTGAGATGAGGGCGCGGCGCGCGGAAACGCGGGCCGCCCTTCAACCCTCGTTGCCCCGGAGGTGATCCGGGGCGATTGGGGCCGGGAACGGCGTGTCGCCGTCGGCTCGTCCCGCGCCCGGACGGCGGCGCTGAGACTTGGCCGAAGTCGCTCCGCCGCCTCGGACGCCTCGTCACCCCAGACTTGTTCCGGAGTCCATGGTGCCGCGAAATCGACGGCGCCTGATCGCGGAACGGTGGATGCCGGAACAAGCCCGGCATGACGGTGGGGCGTAACGCGAGGCTCGAGCGGGCCATGGTAGCGACCGAAGCCAGCGCGTCTCGCCGGATATCGCCCCGGTCGCCACGATTGGCGCACCGCCGTAAACCCGCCTACACTCCTCCCATGTCGACCCAGCCGCCCCGCCTGCCGCCGCCCGCGCCCGAGGATGCCGCGGCGCGCAACATGCGGCTGCTCGTGCTGCTGCGCTGGATGGCGGTCGGCGGCCAGCTCGCGGCGATCCTCATTGTCCGGTACGGGCTCGGCATCGATCTACCGGTGGTGGCGATGGGGGTGGTGCTCGCCGCGCTGGTCATGCTCAACGTCATGACCTGGCTCGGCCATCCGCATTGGCCGGTGACCAATTTCCAGCTGTTCGGTTCGCTCGCCTGCGATGTCGCCGCGCTGTCGGCGCAATTGTATCTCAGCGGCGGGCCGGCCAATCCCTTCATCTCGCTCTACTTCCTTCAGGTGGTGATGGGCGCGGTGCTGCTTCATGCCTGGTCGAGCTGGGTGCTGGTCGGGCTCGCCTCGGTCGCGCTCGGGCTGGTCGCGTGGCTCAGCCCGCCGCTGGCGCTGCCGCCGTGGTTCGCGTCGCATCTGTCGCCGGTCTATATCGTCGGGCTGTGGGCGAATTTCGTGCTCGCCGCGGTCCTGCTGGTGCTGTTCGTGACGCGCATCGCCGCCAATCTGCGCAGCCGCGACGCGCATCTCGCGACGATGCGGCAGCGCGCGGCGGAGCAGGACCAGATCGTCCGCATGGGTTTGCTCGCCAGCGGTGCGGCGCACGAGCTCGGCACGCCGCTCGCCTCGATCCTCGTGCTGCTCGGCGACTGGCGAAGCGAACCGGCGATCCGCGGCGACGCGCGGCTCGCCGCCGAGGTCGATGAGATGCAGGCGGAGGTGCTGCGCTGCAAGACGATCGTCTCCGGCATCCTGTTCGCCGCCGGCGAGGTCACCGGCGAGGCGCCCGAGCGGACCACCCTGCGCCGTTTCCTCTCGGGCCTCGTCGCGGTGTGGCCGGGGCGGGTGACCTATGACGATCGGCTCGGCGAGGATCGCGCGATCGTCGCCGACAAGGCGCTCGGCCAGGCGCTGACCAATGTGTTCGACAATGCCGCGGAGGCGGGCGCCGGCGAGATCACGCTGACCGCGGCGATCGACGCGGCGACGATCGTGCTGACCGTGCGCGACGACGGCGGCGGCTTCTCGCCCGCCGTGCTCGCCGGGATCGGTCGCCCCTATAACACCAGCAAGGACCGGCGCGGGGCGGGGCTGGGGCTGTTCCTCGCCACCAATGTCCTGCGCACGCTCGGCGGCACGCTCACTGCGCGGAACGTTGCCGGCGGTGCGGAGCTGGTGCTGCGGCTGCCGGTCGCGGCGCTGGCGCTGGAGGAGGAGGCACGATGAGCGGACGGCTGTTGATCGTCGAGGACGATGCCAATTTCGCGCGTACGCTCGGCCGGTCGTTCGAGCGGCGCGGCTATGCGGTGACGATGCTCCCCAGTCCGGAGGGGATCGAGGCGACGGTTGCAGCCTTCGCGCCGGACCATGCGGTGGTCGACCTGCGGCTCGGCGGGGCGTCGGGGCTGAGCTGTGTCGCGACGCTGCATGCGCTCGATCCCGCGATGCGGATCGTCGTGCTGACCGGCTTCGCCAGCATCGCCACCGCCGTCGAGGCGATCAAGCTCGGCGCGACCAATTACCTGACCAAGCCCGCCAATACCGACGATATCGAGGCGGCGTTTGCGCGCGTCGACGGCGATGCCGGCGCGACGATCGCCGCAGCGCCGCCGACCTCGATCAAAACGCTGGAATGGGAGCATATCCACCAGACGCTCGCCGATGTGGACTTCAACATCTCCGAAGCGGCGCGGCGGCTCGGCATGCACCGGCGGACGTTGGCGCGGAAGCTCGACAAGAAGCATATGGGGTGAAGGCCTATTCCTCCCCGGCACGGGGAGGAGCCTATTTCAGCAGCTTGGGTCCCTCCGCCTGGATCACGTCGCGGATCTTGCCCGCGAACAGGCCGAGGAAGCCGGGCAGGTCGACCACCGCATGGACGTTGCTGTCCGACACGGTCGCGCGGCAGCCGATCGCCTGACCCATGGCGGTCACGGTGAAATGCATCGTATCCCCCTCCCAGCGATGCTCGACGCCGGCGCCGCCGGGGATCAGCCGGCCGATCTTGCCGATGCCGCCGTCAAGCCGGTCGCGGACCGCGGCCTTGCCGAGGCTGTGGGGGATATTGACTTCGATGGGCGCGCTCATGCCGGATCCTTGCTCGTTGCGAACAGCATCGCATCATCGCCGAACGCCTTGAACTCGAGCGCGTTGCCCGACGGATCGGCAAAGAACATGGTCGCCTGCTCGCCCGCCTGGCCGGGAAAGCGGATGTGCGGCGCGATGCCGAAGGTCACGCCCGCGGCGGCGACGCGCTCGCTGAGGCTGCGCCAGTCGGCCATGGTCAGGACGACGCCGAAATGCGGCACCGGGACGTGGTGGCCGTCGACTTCGTTGGCGTGAGGCACCGCGCGCGCGGCGGGATCGAGATGCGCGACGATCTGATGACCGTAGAGATCGAAGTCGATCCATTGGTCGCTCGATCGCCCCTCCGGACAGCCGAGCACGCCGCCGTAGAAGGCGCGGGCCGCAGCCAGATCGTGGACCGGAAAGGCGAGGTGGAAGGGGCGCAGCGTCATGGCGCCACGATTAGGCGAGCGGGCGGGGGGAGGCCACCGCTAATCCTTGCCGCGGCCCGGCCGGCCGTGACAGAGGCGCGGGGATGACTGTTCCCTTGCCTGCGCTCGGCCTCGACTTCGGCACCACCAACACCGTCGCGGCGATTGCGGCCGGCACCGCCGCCGACCTCGTCCCGCTCGACGCGCCCGATGGCGAGGAGCCGGTGTTCCGCTCGGCGCTGTGCTTCTGGGAGGACGCGGAGGTGCGCGGCGGCCTCGCGTCGGAGGCGGGGCCGTGGGCGATCCGCGAATATCTCGAATTTCCGGAAGGCAGCCGCTTCCTGCAATCGTTCAAGTCGGTCGCCGCCAGCGCGAGCTTCGATCATGCCAATGTCTTCGAGCGGCGGCTGCGCTTCGAGGATCTCGGCGCGCTGTTCCTCGCCAAATTGCGGGCACGGGCACGCGGGCGGCTCAATGGGCCGATCGCCCGCGTCGTCGTCGGCCGGCCGGTCGCTTATGCCGGCAGCCGCCCCGACGAGGCGCTCGCACGCCAGCGCTACGATCAGGTGTTCGGCGCACTCGGTGCAGAGGTGCATTACGTCTACGAACCGCTCGGCGCGGCGTTCAGCTATGCGGCGCGGCTGAGCGAGCAGGCGACCATCCTCGTCGCCGATTTCGGCGGCGGCACCAGCGACTTCTCGGTGGTGCGCGTCGACGTGCCGGGTGCGGCGCGGCGCTGCGTGCCGCTGGGTCACGCCGGGGTCGGCATCGCCGGCGACCGGTTCGATCAGCGCATCCTCGAACGGCTGGTGCTGCCGTTGCTCGGCAAGGGCGGCAGCTACCGGTCGTTCGACAAGATCCTCGAAATCCCCGCCGGCTATTTCGCCGACTTCGCCGACTGGTCGCGCCTCGCCTTGATGCGCAACCGGCGGACGCTCGCCGAGCTCGACAAATTGCGCCGCGCCGCACTCGATCCCGATGCGATCGGACGGATGATCGCGGTGATCGAACAGGAACTGGGCTACCACCTCTACGACGCGATCGGTGCGGTGAAGCGGGCGTTGTCGAGCGCCGAACAGGCGCGCTTCACCTTCGAAGGCGCCGGGCTCCGAATCGCCGCGGAGGTGACGCGCGACGCGTTCGAGACGTGGATCGCGCCGGATATCGCGCGTATCGACGCCGCGGTCGACGAGGCCTTGTCGCGTGCCGGAGTAGCGGCGGCGGCGATCGACCGCGCCTTCCTGACCGGCGGCACCTCGCTGACGCCGCGCATCCGCCGCCTGTTCGCCGAACGGTTCGGCGCGGCGCGGATCGCCACCGGCGGCGAGCTGACGTCGATCGCGCACGGCCTCGCGCTGATCGGCCTGCAGGACGATATCGCCGCCTGGACCAGCTGAGACGCGGGCGGGGAGGACTTTGCCGCCGCTGCGCGCTACAGGCGCGATCATGCGCTTCCTGACCCGCCGTCCTGCCCTTGCCGCCCTGTCGCTCGGTGCGATCGCCGCGACGGGTTTCGCGCCGTTGCAGCTCTGGCCGCTGACGTTGCTGGGGCTCGCCGGGCTGGCCGCGCTGGTGCACCGCGCGGAGACGGGGCGGCGCGCCCTGTGGCTCGGCTGGTGCTGGGGCCTCGGCCATTTCACGATCAACAACAACTGGTTCCAGCACGCCTTCGACTTTCAGGACAAGATGCCGCCGGTGCTCGGCTATTTCGCCGCGGTGGCGCTGGCGCTGTATCTGGCGGTCTTTCCGATGGCGGCGGCCTGGGTCAGCTGGCGGGTGGGCCGGCGCGGCGCGCCCGACGCCGGCTATGCGCTGGTCTTCGCCGCCGCGTGGATCGCCGCCGAATATCTGCGCTCGGTGCTGATGAGCGGCTATGCCTGGGATCCGATCGCGGTGATCTGGCTGCCGGTGATCGGCGTCGCGCGGCTGTCGGCGTGGATCGGCACCTATGCCCTGTCGGGGGTGACGGTGCTGGCGGCGGTGTCGCTGCTGCTGCTCACCCGGCGGCGCTGGCATCTGCCCGCCGCGCTCGCCGCAATGCTGACGCTGGCCGCCGTCTCGGCGCTCTGGACCAACGCGCCGCCAACTCCGCGCTCCGCGCCATTGTTGCGCGTCGTCCAGCCTAATATCGGGCAGGACGCACGCGGCGAGGGCGACCAGGAGGTGATGCTCGCCGCGCTGATCCGCCAGTCGGGGCGGCCGGGGCCGCGGCCGCGGCTGGTGCTGTGGCCCGAAGGCGTGATGCGCGACTATCTGGAGAGCGGCTATCCGCGCTGGATCTATTTCGGTCAGAGTCCGCTGTTCAACCGCTGGCGGCTGGCGCGGCTGCTCGGCCCGCGTGACGTGCTGATGACCGGCCACACGCCGCTGCGCTTCGACGCCAAGGGCGATGTCGCCGGCGCGTCCAATTCGGTGTTCGCCATCGACGCGCGCGCGCGCATCGTCGGCCGCTACGACAAGGCGCATCTGGTGCCGTTCGGCGAATATCTGCCGGTACCGTGGCTGCTCAGGCCGCTCGGCCTCGCGCGGCTGGTACCGGGCGATTTCGACTTTGACGACGGCCCAGGGCCGCGCACGCTCGTCATCCCCGGCTTCGGCGCGATCGGCTTCCAGATCTGTTACGAGATCATCTTCTCGGGCCGCACGGTGGACGAGGCGCATCGACCGGCGATCATCTTCAATCCGTCGACCGACGCCTGGTTCGGCCGCTGGGGGCCGCCGCAGCATCTCGCCCAGGCGCGGATGCGCGCGATCGAGGAGGGGCTGCCGATCGTGCGTTCGACTCCGACCGGCATTTCGGCGGTGATCGCCGCCGATGGGCGGCTGCTCGCCACGGTTCCGCATGAGACGGCGGGGGCGATCGAGCTGCCGATGCCGACGCCCTTGCCGCCCACGCTGTTCAGCCGATTGGGCAATTGGGCGGCACTGATCGTCGCGCTCGGCTTCGCGGTGGCGGCGATTGCCATCCGCCGGTCCGCGCGTTAGGAGCGGTCATATAAAGGCATCTTTATATCGTTATGAGGCAGTGATGCGCAGCAGCTATATCTTCACGTCCGAGTCCGTTTCCGAAGGCCATCCCGACAAGGTCGCCGACCAGATCAGCGACACGATCGTCGATCTGTTCCTGTCCAAGGACCCGGAGGCGCGCATCGCCTGCGAGACGCTGACCACCACCAACCTCGTCGTGCTGGCGGGCGAGATCCGCTGCAAGGGCGTGTACGAGAACGGCGCCTGGGCCGACGGCGCGCTCGCCGAGATCGAGGCCGCGGTGCGCGCGACGGTGAAGCGGATCGGCTACGAACAGTCGGGCTTCCACTGGGAGACCTTCGACTTCCAGAACAATCTCCACGGCCAGTCGGCGGAGATCGCGATGGGCGTCGACGAGGGGTCGAACAAGGACGAGGGCGCGGGCGACCAGGGCATCATGTTCGGTTACGCCACCGACGAGACGCCCGGCCTGATGCCGGCGACGCTCTATTACAGTCACAAGATCCTCGAGACGATGGCGGCCGACCGTCATTCGGGCAAGGCGCCGTTCCTCGAGCCCGACGCCAAGAGCCAGGTGACGCTGCAATATGAGAATGGCGTGCCGGTGCGCGCGGTCGCGCTCGTCGTCTCGACGCAGCACAAGGCGGGCTATTGCCTGCAGGGCGACAATGCCGATGCCGCCAAGTACGACGTGCTGAAGGAGTATGTCACCGGCGTGCTCAAGAGCACCCTGCCGGAGGGCTTCGTCACCGACGAGACCAAGGTCTATATCAACCCGACCGGCGCGTTCGAGATCGGCGGTCCCGATGGCGACGCCGGCGTCACCGGCCGCAAGATCATCGTCGACACCTATGGCGGCGCCGCGCCGCACGGCGGCGGCGCATTCAGCGGCAAGGATCCGACCAAGGTCGATCGCTCGGCCGCCTATGTCGCGCGCTACCTTGCCAAGAACGTCGTCGCGGCGGGCCTTGCCAAGCGCTGCACGATCCAGCTCAGCTATGCGATCGGCATCGCCGAGCCGCTGTCGGTCTATGTCGACACGCACGGCACCGGCACGGTCGACGAGGCGAAGCTGGAGCAGGTGCTGCCGCAGCTCGTCCGGCTGACGCCCAAGGGCATCCGCCAGCACCTCAAGCTCAACGCGCCGATCTATGTGAAGTCGGCCGCCTACGGCCACTTCGGTCGCGAGCCCGAAGGCGACCTGTTCACCTGGGAAAAGACCGATCTGGTCGACCGGCTCAAGGCCGCCGTCGCCTGATCGGCATCACGCCGCCTCTCGCGCCCGGCGCGGGAGGTGGTCTGCTCAGCGGCGATAGGCGTCGTTGATCGAGGCGATCCACCCGGCCTTGGCCGGGGCTGTCGTACCGCGCGGCTGACGCGCTTCGTCGAGATCGACCGGCTCCTCGAAGCGAATGCCGGCGAGCCGCTCCTTCGCCCAGACGACTTCGCCGACCAGATCGGTGATCCGCCCCATCACCAGACCGATCCGCATCCCGGCGGTCAGTTCGCCGTCATGATCGACGCAGGCGCCCGACCGTGACAGGTTGCGCACGCGCCGTTCGCTGCTGGCGCCGCCGGGCGGGGTGATGAGCGCGCGGACGATGACGCTGTTGCGCTTTTCGCGGGGAGGTTCGGTCGGGATGGTCATAACGGTTCCGTATTGAGGCGTTAGCATGAGGGACAGCTAAAACCCAATGGGTCCTGTGCTAACGTCCTAGCCGCTCGTCCGTGCCGTGCGGGGCGAGCCGTCTGAACGCCGCGTCGACCAACGCCTCCGACAGCCAGCCGATCGCACCGCCGACGAGCACGTCGGTGAGATAATGATTGCCCGCCACCGGCTGGATCGCCGCCACCGCGATCGCGCCGATCGCCGCCGGCGCGGCGGCACCGTCGATCTCGCGCGCCGCCGCCCGCGCCACCGCCACGGCGCCCGCGGTATGGCCCGACGGGAAGGAGTTGAGCTGGTGATCGTCGCTGTCGCCGGGTTCGAAGCGATCGTCGCCCTCGTCGATCGCCTTTCTGGGGCGCGCCCGGTCGATTGAATGTTTGATCGCGCTCTTCGCCGCAGTGGCGACGAGGTGCGCGGCGAGCATCCTGGCGCCGCCGCGCATCAGGTCGCGGCGCCCGCCGACCACCCCCGCCGCGATCGTTGCGATCGAGGCGGTGATGAGTTGCGGCTGATCGGCGATTTCGCCGACCCAGCTGGCCCATTGCACCGGCGCGCTGTCCTTCTCGGCCGCGGCGTCATGGGTCAGCCTGCGGTCGACCTGCTCGATCCGCTTCGCGGCGGTTTCCGTCTTGCTCACGCGTCATCCCCCTGCGGCATCTCGCCGCGGACCTGGCCGTGCGCGAGCACCGCGAAGATGCCGGCGCCGCCGACGAGATTGCCGAGGACCGCCGGCGCGATCAGCGCGAACAGCGTCTGCGCCACGCCGATCCGGCCGGCGAACATCAGCAGGAACGCCTCGCTCGATCCGACGATCGAATGGCTGAAGCCGGCGATGACCAGCAGATAGGTGAAGGCGACGATCACCAGCACGCTCTGGCTGCGCGCATTGGGCAGCGCCCAGGCGAGGATCGCGATCATGAAGCCGGCCGGGATCGCATTGACGAAGGTCCGCCCCGCCGACAATTCGGTGATGCTCGACGAGATGGCCAGCGCCGCGGCGCGGATCTCCTCGTTCCCGATCACGCCCTGGGCGATGGCGAGTCCGGCGATCGCGGTGCCGCAGAGATTGGCGAAAAGGACGATCCCCCACAGCCGCACCGTCCGCCACAGCGCCCAGCGTGACGGCCGCGTCACCAGCGGCAGCATCGCGGTGATCGTGCTTTCGGTGAACAATTGCATCCGCCCGAGGATCACCGCGAGGAAGCCGATCGGATAGCCGAAGCCGGTAACCAGTTCGCGCCACGGTGTATCGGGCAGCGCGGCATGCAGCGCCGCCTCGGTCAGCAGCGAGACGCTGATCGCGATGCCGGCGGCGAGCGCCGACCAGAACAATTGCATCGCCGGGCGACGCAGCTCGTCCTCTCCCGATTCGCGCACCGTCTTGTGCAGCGTCTTGGCGTCTGCCGCCTTCAGCGTATCGTCATCGGGTGTATCGTCGGCCATCAGCGGTGCAACACTCCGTCCGGCGGCTTTGCTCCACCGCGTGCGCGATTGTGGCGTTTCCCTGCAAGGCGTTGTGTTCTACGGCGCGCGGCCATGAACGATCCCGCCACCATCCGCCGCCTGTACGGCCGTCGTCAGGGCCACAAGTTACGCCTCGGCCAGGCGGCGCTCGTCGAGGAGACGCTCGCGCCGCTCAGCGTGCCCGAGGCGGGGCCGCTCGACGCGACGACGCTGTTCGGGGACGACCGGCCGCTGGAACTCGAGATCGGCTTCGGCGCGGGCGAGCATCTCGCCGGGCAGGCGGCGATGCGTCCGGACACCGGCTTCATCGGCTGCGAGCCGTTCCTCAACGGCGTCGTCGGGGCGCTCGGTCATATCCGCGATGGCGGGCTGACCAACGTCCGCCTGCACATGGGCGACGCGCTCGACGTCGTTGAACGGCTGCCCGACGCGAGCCTGTCGCGCGTCTATCTGCTCCACCCCGATCCCTGGCCCAAGGCGCGGCATGCCAAGCGCCGCATGGTCAACCACGGTCCGCTCGACGCGATCGCCGCCAAGCTCAAGCCGGGCGCCGAATTCCGGCTCGGCACCGACGACCCGACCTATTGCCGCTGGGCGATGATGATCATGAACCAGCGCCGCGACTTCGTCTGGACCGCCACGACGCCGCACGATTTCCTCACCCGCCCCGACGACTGGCCCGAGACGCGCTACGAGCGCAAGGCACGCCGGCAGGGGCATGAGGTGTGGTATTTCCGGTACGTCCGCCAGTAGCTCCGCCTAGCGCCACAGGGCGACGATCGCCTGCACCAGCGTGGCGCCGCCGAGCGGGGCGAAGACCAGCATGACGAGGTTGACGCCGACGACGATCTCCATCGTCTTGCGCTGGCGCGGGGTAAAGCGGCGGCGGGCAGGTTCGGGCTCCCAGCGCGGCGGGGGCGGGACTTCGCGGAAATCGACGAACATCAATCCCTCCGTGCCGCCCATCGGCGACGTTTACCCAAGAACCGCTCAGCGGCGGCGCTTGCCCTTGCGCGGCGTCGGCGCGGGCGAGGGCGGCACCGACACCGCGACCAACGGCAACAGCCGTGCGATCGTCCGCACGCCGTCGACCGCCGGATCGGCCGGAAACTGCGCGCGCGCCTTGGCGAAGATGAAGCGCGCGCGGGCCGCACCGGGCGCAGTCGCGCTGGTGCCAACCCACCGCCAGTGCCACGGTTCCCATTTGACGTGCTGCCGGTTGCCGCCGGGAAAGGACATTTCGAAGCCGAAGCGCGGCGCATTGGCGACCAGCCAGCGCGCGGCCGGCGTCGCCGCCATACAGCCTTCGGCGTCGGGACAGCCGTTGGCGGGCCGCACCGCAAAGTCGAGCGCATAGCCGGTGGCATGTTCGCTATGCCCCGGCGGCGCGACCGAGATCGCGCGCGTCGCATCGCCGAGGCCGCCTGCCTCGGGATGATCGCGGCAGAAGACGCTCGCCTGGCGCAGGATCGACCGGTGGCAGGAGAGCGCGCGCAACTGGCCCATCACCGCCGGATCGCCGCGCGCCGCGGCGAGCAGCCGTTCGAGATCGGGGATCATGTCGCGGCGCAACTGGCAGTCGTGCAGCGCGAAGCCCGGCGGCGCGGCGACGAGGTCGTCGGGCGGCGCGTCGCCATAGGGCAGATGGCCGTAGACCCGCCCGTCGCTCGCCATGCTCGCCGAGGCGCCCGCGCAGACCTGCGCCGTCGCCGGCGTGGCGAGCGACATCGTGGCGAGCAGAAGAGCGGCGCGGCGCATCGCGCGCCTCTGGCGCGGACGGGCAGGGAGTGGCAAGGCGTTTCTCATGCATGGCGACCGCGTATTGTTCATCGACGGCGAGGCTCTGGTCATCGACAAGCCTGCCGGCTTGCCGGTCGACAAGCCGCGCGACGGCTCCCTCAGCCTGGAGAATCATCTCGATTCGCTGAAATTCGGCTTTCAGCGCTGGCCGACGCCGGTGCACCGGCTCGATCGCGACACCAGCGGCTGCCTGCTGCTGTCGCGCAACCCCAAGGCGCAGGCGCGCTTCCAGCAGGCGTTCGAGCGCGGCGCGGTGGAGAAGCGCTATCTCGCCATCCTCGCCGGCGTGCCGGCGGCGGGCGAGGGGGTGATCGACCTCGCGCTCGGCAAGGTGAGCACGCGCGAGACCGGCTGGCGGATCGTCGCCGATCCCGACGGCAAGGCGGCACGGACCGCGTGGCGGCTGATCGCCGAACGCGACGGCCGCGCGCTCGTCGAGTTCCGCCCGGCGACCGGCCGCACGCACCAGATCCGCGTCCATGCCGCGACCGGCCTCGGCCTGCCGGTGATCGGTGATCCGGTTTACGGTGCGGGCGAGCGGGGCGGGATGATGCTCCACGCCGCCGCACTCACCGTGCCGCGCGAGGGCAAGGAGCCGATCGCCGCCGAAGCGCCGCTGCCCGAGCGGTTCGGCGTCTGGCCGGAGCTCGCACCGGCGCCGCCCGCCGCCTGAGCCCGACGCCGATGCCGCTGATCCAGGTGACGCGATCGATCGCGATCGACGAGCGCGAGGTGGAGGAAAGCTTCACCCGCGCCTCCGGGCCCGGCGGCCAGCACGTCAACACCACCGACAGCGCGGTGCTGCTCCGCTTCGACGTCTGGGGCTCGCCCAATCTGCCCGATCTGGTCAAGCAGCGGCTGACCGTGCTCGCCGGTTCGCGGCTCAGCAAGGAGGGCGTGCTGACGCTGCGCGGCGAGAGCAACCGCTCGCAGGAGCTCAACCGCCGCGAGGTGCGCGAACGGCTGGTCGCGCTGATCCAGGAAGCGACGATCATCCCCAAGAAACGCCGCCCGACCAAGCCGAGCAAGACCGCCAAGGCCCGCCGCGTCGACGAGAAGAAGGGCCGCAGCTCGATCAAGGCGGGGCGGGGGCGGGTGCGGCTCGATTAGCCGGATGACCGCGCGACGTGCGCAGCGGAGGTGACGCGCCGCATCGGCGCGCCTACATCGGCGGCATGTACCAGTTCGACATCACCGCCGGCGCCAAGGCCGATCTCTACCGTGACCTCCGCGCGGCGCTCGACGCGCTGACCGCCGACGAGCCTGACGCGATCGCCAACATGGCCAATGCCGCAGCGCTGCTGTGGCAATATCTGCCCGATCTCAACTGGGCGGGCTTCTACCGCTTCGTCGCGGATGAGCTCGTGCTGGGGCCGTTCCAGGGCAAGGCGGCGTGCATCCGCATCCCGCTCGGCAAGGGGGTGTGCGGCACCGCGGCGGCGACGCATACGACGCAGCTGGTCGAGGACGTCCACGCCTTTCCCGGCCATATCGCCTGCGATGCGGCGAGCCGGTCGGAGCTGGTCGTGCCGATCGTCCGCGACGGCATGCTGATCGGCGTGATCGATCTCGACAGTCCCGTGCCGGCGCGCTTCGATGCCGAGGATGCGGCGGGGTGCGAATCGCTGGCGGCGTTGCTGGCCGAGCGGCTGCGCTGATCCGAAACGGGACGGCGGCGATGCTGGTGAGTCCGGAGGCGAAATGATAGGCGGTGCGTTAAGATTTTGGTAAGCTTCGGGGCGAGGGGCGGCGCACCGGCGACAGGGAGATGACGATGCGGACGTGGTGGATTGCGACGGCCGGCCTGATGCTGGGCTCTGTTCACGGTGCCGAAGCGCAACGCGTGGTGACGCCGGGGCCGGGGCCGATGGTGCAGCCGGGCACGAGCTACCCTGCGCCGACGGGCGTCGCGCCCGCGACGCGGCTGCAATCGTGGCAGGCACCGCGCGGCCCGCGCCCGGCCCCGGTCGCGCGCCCAGCGACGATGCGCTGGGGCAGCAAGATCGACGGCCATTGGTGGGGCGGTGCCAACGCCCCCGGCGGCTGGCGTGCCTATCGCCGGCCGTATCGCGGCTATGCCTTGCCGAGCTATTGGATCGCGCCGCGGTTCTACGTCACCGACTGGCAGGCTTATGGTCTCAGCCGACCGATGCCCGGCTATAACTGGGTGCGCTATTACGACGATGCGGTGCTGATCGATGCGCGCGGCTCGGTCTTCGATACGCGCGACGGCGTCGATTGGGACGGGACCGGCGTCGGTTATGGCCAGGACGATCGCGTCTATGCCGACGGCGGTTACGACGATCGGGGCTATGACGATCGGGGCTATGACGATCGGGGTTATGACGACCGCGGCTATGACGACCGGGCGCGCTATGACGATCGCGCACCCCGGCGCAGCAACGGCGTCGGCGGCGCGGTCGCCGGTGCGGCGGTCGGCGGGGTCGCCGGCAACGTCATCGCCGGGCGCGGCAACCGGCTCGGCGGCACGGTGATCGGCGCCGGCGTCGGTGCGGCGGCGGGCTATGCGATCGATCGCGCCGGGAATCGCCGCGCGCCGCCGCCGCCGCCGCCGCCGCCGCCCGCACCCTATCGCCACGACTATGAGGTGCCGGTGGCGCCCGAAGGCCCGCCGCCGGTCGCCTATGCGCCGGGCGGATCGTCGTGGCGCTCGTCCGACGGCACGACGACGGTGACGACGTCGAGCGGCGGCAGCGGCTATTATCGCGACGGCTATTATTATCCGGCATCGTCCTCGACGACAGTGGTGATCCAGAGCGCGCCGGTGGTGACGACGACCACCACCGAGACGTTCGAGGACCATGTCACCTACACGCGCCGGCCGGCGGTGCGCAGCAAGACGCGTCGCGTCTGGCGGCCCGCGCCGCGCTGCAACTGCCGCTGAGGGCGGCGGCGTCCTAGCGGATGCCGAGGTCGGCGGGGCCGAAGGCGTCCGGCAGCAGCTCGGAGAGGCGATAGCGCGCGATCGCATCGCCCTCCGCGGCCCCGCAATAGACGGCGAGGTCACGGCCGCCGAGCTGCGCCGCCTCGTTGAGCACCTGCCGGCAGCGCCCGCAGGGGGAGACGGGGGTGGTGCCGGTCGCCTGTCCCGCGGCGTCCATCGCGCCGCCGATCACGCCGACCGCGACCACCTCGCGCAGCCGTCCGGCGGCGCTGGCGGTGGCGACCGCCACCGTCTCGGCGCAGAGCGACAGGCCGTAGCTCGCATTCTCGACATTGGCGCCGGTGATCAGGCTGCCGTCGCGCATCAGCAGCGCCGCGCCGACCGCGAATCGCGAATAGGGCGCATGCGCGTGGCGGGCGGCGGCACGGGCGGCGGCGATCAGGCGGACGGCGTCGTCGCGGTCGACGATATCGGTGCCGGAAACTTCAGTCATGGTGCGACGACATCCCAATTGACGGGGCCTTCGATGCCGTCGATCCGGCGGATGTCGCTCGCGCGCCACATCCGCCATGGCCGCGCGGCATAGGCAGGGGGGAAGAGATTGGCGACCGCCCAGACCGGCCGGTCGATCGCCGCGGAGATCTGATAGGCCGATTCGACCGGCTTGCTCAGCCGCAGCAGCACCGGCTTGCGCGTGTGCGTCTCGACCATCCGGACGAATTCGCCGAGCTCGTCGATCAGCGCGGCGCGTTCGGGCCGGGCGGTGCAATCGTCGTGGAAGCTGATGTCGACCGCGACCGGCAGCGCATCGGCGGTGCGCGGCACGAAGGCGTTGAAGGCATTGGCCTGATCGCGGCCGTGCTGGCACAAAGAATAGACGTGCACCGCGCCGCGCCGCAGCCCCGCGTCCGGGATCGAGGCCCAGTTCGACTCGAACCCGGGATCGCGCCGGTCCGCGCCCGACGTGGCGACGAGATAGGCGAAGTCGGCCCCGCGGGCGCGCACCGTGCCCCATTCGATCGCGCCGGGATTCTCGGGCAGGTCGAGCCCCTGCAACGGATATTGGCTGGCGGCGGGATGCCAGCTGGTCGCGAAGCTCCACCCGGCGATGCCGATCGCGCCCGCGGCGGCGAGCACGCCGCCGGCCTTGAGGAAGAAGGCGATCATCAGCCGCGCAGATGCAGCACGCAGATCAGCGTGAACAGCCGGCGCGCGGTGTCGAAATCGACCTCGATCTTGCCGGCGAGCCGCTCGCGCAGCATCTCGGCGGCTTCATTGTGGATGGCGCGACGGGCCATATCGACGGTCTCGATCTGTTGCGGGGTAGAGGCGCGTATCGCCTGATAGTAGCTATCGCAAATCGCGAAATAGTCCTTGATCGCGCGGCGGAAGCGGCCAAGCGCGAGGACCAATGTTTCCAGATGGCTATCGTCCTCGCGGTGGATGTGGATGCCGAGCCGCCCTTCCGCCGACTCGAGCGTGATCCGGTAGGGGCCGGCATATTGGTCGGCATGGACGCGCTGCGGCGCGAATCGGTTGCCCTCGAGCAGGTCGAAGATCGCGATCCGCCGCTCCTGCTCGATATCGGCCGAACGCCAGCCGATGCTGCGTTCGTCGAGCGTGACGGCGATGATCCGCGGGTCGGCCATCGTCGTCCGATAGTGGCCGATGCCGGTCACGACAATTACGAGTTTGTCCGCCGGGCGCGGCCATGGGTATGATCGGCGCATGGCCACACTCGCATTTCCGATTCCGGCGGCTCCCGCCGAGCCGCTGCAATTGCCCCGTAACGTCGAAGCCGAAGCGGCGATGCTCGGCGCGATGATGATCGACAACCGGCTTGCCGACGATCTGATCGACCGGCTCGAACCGACGCATTTCTACGAACCCGTCCACGGTCGCATCTTCGCCGCGATCAAGACCCTGCGCGTCAACGACATGCTCGCGACGCCGGTGACGTTGCGGCCGATGTTCGAAGCGGACGAGGGGATGCGCGAGCTGGGCGGCCCCGCCTATCTCGCCAGCCTGACCGGATCGGGTGCCGGGCTGATCGGCGCGCGCCAGTTCGCGACGCAGATCTATGATCTCGCCATGCTGCGTGCGCTGGTCAACGTCGGCCGGACGTTGGTCGAGCGCGCGATGGACACGTCGGAAGAGGTCAATCCGCGCGCGCAGATCGAGCTCGCCGAAGAGGAACTCTACAAGGTCGCCGGCGACGGCGGTGCCGAGAATGCCACCAAGACCTTCGCGCAGGCGACCACCGCCGCGGTCAAGATGGCCGAACGCGCGCTCAATTCGGGCGGGCATCTGTCGGGCGTCACCACCGGGCTCGACACGGTCAATGCCAAGATCGGCGGCATGCATCATTCCGACCTGATGATCCTCGCCGGCCGACCGGGCATGGGCAAGACCTCGCTCGCCACCAACATCGCCTTCAACGCGGCGCGGCGCTGGATGCGCGACATGGCCGACGGCATCCCGCCGAGCGAATCGGTCGGCGCCAAGGTCGTCTTCTTCAGCCTCGAAATGAGCGCCGACCAGCTCGCCACACGTATCCTTGCCGAGCAATCGGGGATCAGTTCCGAATCGCTGCGTATGGGCAAGATCAGCAAGGCCGAGTTCGGCCAGCTCGCTGCCGCCGCCGCGGAGCTCGAGACGCTGCCGCTGTTCATCGACGATACCGGCGGCCTCAGCATCAGCGCGCTCCACACCCGCGTGCGCCGCCTGCAACGCCGCCACAACAACGAGATCGGACTGGTCGTGGTCGATTACCTCCAGCTGCTGACCAGCGGCGGCAAGGGCGGCAAGGAGAATCGCGTCCAGGAGATTTCGGAGATCTCACGCGGGCTGAAGACTTTGGCGAAGGACATGAACGTGCCGGTGCTGGCGCTGTCGCAGCTCAGCCGTGCGGTCGAGCAACGCGAGGACAAACGGCCGATGCTGTCCGATCTGCGCGAATCGGGATCGATCGAGCAGGACGCCGACATGGTCTGGTTCGTGTTCCGCGAGGATTATTACACCGCGCAACGCGAGCCGAAGCGGCCGATGGAAGGCGACGACGCCAAGGTGTTCGAGGATCACGCCAAATGGGCAAGCGACATGGAACGCGTCTACGGCCTCGCGGAGCTGATCGTCGCCAAGCAGCGCCACGGTTCGACCGGCAAGGTGGTGATGAAGTTCGATCCGACGATCACCAAGTTCAGCGACTACGCAGGGTATTGAGGCGCGGTCCCGGGGGCGATCGACTGGCGTGGCAGGTCTGTTCCGGCACTTTCGGAAAAGCAGAGCCCGGTGATCTTCTTGGCGCCGATCGGTATTGGCTTTGCGGAACCTCTCGACAAATGCCGACCACCCCAGCGGAGGCCGGGGTCCAGTGGGGAAGCAGTAGCGAAGACCAGCAAGGCTTCGCCAGCGCGGACCCCGGCCACCGCCTCGGTGGAATTGGGGAGGGGATCCGCGAGGTCGCGATGATCTGCGACGGCAGGCAGCGTGGTCGAGCGACGAGCGGCGACGGGATCGCCATCGCGTCATGCCGCCCACCGCTCGGTGACAGTTAAGCGCTGGATAACCATATGGTAAATAATCCGACGCTTGTCGGTGGCCAGCGACCGTCCGTTCAGCCTAGAGCGAGGTGCACGGTGCGACGGACGCCACTCAGGGCGTCCGCCCGGGGGATGATGATGAGACGAACGACAGCAACGGTGATGATGGCGACCTGGCTGGCGTCGGTGGCGCCGGCCGCAGCGCAGCTCGCGCCGCCGGTCGCCGTGCCGGTGCCGGCGCAGACGGCGCCCGCGACGGTGCCGATGGCACCCGCGGTGCCGCTGCCGACGCTGACCGAGGCGCAGGCGACGCAGCTTGCCGCGCTGCTCGGCAAGGACACGATGGCGCAGGGTCTGGCGCTGACCCCGCCGCCCGCCGCCACCGCCGAGGCGCGGGACGCGCTGGTCCGCGAGGCGCTCGACCATGCCCGCGCGGTCCATGCCGGCCGGCTCGACGAATCGGATTTCCAGCGCGACTGGGGGCTGCGCCCGCCGGTCTACGATCCGCTTCCCGGCTTTGCCGATGCCGTCAAGCGTGACCGGATCGCCGCCTGGTTCGCGGCGCTGCCGCCGCCTTATGCGGGCTATGACGGGCTGAAGCAGGGGCTCGATCGCTATCGCGGCATCGCCGCCTCGGGTGGCTGGCCGATGCTGGCGGCCGGACCGGATCTCGGTTTCGGTGCGACCGGCGCCCGCGTCGTCGCGTTGCGCGAGCGGCTCGCGATCGAGGACAAGGACGTCGCCACCACCGGCACGACCTTCGACGCGCCGCTGGTCGAGGCGGTCCGCCGGGCGCAGCGCCGCTATGGCCTCAACCCGACCGGCACCGTCTCGACCCAGACGCTCGCCGCGCTCAACGTGCCGACCGCGGCGCGGGTGCGGCAGATCATGGCCAATATGGAGCGCTGGCGCTGGCTGCCGCAGGACCTGCCCAAGGACCGTATCCAGGTGAACATCGCCGCCGCGGTGCTCACCGTGTTCGACGGCGACGCGCCGGTGATGTCGATGCGCGCGGTGACCGGCCGCCCCGGTGACGAGACGCCGATGCTGTCGTCGACGATCCACAGCATCGTCATCAATCCGCCGTGGAACGTGCCGACCTCGATCGCCACCAAGGAATTGTGGCCGAAGCAGAAGCGCGATCCCGGCTATTTCAAGCGCAACGGCTTCCGCGTCATCGACGGCACCCGCCTGCAACAGGTGGCGGGCGATCAGAGCGCGCTCGGCCGCTTCAAGTTCGACTTTGACAACGCCTTCTCGGTCTATCTCCACGACACGCCGTCGCGCGCCAAGTTCGCGAGCTTCAGCCGCCTCGCCAGCCACGGCTGCGTGCGGCTGGAGAAGCCCGCCGATCTTGCGCAATTGCTGCTCAAGGGCGATCCGACCTGGACGCCCGAGGCGATCGATGCCGCGGTGGCGAAGGGCGATACCGTCCGGGCGCGGCTGACCAAACCGGTCTCGGTCTATCTGCTCTACTGGACCGCCTTCGCCAGCGGCAGCGGCCAGATGAACTTCCGCGACGATCCCTATGGCTGGGACGGCACGCTGGCGGCGAAGATCGAGGCGCGCTCGGCGCGGCAGGCACTGGCATCACGATAACGAGGATAAGATGAGCGTTCGCACCAAGACGATGAGGATGGCGATGACGGGGACGGCGCTGGCCGCCGGGCTGCTCGCGCTCGCCGCCTGTTCCAAGCCCGATCCCGAAGGGCCGATGGACGACAATACGCTCGGCCTCGACCAGCCGATGACCAACGCCTCGACCGAGGTCGGGCCGATCGAGACGCCGACCGTCGCGCCCGAGCCCTTGCCCGACGCCAATGCCGCCGCGGTGATCGCGCCGCCGCCCGAAGCGCCGATCAAGCCCGACGCGCAGGTGCTCGACGATGCCGATGCGACCGGCATGACCGCGCGGGTCAGCCGCGACGCGCCGCCGGCGCGCGACGATACGGCGACGTCCAACGATCAGGAGCCGCAGTAAGGCGTATGGCATGACGATGGTGACGCGCCGCACGCTTCATGTCTGGTGCGGCGCGCTGATGCTGTGCGGCGGGATCGCGGCGGCGGTGCCGGCGGCGGCGGTGACCCGGCCGGTCTCGGCGATCCTGGTCGATGCGCGCGACGGCAGCGTGCTCTTCGCCGAAAATGCCGGCATCGTCCGGCGGCCGGCGTCGCTGACCAAGATGATGACGCTGTTCCTTACCTTCGACGCGCTCGATGCCGGCACGCTCCACCCCGGCGATCCGGTGCGCTTCTCGCGCTATGCCGCGGCGATGCAGCCGTCCAAGGTGGGCATGCGGCCGGGCGCGACGATGACCGTCGAACAGGCGATCCGCGCGGTGGCGGTGATCTCCGCCAATGACGTCGCGGTCGCGCTCGCCGAGCGGATCGGCGGGACCGAGGATCGCTTCGCGCGGATGATGACCCAGAAGGCGCTCGCGCTCGGCCTGCAGGACACGTCGTTCACCAACGCCACCGGATTGCCCGGCGCCAACCTCACCACCGCGCAGGACATCGCACGCCTCTCAATGGCGCTGCTGCGCGACCACCCGATGCGCTATGCGGCGTTTGCGACCCGCTCGTTCAGCTGGGCGGGGCGACGGGTGCAGAATCACAACCATCTGCTCGGCAGCTATCCCGGCGCCGACGGCATCAAGACCGGCTATACCGCCGAAGCCGGCTTCGCGCTTGCCGCCTCCGCCAAGCGCGGCAACCGGCGGCTGATCGCGGTGGTGATCGGCGAACGCTCGGTCGCGCTGCGCGACCGGCGCGTGGCGAAGATGCTGACCGAGGGATTCGCAACACCGTCGCGCGCATCGGCACGGGCGGAGCCGCCGGAGACGCTCGAGGAATGGCTCGGGCGGGGGAAGTAGGAGCGGGGGGTAGGAGCGGGGGGCACTGTCCTCCTTCCGTCCATGGTCTGCCGATGACGCCGTGCCGAACGGCGGTGCGCTGCACGTACGCCCCGTAACCATGGATCCCGGCTTCCGCCGGGATGACGAGGGAGTGGGGACCGGCCGCCCCCCCATTCGTCATCCCGGCGAAAGCCGGGATCCATGGACACGGTGCCGCCGATGGGGGAGGGCGCCGGCATCGATGCCACGGGGCCGCGTCTCGACAGGGCCGGGGCACAACGGCGACTGCCGTTCCCGACTCCTACCGACGCGAGGGCTTGCTCGTCGAAGGCCGGCGGGCTCCCGCTGCCGTCCTTCGTCGGTTGTCGGGCTGCCGATACCGTGTCGTACGGCGGTACGCCCCACGTCCGTCCCTTAACCATGGATCCCGGCTTCCGCCGGGATGACGAGGAAAGTGGGAAGGGCCGCCCCCCAAATTCGTCATCCCGGCGAAGGCCGGGATCCATGGACACGGTGCCGCCGACGGGGGAGTGCCGCGGCATCGATGCCGCGCGCCCGTTTCTCGACAGCAACGGGCCACAGCATCGACGCCCGCCCGCCTCCTACCGCCGCGAAGCGCGGCCGCCGAAGGTCGGCAGGCTCTCGCTGCCGTCCGCCGCCAAGGCCGAGACCGCGAAGAAGGTGTCGTCGACCGGCGTCTGCACCATCGTCGCGCTGGTGCCGCTGACGTCGCGGGCGTGCGCCCAGGCGGCGGTGTCGTTGGCGCGCCAGCGGATGCGATAGCCCGACGCGCCCGGCACCGGCGTCCAGCTCACCTTCGTGTCGCGCGAGAGATCGCCGACCAGGGTGACATTGGCCGGTGCGGCCGGCGCGGCGGCGAGTCGCGCGACGGTGGCGGCGTTGATTGCGGTGACCTTGGCGAGATAGGCGAAGTCCATCCGGTCGATCGTGTCGCCATAGACGACGCCCTTGTCGGTGCGCAGATCCTGATGCTGCGCATCCCAGTTTTCCGCACCGACCGAGAAGCGCACCGCCGGATAGCCGCGCTTGAGGAAGGGTTCGTGGTCGCCGCCGCGGCCGAACCGGTCGGGACGGCGATCGATCACCACGTCGAAGCCGCCGGGAATGCCGTCGGCGATCGTATCGATCGTCTTGGCGAGCGCGCGGCTCGGGCCGTCGTCCTCGCCGCCTTCGCCGCGCCGGCGCATCGCCTGCGGCAGGTCCTCGGATGCGCGGATGCCCTCGGAGAAGACGCGCACGCGGCCGGCGTCGCGCACGCCGCCCTGGCCGATGCTGTTGCCGACGATGTCGTTGTTGAGCATCGCGGTCACCTGCCAGCCGCGCGTCGCCGCGGTGTCGGCGAGCAGCTCGGCGCCCCACAATCCCTGTTCCTCGGCGGAGAAGGCGACATAGATGATCGTCGCGTCGAATTGCCGCTTGGACAGGAGCCGCGCGGTCTCCAGCACCAGCGCGACGCCGGAGGCATCGTCATTGGCGCCGGGCGCGTCGCTGGTCGCGTCCATCACGTCTGTGACGCGGCTGTCGATATGGCCGCCGATGATGATGACGCGATTGGGGTCGCGCCCGCGCTGGATGCCGAGCACGTCCTCGACGATCACGCCGTTCGGCGCGCGCGGGCCGTCGAAGCGGCGGTTGATTCGCTCGACGGTGATGCAGCCGCCGCAGTCGCGGCCGATCGCCGCGAATTGCTGGGCGGCCCAGGTGCGCGCCGCGCCGATGCCGCGCTTGGGATCGGTCGCCGACGACAAAGTGTGGCGGGTGCCGAAGCCGACCAGCGCGCTGACGCTCGCCTTCAGGCGTGTCGGGCTGGGCGCAGGGACGGGGGCGGGGCCGGCAACGGCGGCGGCGAGCAAAGCGGCAAGGATCATGGCCTAGTGTGACGCGACAACGGCACGCGCTCAAGCGCTTAGCGCAGGATCAGCTCAACCGGTCGATCGCCTCGCGGCTGAGCGAGCCGGGAATGATCATCACCGGCACCGGCAGCGCGCCGGCATCGGAGCCGGCGAAATGGCTGACCAGCTTGCCCGGTGCCCCCGCCGGCGCGGCGCCGAGCACCAGCGCGGCGATATTGGCATTGGCGGCGATCATCTCGCGGATGATCTTGGGGCCGTCGCCCTGCCGCACGGTGATCGCCGGGCGCAGCCCCGATTCCTCGATCAGCGTCCCCGCCGCGGCGGCGACCAGCCCCTCGGCATGCTGCATCGCTTCCTCCTCGATCGTCGCCTGCACGCCGCCGAAGGCGATGAATTCCTGCGGCGGCAGCAGCGTCAGGATCTCGACGCCGCCGCCCGTCTTCACCGCGCGCCGGGCGGCGAAGCGCAGCGCGATCTCCGCTTCCGGGCTCTCATCGACCACGACCAGGTAGATACGCATCATTTTGCCCCTTTTCCGCTACGTGCCGTGGGAGCGATCCACGCGCAAGACTTGACCCCCCGCGCTCAGGGCGCGAAGGGAGCGGCCTGCTCCCCAGGCAAGAGGACCTGCATGTCGATCGAGATCAAGATGCCCGCGCTGTCGCCGACGATGGAAGAGGGCACGCTCGCCAAGTGGCTCGTCAAGGAAGGCGATAGCGTCAAGTCCGGCGACATCATGGCCGAAATCGAAACCGACAAGGCGACGATGGAGTTCGAGGCGGTCGACGAGGGCACGATCGCCAAGATCCTGATCGCCGAGGGCACCGACAATGTGAAGGTCGGCGCGGTGATCGCGATCCTCGCCGAAGAGGGTGAGGATGCCGCATCGGTGCAGGCACCGACCAAGGCGGAGACGCCCGAACCGACCGATCCCGAATTCAAGGGTCGCCCCGATCCCACCGATCCGAACAAGACGGGCAGCGAGGCCAAGCCGGTCGATCGCACGATCACCCAGGCCGAGGATCACGGCAAGCCCGCCGACGTCGGTGCCGCTCCGGCTGCTGCCGCCCCCGCAGCCGCGCCGCAGGGGAATGGCGGCCGCGTCAAGGCGAGCCCGCTCGCCCGCCGCATCGCCGCCGACAAGGGCATCGCATTGAGCGGCGTCACCGGCTCCGGCCCCAACGGCCGCATCGTCAAGGCGGACGTCGAGGGTCACAAGCCTGCCGCTGCCGCTGCCGCTGCCGCTGCGCCCGCTCCGGCCGCCACGTCGGCCGCGCCCGCGGCTGCCGCGCCGGCCAAGCCCGCCGCCGTGCCGGACATCCCGCACGAGGCGACCAAGCTCAGCAACATGCGCAAGACGATCGCGCGCCGCCTGACCGAATCGAAGCAGACCGTGCCGCACATCTACCTGACGGTGGACATCCGGCTCGACGCGCTGCTCAAGCTGCGCGGCGAGCTCAACACCGCGCTGGAGAGCCGCGGCGTCAAGCTGTCGGTCAACGACATGCTGGTCAAGGCGCTGGCGCAGGCGCTGATCGCGGTGCCCAAGTGCAACGTCATGTTCACCCCCGACCAGCTGATCAGCTTCAAGCGCGCCGATATCTCGGTCGCGGTGTCGACCCCGTCGGGTCTGATCACGCCGATCGTCGTCGGCGCCGATAGCAAGAGCCTGTCGACCATCTCGGCCGAGGTAAAGGACCTTGCCGGCCGCGCGCGCGACAACAAGCTGAAGCCCGAGGAATTCCAGGGCGGCACCGCGTCGATCAGCAACATGGGCATGTTCGGCATCAAGCAGTTCGAGGCGGTGATCAATCCGCCGCAGGGCATGATCATGGCGATCGGCGCGGGCGAGCAGCGTCCCTATGTCGTCGACGGCCAGCTCGCGGTGGCGACGGTAATGTCGGCGACCGGCAGCTTCGATCATCGCGCGATCGACGGTGCCGACGGCGCCGAACTGATGAAGGTGTTCAAGGAGCTGGTCGAGCGGCCGCTCGGCATGCTCGCCTGAGGCGGCCGTGGCGCGGACGACGGTCGAGCTGCTCTACCTCGTCGGCGGCCTCGTCGCCGCCGCGGCGCTGACCTGGGTCGCCGCCTGGGCCTATCCGCTCGGCTATAAGACGATCTGGTGGTGCGGCGCGGGGGCGATGGTGGCGAGCGTGCTGATGAGCATCGGCCCGCTGCGTCGTGCCCGGGCGATCGACAGGAGGCAGAATTGACCGGACTTCCGCAAGGGTCGCCGACGATCCGCGTCACCGCGATGCCGTCCGACGCCAATCCCTATGGCGACATCTTCGGCGGCTGGCTGATGGGGCAGATGGATCTGGCCGCCGGCTCGGTCGCATCGCGCCATGCCGGTGGCCGCGCGGTGACGATCGCCTGCGATGCGATGAAGTTCCATGCGCCGGTGCTCGTCGGCGACGAGGTGTCGGTCTATGCGCGGCTCGTCGCGGTCGGCAATACGTCGATGACGATCGAGGTCGAGGCATGGCGCCGCGCCCGCCATCTCGAAGACACCACCAAGGTGACGCAGGCGCGCTTCGTCTTCGTCGCCACCGACGAAAACCGGGCGCCGCGCCGTGTTGCGCCGCTGCCCGCGACCAACTGATGACCCTCCCCGGTAAGGACGATATACGTGGCTGATACCTTCGACCTTCTCATCCTCGGTTCGGGTCCCGGCGGCTATGTCGCGGCGATCCGGGCGAGCCAGCTCGGCCTCAAGGTCGGCATCGTCGAGCGCGAGCGGCTCGGCGGCATCTGCCTCAACTGGGGCTGTATCCCGACCAAGGCGCTGCTGCGCACGTCGGAAGTCTATCATTACATGACCCACGCCGAGACCTACGGGCTCAAGGCGGACAATGTCGGCTTCGACCTGGCCAAGATCGTCGATCGCAGCCGCAAGGTCGCCGGCCAGCTCAACGCCGGCGTCAAGGGCCTGATGAAGAAGAACAAGGTCCAGGTGTTCGAGGGCGTCGGCGCGCTCACCGGCAAGGGCAAGCTCAGCGTCAAGCAGGGCGACCAGACGATCGAGCTGACTGCCAAGCACATCATGGTCGCGACCGGCGCGCGCGCCCGCGACCTGCCCTTCGCCAAGGCCGACGGCAAACGTATCTGGACCTATCGCCACGCGATGGTGCCCGAGGTGATGCCGACCAAGCTGCTGGTCATCGGATCGGGCGCGATCGGTGTCGAATTCGCGAGCTTCTACAACGACATGGGCGCGGACGTCACGATCGTCGAAATGCTCGACCGAATCCTGCCGGTCGAGGATGCCGAGGTCAGCGAGTTCATGACCAAGGCGCTGACCAAGCAGGGGATCAAGATCCTCACCAAATCGGGCCTCGAAAAGCTCGAAGGCGGCGCCAACGGCGTCACCGCGGCGATCAAGGGCGCCGACGGCAAGGTCACCAGCACCGAATTCAGCCATGCGATCGTCGCGATCGGCATCGTCCCCAATACCGAGAATATCGGGCTGGAGGCGCTGGGCGTCGAGACCGAGCGCGGCCATATCAAGGTCGACGGCTTCGGCCGCACCAACGTCGAGGGGATCTATGCGATCGGCGACGTCACCGGCGCACCGTGGCTCGCGCACAAGGCGAGCCACGAGGGCATCGTCTGCGTCGAGAAGATCGCCGGCCAGGACCCGCATCCGTTCGAGACGTGGAATATCCCCGGCTGCACCTACAGCCGTCCGCAGGTCGCCAGCGTCGGCCTGACCGAGGCCAAGGCCAAGGAGGCGGGGCATGCGGTGAAGGTCGGCAAATTCCCGTTCATCGGTAACGGCAAGGCGATCGCGCTCGGCGAGGCGGAGGGCTTCGTCAAGACGGTGTTCGACGCCAAGACCGGCGAGTTGCTCGGCGCGCACATGATCGGCGCGGAAGTCACCGAGCTGATCCAGGGCTATGTCATCGCACGTCAGCTCGAAACCACCGAGCATGAGCTGATGGAAACGGTGTTCGCGCACCCGACGCTCAGCGAGATGATGCATGAAAGCGTGCTCGGCGCTTATGGTCGCGCGCTCCACTTCTAGGATCGGCATGATCGACAGCCGCGCCGCCCGTCGCTTCGGTGGCGCGGCGGCGCTTCTGTGTCTGCTGTCGCTCGCGCTCTTCTGGCCGGGCTATCTCTCCTATGACAGCCTCGCGCAATATGCGCAGGCGACGGGCGGGCGGTACGACGACTGGCATCCGCCGGTGATGGCGCGGCTCTGGTCGCTGTTCGGTGCGCGCGGACCGGCGCCGATGCTGATCGTGCAGCTCGGCGGCTATTGGCTCGGGCTCGGCCTGCTGGCGGCGGCTCTCGCCGCCCATGGGCGGCGGGCGGCGGCGCTGGCGATGCTCGGCATCGGCCTGTGGCCGCCGTTGCTCGGCTGGCAGAGCGCGGTGCTCAAGGACCTGCAAATGGCCGCGGCGCTGATCGCCGCGGTCGGCGTGACCGGCTGGTGGCGGCTGCACGGTCGGGCGATGCCGGGCTGGGCAACCGGGGCGGTGGCGCTGCTGTGCGGGTATGCGATGCTCGTCCGCGCCAATGCGCCCTTCGCGGTGGTGCCGCTGGCCGTGATGCTGCTGCCGCGGCCGACCGGGCTACGCCGGGTGGCGCTCGCGCTGTTCGGCGTCGTGCTGGCGATCGCGCTCGCCGCGCCTATCAACCACCAGCTGCTCCGTGCCGAGCGCAGCGGCGTCGAGCGGACGCAGGCGCTCTACGATCTGTCCGGGATCGGCGTCGCGAGCGGTGACGCGGCGGTCGGTCTGCCGCCGGCGACGCTCGCCGCGATGCGCGCCAAGGGGTGTGTCCGCCCCTATTTCTGGGACCCGCTCGGCGAGCCGCGCCGTTGCGAGGCTCTGGTGGCGCCGCTGCACGCGACGCCGCCGGCGACGCTGTACGTGCGGCTCGCGACTATGATCCTGCGCCATCCGATCGCTTATGCCGGTCATCGCCTTGCGCATCTCAATTCGACGGAGCGGCTGTGGGTACCCTATCGCTGGCCGGGCGCCGCCCCGCCCGTCGCCAGCGAACCCAACCAGCTCGGCTTCGCCAATCCGGGCAAAGCGGCGGCGGGATGGCAGCGCTTCGCCGCGCTGCTGCTGGAGACGCCGCTCGGCTGGCCGATCGTCTGGGTGGTCGCGGCGCTCGCCGGGCTGCGCTGCGCCTGGCGACGCCGGGACGATGCGCTGGTGCGCGCGCTGTTCACCTCGGCGCTGGCGATCGAGGCGAGCTTCGCGGTGATCAGCATCGCCTCCGACCTGCGCTACCATCTGTGGACGCTGGCGGCGACGCTGATCGGCTGGGTGCTGCTCGGGCCGAGGCGCTGGCCGCGGGCCCTTGTGCTGCTGCTCGTCGCGGTGATCGTGATCGGCGGCGTCGCGCGGCTGCTCCTGCCGCTCTCGCCGCAGACCTATACCGGGATGCTCGGCTGACGCGGACGCGCAACCGTCGCGGGCCTCGCGACGTTGGGCCGGGCGAAGGAGAGCGAGACATGGCCGACGATCACGCCGAGATCGAGAAGACGTTCAACGAGGCGGTCAACATGGCGCCCGCCGAGCTGGAGAAGTTCCTCGACACCGACGACAGCAAACGCGTCGGCTGGAAGGGCGAGGACGGGGACGGCAAGGGCGAGAGCGTCGGTCACGCCTCGGGCCGGCGCATCGTCGAGATCAAGCGCACCAAGAAGGCCGATCGCAGCGACGACGACTACAAGCATATGAAGAAGGTGGTGAGCTACGTGCACCGCCACCTCGCCCAGGGCGGGCCGGCCAAGGACGTCGAGCATAGCGACTGGCGCTATTCGCTGATGAACTGGGGCCACGACCCGCTGAAGTGACCCCCTAGGCGGCCACCGTCTCGTCCCAGCGGCGGCTCGCCACGGCGCGGGCTTCCTCGACCGGCAGCGGACGGCCGAAATAATAGCCCTGTACCTTCGTACAGCCGAGGTCCTGGACCATATGGTGTTCGGCCTCGGTTTCCACGCCTTCCGCGGTGGTCGCCATGCCGAGGCTTTGCGCCAGCGCGACGACGGCGCGGATGATCGCGATCGCCTCCTTGACGCCCTTTGACGCGCCCTGGACGAAGCTGCGGTCGATCTTGATCGAGGAAAAGCGTGTCCGCGACAGATAGCCGAGGCTCGAATAGCCGGTGCCGAAATCGTCGAGGCTGAGGCGCACGCCGAGATCAAGGATACGTTCGAGCGTCTTGGTCGCGCCGAGCCCCTCGTGCATGAACACGCTCTCGGTCACCTCGAGCTCGAGCCGCTCGACCGACAATCCCGATTCGGCAAGCGCCGAGGTGACGACGGCGACGAAGCCGGGGTTCTGCAACTGGTCGGCGGAGACGTTGACCGCGACCCGTGTCGGCGCCGGCCAGCGTGCCGCTTCGGCGCAGGCGGTGCGCAGCACCCATTCGCCGATCGGCTGGATCAGCCGCGCCTCCTCGGCGAGCGGAATGAACTTGGCGGGCGAGACGTCGCCGAATTGCGGACTGTGCCAGCGCAGCAGCGCCTCGAAACCGGTCAGGCTGCCGGTCGCGGCATCGACCACCGGTTGATAGTGGAGGTGCATCTCGCCCTTGTCGAGCGCCTGACGCAGCGCCATTTCGAGCACGCGCCGCTCCTCCGCCTGGACGTGCAGCTCGGGCTCATAGGCGTGGTAGACGCCGCGGCCGGCGTCCTTCGCACGATAGAGCGCGAGGTCGGCGGAGCGGATCAGCATCTCGGCGGTGCGGCCGTCGCGCGGCCCGATCGCGAGGCCGACCGAGGCGCCGATATAGAGGGTATGCGCGTCGACCTCATAGGGACGCGACAGCGTCTCGATGATCCGCTGGGCGAGGCTCTCGACCGCGCGCGTGTCGGTCGCGTCGCGCATCACCACCGCGAATTCGTCGCCGCCGAGCCGGCCGCAATTGGTGTTGTCGTTCATCAACTGGCCGAGCCGTTCGGCGACGCGGCTGAGCAACCGGTCGCCGACCGGGTGGCCGAGCGTGTCGTTGACCGCCTTGAACCGGTCGAGATCGATCATCATGAAGGCGCAGCGGCCGCCCCATTTGTCCGCCTCGCTCATCGCGCGGGCGAGCGTTTCGTTGACCATCAGCCGGTTGGGAAGCCCGGTCAGCGTGTCGAACCGCGCCATGCGGTTGATCTTGTCGTCGGAGGCGCGCTGTTCGGTGACGTCGGAGCCGACGCCGCGGAAGCCGCAGAAGGATCCATTCTCGTCGAAGCGCGGGCTGGCGGCGAGCTCCCACCAGCGTTCCTGCCCTTCGACGTTGAGCGACAGCCGCAGGTCGCGGAAGCTCTCGCGCGTCTTCAGCTTGTCGGCGAGATGGCGCAGCCCCGGCGCGAAATCGCCCGTCTCCCAGCTCGGCCCGGCGAGCACCTGGAGGAAGGGCATGCCCTCGATCGTCACGGGATCGAGCCCGCAGGCATAGGCGAACCGTGGCGAGGCGCGGACGACGCGGCGGGCGGCATCGGTCTCCCACAGCCAGTCGGCATTGGTCTCCTCGAATTCCCGCAGCAGCAGGCTCACCGTCTCGTCGCGTTCGGCGAGCGCCATCTGGCCGACCCGAATCACCACCAGCGAGCGCGCGCGATTGAGGCAGATCGCAATCAGCATCACCGCGAACACGGTCGTCGCGCCGGCCGCGGCGAAGCTGCCGTTCATGACCAGCTTGATCGTCACCGACAGGCCGAGTCCGCCGAGGAAGGCGATCGTCGCCAGCGCCAACGGCGCCATCGCCACCGCGCCCGCGGTCATCAGCACCGACAGGATCATCCACAGCACATAGGCGCTGTTCGACCCCGGCTGGGTGAACACCAGGCACGGCATCGCCCAGGCAATGGCAAGCGCGACGCCTTCGCCGGCGGTGGCGCGCAGATCGGATTGCGACGCATAGCCGCCGTCGCGATGACGCGTGCCGAGCCGCCGGATCGCCACCGCGACCGCCACCGTGCCGACGAGCAGCGCCCAGCCGCCGAGCCACAAGCCCGGCACCTGGCGCGCGAACAGCGACACCGTCGCCGCCGCGCCGAGCAGATTCGCGCCCAGCATCAGCAGCGCCAATTGCCGCCCCGCATCGAGCTGCGCCGAGCGGATCCGCGCCCAATGCGCGGCATCGTCGCCGTCACGCAGCCCCAGCAAATGGGCGAAATGGATCACGCTCGGATCCGCGGCGGGTATCATCTCTCGGGTCACGCCGTGGTGATAGGCGCGCGAGGGTTGACGGAGTGTTAGAACCGTATCGGCTTCTGACCTATCCGTTTCGGAGAATTCTGGTTGTAACGCGGGCATTGCAGCGGGGAGGGATCGCGCTGCGTCCGGTCGAAGCCCCATAGGCAACGCGCCTTGGGGAATGCGTCGGCATCGAAGCCCGGATGCGTGATCGGTCGCCGCGCGGGCTGGAGCCCGACGATCCGCACCGGCTCCGCCCCGGCCCTAAGCGGGCTGCTCGGCCGCGCTCCATAGATTCGCCGGCCAGCAGAGGGTCGGCAGGGCGCGACTCCGGCGCGGCACACGGACGGACGGCCTCTGCCCGCGCCTGAGCGCGGCCGCGCTCAGGCGGCGATTGCGTACGGCTTGATGTCGCCGCTCAGATACAGGTTGCGCGCCTTGGCGCGGCTGAGCTTGCCAGAGCTGGTGCGCGGCAGCGTGCGCGGCGGGATGAGTTCGATGACGCAGTTCATCCCCGTCACCGAGCGGACCCGTTCGCGGATTTCCTCGCGCAGCCGCTGGCGCTCGGCCTCGTCGCTGCTGCGACACTGGACGAGTACCGCCGGCGTCTCCTCGCCGCCCGGTGTGGTGATCGCGAAGGCGGCGATGTCACCCGCCTTGAAGCCGGGCAATTGCTCGACCGCCCATTCGATGTCCTGCGGCCAATGGTTCTTGCCGTTGACGATGATCATGTCCTTGGCGCGACCGACGATGTAGATGTAGCCGTCCGACATATAGGCCATGTCGCCGGTATCGAGCCAGCCGTCGCTCATGCACGCCGCGGTCGCCTCGGGATCGCGGAAATAGCCGACCATCACGCTCGGGCCCTTGCACCACAATTTGCCGATCGCCCCATCGGGCAGCGGAGTGCCGTCCTCCTCGCGGATCTCGACGGTCATGTCGCGCACCGGCTTGCCGCAATTGACGATGGCGCGGAACCGCTGCGGGCGCGGGCCATCGTTGGCGGCGAGCGATTCGCCGCCGCCGGACAATTGCGTCTCCTCGACCAGCTCGACGCGGATGCCCTCGCCCGGCGGCATCAGCGAGACCGCCAGCGTCGCCTCGGCGAGGCCGTAGCTCGGCAGGAAGGCGCTCGCCTTGAAGCCGGCGTCGGCGAAGGCGTCGACGAACGCCTGCATCACGTCGGGACGGATCATGTCGGCGCCGTTCCCCGCAACGCGCCAGCGCGACAGGTCGAACCGGTCGGATGCCTTGGTCTGGCTCGACATGCGACGCGCGCAGATGTCGTAGCCGAAGGTCGGCGAATAGGAGAGGGCGGTGCCGTCGTGCCGGCTGATCAGGTCGAGCCACGCCAGCGGACGCCGGGCGAAATCCTCGGTCTTGAGATAGTCGGTCGACACCTGGTTGGCGATCGGCGACAGGAAGCAGCCGACCAGCCCCATGTCGTGATACCAGGGCAGCCAGCTGATGCAGCGATCGGTGCCCTCCGCTGCGATCTCCATGCCGTGGCTGTGCGCGGCGAGATTGTTGAGCAATTGATGATGCGTGATCGCGACGCCGTGCGGGAAGCGCGTCGAGCCGCTCGAATATTGCAGATAGGCGATCGCGCTGCCCTCCGCCTGCGGCAGCGTCACGGCCGGCGCGTCGGCGCGCGCGAAGTCGGACCAGTCGATCCCCTGCGTGCCCGCGAGCTGCGCCGCCTCGGCCGCCATCGCGGCGAGTTCGGGCGGGAAGATCAGCATCTTGGGCTCGCAGCTCGCGAGCTGGACGCGGAGCTGCTCGATGTAGGAATCGCGCCCGCCGAACGAGGTCGGCAGCGGCAGCGGCACCGGCCAGGCGCCGGCGTAGATCGTGCCGAAGAACAAGGCGGCGAATTCCGGACCGGTTTCGGCGACCAGCGCGATGCGGTCCTCCGGCCGTACGCCCGCGGCGATCAGCCGATAGGCCATGGCGATCGCGTCGTGGCGCAGCTCGGCGAAGGGATAGGGGCGGGTCAACATGCCGCGCGCATCGTGGAAGTTGAGGCCGCGCACGCCACGCGCGGCGTAATCGAGCGCCTCGCCCAGCGTATCGAAGTCGGCATACCGGCGCGGCAGGGCGTCCAGCGTCGGCGTGGCCGTCGGCTGGGGCGTCGGCGAAGGCGCGGACTGCTCGGTCATCACGTATTCCTGTTCAGTCGCCAAACCGGCGAAACCATCGTCACTATGCGCTTTAACGCACGATCATCGTTCTAAATCCGGTGCCAGTGTGGCAACAACATGGCCATGAGGCACGAACGTCGTCCGCTTCCGCCGCTCGACACCGCCGCGCTGGAGCGAATGGCGTTGCGCTATGTCGAGCGGTTCGCGACGACGCGCGGGCGGCTAGCCAATTATCTCCAGCGCAAGATCCGCGAGCGCGGCTGGCAGGGCGAGGCCGCCGATCCGGCCGCGCTGGCACAGCGGATGGCCGACCTCGGCTATGTCAACGATCATCTCTATGCCGAGAGCAAGGCGGCGGCACTCACCCGGCGCGGCCTCGGCGCGCGGCGGGTGACGATGGCGCTGCGCCAGGCGGGGATCGGCGAGGCGGAGAGCGCCGGCCTCGCGCCGGCGGACGGGGAGGCGGCGATGGCGACCGCTTTGGCCTTTGCGCGGCGGAAGCGGATCGGCCCGTTCGGGCCACCGCCTGCCGACCGGGGGGCGTGCGACAAGCAGCTCGCGGCCTTGCTGCGCGCCGGCCATGCGATGGAAATCGCGCGCAAGATTGTCGCATGTCGGGACGAAGCCGAGTTGCGAGAATCCGGGTAAACCCTCCTTTCGCAATTGCAGCAGCGATGAACCGTGCTAGCGTAGCGCCAACAGGGGTGCAGTGATGCGTAGCGAGCCGCAATGGGAGGGCGACGAGCGCGACGACGGGGTGATGCCCGGCGATCGTGCGGTTCTGTCCGCCGCCACCGATCCGGGCGAGGCGGCGACGGTCGTGTCGGGCGTCATCAAATGGTTCGACGTGACGCGCGGTTTCGGTTTCGCGGTGGCGGACGATCGCGCGTTCGGCGACGTGCTGATCCATTTCTCGGTGCTTCAGTCGCATGGCCGGCGCAGCCTGCCCGAAGGCACGCGCGTCACCACGCTCGCCGTGCAGCGCGGGCGCGGCTATCAGGCGCGCGAGGTGCTCACCGTCGATACGTCGAACGCCGTCGAGGAGCGGCCCCGTGCGCCGCGTCCCGCCGATCGCGTCGATCCGGTGCCGCTGATCGACGACGCCGGCCCGTTCGAGGCGGTCGAGGTCAAATGGTTCAACCGGCTCAAGGGCTATGGCTTCCTCGTCCGCTGTAGCGACGGCAGCGACGTCTTCGTGCATATGGAGACGCTGCGTCGCGCCGGCATCCTCGCGATCGAGCCCGACCAGCGGCTGCGCGCGCGGATCGTCGCCGGGCGCAAGGGGCCGCTCGCGGTCGAGGTCGACGCCGCCTCATGATCGGCGGCAAGGCGGCGCTGGTGCTGGTGGCGGTGCTCGGCGTCGGCGCGGCCGGCGTCGCGGTTCAGCAGGGCGTCTTCTCCGGCCCGCCGGCAGCGATTGCGGCGAAGCGGACGCTGGCCGTCACGATCACCGGTGCACAGGGCGCGCACGTCTTCGACGTCGAGCGGGCGACGACCAGCGCCGAGCAGGCGCGCGGATTGATGTACCGCACCGATCTCAAGCCCGACGGCGGCATGCTGTTCTGGCCCTATCCGCCCGAAGGCGGCGCGCCGAGGGTCGCCAATTTCTGGATGAAGAACACGCCGACGCCGCTCGACATCCTGTTCATCCGCGCCGACGGCACGATCGCGACGATCGCCGAAAATACCGTGCCCTTCTCGGAAGCGCCGGTGTCGTCGCGCGAGCCGATCGCCGCGGTGCTCGAACTCGTCGGCGGCCGCACCGCAGATCTCGGCATCGCCGAGGGCGATCGGGTCGCCTGGGCCAAATGACGCCGCCCGCCGCCGCGATGCGATCCGCGGTTGAAGGGCAGGGCGGCAACGGGTAAGCGCAGGCGCATCATGGGCATCAACCTCAATCCCTTCACCTGGTGGAATGGCGCGTCCTGGGGCACGATGCTCTACGGTCTGCGCGGCATGACGCAGGTCGGCACCGACTCGCTCGGCAACGTCTATTATCAGGGCGGCAAGGACGGCAGCGGCCGCGTGCGCCGCTGGGTGATCTACGACGGCGCCAATGACGCCAGCCGCGTGCCGCCGGAATGGTTCAGTTGGCTGCATCACCAGATCGACGACATCCCCGATCGCGCGATGCCCCCGGCGCGTTCGTGGCAGAAGCCGGCGATGCCCAATATGACGGGCACGCCGCTGGCCTATCGCCCGTCGGGTGCGCTGGAGAAGGGCGGCAAGCGCGCCGCAGCGACCGGCGATTATGAAGCGTGGACGCCCGAAGGGTGATGCGACGCTGGCTCGCCGCCGGCGTGCTGCTGGTGGTGCTGGGGCTGGCGGCGGTGTTCGGCTATCGCGCGCTGCGGCCGTCAGAGGATTCCGATCGCCCCGTCGCGGTGCAGGATTTCGCACCGTCTGACGGCAACCGCGGCGAGGCGATCGAGACCGTCGCGACCAGCGACGTCACCTTGCCGACCGGCGGCACGCCGATGGCGGAACGGATCGCGGTGATCGGCCTGCTCAACAAGCGGAACGGCGTCAGCCGCGAGGTGACGCTCAAGCCGGGGCAGGCGACCCGCGTCGGCGATGCGATCGTCCGGCTGCGCGCCTGCGAACAGACTGCCTCCTGGGAACAGGATCAGCTCACCGGCGCCTTCGTCCAGCTCGATGTGCGCGGCAGCGACCGGCATTGGCGTCGTGCATTCTCCGGCTGGCTGTACAAGGAGCGGCCGTCGCTCAACGTCGTCCAGCACCCGGTCTATGACGTCTGGACCAAGAGCTGCACGATGTCGTGGCCGGCGACCGGCCCCGACACCGTATCGCTCGATGGCGGCGCGCCGGCGGCCAAACGGTCGAGCGCGAAGAAGTCGCCCGATGGCGTCGCGGCCAGTGGCGACACGATCCCCGACGCGCCGATCGTGCCGTCCAGCGCCGCGGCAAGCAACGCGCAATAATCCCTGCGGTCGATCTCCACCGCGCCGAGCGAGGCGAGGTGCGCGGTCTGGAACTGGCAGTCGAGCAGGGTGAAACCGCCGGCCTTGAGCCGCGCGACGAGCCAGGCGAGCGCGACCTTTGAGGCATCGGTGCGCCGGCTGACCATCGATTCGCCGAAGAAGGCGCGGCCGAGCGCGAGGCCGTAGAGGCCGCCGACCAGCTCGTCGCCCTCCCAGCATTCGATCGCATGCGCGAAGCCGAGCTGGTGGAGCGCCACGAAGGCCCGCTCGATGCCCGAATTGATCCACGTCTCCGGCCGGTCCGCCGCGCTCGCCGCGCACAGGCGGATCATCCGTTCGAACGCCGTATCGGCAGTGACGCGGAAGCGGTCGCGCGCGATCGTCTTGCGCAACGATCGCGACAGATGCAGCCCGTCGATCGGCAGGATCGCGCGCTTGCGCGGCTCGACCCAATAGACGCTCGCTGCATCGCGATGATCCGCCATCGGGAACACGCCGACCGCATAGGCGCCGAGCACGGTCTTCGGATCGAGCATCTCCATCCGTGCTGAGGTGGCGCAGCCGCCGCGGCGGTGCAAGGGGAGGGGCTCAGCCGAACGGCAGCGCCTGAAACACCGGCGTGGCCTCCGCGCGCGCGGACAGCGCCGCAAGCGCGGGATACCGGTCCGGCGCGAGGAGATCGGCGAGCATGCCGTTGGTGAAGCGCCACGCGACCGCGGCGGTGATGTCCGCCTGCGTCATCCGGTCGGGCAGCAGCCAGTCGTCTACGGGCCGATAGGCCTGTTCGAGCAGATCATAGGCGGCCTGCGCCTGCCCGCGCACCCGATCGAGCCACGGCGCATGCTGTTTGTCGGCCGGGCGCAATTGGGTCTCGTAGACGATCTGCACGGTCTTCTCGCAGGCGGCGAGCGCCAGGCCGACCGCATGCTGGACGGTCAGCAGCGCGTCCGCCGCCTCCGGCTGCAAACGTCGGTCCGCGGGGACGAGGCTGTCGAGATACATGAGGATCAGCGTCGAATCGATCAGCGCCGTGCCGTCGTCGGTCACCAGCGTCGGCGCCTTAATCACCGGGTTGATCTCCGCGAAGGCCTCGACGTCGCGGAACACTGATAGCGGTTCGTGATTGAAATCGAGGCTCATCATCCGCATCGATATCGCGACGCGCCGCACATAGGGGGAATCGAGCCGGCCGATCAGACGCATCGCACTTCCTTCGAAAAACCTCGTCGTCCGTCTCTCCTAGACGGTGCGCAGCCGACATTCGATCGCCGTCCACAATTTGGCGAACGCCTTGGCCGCGGCGGTGCGCGGCGCGAAGGTCGCCACCGGGGCACGATGCTCCGCCATCGCCTCGACCGCGCTCGCCATCGGGATCACCGGCCAGTCGGGATGCGCGGCGAGCGCCTCGGCATGGAGGCGGCGGCGGCGGTCCGCCATCATATGCACCGGCAGCACCGGCACCTTGCCGCCGAGATGCCGCACCACTTCGAGATGCGCACGCTGCGCGAGCGGCGAGGGGATCACCGGCAGCACGATCAGGTCGGCGGCGCGGATCACCTGTTCGCTCGTCTCGGTCACGCCGGGCGGGCAATCGAGCAGGACATGGTCGTAATCGCCGACGCCCTCGATCAGCCGGTCGAGCCGGCGGCGCTTGCCGATATCGTGGAGGACGACGTCGAGCGTGCGCAGCGATTCATCCGCGGCGATCAGGTCGAGCAGCGGATAGTCGGTCGGCCGGGCATGCGCCTGCGGCTTGGCGTCCTTGGTGAACAGCGCGCGTGCGGCATCGCCGACCGGCGTGCGGCCGAGCACCCAGCTGCTCGCCGCCTGCGGATCGAGATCCCACAGGATGGTACGGCGCTTCGAGATCGCCGCGCTGCAATAGGAAAGGTTCACCGACAACGTCGTCTTGCCGACGCCGCCCTTGGAACTGTAGATCGCAATGGTCGCCATCAGCCGCCGATACCATAATGGACATAAATCGGCAACATCCGCGTCATGCGGAGGACCGGAGCCGGCGGCTCAGCCACCGGCTTCGGAAAGAGTCAGGCGAAGATCAGGACTTGCAGCTCTGCGACGGCTTGCCGGGCTGGGTGACGGTGATCGTCTTGGCATCGCCGGTCAGCTTCCAGCCGCCCTCGGCGGTGAGCGGCTCGCCGGTGGTCGCGGCGGTCAGGCGGGTGGCCGTGCCGTCCTTCTTGGTCTTGATCAGCGCCAGCTTGTCGCCCTCGAACAGGGTGACGTACAGCAGGCTGTTGTCCTTGCAGCGGAAGGTCTTGTCCGCCTTGATCGCGGGCGGCAACTCGACCGGGCCGCGGTTGGCGAGCGCATTCGCCATCGGGTCCGGATTCGAATCGAGCACTTCGGCCGAATTGGGCTTGGAGTTGCAGGCGGCCAGCGCGAGCAGCGCGGCGGTGGCGGAGAGGAGGAGGGGGCTCTTCATAGCGGCGCGACGCTTCGCGCATGCAGCAACAAGCGTCAAGCAAGATGACCCACGTTCATGCAAAGGCAGGGTAAATTGCGACGGGCCGGGCTGCCGCACCTGCGTGCCGATCTTGCTCGCGGCCAACCTCAGCTGCGCTTGCCGCTGACGCCGTCCCACGCCATCTAGCGACGATGCACACCACGCCCGATACGCTCGCCCTGATCGGCAACACCCCGCTCGTCCGTCTGCGCGGGCCCAGCGAGGCGACCGGCTGCGACATCTTCGCCAAATGCGAATTCGCCAACCCCGGGGCGAGCGTCAAGGATCGCGCCGCGCTCGGCATCGTCGAGGATGCGGAGGCGCGCGGCCTGCTCCACCCCGGCGGCACGATCGTCGAGGGCACGGCGGGCAATACCGGCATCGGGCTGGCGCTCGTCGCCAATGCCAAGGGCTATCGCACGATCATCGTCATGCCCGAGACGCAGAGCCGCGAGAAGATGGATACGCTGCGCGCGCTCGGCGCCGAGCTGGTGCTGGTCCCCGCCGCGCCCTATGCCAGCCCCTATCATTTCGTCCACACCAGCCGCCGGATCGCCGAGGAGCGCGATAACGCCTTGTGGGCGAACCAGTTCGACAATGTCGCCAATCGCCGCGCGCATATCGTCGGCACCGCCGAGGAGATCTGGCAGCAGATGGACGGGCGGATCGACGGCTTCACCTGCGCCGCCGGTACCGGCGGCACGATCGCCGGGGTCGGGCTCGGCCTCAAGGCGAAGGACGAGCGCATCTGTATCGCGCTGACCGATCCGCACGGCGCGGCGCTCTACGACTATTATGCACATGGCGAGCTGCGCGCCGAGGGATCGTCGGTGGCGGAGGGGATCGGCCAGGGGCGGATCACCGCCAATCTCGACGGCGCGCCGATCGACACGCAATTCCGCATCTCCGATGCGGAGGGCTATCGCTGGGTGCGGCGGCTGCTCGACGAGGAGGGGCTGTGCCTCGGCCTGTCCTCGGGGATCAACGTCGCCGGTGCGGTGCGGCTCGCCGAGCATCTCGGCCCGGGCCGGCGCATCGCCACCATCCTGTGCGACACCGGCTTTCGCTACCTGTCGACGCTCTACGATCCCGCGTGGCGCGCCGCCAAAGGTCTTTCCTGAATTGATCCGAACCGCTTGTTCGACAAAGCGGTGACGAAGCGTTACAGCGGCGCGGTAGGATGAGAGCCGCGCGAGACACTCAGCAGACGATGCAACGGATCAAGGTCGGCGTGATCGGCCTTGTCGCCGTCGTGCTGTTGATCGTCGTCGCCAGCGCGATCCTCGGCTCCGCGACTCGCGAGCGGCCGATCGCCGCCGCCGGATCGGCGCAGGCCGATGTCGTCGCCAATATCGCGATGACCAACGCCGGTGCCGCCGCCGCGGCGGCCGCCGGCGCTTCGGGCGAGCCGCTCGCCGAACTGGGCGTCGCGCCTTCGACCAGCAACGCGCAAGCTCCGCACTGATGCCCCGCCGCCGGGGAATTTCGGGGATTTCGGCGAAGCTAATGACACTCAATGTTATTTCGTCGATGTTCGATCGATGCGTCTACGTGCGCGCGGGTGCGCCCCCGCCCGCGTAGCGACGAACCAGGGCGCGTTCCCCGGTTTTCCCCAAAAATCCCGTTGCGTCCCCAAGGGGCTGTTGATACCAACAGCGTCAACGGGGCAGGCATCACCGGTTGCGATTCATCGCAGCGGGCTGGCGGGCGATTTTGGTCGTTTGCCGGAACGGTGAGCTGTGCACGTCAGGGTGCGAGACAGGCGTGTCGGAAAGGGGCGATTATCAGGGAAGCGGACTTGCCCTTGTCGACGACAAGGGTCGCGTCGCCATCCCCAATGCGCTTCGATCGACGCTTGCCGACAATGCACCGCGCGCCGACGGCAAGGACGGCGGCACGGTGATCATTGCCGCGCATGAGGATCAGCCCTGTCTGATCGCTTATGATCCCGCCTATCTTGCCGAGCTCAAGCGCGAGCTCAACGAGCGGGTCGCGCTGTCGCGCGGTCCCGACGGCAAGATCGACCACAACATCAAGCGTGGCGGCGCCAATGGCGAAGCCGTGCCGTTCGACGGATCGGGACGTTTCATCATGCCGGGCTTTCCGCGCTTCTATGCCGGCATCGGGGCGCACGCCTTCTTCTGGGGGACGCTCGACTATATCGAGATCTGGGACCCGAAGACGCTGCTGTCGACGCCCAACATCGCCCCGCAGATGGTCGCCGCCTGCCGTTATTATTGCCAGGAAAAGGGGATCGCCCTGTGAGCGACATGGCGAGCGATGCCCCGCACATCCCGGTGCTGCTCGACGAGGTGGTCGCCGCGCTGGCGCCGCAGCCGGGCGAGCGAATCGTCGACGCGACCTTTGGCGCCGGCGGCTACACCCGCGCGATCCTCGCGACGGGCGCTGAGGTCGTCGCCTTCGATCGCGACCCCGATGCGATCCGCGCCGGCCGTGCCGCGGCGCTCCCCGGGCTGACGCTGGTGCACAGCGATTTCTCTATGCTCGAAGCGGCGCTCGACGCGCCGGTCGATGCGCTGACCATGGATATCGGCGTGTCGTCGATGCAGCTCGACCAGGCCGAACGGGGCTTCTCGTTCCAGGCCGACGGCCCGCTCGACATGCGGATGAGCCAGGACGGCCCGAGCGCCGCCGACTTCCTCAACACCGCCGACGAGGCGGCGATCGCCGACGTGCTCTACCAATATGGCGACGAGCCCAAGTCGCGCCGCGTCGCCCGCGCGATCGTCGCGGCGCGGCCGCTGACCCGCACCGGCGAACTTGCGCAGGTGGTGCGCAAGGCGCTCGGCCACCGGCCGCACGACAAGAAGGATCCGGCGACGCGCAGCTTCCAGGCGATCCGCATCCATGTGAATCGGGAGCTGGACGAACTGGCCCAGGGTCTTGCCGCGGCGGAGCGCGTGCTCAAGCCGGGCGGGCGGCTGGCGATCGTCACCTTCCACAGTCTCGAGGACCGGCTGGTGAAGCGCTTCCTGCGCGACCGGTCGGGCAAGGCACCGGGCGGGTCGCGGCATCTGCCGCTCGCCGACAGCGGCGTCGCGCCCAGTTTCGAATCGGTCGGTCGCGGCATCCGCGCCGGCGAGGCGGAGGTCGCGCGCAACCCGCGGGCGCGGTCGGCGACGCTGCGCACCGCACGGCGGACGGCGGCGCCGGCATGGACCCACGGCAATCAGGCGGAGGTGACGGCATGACGGCGGCGTATCGGCTGAAGGGGATCGGGTGGTTCGGTGGCTGCGTCGCCATCGTCCTCGGCTTCTATCTGGTCTCGCTGCAGGTCGCGGCGGAGCGCAAGAAGCTCGACATCATGGATCGCCGGATCGAGACCGCGCAGCGCGACATCCGCGCGCTCGAGACCGAGTTCGAGACGCGGGCCAATCTCGCGCAGCTCGAAAAGTGGAACGGGGAAACGCTGGCGCTCGCCGCCCCGGTCGCCGGCCAGTTCGTCACCGACGAGAGCGCGCTCGCCAGCCTCGACGTGACGCGCATCGGCACGCCCGCGCCGGGCACCAAGATGGCGGCGCTGGTCGTGCCGTCGCTCGCCACGGTCAACGTCGCCGCTCCCGCTGCGACGCCGGCGCCCGCGGTCATCCAGGTCGCCGCCGCGCTCCCCGCCGCCAAGCGCGCGGTCATCAAGGTCGCCCCCGTCGAGAAAAGTGCGCCGATGCTTGCCAAGCTGACCGAGGCGGCGCGCGCCAAGGCGGCGGTCGCCAAGGTGCGGCCGCAGGCGGTAGCGATGCTCGACCGCAAGCTGCTTTCCGACACGACGCTCGGCGACATCCTCAGCAGCGCCCGCGCGGAGGCACGCAAGCGTTGACCGTCATCGTCGCCCGGCCCGCACAGCAGCGGCGTAACGCCACCCAGCGTCATGCGCTGGTGGCGACGTCGCATATGCGACTGATGATGCTGCTGATGCTGTTCGCCGCGGCGGTGACCCTGGTGATCGGCCGGCTGGTCATGCTCGGGCTGATGTCGGGCGGTGAGGCGGAGGCGCGCGTCGCCGCGCTCGCCGCGCGCGGCGATATCGTCGATCGCAACGGCGCGCCGCTCGCCCGGACGATCGACGCCTGGACGATCGCGGTCCACCCCAAGCAGATCATCGGCGACAAGATGGAGATCGCCGCCCGCCTCGCCGCGCTGATGCCCGATCGCGGCGATCAGACGTGGTTCTACGGCCAGCTCACCCGCCCGGTCAGTTTCGTCTATCTCCAGCGCCGCGCCAGCCCGGCGCTGGTCGAGCAGGTCAATGCGATCGGCGAGCCGGCGCTGGTCTTCGCGCGCGAGACGCAGCGGCTCTACCCGCAATCGACGATGGCGAGCCATGCGCTCGGCTTCCTCTCCACCGACGGCCACGGCATGAGCGGGATGGAGCGCGTGCTCGACGAACGGCTGCTCGATCCGACCAAGGCGGGTCAGCCGGTCGCGCTGTCGCTCGACGTGCGCGTCCAGGCGGCGATGGAGAGCGAGCTCAGCCGCGCGATGAACACCTTCTCCGCGCGCGGCGCCGGCGGCATCGTCCTCGACGTCGCCACCGGCGAGGTGATCGCGATGGTGTCGTTGCCGACCTTCAACCCCAATCGCGTCGGCATGGCGGGCTCGGAAGAGCTGCGCAACATCACCACGCAGAGCGTGTTCGAGCTGGGATCGACCTTCAAGCCGATCACCGTCGCCACCGCGATCGATACCGGCACGATAGGGCTCAACCGCAAGTTCGACGCGACGCATCCGCTCAAGGTCGGCGGCTTCACCATCCACGACGAGCGCGGCGATCCCAAGCGCTGGCTGTCGATGCCCGAGACGCTGATCTATTCGAGCAACATCGCCACCGCGCGCATCGCCGACGAGATCGGCCCGCAGAAGATGCAGACGATGTTCCGCAAGCTCGGTTTCGACACCAAGCCCGATATCGAGCTGCGCGAGAAGGGGCGTCCGCTGATGCCGACCTATTGGGCGCGGACGACGACGATGACCACCGCTTACGGCCACGGCATCGCGGTGACGCCGCTGCACCTCGCCAGTGCCTATGCCGCCCTGGTCAACGGCGGCATCTGGCGGCCGGCGACGCTGCTCAAGGTCGCGCCGGGGCAGGCGCCGGTCGGCCGCCGCGTCATCAGCGAGGCGACCAGCGCGCGGATGCGCCAGATGCTGCGGCTGATCGTGCTGCGCGGCACCGGCCGCAAGGGCGAGGCGCCGGGCTATCGCGTCGGCGGCAAGACCGGCACCGCCGAGGCGGCGGTGGCGGGCGGATACGACCATTCGCGCAACGTCGCGACGTTCGCCGCGGCTTTCCCGATGGACGCTCCGCGCTATGTCGTGCTGGCGATGCTCGATTCGCCGCTTGGCACGAAGGAGACCGGAGGGTGGAAGACTGCCGCATGGAACGCCGCACCCGTGGTCGGCCGCACCATCTCGCGCGTCGGTGCGATGCTCGGCGTGGTGCCGGACGAGCGGGCGGACATCGACGTGTCGGACCTGATGCCCTTGATCTGGCAGGACCCGACGCGCAAGCCGATCACGGGCAATTAAGGAGGGCAGCGTGAGACTGGGCGCACTGACCGGCGGCGACGAGGCGGCGATCGTCACCGGCTTCGCGATCGATCATCGCAAGGTCGCGCCCGGCACCGTCTTCGGCGCATTCCAGGGCGCGCGCGTCAATGGCGAGGATTATATCGCCGAGGCGGTGCGCGCCGGCGCGGTCGCGGTCGTGACCCGCCCCGGCGTGCCGGTCGAGGGCGCGGTGGCGATCGTCGACGACAATCCCCGCGAGCGGTTCGCCCGCGCCGCCGCCGCCTTCTTCGCACCCTTCCCGGAGGTGGCGGTCGCGGTGACCGGCACCAACGGCAAGACCTCGACCGTCGAGATGACCCGGCAATTGTGGCGGATGGCCGGCGCGTCGGCGGCATCGATCGGCACGCTCGGCGTCACCACCGCCGACGAGCGCGTCACCACCGGCCTCACCACGCCCGACGTCGTCACCTTCCTGTCCAACGTCGCCGGCCTCGCGCGGGAGGGGATCACGCATCTCGCCTTCGAGGCGTCGAGCCACGGCCTGACCCAATATCGCACCGAGGGGCTGACCGTCGCCGCCGCGGCCTTCACCAACCTCAGCCGCGACCATCTCGATTACCATGGCGACATGGGCGCCTATCTCACCGCCAAGCTGCGCCTGTTCTCCGAGGTGCTCGATCCGGCCGGGACGGCGGTGGTCTGGGCCGATGATGTCGAGGCGGGGCGGGTGATCGATCTGGCACAGGCGCGCGGCAACACCCTCATCACCGTCGGCGAACGCGGCGCGACGCTGCGGCTGGTCGGCCGCGACCCCACCCTGCTCGGCCAGGGGCTGGTGATCGAGGCGGAGGGGCGGACGCATCGGGTGACCTTGCCGCTGATCGGCGGCTATCAGGCGGCGAATGCGCTCGTCGCGGCGGGGCTGGTGATCGCCACCGGCGGCGACGTCGCGCGCACCATCGCCGATCTCGCGCGGTTGCAGCCGGTGCGCGGCCGGCTGGAACGCGCCGCGATCGCGCGCAGCGGCGCGCCGGTCTATGTCGACTATGCCCATACGCCCGATGCGCTGGAGGCGGCGATCGCCGCGCTCAAGCCGCATGCCGGCGGGCGGCTGATCGTCGTCTTCGGCGCCGGTGGCGACCGCGATCCCGGCAAGCGCGAGACGATGGGGCAGGTGGCGCAGATGCAGGCGGATATCGCCATCGTCACCGACGACAACCCGCGCACCGAGGACCCCGCCGCGATCCGCGCCGCGATCCTGAAAGGCGCGCCCAAGGCGTGGGAGATCGGCGATCGCCGCGCCGCGATCGCCGCCGCCGTTCGCGAGGCCGGAGCGCAGGATATCGTGCTGATCGCCGGCAAGGGCCACGAACAGGGCCAGATCGTCGGCGACATGGAATTGCCGTTCGACGACGTCGCGGTGGCGCGGGAGTATGCGGCGTGAGCGGGGTGACAATCCTCCGCGTGCCGGGGAGGATCGGATGACCCTCTGGACCGCCGCCGAGATCGCCGCCGCGACCGTCGGTACCGCCTCGGCCGACTTCGCCGTCACCGGCGTCGCCTTCGACAGCCGGGAGGTCGGGTCCGGCGATCTGTTCGTCGCGCTGACCGGCGAGAGCACCGACGGCCATCGCTTCCTGCCGCAGGCGTTCGCGCAAGGGGCGGCGGGGGCGATCGTCTCCGCGGCGAGCGAGCACCCCCATGTCCAAGTCGCCGATACCTTCGCCGCACTCAACGATCTCGGCCGCGCGGCGCGGGCGCGGATGGCGGGGACGGTGATCGGCGTCACCGGATCGGTCGGCAAGACCAGCGCCAAGGAAGCCCTGTTCGCCGCGCTCGACCGCTCGCTGCCCGGCGCGGTGCATCGCTCCGTGAAGAGCTACAACAACCATACCGGCGTGCCGCTCAGCCTCGCGCGCATGCCGCGCGACACGCGCGTCGGCGTGTTCGAGATGGGGATGAACCATGCGGGTGAGCTCGATACGCTGACCCGGCTGGTCCGGCCGCATATCGCGATCGTCACCGCGATCGCGCCCGCGCACACCGAATTCTTCCCCGACGAAAGCGCGATCGCCGACGCCAAGGGCGAGATCTTCCGCGGCCTCGAACCCGGCGGCACCGCGATCGTGCCCTATGACAGCCCGCATCGCGACCGGCTGATCGCCGCCGCCGCACCCTATGCGGCGCGCACCGTCACCTTCGGTCTTACCAAGGGCGCCGACGTCCGCGCGATCGAGGCGATGCGGCTGCCGACCGGCGGCTCGTTCGTCACCGCGCGGCTCGGCGAGCGGGAGCTGTCGTTCACCTTGTCGCAGCCGGGGATGCACTGGGTGTCGAACGCGCTTGCGGTGCTGGCCGCGGTCGATGCGGCGGGGGCCGATCTCGCCCGCGCCGGTCTCGCGCTCGCCGAACTGGGCGGGCTCGCCGGGCGCGGTGCGCGCTTCCTCGCACCGCATGACGGCGGCGACCTGCTCGTCATCGACGAGAGCTACAATGCCAATCCCGCCTCGATGCGGGCGACGCTGGCGGTCCTCGCCGAGGAGCCGGGCCGGCATATCGCGGTGCTCGGCGAGATGCGCGAGCTCGGCGATGCGTCCGGCGGTTATCATGCCGCGCTCGCCGAACCGGTGCTCGCCGCGCAGGTCGAAGCGGCCGTCCTGGTCGGTGAAGCGATGGCGCCGCTGGCCAAGGCCCTTGAGGGACGGACACAAGTCGTCCATGTGGCCGACGCCGCTGCCGCGCTTGGCCGGTTGCACGCCCTGGCCCGCGCCGGGGATGCGGTGCTCGTCAAAGGATCGAACGGGGTCGGCTTGTCGCGGGTGATCGCGGGTCTTGCCGCCGCGGGCGATGAACGATCGCGGGGGATCGGAACGTAATGCTGTATTGGATCGCCGAGCATCTGGGGTTCACCGGTTTGCTGAACCTGATCCGCTACCAGTCCTTCCGGACCGGCGCGGCGGTCGCCACGGCGCTCTTCCTCGGCCTGATCATCGGCCCGCGCTTCATCGGCTGGCTGCGCGTCCGCCAGGGCAAGGGCCAGCCGATCCGCGCCGACGGGCCGCAGACGCATCTCGCCAAGCGCGGCACGCCGACGATGGGCGGGCTGATGATCCTCACCGCGATGAGCCTCGCCATCCTGATCTGGATGGACCTCAGCAACCCCTATGTCTGGTCGTGCCTGTTCGTGACCCTGGGGTTCGGCGCGATCGGCTTCATGGACGATTACGACAAGGTGCGTAAAGCCAGCACCGCCGGCGTCTCCGGTCGTACCCGGCTGCTGCTCGAATTCGCCATCGCCGGCATCGCCTCGTGGATCATCATGGGGCAGAACGGGCCGCACCTCTATCTGCCGTTCACCGACCGGCTGTACCTCGATCTCGGCTATGCCTTCCCGCTGTTCGCGGCCTTCACCATCGTCGCCTTCGGCAATGCGGTGAACCTTACCGACGGGCTCGACGGCCTGGCGACGATGCCGGTGATCATCGCCAGCGTCGCCTTCATGCTGATCGTCTACCTCGCAGGCAACGTGAAGTTCGCCACCTATCTCGGCATCCCGCACGTGCCGGGGGCAGGCGAGCTGGCGATCTTCTGCGGCGCGGTGATCGGCGCGGGGCTCGCCTTCCTGTGGTTCAATGCGCCGCCCGCGGCGGTGTTCATGGGCGATACCGGCAGCCTCGCGCTCGGCGGCGCGCTCGGCACGATCGCGGTGGTCGCGCATCACGAGATCGTGCTCGGCATCGTCGGCGGCCTGTTCGTCGTCGAGGCGCTGTCGGTGATCATCCAGGTGTTTTTCTACAAGCGCACCGGCAAGCGCGTCTTCCGCATGGCGCCGATCCACCATCATTTCGAGCAACTCGGCTGGAGCGAGCCGACGGTGGTGATCCGCTTCTGGATCATCAGCCTCGTGCTGGCGCTCGCCGGCCTGTCGACGTTGAAGCTGCGGTGATCACCAGCCCCGCCTTCGCCGGCCGCCGCTATGCGGTGCTCGGTCTCGCCCGCTCGGGCCTCGCCACCGCGCGCGCGCTGGCGGCGAGCGGTGCCTTCGTCGTCGGCTGGGACAGCGATCCGGCCGCACGCGCGCGCGCCGGCGAGATCGACGGCGTCATCGTCCACGACATCGCCCTGCTCGACCTGACCGGGGCGGCGGGGCTGGTCGTCTCGCCCGGCGTGCCGCTCAACACGCATCCGCTCGTCGCCCGGGCCCGCGCGGCGGGGGTGCCGGTGATCGGCGATATCGAGCTGTTCGCGCAAGCGCGCGGCGACCTGCCGCCGCACCGCGTCGTCGGCATCACCGGCACCAACGGCAAGTCGACCACCACCGCGCTCGTCCACCATATCCTTGCCGGCGCGGGCGTGCCGACGCTGATGGGCGGCAACATCGGCCTGCCGGTCCTCGCGCAACAGCCGCTCGCCGAGGGCGGCGTCTACGTGCTCGAACTGTCGAGCTATCAGCTCGACCTGACCGAGCGGCTCGATTGCGAGGTGGCGGTGCTGCTCAACATCACCCCCGACCATCTCGACCGCTATGACGGCTTCGACGCTTATGCCGCCTCCAAGGCGCGGCTGTTCGCGATGCAGTCGCCGCAGCATGACGCGATCATCGGCATCAGCGACGCCGCCTCCGCCGGCATCGCCCGAAGCCTGTCGGCGCGCGGCGAGCATCTCACCAAGATCGCGCCGGGCGTGTGCATGGACCAGTCGCGCTGGCCGGCGCTGCAAGGCCCGCACAATGCGCAGAACGCGCTCGCCGCGATCGCCGCGGTCAAGGCGCTCGGCGTGGCGGAGGCGGCGATCGACGCCGGCCTCGCCAGTTTCACCGGCCTGCCGCACCGGATGGAGACGGTGGCGATCCGCGACGGCGTCCGCTTCGTCGACGACAGCAAGGCGACCAATCCGGAAAGCGCCGCCCCGGCGCTCGGCGCGTTCGATCGCGTTCACTGGATCGTCGGCGGCAAGCGCAAGGGCGACGACCTCGACGCCTGCGCTCCCTATTTCGACCGGATCGCCGCCGCTTATACGATCGGCGAGGCGGCGGCGCTGTTCGCGTCGCTGCTCGACGGACGGGTTCCGGCGGTGACGCAGAGCGGCGATCTCGCCACCGCGGTCGCGCAGGCGGCGGCGGCGGCGCGGGCGGGAGATATCGTGCTCTTGTCGCCGGCCTGTGCTAGTTTCGACCAGTTCCGCGATTACGAGGAGCGCGGCGCCGCGTTCCGTGCTGCGGTGGAGGCTCTCGCATGACCAGTGCCGGCACGACCGAGGCTCCACGCGACAGCCTGATCGCCAAGGTCAAGCGGCGCGGCGGCCGCGGCGATCGGTCGCCGCTCGGCACCTGGTTCTGGGACATCGACCGGATGCTGCTGCTGCTCACCCTGTTCCTGATCGCGATCGGGCTGGTCGCGGTCGCCGCGGCGAGCCCCGCCACCGCGGTGCGCTATTCGGGCGAGCATCACCAGTTCACCCCGCTCTATTATTTCTGGCGGCAGCTGATCTGGGTCGGCGTGTCGCTGCCGGTGCTGTTCGGCGTGTCGATGCTGCCGGTGCCGCTCGCGCGGCGGCTGGCGATCAGCGGGGCGATCGTGCTGATCGCCTGCCTCGCGCTGACACCCTTCGTCGGCAACAGCATCAACGGCGCGCGGCGCTGGGTCGGTTACGGCTTCGCACAGTTCCAGCCGTCCGAATTCCTCAAGCCGCTGTTCATCGTCACCGTCGCCTGGCTGCTGTCGCTGAAGGCCAAGGACCCGGAATTGCCGACCGTGGCGATCACCGGCGCGCTGACCGGGCTGATCGCGGTGCTGCTGATGATGCAGCCCGATTTCGGCCAGACCGTGATCTTCTGCACCGTATGGATGGCGCTGCTGATGATCGCCGGCACGTCGATGCGCGTGCTCGGCGGGATCATCGCGCTGGTCCCGATCGGGCTGGGGGCGGCCTACATGTTCTACGGCACCGCGCGCAATCGCATCGACGCCTTCCTGTTCCCGAGCGTCGAGGGCGAGGGGGCGAGCGACCATTTTCAGACCAACGCCGCGCATGCGACGATCACCAGCGGCGGCTGGACCGGCACCGGACCCGGCGGCGGCACGGTCAAGTTCGGCCTGCCCGAAGCACATACCGATTATATCTATTCGGTGATCGGCGAGGAATTCGGGCTGATCGCCTGCGCGATCATCGCCATCGTCTTCCTCGCCATCGTCGTGCGCGTGTTCGTCAAGCTGCTCGACGAGCAGGACGAGTTCAAACTGCTTGCCGCCTCGGGGCTGGCGGTGCAATTCGGCGCGCAGGCGTTGGTGTCGATGGCGGTGAATACCGGGCTGGCGCCGTCCAAGGGCATGACGCTGCCGTTCATCAGCTATGGCGGATCGTCGATGATCGCGCTGTCGATCGGCATGGGGCTGCTGCTCGCATTCACGCGGCGCAATCCGTTCCTGACGCGCAGCCCGTATGTGGTGAGATGGGGATCCAATTGAGCAAGCATTACGTCCTCGCCGCAGGTGGCACGGGGGGGCATATGGTCCCCGCCGCGGCGCTGGCCGAGGAACTGACGCGTCGCGGCCATCGCGTCGCCTTGATCAGCGACCAGCGCGGCGTGCGCTTCCCCGGCCTGTTCGACGGCATCCAGATGCACGTGCTGCCGGCCGGGCGCTTCCAGGCGAAGCGGCCGCAGGGCTGGCCGTCGGCGGTGCGCGAGATGCTGCGCGGCCGGGCGATGGCGCGTGAATTGTACCGGACGTTCAAGCCCGCGGCGGTGATCGGCTTCGGCGGCTATCCGGCGATGCCGGCGCTGCTCGCCGCCTTCGCCGACAAGATCCCGACCGCGGTACACGAACAGAATGCGGTGCTCGGCCGCGTCAATCGCCTCGTCGCCGGCAAGGTGGATGCGATCGCCACCTCATATGCGACGACCGAGCGGCTCGCCGCCAAGCACGAGGGCAAGGTCCATCTCGTCGGCAATCCGGTGCGCGACGCGGTGCTCGCGCTGCGCGACCGGCCCTATCCGCTGCTGGAGGAGGACGGCATCTTCCGCGTCCTCGTCACCGGCGGCAGCCAGGGGGCGAGCATCCTCAGCCAGGTGGTGCCCGACGGTCTGGCGATGCTGCCGATCACCTTCCGCCGCCGCCTGCAGGTGACGCATCAGGCGCGGATCGAGGATATCGACGCGGTGCGCGCGCAATATGCCGAGCATCAGATCCCGGCCGAGCTCGCCACCTATCTGCCCGACATGCCCGAACAGCTCGCTTGGGCGCATCTCGTCATCGCCCGCGCCGGGGCGTCGACGATCGCCGAACTGACCGCGGCGGGTCGGCCGGCGATCCTGGTGCCGCTGCCCGGCGCGACCGACGATCACCAGACAGCCAATGCGCGTGAGATCACCCGCGCCGGTGGCGCGCGCACGATCCCGCAGCCGGAGTTCACCGCGGTGGAACTCGCCAAGCAGATGCAGAAGCTCGGGCTAGACCCGCTCGCGCTCGAAAATGCCGCATCGCGGGCGAAGAGTGTCGGTCGCCCGCATGCGGTGCGCGACCTCGCCGATCTGGTCGAGAGCCTCGATTCGCCGCGCGCGCGCCTGCCGGTCGGCAAGGCCGCCCCGCGGCAGGAGGCATTCGCATGATCCGCGGCGTCGCCACCGACATCGGTCCGATCCACTTCGTCGGGATCGGCGGGATCGGCATGTCGGGCATCGCCGAGGTGATGAAGAACCTCGGCTATACCGTGCAGGGCTCCGACGTCGCCGAAAGCTATGTCGTGCAGGGCCTGCGCGACAAGGGCATCGCCGTGTCGATCGGCCATGCCGCCGGCAACGTCGCCGACGCGGCGGTGGTGGTGGTCTCGACCGCGATCACCCGCTCCAATCCGGAGGTCGAGGCGGCGCTGGAGAAGCGCATCCCCGTCGTCCGCCGCGCCGAGATGCTCGCCGAGCTGATGCGCCTCAAATCGACCGTCGCGGTGGCGGGGACGCACGGCAAGACGACGACCACCTCGATGGTCGCAGCGCTGCTCGACGCGGGCGGAGTCGATCCGACCGTCATCAACGGCGGCATCATCAACAGCTATGGCTCGAACGCCCGGCTCGGCGCGTCGGACTGGATGGTGGTCGAGGCGGACGAGAGCGACGGCAGCTTCCTGCGCCTCGACGGCACGATCGCGGTGGTCACCAATATCGATCCCGAACATCTCGATCATTATGGCAGCTTCGACGCGGTCAAGGACGCCTTCGTCGAATTCGTCGAGAACGTGCCCTTCTACGGCGCGGCCCTGCTCTGCCTCGATCACCCCGAGGTGCAGAACGTGCTGCCGCGGGTGCGCGACCGCCGCGTCGTCACCTATGGCTTCTCGGCGCAGGCGGATATCCGCGGCGTCGACGTGACGCCGGTGCCGGGCGGCAACCGCTTCGCCTGCGTGGTGCGCGAGCGCGACGGCAGCGTGCGCACGATCGAGGGGATCGAACTGCCGATGCCCGGTCGCCACAACGTCCAGAACGCGCTGGCCGCGATCGGCGTCGCGCTCGAGCTCGGCATCCCCGATGCGACGATCCAGCAGGGCTTTTCCGCCTTCGGCGGGGTCAAGCGCCGCTTCACCAAGGTCGGCGAGGTCGCGGTCGACGGCGGCTTCGTTACGATCATCGACGATTACGGCCATCATCCGGTCGAGATCCGCGCGGTGCTCGCCGCGGCGCGCGAGGGCGCGAAGGGGCGGGTGATCGCGGTCGTCCAGCCGCATCGCTTCTCGCGGCTCGGCAATCTGATGGAAGACTTCCAGACCGCGTTCAACGATGCCGACCGCGTCCTCGTCACGCCGGTCTATGCCGCAGGCGAGGCGCCGGTCGCGGGAGTCGACGCGCAGGCGCTGGTCGACGGCCTCAAGCGCCGCGGCCACCGCTCTGCGGCGACGGTCGCCGATGCCGCCGCGCTGGCGGAGGAGCTCGCCGCGACCGTGCAGGCGGACGATATGATCGTCTGCCTCGGCGCGGGGGACATCACCAAATGGGCGGCGGGGCTGGCCAAGGCGATCGGAGAGCGGCGATGAAGGACTGGTTCGACGCGGGGATCACCCTGCAGAAGCAGATGCTCGACGCGCAGCGCAAGACGCTCGAGGCGAGCGGCCAGGCGGTCGGCGCGGGCGAGGCGCTCGTCCAGGCGCAGGAGGCGACGCGCAAGGCCGCCGAGGCCAATCTCGCCGCCTTCCAGGCGTGGACGCGACTATGGGGCGTCGGCCCGTGGTGATCGACCTGCCGGCCGTGCGCGGGCGCCTGACCGAGCGCGCGCCGCTGGCGCCGCTCGTCTGGTTCAAGGCGGGCGGCGCGGCGCAATGGCTGTTTGAGCCGCAGGATGCCGACGATCTCGCCGCCTTCCTGCGCGACTGCGACCCGGCGGTGCCGGTGATGCCGCTCGGGCTGGGTTCGAACCTGATCGTCCGCGACGGTGGCGTGCCGGGCGTGGTGGTGCGGCTCGGCAAGGCGTTCGCGCAGGTGCAGCGGATCGACGCGACGACGTTGCGCTGCGGCGGCGGCGCCAGCGGTATCCTCGTCTCGTCGACGGCGCGCGATGCCGGGATCGGCGGGATCGAATTCCTGCGCTCGATCCCCGGCACGGTCGGCGGCTTCGTGCGGATGAACGGCGGCGCCTATGGCCGCGAGGTCAAGGACGTGCTGGTCGAGGCGGAGGTGGTGCTGCGCTCGGGCGAACGCCGGACGCTGTCGCTTGGCCAGCTCGGCTATACCTATCGGCACAGCGAACTGCCGCCCGGCGTGGTGGTGGTCGCCGCGACCTTCCGCGGCCACGCCGCCGAACCCGCCGCGATCGCCGCGGAGATGGACCGGATCGCTGCCGAGCGCGAGGCGTCGCAGCCGCTGCGCTCGAAGACCGGCGGATCGACCTTCAAGAACCCGCCCGGCCACAAGGCCTGGGCGCTGATCGACGCCGCCGGCTGTCGCGGGCTCACCCGCGGCGATGCGCAGGTGTCGGAGAAACATTGCAATTTCCTGCTCAACCTCGGCACCGCCAGCGCGGCGGCAATCGAGGCCTTGGGCGAAGAGGTACGGGACAAGGTGAAGGCGCATTCGGGGGTGACGCTGGAATGGGAAATTCAGCGGGTCGGGGTGGCGAAGTGATGCACATCGCGGTCTTGATGGGCGGCTGGTCCGCCGAACGGCCGGTGTCGCTGCAATCGGGCAACGGCTGTGCCGACGCGCTCGAATCGCTCGGCCATCGCGTCACCCGGATCGACATGCAGGCCGATGTCGCGCTGCGCCTCGCCGAGGCGAAGCCCGATCTCGTCTTCAACGCGCTGCACGGTTCGCCGGGCGAGGACGGCAGCGTGCAGGGCATGCTCGACCTGATGGGCATCCCCTATACCCATTCGGGCCTCGCCACGTCGGTGATCGCGATCGACAAGGTGCTGACCAAGCAGGTGCTCGTCCCCGCCGGCGTGCCGATGCCCGGCGGCCGCATCGTCCGATCCGCCGAGATCTTCGAGCGTGATCCGTTGCAGCGGCCCTATGTGCTCAAACCCGTCAACGAAGGCTCCTCGGTCGGCGTCGCGATCGTCACCGACGACGGCAATTACGGCAATCCGATCGGGCGCGACGTCGCCGGTCCGTGGCAGGAATTCAGCGAATTGCTCGCCGAACCCTATGTCCGCGGCCGCGAGCTGACCACGGCGGTGCTTGGCGAGCGGGCACTCGGCGTCACCGAGTTGAAGCCCAAGACCGGCTGGTACGATTTCGACGCCAAATATACCGACGGCCTGACCGAACACGTCTGCCCCGCCGACATTCCCGATGTGATCGCCGACGCCTGCAAGAGCCTCGCGCTCGAAGCGCATCGCCTGCTCGGCTGCAAGGGCGCGTCGCGTTCTGATTTCCGCTGGGACGACGAACGCGGCGTCGACGGCCTGTTCCTGCTCGAGGTCAATACCCAGCCGGGGATGACGCCGCTCAGCCTCGTCCCCGAACAGGCGCGGCATATCGGCATGAGCTATGCCGAGCTCGTCCAGGCGATCGTCGACGAGGCGCTGCGCGACGGCGCGCTCAAGGTCCGTGCGGGATGAGCCGGACGATCAAACGCGGGCCGCCGCCCAAGCGGCCGACCGGCCGGCGCAAGCAGCCGGTGCGCAAGGCGTCGCTGTTCGAGCGCGCCGTCGCCGCCGTGCCGGTCAGCGAGGAGACGATCCGCAAGGCGGCGACCTGGACGATCACCGGCGGCGGCATCGCGCTCGCGCTCGCCGCGGTGACGTGGATCGGCATCCCCGGCATGATCGGCTCCGCCATCGCCGAAGGGGCGGGGCAGGCGGGCTTCCGCGTCGAGCAGATCGAGGTGACCGGCCTCAAGCGGATGGACCGGATGAGCGTCTATGCGGTCGCGCTCGATCAGCAGAGCCGCGCGATGCCGCTCGTCGATCTGGAGGCGGTGCGCCAGAAGCTGCTGCGCTACGGCTGGATCGCCGACGCGCACGTCTCGCGCCGGCTGCCCGATACGCTGCTGGTCGACATCGTCGAGCGCAGCCCGGCGGCGGTGTGGCAGGACAATGGCCAGTTGACGCTGATCGACAAGGACGGCGTGCTGCTCGAACCGGTGCGGCCCGACGCCATACCCGACCTGCCGCTGGTGATCGGCCCCGGCGCGGACCGGCAGGAGGCGGGCTATCAGGCGCTGCTTGCCGCCGCGCCCGCGCTCAAGCCGCGCGTCAAGGCGGCGACCTGGATCGGCAACCGCCGCTGGGACCTGACCTTCGACAGCGGCGAGACGCTCGCGCTGCCCGAGGATGGCGCGCCCGCGGCACTGCTCAAATTCGCCGAGCTGGACGGCGCACGGCCGCTGCTCGGGCGCGGCTGGATCCGGTTCGACATGCGCGACCCGAGCAAATTGGTCGCACGCAAGCCGGGGGCGAGCATGGCGCATAACGTGCCGGACCCGAGCGAGGTGGCGACACCATCGACCGACACGACCAACACGCGAGCGGGGGCTGAGGGGTAATGGCGAAGGTTGCACCGGAAGGTTTGATCACGGCGCTCGACATCGGGTCGTCCAAGGTCTCGGCGATGATCGCGCAGAAGGGCGACGGCGGCGAGCTGATCGTGCTCGGCACCGGCCAGCGCGAGAGCCGCGGCGTCAAGCGCGGCTATATCGCCGACATGGGCGCGACCGAGGCGGCGGTGCGCGAGGCGGTCGAGCAGGCGGAGCGGATCGCCGGCATCAACATCGAGAACGTCTGGGTCGGCTTCTCCGCCGGCGGGCTGGTCAGCGACGTCGCCGAGGTCGAGTTCGAACTGGGCGGCCATCGCGTCGAACAGCAGGACATCGACGCGTTGCTCACGGCCGGACGCAATTCGATCGACCCGCAGGGGCGGATGGTGCTGCACGCGCAGCCGGCGCTCTACACGCTCGACGGGCTGACCGGCGTCAAGAAGCCGCTCGGCCTCCATGCCGACCGGCTCGGCGTCCACATCCACGTCGTCGCGGCGGACGGATCGCCGGTGCGCAACCTCGATCTGTGCGTCCGCTCGGCGCATCTCGAGGTCAAGTCGATCATCGCCTCGCCGGTCGCGACCGGGCTCGCCTGCCTGTCCGACGAGGAGCGCGAACTCGGCGTCGCCCTGGTCGAGCTGGGGGCGGGGATCACCAACGTCTCGCTGTTCGCGGGCGGCATGCTCGTCGGCCTTTGCTCGATCCCGATGGGTGGGCAGGACATCACCGACGACATCGCCTCCGCCTTCGGCACCCGCCGCGCGCAGGCCGAGCGGATGAAGTGCTTCCACGGCTCCGCCAATGCGAGCCCGCGCGACAATCACGAGATGATCCCGGTAATGCCGATCGCCGCCGAGGACGACGTGCACGGCGGCATGCAGATCACCAAGGCGCAGCTGATCGGCATCGTCCGCCAGCGGCTCGAGCATCAGATGGACGAGATTCGCAAATCGCTCGCCCAGTTGAAGTTCGAAGGGCCGGTCGGGCGGCAGGTGGTGCTGACCGGTGGCGGCGCCGAGTTGAAGGGCATCGCCGATTATGCGCAGCAGGCGCTCGGCCGCTCGGTGCGGATCGGCCGCCCGCGCGGGCTGACCGCCTTGCCCGAGGCGCATGGCGGCCCGGCCTTCGCGACGCTGGCCGGGCTCGCCTTCTACGCGGCGGCGGATCCGATCGATCTGCGCGGGGTCGCGCCCCAGCAAACTACGGTTCATCGCCAGCGTGGCATGGGCATGATGCGCAAGCTCATCCAGGCGGCGCGGGCAAATTATTGAACGCCGATGACGGCTTAGGCGCGTTTTCAGTGGCACCGCATGAGTCGTTGAGGCAAAAGGTTAAATCAGTGTCCCGGCGCGTTTTCCCGGATGGGGCGGAGAAAGTTAGGCCATGAGCATCGAATTCATCACTCCCGAGGTCGACGAACTGACCCCCCGTATTGCCGTGATCGGCGTCGGTGGCGCCGGCGGCAACGCCATCGCCAACATGATGCGGGCGGACGTGCAGGGCGTCGACTTCCTCGTCGCCAATACCGATGCGCAGGCGCTCAAGTCGTCGATCGCGCCGCACCGCATCCAGCTCGGCGCGAAGATCACCCAGGGCCTCGGCGCCGGTTCGCGGCCCGAGATCGGCCGCGCCGCGGCGGAAGAGACGATCGACGACCTCGCCAAGCGGCTCGAGGGCGCGCACATGTGCTTCATCGCCGCCGGCATGGGCGGCGGCACCGGTACGGGGGCGGCGCCGGTGATCGCCAAGGCGGCGCGCGACATGGGCATCCTTACCGTCGGTGTCGTGACCAAGCCGTTCAGCTTCGAAGGCAACCGCCGCGCCAAGAGTGCCGACGGCGGCATCGAGGAGCTGCAGAAGTACGTCGATACGCTGATCGTCATCCCCAACCAGAACCTCTTCCTGATCGCCAATGCGAACACGACCTTCAAGGAAGCGTTCGAGATGGCGGACGAGGTGCTGCAGCAGGGCGTGCGCGGCATCACCGACCTGATGGTCATGCCCGGCCTCATCAACCTCGACTTCGCCGACGTCCGCTCGGTGATGCAGGAGATGGGCAAGGCGATGATGGGCACCGGCGAGGCAAGCGGCGACAATCGCGCGCTCGAGGCGGCGCAGAAGGCGATCGCCAACCCGCTGCTCGACGGCGTGTCGATGCAGGGCGCCAAGGGCGTCATCATCTCGATCACCGGCGGCGACGACATGCGCCTGCTCGAAGTCGACGAAGCCGCGAATCACATCCGCGATCTGGTCGATCCCGATGCCAACATCATCTGGGGCTCGGCGTTCAATCCCGAGCTGGAAGGCCGCATCCGCGTGTCGGTGGTCGCCACCGGCATCGATTCGGAGGTCAAGCCTGGGGCCGCCGCGCCGGCGCCGGAGGCGACCAAGTCGTTCAGCTTCGGCATGGGCCGCAAGACCGACGACAGCACCTCGTTCCGCCCGACCGGCACGAGCGCGCCCGAAGCCCCGGCGGCGCCCGCGCCCGTCGCTGCGCCCGCACCGGCGCCCGCGCCGCTCGACCTCCAGCAGACCGACGCGGTCAAGCCGGAGCCGGCGGCGAGCGACGACGAGCTGGTGCTCGGCGCCGAGACGATCGTGCCCCCGGCGCCGCAGCCCAAGCCGTACAGCGAGCCCTATGCGCGCGCCGCCGCGCCCGAGCCGGCACGCCGCTATATCGCCCCCGGCAGCGAGGCGGCAACGCCCGACGTCACGCCGCAGCCGCGCGTCAAGCTCGGCGGCACGCTGTTCGAGCGGATGTCCAATGCCGCGCGCGGACCGGCGCGCGACGACAGCGGCGAAGAGGCCAAGGACCCGATCGACATCCCGCGCTTCCTGCATCGCCAGAACAACCAGTAACGCTGTTCCTCGACTCCGCGCCGCCGATCCGTTCGGAATCGGGCGGGGCGGCGTCGGGCTGGTCCCATCCCCCCGCAGCGCCCACAGGCGAGGGTTCGTCGCCGCGCAGCCACCGTTCGCCGCGGCGGCGCGGCCCGGACATTGCCGGTTCAGCACCGCTCGGCTCTAGTCGCCCAGACCCCATGCGCCCTTCGATCCTCGCCCTTCTCGCGTCCCCCGCCTGCGTGCTGGCGACAGCGCCTGCCGTTCTGTCCGCCCAGGAAGTGGTGCAGGCGTTGCCCGGCACCACCGATGCCGACCGGCTCGCCGAGCAGATGCGCGCGCTGGCCGCCAATCCACGCGACCTCAACGCACTGATCGCCGCGGCCGATCTGTCGCTGTCGCTCGGCGATCTCAGCGGCGCGGCCTCGCTCTATGCGCGCGCCGAGAAGATCGCGGCGAGCGATCCGCGGATCAAGGTTGGCGAGGGCGCGATCCTGGTCCGCTCCGAACGGCCCGGCGAGGCGTTGCGCTATTTCGCGCAGGCCGAGGCGGCGGGGGCCGATCCGCGCGGCTTCGCGGGCGATCGCGGCCTCGCCTACGATCTGATCGGCCAGCAGGAGCGCGCGCAACGCGACTATCGCCTCGCGCTCAAGACGCGCCCGGACGACGAGATCGTCAAGCGCTACGCCCTGTCGCTCGGCATTTCGGGCAAGCGCGACGCCGCGCTCGAACAGCTCGATCCGCTGCTTCGCAAGACCGATCGCAGCGCCTGGCGCATCCGCGCCTTCATCCTCGCGATGGGCGGCGATCAGGCCGGCGCCGAGAAGATCGCGACGACGATGCTGCCGGCGGGCATGGCGCAGGGTCTGCTGCCCTTCTTCCAGCGGCTGCCGACGCTGCCCGCCGCCGACCGCGCCTTTGCGGTCCATTTCGGCGAGGTGCACAGCACGCCCGAGCGGATCGCCGATGCGCGGCTCGCGCCGGCGCTGCCCTATCTCGCGCCCGAAGTCCTACCGGTCGCGGTGGCCGCGGCGCAGCCCGCGCCTGCGGTGCAGACCGGCAAGCGCCGCCGCAGCAATGGTCGTGACGAGCGGGTGGCGCTTGCCGCCAACAGCCGGGCGGCGCGCAGTGCAACACCCGCGCCCACACCCACGCCGGCGCCTGTGGCGGCTGCTGCGGTCGCGCCGCCGCCGAGCTACCAGCAGGCGGCCGCCGCGCTGACTCGCATCCAGCCGCTGCCGACGACGACGCGCGCGCCGGTGACCTATGCCGGCAACGCGCCGGCCGTTCCGGTGCGCAGCGCTACCCCGACGCCGACGCCGACCCCCGCGACGACCACCGCACCGGTGCAACTCGCGGCGGTGCAGCCGCGCACGACGCTGCCCGCCGCGGTGCCGTCGCCGACGCGCGCGCCCGCCACCAGTTATACGCCGGCCGCCGCAGGAGCCGCGACGCCGGCCACCGCCACCGCGGTGACGAACGCCCCCGCGCCGGGCTTCACGAGCACGCCGGCCGCGACCGTCACGCCGTCGCCAGCACCGGTTGCGTCAATCAAGCCGACACCCGCACCCGGCTTCGTCAGCGCGCCTGCGACGGCGACGACGCAAACCGCCTCGACACCGGCAACGACCCCGGCAGCCGCGCCGAACTTCACCGCGCCGCCCTCGCGCGCCGAGGCGGACAGCGTGCTCGCGCGGATCGTCGCCGGCCTGTCGATCCCGGCGTCGGAACTGGGCGTGGTCGAGCCGGCTCGCGCCGCGCCAGCGACGGTGCCGCCCGCCGACACCGCCGCGCGCGTCCTCGCCGAAGCCAAGGCCAAGGAGGATCGCGATGCCGCCGCCGAGCGCGCGCTCGCGGCACAGGCCGTGGCCGACAAGCGCGTCGCCGACCGCAAGGCCGCGGCGGACAAGAAGGCGCTCGCCGCCAAGAAACTCGCCGACGAGAAGAAGGCCGCCGACGCCAAGGCCGCGGCGGAGGAGCGCAAGGCCGCTGCCGAGGAGAAGCGGCTCGCCCGCGCCAATCCGGCACGGATCTGGGTCCAGGTCGCCGGCGGCGCGAACGAGAATGATCTCGCCAAGGCCTATAGCGCGGTCAAGGCCAAGGCGCCGGCGGTGTTCGGCAGCCGCAGCGCCTGGACGACGCCGCTGCGCGCGACCAATCGCGTCCTCGTCGGCCCGTTCAAGACCGATGCGGAGGCGCGCAGCTTCGTCAACCAGCTCAAGAAGGAAGGCGTGTCGACCTTCACCTTCACCAGCGACGCCGGGCAGGTGGTGAGCCGGCTCGGCAGCGGCGGATCATCGGGCAAGTGAGCGTGCGCGCGCCCTGGGCTTCCAACCCGGCGCGCAGCAGAGGTCGCCTTCACGAGGAACAGAACGGGATCGCGCCGCAGCCGGTGCGCGGCCCACGCGACGATTTCCAGCGCGACCGCGACCGCATCATCCATTCGATCAGCTTCCGCCGGCTGCGCCACAAGACGCAGGTGTTCATGGCACCGGACGGCGATCACTTCCGCGTCCGCCTGACCCACAGTCTCGAGGTCGCGCAGATCGGCCGCACCATCGCGCGCGTGCTCGGGCTCAACGAGGATCTGACCGAGGCGCTGTGTCTGGCGCACGATATCGGCCATCCGCCGTTCGGCCATGCCGGCGAGGATGCGTTGCGCGCGGCGCTCGCCGAGGCCGGGGGCTTCGATCACAACGGCCATACGCTGCGCACCTTGACGCGGATCGAACGGCCCTATCCGCGCTGGGACGGGCTCAATCTGACGTGGGAGACGCTCGAAGGACTGGCCAAGCATAACGGGCCGGTGCGGCATCCCGGCTGGGCGCTGCGCGCCGCGGACGCCGACTTCCCGCTCGATCTCACCAGCCACGCCAGTCTCGAGGCGCAGGTCGCGGCGCTGGCGGACGACATCGCCTATGACAATCACGATATCGACGACGGTCTGCGTGCCGGGCTGCTGACGCTCGACCAGCTGCTCGAGGTACCGGTGGTGGCGCGCGGCTGGCGGGCGGCGTGCGCACGCTTCCCCGACGTCGCGCCCAAGCGGCTGGCGAGCGAATTGATCCGCAGCCAGATCGGCACGATGGTCAACGACCTGATCGAGGAGACGCGCGCCCGTATCGCCGCCTCGGGCGTGACCAGCGCCGACGACGTCCGTCAGGCGGGCGTCGCACTCTGCGGCTTTTCCGCGACGATGCGCGAGGAGGAGCGGGACCTCAAACGCTTCATGTACGCCAATCTCTACCATCATCCGCGCCAGCTCGCCGCGGCGGAGGCGGCGCATGGCATCGTCGCCGGCCTGTTCGCCGTTTATCGCGACGACCCGAGCGCGATGAGCCCCGAATGGGCGGAGGAGGTGCCTAATGCCGAACCCGACCGAAGCCGCCACATCGCCGACTTCATCGCCGGCATGACCGACCGCTATGCGATTTCCCGCTATCGCGCGCTGATCGGCGACATCGCACTGCCGGAAGGCTTCTAGGACCGCTGTCATGGGTCAGCCCGGTGCCGGGCGAAGAGCCGCGCCGACGCACGCGATAACGCCCGCATTTGAACCATCCCCGCGACTAAGCTAGAGCGATCCCCTTCCACCGAACGGACGCTGATGACGCTTTACACCCGCTTTGCCGCGCATGTCGCCGCGGCCCTCGACACGCTGACCGCCGCCGGCACGCTGCCGGAGGGGATCGATCGCCGCAACGTCACGGTCGAGCCGCCGCGCGATGCGTCGCATGGCGATCTCGCGACCAATGCGGCGATGGTGCTCGCCAAGCCCGCCGGGCTCAACCCGCGCGCGCTCGGCGAGGCGCTCGCCGGCGAACTCGGCAAGCTGCCCGAGGTCGCCGAGGCGAGCGTCGCCGGCCCCGGCTTCATCAACCTGCGGCTCACCGACGCCGCCTGGCGCGACGAGCTCGCGACCATCCGGGCGGCGGGCGACGATTACGGCCGCTCGACGCAGGGGCAGGGGGTGACGGTCAACATCGAATATGTCTCGGCCAATCCGACCGGGCCGATGCACATGGGCCATTGCCGCGGCGCGGTGGTCGGCGATGCGCTCGCCGCCCTGCTCGAATTCGCCGGACATACGGTGATCCGCGAATATTACGTCAATGACGCCGGCGGGCAGGTCGACGTGCTCGCGCGCTCGGTGCACCTGCGCTACCGCGAAGCGCTCGGCGCGACGATCACCATTCCCGAAGGCCTGTATCCCGGCGACTATCTCGTCCCCGTCGGTCAGGCGCTGGCCGCCGAATATGGCGATCGCTACGTCGACGCGCCGGAGAGCGAATGGCTCGCGCTGTTCCGCACCCGCGCGGTCGCGGCGATGCTGGTGATGATCAAGGACGATCTCGCGCTGCTCGGCATCCACCACGATCTGTTCGCGTCCGAGGCGGACTTGCAGGCGGCGGGCAAGCCCGAGGCGGCGGAGGCGGAGCTGCGCGCGCGCGGCCTCGTCTACGACGGCGTGCTCGAAGCGCCCAAGGGCGAGACGCCCGAGGATTGGGAGCCGGTCGAGCTGCCGCTGTTCCGCTCGACCGCCTTCGGCGACGATCAGGACCGGCCGATCAAGAAGTCGAATGGCCAGTGGACCTATTTCGGTGCCGATCTCGCCTATCATTTCCAGAAGGCGCAGGGCGCCGACCAGCTGATCGACATCTGGGGCGCGGACCATGCCGGCACCGTCAAGCGGATCGTCGCGGCGGTCGCGGCGCTGACCGGCGGCAAGACGCGCTTCGACGTCAAGCTCGTCCAGATGGTGCGGCTGCTGCGCGGTGGCGAGCCGGTCAAGATGTCGAAGCGCGCCGGCAATTTCGTCACGCTCGCCGACGTGGTGCGCGAGGTCGGCAAGGATGTCGTCCGCTTCACCATGCTGACCCGCCGGTCGGACGCGCAGATGGACTTCGACTTCGCCAAGGTGGTCGAGGCGTCGAAGGACAATCCGGTCTTCTACGTCCAATATGCCCATGCCCGCGTCGCCTCGCTGCACCGCCGCGCCGAAGAGGCGGGGATCGTTGCAGAGGCGGCCGACTTGTCCCGGCTTGATACGGAAGAGCTGGCGCTGGTGAAGCTCGCCGCGCAATTCCCACGCATCGTCGAAACCGCCGCGGCAGCGCGCGAACCGCATAGAATTGCCTTCTATCTGTATGACTTAGCTGCTGCCTTCCACGCTGCCTGGAATGTCGGCAACGACCGGCCCGAGCGCCGCTTCCTGGTCGCCGACGACGCCACCGTCACCGCTGCGCGTCTCGCCTTGGCGACGGCGATTGCACAGATTATTCGTAACGGTCTCAGCATCATGGGTGTTGTCGCGGTTTCGGAGATGAAGTGATGGGGGACGGGTTGGAGTTACGCGACGAGGATCGGCTGCCGTGGCTCGAAACGGTCGAGCCGGATGAGGAGCGTCGCGCCCCCATCGGCAAGACGATCGCGCTCGTCGTCGTCGGCCTGGCGGCGCTCGCCGCGATCATCTTCGGCATCTACAAGGTGCAGATGCGCGCCTCCGCCGACGGTCAGCTGATCGCCGCGCAGCCGGGGGACTATAAGGTCCGTCCGGAGGAGCCGGGCGGCCTCAAGGTCAAGGGCGAGGGCGATGCCGCGATCGCGACCAGCGCCGGCAAGGCGGGCAATGGCTCGATCGACCTGTCGGCGGTGCCCGAGAAGCCGATCGACGGCCACCGCGTCACCCCGAGCGCCAAGCCGGCGGGGCCGGGCGGCAGCAACGCCGTCGCGCAGGTGCCGGCGTCGAGCGGCAAGCTCGTCGCCGCGCCGCCGGTCAGCGTCCAGGCGCGGCCGGTCGCCAGCGGCGGCGGCGGCTCGCTCGTCCAGCTCGGCGCCTATCCCAGCGAAGCGCTCGCGAACAGTGCGTGGGACGGCTTCTCTAAGCGGTTCAGCTACCTCGCGCCGCTCGGCAAGTCGGTCCAGTCGGTCGCCACCGGTGGCCGCACGCTTTATCGCCTGCGCGTCAACGCCGGCAGCGCCAATCAGGCGGCCGACATCTGCGGCCGTCTGCGCGTCGCCGGGGAAAGCTGCTTCGTCGCGAGTTGACGGGGCGGCGTGGCAATCATGCGGGAGGATGATGTCTCCTCGCCAGCTTGGCGATGGCGCTAGTCTTCTCGATTTCGTTACCGCCCCGGCGGAGGCCGGGGCCCAGCTGGATGACCGTCGCCGGGCTTCCTCGGCGTTCACCCAATTAGATTCCGGCCTCCGCCGGGGTGGTGTGGTGGTAGGGACGGCCCTCCTCCGATCCCGCCGGCCGGCTCGCTGCCGTCGCGATTTACGGTCGAGTGGGGCAGGGGCGTCGCGCCGCTCCCCCGAACCCCCACTCGCTTCTTCCGCCTGCGCGCGCTAACCAGCGACGATGAAGCCCGTCATCTTCGGTCTCGCCGGTCCGGTTCTCACCCCCGACGAGCGCGCCTTCTTCGCCGCGGCGGCGCCCGCCGGCTATATCCTGTTCAAGCGCAACATCGAGGATCGCGCCCAGTTGCGCGCGCTGACCGATTCGCTGCGGGCGCTCGCCGGGCGGGACGATCTGCCCATCCTGATCGATCAGGAGGGCGGACGGGTCGCGCGGATGGGCCCGCCGCACTGGCCCGCCTTCCCCGCCGGACCCGCCTTCGCCGCGCTCTATGAGGTCGCGCCGATGTCGGCGATCCAGGCGATGCGCACCAATGGCGAGGCGCTCGGGCTGATGCTGGCCGAGGTCGGCATCACCGTCGATTGCGCGCCGTTGCTCGACGTCGCGCAGCCCGACACGACCGATGCGATCGCCTGCCGCGCCTATGGCAGCGCCCCGATGCCGGTCGCCGCGCTCGGCCGCGCGATGCTGGAGGGGCTGGCCGCGGCCGGAATCGTCGGCGTCGTCAAACATATGCCCGGTCATGGTCGCGCGCGGGTCGACAGCCATCATCTGCTGCCCACCGTCACCGCCAGCGCCGACGAGTTGGAGATCGACCTCGAACCGTTCCGCACCCTCGCCGACGCGCCGATGGGAATGACCTCGCACATCGTGTTCGAGGCGTGGGACCGCGAGCGGCCGGCGACGCTGTCGCCGGTGGTGATCGAGCAGGTGATCCGCGGCGCGATCGGCTTCGACGGGCTGCTGATGACCGACGATATCGACATGAAGGCGCTGTCGGGCAGCGCCGGCGACAAGGCGGCGGCGTCGATCGCCGCGGGCTGCGACCTCGTGCTCGACTGCTGGGCGCGGATGGACGAGATGGTCGCGATCGCCGACCGTCTGCCCGAGATCACCGACGCCGCGCGTCGCCGCCTCGACCGCGCGATGGCGAGCGTGACGCCGGGCCAGGGTGATTTCGCCGAGCTGATCGCGCGCCGCGACGCCTTCCTCGCCCTGGTCTGATCCGGCGGCGATGGCGGAGCCCGAGCAACTCACGCTCGATCTGGAGGGATGGGAAGGGCCGCTCGACCTGCTGCTGTCGCTCGCCCGCGCGCAAAAGGTCGATCTGCGCAAGCTGTCGATCCTCGCGCTGGTCGAGCAATATCTCGCCTTCATCCGGCAGCGGCAGACGCTGCAACTCGAGGTCGCCGCCGATTATCTGGTGATGGCGGCGTGGCTCGCCTACCTCAAGTCGGCGCTGTTGCTGCCGCGCGTCGCCGACGACGAGGAGCCCGACCCCGAGGAACTCGCGCTGCGCCTGCAATTGCGTCTCGAACGGCTGGCGGCGATGCGCGAGGCGGGGGCGCGGCTGATGGCGCGCGATCGGCTCGGCCGCGACGTCTTTCCGCGGGCCGCGCCGGAGGGGCTGCGCACGATCCGCCATGCGCAATGGCGGGCGGAGATCTATGACCTCATCGCCGCTTATGGCCGGGTGAGCGCGCGGACCCGGCCGGTGATGCACGTCGTCGCCGATCGCGAGGTGATGACCCTGGAAGCGGCGTTGGCGCGGGTCGCGCAGCTGGTCGGCATGACGCTCGACTGGGCGACGCTGGAGAGCTTTTTGCCCGATGGATCGGGGCGGCTGCGCAAGTCGGCGCTCGCCTCGTCCTTCCTCGCCGCGCTCGAACTCGCCAAACAGGGACGGGTCGAATTGCGCCAGCAGGCGCCGTTCGCGCCGCTCCTGCTCCGCGCGGTGCGATGACCCCGCCCGAGGATGCGGTGCGCGCGGTCGAGGCGCTGCTGTTCGCCGCGGCCGAGCCGCTGTCGGTCGATTCGATCCGCGCCTATGTCGGCGGCGTCGACGTCCGTGCCGCGTTGGCACAGCTCGAACGCGATTATGCCGGGCGCGGCATCGCCTTGGTGCGGCGGGGCGAGCGCTGGCATTTCGAGACGGCGGCGGACCTCGCCCATCTCCTCCGCCGCGACCGCGACGAGGTGCGACGGCTGAGCCGGGCCGGCATCGAGGTGCTAGCGATCATCGCCTATCACGAGCCCGTCACCCGCGCCGAGATAGAGGCGATCCGCGGCGTCGCCACCGCCAAGGGGACGCTCGACGTGCTGATGGAGACCGGCTGGGTACGCCCGGCGGGGCGGCGCGAACTGCCCGGCCGGCCGCTGCTCTATGCGACGACGCCCGACTTCCTCACCCATTTCGGCCTCTCCAGCCGCCGCGATCTGCCCGGGATCGACGATCTGCGCGCCGCCGGCTTGCTCGATCCCGTCGACCTCGCGCTCGAGGAAGCATTGGAGGTGGCAAAGGCGGCGGATAGCGATTAGATAAGGGGACATTCTAGGAGATACGCCATGGGCAGCTTCAGCCCGATCCATCTGCTCGTCCTCGCCGTCGTCGCGATCCTGCTGCTCGGCGGTGGCCGCTTCTCCAACCTGATGGGCGATGTCGCCAAGGGCGTGAAGAACTTCAAGAAGGGCATGGCTGAGGAAGACGGCGACGGTCCTGCCAAGCCGGCGCCGCGGATCGAGGCGCAGAAGGCCGCCGAGCCGGCGTTCGATCGTGACGGCGAGCGCGTCCGCGACGACCGCTAAATCCCGCGATCCCCTGACCGCATCCGATGTTCAACATCGACTCGAGCGAGTTCCTGCTGGTCGCCATCGTGGCGCTGGTGGTGATCGGCCCCAAGGACCTGCCCAAGGCGATGCGCGTCGTCGGCTATTGGGTCGGCAAGGCGCGCGGTGTGTCGCGCAGCTTTCGCCAGGGTTTCGACAATATGGTGCGCGAGGCCGAGCTGGAAGAGATGGAGAAGCGCTGGGCGGCGGAGAATGCGCGGATCATGGCCGAGCATCCCGCCACCTCCGACGCGGAATCCGCGGCCGCCGCGGAGCCGGCGACGCCGCTGCCGGATCACGCCGCGCCCGACCATCAGGAGCATGATGCGCCGGTGATGGTCGAAAAGCCTGTCGTCGTGCCTGCCGCCGAGCCGCGGCCGGCGCCGCATCTCTCGACGCCGCCGACCGACGTGACGCCGTCATGAGCGATTCGATCGTCGAAGACGAGATCGACGCCAGCCGCGCGCCGCTGCTCGACCATCTCATCGAACTGCGCCGGCGGCTGCTCTATTGCATCGCCGCGATCGTCGTCGCCTTCGGGGTGAGCTATTGGTTCGCCGAGGACATCTTCGGCTTCCTCGTCCAGCCGCTGCTCCACGCCGGGCAGAAGACGGTGATCTACACGCAGCTGTTCGAGGCGTTCCTCGTCAAGCTCAAGGTCGCTTTTTTCGCCGCGGTGATGATCTCCTTCCCGGTGATCGCCAACCAGCTCTGGCAGTTCGTCGCGCCGGGTCTCTACCGCAAGGAGCGGCGGGCGCTGCTGCCGTTCCTGCTGGCGACCCCGGTGCTGTTCATCTGCGGCGCGGCGCTCGCTTATTATATGGCGATCCCGATGGCGTTGCATTTCCTGCTCGGCTTCCAGGGCGATGTCGGCGGCGTGCATCAGCAGGCGCTGCCGGCGATCGGCAATTACCTGTCGATCGTCATGCAGTTCCTCTTCGCCTTCGGCATCGCCTTCCTGCTGCCGGTACTGCTGATGCTGCTCGAACGCGCCGGCATCGTCACCCGCAAGCAGCTGATTGGCGCGCGCCGCTACGCGATCGTCGGCGCGACCGCGGTCGCCGCGGTGCTCACCCCGCCGGATCTGATGAGCCAGGTGCTGCTCGCCGTGCCGCTGATCCTGCTCTACGAGATCGCGATCATCGGCATCTGGTTCACCGAGCGCAAACGCGCGCGCGAGGCGGGCACCGACATCGTCGAGGTCTGACGGCGGGCGCGTCGCGCGCCGCCGATCGCAGCCACGAAAAAGCCCCCGCCGGATGACCGACGGGGGCTCGTTCACCCAAACGGGTTTTGCTTACTTGGCGTCGTCGGCAGTCTTCGCGACGGTGCTGCCGGCCGACTTGACGTCCTTGCCGACGCCTTCGACCGTGTTGCAGGCGCTGACCATCAGCGCACCCGCGACCACCACCATTCCGAGAACCTTACGCATAAAACCTCCTGGGCATGAATACCGCTAGCTCGAATGATCGGACGCGCAATTCGTTCCGGACGCGGAACCGATGGCGGCAACAAACAGCGGCACTGGGTAGAAAAGGATAAGGCCCGAAAGCGATCACCGGGGGGGGGAGGGTGAGCGCTTTCGGGCCTATGTCGTGGATCGCGAAAGCGGGGGGGCATAAAGTCGCGATCCGTACTGCTCAACCCTGACCCGCAGGCTTGGTTCCGCAATAAATCGCGCGGCCGGACGATTATTTTCGTCCGCTCTCAGTCGCGTCCCAGGACGGCGATCGCGATCTCATAGGCCCCGGTCATCGGATCGTGATGCAGCGGCGCGCGCAGCTGCCGCGACAGCCCTTCGATCACGCGGCCGTAGCGGGTCGAGAGCAGCGTTTCGAGCGCCTCGCTGGCGACGAAGGCGCGGCTGACCACCCGGAGCTTGGCCTTTTGCGTATCGTCGCCCGGCTTGACGGCAACGCGGATCTGCGCCGCCCGGTCACAATTCATCGCCAGTTCGATCGTCTCGGTGACGAGGAAGGCGACCGCGACCGCGACGTCCTGGTTGACCAGATAGGGGTCGACGTCGAGCGCGATCGACAGGCTCGACGCGCCCTCCGGCGCGGTGGCGCGGATGTTGGAGGCGAGTTCGCCGATCACCGCGCGCAGGTTGAGCCCGCGATTGTCTTCCATCTCGGCGAAATGATTGCGGTGCACCACCGCCAGCGCATCGACGCGGCGCTGGATCGAGGCATAGGCCGCGGTCGCATCCGCGCTGGGCGCGCCGCGCGCGTGGAAGTTGATCAGGCTGGAGATGACCTGCAGGTTGTTCTTGACGCGATGATGCACCTCACGCGTCAGCTTGGTCTGCCGCACCACCGCTTCGGCGAGCCCCGCCTCGTGCAGCGCGACGGTGCGGCTGATCGCGCGGAAGGTGTCGCCGAGCTCGCGGATCTCCTGCGCGGGGAGCGGCCCGAGCTTGCCGGGATCGATCACCTCGCCGGGCGTATAGGCGGCGACGCTCGCGCGCAGCAGCCGCAGCGGACGGATCAGCAGCCGGTCGACGATGAACCACGACAGGCCCGCGGCTGCCGCCCACATCAACAGCGGCAGCATCAGCGCGACGAGGAAGGACGAGGTGATCGGCGCGCTGCGGGTGCTGGTCCGCAACGTCAGTCCGCCGAGGCCGAGATCGGTCTCGACCGTATCGAGCCGGTCGAGCGGGCCGAGGTCCGGAATGGCGGCGAGTTCGAGCGTCGTGTCGTCGTGAACCAGCGCGCTGGCGAGCGGCACCGCCCGGCTGGTCGGGGTGGCGAGGCGCGTGAGGAAGGCACGCGGGAAGAAGACGCGCGCGCTCGGCCCGCGACGCGGCCCGGCGACCGACAGGATCAGGCCCTGATCGGGGACGATCGCCGCGCCGACCGCAGTGCTGGTGTCGATCGGCACGTCGGAATGGAAAGCCTCGCCGCACAACAGCCGGCCGCGCCGGTCAATGATCGAAAAGCGCGTGCCGGTCGTCGCCTGTTGCGCGAACACGCCCTGCGCACGGGCGCAGCTCGGCGCATCCCCCGCATCGGCTTCCAAGGCATTCACCGCGACGCGCAACGCGGTCATGTCGCCGATCAGCTCGATCGCGATGCTGCGAGCGCTTTCATTTGCGGCGATGCGCAGTCGTGCGCGCGCCTCCGCGTCCGCGGTCCGCCCGGTCTGCAAGGTGGCGCCGATTGCGATGAGCGCGAGCAGCAGCAGCGCGACGCTGAGCATGACGAACAGCTTGGCGCCGGTCGGGAAGCGCGACAGCGCCGACACCGGGGCCATCGCCGCGCGTCGTGTGGTGGAGGCGGCGGCGTGCGAGGTGGCCATGCCCGCTGTTAGGCGAGCTTGTTCAGCAGGTCGAGCATCTCGTCCGGAACGCTTTCGTCAATCGTCCGCTGATAGGCGGAGCGAAGCGCCGCGCCCATATCACGATCCTTGCTCTGGACCTTCGCAGGAGACTTTTTGGACGACGTTTTCTTGTCCTTGTCGCTGGGCAATTCCAACCTGTCCCCCTGGTGGCCCGCTGAAGCCGGGCAATCGACGCATTACGGATGAACACGGCCCTCGCGGCTGCGACGGACCCATTCGAACGGCGATGAAACCAAATTCGCCTTCGTTGGTTCCATCATAGCGCGAATTTTCCAGGCGGCCACCGTAGCCGCCGGGCTCTTCGACAAACAGCGTTGCAAAGCGGTCGCCGCCCGCACAGATCAGGCGTCCGCTCGATTCTCAGCCCCCTCGGGCAAATCTTCAGGGAGTGATCACCACCCATGTCGCTTGGACAGCAACTCGCACCGCACCTTCCCTTCCTGCGGCGCTATGGCCGGGCCCTGACCGGCAGCCAGCAGCAGGGCGACAAATATGTCCGCGCCACGCTCGAAGCGATCGTCGCGGCGCCGGACCAGTTTCCCCGCGACGTCGATCCGCGGCTCGGCCTGTACCGCATGTTCCAGGGCATCTGGGCCTCGGCCAATTCCGATGGTGAAGAGCAGACCTCGCAGAGCGATGCCGAGGGCACCGAAGCGGTCGCCCGCGCGCGCCTCGCGCGGATGACGCCGCTGTCGCGTCAGGCGCTGCTGCTCACCGCGATGGAAGGCTTCACGCCCGAGGATGCCGCCTATCTGATCGAAGTCGATACCAGCGAAGTCGAATCGCTCGTGTCGGAAGCGCTCGCCGAGATCGAGAAGCAGACCCGCGCGCGCGTGCTGATCATCGAGGATGAGCCGATCATCGCGATGGACATCGAGACGATCGTCCGCGATCTCGGTCACGAAGTCACCGGCGTCGCCGTCACCCGCGACGAGGCGGTGGCGCTGGCGATGGAGGATCGCCCGGGTCTGGTGCTCGCCGACATCCAGCTCGCCGACGACAGTTCGGGGATCGACGCGGTCAAGGACATCCTCGCCGAATTCGAAGTGCCGGTGATCTTCATCACCGCGTTCCCGGAGCGTCTGCTCACCGGCGAACGGCCCGAGCCGACCTTCCTGATCACCAAGCCGTTCCAGCGTTCGACGGTGAAGGCGGCGATCAGCCAGGCGCTGTTCTTCGACGAAGCGACGGTGCCGCAGGCGGCCGTCTGACAATTGGAGGTGCGCGTGGTCGGGGCTTTGCTCCGTCCACGTGTGCTTCTTCGCAGACGAGATCTCTGCAAAGGGTGCCGCCCTCAGGACCCGTATTCGCGCGCAGGCGGAAATACGGTGGTCAAGCCGAACGACGGCAGGCGGTGGGCGGAGGGCCTGGCTTCCGCCTCGGCGATACCTCTACGCAACGCCCTCCGTCATGCCGAGCCCGTTCCGGCATCCACGGTTCCGCAGGAGCATAAGCCTTTGGTTGTGCGACGCGGTGGACCTCGGACCAGATCCGGAGTGACGGCTCGTCTGGGGTGACGTCGAGCTTTTCGCAGGCGTCCAGAATTGGCGGGAGCGCCGGCAGGCCGTCGCCGCAGAAAGTTTCGGACCCAAAACGGATGTCATGTGTTTGACGTTCATGGCTGATCCCGATGAACCCATCCATGTCTCCAAAACCGAAGCGCGGGCGGGGTCGACACCGGGGGTTACCCGCTACGTCCTGGCGATCTCGCTCGTCCTGATCATCGTGATCTTCGCCTTTCTTATCTTGCGGTAAAACGGCTCACCCCGTCTCACTGGCATTTGCCGGCGCGGACCCTTATCTTGCCCCTCGAGGCGGCGATGATGTCCCCGGCTTTGAACGGAATTGCATGACCCAGCCCGCTACGCGTACCGATGATTACGAAGACGACGACGCACCCGTGGCGCCGGTGGAACATGTCGCGCTGTCTGATCCGGAGTTCAAGAAACAGCTCGCCCAGGTGATTCCGCACCTGCGCGCGTTCGGCCGTTCGCTGTCGGGCAGCCGTGATCTCGCCGACGATCTGGTGCAGGAAACATTGCTCAAGGCCTGGGCGGCGCGGCAGCGGTTCCAGGCCGGCACCAACATGCGTGCCTGGACCTTCATCATCCTGCGCAATCTCTACCTGTCGCAGATGCGGCGTGCGCGCTTCAAGGGCGAGTGGGACGATCTCGTCGCCGACCGCATCCTCGCCGCGCCCGCGAGCCAGGACCGCCATGTCGAACTGGGCGATATGCAGCGCGCGCTGCTCCATCTGCCGCAGCCGCAGCGCGAGGCGCTGATCCTCGTCGGCGCCGGCGGCTTCGCCTATGAGGAAGCGGCGGAAATCTGTCAGGTCGCGGTCGGCACGATCAAGAGCCGAGTCGCGCGCGGTCGCGTCGCGCTGGAGGCGATCCTCAGCGAAGGCTCGCTGCCGTCGCGTCGCGAGCATGAGACCGACGTCAACAAGACCGCGCTCGATACGATCATGGGCGAGGTCGACGAACTCAGCCGCGGTCATTGACGACCCGCGCGTCGGGCGGGTGTTGACCCGGCCCGGTCGCCACCGGTAAGACGAAATCGGGCGGTCCGTGCAAGGGCCGCCCTTTCTCGTTTCGAGAGACAGGAGACGTCCCGTGACCATGACCCCGCTGATGCCCGTCTACCCACGGTGCGGGGTGCGTCCGGTCCGCGGCGAAGGCTGCTATCTGATCAGCGAGGACGGCAGCCGCTATCTCGACATGGCGGCAGGCATCGCGGTCAATGCGCTCGGCCACGGCCATCCGCATCTAGTCAAGGCGATCGCCGAACAGGCGGCGACACTGATGCACGTCAGCAATCTCTACGGCTCGCCGCAGGGCGAGGCGCTCGCCGAGCGGATCGTCGCGAACAGCTTCGCCGACACGGTGTTCTTCACCAATTCGGGCACCGAGGCGGTGGAATGCGCGATCAAGACCGCGCGCCGCTATCATTATGCCGCAGGCAATCCGCAGCGTACGACGATCATCACCTTCAACAACGCCTTCCACGGCCGGACGATGGGCGCGATCTCGGCGACCAACCAGCCGAAGATGCGCGACGGCTTCGAACCGCTGCTGCCCGGCTTCGCTTATGCGCCGTTCAACGATCTCGACGCCGCGCTGGCGCTGATCGACGACACCACCGCCGGCTTCATGGTCGAGACGATCCAGGGCGAGGGCGGTGTCTCGGTCGGCACGCCCGAGTTCATCACCGGGCTGCGCAAGGCGTGCGACGAGCATGGTCTGCTGCTGATCCTCGACGAGGTGCAATGCGGCTACGGGCGCACCGGCAAGATGTGGGCCTATGAGCATTACGGCATCGAGCCGGACATCATGTCGGTCGCCAAGGGCATCGGCGGCGGCTTCCCGCTCGGCGCGTGCCTCGCCACCGAAAAGGCGGCGAGCGGCATGGTGATCGGTACGCACGGCTCGACTTATGGCGGAAATCCGCTCGCGATGGCGGCGGGGCAGGCGGTGCTCGACGTCATGCTCGCCGACGGTTTCCTCGCCCGGGTCGAGACGATGGGCGAGCGGCTGCGCGGCGCGCTCGAGCAGATGATCCCCAATCACGACCAGATCTTCGACAGCGTGCGCGGCAAGGGGCTGATGCTCGGCCTCAAGCTCAAGGCCGGGGTCGAGCCGCGCGAGTTCGTCGCGCATGCCCGCGACAATCACGGGCTGTTGCTGGTCGCGGCTGGCGAGAATGTCGTCCGCATGCTGCCGCCGCTGGTGATCGAGGATGCGCACGTCAGCGAGTGTATCGACAAGTTGAGCGCCGCCGCGCGGGTGTTCGTCCCCGCCAGCGACGATTGAGACGATCCCCTCTCCGCCGCCGGAGAGGGACGGAAGGACCGATATGCGCCATTTCCTCAACCTCACCGCCGCCGGGGCCGACGGCGTCGCCGCGATGCTCGCCGAGGCGATCGACCGCAAGGCGGCACGCGCCGGCTTCCCCAAGGGGCGGGCCGATGCCGACGCGCCGCTCGCCGGCCATGTGCTGGCGATGATCTTCGAGAAGAATTCGACCCGGACCCGCGTCAGCTTCGACATGGCGATCCGCCAGCTCGGCGGCAGCTCGATCGTCATGGATGCGGGATCGATGCAGCTCGGTCGCGGCGAGAGCATTGCCGATACGGCACGCGTCTTGTCGGGCTATGTCGACGCGATCATGATCCGCACCGACGATCATGCCAAGATCGAGGACATGGCGCGGCATGCGACCGTGCCGGTGATCAACGGCCTCACCGATCAATCGCATCCGTGCCAGATCATGGCCGATCTCCAGACCATCCTCGAAGACGGCAAGGCGCTGCCCGGGCTCAAGATGGCGTGGCTCGGCGACGGCAACAACGTGCTCGCCTCGCTGATCGAGGCGGCGGGGCTGATGCAGTTCGACGTCGTCGCCGCCTGTCCGCAGGGCTTCATGCCGAGCGAGGCGGATGTCGCCTTGGGACAGGGCCGCGCGCGCGTCGTCGCCTCGCCGCAGGAGGCGGTGGAGGGCGCGGACGTGATCGTCACCGACACCTGGATTTCGATGGGCCAGGCGCATGCCGAAACCAAGCTCGCGGCGATGATGCCCTATCAGGTCGACGAAGCGCTGATGGCGCGCGCCAGGCCCGATGCGCGCTTCCTCCACTGCCTCCCCGCGCATCGCGGCGAGGAGGTGGTCGACGCGGTGATCGACGGTCCGCAGTCGCTGATCTGGCAGGAAGCGGGCAATCGCCTCCATGCCCAGAAGGCGGTGCTGCGCTGGGTGTTCGGCCAGATCGGCTGACGCGGCGGGGGCGGGGCAGGCCGGTGCCCGCGGTTGACCGATCCGCATCGACCCCCCATTTTCCGCTTATGCAACAACCCCATGATATCGATCGCGCGCTCGGTTTCGCGATTCCCTCCCGCTCGGCGCGCGGACGGATCGTGCGGCTCGGGCCGGCGCTCGACGCGGTGCTTGCCGCGCACACCTATCCGCCGGCGATCGAGGCCTTGCTCGCCGAGGCGCTGACCTTGGTCGCGCTGATCGGCTCGACGCTCAAGGACCCGACCGCGCAGCTGACGATGCAGACGCGCACCGAACAAGGCGTCGTGCAGTTGATGGTCTGCGACTATCGCGGCGGCGAGGTGCGCGGCTATATCGATTACGACGCCGATCGGCTCGCGGCCGCGCCGGAACAGCCGACCTTGTTCGCCCTGTTCGGTCAGGGCTATCTGGCGATCACCTTCGATCTCGCCGCCACCGGCGAACGCTATCAGGGCATCGTCCCGCTCGACGGCGAGACGCTGGCCGAGGCGGCGCAAAGCTATTTCGTCCAGTCGGAGCAGATCCCCAGCCTCGTCCGCGTCGGCATCGGTCGCGACGGGGAAGGGCGCACGGTCGCCGGCGGTCTGTTCCTCCAGCATCTGCCCGAGGGCGAGGTCGGCCGCGAGCGGTTGCACACGCGGCTCGATCATCCCGAATGGGAGCATGTCGAGGCGCTCGGGCAGACGATGGGCGCCGACGAACTTGCCGATCCGTCGCTGTCGCTCGAGACGCTGATCTGGCGATTGTTCAACGAGGAACCCGACGTGCGCGTTCTCGCCGCGACCCCGCTGTCGCGCGGCTGCCGCTGCAACGGGGACTATATCGCCAGCGTCATCGCCAAATTCTCGCCCGAGGAGCGGCGCGAGATGGCCGACGAGAATGGCCTGATCCACGTCGATTGCGCCTTCTGCGCGGTCAAATTCCCGGTGCCCGCCGAGGCGGACCCGGTCGCCTGACGCCGCGGCGTTAATCTCTTTTTAGGGCGGGCGGTCTAATGACCGGGTGTACCAGTTTCTACCGGTACGCTTTTCTCCTTGGGGATGCTGGTCGCGTCCCTCTCCTTCAAAAGGGCCGCCTGATCCGCGGCCCTTTTCTTTTGCTCCGCTTTGGCCTAGCGCCGCGGAGATCATGACCATGTCCAACGAGGCCCCTCTGGCCGTCGTGCTCGTCTCGGGCGGGCTCGATTCGATGATCTCCGCCGCCAGCGCGCGCGAGGCGGGCTATCGCCTGCTCGCGCTGTCGGTTGATTATAACCAGCGTCACCGGGTCGAACTCGCCGCCGCGCGCCGTGTCGCCGCGACGCTTGGCGCGGAACGGCATATCGTGCTGCCGCTCGATCTGTCGGCCTTCGGCGGCTCGGCGCTGACCGACGATATCGCCGTGCCGAAGGACGGCGTCGGCGAGGGCATCCCCGTCACCTACGTGCCGGCGCGCAACACGATCTTCCTCAGCCTCGCGCTCGGCTGGGCCGAGGCGGCGGGATCGCGCGACCTGTTCATCGGCGTCAACGCGCTCGATTATTCCGGCTATCCCGATTGCCGCCCCGAATTCATCGCCGCCTTCGAAGGCCTGGCGGAGATCGCCACCAAGGCGGGGGTCGAGGGCGAGCCGTTCAAGATCCACGCGCCGCTCCAGCATATGACCAAGGCGGATATCGTCCGCGAGGGCACCCGACTGGGCGTCGACATGGGGTTGAGCTGGTCGTGCTACGATCCCGCACCGGGCGGCGTGCATTGCGGCGATTGCGACAGCTGCCGGCTGCGCGCCAAGGGCTTCGAGGAGGCCGGTATCGCCGACCCGACGGTCTACGCCGTCCGGCCCTGATCCGATGTCCTATGCGGTCAAGGAAATGTTCCTCACCCTGCAGGGCGAGGGCGTCAACGCCGGGCGGCGTGCGGTGTTCGTGCGCTTTGCCGGCTGCAACCTGTGGAGCGGACGCGAGCAGGACCGGGCGAGCGCGGTCTGCCGCTTCTGCGATACCGATTTCGTCGGCGTCGACGGGCTCGGCGGCGGCAAGTTCGCCGATGCCGATGCGCTCGTCGCGGCGGTGATCGGCTTTTGGGGCGCGGGGCAGGGCGACCGTTTCGTCGTGCTGACCGGCGGCGAGCCGATGTTGCAGGTCGACGATGCGCTGGTCGAGGCGCTCCATGCCGCGGGCTTCCGCATCGCGATTGAGACCAACGGCACGCTGGCCGTGCATCCCGGGATCGACTGGGTCTGCGTCAGCCCCAAGGCGGGCAGTCACGTCGTGCAGCGCTCGGGCGACGAGCTCAAGCTGGTCTGGCCGCAGTCCGGCAGCGACATCGACGCGGTCGAGGCCTGGGACTTCACCCACCGCCTGTTGCAGCCGATGGACGATGCGCGCGGGGCGGCGAATATCGAAGCGGCGATCGCCGTGGTGATGGCGCGGCCGCAGTGGCGGCTGTCGCTCCAGACGCACAAGCTTCTGGGGCTGCGCTAGGCCGAGCGGGGCTGGTGCCCACTTAGGGGCGAGGCCTCTGCAAAACACCCTCCATGCCGGGCCCGTTCCGGCATCGACGGTTCCGCAGGAGTTTCAGCCGATCATTTCGTGGCACGGTGGGCCCCGGACCCAGTTTGGGGTGATGGCGCGTGATGGGCGAGGGCGGGACGTTCGCAGGGGTGTCGCACGGGCGGCAATCCAGTGGCCCGGCTAAACCGCTGTCACACGTAATATTCGATCGCCGGCTGCGCTCGATCCCGGTCTAGGTTCGGTGACTGCCCCGAAGCCTGCGCCGGGGCGGTGCACGACAGTCAACCGGCGCCGCGAAGAAACCCCCGCGGCGCCCGTCGATCACCGCTGCGCCGTCTGCGTCGCCGACACATCGGCAGCGGCGGTCGCGGTCGCCGGCGCGGCGGGCGGCCAGTTGAACGCGCCGCACTTCTTGGTGACCCACTCGCCCTTCTTGTTCCAGCAGATCGCATCCAGCCGCGGCTGCGAGGCATAATCGCGGCCCAGGTAGCGCGTGAACTGCTGCTCGCCATAGGGGGTCAGGCTGTTGCGCAGCTCGCGGACGTGATCCATCGCGAAGTCGCCGAAGCTGCCGCGCGGCACGAAGGTCGCGTCGCGGCCGATCGCGCTCGCCGTCTGGCAGAAGCCGTATTGCGCGGCGACCGTGGCATAGCCCGAATAGGTGCGCGTGCCGAACTGGTCGAGCGCGGCCTGGCCGGCCTTGGGCGTCTTGTTGATCCGCGTGAAATATTTGGTGAGCGTGTCGAACGAGGTCTTGAGCTCGGCCTCGTGGTCCTTGAGCACCGCATTGTAGTTGGGCACGGTGAGCAGCGTCGGCTCGAACTGGCATTGCAGGGCGGCGACGTTGAGCCCGGCGCGGACGTTCCAAGCCATGGCGGCGCGCAGTTCGGCCTCGGTCGCGCCGGGCAGCACCTGGCCGAGCCCGTCCTCATGACCCTTGACGGTTTCGCCGCGGAAATCGTGTGAGCGCAAGAAGAATTGGGCCGAGGCGGGCGCAGCCGCCACCAAACCGACCGCGGCGCCGCCAAGCGCCAGCGCGATACGCAACACAGTCATCTCTCGTCATCCTCACCGAGGGGGTAATGTGTCGCGATTCTAGACCCTTTTGGGCGAAGACCCAATCCCCGATCGAAGGCGGACAGCATAAAATCCGATGAACTGCGCTCCGGCGCCGAAGCCAAAGAAAAAGCCGCCCGGTTGCCCGGACGGCCGTTTCACGTACGTAATATCCCGAAGGGGAGATTACATCGCGTTCGTGGTCATGGTGTCGTTCGACATCATGGTGTCGTTCGACATCATCGTGTCGTTGGCCATCATGCCACCGTTCGACGCACCGTCAACGGCGGTCATGTTGTCGCTCATGGTGCCCATGTCGTCGGTGGTGTTCATGTCGGTGACCATCGTGTTGTCGGTGGTCGTCTCGGTCTTCGGGCCACACGCCGAAACCGCGAGAGCGGCGCCGGCGATCAGCGAGCCGGTCAGGACCTTGGAGATGAGTGCACGCATTGGAAGCTCCCTAGAATAGGATTTGGACGGCTTGCTGGCCCTTTAATACCCAAATCGCAGTGGACATTAATCGCATAATGCCCGGCCCTCAAGCCTCGTTTTCTTTCCCGCTCGTTTCTGTCGGACAAGAGAGGGACTTGAGGAATGCCGGAGCGCTCAACGCAAGGGCTGCGTCGAAGGTTTCCAGCCCCGCATCGCGGCCGAGCGCGGCGAGGCTGGTCACCGGATATTCGGGCAGGCCGCACGGGACGATCCCGCCGAAGTGGCTGAGATCGGGCGATACGTTGACCGCCAGGCCATGCATCGTGATCCACCGGCGGACGCGCACGCCGATCGCGCCGATCTTCGCCTCGCTGCCGCCGTCCCGCGTCCAGATGCCGACGCGTCCCTCTGCGCGGAACGCGGCGACGCCGAGCTGTCCCAATGCCGCGATCACCCAGCCCTCGACCGCATGGACGAAACAGCGCACGTCGCGCCCGCGCCGGTTGAGGTCGAGCACCAGATAGACGATCCGCTGGCCGGGACCGTGATAGGTATATTTGCCGCCGCGCCCGGTCGCCACCACCGGGAAGCGTGGGTCGATCAGATCGCTGGCGACCGCGCTGGTGCCGGCGGTGTAGATCGGCGGATGTTCGAGCAGCCAGATCAGCTCGCGCGCCTCGCCCGCCTGCACCGCCTCGCTGCGGGCCTGCATCGCGGCGAGGGCTTCGTCATAGGGCGTGAGCCCCGGCGCCACGCGCCATTCGATGCCGTCGAGATCGTCCATCGCCGGCGCTGTGAACCGGTCGCCCGGCGCTGGCAAGTTCCACGCGTTGGCGAGTGGCCAAGTCGGCGCGGCTGCGGTAACCGGTCGCAAACGCCGTCATAAGGGGGTGCCGATGGTCAAGATGGGCAATGTGTGGGACCGCAGCGTCGCGGTGCTCGACGGGCGCGGCGGCATGCTCGCCGGCGTCGCGGCGCTGACGCTGTTCGTGCCGCAGGTGATCGCCGCCGCCTACACGGCCTATGCCGCGCCAAGCACCGCCAAGGTCGTGATCGCCGTGGTGATACAGATCCTGGTGACCGTCGCGGCGTTGTGGGGACAATTGGTCATCACCGCCGCCGCCTCCGATCCCGCCCTCGACCGGCCCGCCGCGGGGCGGCTGGCGCGCGTGCGGTTCGGCCCGGCGCTGCTCGTCGCGCTCGTACTGGCGCTCGCTTTCTCGTTGCTGTTCCTGCCGGCGGCCCTCCTGTTCTCCTATGCCGGGATCGACGTGACCCATCTGGGGGATCGGGCGACGCCGGTGGTGTCGTCGCCGGGCGCGGCGGGGGCGGGCGGGCTGTACACCGTGGTCATGCTGATCGTGGTGCTGTTCGTCGCGGTGCGGTTCCTGCCGCTCTATGCGGTCGTCCTGCACGAACGGCTCGGGTTGGGCGCGATCGCGCGCAGCTGGCGGCTGACGCGGCGGCATACGTGGCGACTGATCGGCGCGGTGCTGCTGTTCCTGATCGTGCTGCTCGTCGCGACGATGGCGGCGCAGTCGGTCAGCGGGCTTGTCCTGCGGCTGGCGCTCGGCGCCGATTCGGCGGCGACGGTCGGCTTCCTGTCGGCGAGCATCGCGCAGGGGGTGTCCACCGCCCTGACCTTGATGGCGATCGTCTTTTCGGCGCAGCTTTACGTCGCGCTGGTCGCCCGTGAACAGCTGTTGCGCGACAAGGCCGCACGGACCTGGACCGACGTATGAGACTGACCCTTGCCGCCCTGCTGAGCGATGCCTGGGCGATCTTCCGGCGCGACGCCGATCTGTTGCTGCGCATCGCCGGCCTGTTCTTCTTCGTGCCGACCTATGCGCTGCTGCTGCTCACCGCTCCGCTGCCCACCCCGGACGAGACGATCGTCGACACGCAGGCGCGTGCGCAGGCGTGGATGACCGCGCTCGACGGCTGGGTCGGCGATTACGGGCTCGGCTCGGTCGGCGCCTATGCCATCACCTATCTCGGGCTGGCGGTGATCTTCTGCCTGCTGCTCGATGCGGAGCGGCCGACTCTCGCCACGGCGCTGCAACGCGCGGCGCGGCGGTTCCCGCGCTTCATTCTCGCAATGGTGGTGGTGTCGATTCCGGCGGGGGCTGGGATGTACGTGCTGCTGCTGCCCGGCCTGTGGCTGATGAGCCGCTTCATGCTCGCCGGGCCGATGCTGTTCGCCGAGCCGCAGCTCGGCGCGATGCAGGCGGTCGGCGGGTCGTGGCGGCGTACCCGCCGCGGCCAGCTGGGGCTGCTCGGCGCGGTGGTCACCGTCTATCTCGTCGCAATCCTCGCCGGTCAGCCGTTCATGCTGCTGTCGCACTATCTGCGCGGCGACGGCGGCGGTAATCCCCTCGGCGTCGCGCTCGCCGAAGCCTGTGCCGCGGGAGTGGCGACCTGCACCCAGCTCGCCGGCGGTCTGCTCGCGGTGGCGGCCTATCGGCGCATCGTCCGCGCCCAAACTCCGTCCTAGGCGCGGCGACTAGGCCAGATACGGTACGTGCGCGCCGGCCTCGACCGGCAGCAGGCCGATCGCCCGCGGATCGGCGAAGGTCTCGATCGTCCGCTTGACCGCGGTGAACCCCTGCGCGCGATAGAAATTGAGCGCCGACGGGTGATCGAGCGTGCAGGTATGCACCCACAGGCGTGTCACGCCGGGCAGCCAGGCGCGCGCGATCGCCTCCGCCATCAGCCAGCGGCCATGGCCCTGGCCGGCAAGCTCGGGCACCAGCCCGAAATAGGAGAGCTCACAGGCGCCGGCGTGGCGGAAGTCGAGCTCGAGCAGGCCGATCTCGATCCCGGCGCGGTCGACGACCGCATGGACCTGCACCTGCGGATCATGGATGATCGCGGTAAGCGTCGCATCGTCCATCGCCAGCCGCGAATACCATAGCCACGGGCCCCCGACACGGCGGAACAGCGTGCGATAGCGGTCTGGCTGCGGCTCGGCCCAGCGCACCAGCCGCAGCGGAGAGGCGGGCAGCGGGCGCAACGGCGGCCGCCGCGTCATCTCCAGCGTGGTGACGATCGTCGCCAGCTGGTCGGGGGCGACCGCGATCAATCCCATGTCGCGACCGGCGGCAGGCTCATCAGGATCGCATCGATATTGCCGCCGGTCTTGAGCCCGAACAACGTGCCGCGATCGTAGACGAGGTTGAATTCCGCATAGCGCCCGCGCCACGCCCGCTGCGTCGCCAGATCGGCGGCGTCGAACGGATCGTTCATCCGCCGCCGGACGATGCGCGGATAGGTGTCGAGGAACGCCTCGCCGACCGCGCGGGTGAAGGCGAAGTTCGGCGCGAAGTCGCCTTCGAGATGATCGTAGAAGATGCCGCCGACGCCGCGATGCACCTTGCGATGCGGGATGTAGAAATAATCGTCCGCCCACGCCTTGAAGCGGGGGTGATACGCCGGGTCGAAGGCATCGCAGGCCGCCTTGAGCGTCGCGTGGAAATCGGCGGTGTCCTCGACGACCGGCAGCGGCGGGTTGAGATCGGCGCCGCCGCCGAACCAGCGTTTGGTTGTGACGAGGAAGCGGGTGTTCATATGCACGGCGGGCACGCGCGGATTGGCCATATGCGCGACGAGGCTGATCCCGGTGGCGAAGAAGCGCGGATCGTCGCCGGCACCGTGGATCGACTTGCCGAACTCGCCGTCGAGCAGCCCGCCGACGGTGGAGACGTTGACGCCGACCTTCTCGAACACCTTGCCCTTCATAAGCCCGCGCACCCCGCCGCCGCCCGGCGCACCCGAGGGGTCGGTGCGGTCCCAGGGGAGGTATTCGAATCGCGCGTCGGACCCGGCCTCGCGCTCGATCGCCTCGAATTCGGTGCAGATGCGCGTGCGCAGTGATTCGAACCAGGTGCGGGCGGCGGTCTGTTCGGCGTCGAGGGTCAGCATGGCGGGCTTGTGGCAAGAGCCTCGTCGGAAGTCGAGCGCTGGTCATCCGCGCGCCGGGCTGGCAAGCGGCGGTGATGAGTCGCGTCACCCGCCGATCGCTGCTGCGCGGGCTGCGCGTCACCGCGGTCAGTTCCGCCTTCGTCTGCGCGTTCGTCTGGGCGGCGGGCTATTTCGACGTCGACCCGGTCCATGTCTATGCCGCACGACCGCCCGCGGCGGGGCGGGTGGCGGTGGTCAACGTCTCGGGCGACATGGGGCTGCGCTTCCTGCTCGGCGCCTCGACCTCGCACGGGCTGACCGCGGCGCATATCCCGGTGGTCGGCATCGCGACGCCGGTGCTGTTCCGCCGGCACCGCAGCGCCGCCGATGTCGACCGCATCGTCGCCGGAACGATCCGCACCGCGCTCGCGCGCACCGGCGCGTCGCGCGTCGTGGTGATGGGACAGTCCTATGGCGCCGATATCGTCCAGACCGGGCTGGCGCACCTTCCCGCCGACCTGCGCGCGAAGGTCGCGGCGATCATCCTCGTCCTGCCCGGCGATTCGGTCTATTTCCGCGCCGACCCGACGGGCTGGTCCTATGGCGACCATCCCGACAGCCGCGCCGTCACCACTGCCGACACGCTGACCTGGGCGCCGCTCACCTGCATCTATGGCGTCGAGGAAGACGACAGCCTCTGCCCGCTGCTGCGCGTGCCCGGCGCGCATGTCATCGGCATGCCCGGCGGCCATAACATCCGCCATGACGAAGCCGCGTTGCTCGCCCATGTGCTCGCGGCGGTGCGGGCGGTCGGCGGATGATGCTCACGCGAAGGCGCGCACACGCGAACATCGTCCAGGCCGGCGCAGCCCTTCGGATCCCGCAGGGCAAGAGCGGGCCGCGTCTGCCGTACGGGCCCGCAATGCCCGCATCCTCTTGGCGTCTTCGCGTTTTATCGCGCTCTACACATTTTGGGGGAACCCGCCCAATTGCCGCAACGCCTCCGCCGCGACGATCCCGGCGGAGACCGATAGGTTGAGCGAGCGCAGCGGCGGCGCCATCGGGATGACGACGCGCGCGTCGGCGCGGGCGTGCACCTCGTCGGGGACGCCGGCGCTCTCGCGCCCGAACAGCAGCACGTCGCCTGGCGCGAAGGCAAAGGCGGGCAGGGCAGTCGCGCCCCGCGTCGTCGACAGCACCAGCCGCCCGCGCAAGGCGGCGAGGAACGCGCTCCAGTCGGCATGGCGGGTGATCGCGACGTGATCGATATAGTCCATCGCCGCGCGCGCGACGCGCTTGTCATCCCATTGGAAGCCCATCGGTTCGATCAAATCGAGGCCGATGCCGAAACAGGCGCAGGTGCGCATCACCGCGCCGACGTTGCCGGCGATGTCGGGCTGATAGAGGGCGATGCGGAGCGGCGGGGTCATGGCCAGCTTCCTTAGCGGCGCGCCTACCGAGGTCAAAATGCTGTTGGCAAAGCGCCGGCCCGCCGTCTATCAGTCCTGTGGCTCGCCGTGGGGACGGCGGGGTTCGGTGGCGCGGCATGACCGGTTCCTCCGCAATAACGAGAGAGACGAGGGCAGAGACGAATGGCGACTGACAGCATGGTACCACCCGGTGAATCACCGGAACCGTTCCACGAGGAAGTCCACGATCCCCGCCGTCGCGATTTCATCAATATCGCCGCCGTGTCCTTCGCCGGAGTCGGTGCGCTGGCGATCGTGCTGCCACTGATCAACCAGATGAACCCCTCGGCCGACGTACTCGCCCAGTCGACCACCGAGGTCGATCTGTCGAAGATCGCGCCGGGACAGGCGATCAAGTCGCAATTCCGCAAACAGCCGCTGTTCGTCCGCAATCTCACCCCCGCCGAGATCGCCGAGGCGAACAAGGTCGACGTCGCCAGCCTGCGCGATCCGCAGACGCTCGCCGAACGGACCAAGCCCGGCAAGGAAAACTGGCTGATCACGCTCGGCGTGTGCACTCATCTCGGCTGCGTGCCGCTCGGTGCGGGCGAGGGCGAGAACAAGGGGCCGTTCGGCGGCTATTTCTGCCCGTGTCACGGCTCTGCCTATGACACCGCGGCGCGCATCCGCCAGGGACCGGCGCCGAAGAACCTCTTCGTCCCCGACTATACGTTCAATTCCGACACCGCCGTCACGGTCGGCTGAGGGAGATCCGGATCATGAGCTTTCCCTGGGCCAAACATTACGAACCGAAGCAGCCGCTGATGCGCTGGCTGGACGAGAAGCTGCCGCTGCCGCGCCTCGTCTACAATGCCGTCGGCGCGGGCTATCCGGTGCCGCGCAACCTCAATTACTTCTGGAATTTCGGCGTGCTCGCCGGCGCCGCGCTGGCGATCCAGATCATCACCGGCGTCGTGTTGGCGATGCATTATGCCGCCAATGCCGGGGTCGCCTTCGGTTCGGTCGAAAGCATCATGCGCGACGTCAACGCCGGCTGGTTCCTGCGCTATGCGCACGCCAACGGCGCGTCGATGTTCCTGCTCGTCGTCTACATCCATATCGGTCGCGGCCTCTATTACGGCTCGTACAAGGCGCCGCGCGAGATGGTGTGGCTGCTCGGCGTCGTCATCTTCCTGCTGATGATGGCGACCGCCTTCATGGGCTATGTGCTGCCCTGGGGTCAGATGAGCTTCTGGGGGGCGCAGGTCATCACCGGCTTCTTCTCGGCGATACCGCTCGTCGGCGATACCATCCGCATCTGGCTGCTCGGCGGCTTCGCGCCGGATAACGCCGCGCTCAACCGCTTCTTCTCGCTCCATTACCTGCTGCCGTTCGTCACCGCGGGCGTCATCATCCTGCACATCTGGGCGCTGCACATCCCGGGCTCGAACAACCCGACCGGGGTCGAGGTCAAGGGCGAGCAGGATACCGTGCCCTTCCACCCCTATTACACCGCCAAGGATGCGGTTGGCCTCGGCGTGTTCCTGCTGGTGTTCGCGGCGCTGATCTTCTTCAGCCCGAACCTGCTCGGCCACCCGGACAATTACATCGAGGCGAACCCGCTCTCGACGCCGGCGCATATCGTCCCCGAATGGTATTTCCTGCCGTTCTACGCGATCCTCAAGAGCTTCACCGCCGACTTCATCCTGCCGGCGAAGCTGTGGGGCGTGCTGGCGATGTTCGGTTCGATCCTGCTGCTGTTCTTCCTGCCGTGGCTCGACAGCTCGCCGGTGCGCTCGGCCAACTTCCGGCCGAAATACCGCATGTTCCTCGGCATCCTGCTGTTCGACGTGCTCGTGCTCGGCTATGTCGGCGGGGCGGAGGCGAATGCGCGCAACGTCATCCTCGGCCAGCTCGCCTCGGCCTATTATTTCGCGCACTTCCTGATCATCCTGCCGTGGGTCGCCCGTTCGGAACGGCCGCGCCCGCTGCCCAATTCGATCACCGAAGCCGTGCTTGCGAAACATGGCGGCACCAGCCCGGCGAAGTCAGCGGTCGCAACCGCGGCGCACGCCTGAACCGACCTGGGGGACAACAGAACATCATGCCTCGCATCATTGCCTCGCTGATCGGTGCCGCCTTCGTCTTCGTGCTGGCGATCGCGCTGTTCGGCACCGCCAAGACCGCGATCCAGGATCCGGCCGCGGAGTCCGCCGAACACGTCTTCCACCTCCATCCGGAGAATATCCACCTGCCGTCGAACGGCTTTTTCGGGAAGTTCGACAATCGCCAGCTGCAGCGCGGTTTTCAGGTCTACAAGGAGGTCTGCTCGGCCTGCCACAGCCTGAAGTACGTCGCCTTCCGCGACCTGACCAAGATCGGCTATACCGATCCCGAGGTGAAGGCGATCGCCAACCAGTGGGTGATCGAACAGCCGTCGATCAATCCGGAGACGGGCGAGGCGGCGACGCGCAAGAACGTGCCGTCTGATCATTTCCCGTCGCCCTTCGCCAATGAGGTCGCCGCCCGCGCCGCCAACAACAACGCGCTGCCGCCCGACCTGTCGCTGATGACCAAGGCGCGCGAGGACGGCCCCAATTACATCCACGCACTGATCACCGGCTATCGCCCGCAGCCGGCGGCGCTTCTCAAGGAATTCCCCGGCGCCAAGACGCCGCAGGGCCTCCATTACAATCCCTATTTCGCCAACCTCAACATCGCCATGCCGCCGCCGCTGACCTCGGACGGGCAGGTGACCTATTCGGACGGTACCAAGGCGACCAAGGACCAGATGGCGCGCGACGTTGCCGCCTTCCTGACCTGGACCGCCGAGCCGAACCTCAACGCGCGTCACGCCGCCGGGCTCGCCGCCGGCATCTTCCTGCTGATCTTCTGCTTCCTCGCCTGGGGCGCGTATCAGAACGTCTGGCGCGACGTGAAACATTGATCGGGCGGGACCGGTGCGGCAGGGGGCGACCGGTCCCGTCGACAAGCGCATTGACCCCGCCGGGTGGGAGCGGCAATCGCTCGGCGATGAACGACGATCTCAAGGCGCTGATCCGCACCATCCCGGACTTTCCCAAGCCCGGCATCCAGTTCCGCGACATCACCACGCTGCTGCTCGATGCCGGCGGCTTCGCGCAGACGATCGCGCGGATGGCGGCGGCGACGCTCGGGCCGGTCGACCTGATCGCCGGGATCGAGGCGCGCGGCTTCATCTTCGCCGCGGCGCTGGCGGCACCGCTGAACGCCGGCGTGCTGCTGATCCGCAAGGACGGCAAGCTGCCCGGCGCGACGATCGCCGAGGATTATGCGCTCGAATATGGCGAGGACCGGATCGTCATGCATGAGGATGCGCTGGTGCCCGGACAGCGCGTGCTGCTCGTCGACGATCTGATCGCCACCGGCGGCACCGCGCGCGCCGCGGTGCGGCTGCTGCGCAAGGCGGGCGCCGAACTGCGTCAGGCGCAGTTCGTCATCGACCTGCCCGAGCTGGGCGGCGCCGATGCCCTGCGTGCCGAAAAGATACAGGTAGATTCGCTACTTAGCTTCGCCGGTCATTAACGGTTCAGCCGGAACCTGCGATAACACGCCCTCGTTGAGCGACGAGTTGGCGCGTATCGGCCTGAAGCTCGCGCCCGTCTTTTGGGAGAGCATCATGTTGCTCAAGCGTCTTGCCCTGGTGGGCCTGTTGTTCGGCGCCGGGCTCGCCACCTCCGCCTGTACCGATGGTTACGGTTATAGCGGCGTCGCGGTCGGCTATGGCGGCGGCGGTTACTATGACGGCGGTTATGGCGGCTACGGTTATGCGCCGGGCTATGGCTACGGCTATGGCGGCTATCCGAGCTATTTCGGCTGGTACGGCGATTATTATTATCCCGGCACCGGCATCTACGTCTACGATCAGTATCGCCGGCCGTATCGCTGGAACGACAGCCAGCGCCGCTATTGGGAGCAGCGCCGCAACGGCTGGCGAGGCGATCGCAATTTCCGCAACGACTGGAACGGCTTCGACCGCAGTCGTCCGAATGGGTTCGGCGGCGATCGCGGTCCTGGCCTCCGTGGCGATCGCGGCCCGGGTGTCCGCGGCGACCGTGGTCCCGGGGTGCGCGGGGACGGGGTGCGCGGCGATCGTGGCGGCTGGCGTGGTCGCCAGAATTTCTCCGCTACGCCGGGGGCTGTGCCGCAGGCGGTCGCGCCCGCCGGAACCGGGCAGCCACGCACCTGGGGCGGCTATCGCGGCGGAGGCGGCGCGCGCATGGGCGGGCCGCGTGGCGGCGGGTTCCACGGCGGCGGGCGCGGACGGCGCTGAGCCGCGCTGCGGCGCGGTGGCGTTGCCGGCGCAGCGCCACCATAAGCCTATGGGTGACGGGTCGCGATCAGTCCGTTGGACACGAAGGTCATCACCGCGACATCGTCCTGATTGAACACCGTCATGCGGCTCTTGACGATCCCCATCTCGGGCCGGCTCGTCGAGCGTCGCGCCTCGATCACTTCGGTCTCGCAGCGCAACCGGTCGCCGGGATAGACCGGCACCAGCCAGCGTAAGGCATCGATCCCCGGCGAACCGAGCCCTGCCTGCTCGTCCGCCTTGAGATGGCCGACCAGCATCGCCATCGTCATCGCGCAGGTGTGCCAGCCGCTCGCCGCTAGCCGGCCGAAATGCGTCTGTGCCGCCGCCTCGTCGGACAAATGGAAGGGCTGCGGATCGAAGCGCTCGGCAAAGGCGATCACCTCGTCGCGCTCGACCGGATAATCGCCGAAGCGCGCGGTCTCGCCGACTGCGATGTCCTCAAAATAGCGCATCCGGTCAGCGCCGCAGCACGGCGCGGAAGGGCGCGTCGTCGCCATCGAGGCCGCTGCCTGCCGGAAGTCCGAGCAGATCGCGCAGCAGCGGATTGACGTCGGTATTGTCGAAACTCGCCAACCGCTTGCCGCCGACAAAAGCGGGACCGTTGGCGATGAACAGCGCCGCCATGTCGGGGGCGCGATTGTCATAGCCGTGCGCGCCGCCATGGAAGGGGGCGGTCGGGGCGGACTTGACGATCAGCCAGCCGGGCTCGGCCAGGCAGATATAGGGCGGGATGCGCGGGTTGGTGCCGTAGCGGAAGCGCGCCGGCACCTCAGCCTTGCGCCAGCATTGCATATGCGGCCGCGGTGTGAGCAGACGCGCCTCGAGCGCCGCCTCATGCCCGGCGACGGGGTAGATCGTCGCATAGGGGCCGCTTTCCGACAGCAGGCGGTAATCAGCGGAGTCGGCGATCGTATCGAGCGCGATCGTCCGGCTGCTGTCCGTCGCCGCCATGCCGTGATCGGCGACGATCACCAGATTGGCGGGCTGTTGCAAGGCGCGCAGCCCCTCGACCAGCCGGCCGATCTGGACGTCGACCGCGGCGACCGCCTGCGTCGTCGCCGCCGCCTGCGGGCCATTGGCATGGCCGGCGCTGTCGACCGTATCGAAATAGAGCGTGACGAAGCGCGGGCGCATCGTCGCGGGTCGGCGCATCCAGTCGATCACCGCATCGACGCGCTGCGCGCCGCTCACCGCCTGGTTGAACTGCTGCCAATCCTCGGGCCGCGTCGCGTTGGCGACGGTGCCGTGGCTGTTGGGCAGCAGCGTCCCGCCCCAGCCGACGTTGGCGCCGGGCCAGAACATCGTCGCGGTGCGGATGCCGGCCTTTTCGGCGGTCACCCAGATCGGCTCGGCGGCGTTCCACCAGAAGGGATCGTCGCTCGCCATCGTGAAGGTCTCGCCGGGGCGGGTGGGGTCCTCCATCCGGTTGCCGACGATGCCGTGATGATCGGGCACCTCGCCCGTCACCAACGTCCAGTGATTGGGGAAGGTGACCGAGGGGAAGGAGGGCTGCATCGCCGCGCTCACCCCGTTCGCCGCCAGCGCCGACAGATTGGGCGTGACGCCGCGGGTTAGATAGTCGGGGCGGAAGCCGTCGATCGAGACGAGGATGGTGACCGGCGCGGTCTGCATCCGCGGCAGCGGCGCCGGCGGCAGGCTGGCCGTCGCGCCGGCCGGTTCCGGCCGCGTCACCGGCGACAGCGCCGGCGGCGTATAGGGAAGGGCGCAGCCGGCGAGCGCCGACAGGGCGAAGGCAAGCGCGGTGGGAATCAGTCTCACAGGCGGATCATCCCGAACGTGGAGGGCGCCGCTCCTCTACGCGGGGCAGGGGTGCTGCCACAAGTCGGCGCGCACCCCGCGCAAGCATCAGACGTTGAAGCGGAACAGCATCACGTCGCCGTCGTGGACGACATAGTCCTTGCCTTCCTGGCGCAGCTTGCCGGTATCGCGCGCACCGGCTTCGCCCTTGCAGGCGATGTAATCGGCGAAGGCGATCGTCTCGGCGCGGATGAAGCCGCGTTCGAAATCGGTATGGATCTCCCCCGCCGCCTGCGGCGCCTTGGCGCCGGCATGCACCGTCCACGCCCGCGCTTCCTTCGGGCCGACGGTAAAGAAGGTGAGTAGGTCGAGCAGCTTGTAACCGGCGGTGATGACGCGGGCGAGGCCGGTCTCCTGCAGACCCAGCTCGGCAAGGAATTCGGCGCGATCCTCGACCGGCATCGTCGCGATCTCCGCCTCGATCGCTGCGGAGACCACGACCGCCTCTGCCCCTTCCGCCTTGGCCTTGTCGAACACCTTGGCGGACAGGGCATTGCCGTTGGCGGCATCGGCCTCGTCGACGTTGCAGACATAGAGCACCGGCTTGGCGGTGATCAGCTGCGCCTGGGCGAAGACGCGCGCTTCCTCGGCGTCCTTGGGCTGGGTGAGCCGCGCCGGCTTGCCGTCGCGCAGCAGCTCGAGCGCTTGGCCGAGCACCGCCGCGCCGATCTTGGCCTCCTTGTCGCCCTGCTGCCCCTTCTTGACGAGGTTGGGGACGCGCTTTTCGAGGCTTTCGAGGTCGGAGAGCATCAGCTCGGTCTCGACCGTCTCGGCATCGGCGATCGGGTCGACCTTGCCCTCGACGTGGGTGACGTCGCCGTCGGTGAAGCAGCGCAGCACGTGGACGATCGCATCGACTTCGCGGATGTTGCCGAGGAACTGGTTGCCGAGCCCTTCGCCCTTGGACGCGCCGCGCACCAGCCCGGCGATGTCGACGAAGGCGAGCTGCGTCTCGATGATCTTGGCCGATCCGGCGATCGCGGCCAGCTGGTCGAGGCGCGGATCGGGCACCGCGACGTTGCCGACGTTGGGTTCGATCGTGCAGAACGGATAATTGGCCGCCTGCGCCGCCGCCGTCTCGGTCAAAGCATTGAAGAGGGTGGACTTGCCGACGTTGGGCAGGCCGACGATGCCGCAGCGGAAACCCATGATGCGCTCTATTCTGATGGTGGGGAAAGCGCGCGCCTTACCGTCCGGGATCGGATTTGACCAGACGCCGCCGCGGCAGCGCGTTGCCGCTCCCGGCAAGGGACCGAATTGAACCTGTACCTGGTGTGAATAACTGATAGCATGCCGTGGAGGACAGACCGCCCGAGCGGCGGTAGGGGGAGCGAAGGTGCGGATCATGGGGGTGATCGCGGCAGTGGCGCTGGGGGCGATGCTCCCCGCGGCGGCGCAGGGCATCGGGCAGCAGACATCCGCGCAGACCGCGCCGCTGCACCCGCTTGCGCTCGGCAGCGGCGTGGAACGCGATACGCGGCTCAGCAGCCGGTTGCGGCTGCGCGTCACCACCGTTGCCACCGCCGCCGGCCCGCGCGAGAAGATGCGCGAGCGCGTCGGCGGATCGATGATTGACCTCTATCCTTCGGATACGAGCGGTTTCCATATGTCGGCGGGGACGCGCATCTATGACACGCGACTGGCCGAGCAGGGCAATCGCGGGCCGGTCGGCGCGCCGCGGCAGAGCAATATCCCCGGCGGCCGAGTCGCGCTGCGCCGTACGCCGGCGCTGACGATGGGCTATAGCGACGAGGTCAGCGACCATCTGCACGTCGGCGTCGAGGCCGGGGCGATGCTCGGCCGCGCCTATAATACCGCCACCGATTCGACGCGGCGGCTGCGCGGTGAGCGCGACGGCGGTGACCCGGTCAATCCGGTCGTCCAGCTCGTCATCGGTCGCCGCTTCTGAGCGCGGTGCTTTCGGCGGCGACCGTCCTGTATTAGGCGGACACCATGCTGCCCTTGCCCAATCCTGACCTTTTGCTGCCCGCCTTCGCGCCATGGTTCGACGTCGCGGGGCTGGCGGTGTTCGCCGTCTCCGGCGCGCTCGCCGCCGCCAAGCGCGGGCAGACCGCGGTGACGCTCGCCTTTTTCGCGCTGATCACCGGGGTCGGCGGCGGCACCGTGCGCGACCTGCTGATCGACGCGCCGGTGTTCTGGGTGCACGATCCGCGCGCCGCGACCGTCTGCCTGCTGATGGCAGCGGTGGTGTGGGTGACGCCGGAACACTGGTGGCGGGACGGCGCGCTCGCCTGGTTCGATGCGGTCGGGCTGGCCGCTTATGCGGTCTATGGCGCGGCCAAGGCGGTCGGCTATGGCGTGCCGCCGGTGCCCGCGGCGCTGATGGGGGTGATGACCGCCTGCGTCGGCGGCATCATCCGCGACGTGCTGGCCGGCGAGCCGTCGATCCTGATGCGGCCCGAACTCTACGTCACCGCCGCTGCCCTTGCCGCATCGCTGTACGTCGCTCTCGGGCTGATCGGGGTGGCGCCGGCGCCCGCGGCGGTGATCGCGGCGGCGGCGGGCTTCACGCTCCGCGCGGTGGCGATCCGCTTCCGGCTTGCGCTGCCCGCCTATCCCGGCCGCGACACCGCCGCTTGAGCACGGTACCTCAGCTGCGGCGGACGCCGATGTCGGTGAAACGGCGCGGTTCGAGCGGGGGCGAGGCGGGCTCGGCGAGCATGCATTGCCAATAGCCGACATCGATCCACTGGCCGTGCTTGTGCCCGATCGCGCGGAACACGCCGGCGCGGCGGAAGCCGACCTGCTCGTGCAAGGTGATCGAGGCATTGTTGGGCAGGGCGATGCGCGCGATCGCCTGGGTGAAGCCCTGCGCGCGCAGCGTGTGGATCAGCCCCTGGTAGAGCAGCCGGCCGACGCCCTGCCGCTGCGCGACATCGGCGACGTAGATGGTCGTTTCGACCGCCCAGCGATAGGCATCGCGTTCCGAGAAGCGCGTGGCATAGGCATAGCCGAGCACGCCGCCCTGATCCGCGCCGGTGGTCGCGACGATCCACGGATAGAGCCCGTCGGCGCGCGCCATCCGCGCCTGCATCGTGTGCGGATCGGGCGCCTCGACCTCGAACGACACGGTGCCGGCGAGGACGTGCGGGGCATAGATCGCCGCGATCGCCGCGGCATCGTCGCCCGTCGCCGGTCGCAGCGCGATCATCTACAGCCCGACGCGGGCGAGGATCAGGTCGAGCAGCCGCGCATCCGCCGCGCCGCTGTCGCTCGGCCCGAGCCCGCCGCATTCGAGGCAGCGCGCCTGGACCGATCCGGCGCTCGCCAGCCGGCGCACGTCGCCGATCGCCTGGGCGAGCAGCCCGCGCCGCTCCGCCGCGATCCGCGCGAAGACGTCGCCGCCGGCCTGCTCGGTCGCGTCGTCGTCGTCGCGATCGGCGAAGCTCGCGGCGAGCTGTGCCGCGACGCTCGGCTCCTTCTCGAGATATTCGGCATGGACCTTGGCCGGATCGAGCTTGGCACGTTTCGCCGCCTCGCCGACCGCGTCCTGCAGGGTGCCGAACCGGTCGACGAGGTGGAGCTGGCGCGCCGTGCCGCCGTCCCACACCCGGCCCTGCGCGATCGCGTCGACGCGCTGCGGCGTCATGCCGCGCGATTGGGCGACGCGTGCGAGGAATTGGCGATAGCCGTTCTCGATCCCCGCCTGCAGGATGGTGTCGAGCTGCGGCGTGGTGCCGGCATAGACGTCGGGCTGGCCCGACAGCGGCGTCGATTTCACCCCGTCGGCGGTGATGCCGATCTTGGCGAGCGTCTTCTCGAAGGTCGGGATGATGCCGAAGATGCCGATCGAGCCGGTGATCGTCCCCGGCTCGGCGAAGATCACGTCGCCCGGCGTCGACACCCAATAGCCGCCCGATGCGGCGAGCCCGCCCATCGACACGACGACCGGCAGCCCCTTCTTCTTCGCCTCCAGGATGGCGAGGCGGATACGCTCGGAGGCGAGCACCGATCCGCCCGGCGAATCGACGCGCACGACCAGCGCCTTGAGGTTCTTCTTGGCGAGCCCGTCGAGGATCAGCTTGGCGATCGTGTCGCCGTGCGCGCTGCCGGGGCCGCCTTCGCCGTCGACGATGTCGCCGGCGATCGTCACCACGCCGATATTGTCACCGGTCCTGGCGAGCGGATTGGCGCCGACCCAGGCATCATATTTGATCGTGTTGAAAGTGCCGACGGGCTTGTTCGTATCGCTGCCGACCAAAGTGGCGACGCGGCGGCCGAAGGCGATGCGGTCGCCGAGCATGTCGACGATGCCGGCGGACAGATTGGCCTTGGCGATATCGCCGTTGGCGGCGACGATCATCCGGTCGGGGCTGGCGAGGAATTGCGCGACCTGCGCCTTGGGCCGCGCCTTGGCGATCGCCTCGCGCCACTGGCCGAACAAGGCGCCGAGCAGCTGCTGGCTCGCCTCGCGTGCCTCCGGGCTCTGGTCGGCGCGGGTATAGGGTTCGACGAAGCTCTTGAACTTGCCGACGCGATAGACGTGCGTGGTGACGCCGAGCTTGTCGATCAGCCCCTTATAGTAGAGCTGGTTGCCGCCCGGCCCGGTGAAGATCGTGCCGCCGAGCGGATTGACCCAGATTTCGCTGGCATTGGCGGCGAGGCGATAGCCCGCGTCGGTATAAGCGGTGGCATAAGCGAGCACCGGCTTCTTGGTGTCGCGGAAGCGGCGGATCGCCTCGGCCACCTCGTTGAGCGTCGCGGGATAGCCGCCGGCGAAGCTGTCGAGGTCGAGCACCAGCGCCTTGACGCGGTCATCGGTGCGCGCCGTGTCGATCGCGCGCAGCACGTCGCGCGCGCGATATTCGCGCGGCATCGCCCGGCCCGAGAAGGCGGCGAACGGCGTCTGCTCCTCCGGCTGTTCGACGATCGTCCCCTTGAGGTCGAGCACCAGCGCGCCCGGGACGATCGCCTTCGATCCCGGCCGCGCGTTGAGCGCCGCGAACAGCAGGCCGAAGAACAACAGCATCGCGATCAGGACCAATCCGTCCTTGATCGCCACCAGCAGCTTCCATGCGCCCCGAACCAGCTTCACCCGATGCTCCTTGTGTTGCCGACCAGCGCTAGAACAGCCGGAGGCGGCACGCAACGGTCCGTATTAGCGTGGCAATACAGGAGTGGCGGCGGGTGCCGCTATCATGCGGAAGGAGTGGCGGGGGAGGATCTCCCTGTTCCGCGTCGCGGCGGTGCTGGCGCGTCACGCCTCTGGGTGATCCGTGACGGGCGATCGAGCGAAGCTTGCCGTCCGAGGCACTCTCCTGATGCCTGGCATGCCATCGACGCCGCCCGGCGGCCAATTGTGCAGGGCGCGACGTGCAACGGCACTCTCGTTCCTATGATACGGAGACCCGTTCGAAGGATCCGGCCACGTCCATGACCCATATCTTCCCCAACAGCATGGCGAAGCTGCGCGACGATCGCAGCGATGACAGCGTCGACATCGTCATGCGCACCAAGAACCGTCCGGCGCTGCTCGGCCGCGCGCTGAGCAGCGTCGTCAATCAACAGCATCGCCAGTGGAACCTGTACCTGATCAACGACGGCGGCGATCCCGCGCCGGTCGACCAGCTCGTCGCCACTTTCGCCGACGAGCTCGCCGGCCGCGTCACCGTCGTGCATCATCCGGACAGCCTCGGCATGGCCGCCGCGGCCAATCGTGGCATGACGCTCGGTACCGCCGCCTTCGTTGCGGCGCATGACGACGACGACAGCTGGGACGAGACCTATCTGGCCCGCTGCACCGGCCATCTGCTCGCGCCGGAGAACCGCCGTTTCGGCGGCGTGCTGACCAAATGGAACAAGATCGGCGAGGTGTTCGACGGCAGCCATGTCGAACTGCGCGAGGCGTTGGTCGACGGCTATGACGGCACCGTGCTCGACTTCCTCGAAGTCATCCGGACGCCGCGCATTCCGCCGATCGCGCTGCTGTGGCGGCGCAACGTCGTCAATCATATCGGCTTCCTCAATCCGCATCTGCCGATCTACGACGACTGGGATCTGATCATGCGCGGCCTGCAGATCGCCGACATCGCGCTGCTGCCCGACGCGCTGGCCAATTATCACCTGCGCATCACGGCGGATGCCGGCGATTACGCCAACACCATCACCGAATGGCAGCCGATCTATCACACTTATGACATCCTCTATCGCAACGGCCTGTTGCGCGCGCTGTTCGATCGCGATCCGACCCAGCTCGGGCTCGTCGTCAATCTGCTGAAGAACGCGGAGCATGTCCGTGGCCAGGTCCAGTCGATCCAGATCGCCTCGCACCGCGAATTGTCCGGCAACGACCATCATCTCGACGGTCGCCTGACCACGCTGGAGACCGAGGTGCGCGAATCGCGGCGGCTGCTCGAACAGCTGTGCGCCGCGGTCGGCCAGCCCGCCTGAGGCGGGGGCTTGCCGGTGGCGGGCGGTCGCGCGACAAGGCGCTATGCCGCCGATCCAGCCGCCGCCGTCCGGGTTCGACGGGCCCGTCAAACGATCGATGACGATCGCCGGCCACCCGACCTCGATCAGTCTCGAGCCCGTCTTCTGGACGGCGCTCGAGACGGCGGCGCAGGCGCGCGCGCTGCCGCTGTCGGCGCTGGTCGCCGAGATCGACGTGCTGCGCATCGCCGCCAACGATCCGCCCAATCTGGCCAGCGCGTTGCGGACCTGGCTGTTCGCCTTCGCCGGCAGCGCCAATGTTGAGAATGCCACGCATTAACGTTGACAGTGCGAACGACTCTCAATAGCGAGCTCCCGAAATAAGGGGGCTTCATGTCGAAATCGTCGGTCTCGTTTCTGGCTCTGTCATGTGTCGGAGCGTTCCATACCTTGCCCGCCTATGCGGACGATCTGCCCAGGACGCCGGTCGCCGGCGATCCCGACCAGCGCCGCGACGACGACATCCTCGTCACCGGCGAGCGCCTCCGGCGCAGCGACGATCCGAAGGCGGTCGCGCCGGTGCTCGATACGCCGCGCTCGATTGTGCTCATTCCCAAGGAGGTGATCCAGCAGACCGGATCGGTCAGCCTGCAGGATGCCCTGCGCACCGTGCCGGGCATCACCTTCGGCGCGGCGGAGGGCGGCAATCCGCTCGGCGACCGGCCGTTCATCCGCGGCTTCGATACGCAGGGCAGCATCTATGTCGACGGCGTCCGCGACCTCGGCGCGCAAAGCCGCGAAGTCTTCGCCACCGAGACGATCCAGATCGTCCGCGGCTCCGATTCGACGCTCGGCGGTCGCGGTTCGGCGGGCGGCACGATCAACATCATCTCCAAGCTGCCGCAACTCGACGACTTCGGCAGCATCTCCGGCAGCTATGGCAATGCCGACTTCAAGCGCGTCACCGCCGACGTCAATCTGCGGCTCGGCGCGATGGCGGCGTTCCGGATCGAAGGGCTGTGGCATGATCAGGATATCGCCGGTCGCGATGCGCTCTATGCGCGCCGCTGGGGTGTCGCGCCGTCGCTGTCGCTCGGGCTCGGCACGCCAACGCGGCTGACGGTGAGCTATTATTATCTGGAAAGCCACGAGCTGCCCGATGCGGGCATCCCCTATCTCTACACGATCGGCAATGCGCCTGGGACGGGGACGATCGCCTCGCGCCCGGCGCTTGGCACGATCACCACCGCGGGCGGCACCACGGGCTATGTCGACCGGTCGGTCTTCTACGGGCTGACCGGCCGCGACTTCCGCGACAGCTCCACGCATCAGGCGACGCTGCGTGCCGAACACGACTTCGGCGGGATCACGCTGCGCAACACCGCGCGCTTTACCCGCAGCGAGCAGAATTACATCATGTCGATGCCCGACGACAGCCAGGGCAACGTCTATGGCACCGCGGCGTCCGATCCGACGACCGGCGCGGCCGGGCTGCGCGGCGATCGCACCAGCGGCGGCTACGTCTGGCGCCGCACCAACACGCGCTACGGCTATACCCAGAGCATCGTCAATCAGACCGACCTCTACGGCCAGTTCCACACCGGCAGCATCGTGCATAGCGTCGCTGCGGGCGCGGAGCTGAGCTGGGAGCAGGCGCGACGCGGCACCTATGTGACGCCGGGTCTGTTCAACGCGGCCGGGACGGCGATCCTCGCCTCGGGCAGCACGATCACGCCGCGCTGCAACACCGCCACGCTCGCGCGGAGCTATTGCACGACGCTGTTCTCGCCCGATCCCAACGACCCCTGGGTCGCTTATGCCAGCGACACCGCGACCAACGTTCTGCCGGTCGCGCGCATCGGCCTTGCCGGCGAGACGCAGAACGACGCCAATACGCGGGCGCTCTATGCGTTCGATTCGATCACGCTCGTGCCGCAGCTGATCCTCAACCTCGGCGCGCGCTACGATCGGTTCGCCTCGACGACGCGGCTGCCCGGCACCGCGGGGGTGCGGTTCCGGCGGACCGACAGACTGTTCAATTGGCAGGCGGGCCTGGTCTTCAAGCCGACGCCCGACACCAGCCTCTACGCCAGCTACGCCACCGCGGCGACGCCGCCCAACAGCCTGCTCGGCGAGGGGCGCGAGGACAATGCGCTGCCGACCACGGCGCAGACCGCGGCGATCCTCGACCTGCTCAAGCCGCAGAAGACCAAATCCTATGAGGTCGGCGCCAAGGCGACGCTGCTCGGCGAGAAGCTGCTGCTCACCGCCGCCGCCTTCCAGACGCAGATCGACAATGCCCGCGTTACCGGTCCCAACAACACCGTCGAATTCATCGGCGAATCGCGCATCCGCGGCATCGAACTCGGCGCGACCGGCACGATCCTTCCGGGCTGGACGGTGTTCGGCGGCTATACGCATCTCGACCCGAAGGTGATCGACGGCGGGTCGACGGTATTCGGCACCGTCGCCGTCCCTTCGGTCAACACCGGCCGGCAGATGCCGCAGACGACGCGCAACAGCTTCACCGCGACCAGCAACGTCAGCCTGTGGCACCGGCTTGAGCTCGGCGGCACCGCCATCTATATGGGCAGGCAGATCGCCGGCTATTCCGACGACCGCAGCGCGACGCGGCTGGTCGCGACCAAGCTCGTCGTGCGCGAGGCGCCGGCCTATTGGCGGTTCGACGCCCGCGCCAGCGTCAAGCTGACCGATCGGGTCGACATCAGCGTCAACGCGCAGAACCTGACCGACAAGGTCTATTACACGCAGCTCTACACCACGCATTTCGCGCAGGTCGCGGCGGGGCGGACGGTGTTCGGCACGCTCGGGCTGCGGTTCTGATGCTTCGCGGCGTGCGGCTGTGACCGCGATCACCGCAGCGGATGCCGCCTTGATCCGCCGCGCGGCGGTGGCGGGGCTGGCCGAGGCACAGGCGATGCTCGGCCAGCTGCTGCTCGACGGCAATGGCGTCGATAGGGACGAGGGCGCGGCGCTCGCCTGGTTCACCCGCGCGGCGGCGCAGCAGCATCTGATGGCGCTCAACATGGTCGGGCGCTGCTACGATCTCGGCTGGGGCACGGCGGTCGACAAGGCGCGCGCCGCGGCCTGCTATCGTGTCGCCGCCGAACGCGGGCTCGACTGGGCGATGTACAATTACGCAACCCTGCTCGCGCTCGGCGAGGGTGTCGACGCGGATCGGCCGGCGGCGCTCGGCTGGCTCGAACGCGCGGCGGCCCTGGGCAATGCCAAGGCGATCAACTTCGTCGGCAGCTTCGCCGAGGACGGCTGGGTCCATCCGCAGGACATGGCCAAGGCCGCGGACTGCTACCGTCGCGCCGCCGCCGGCGGTGATTTCCGAGGCTGTTTCAACCACGCACGGATGCTGGCACAAGCAGGCCGGATGGATGAGGCCCTTCTCTGGATCGAACGCGCGACGGCGACGGGCCATGCGCGCTTCGTCGCGCAGATGCGCGGCTGGCTGGCGGACTGCCCCTATCCGGCGCTGCGCAGCCGTGGCCCCGCGGCGGTGGCACGGGCATGGCCATGCTGATCGCCATCCCCGATCTGCTCGACGCCGCCGCGGTCGCCCGTCTGCGCGCGCGGATCGACGCGGCCGAGTGGATCGACGGCAATGCGACCTCGGGCCATCAGTCGGCGCTCGCCAAGCGCAACGAGCAATTGCCCGAAGACAGTCCGGCGGCGCGCGAAAGCGGCGCGCTGATCCTCGATGCGCTTGCCGCCGCGCCGCTGTTCGTCGCCGCGGCGCTGCCGCTCAAGGTCTTTCCGCCGCTGTTCAACCGCTATGCCGAGGGCGCGACCTTCGCGACGCATGTCGATGCCGCGATCCGCATCCGGCGCGGCAGCGATTTCCGCATCCGCGCCGATCTGTCCGCGACCCTCTTCCTCAGCGACCCCGCCGATTACGACGGCGGCGAGCTGGTGATCGAGGATCGCTTCGGTCCGCAGCGCGTCAAGCTGCCCGCCGGGCATTGCGTCGTCTATCCCGCCTCCAGCCTGCATCATGTCACGCCGGTGACGCGCGGCTGCCGCGTCGCGTCCTTCTTCTGGATCGAATCGATGGTGCGCGACGATGGCGCGCGGCGGCTGTTGTTCGATCTCGACGCGGGCGTGCAGGCGGCGGCGGCGTCGCTCGGGGCAGGGGACCCGGCGGTGGTGCAACTGACCGGCGTCTATCACAATCTCCTGCGCCGCTGGGCGCAGGTCTGAGCCGGTTGACCGTGCGCGGGGCGCCATGCCACGCCGCGCCCGACCCCTGGTGGAGCAAGCGATGACGAAACTGGCCTGGCGCAGGACGTGGTTCCAGATCCACAAATGGATCGGGCTGATCCTCGCGATCCTGATCATCCCGCTGTCGCTCTCCGGCGCGGCCCTGGTCTGGCACGACACGCTCGACCGGATCGTCAATCCGGCGCGCTACCAGATCAGCGGGACGACGCAGCGCACCCCCGACGTCTATGCCGACGCAGCGCGCGCGGCGCTCAGGCCGGGCGAGCGGATCGCGCAGCTCAGCCTGCCGGAGGGGCATGGCCCGATCACGGTCGCCGCCGCGCCGGCGAGCGCCGATCCCGGCCGCCGCGGCCCGCCGCCGCGGACGATGATCTACCTCGATCCGCCGACCGCGCGCGTACTCGACGTCGCGGGCAGCCAGGCGGGGTTGGTGCGCTTTCTCCACATCCTCCACGGCAGCTTGCAGATACCCGGCCTCGGCCGCACCATCGTCGGCTGGATCGGCGTCGCGATGCTGCTGTCGAGCATGACCGGCCTGTGGCTGTGGTGGCCGACGGTCGGATCATGGTCGCGCGGCCTGCGCTGGCGGCGGCATCGCAATACCGACAGCAATCTCCACCATATGATCGGCTTCTGGATCGCCCTGCCGCTGTTCGTCCTGTCGTTGACCGGCGTGTGGATCAGCTTCCCCGGCGTGTTCGGCGGCGGTCGCGGCGGGCCGGATCGCGGCGGCCAGCGCGCGGTGCCGCTCGCCGAACCGGGCCAGCCGCTCGACCTCGTCGTGGCGCGGGCGGCCAGCGTCCGGCGCGGCGCATTGCGCAGCATCGCCTGGCCGACCAGCGCCAGCGCCGACTGGACGGTGACCTACGCGAACGGACAGGTGGTCAAGATCGCCGACGACAATGGCGTCGCGGTCGCGGCGCCGGCGCGGCGGCCGGGCGGGCTGGCGCGGACGATGCGTCGCCTCCACGACGGCGGCGGGATGGGGATCGTCTGGCAGATCGTGATCTTCCTCGGCGGCATCGCACCGGCGGTGCTGGCGGTGACCGGGATCATCATGTGGTGGCGCGCCCGCGAATGGCGCAGCAAGGCCGCCTCGGCTCGCGGCGGTCGCACCGCGCCGCGGTGACGAAGGGGACTTCCGCGATCGAAACCGGTCGCGGAAGCCCCCTTTGGATCAGCGTCAGCGCCCGAGCAGCACCCGCGCCTGACCCGCGATCTGCGCGAGCATCGCCGCATTGGGCTGTGCCGCATGGCGGGCGCGATCGATCACCGCCTTGAACTGGCCGACACGCGCCGCATTGGCGGTGAGCCAGGCGGTGACCGCGCCGCGCGGATCGCCGCCGCCGTTGCGGGCGAGGAACTCCAGCCGTTGCTGCTGGAAATCGCGGGCGAGGCCGGCGAGCAGCAGCCGCTCCCACGGATCGCTCGACACGATCCGCGCCGCGGTCGCCTGCGCCCAGTCGAGCCCGAGCGCCTGACCGAGATGCGTGAACGCCCGCGTCAGTTCGATCTCGTCGAAACCGAGCTGTTCGCCCAATGCCGCCAGACCGACCGCGCCGTCGAGGTCGAACAGGCGCACCACCCGCTGCGCGAGATCGGTCGGGGCACCTGCCGCTTCCAGCTGGGCGGCGATGCGCGCGCTCTGCGCACTGGCTTCCTCGAGCAGCAGCGAGGCGGTCTGCCGTTCGAGCTGCGCGACGCCGCTGCCGAGCCGGTCGAGCACCGCCCCCGGCAAGGTTCCCGGCGCCGACGCGCGCAGCAGATCGGCGATATGCGAACGCGTCGCCACCGCCACCTCGTTGAACAGCGCGATGCGCGCGCCCTCGCTGATCGCGGCGCGTTCGATCTCCGCCCACAAGGCGTCGAGCCCGAAGATGCGTTCGGCGACGACGAACATCGCCGCAATGTCGGCAATCGCCGCGCCCTCTTCTTCGGCGAGTTCGAACGGCGACAGGATGCCGAGCCGGTTGACGATGCGGTTGGCGAGCTTGGTCGCGACGATCTGCCCGCGCAGCCGGTGCGCGTCGATCGCCTGCGCGAAGTCGCGCTGCATCGCCGGCGGGAAGGCGCCGTGCAGATAGGGCGCGAGTTCGGGCGCCATCGCCAGCGACGCATGTTCGATCCCGTCCTGCAACGCCAGCTTGGCGGTGGCGAGCAGCACCGCGAGCTCCGGACGCGTCAGGCCCTGGCCCTCCTGGCCACGGCGCAGCAGATCCTCGTTGGCGGCGAGCCCTTCGACGGCGCGGTCGAGCCGGCCGCTGGCTTCGAAGATCTCGATGACGCGGACGTAGCTCGGGATCGCCGCCGCACCGTCCGCCTCGGCGATCGACAGCGCCAGCGTCTGCAGGCGATTGTCCTCGAGTACGAGGTGCGCGACATCGTCGGTCATGCTGGCGAGCAGCGTGTTGCGCTCCTCGAAGCCGAGCCGGCCTTCGTTCATCTCGCGGTTGAGCGCGATCTTGATGTTGACCTCATTGTCCGAACAATCGACGCCGGCCGAATTGTCGATGAAGTCGGTGTTGATCCGCCCGCCGCGGGTCGAGAAGGCGATGCGTGCCGCCTGCGTCACGCCCAGATTGGCGCCCTCGCCGATCGCGGTGACGCGCAATTCCTCGGCATTGACGCGCAACCGGTCGTTGGCCGGATCGCCGACCGCGACGTTATTCTCCGCCGCCGCCTTCACATAGGTGCCGATGCCGCCGAACCAGAGCAGGTCGGCAGGGGCCTTGAGGATCGCAGAAATGAGCGCGGCCGGATCCAGCTGCGTCGCGGTGACGCCGAGCGCCGCCTGGACCTGCGGCGACAGCTTGATCACCTTTTCGCTGCGCGCCCAGACGCCGCCGCCTTCGCTGATCAGCGCCGCGTCATAATCCGCCCAGCTCGACCGCGGCAGCGCGAACATGCGCGCACGCTCCTCCCAGCTCGCCGCCGGATCGGGATCGGGATCGAGGAAGATATGGCGATGGTCGAACGCCGCGACGATCTTCAACGCCTTGGACAGCAGCATGCCGTTGCCGAACACGTCGCCCGACATGTCGCCGCAGCCGACGACGGTGATCGGCTGGCTCTGCACGTCGACGCCACGTTCGGCGAAATGCCGCTGGACCGAAACCCAGGCACCCTTGGCGGTGATGCCCATCGCCTTATGATCGTAGCCGACGCTGCCGCCGCTCGCGAAGGCGTCGCCGAGCCAGAAGTCGCGCTCCAGCGCCAGCGCATTGGCGACGTCGCTGAACGTCGCGGTGCCCTTGTCGGCGGCGACGACGAAATAGGGGTCCTCGCCGTCGAGCACGCGGACGCCGGCCGGATGGACGACGCGGCCTTCGACGATATTGTCGGTGATCGACAGCAAAGAGCGGATGAAGATCCGATAGCTCTCCGTCCCCTCGGCCAGCCACGCGTCGCGGTCGAGCGCGGGGGAGGGGAGCTGCTTGGGATAGAAACCGCCCTTGGCGCCGGTCGGCACGATGACGGCGTTCTTGACGCGCTGCGCCTTCATCAGCCCGAGAATCTCGGTGCGGAAATCGTCGCGCCGGTCGGACCAGCGCAGGCCGCCGCGCGCGACCGGGCCGGCGCGCAGATGGATGCCCTCGACGCGCGGCGAATAGATCCAGACCTCGCGCCACGGCACCGGCGCGGGCAGGCCGGGGATGAGGTGGCTGTCGAGCTTGAACGCCAGCGCTTCTGCCGCGGCGGGAGCGAAGGCATTGGTACGCAGGCAGGCGGCGATCAGGTTGCGATAGGCGCGCAGGATGCGATCGTCGTCGATCGCCGACACCGCATCGAGTCCGCGCTCGATCACCTCGTCCGCCGCGGCGACGTCGCCGGCAACGGCCGGGTCATGCGCCGCGGCGAAGCGGGCGATCAGCGCCTTGGTCAGCTTGGGCGCCCGCCGCAACGCATCGACCACCGTGGTCAGGCCATAGGGCAGCCCCGCCTGCCGCAGATAGCGGAACCAGGCGCGCAGCAGCACCACCGATTGCGGCGCCAGCCCGACATCGACGATCAGCCGGTTGAACGCGTCGTTTTCCGCCGCGCCTTCCAGCGCCGCGGCGATCGCGCCCTCCAGCACCGCGGCGTCCTGCGCCTCGGCGGTCGCGTCGATCTCGACGACGAATTCGTGGACGAAGGTATTGGCGTCCTCGCGCAGCCGCGTCGGCAGTTCGCCGATCACGCGGAAGCCGAAATTCTCCAGCACCGGCACCGCGTCGGACAGCGCGAGCGCGCCGCCGAGCTTGTAGATCTTGAGCCGCCGGTCCTCACCGGGCACCGCCGGGAAGATGCGCACCGAGCGCGCCGCGGGATCGTCGAGCGTCGCGATGCGCAGGATGTCGGCGGCGGCCTCGCTCGCGGTGCTGACGTTGCGGTAATTGGCGGGGAAGGCATTGGCCCAGCGCAGCGCCAGCCGCGCCGCACGCGCCGCGGGCAATTGCTCGGCCAGCGCCGCCTCGACGTCCGACACCCAGCCGCGCACCATCCGGCGCAGGCGCTCGGCGAGCGGCTCGGTCTCCGGCATGCGGCCGTCGCCGCGCAGGTCGATCGTATAGCGCAGCAGGGCGACGACGCCGTCGTCGAGGCTGATCGACCAATTGAGCACGACGCCGTTCGACGCCTCGCTCAGCATCTGCGCGATCTGCACGCGACGCGCGGTGGTCAGGTCGTCGCGCGGCAGCCAGGCGAAGGCGAACATGTGCCGCCCCAGCGCCGATCGCACCAGCACCAGCGCCGGCCGCGGCCGGTCGGCGAGGCTCATCGCGGTCAGCACCACCTCTTCCAGCGCCGGCGCCGGGAAAGCGACGACGAGGTCGTGCGGCAGCGCGGTCAGCGCATGGGTCAGCGCCTTGCCGGTATGCCCCTTGGGATCGAAGCCGAATTTCGCCTCGAGCGCGGCGAGTCGGGCGCGCAGCACCGGCACGTCGCGCGGCCGCACGCTGAGCGCGGCGCTGGTCCACAGTCCGGCATGGATCGACAGGCCTTCGACCGTGCCGTCGCTGCCGATCGGCACGATCACCAGATCGAGCGGCACGGCGCGATGCACCGTCGAGATCAGGCTCGACTTGAGCAGCAGCGGCGCGTCATTGCCTGCCTCGAACCATTCGATCGCCAGCGCGCGGCTCGCCTCGGCGAGCATCGGCGTCTGGTGCGGATGGCGGGCGATGCCGAGCGCGTCACCGGCGCTGCCGTCGCGCCGCCACAGTTGATGGCCGAGCAGCGTGAACTGGCCGTCGAGGAACCATTGCAGCAGCGCCGCGCCTTCGCCCTGCGGCAACGCCGCCTCGTCGCGCGCCATCGCGCGCTGGAGCAGCGGCCAGTCGGTCACCGCCGCCCGCACGTCGGCGAGCACCGCGGTCAGCTCCTCGACCAGCCCGCGCCGGTCGCGCGCGTCGGCGCGTTCCAGCTCGATATAGATCATCGATTCGGGTGCGCCGGCACCGCCGATATCGGTCATCACGCCATCGGCGTCGCGCGTCACCCGCACCACCGGGTGGATGACGCGATCGATGTCGAGGTCCTGCTCGCCGATCGACGCTGCGATCGAATCGACCAGGAAGGGCATGTCGTCGTTGACGATCGCGAGTCGCATCCGGCGGCGGACGTCGTCCGACGGCAGCGGTTCGAGCGCGATCGCCGGTGTGCCCGGCAGGCGCTGCGCGGCGGTCTGCGCGACGAACGCGGCGGCGGCGGCGCGTTCGGCATCGCCGAAGCCCGTCAGCTCTCCCGGTAGCGCGCCCTTGGTCAGCCGGGCGGCAAGCGCCTCGGCCATGGTCTGATTATGGTCGGCCATGAATCGCCTATGCTCCCGCGGGTCGCGGACCTCAAGGCTTGCCGCAGTGCAAAAATTACGCGGTCAAGCAATATTCATGCGGGCAGGGCGATCAGTCGGCGGTCGCGTCCGCGATCGCCTCGACCGTCGCCGCATCATCGAAGCGGCGAATCACATCGAGCGTCCCGTCGGCGCGCGTCCGTGCGAGCAGCACGACGAATTCGGCATCGCTCGCGGGCAGTGCGACCGAGGCGAGCGCCGGCAGCGTCCGCCACGCGGCGCGGGCGCGGTGGCCGCGTCCCCCGGCGTCGCGCGGGCTGTCGAAACCGCCGCTCGGGCCATCCGCCCAGGCCGGCGTCGCGATCGGCGGGCGCGGCGCGGCGCGCACCGCGGCATCGAGCTCCGCGTCGAGCGTCGCCTGCGTCGCGTCGTCGACCATCTCCTTCCAGTTGATCACGCCGTAGATGAAGTCGATCACGTCGCCGTCGGACGAAAAGGGCATGAGGATGCCGCGATACAGGGTCGTCCGGCCGCGCGTGCCGACGAACTCCGCCTCGAACCCGATCGGCGCGCGATTCGCGATGATCTGCAGATAGTGATCGGTCAGCCGCGACAGCAGCGAGCGCCCGGGCACGTCGGCGACGCGGACGATGGCGGTGTCGAGCCCGCATTCCTCGCGCAGCGCCTGCCCGAGGAAGGCGATGGTCGCATCGTCGCTGCCGCCGGTGAAGTCGATCAGCACGCTGTGCGGCCCGAAATCGTCGATGCTTTCGGGGTGGAGATCGGCGATGCCGGGATAGGGGCGGCCTTTCAGCAGCGACACCCAGTGATTGTAGGCGCGCACGTGCATCCGCCGCTCGTCGCCGCCGAGATCGAACAGCGCATCGCCGACGCCGCCTTCATCAACGCCGCCCTCATCGCCACCCTGGCCGACGGCCGAATCGATCGTGCCGTCGCCATCGACCCGCTCGTCCTCATAGCCGCGCGCGATACCCATGAGCATACCTTCCTTCGCCGGGCCAGCCCCCGTCGCGACGCTTGTGCACGCTCCGTGGTAAACGGGTCGTAAAGCCGCCGATCAGCAATTTCGCTTTGCGACGATGCTTGTCAGCCGCGATCCGACCTGTTAGGCGCACCCTCGAACGGCGCTTCGCGTCGCTTCACCCCGTGCCGCTTTAGCTCAGCTGGTAGAGCATCGCATTCGTAATGCGGGGGTCACAGGTTCGAGTCCTGTAAGCGGCACCATCTACTTTATGGCACTTCCACAATAGCAGCGGCGGCGGCTAAGGCGAACAGGCCTTCGCTTGGTCGCCAGCGTGGGGCCGGGCTGGGGCGGCTTTGGATGGGCAGTCCGGCCGGTGGTCACTATATCCCGGCCTTCGCATCGAAACAGCGCGAACCTCCAACGTAGATGGTGAGCGGGGGTAAATACATGCGACTGTGGCTGCGGAAACGACCGTGCTGCAGATGCGGCAGCAGGTGGGATTGACTAGCGGCCGACTGTAACCTTCTCCGCGGCACCAGGTTCGTGGATGTTGGAAGCGTCGGCACCGCATGTATCAAATGGATCGTTTAAGCGGATACTAAGGGTCTGTCGCGTTACCCACTTTCAAACTGCTGAAGGCTTTTTGGCGCTGCCCTTCGTCTTTTTTGGCTTGATATAGACCGGCCAGCTGCCCGTCGCGTCGAATGTCTCGGCCCGACTTCGCAGAAAAGCCTTCGCCGCTGGCAGGATCAAGGCCTGGGCGTCGCTGAGGGTCATGATCGATTTGGGCGTTTTGCCGCTATGCGATCTCGTCGCGCCGTGGCGCCCCAACGGTCCGAGAATCGTGACATTGTTGGCGGTGCCGGTGAAGATGTTGACGAGGGCGGCATCCTGCTCGGTCACAGCGGCGACTTGTTCCTCGGTCCAGCCTTCGGACTCCATCCAGTCGAGGAGCGAGTAGAGCGTACGATAATCTGGGCCGTTGAAGCCGAGGTGCTTCAGTACGCCCCGCGCGACCGGATCCTGCCGAGCCTGCAAGATCATGTCCTCGGGGTCATAACGGTCACGCTTGATAATCTTGGTACCAGCCGGGAAGCTGGAAAGGGACGGGTCAAACGCCTCGACCAAGACATTGCCAACATTCGGCCCTTCCCGTCTGTGCTGATTTTGGAGGTCGATGATCATGCCGAGGGCAAATGGGTCATAACCGCCGACGCGCGGACCGACGCCGAGCATCATCGCTCCATCCAGAACCGCCTTCAGCGAAATCGCATAGTCGGTGAGTTCGTACTGGTTTCTTGCACGATCGAAATGCGGCGACGCATAAGTGAACTCGGTTGAGACATGTCCTGGCTCATTCTTCCAAAGAAGCACGTCGTTACTATTCCAGTGGTCGACCCAGTCGGACATATAATTTCGTACCGACCTAAAGATGAAACCCCAACGCGCGATCGGGTTACCGGTCATGTGTGCATTCCTTTCTTTCGCCTGGTTGCGCACTGCGTGCCCCGCCACCGCGCTTTTCTCGACATATTTAGGATTGGAGAGGCGCTGCCGAAAGCATACGTGCTGACGAGCAGCGATTTTCGCCCGCTCATCAAGCTTAACCCGACCGGCAGCGACTTTGACGACCGGTAGGTCAGCATGGTTTTCGAAATCGTCCTCGACGTCGAGTCGCGGCGGTATCAGCTCTACCAATATCGGTTTGATCGCTGGGAAAGAGATAGGCTTCGGTCCGACGCACACGCGAGCAACAGGCGGTTCACCCAGTCAGAAGACCGCCCATCCGCTTCGTACAGACTGAGATGCTGCGCTCAGGCAAGGCGCTGTTCGACATCGACAAGCTCACCCTAACGGTGCCGCAGGGGGAGGGCTCGCGCGTGTTCCTCAGAGCGCAGATGCCGGACGTGCCCGACTCGCTAGACGAGCTGAGAACATGCTCACCGGGCGCGAGCGGAAGGACGCCAGGAAGGCGGCGGGGCCGGGTTCGGGATCGGTTGATGTCGAGGAGGGTGGTTGTGCTCTTTATACTATGAATTGCGCCGGGTGTTTTCAGGTGCTCTCCGAGTCGAAATCTTTGGACTGCCGCCGAGGAGGATCTCCTGATCCACTCCCAGGAACTTCAAGTCTGTCTGAGATAGCCGTTGTAGGTGATCGGCGCCCAGTAGGTCGCGTAGAATGTTGGCCTGTGCTGTTGCCGCCGCGTTTTGGATTGCTGTACGGAGATCGTCCCGATTCTGCGCGGCAGAATAGGCGTTTAAGTAGCCACTAGTCACTGAGTTGAAGTAGTTACCCATCGTCGTCAGGCCGACCTTCCTCTCAAGAAGTGCAGGGGCGTTACCGCAACTCGCGATCCGCTCAGCAATTTTGACTATGTTCGAGGGCGGGACTCGGAGTTGATACGACCCAGTCCCCAATCTGCTCAGTTCCATTCCCAAGAATGCGGCGGGCTCATCAGGCATGTAGATGATCGTTTTGGAGCCTACGGCGCCTGGTTCGCCGATCGCCAACCCGAGGTCATCTAGGGCGGACTTCAGAAAACGGTGAAAGGTGCGCGCTTCTGCCTCGGACGCAAAGAATGCGACGATGTCATCGACGTAGCGTGCAACCGGGACCCGGCGCTTTATTAGTCTGCGGTCGAGGTCCCTAAGGTAAACCCCCGCATAAAAGGGGGACAGGGGCATTCCTTGCCTGACCCCAAGGCCGCCGCGAATACCAGCCTCCCAGACGATCGACCGCCAGCCTTTCTCTGCACCGTCCTCGATTTCGGTTGCAAGGAACGAGTGTAGGAGTGGAACAAGAGACCGCTGCCGCACGGTGCGCGAAACTGCGTCCTGCAACGTTGACCTTTCTACGTTGTCGAAGAATTTGTGGACATCGGCCTTGTAAACCCAAGGCCGTTCATTTCGCGCGCTACACGCGAACTTGCGGGCCCCCAAGACGCTTCTTTCGGGACCTGGTGCCAGCCCGAAGGCTACTGGATTATCTACTCCCATGGCGCGCAGCCTCGGGCGCAGTTGGTTGAGAATAGTGAACTGGAGAAGTCTGTCCGCAACAGTGGGGACGCAGATGATGCGATTTCCGCTACCATTCTCTTTCGGCTTTGCGAGAGCCAACAGGCCGTGCGGCTTGAATCCTGAGGAGACCCTGTATCGGAGTTCCCGTAGTTGCCGATCGAGCGACCGTTCGAATGCTGTGCCAGTGACGCGATCAGGACCGAAACACGATTTTGTCAATCGAGCTCGCTCAGCTTTCCAAACCGCCCTCAGAGCGACGATCGAGGTGCATAACTCAAGTCCGTTCACTAGCTGCCGCCGACCCCCCTAATCATCATGGTCGGCGGTATTTAGGAGCCGATCCATCCCATTCGGGTGGCCAGCTTTCGCCATGGTGCCGAGGGCAGTGCCGCCCGCCATAACGACGATCCGGGCACCGATCTCAACTGGAGATCGCAACAACAATCTACGGTAACGGGACCCCGACGGGGTCCGCTGCCGCAAGCAATATAGCCGCTCCCGCGGTTGGGGGGAAGCAAAGTGTTCGATGGGTGAGATGATCTTCGGCGGAACGGAGATCGCCTGTATAGCGACCAAGTCCGAAACGGTGCACGCAAAACCGGCCATCTTATATGGAAGGCTGACAGGCACCCGATCGCCGCCGCGCAAAGGGCTATTGCGATCCGCCCGCCAGCCTTCCATGATCGTTGCGCCTCCCGTGAAAGCCGGGGGGCGGGGCGTGAGAACCCCAATCGATGAACTCGGTCGCTGATTCAGGGGCCGGGTGGCATGCGCGCATGTCCAGTCGGTTTCGATCGATAAAGGCGCATGCGCCTGCTCATCGATCAGGTTCTCAACATCCGGCTTCGGCCGTCGCCCCGAGAGGAACATAGGGGTGGCGCAAGGTCTGAGCCGCACGTCGCCCCGCTAGGGGGCGGCATCATCGACAGCATCCACACCGTGACACGTCGGCACACCAGCGTCGGCGCGATGCTGCGCGTCCACGTCACATCACCGGGAGAAACACCATGCTTGTTAACACGAAGACGCTCGCTCTGAGCGCGGCGCTGGCGCTGGCCGCCTGCACCCACCCCGCCGACGTGTCTCGACCCTTGACAGAGGTCGCCGACAAGAACGCCCACTTCATGATCAAGGACACAGCCGCCGGCTTCTCGGTGGAGGTGCGCTACAGCCGCTACCAGTTCGTGCCGGAAACCTCGGCGCTCATGACCGCCTGCCGCCAACTCGCCACCGCGCGCGCCTACGACGAAGCGAAGCGGAGGGGCCGCGAGATCGAGCAGATCAACGAACAATCGGTCCGGGTTTCGACTGGGCGCAACATCATCAAGGCACGAACGGCTTGCCGGGCGTTCGCCGAAGCTAAATTGAAACGCTGACGTGCGCGGCGTGACGAGCAAGCTGCTCATCACCGTGTCCGTCATCGCCCTGGCGGCGAGCGGCTTCTATCTGACGCGTAAGAGCTCACCGGCCGATCCAATCACAATGCGGCAGACGGGGGAAAGCACAAACGACGGCCTCCTCGTCCGCCGCCGGCTGATCGACTACCAGAGCGTGATCAAGGAGGCGGTGGCGCAGAGAGCCAGCTTCCTTACCCTGACCCTCTCCCGCGACATCGTCCGGGATCAGGACCTCAAGACGTCAATCCGGTTCACGCCATTCCCAGCCTCCACGGCGCGCATACGAGTGAAATACCACGTCGAATATCCGATCGGCTACGTGCTGGCCCCCGGCAAGTTTCGGGTGGCGGGCGGCGAGGATGGCCTCGTAATCACGCTGCATAAGCCGCGACTGATCGCGCGACCGTCAGTGAAGCTGCTGTCTTACGACGTCCTGGAGAGCGGCGTGCTGATCGACGAGAAGACCGCGCTACTGGAGTTGCAGCAGCGAATTCAACCTGAGGCGGAAAGACTGGCGAAGGCTGTCTTACGCCGCCCCGACGTATTGCCCGTCAGCGAGCGTGCCCTGCGCGGATTCTTGAAAACCATACTCGAGCGCCAGGGCAAGGCGCCACCCATCACGTTCGACTACCGATGAACTGAAACCACCACCGGCGCCCGCCGGCATTATCAACCCACCATGGCCCTCGGAGCAATCCGGGGGCCTTTTTTCGTTGGAGAAGACCCATGCTTTCCATCCGCAGCGACGCCGAAATGGCGGCCACGCTCAATTGCCTTCTCGATCCGGAGCTCCGCTGTCTGCTGACTAACCGGCGCGACCAGCTGCTTGAATATGACGGGTACGATCTGGGCGAACTCGTCCACATCATCGTCGTCCAGGCGGGCGATGCCTTGCGGGAGGTCGAAGCCGAGGCGGGGGTGCCGCTCGCGACCAACCTCGTGACCGGCGCTCGGCTGGGCCAAGAGGAGTTCGAACCCAGCTTCGAATACGTTGAACGACACGGCTGTTGGCTGGAGGCCGTCCTGATCCTCTCGGACGATGGCTTCGGCGTCGTTTTGCTTGTCCCCGACCGTATCGACTCTGATCCCGCCCTGCTGGCGCTGCTCCGCCGTTACGGCTGATTGAACAACAACTCCAGCGAACCGCGTCCAGGCATCCCGCCTCGGGCGCTTTTTTTATGTCCGGATAAAATCATGCTGCATCTCTACGACCGCGCCACAATGGTGCGCGCTCTGAAGCTTGACCTCGATCCCCAGCTTCACCGCCTTCTCGCCCAGCGCCTCGGCTCCCTCGAAGAAGAGCTTATTGATTGGACCGAATATCTAGTGGTCGATCCCATGTTCGACTCAGAGGCAGACATCGTTCGGCAGGTGGGGTTCTCCCCGCTGGTCGATCCGATTGACGGCATCCGCTTCGGCTCCGCCGACTTCAAACCGGGCTACGACTGGTTGCAAGATCACAGCGGCTATTTCGAAATGATCATGACGTTCGGCTCGACCTTTGCCTACGTGCTGCTGATACGCGATCACGCTGAAGCCGATCCGCCGTTGCTGCGCTTTTGCCGTCTGTACGCGAGCGCTTCCGGCCCCGACCGAGTGTGACACGGGTCCGGCGGCGGCGATTTCTGTGAACCTGCAATCCTGGCGCACCCCGCCGCTCGTCTAAAGCCGATTATCGCGGCGGAACTTATTCCCTCATTACTTCTTTTTCACAACACCCGCCCGACCGAATCCCCTCGGGCGAACACGGCAAGGCCGGCGCTGCTCGCGCGTCGGCCGCCTTCCAAACCGGCGAGCAGTCACATCAGTGGCTAGTGCACATGATCGGCGTCCCCGGACGTACCAGGCGTGGCTTCAAGCCGAGGTTTGGTGAGCAGTTAAAGCTCCGAGCATCGCATTGACGTATCCTCGTCAGGATCGCCTGATGGGCATCGTTGCCGGTTGTCGAAGGTTGAATGGGATTTTTACCAACGCTATTCACCGCACTACTGAGCGATCTCGCTGAGTTGCGACGAAAGTTTGTCGCTTTAATTTGCTTCTTCATGGGCGCTGGCATTCATCCAGGAGCCAACATGATACAAATCGCGAACAATTTTGATAAGCATCGCTCTGTTGCCGGTCTTTCGGTTACAAACAAGATTTCTGGCAACGTCAATAGCGAAGCCCATATGTTTTGGGGGAGGTTTGGCTTCCTCCCCGGATCTAGTGAGGGGCGCGGCGTCATCCCGCATGGCGTCGTTGCTTTGGAGACTCGTGATGAGAAAATCTACGGAGATCTGTGGCATTTTCTAAAGCGCGAGCGTGCGCAATCTCTCCTAATTGCCACGTCTGGAGAAGCGGATCTGCAGTTTTTCGCTACCGGCAAATACTCTCTGTCTGATCTGCGTCAGGCCGTTCCAGATGGAGTAATCGTGCACTGGGGGGGGCAGTGAGATCGCCTTACCCGGGGGCAATGACTTTCGCCCCGATCAGTATAAGGCGCGCACCCTCACCGATCTGGCCGTTCTCGAGCTCTCCAGTGCCAGACCGGAGGCGTATCCGGATGCACATGAGGCATTGGTCACCGGAAACCCGCTAGAGCAGTTCACGTTGCGTGGGCATCTGGCTGAATTGGAGGCTGCGGCGCTGGAGACAAAACCGCTGCTGGGAGGTGTGGTGCTGGCGGGGCAGGCGACGATCATCTTCGCACCACCCGGCTCGGGTAAGACGCTGCTGACGATATGGCTGCTGGTTGAGGCGATAGCTGCGGGCCGCGTCCTCGGCGGCAACGTCTACTACATGAATGGTGACGACAGCAGTTCCGGCGTCGCGAATAAGGTGCGCATTTTTGAAGAGGTCGGCGCGCACATGATTGTGCCCGGCTTGCAGGGTTTCACCGCCGGCAAGTTCGTCTCTCTGATGCGGGAGATGATCGCGACCGACACCTGCCGCGGTGTCGTGATCGTGGTCGACACGCTCAAGAAGGTGGTCGACACCATGGACAAGAAGGACAGCGCCGAATTCGGTCAGATTGTCCGAGAGTGCGTCGCGAAGGGCGCCACGTTCATCGGTCTGGGCCACACTCGAAAGAATCCGAGCGCAAATGGTAAGCTGGTGCACGCCGGCACCACGGATTTGCTGGAGGACGCGGACGCGGCTTGCATCCTCACGCCTTTGGAGGCGCGGCCGGGCTCCGGCGAGAAATTCGTGCAATTCCTGTCGATTAAGCGTCGCGGCGGGAACGTCGACGAGGCGTTCGCCTACGCCAACGGCAATACAGCGTCCTACGATGAGCTGGTCGCGTCGGTGAGGCGTGTGGATCCCGTGAACGTCGAGCGTCTTGTCGGTGAGGCGGAGGAGCGAACCGACGAGCCGATCATCGATGCGATCGTCGCCTGCATCGCGGAGAGTGCGGTGCAGAAGATGCAGCTCGCGCAGGCCGTGGCTAAGCGAGCGAGGGTCAGTGCCAGAGCCGCAATTAAGGTCATAGAGCGCTATCAAGGCGATGATCTCAGCCGGCACCGCTGGTCGTACTCAGTGCGGGACCGTGGCGCCAAGGTCTACCGGTTGCTGACGACCTAAACCCGTCGGGCGGGCTCAGGTTTTCAGTTTCGCAGGTCGTCGCCGGGGCGGGGGCGGTGGCGACCTGAAATCCTGGACCGGTCTCATCCCGGCCTGCGCCGGCGTGCCCGTCGCCGCCGAGGAGCCATTCTCGCGAACCGCACAGCGCCGCCCGGCGCGCCCCTGAACCTCACCCCATCCGGCTGGCGGCGCTTCTCTTCGCTTCCGAGTCATCGATCTTTAGAAAGGATAATTGAATGCCTAAAGCCACTCTCACCGCTTCCTTTGTCGTCACCGCGCAATGCGCGCAGGGTAGGGCGAAGACGGACTATTACGATACGGCGACGACCGGTTTTGTACTGGAAGTTCGATCAACCGGTGGGCGGACCTACTATCTTCGCTTCGAAGATGCCGGCGGTCGGCAACGACAGCATAAGATTGGTCGAGCGGAGGATATTACTTTCGCCGCAGCGAGAAAGGCCGCCCAGCGCCTTCGTTCTGAAGTCGTAATGGGCGGTGATCCCGCGGCGAAGAAAGCAGAAGCGAAGACCGTGCCGGTTTATGCTGAACTGGCGGCTATGCACCTCGCCGACGCCCGGCTTCATCAGCGCTCATATGGCACCACGGAAATGTACGTTCGACGTCATATCTTGCCTCGCTGGGGCAGGACACGCTTGACCGAGATCGACAGTCGCGTGGTCGCTCAATGGTTGGCGGACAAGCGAGCCGAGGGCCTGGCTCCCGCGACGGTCGTCAAGATCAAGGCGATCATGGGGCGGTCGTTCGAACTTGGCGCTCGCTGGGGCGTCGCGGGATGCGATCGCAACCCAGTTCGCGGGATCCAGATGAAACCGCTGAACAATGCGCGGGAGCGGTACCTCAGTGCGGGCGAGGCCGACCGCCGGCTGGCGGCCGCTAAGCGGTCACGCAATCCGCTGCTGGCGCCGGTGGTTGGAATGCTCTTGCTCACCGGCATGCGGGTGTCCGAGCTACTGTCGACTCGTTGGGAACACGTCGACCTCGAGCGGCGCACGTTGTTCGTGCCGACCTCGAAAACAGGTCGCTCGCGCTATGTTCCTCTCGCGTCGGCGGCTCTAGACCTCATCGCGGACTTGCCGAAGGCATCCGGTGCGACGTTCCTGTTCCCTAACCCAAGGGACGCAAGCAAGCATCTGACTACGATCAAGCATGGATGGCAAGCTTGTCGCGACGCAGCAGATTTGCCGGAATTGCGGGTTCACGATCTCCGTCATTCTGCAGCGTCCTTTATGGTCAACTCCGGCGTTGATCTCTTCGCTGTTGGAAAGGTTCTTGGGCACGCCAATGTGGCAAGTTCCGCCCGCTATTCACACCTTGCGAATGATACGCCGCTCGCCGCCGTTGAGGCGGGTGCCGCCAAACAACAGTCCCGCATCTCCTGATCAACTTCACCCCGCACGTGCGCTGACTTCGGTCGGTGGGCGTGCGGGGCCACCTTCCATTCAATATTTTTTTGCCGCTCGGCGGCGATCACAAGGAAAGCACGTCATGAAAACTCACAGTCCCATCTCCGCCGCAGCGATCATCATTCGGCTGCCAACCGCAGACCCGCACGCAGGTTTGCGGAGGCTGATCAGCGAAGCGGGGCCGAGCAAGCACGATCGCGCTACTGTATTCATCATTGCCGCCATAACAGAGGGGATCAACACCGGCCCGGCGATAAGGGAATTGGGCGGACAACTCGGCCTCGATCCGAGCCATGTCGCCATCATTCTGCACCGGCTAGCCGGCGACAACCCTGAAAGGCATTGGTGGCGACGCGGCAGCAATGGCGCTTACAGCTTGCTCACCTGATCGATCCGGTTGGAGCGGGGAGCCAGCATGGCTGTAAACGCCCGTTCCGCTAAGGCAGGAGCGCCAAAACCGATTTCGAGGGATCCATATACCCTTCGAGGCGGCCGAGGCGCTCCTGCCTTTGTTATAGTATCTACGCGGCAGCTTGCTCTGGCGCTAATCACCGGCTGCCGCCGCCGCGCACGACTCGACGGGATGCGGCCCTCCGATGGGTGTGTGATCAGAGAACCGGCATTCATCACGTTGGACTTAGCTCAGACCCAACTTGCAGCATGTCAGCCTTATCGCGCACATTGGGACGGCCCCAAGCGCCGAACGGCACCGCTAGCTAAGCAACGGCGCGTCTAAGCCTTCCTGATTTGACCATTGCGGTCCTCTCTCCTCCTCGAATGAAGAGCTGTGGTCGCGCACCGGGTGCGTAGCCGGGGCAGGAGCCGGACGCCGGCCACGAGTGCAATTTAGAAAGCTTGAGCGCCGTGTCGGCCGCCCAAGGGATCGCAGCCGACCCAAATGCCGACGTGTCTCGTCGCTTAGCTGCGATCGACCCATCGCAACGCCTACGCTTACCTTCTACTTGAATCGTTGCTTCACATAATCGGTGACTGATCCGCCCGATAGTTCCGCAGTGGCGTTGCCGCCTCGAACGAAGAAGCGATGAGACGCTCCATCTTTCACGAATGCTGGCTTAGGACCGGCTTCGCATTTGATGGCTAAAACAGTCGTTCCTCCCTGCTCAGTGAAATGCTGATGAACGTACGGCAGAAACACGTCGCCGATTCGGTCGCGAATAAGGTTGACGAGGTGTAGCCCCATTTTATCATTATTGGCGAAAGCGTCTGCCGCGAGGCCAATCGGTGTTCCGTCATCAGAGACGCCGATCAGCAGTGATCCACCTTGATTATTGAGGAAGCCGGCGATTGTTTTCAGTACACTGAGCTGCATTTTTTCATCCTGCTGCCCAGTGTGCATGTTGGTGCGAAGCGTTGATTTAAATTCGATTGCGCCATTTTCGCCTTCGGCGATAAGCTCTGCGACTGAAAGCGGCGCGGCAGGCAGCGATGGCTGATCCCCGCGCAAGGTTCGCCATGCGTCACGCACTACCCTGGCCATGCGCTGGCGGCGCTCGATTAGGAACGTCTCGTAGCCAAGTTCCCACCATAGAGGCGGTAACGCATGAAGACGATACGAGCGCTCTCGTTCCACGCCGCTCATTGCAGCGTCTAGGGCTGGCACATAAGCGGACGGCGCTTGCTTGCCGATCTTGATATTAGACGGCCATTCCACAGCGGCAAAGTTGGCGATCTGGTTGATAACCTTCAGGTCGTTCACGCCCGTGTCCTCGAGGTAGCCGCGCGGAAACAGGTGATGCTGCTCCAGCGCAGCCTTGCTCCCCTTGATGGCGGGATCAACCAGCGAAGCGATGCTCATTGGGCTGAATAGCACAGGAGCGTCGAGCTTCACCAAAGCCGCCTGATAAGCAAACAAAGTAGGACTAATCGACGCCGATGTTGCAAGCTGATTCGGAAGAGTGATCTCCCAATAATCGTTTGTCAAAACGGTGTCGCAAAGCGATCTCAGCTTCGCGATGTACGCGTCGGCATGGGGCAGGTCACGTAGCTGCGCGAGATCCGCTTCTACACGGGTCTCGGGTGAATTTGTGTAGCGTCCCGTCATGGACGCCATCGAGAAAAATTCTGCGGCTACCTGTCGCATTACCGAGCGATCAACTGCAAAATCGCGAATGCCGATTAGGTAGAGCACGTAGGTATAGATGACGGTCGAGGCCGAACTGATCATTTTCTGGCCACGGTAGCCGGCGAGGGTTAGGGCACTTAGAAAGTGGTGCCAATTGGCCGTGTTAAGCACGACCGCCTGTGCCTCCTTCATCAGCTCGAATTGAGCATCGCGCTTCGACGCGACATCAAGCCCGGTAACTGGGTCTCGCCCTCGTAGCACAGCGTAAACGGCCTCAAGGCGAGCACGCTTCAGCGCTAAGCCGACGGTTGCGCGAAGCATCTGGTCGGGCGAGGGCTTGATAAAGTGGTTGAATGACGAGGATTGGCCATCTGCCGGCAAAGTGGCCTGGCGAGAAAACGCCTCCAAGGCCGCGCGTCCCTCGTCCCAGAAAACGGACATCAACGTTAGGATGAAGTCGGCTTGGTTGAGCGACTTACCCTTGCCGTTAATGCGGACGAAAACGTCCGCGATAGTCTGTTCGTCGATTGTTGAGGAAAGAGTCAACGCCGTGAAAATGTAATTCGGTAATGCCTTCAAACTATCGATTGCGTCGTCAATTGCCTCTTCCTCGTCATCGCTTATCTCCCTGGCTTCGCGAAGCTCTCCGAGAAACGTCCTCTTGAAGGAGCCTGCTCTGAAGTCGGCAGCCCACAACCGCGATATATCCGGGATGAAAGATCGGTCTTTTCGGATGGCGGCGTCCGCTACTTCAAAGCGACGGGTCAAGGGATTGAAGGCAATCTGAATGCGCTCGCGTTTGAAATTGGCACGCAGCACCTCCGACCCCTTTATCACGGCGTAAAGGGATGTGAGCCGCTGCTGTCCGTCGACAATCGCCAACTCGGGCACGGACTGCTTTGCCGATGTCCCTATGCTTTTCAGCGTGTCGTTAGCGCCGGTCTTCCAGAGCAAGAGAAAGCCGACAGGATAACCCCGATACAGGCTGTCAAAGAGATCTCGAACATTGACGTTTGGCCAAACGAACGGCCGCTGTAGCTCAGGTAATCCGATCCTGCCAAGATCGATGTCTTCGATAAGCGACACAATCGGTATGCTGCTTGTGGTAAAAATAGCCATCAGCTTCCTGTCGCCTCATTATCAGATCGGAAATACGTAGCGGGATTGCGTTCGCGTGGGCAAGATGACTAACAGACGTGAAATCAGATGTTGCGTCCAGGTTACATCGCGTTTCATAATGAAATTGTGAACGCCGCCCCCGAAGCCGCTGCTCGGCGCATGATTGACGCCCAATTGGAAGCCGCCGGATGGTTGGTGCAGGATCGCGCGGACATGAACCGCACGGCATCGTTGGGCGTAGCGGTGCGCGAGTTTCCATTGGCGACTGGTCCATGCGACTACTTGCTGATCGTGTCGGGCAGGGCTTGTGGGGTCATCGAAGCGAAAGCTGCTGGAATGACGTTGTCGGGCGTCGCCGAGCAGGCGCGGGGCTACCAGCCACAACCGCAACAGGTCCTCGCACGATGGAGCGATCCGATGCGCTTCGACTACGAAGCCTCAGGAACGGAGACGCTATTTTCCGATCGTTTGGATCCGCTTCATCGGTCACGTCGGGTCTTCGCATTCCATCGTCCAGAAACGTTACACCACTGGTTGAAGACGGGATCGTCATTGCGCGCCCGGCTTGCCGATATGCCGCCGCTCATCACCGATGGCCTGCGTGACTGCCAGGTTGAGGCGATCGAGGGGCTGGAGGAGTCGCTCGGCAGGGACCGGCCGCGGGCGTTCGTGCGGATGGCGACGGGGGCGGGCAAGACCTTCACTGCGGCGACTCTCGCCTATCGCCTTCTCGCCCATGCCGACGCGAAGCGCATCCTGTTTCTGGTCGATCGCAACAACCTGGGGCGGCAAACGCTCAAGGAGTTCCAGACCTATCGGCCGCCTGGCACCGGCCGGTTGTTCACCGAGCTGTACAATGTCCAGCGTCTGGGTGCGGCCGGCCTCGATCCGCCCGCGAAGGTCGTCATCTCGACCATCCAGCGCGTCTTTGCTCAGCTGACCGGCACTGAACTGTCCGAAGAAGACGAAGAGGTAAGCGATTTCGAGCGCGGGTGGGGGCCGCCCCCGAAGACCGTCAGCTACAGCGCGACGATGCCGCCGGAGACGTTCGACATTGTCGTCGTCGACGAATGCCATCGCTCGATCTACGGCAGCTGGCGGCAGTTGCTCGATTACTTTGATGCACAGATCATTGGCTTGACCGCGACACCGACGGTGCAGACGGCGGCCTTCTTCGACGAAAATCTCGTCGCCGACTATCCGTACGAAAAGTCGGTGGCGGACGGCGTCAACGTGCCGTTCGAGATCTTCCGCATCCGCACCCAGATCGGCGAGCATGGTGGCCGGGTCGAGAAGGGCTACACCGTCCCCGTCCGCGATCGTCACACCCGCGCGCAGACCTATCGTCTGCTCGACGACGACCTCACCTATTCGCCGCAGGACCTCGATCGCAGCGTCATCGCTCGCAACCAAATCCGCACCGTGCTGGAGACGTACCGCGACACGCTGTTCACCGAGCTGTTCCCCGCCCGCAGCGAGGTGCCGAAGACGCTGATCTTCGCCAAGGACGACAACCATGCCGAGGAAATCGTCCAGATCGCCCGCGAGGTGTTCGACCAGGGAAACGACTTCGCGAAGAAGATCACCTACAAAGTCGGCGCGAAATATGCCGAGACGGTGATCGCCGAATTCCGCAACGCTTATAACCCGCGCATCGCCGTCACCGTCGATATGATCGCCACCGGCACCGACGTGAAGGCGATCGAGGCGTTGATCTTCTTGCGCGACGTGCGATCGGCGGTCTATTTCGAGCAGATGCGCGGGCGCGGCGTTCGGACGATCGACGCGGCGACGCTCGCCACGATCACGCCGGGCGCGGGCGTGAAGGATCGTTTCGTGCTGGTCGATGCGGTCGGCGTCACCGACAGCCTGAAGACGCAGGCGATCCCACTGGAGCGCGAGCACGGCGTAGCTTTCGAGAAGCTGCTGGAGCAGATCGCCAGCGGCCGTAGCGACGAGGATGCGGTATCCACGCTCGCCGGCCGGCTCGCCCGGCTCGACCGCAAGCTGGACGATGCGGCGAAGGCCAAGATCGAGGCGGTCGCGGGCCGGCCGCTGTCCGCACTCGCCGGCGAACTGGTCGACGCGATCGACGCCGACAAGATCGAGGCCGATGCTCGCCAGCGCCACGGCGCCACCGCCACCGCCACCGAGATCGAGGCCGTCGCCGCCGACCGGCGCGAGGCCGCGCTCGACGCGTACAACGAACCGGCGCTGCGCCGCTTGCTGATCGAGTTGAAGAAGGCGTCAGAGGTCGTCATCGACGACATCAGCCGCGATGTCGTCGTCTCCTCCGCGTGGGACGAGGGGCAGGCGACGACGATGACGACAGACTTCGGCCGCTTCCTCGACGAGCATCGCGACGAACTGACCGCGCTGCGTATCCTCTACGGCCTGCCCGCCGCGTCGAAGCGACTGACCTATGCCAGCCTGGAGGAACTGCGCGACGCGATGATGCGCCCGCCATGGTTGCTGGAACCGCTGGCGCTGTGGAGCGCCTATCGCCGGCTGAACGCCGAGAAGGTGCGCGCGAACCCCGCCAAGACGTTGACCGACATCGTCGCGCTGATCCGATTCGCGACCGGGCGTGCCGACTCGCTGGCGCCGCTGTCGTCCGATATGGCAGGTCGGTTCAACCTGTGGCTGGGCCGTGAGCAGCGCGCCGGCCGCAGCTATACGCAGGCCCAGCTCGGCTGGCTGGAGGCGATCCGTGAATATCTGGCCGCGAACATCGAGGTGACGACCGCCGATATTCAGGACCAGTTCGGCGCGCGTGGCGGCATCCTCGGCGCACGCCGGGCTTTCGGTCCCCGGCTCGACGCGTTACTCGACGAGCTTCAGGACGCGCTAGTGGCGTAATTGGGGGCGCGGAAAATGGCAAAACGGGTGACGGCTACGGGGCCGGTTGAAGGGCTTTGGGCGTTGCCGGAGGGATGGCGGTGGGAGCGGTTGGGCGATGTGGCGAGCCGTATCGCCGATAGGCACAGCCCTGATCCAAATTCGAACCTCCCTTCGTCGGCATGGATGCTATCGCGCCGCACTCGATGAAAGTCGGCGCGGGGCAAGCGTTTAGGGAAATGCGCAGCGCGGCATCGGCCTTTCAACCCGGCGACGTCCTGTATGGCCGCCTTCGCCCGTATCTGAATAAAGTCTGGTGTGCGACCTTCGCTGGGGCGTGTTCCGGAGAGCTAATTGTTATCAGGCCTTCCATTGAACTTGAAGCTCGCTATCTCGCCTTTCTGCTTCACAGCGACGCTTTCGTCGAGTTCGCATCGCACGCCGTTTCGGGCGATCGTCCCCGTATCGATTTCGGAACCATGGGCGACTATCCGGTTCCCGTTCCTCCGATCAACGTTCAGCGCTGGATCGTCGCCCGCATCGACGAACTGTTCGCCGAGATCGACGATGGCGAAGCGGCGCTTGCGCGGGCGCAAGACGATCTGGCGATGTGGCGCAAGGCCCTGCTCAAGGCCGCCGTCACCGGCGAACTGACCGCCGACTGGCGTGCTGCTAACCCGCCCATTGAAACCGGCGTCGAGCTTGTGAATCGCATTCTCGAGGAGCGGGCGCATATCGCGTCGAAACGTCTCGGCAAGCGGCGCGACAAAGCGCCAGAAGAGATCACGTCTGCTCAGCAAAGACTTCTGTGGCCTGCGCCAGACGGCTAGACTTGGATGCAGCTAGGAACCTTCTCTTTCGTCACCAAGCTGGCCGGCTTCGAATACACGAAGTTCGTTCGATATGACGACGAGGGCGACCTCCGTGTAATCAAAGCAGAAAACGCCGGCCCGCACGGTTTCAAGACGACGAACTATTCGCGTGTTCGTTCATCCTCCGTGGCTGAACTGACGCGCTCGCGCTTGCACGGTGGCGAGCTGCTAATGGTTTTTGTAGGCGCAGGAACGGGAAACGTCGCGACGGTGCCGGAGGGTAAAGATTTTTTCCTAGGACCGAATATCGGCATGATGCGGGTGGAAACTGACACCGTTTCGCCCCGCTTCGTTGAGCTATTCCTCAGATCGTCGGTCGGGAAGGCGCTCGCGACTGCGGCGATGAAGGCCGTCGCCCAGCCATCACTTTCAATGGGGACTATTCGCCAGATACCGGTGCTATTGCCACCCGCGGAGGAACAGCAGGAAATATTGCGCCTTGTGGAGCAGGCGCTGACAGCCGCCGCCGAGTGCGGAGCTGACGTTCGGGAGCAGCAAAGTTCCGCCGATATCCTCCGCCAATCCATCCTCGCCGCCGCCTTCCGTGGAGAGCTCGCATGAACGAACAAGCCCTGGTCGCGAAGGTCTGGAACTACGCACACGTCCTGCGCGACGACGGCGTCTCCTATGGCGACTATCTCGGCCAGATCAGCTTCCTGCTGTTCCTCAAGATGGACAAGGAGCGCGCCGAGGCTCTGGGCGAGGCGTCTGCGCTGCCCGGCGATGCCAATTGGGATTCGCTCGCCGGCAAGGCGGGCGAGAGCTTGGAGGTGACCTATCGCCGCATCCTCGAAACGCTGTCGAAGCGCACTGACATCGTCGGCACGCTGTTCCTCAAGGCCGAGAACAAGATCGGCGATCCCGCCAAGCTCCAGCGGCTGGTGACGCTGATCGGCGCCGAGACGTGGATGGGCCTGAACGTCGACGTAAAGGGCACGATCTACGAGGGGCTGCTCGAGCGCAACGCGGGCGAAGTGAAGTCCGGTGCAGGCCAGTATTTCACGCCGCGCCCACTGATCGAGGTGATCACCCAGCTCGTCGATCCCGAGCCCGAGGACACGGTCCATGATCCCGCGGTTGGCACCGGCGGCTTCCTGCTCGCGGCCTATGATCACATGAAGGCCAAGCCCGCCGCCAAGGATCGCCGCGTCGCCGCAGCGCTGCGCGCCGACAAGCTGTCGGGCACCGACATCGTAGCCGAGGTCGTGCGGCTGTGCGCGATGAACCTGTACCTGCACGGCATCGGCGGCGCGACGTCCCCGGTCACGCAGAAGGATGCGCTGCTCGACCGCGGCGACAAGGCGTTCGACGTCATCCTGACCAACCCGCCCTTCGGCAAGCGCCAGTCGTTCCGTATCGTTCGTGAGGACGGCGGCATCGACAGCGAGCGGCAGGATTACGTCCGCGACGACTTCACCGTCACCACGGGCAACAAGCAACTCAACTTCCTCCAGCATATCATGTCGATCCTGAAGGTCGGCGGCAGCGCCGCCGTCGTCATGCCGGACAACGTGCTGTTCGAGGGCGGCGCGGGGGAGACGCTGCGCAAGCGACTGCTGAAAGAGTTCGACTTCCACACGCTGCTGCGCCTGCCGACCGGCATCTTCTACAGCCAGGGGGTAAAGGCTAACGTTCTGTTCTTCGATCGCGCCACTCCCGGCACCGGCGTCGCGACCAAGGATCTGTGGGTGTACGACCTGCGCACCAACCAGCGCTTCACCCTGCGCGAACGCCCGCTGAAGCGGGCCGACCTCGACGATTTCGTCACCTGCTACGGTTCGAAATACGGTCGCCGCGATCGGCAAGAAACCGAACGCTTCCACCGCTACGGCTATGACGAACTGGTCAAGCGCGATAAGCTGAACCTCGACCTGTTTTGGCTGAAGGACGCCAGCGCCACCGATCCGGACACGCTGCCCCCGCCTGCCGAAATCGCCGCGGAGATCGTCGACAGCTTGGAGACAGCACTGGAGAAATTTAGGCTGGTTGCGGCAAAGTTGGGCGCCGTCGCGTCGAGCGAGGTTTATGGAGAGGCACCTCTAGCGAACGTCGAGACATAAACCGATGCGACCGGCGGTGACGTTCAGGCTGATCGGTGCCTTTGTCCTCTACTGGATCGTCTATCAGACTTGGCCAGCGCTGCTCGTTCTCGGTGTTGGCGTGGTCCTGGTGTGGATCACGGCGGCTTTGATGAGGTCTTCCCGACGCGGCCGATTAACCGTGAGAGACGGCCACAGCGTCAAGTCGAAGGCCGCTGTTTTGCCCACTCGCCCGAAGTCTCAGCAAAAGGTCACCACGATGCACAGTCCTGCACCAGCGTCGATAGCATCTGCAATCGAAGCACTCCCACCAGCCATAGCTCTTCGGTCTGGGTCGCTTTTTTACTCGGGGCCTAGCGCATTCACGGGCCAGCGCCCCGTTTACATCCTAGGCCTGAACCCCGGGGGCTCGCCGATTTCACAGTCGGACGAGACAGTGGAGCGTGACTTGGCCGAATGGACGGCGCTATCCAAGCCGTGGTCGGCATATCTCGACGAGTCTTGGCAGGGAAGGCCACCCGGTACCCACGGCATGCAGCCGCGCATCCGCCATATGTTTGATGAGCTTGGCATCGACCTTCGCGACGTGCCCGCGAGCAATGTGGTATTCGTGCGATCGGCAAATGAGGGCGCGCTCGCGGCGGAAAAGGCAAAGCTTCTGTCGCAGTGCTGGCCAATCCACGAAGCGGTAATACGTGATCTCGACGTCCGCCTCATTCTATGTCTCGGCGGAACAGCGGGGCAGTGGGTTAGAGATGCTTTAGGTGCTCACCAACTCTTCGATCAGTTTTCAGAGCAGAATGCGCGTCGGTGGACGAGTGAGGCGCACTTGGCACCAGATGGCCGCGCTGTCGTTACTGTTACTCATCCCGGTCGCGCTGACTGGCGTAACCCAGCCGCGGATCCGACGCAGCTGGTCCGTAGTGTACTTGAACGCTTAGGCTAAAGTGTTTCTATGCTTTGTGCGACGATGACGGGGCGTCAAACACTTGCGGTGAAATGAGATCATAACGGGCTTCGCTCCTAGAACCTTTTTCGGCAAGAGGCATAGCGCCTATTTCTGTTATAATGGAATAAAGGGAGAGATAAATTGGACGACATCGAGCTTCTACACGGGCAAAACTTGGCGGACAGGATACGTGCGATCTGCGCTGAGGAGAGCGTTGATTGTGCAGTCGCTTTCTGGAGCGCGGCAGTGCGGGATGACATGTTTCCGCGTTGGAAGAAGCAGATCGTGCGGATTGTCTGTGACATATCGATGGGGTGTAATTCTCGCTCAACGTTGAAGGCATACGGCGCACCAAACAATGAAAATTTAAAAGTCTATGACGGGCTCCACGCTAAGATATATATTAGCACCGTAGGAGCGGTTATCGCTTCCGCAAATGCATCGCTAAACGGGATTGGTTTGCAGGGCCGATCCCCTGCGAATATGGAGGCGGGTGTTTTTTTCAAGGCTGAGACGAAAGGGTGGCACGACGCAAAGAAGCTATTTGAGGAACTGTGGCGGTCACCTGTCATCGACAAGCGTGAGCTTGCCCGTGCGCCGCGGGTGACATCAGATCCTGGAAAACGCATTAGCTCGTTAGGTCCAGAAGATCCGTCAATGCTTCAGCAAGTAAAAAGTTATCCCGATAAATTTGCCTCTGTGCTTTTTTTGGCAGAGCACGAGAAAATAAGTCCGGAAGATCACGCTAAGGCGCAGAAACAGTACGACTCCGAAGATGAATCAGGCGCGTTTGAGCCCAAGAAACGATCTTTGATCCTCAGCGCAGAACACGATGAGTTTCCTCCGATTCCGGCAAGCGCGATAATGTTCTGGCATAATGGTCGCGGCACTAAGTTTGACGTGATCGCCTATACTGACGTAGTTGCCGTACGATCCCGGAAGTATACTACTTTATGGGGAGTCAAGCGTTGGGACCGATTTTGGTTGGGTTTAAAAATGCAAGCCCCTGAGCGAAGCCTATCTTTGGCGGATCAGCAATTTATCATTGATATTGATGCCGGATCCTGGATTCTGGCAGCGTCTGACTTTTCTAAGGTGCTGTTGGAAAAAGAGTGATTACTTCACCCGCCGTCAGCATAGCTTCGCATTTAAATAGGGGAGGATGTGCAGGCCTTGCTTGTCATCAGCAGCAGGGAGGGAAGCCTCAATGCTAAGCCTCGGTGAGAGCTGTATATCAGAAGCTGGCGTTCGACCGGGACCGCGCCGCCGCCGGCAAGCAGACAACGCCGCGTCCGCTTTGTTGCCGACATTCCTCACCGTGCTCTCTCTTGGTTGCTAAAGCGTCGGTCGACGCGCGAGAGGAAGGTTTCTGTAATCGCATATGGGCGCCCACGGCGAGCATGATTGTCGAAGGCATCTATGCCGCGTAGCCCGTCGAAAAAAGGGTTTCACCAGGCTTCGGCACCGGCGCGTTGTTCGACATGCTAAGCATCAGCCCTGCGCGAAGTCGCGCTCGCCGCCGCAACTTTTGTTAGGTCAAATTCGTCGGATGAATTGACGTTCTGCCATCATACGTTTTCGATTTTGTCGGGCATCCTGGATGAGCTGTTCTATGCTCGAAATGGGCGCGTGCACCATCGCTGTACTCTCGATGAGGTTGGACCCGACCGTGACAAACTGGACATCGCATGTCTTCGCCACGACGTAGGAGCGCTTCGTTGATACCGACGGTTTCCCAACCACCCCGGCCATCCCGGACCTCACACTCGTCGATTGGTGTTTGCATAGCTTTCACTCTCTAGCGGGAAGATGGATCGACGGTCTAATCTGGTTAGCTCTCGCGAGCTTGCCGTTCTGCGGCCATGATTCCTCGCGGAATTATCTGCGCCACTGCTCCTGTGTCTTGAAGTTTTGTCGACATAAATTGTGGCGAACGCAAGCCATGCCTCGCCTTACCCCACCGTGGTCGAGGCCGGTATCGTCGGTGGATTGGCTATTTTAATTTCGGGGCCGGGGTTGCGTTCAGCACAGGCACGTCGGCTCCTTCCTACACCACCAGCCCGGCAACCAACCTGAACGACCTCGCTGGCGGCGAGGCGACGACTGGGTCGACGTCTTGTTGAGGTGATCTTTGCGTCCTTTGTTCTTCCTCGGAAGGGGGGGGCAGAGGGCGGGGAGGGCGGCGGCCGGAGGCCGGCGACAAACGATTCTCGCAAAGGCTGCGGCGCCGTGTCGGCCGGCCGCGGTGCCTCACCCCAAACCAGCGGCTGCGCGTCTCTCCGCTTCGCAGGTATCGACCTTTCACAAGGATCCTGCGCAGCATCCTTTGGGGATGGCTTTGCGCGAACGGCGCGGCGGCTCTCAAGGCGAGCAACCTTGGCCTTTATAGTCCACTTCGTCCCACCTAGGCCGTTGCAATACCATTTACGTCCAGTGGCGGACGTCGACGTGCTCCTGTAAAGGGTGGCCGATGGCCAGAGCTGATCGCCTTGAACAACTGGATGCCCGCCGAATGGAACTCGAGGCCGAATATCGTGAGCAGCTCGTTGCGGCCTTGCGCGTGACTGCATCTGGGAAGTGGGGGGCTGTTCGATCATCAGGGCGATCATCGAACCCGGGCTGCCATAGCCCCGGTCATCGACAGCCTCACTGACACAGTTGAGGCAGTCGACAAGATTAGAGGTCAGTTAGGGTTACCTAGGTTCGATCTGCATTGCGGGTTTCTACAATCGCGGGGGTCCGTTACGTCCCATGCGGTGGGGGAGCCGAAGCAGGCACAGGCTTGGCTCGATCGATTGTCCCGTGACACGCGCGAATAGTCGTAGTCGGTCGCCCGGCTAGGTTTAGGCGCTGCTCAAAAGCGAAATATCTACTATTAGTCAAGAGAGGGGTTTCTGCCAGAATCAGAAGTAATTTAATCGGTGAGGAATCCCTTCGTCGCGGACAAATAATGATACTCGCTCAATGCTGCAACACACCGGCGTACCCGCGGCAGCGGCAGCTAAACGGCATAATAATTGCTCTTCATTCCCGGACTAATACCTGTGGGACTGGTATATTGTGTTGTATAAGGGTTACTGCGTCAGAACTTAGGCTGATTTGGCTACTCGCGATATTGGCAATAAATCATGATACTATCTTGAAATGACGTTTTGTTCGATTTTGTTTCAATTTCGGAGTTTGTGACACTGCCGTCAGAGTAGAAGCGCTGACGTCCGCCAGATCCACCGAATCCTGACGTCCCGGCCACCTCACCACATGCAAACAAGTTAAAATTTTGGTCGTACCACTCGACCATTACAAGACTGCTCAAAGGCTTCTTCACTTTGTCTGCAACGTCTTGCAAGATGAGTGGCTTCGCCTGAGCTACGAGGTACTCATGGTTCACCCTATCCTGCCACTTTGAATATAATCTGACGCCAAAGACAATTATCAAAAGAATTGTAATAAGGCATGCGATCATTGCGATACCTTGAGAGATCCAGCCCTTCACGCTTGCGGCGCCAAATAGTAAAACCAATACTATCAATATTAGGAAAATGATTATCATTCAGTATAATAACCTCTTATATAACCAAAACTATTGAAATAATTGAGGTAATCCAGCTATGTATAGTTAACAAATAACAAGCAATATAAGGCCACCTGAGTTTTGGTCGAACTAGCGCTTAATAATCATTGCAATAATTGACCATGAAAAGATGATTATAACTACTAGGATAACGGCTTTTGCTATCATCGCTGCTTGGCGGCGCTCGGCTACAATGTTGGTTTTCATTTGGTCACGCACTTCCGCTTTGGCCTGCTCCATCTGCAAGGTCTCAAGGATGGTTTGGCAGTGGGCACATTTGCGGGCATCGCCTCGGATTGCTTCGCGACATTCAGGGCAGCGAACCCCTCCGGATCTTAAGAGGGCTTGGTCGCGTGCCCCACCGCTCGGCTGTAGTACAGCCGCTATAACGATACCTAGCGGACCCAGAAAAAGACCGCAGAAAAACATCGCGGCAGTACTGAGCCCACGGCGGCCACCAACTGCACCAGCGATCACCCCACTGAGCAACCAGCATAAAAATATCGCTTCCATTGCATGCTCTCCCCTCAGGGCATGCGGTAAGGACTTCATCAGTTAGTCGTCAATATGGAACATTTGCCCTAACCGACCGAGAAATACCGATTTTGGACGTTCTCCGAAGAAAGGGTGCAATATCATCGACCCGGCGATTATGAGATCTTACACTTCGACCGTTGCTCCTCCTGGCGCCCGCCGCCATAAGTCTTGGCCGTGCTGCACTAGCTAGCCACGATTCGACGCTGACCGGCATCTGGCGCGGCCGGCCAACTCCGTTAAGGCGGAGACGCCTCTCTTCTGGGCCCAATTTTCGGGGACGGCCATTGGTTATTCGAGGCAATAACCAGGGTATAGTGAACCGCGCCTGCGGCACACGCTGGAAAGGGTGCAGCGCGAAACAAATTTGCTTTTCGTTCTACTCGCACCGGCTCTCGTTATACAATCAAGCGTATCCTTCGTACGGCTGCGCTGCCCGAGTTTCGTTGATGCCTCGCAGGTATACCGCAGGTCGAAAATTCCGTGATTCAGGGGCCAAGGCACTTCCACAAGGAAACCGTCGCAGAGGCGCTTCAAGCGAAACTGGGAAGCCGCTGGGTCAGCAGCCAGGTCTCAGCATTTTTGTCGCAGAAACGATGGAAACGCTGGAGTTTTAGGTCTGCCTGACTAGCCTTCGTAATGCGGGGGTCACAGGTTCGAGTCCTGTAAGCGGCACCATCAAACATCACCGGCTAACGATATGTCTCCCTCCCATCGTGCGACGAGGGACCGTGCATCGGCATGTTTTCAAAGCGTATCGGCGAATTCGTCGCGCTCGCGGTCGAGGCCAACGGCGAGCGGCACGTCTTCCGGTTCCGCGTCGAACAGGTCTGACCGACGGGGCGGCGGGGGCGACCGCCAGTCCCGGGTTTCCGCCTTCGATCGAACGCTGTAGCGTGGCCCGCACCACCCTTGCAGGATCCGCCATGAAAATCAGCGCACGCAATCAGATCGCCGGTACCGTCACGGCGATCACGCCGGGGGCGGTCAACGGCGCGATCAAGGTCGACATCGGCAACGGCACGATCGTCACCGCCAATATCACCGAAGAGGCGATCGCCGACCTCGGTCTTGCGATCGGCGATACGGTCACCGTCATCGTCAAGGCGAGCGACGTGATGATCGGCAAGTGAGATGAAGCTCGGCCCGCTCTGGGTAAAGCTGCAGCTGGCCTGTGGCGATGCCCTCGCGCTCGGCCCGGGCAAGGCGGAGCTGCTCGCCGCGATCGGGACGCATGGCTCGATCTCCGCGGCGGCGCGCGCGATGGGGATGAGCTATCGGCGCGCCTGGATGCTGGTCGACGAAATGAACCGCTGCTTCGATCCGCCTGTGGTCGAGACGCTGCGCGGCGGCGGGCAGGAGCGTGGTGCGCGCATCACCGAAACCGGCGCGGCGGTGATCGCGGCCTATCGCGCGCTCGAGGCGCAGGCGGCGACGCTCGCCGATCATTCCGCTTATCATCAGCTACGCGATCTGTTGCGCACCGAGCCGCTGCCGCCGCCCGAATAAACCTCTATATACGCACGAATACATCGTCGATATACGGCCCGATATAGAGAGCGCGGAGTGTCCGCGCCAAAGGGGTGCGTGACGATGTCGAGAAGGTTGGCCGGCTTGCTGGCGACGATCGGTGTACCGGCGCTGGCCACGCCGCTCGCCGCGCAGACCACCACCGCTGGCGATCCGACGCGGGTCGAGACGGCCGACGACGGCATCGCCCCGGTCATCGTCACCGCCCGGCGTCGTGCGGAGGAGGAGCAGCGCGTCCCCGCGGCGCTGTCTGTGGTCGGCGGTGCGCTGCTCGACCGGAGCTATACGGTCAATACGCAGGGGCTGACGACGCTGATCCCCAGCCTCAATTACAGCTCGGCCAATCCGCGCAACACCGCCTTCACCATCCGCGGCCTCGGTTCGAGCGTGGTGGCGGTGAGTCAGGCCAATGACGGGCTCGAATCCGGCGTCGGCTTCTACGTCGACCAGGTCTATCATGCGCGTCCCGCCACCGCCGCCTTCGACTTCGCCGACATTGCGCAGGTCGAGGAGTTGCGCGGCCCGCAAGGCACGCTGTTCGGCAAGAACACCACCGCCGGCGCGATCAACATCACGACGCGCGCGCCGAGCTTCACCCGCGAAGGCTTCGCCGAACTGTCCTATGGCAGTCACGACCTCGTCCAGGCCAAGGGCTGGGTCTCCGGGCCGATCAGCGACAGCGTCGCCTATCGCCTGTCCGTGGTCTCGACCCGCCGCGACGGCGTGATCGCCAATATCCGCACCGGGCGCGATACCAACACGCTCGGGACGCAGGCGGTCCGCGGCCAGTTGCTGTTCAAGCCCGATGACGCGATCCAGATGCGCGTCATCGCGGATTTCACCAACTTCCAGGCCTATTGCTGCGGTCAGGTCTATCTGCGCACCGGCACCTCGCTGCGTGCGGCCAACCGGCAGTTCGGCGGCGCCGCCGGACTTGCCGCGCAGTTCGGCTATGCGCCGGCGAGCACCAACCCCTATGACCGCGTCACCGATATCGACGGTCCGCTCGGCACCGACACCAACGAGGGCGGGGTGAGCGCGATCACCGACTGGAACCTCGGCTTCGCGACGCTCACCTCGGTCAGCGCCTGGCGCTTCTGGAACTGGGATGCGGAGAACGACCGCGACTATACCGGCCTGCCGGTGCAGCTGTCGCAGCATATCCCGTCGCGGCAGGATCAATATAGCCAGGAGGTGCGCCTCGCCTCGAATGGCGCCGGGCCCTTGTCCTACGTCGTCGGCCTTTACGCTTTTCGTCAGCGGATCACCGGCCGGCCGATCAGCATCTATGGTCCCGCCGCGGCGCGCTATCTGATCGGCACCACGACGGGCGCGAACAACACCGCCGTCCCGGCCAATCTGCTCGACGGCTATGGTCAGGACGGCCGCACTGATTTTCGCAGCCGCAGCTATGCGGCGTTCGGCGAGGTCAATTACCGCATCGTCCCGCGGCTGACCGCGACGCTCGGCCTGCGCTACACGCAGGAGGACAAGGACGGCTCCTATGCCACCACCGTGTCCGGCGGGCCCGTCGTCACCAATGCGGCATTGGTCAGCGCGCGGCTCGGCGTGCTGCGGCCGCAAAGCTATCGGGCGCATGACAGCGACGGCAGCCTGTCGGGGCGCGGCAATCTCGCCTGGCAGGTCAGCGACGCGACGCTGGCCTATGCGAGCTATGCGCGCGGTTTCAAATCGGGCGGGATCAACATGTCGGGCCTGCCGCTCGACAACAGCAACCAGCCGGTGCTCGCCACCGCCGTGGTGCGGCCCGAGCGTAACGAAACCTATGAGGTCGGACTTAAGAACGATCTGTTCGACCGGCGGCTGATCCTCAACCTCGATGCCTTCTACACCAAGGTGCACGACTTCCAGGCGACGGTAGTCGAGAATTCGCTGACCCAGACGGTGCAGCTGCGCGGCTACCTCTCCAACATACCCGAGGTGACAGTGAAGGGCGTCGAGGCCGATGTTACGGCGCTGCTGCTGCCGGGCCTCAGCGCGCGGGCCAATGTCGCTTATGCCGACGGGCGCTACACCGATTATCCTGCCGGACCATGCCCGCTCGAGGTGCAGACCGCCGCGACGACGCGGTGCAGTCTGACCGGGCGCCGGCTTGCCTCGCTGCCGCGCTTCGCGATCACCGCCGGGCTGGATTATACGCATCCGCTCGGCCGCGGTGCGGTCGTGCTGCATGTCGATACCGCCTCGCGCAGCGGCTATAACGGCGATCCCAGCCTGTCGCGCTACACGACGATCGACGCGTACAATCTCACCAACGCCAATATCGGCTATCGCTTCGCCGACGGTACCGAGCTGATCGTCTGGGCGCGCAACCTGCTCGATGCGGATTATATCCAGAATCTGACCGTGCAGGCCGGCAATTCCGGACTGATCCTCGGTTCGCCGAGCGATCCGCGCACGATCGGCGGGACGGTGCGGTTCCGGATGTGATTCGCGCGTCCCCGAATGTGACAGGATTGATGTTCAATTAACCACTGAACCGACGCAAAACAGACGTAGAATGCCACCGCAGCGCCAGGCTGTACGTGCAGAAGGACGTCGTCATGCCCCTCGAATCCCCCCCCGTCGCGATAACCCAGGGCGTCAAGGCAGCCGATTGCGCCACGTCCGCCCAGATCGTCCCGCAGGGATCGGCGCGGCGGGCACCGTTCGAGCTGACCGACCTCGCCACCGCCTTCGATCCGGCGACCGGGACGCTCTGGACCTATATGGACCAGCGCACGCGGCCGAGCTTCAACCCCGACCTCCTCGCCGCCTTCGCGCATTGGCAGGACGATATCGTCACCGCGCATGACGCGGGGACGATGCCGATCCGGTACCTGGTGCTCGGCTCGCGCTTTCCCGGCGTCTTCTCGCTCGGCGGCGACCTCGACCTGTTCGCCGGTCATATCCGCCGCGGCGATCGCGACGCGCTCGTCCGCTACGGCCGGGCCTGCGTCCATATCCTCCACCGCAACATGCGCAGCCTCGACCGGCCGATCATCACCATCGGCCTGGTCGAGGGCGACGCGCTCGGCGGCGGGTTCGAAGCGTTGCTGTCGTTCAACGTCGTCATCGCCGAACGCGGCACCTATTTCGGCCTGCCCGAAACCAACTTCGGGCTGTTTCCCGGCATGGGCGCGCATTGCTTCCTGTCGCGGCGGCTCGGCTCGGCGCGGGCCGAGCAGATGATCCTCAGCGGCCGGTCGTACAGCGCCGAGGAATTGTACGACCTCGGCATCGTCCACGGCCTCGCCGCGCCGGGACAGGGCAGGGCGGAGGTCGAGACCTATATCCGCCAGAACCGGCGGCGGCACAGCGGCCATTGCGCGATCTACGAGGCATCGCGTTCGGTCAACCCGCTCGACCTCGCCGAGCTGGAGGCGGTGGTCGATCTGTGGGCGGACGCGGCGTTGCGGCTCACCGACACCGACCTCAAGCTGATGCGCCGGCTCGTCGGGGCGCAGTCCCGGCTGCGCGACAAGGCCGCGGTCTAGGCGCGGGCGCGGGTCAGGGCCGCGCCTGCGCCCTGACCCCTTCGTCGCGACCCCCCGCCGCCTCGGCGAACAGCGCCGTGACCTGCTCGGCGGGGATCGGACGTGCGAGGAGGAAGCCCTGCACCGCATCGCACCGCGTCCGCCGCAGCTGATCGAGCTGCGCCTGCGTCTCCACCCCCTCGGCGACGGTGCGCATGCCGAGCTTGGCGGCGAGGTCGATCACCGTCTGGACGATCGCCACCGACGCCGGATTCTGTTCGAGGTCGGCGATGAACGACCGGTCGATCTTGAGCGTCTGGAACGGGAAGCGGGTGAGATAGCTCAGCGACGAATAGCCGGTGCCGAAATCGTCGAGCGTGGTGCGGACGTGCAGCCGGTTGATCGCGTCGAGCGCGGCAAGCGAGGCCTCGACATCTTCGAGCAGCACCGATTCGGTGACTTCGAGTTCGAGCCGGTCGGCGGCGAACCCGCTTGCGGCGAGCGCGCCGACGATGACGCTCGGCAGATTGTGCGCGCGCAACTGGATCGGCGACAGGTTGACCGCGATCTTGACCTCGGCCGGCCAGCGGCTCGCCAGCCGGCACGCTTCGCGGATCACCCAGCTGCCGATCGCGACGATCAGGCCGTTGTCCTCGGCGATGGGGATGAACTCCGCGGGCGAGATCGGCCCGTAATTGCGGCTCGTCCAGCGCAGCAGCGCCTCGCAGGACAGGATGCGCTGCCCCGACAGGTCGTAGATCGGCTGGAAGACGAGGTGGAATTCCCCGCGTTCGAGCGCGTCCTGCATCTCGGCGGCGAGCGTGCGGCTGCGTTCGATCTTCTCGTCCATCAACGGTTCGTAGAGGCACATCTGTCCCCGCCCTCCATCCTTGGCGCGATACAGCGCGAGATCGGCGTTCTTGAGCAACGTATCCGCGTCGCTGCCGTCGGCGGGGGCGATGGCGATGCCGAGCGAGGCGGCGACATGGAGCATCCGCCCGCCGTGCTCGACCGGACGCGACACCAGGTCGAGGATCTGCCGCCCGAGCGCGAGCGCCTCGTCATCCTGCGCGACCGCACAGACCACCGCGAATTCGTCGCCGCCGAGCCGCGCGACGATACCTTCTTCCGCAAAGGCCGTGTCCAGCCGCCGCGCGACCCCGGCGAGCAGCGCATTGCCGGCGAGATGGCCGAACGAATCGTTGATCTCCTTGAACCGGTCGAGGTCCATCCAGAGGATCGCCAGGCGCCGGTCGCCCTGGGCCAGCCGCTGCAACCGAGTCTCGAACTGTTCGCGAAAGGCGGTGCGATTGGCGACGCCGGTCAGGTCGTCGCGCCGTGCCATCGCGGCATGATGTTCGGCGAGCGCCGCTTTCTCGCGCGACGCCACCGTCGCCTTGAGGATGACGCCATAGGTCTGGAGCGTGATGTCCATCATCGCGACGATGAACAACAGGATCACCACCGCCAGCGCGATCTTGAGCGGATCGAACGAGGCGATCAGCCCGATCGCGATCGGCAACGACGCGAAGCATAATTGCGCGAGCGCGATCCACGGCCGCCCGGCGTTGCGCCCGGCGATGCCGGCGGCATAGCCGATCGACATCGTCACCGCGAGCAGGTGGAGCACGCCATTGTCGCTCTGGACGAGGGTCAGCATCGCAAAGCCGCCGAGCAGCGCCGAATAGCCGAGCGCGCCGAGGCGGTAGATCAGCTCCTGCCGCCGCGCCCACACGCCGCTCGGCAGCGACAGCGTCGCGGTGCGGCGATACAGCCGCACCGCATCGGCGATGCGGATCGCAGCGAGCATCGTCACCGCGACGGCGCAGGCGATCAGCACCGGCGCACGGCTCACCGCCGCGACGATGCCGACGATCGCGCTGCTGGTTAGCGCACCGATCACCAGCGACTGTGGCGAGGCATAGAGCGATTCGACCAGGGTTTCGCGCACAGCGGCGGCGATCGCCTGATCCGAATGGCGCAGCCGTCGCAAGCGGAAGATTAGGCCGGTCATGCAGCGACCATGCGCCCAAGATGGTATAGAAGTAGCGAACAAATCGGCGCTAACCGCGGCTAATCGCATCGCATGCGATCTTTAATGTCCGTATTCGACATATCTTTGTTGAGAGGATTTGTTTGCGAAGCAAAAAAGAGCCGTATCGAGTTTAATATCTTTTTTGGTGGATGGCGGTACGGCACGATCATGACCATGCCTTCCCCCCGCGGTGCTGCTGCCGAATCGGTGCGGAACGAGCTGCGTCACGCTCTGTTTGCCACCGCCTTGCCCAATGCGGCGATGGGCGCGATCCTCGCCGCGCTCGGCGGACGGATCGCCTGGGAGCTTTCCGATCGCCTCGCCACGGCGGCGCTTAGTGTCGCCGTCGCCTGCCTGCTCGCCAAGCTGGCGCTGATCGCGGCGCACCACGTCTGGGCCGGAGAGGCGGCAGAGGCGCATTCCGGCTGGGCGCAGGCCTTCGCCGTCCTCAGCCTCGGCACCGCGCTCGCCCTCGGCCTGCTCGGCGCCCGCGCCTTCACGTTCGATGCGGTGCTGTTGCAGATGCTCGCGATGGGATTGCTGTTCGGCTATTGCTCGGGTCTGGTCGCGCATACCTCGATCCGGCCGTGGCTCGCCGCCGCCTGCCTCGTGGGCAGCGCCTTGCCGATCGCCGCCGCCGCGGCGCAGCATGACAATAGCGCGTACCGGCTGCTCGCCGTCGCGCTGCTTTGCTTCATGCTCGCCGCGATGCAGAGCATCCGCCACCTCTACCGGGCGACCCGGCAGCAGATCATCACCCGTCAGGCGATGGCGGCGCTGGCGCGCGTCGACCCGCTGACCCTTCTTCCCAACCGGCTCGGGCTGCGCGAGGCGTTCGTCAGCCGCCCGCGCGCCGCCCGCGACATCGCGATCCATTGCATCGACCTCGATGCGTTCAAGCCGGTCAACGATCATTACGGCCACCCGACCGGCGACGCGCTGCTCGCCGCGGTCGGCGACCGCGTCCGGTCGGTGCTGCATCCGCACGACACGGCGGCGCGCGTCGGCGGCGACGAATTCGTCATCCTCCAGTCCGACGTGCGGACCGCCAGCGAGGCGGACCAGTTCGCCCGCACGCTCGTCCGCCGGATCATGGCGCCCTATCAGATCAACGCGCATCAAATCGAGATCGGCGTCAGCCTCGGCTTCGTCACCGCCGATGGCGGCGCGAGCGACCTCGACGAACTCGTCGCGCGCGCCGATGCCGCGCTCTATCAGGCCAAGCAGAATGGCGGCGGCATCGGGCGGGCGGACACCCCGAGCCGCTAGCGCGAGCCCCGACACGTCAGGTCGCCGACGATCCGCACCCGCCGCGCGTCAAGTCTGGTATCGGGCCTCCAGCAGGTCGAGCTCGCGCATCAGCTTCTGCGCGGTCGCGCTGCCGATCGCGCGTTCGCGCACCTGGGCGACCACCGTGGCGCGCTCCGCCTTGATCCCGGCGAGGCGGAAGTCGCGTTCGAGCTGGTCCTGCCGTCGCGCCGCCGCTGCGACGCGCGCGCCCTTGCTGCGGCTCTCGATCCGCTCGCGATACACGTCCATGACCCGCGTTCCCGCCGCGGCATAGACATCGGCATGGCCGTCGCGTTCGGCGAGCGCGTGCTGCGCGCGTTCGATCGCCATGATCGCCGCCTCCGCCGCAGCGACGCGGGCCGCATCCTCCTCCGCCTGGCGCGAGGGTTCGGCCGGCATGGTCAGGCCGTTGAGCAGGATCGGCAGGGCGATGCTGGCCAGCACCAACGAGACGATGATGACCCCCGCGGCGAGGAAGATGGCGAGATCGCGGGCCGGAAAGGGACTGCCGTCGGTCAGCGTCAGCGGGATGGTCAGCACGCCCGCCAGCGTGATCGCGCCGCGTACGCCGGCAAGCGACATTGCCGCGACCAGCCGCCAGCTCGGGCTGTGCAGCGTCGCCTCGCTCGTCCGCTGCCGGCGCAGCAGCGTCAGCCGCAGCGATACCCACACCCAGCCGAACCGCAGCAGCGCCAGCCCGGCGACGATCGCCAGCACGTAGAGGCCGAGCCAGCCCGCATCGTGATGCCCGGTCAGCAGCACGGTCGCGCGCGCGCCGGCCAGGATGCCGGGCAATTGCTCGCCGAGCAGCACGAAGATGATGCCGTTGAGCGCAAACTGGATCGTGTCCCACACCGAATGACGGCGCATCCGCGTCGTCGCCAGTGCCTGCCGCGAAATCTCCGCGAAGGTCATGGTGATGCCCGCCGCCACCGCGGCGAGGATGCCCGAGGCTTCCAGATGCTCCGCGAGCAGATAGCAGCCGAAGGGGATCAGCAGGCTGACGAGGATTTGCGACCCCGGCTCCTCGCCGAAGCGTCGCGACACCCACGCCTTGATCCGCGTCACCACCAGGGTGACGCCGACGCCGATCGCCAGCCCGCCGCCCGCAACCCACAGGAAGCTCGTCGCCGCCGCGGTCGGCGAGAAGGTGCCGGTCAGCGCCGCGGCGATCGCGAAACGCAGGCAGACCAGGCCGGAGGCATCGTTGAGCAGCGATTCACCCTCCAGGATGTGCATCATCCGCTTGGGGATCGGCACGCGCGCGGCGATCGCCGACACCGCGATCGGATCGGTCGGCGACACCACCGCGGCGAGCGCGAAGGCGACCGCGAGCGGCATCGCCGGGATCATCCAGTGGATGAACACGCCCATGCCGAGCACCGTCAGCAGCACCAGGCCGAGCGCCAGCTCGACGACGGTCGACAGGTCCTTGAGCAATTCGTCCTTGGGGATGCGCCAGCCGTCGAGGAACAGCAACGGCGGCAGGAACAGCAGCAGGAACAGCTCGGGATCGAGCGCGACCCGGTAGGAGGTCGACAGGCCGATCACCGCACCGAGCAGGATCTGCACCAAAGGCGTCGGCACCGCCACCGGCAGCATCCGCGACAAGGCGCCGCTCATCACCACGGCGAGCAACAGGAACAGGACGATCGATACGGCTTCCAACACGGGTCCTTCTGGGGAGGGGAGGCCTCAGTATCGGGCCTGCGCGCGGTCAGACAACCCGTCGATGGGACCGAATGGCCGCTGCTGGCGAAACACTCCGTCTTGTGCGGGACGCGGGGTGTCGACCCTGTCCTAACAGGCTACGGAATGCTCGAGGATGCGGGACGTCTGCAAACTCCCTCCGTTATGCCGGAGATGGTACGGCATCCACGATTCGGTGGGAGCCTAAGCTGTCGATCGAGCGACACGATGAAGCCGGCACACGTTCGGGGATGACGACGGGTGTCGGGCAACGCCAAGACTTTCGCAGAGGTTTCGCTATGCGTGGCCGAGGATCAGGATGAGCGGTACGGCCCGAACGCCCGCACCGGCCCCGTCGCATGCGATCACCATGCCGGGACCGCCTGCAACGCGCCCGCCCGGGGCGTTGGGGGGCGACGGACGATCGCCGGCACGTCGCTCCTGCGCACGGCGGAGTCGGAGGGCAGGCGGAAATAGCCGATGGCCTGCTGCAACTGCTCCGCCTGCGTGGCGAGCGTTTCGGCGGTTGCCGCGATATCCCCCGAGCCGGCGGCATTCTGCTGCGTCACCGTGTCGAGCTGCTGGATCGCCTGGCTGACCTGCGTCGCGCCGACATCCTGTTCGCGGCAGGCGGCGCTGATCGTTGCGATCAGCTCGGCGGTGCGGCGGATGTCGGGGACGAGGCGCGTCAGCATCTCTTCCGCCTGCGACGCGGCGGCGACGGTGTCGGTCGCCATGCCGTCGATCTCGCCGGCCGCCTGCTGGCTGCGCTCGGCGAGCTTGCGGACCTCGGCGGCGACCACCGCAAAGCCCCTGCCGTGATCGCCGGCGCGCGCCGCCTCGACCGCGGCGTTGAGCGCGAGCAGATCGGTCTGCCGCGCCAGTTCCTGGACGATGCGGATCTTCTGCGCGATCGCATGGGTCGCCGCGACCGCTCGCTGGACCGCGGCGCCGGTCGTCTCGGCGTTGCGCGCCGAATGGCGGGCGATGTCTTCGGTCTGGCCGGCATTGTCGGCATTCTGGCGGATATTGGCGGCGATCTGCTCCATCGATGCGGAGGCCTGTTCGGCGGCGGCGGCCTGTTCGGTCGCGCCCTGGCTGAGCTGATCGGACGAGGCGGACAGCGTCTGGCTTCCCGCCGCGACCTGATCCGCGGCGCGATGCGTCCGGCCGACCACCTCCCGCAGCGTCGCGATCATCGTCACCAGCGCCTTGCCGAGCCGGTCCCGCTCCGACAGCAGCCGATGCTCGACGGTGAGATCGCCGCTGGCGATCCGGTCGGCGAGGTCGGCGGACTGGCGCAGCGCGGTCGTCATGTTCGCGACGCCGTCGGCCAGATCGCGGATCTCGTCATTGCCGCCCAGATCCACCTGACGGTCGAGGTCGCCGATCGCCACGGCGTCGATCAGCCCGCGCACCCGGCGCAACCCGGTGATGATATAGGAGGACACCCACAAGGCGCCGCCGATCGCGACGAGCAGAGCGAGCACCGCCGCGACGAGCAACGTCAGGCGCGAGCTGCTGCGCAGCCGATGCATCCTGCCGCTCGCATTGGTGAGCCGCTTCTGGTTGATCCGGACCAGCTCCTTGGAGATCGCGATCATCTCGCCGCCGAGCCGGCTGCCCTTGTCGGCCGCCAGTGCCGCCGCCTCGGCATTGCGATGCGCCAGCACCAGATGGGCGACCGCGTCATTGACGACGACATAACGCGCCCAGCGATCGGCGATTCCGGTCCATCGCGACCGGTTGAGCGGCGTTGCCTGCGCGAGCGCGGTATCGAGCAGGCGCTGCGCCACGGCGCGCTGTTGCTTCATCGTCTCATACCGGTGCTGGCTGCCGAGATCGTCGGTGGATCGCGTCATGTCGCGCGCGTTCAGCATCACGTCATGCAGGGCTTCGTCAAAGCTCAAGGCGCGAATGGCGCGTGTCGTCGGCCCGGCGATGACGTCGCTGATCGCCCGATCCATGATCTCGAACCGCGAGATGCCGATGCCGACGATCGCCAGCAACAGCAGGATGAGGACGGAAAAGACGCAGACGAGCTTCGCCCGGATGGTGACGCGCATAAGTCAGCCTTGTGCAATACGGGAATGCCCCCTCCGCTGCCGGAGCAGGCATCGTCATGGCACCGGTGGATGGCGCCATTTGCGGTTCGACGGTCGGCGAGATGCGGCGCACCTCGTCGATCACGGATTCATTATAGAGGATTAGAAAGCGTCAACCACGTTGCCGTCGATTACGGCGCGCCACCGACCAGGCGCCGCATTGCTCCCGCCGCTGGCGGCTAGATATGATCGGGCGAGGGCGGTCCGAAATAGCTGGGCTTGGTCGGCCCTTGCGACACCGCGATCGTCTGGATCACCATCGTCGGGTCGATCATCGCGACGACCAGCCGGTGGCGTCCCGCGCGGTGCGCGGTGACGGTGAAGCGCATCGTCCGCGCGTTGTTCGCGGTCGTCACCGGGTGTTGGTCGCCGAGGAAATCCTGCGCCACGCCCTCCGGCCCGCCGAACACCGATTTGACGGCGAACGGCCCGTCGTCGAGCGCCACCGCTACGCCGAGCGTGCGACCGGGGATCGTCTCCAGCGTCGCGCCGGTGACGAGATCGACGTGATACGCCCCGGCCGCGGCGAGGTAGACGTCATATTCCAGGCGCGGCGCGCGGGCCGGGTCGCTGACCGGAGCCGCATCGACCGGGAAGACCGACATCGCCGCCGCCACGCGGCCGTAATCGGGGATCGCCTCCCAGCGCACGCCGTCGACGACCGTCCGCCTCGCGAAGGCGGTCACCGGCACCGCGAAGGTGCCGGCAAGCCCGCCGTAAGCGCCGCGCGCGTCGCGCTCCTGCTGCGCGGTGGCGCGGATCGCGGTCAGCTTGGCGGTGATCGTGACGCCCGCGTCGCTGACCGTCACCGCCGCCTCAGACCGGCCGACCGGCGCGTGTGCCCAGTCTATGTCGATCCAATAGCGCCGTTCGCGCGGCGAGACGCCGAACGCCGGTCCCTCGCGCAGCGTCACCCACGGCTGGTCCGCGCGCACGACCGGCGCGATCGGCGCTGCCCCGCGCGGATAGACTTCGAGATAGGTCGGCCGCCGCGTCAGGCTGTCGAGCGTCGGCAGCACCGGCGGCAGGTAGAAGCCGGGCCACGACCGATCGTCACCGTCGACCGCGACGCCGAACCCCGCGACCCCGGTGAGGTCGAGATCGGCGACCGGCGGCATGATGTCGTTCTCGGGCGGATACCAGTCAAAATAGCCGATGTGCGTCTGGTCCATCAGGTGGTTCCATTTGCCGCCGGCCAGGACGTGATTGTAGGTGTCGCGCAGCTGATGATCGTAGAGGAAGCGCCGCCGGACCTCCTCCGCCTCGGCGCGCGTGCTGGCGCGCGCCTGCCGCGCGTTGCGGGCGTTGCGCGCCGCGGCGATGTACATCAGCGTGAGATTGGCGCAGGCGCGCACCGGATAGAGCACCAGCTGGTAATAAGCGTCGCGCTGATCGGGGCGGAGCAACGGCTCGAGCCGGTCGGCGCGGCGGAGCAGCGTGGTCCAGGCGTCGGCCACGCGCTCGGCCTCGCGATACTGGTCGAGGCTGAAGGTGTCGGGGCGGAGCTGCTCGGGTTTCCGCAGCGCGTTATATTTGGCGTAGCGGGTGACGAGGTCGGCGATCTCGGCGGCATGATCGGGGCCGAACTGCCGTTCCGCCCAGTCGCGCGTCCATTGCGCGATCCTGTCCTTGTCGACCGTCGCCGGCTTCCACGCCATCGCCAGGAAGAAGTCGATCGGCAGTTCGAGCGGCTTCAGGTCGCCGACATTGGCGATCCAGATCTCGTTCGCGCCATAGCGGTTGGCGAGGTTCATCTGCTCCCAGATCTTGGGCAGCGGATTGGAGTTGATCCATTGATAGGCGAACGGACCGCCGTGCATGTCCATGTGGAAATAGATGCCGAAGCCGCCACGCCGGCCGCGCTCGGCGGGAAGGGGCAGGCGGCGCAGATTGCCGACATTGTCGTCGGCGAACATCAGCGTGACGTCGTCGGGCAGCTTGAGCCCGGCGTCGTAATATTTGTAGACCTCGGTGAACAGTACCCACACCTGCGGCGTCTGGTCGGCGGGCTTGCCGGTGCGCTGCGCGATGATGGCGCGCTGGTCGGCGATCACCGTTTCGAGCAGATGGATGTCGGACTGGAGGTTGCCGGTGCTCTCCAGCGCGACGTCGCCGTCGCCGCGCATGCCGATCGTGACGATCGATTCCTTGGCGCCGTTGCGGACGATGCCTTCGTCGAAGAAGCGGCGGACGCCGTCGCGGTTGGTCGCGTAATTCCACTCGCCGTTGCCATAGTTGGCGCGGTGGTCGGTCCATTCCTTGTGCGCGCGCATCATCGGTTCGTGATGCGAGGTGCCCATGACGATGCCATAGTCGTCGGCGAGCGGCGCGTTGCGCGGATCGTCGACGGCAAAGGCGTTGTTCCACATCGCCGGCCACAGGTAATTGGCGCGTAGCCGCAACAGCAGTTCGAACAACCGGCCGTAGAAGTCGGCGTTCATCCCGCCGAACTTTTCCGTCGTCCAGCCCGACAGGCACGGCGCCTCGTCATTGAGGAAGATGCCGCGATATTTGACCGCGGGTGACCCCTCGACATAGCGGCCGCGGGCGACACTGACATGCGCACGGCGCGTCACCGGCACGTCCGCCCACCAATACCAGGGTGAGACGCCGATGATCCGCGACAGATCATAGGCACCGTAGATCGCACCGCGCTTGTCGCTGCCGACGATGACCAACGCCTCGGCGACGCCGGGAAAGGGATGGGCGACGGTCTGGACGGCGAACGCCTCCCAGCGCCCGCGCACGTCGGCGACGTCGATCGTCCCGGCGGCGGCGAGCCGGTCGATCAATGGCGACCGGCCGAGCGCGCCGACGAGGATGATCCGCGGCGCCAACCTTGCAGGATCGGTCAGCAGTGGCGCCGCGGTGCCTGTCACCCGGCCGATATCGGCGGCGAGATCGGCGGCGGCGCGCCGCACGCCGGGCCAGTCTGCCGCATCGACGAAGACGGGCGTGACGCCGCCGCCCGCCAGGGTGATGTCAAACCCCGCCGTGCGCCGGTCGAACCGCACCGCCGCGGCGAGCGGGCCGTCGAGCAGCCCGGCGGCGATCACCCCGCCGATCCAATCGCGTCTGGTGATCGCCATGCCGGTGTCTCTCTGTCGCGACCTAGAAGGTGCCGCGCAGGCCGACGAGGAACTGACGGCCGGGCTTGTACTGGGTGAAGGTCGCATTCTCGAACTGGAAGTACGACCGCAGCGTCGCATTGGTGAAGTTGGCGACGTTGATGGTAAGCTGCGGCGCGCCGGCGAACCCGAAGATCTTGTCGAGGTCGAACGACGACGAGAAGTCGTAGGTCGTATAGTCGGTGCCGTACAGCGCCGCCGCCGGAATGCCGTTCTGCGCCAGGCCACTGCTCTGCGATCCTTCGCGCGAGGTGGTCGAGACGCGCAGCATCACGCCATTCTTCTCGTAATAGCCGGTGATGTTGTACGTGAACGGTGCCACGCCGAACGCCGTCGCCGGGCCGTCGCTGCGCTGATCGACCACCGTCGCATTGGCGTTGAAGCCGAAGCCGGTGATGCCGATGTGGCGGGTCAGGAAGTCGAGCGGCTGCACCCACTGGAATTCGAGGCCGTTGATCGTCAGCTTGTTGGGCACGTTGACCTGCGAGGTCACCTGCACCTGCGCCGCGGTCGGGCCGCCACGCGAGTTGAGCGCGATCTGCTGCGTCGGGTTCAGCGTATCGTAGGTGATGCCATATTGCGCGAGGTTCGAGAACGGCACCGTGTTGATCGCGGTGGTGGTGAACCCTTCGATCGACTTGCGGAAGGCGTTGAAGCTGATCACGCCCTCACGGCCGGTGTAATATTCGAAGCCGAGGTCGAGGTTGGTCGACAGATAGGGGGCGAGGGCCGGGTTGCCGATCGACGCCTGGTCGGCCGACGGTGCGCTGAAGTTGACGCCCGGCAGCTGCGCCGAGGGATCGGGGCGGGTCATCGTGCGCGATCCGGCGACGCGGACCACCGCATGTTCGCTGACGTCATAGGCGAAGGTCGCTGCGGGCAGCCACTCCGAATAGACGTTGCGGGTCTCGGCGATGTTGACGATGTTCGGATAGCGGCTGCCGTCGGGCAGCGTGCCGCCGGTCGCGGTGGTGTTGCGCGGATCGGGAACCGAGACGCGGCCCGAGATCGTCTGGATCGTGTTGACGTAGCGCAAGCCGACGTTGAAGCGCAGCATGTTGCCGCCGAGCTCCTGCGCGCCGTTGATCGTGGCGAACAGACCCTTGTTGACCTCGCGGATCGTGCCGCCGCTCGCACCCGTCGTCGACGAGCCGCTCTCGGGCGCATTGTCGTGGTAGAAGTTGTAGTTGGTCGCTGCGGCAAAGGCCGGGAAGTCGACCGTCACGAAACCGGCGGGGCCGGGCTTCAGATAGGTCGGCGCGGCGCTGTTCGGCACGAGCGAGCCGCCATAGGTGACCGGACCGGTGAGGCCGCTGCTGTAGCCGGTGCCGAGGCCCGGATAGGTCGGATAGCCGGCCGGTGCCGCACCCGGCGCATACAGGCCTTCGCAGGGCGGCTGGGTGTTCGGCGAGGGCACGTAGACGCTAGGATTGTTGCCGCAGACCGCGTTCTGCCACTGCTGCGACGCATCGAAGCTGCTGATCCGGCGCGAAATGTCGTCGAACGAGCCGCCCACCTTGAGGTTGAGCGACTTGTCGCCCCAGACGAGGTCGCCACGGAAGCCCTTGTTGACGTTGAGCCGGCGCTCGTCGTTCACGCTGACGCGGCTGCCGGTGTACCAGCCGAAGTTGTTGGGATCGTTGAGGTCGAGCGAGCTGGTGATCGTCGGGATGCCGCCGGTGTTCGAATAGGTGACGGTGTTGCCGACGCCGAGCGGCGTCGTCATGCCGACGGTCGGGTTCTCGCGGTGGAAGGTCGAACGCGCGTAATTGCCTTGCAGCGTCAGCTTGAGCTTGTCGTTGATCTCCCATTCACCGCCCGGATTGACGCTGAACAGCTTGGTGGTTTCGATATAGGGGCGGAATTCGTCGAAGAACTGCGCATTGGCGAAGGTGCCGCCGGTGACGGTGCAGCCGGCGCTGCAATCGCTCTTGTCGAAGGTCAGGTTGGTCGGGATGGTCGCGCCGTTGCGGCCGATCCACGCCATGTCCTCGCGGATCAGGTCGTTCTTCTTATAGCCGTACAGACCATCGATATAGAAATGCAGCGTGTCGGTCGGCTGCCATTCGGCGCTGAGGATCGCGTTGAGGCGATCGCGCGGGCCGCGGATGTTGGCGGTGCGGCCGAGGCGCGGGATCAGACCGTTGTCGATCTGCTGGATCGTCGCGCCGGGATTGTTGGCGAGCAGGAAGGCGCGGTCGATCGTCGTGCCGGCGACCAGACCTGCGCCGGCGCCGACCGGCACCGTCGCCGGGATCGTCCAGTTGCCGCCGCCGGTGGTGTTGCAGCCCGAGGTCGCGCCGCACTGTGCCGCGGTCAGCGCCGGGTTGGTGTAGCCGATCGTCTCGAACCCGCGCGTCTCGGTGAACAGCCGCTGTGCCGATACGCCGGCGAGGATGCCGAACGTATCGTTGCGCCAGCTGCCGATCAGCGAGCCGCGCGCGCCGATCCGGTCTTCCGGCGTCTGCTTGGTGCCCTGGATATTATACGCGAGGAACGAGCTGTTGCGGTCGAACGGCCGCGCCGAGCGCAGGTCGATATTGCCCGCCGCGCCGCCTTCGAGCAGGTCGGCGGTATAGCTCTTGTTGACGGTCAGCTTGGTGAACAGATCGGTCGGGAAGAAGCTGAGGTCGACCGAACGGTCGGTGCCCTGCGCATCGGTCGCGCCCGACGAGGCGACGGCGATCGTCGCGCCGTTCAGCGTCACGTTGGTGAAGTTCGATCCGAGGCCGCGGATCGCGACGTTGGTGCCTTCACCGGTGACGTCGCGGGTGATCGTCACGCCGGGGATGCGGTTGAACGATTCGGCGATGTTGGTGTCGGGGAACTTGCCGATATCCTCGGCGAAGATCGAATCGGTGAAGCCGGTCGAGGCGCGCTTCGAGTCGGTCGCCTTGGCAAGGCTGGAGCGATAGCCGGTGACGACGATGTCCTCACCCGGCGTGCCCTGCGTCTCGTCGGTCTGCGGCGCCGGTGCGACCGCGGGGCCGTTGTCCTGACCGTCGGCGGGGGTCTGTTCGGAGGGCGGCGGGACCGCCTGCGCCGCGGCCATCTGGGCGCTCAGCGTGCCGAGCGTGGTAGCGCACAACAGGGCGATGCGACGCAGGCGAAGGGTGCGGGTGGTCACGGCTGGAATATCCTCTCTGGTGGAGCGCTGCCGTTCGTTGCGGCGATGCGCGTCATGATCGTCGCCGGCGGCACGCACCGCCGGCAGGGCAGGAGCGGCGGGCTCAGCCCGCGGCGATAGGTCGCCGGGCGTGAGCCGCTCGGGGGCAGGGGGCCGTCAGCAATGTCAGCGATGCCATCATCATCCCCGTCCTCGTCATGCCCGTCTCAGCGGTCTTGATAGCGCTATCTTCGTCGAATTGGTCAGCAAGTCAATGCCAATCCGGTTAGGCCAAATGAATTCATGTCATTGTGTTTCGGGGTGTGTCTTTCCGGATGCAGTGCCAGCTGGCCTGACCGATTTGTCGGGACGACAGGCGTGTCACGGGCGGCGGGGTGCCGCCGGGCACCCCGCTTCGGCGGCGTTCAGGAGGTGTGCCCCGGCGCATAGGGAAAGCTCTGCGCCTTGTACCAGGCGAGGTCGTGTTCGGGCGGCGCGACGCCGGCAGGCAGCGCGCGCTGGTTGACCGACATCCAATAGGCGAGGCTGGCGTCGCGCCACCAGCGTGCCTCGCGATGCTGGATCGACAGATAGGTCGCGGTCTTCTGCCAGCGTTCGGCGTCGATCTTGCCGCGCAGGCTCTGCCACTGGCTCTGCATCGTCGCGACATAGGCGACACCGGCGTCGTAATGCGCGACCAGATCCTCCCACAAGGTCCGCCCGTCCGCCATCCGCCGGTCCCAGGCGACATGGTGGAACCAGAGCAATTCGCGCTCCGGCGTCGTCTCCGGCTTGGCCAGTTGTCGCGCGACCGACGGGGCATATTGGGCGATCGCATCGCTTCCGCTCGCGCCGCGCTCGAAGCCGATGCCACCGCGGTCGGCGCGATGGTAATAGGTCGGATTCCATTCGGGTCGGGCGAGATCGGCGACCCACGGCCCCGGCCCGTAATGATGCCCCGTCGCCATCAGATGCGCGAGCCCGAACGCGCCGGTATAGTCGACCACCGCCTCCCGCGATCCCGCCATCATCGCGGTCGTGGTGGCGATCACCTGCGGATCGTTGCCGAAGGTCAGCCCCGCCCATTCGCGGGCGATCGCCGCAGGATCGAGATCGGGGTCCCACGCCAGCCTGCCGAAGGCATACCAATTGGCCTGGTTGAAGGTCGACCCCGACCAGTCGCGGTCGCGGCCGATGTTGGCGACCCCCGCCATGCCGGTCAGCCGGTGCCCCTCCGCCGATCCGTCGACCACGTCGGCCACCGTCTCGCCGGGCTTGCGTCCGGTGCGGGCGTGCAGCGTCTCGGCGAACAGCGGGCCGAGATAGGCGAGGTGGGTGGCGAAGCCGAGATATTCCTTGGTGATCTGGAATTCGATCATCAGCGGCGTCTTGGGCATCGCGCCGAACAAAGGGTGGAAGGGCTCGCGCGGCTGGAAGTCGATCGCGCCGTTCTTGACCTGCACCAGCACGTTGTCGGCGAACTTGCCGTCGAGCGGCTTGAACTCGCTATACGCCTGCTTCGCGCGATCCTCGGGGTCGGTTTCGGCATAGACGAACGCCCGCCACATGACGATGCCGCCATGCGGGCGCACCGCGGCGGCGAGCATGTTGGCGCCGTCCGCATGGCTCGCGCCGTAATCGCGCGGGCCGGGCTGGCCCTCGCTGTTCGCCTTGACCAGGAAGCCGCCGAAATCGGGAATGGCGCGGTAGATCTCGTCCGCCTTCGCCTTCCACCAGGCGGCGACCGTAGGGTCGCGCGGATCGGCGGTCTTCAGCCCGCCGAGCTCGATCGGCGCCGAGAAGCGCGCCGACAGATAGACCTTGATCCCCCACGGCCGGAACACCGCGGCGAGCTTCGCCGCCTTGGCGATATAGGGCGCAGTCAGGCTGTCCGCCTTGGCGTTGACGTTGTTGAGCACGGTGCCGTTGATGCCGATCGAGGCATTGGCGCGCGCATAATCAGTGTAGCGTGGATCGTCGAAGTCGGGGAGCGACCACCAATCCCACAGCGACTGGCCGGCAAAGCCGCGCTCGACCGTGCCATCCAGATTGTCCCAATGGTCGAGCACGCGCAGCTTGACCTTGGGTGCCGAGCGCAACGTCACCGCCGCGGCGTCCGCGCCGTCACCCACCGCGCGCAACAGCGCGAAGGCGCCGTAGAGCGCGCCGCGATCGCTGTTGCCCGCGACGAGCAGCACCTGCCGCCCGCCGAGGCTGACCCGCCGCACCAGATAGCCTTCGTCGCCGAGCCCGGCGAAGGGCAGGCGCAGCGCCGCGACCTGCGGATCGCCCGCCGTGGCGACGGTCACCGCCGGCGTCCCCGCGGGCAGCGCGCGGCGCAGCGCGTCGGCGGCCAGCCGGATCGTCGCACTGTCGCCGATCGCCGTCACCGCCGCCGGTCCGGCGACGGCCTTGGGCGTACGCAGCCACAGGTCATAGCCGTCATCGGCACAGGCCGGACCAGCGATCGCCAGCCAGCTGACACCTAATGTTACAATCAGCGCGCGATAGTGTTTCATGGCTCTCTCCCGTCGCGACCGATTGACAAGTCCGCGCTTCGCCGGTCTTGTTATCGCTATCAACATAACAGGCAAGCCGCATCGTACTGGTCTGCCAATTCTGGAGAGACTGTCTTGACCGCGCGTGTCCTATCGTCCCGTCGTGACCTGCTGCGCTGGAGCGCCGGGGCCTCGATGCTCGCCTTCCTGCCCGCGGCGGCGCGGCCTGCGCAGCCGCTGTACAAGGATGTGCGCGCGCCGGTCGACCTGCGCGTCCGCGATCTGCTCGGGCGGATGACGCTGGACGAGAAGGTCGCGCAGCTGATCACGCTGTCGACCACCAAGCGTGACGTAATGGATGACGCGCGCGCGTTCGATCCGGCGCGCGCCAGCACCGCTTATCCCGACGGCATCGGCCAGATCGCCCGGCCGTCGGATCGCGGCGGCGCGGCGACCGCCACCAACACCGGCACCGACGTCACCGGCCGCTGGCGCAAGCCCGCCGATACGATCGCCTTCGTCAACGCCGCGCAGGAGTGGGCGCGGACCCGGACGCGGCTCGGCATCCCCGTGCTGTTCCACGAGGAATCGCTGCACGGCTATATGGCACCCGAGGCGACGAGCTTTCCGCAGGCGATCGCGCTCGCCGGCAGCTTCGATCCCGCATTGATGACGCGCGTCCAGTCGGTGATCGGCCGCGAGGTGCGCGCGCACGGCACCGTGCTGGCGCTGTCGCCGGTGGTCGACATCGCCCGCGATCCGCGCTGGGGCCGGATCGAGGAGACGTTCGGCGAAGATCCCTATCTGTGCGGCGAGATGGGTGTCGCCGCGGTCCACGGCCTGCAGGGCGAGGGCAAGGAGCTGGCGCCCGGCAAGGTGTTCGCGACGCTGAAGCATATGACCGGCCACGGCCAGCCGCAGGCAGGCAACAATGTCGCCCCCGCGCAGATCGGCGAGCGCGAGCTGCGCGAGAGTTACTTCCCGCCGTTCCGCGCGGTGGTCGAGCGGACCGGCATCGGCGCGGTGATGCCGTCCTATAACGAGATCGACGGCGTGCCGAGCCATGCCAACCAATGGCTGCTCGGCGACGTGCTGCGCGGCGAATGGGGCTTCGACGGGGCGATCGTCAGCGACTATGCGGCGATCCCCGAGCTCGACTATTTCCATCACATCGCGGCCGACACCGGCGATGCGGCGCGGATCGCGCTCGCCGCCGGGGTGGACAGCGATCTGCCGGACGGCGTGGCCTATCGGACGCTCGCCGATCAGGTGCGCGCCGGCCGCGTGCCGCTCGCGCATGTCGATGCCGCCTGCACGCGGATGCTGACGCTCAAGATGCGCGCCGGCCTGTTCGAGGCGCCGCGCATCGATCCGCGCGCCGCCGCGCGCCTGACCGCCAATGCCGAGGCGCTGGCGCTGGCCCGCGAGGCGGCGGCGCGATCGATCACGCTGCTCAAGAACGACGGCACCTTGCCGCTGTCGCCCGATCGCCATCGCCGCGTCGCGGTGATCGGCCCCAATGCCGCGGTGGCGCGGCTCGGCGGCTATTCGTCGCTGCCGACCGATCCCGTCTCGCTCCTCGACGGCATCCGCGCCAAGATGAAGGGCAAGGCGGAGGTCGTCCACGCGCAGGGCGTATTCATCACCCAGAGCGAGGATCGCTCGGCGAACGAGGTGCTGCTCGCCGATCCGGCGCGCAACCGCGCGCTGATCGCCGAGGCGGCGACGCTCGCCGCCACCGCCGACGTCATCCTGCTCGCGATCGGCGACACCGAACAGACCAGCCGCGAAGGCTATGCCAAGACGCATCTCGGCGACCGCACCTCGCTCGATCTGCTAGGCGAACAGAATGCGCTGTTCGAGGCGATGAAGGCGACCGGCAAGCCGGTAGTGGTGGTGGCGATCAACGGCCGCCCGCCGAGCTGGCCGGCCGTCGTCGCCGGCGCCAATGCGATGCTGGAATGCTGGTACATGGGCCAGCAGGGCGGGCATGCGATGGCCGACGCTTTGTGGGGCGACGTCAATCCCGGCGCCAAGCTGCCGGTGACGGTGGTCCGCGACGTCGGGCAGGTGCCCTTTTATTACGATCACCAGCCCTCGGCCCGGCGCGGCTATCTGTTCGACGACGACGCGCCGCTGTTCCCGTTCGGCTTCGGTCTCAGCTACACCCGATTCCGTCTGTCGCCGCCGCGGCTGTCGGCGGCGCGGATCGGCACCGGCGGCAGCGTCACCGTCGAGGTCGATGTCGCCAATATCGGCGAGCGGACCGGCGACGAGGTCGTCCAGCTCTACGTGCGGGATGAGGTGTCGTCGGTCGCCCGCCCGGTCAAATCGCTGCGCGGCTTCGCGCGGGTGACGCTCAAGCCGGGCGAGACCCGCACCGTGCGCATGGACCTCGGCCCGGAGGCGTTCCGACTGTGGAATCGCGACATGCGCGAAGTGGTCGAACCCGGCCGCTTCTCTATCATGACTGGAAGCAACAGCCGCGACGTCCAGTCCGTCGCCCTCGATATCGCCTGAAGGACGCCCGATGCCGATCATCACCGCCGCCCGCGTCATCGTCACGTCGCCGGGACGCAATTTCGTCACACTCCAGATCGTCTGTGACGACGGCACCACCGGCCTCGGCGACGCGACGCTCAACGGCCGCGAACTCGCCGTCGCCAGCTATCTCGAGGAGCATGTCGTACCCTGTCTGATCGGCCGCGACGCGCATCGCATCGAGGATATCTGGCAATATCTCTACAAGGGCGCCTATTGGCGGCGCGGCCCGGTGACGATGACCGCGATCGCCGCGGTCGACATGGCCTTGTGGGACATCAAGGGCAAGATCGCCGGCCTGCCGGTCTATCAGTTGCTCGGCGGCGCGGCGCGTGATTCCTGCCTCGTCTATTGCCATGCCAATGGCACGACGATCTCCGACACGATCGAGACCGCGATCCGCCATCGCGACGAAGGCTATCGCGCGATCCGCCTGCAATGCGGCGTCCCCGGCCTCGCCGCGACCTATGGCGTCGCCAAGCCGGGCCAGCGCTACGAGCCCGCCGACGGCGACCTGCCGAGCGAGAGCGTCTGGTCGACCGAGAAATATCTGCGCGTCGTCCCCGAACTCTTCGCCGCCGCGCGCGAGGCGCTTGGCTGGGACGTGCACCTGCTCCACGACGTCCACCATCGCCTAACCCCGATCGAGGCGGGACGGCTCGGTAAGGATCTCGAACCCTATCGCCCGTTCTGGATCGAGGATGCGACCCCGGCCGAAAACCAGGACGCCTTCCGCCTGATCCGCCAGCACACCGTGACGCCGCTCGCGGTCGGCGAGGTGTTCAACTCGATCTGGGACGCCAAGCATCTGATCGAGAACCAGCTGATCGACTATATCCGCGCCACCGTCGTCCATGCCGGCGGCATCACCCATTTGCGCCGCATCGCCGCGCTCGCCGACCTCTATCAGGTGCGGACCGGCTGCCATGGCGCGACCGATTTGTCGCCGGTGGCGATGGCGGCGGCGCTGCATTTTGGCCTGTCGGTGCCGAACTTCGGCATCCAGGAGCATATGCCGCACAATGAAGAAACCGACGCGGTCTTCCCGCATGCCTATCGCTTCACCGACGGGACGATGCACCCCGGCGACGCGCCCGGCCTCGGCGTCTCGATCGACGAGGACCGTGCCGCCGCCCATGCCTACAAACGCGCCTATCTGCCGGTGAACCGGCTCGAGGACGGCACGCTGTGGAGCTGGTGAGATGAGCGCGATCGGCGACGCGGCGGCCACCGCCCCCGAAACCGCCGTCCACGCGGTGCCGCCGCCGCGCGGGCGGATCCGCTGGCTGATCTGCGGCCTGCTCTTCGCCGCGGTGGTGCTGAGCTATATCGACCGGCTGGTGCTCGGTGTGCTCAAGCCGCAGCTGACCTCGCTCTACGACTGGAGCAACGCCGGCTATGGCGACATCACTGGCTACTTCCAGGTCGCCTATGGCTTCGGCTTCCTGCTGTTCGGCTGGCTGATCGACCGGATCGGCGCGCGCAACGGCTATCTGCTCGCCATGGGCAGCTGGACGATCGGCCATTTCGCGCAGACTTTGGTCACCTCGACCACCGGCTTCGCGATCGCGCGCATCCCGCTCGCCTTCGGGGAGGCGGGCACCTATCCGTCCGCGCTCGCCGCCGCCTCGCAATGGTTTCCGCGCAAGGAGCGCGCCTTCGCCATCGGCATCTTCAACGCCGGCGCCAATGTCGGCGCGGTGGTGACGCCGCTGCTGATCAGCTTCATCGTCGTGCGGATGGTGCTCGACTGGCGCTGGGCATTCATCATCACCGGCCTGTTCAACCTCGTCTGGCTCGCCGCCTGGTGGCGGCTGTACCATCCGCCGCATGCGCATCCCCGCGTCACCGCCGAGGAGCGCGCCTGGATCGAGGCGGAGCCGGCCGATGACGTCGGTCGCGCGGGCTTCCTCGCGGTGCTGCGCCATCGCGAGGCCTGGGCCTATATGACCGGGCGTTTCCTGATCGATCCGGTCTGGTGGACCTTCCTGTTCTGGCTGCCCGACTTCTTCCACAGCCGGTATGGCTACGACCTCAAGAATTTCGGGCCGCCGCTGGTCGCCATCTATATCCTCGCCGATCTCGGTGCGATCGCCGGCGGCTGGTATTCGTCGCGCCTGCTCAAGCGCGGCGTCGCGACGGGACGTGCCCGCAAGCGCGCGATGTTCGTCTGCGCGCTGTTCGCGCTGCCGGTGATGTTCGCCGCGCAGGCGAGCAGCATCTGGATCGCGGTCGGAATGATCGGGCTTGCCTGTGCGGCGCATCAGGGCTTCTCGACCAATTTGTTCGCGTTGCCCGGCGACCAGTTTCCCCGCTATGCGCAGGGGACGCTGATCGGCCTCGGCGGTTTCGCCGGTGCGGCGGGGGGCTTCATTGCCTCCAAGACGCTGGGATTGCTGCTCGATACGGTCGGCAGCTACGGCCCGTTCTTTGTCGCCTGTGGGCTCGCCTATCTCGTCGCGTTGTTCGCCTTCCATCTGCTCAATCCGCGCTATCGCGACGTGGTGATCGCGGGCTGAGCGTCTCGAAACGGGCCTTCCCGCGGGCGTAACGTTCGGGAATGAAGGAGCTTCGACAAGGCTCAGCGTGAACGGCAGCGGGGTGGGGAACGGCAGGATAGGTCACTCTCCGCCCCGTCGCGCGCACCGTCTGCCGCCGATCGCTGTCATTTTGCGGCATCGACGGTCTTGACGATCCCGTGGTCGCGGCACATATCCGCGGCGTTGGCACTCCTCATCCGGGAGTGCCAGAAATCTGTAACACTGACCTGAAGAGGGACTTCGCAATGAACTTTCGTCCGTTGCACGACCGCGTCCTCGTTCGCCGCGTTGAGGCGGAAGAGAAGACGGCTGGCGGGATCATCATCCCCGACACCGCCAAGGAAAAGCCGCAAGAGGGTGAGGTCGTTGCTGCCGGCACCGGCGCGCGCGCCGAGAACGGCACGATCACCCCGCTCGACGTCAAGGCCGGCGACAAGATCCTGTTCGGCAAGTGGTCGGGCACCGAGGTCAAGGTCAACGGCGAAGACCTGCTCATCATGAAGGAAAGCGACATCCTCGGCATCGTTGGCTGAGACGTCCGCTTACCGTCGCTAGTTTCCACATTCGTCATTTGAAAGGGTAGCCACCATGGCAGCCAAGGACGTAAAATTCGGCCGCGACGCGCGTGAGCGCATCCTCCGCGGCGTCGACATCCTCGCCGATGCGGTGAAGGTGACGCTTGGGCCGAAGGGCCGCAACGTCGTGATCGACAAGAGCTTCGGCGCACCGCGCATCACCAAGGACGGCGTCACCGTCGCCAAGGAAATCGAGCTCAAGGACAAGTTCGAGAACATGGGCGCGCAGATGGTGCGCGAAGTGGCCTCGAAGACCAACGACATCGCCGGTGACGGCACGACCACCGCGACCGTCCTGGCGCAGGCGATCGTCCGCGAGGGCATGAAGTCGGTGGCCGCCGGCATGAACCCGATGGATCTCAAGCGCGGCATCGACATCGCCGTCCTGAAGGTCGTCGAGGACATCAAGGCGCGCTCGAAGCCCGTCTCGGGTTCGTCGGAAGTCGCGCAGGTCGGCATCATCTCGGCCAACGGCGACCGTGAAGTCGGCGAGAAGATCGCGGAAGCGATGGAGAAGGTCGGCAAGGAAGGCGTGATCACCGTCGAGGAAGCGAAGGGTCTCGATTTCGAGCTCGACGTCGTCGAGGGCATGCAGTTCGACCGCGGCTATCTGTCGCCGTACTTCATCACCAACCCTGAGAAGATGACGGTCGAACTCAACGATCCGTACATCCTGATCCACGAGAAGAAGCTCAGCAACCTGCAGGCGATGCTGCCGATCCTCGAAGCGGTCGTGCAGTCGGGTCGTCCGCTGCTGATCATCGCCGAGGACATCGAGGGCGAGGCGCTCGCCACGCTCGTCGTCAACAAGCTGCGCGGCGGCCTCAAGGTCGCAGCGGTCAAGGCTCCGGGCTTCGGCGATCGCCGCAAGGCGATGCTCGAGGACATCGCGATCCTGACCAAGGGCGAGATGATCTCGGAAGACCTCGGCATCAAGCTCGAGAACGTCACCGTCGGCATGCTCGGCACCGCCAAGCGCGTTACGATCGACAAGGACAACACCACCATCATCGACGGTGCGGGTGAAGCCGATGCGATCAAGGGCCGCACCGAGGCGATCCGTGCGCAGATCGAGAACACCACCAGCGACTACGACCGTGAGAAGCTCCAGGAGCGTCTCGCCAAGCTCGCCGGCGGCGTGGCCGTGATCAAGGTCGGTGGTTCGACCGAGGTCGAGGTCAAGGAGCGCAAGGACCGCGTCGACGATGCGCTGCACGCGACCCGCGCGGCCGTCGAAGAAGGCATCGTCCCCGGTGGCGGCACCGCGCTGCTCTACGCTACCAAGGCGCTCGAAGGCGTCAACGGCGTCAACGAGGACCAGACCCGCGGTATCGACATCGTCCGCAAGTCGCTGACCGCACTGGTGCGTCAGATCGCGCAGAACGCCGGCCACGACGGCGCCGTCGTCTCGGGCAAGCTGCTCGACCAGACCGACACGTCGTTCGGCTTCAATGCGTCGACCGACACCTACGAGAACCTGGTCCAGGCCGGCGTGATCGACCCGACCAAGGTCGTCCGCACCGCGCTGCAGAACGCCGCCTCGGTGGCCGGTCTGCTGATCACCACGGAAGCGACCGTGTCGGAACTGCCCGAGGACAAGGCTCCGGCCATGCCCGGCGGTGGCGGCATGGGTGGCATGGGCGGCATGGACTTCTGATCCGGCATCGGGGCGGGCGCTGCCTGCCCCGACACCGGCATCGGAGCGTCCGGCGGGTCGGCCCGGCCGAACCCGTCCGCACCAGCCACGACCTACGCGAAGGGACCGTACGGGCGACCGCCGGTCCCTTTTTGCATCGTGGCGTCATTAACCAAAAATATCCCGTCGTGCGGGCAGACTGCGGCCATGCGCCGCTCCGTCACCCCCGTCTTGCTGCTGCTGCTTCCGATGCTGGCGTTTCTCGCCTTCTTCCATGTCGAGACCCTCGATATCGGCAACGTTGGCTGGCTGCTCAACGGCAGCGACGCGGGCGAGAATGCGCTGGGACTGCACGCCTATCGCTACGATCCCGCCGCCGGCCTGTCGCTGCGCACATATCTGCTCAATGCGCCGCAGGGGGTGCCGGTGCTGTTCACCGACAGCAACCCGCTCGTTACGCTCGCCGCCAAGCTGGCATCGCCGCTGCTTCCCGGCGATGCGCAGCTGATCGGTCCGTTCATCCTGCTCTGCCTGATCGTGCAGACGCTGTTCGCCTGGGCGCTGCTCCGCCGTCATGCGCCGGGGCCGGTGGCGCTGTGTATCGGCGTGGCGCTGCTCGCCTTCCCGCCGACATTGTTCAACCGCTTCGTCCACGCCAATCTGATGGCGCATTGGCTGATCCTCGCCGCGCTCTGGCTGTTCCTCGATCCCGTGCGCAGCCGTACCCTGCGCTGGTGGGGTCCGCTGATCGTGCTCGCCGCGCTGATCCACAGCTATCTGCTGGTCATGGTCGGTGCGATCTGGGCGTCGGCGCTGCTGGTGCGCTTTACGCAAGGACCGCGCCCGGAGCGGATCGCGGTGCTGGGGCAGGGCACGGCGGTGCTGGTGCTCGTCGCGCTGCTGGCGCACTGGCTGGGCGTCGGCGGTCAGCTGCCGGCAGGCAATTTCGGTTTCTACTCGATGCCGCTCGACGCTCTGTGGAACCCGGCGATCCCGTCCTTCACCAATCTGCTGCCGGCGCATGAGACCAGCCCGGGGCGCGGGTTCGAAGGCTTCCATTATCTCGGCGCGGGCGGTCTGCTGCTCGTCGCCGCCGCGATCCTCGCCGCGCTACGATTGCCCGCCGATGCGCGTCAGCGGGTGACGCTCGATCGGCTGCGCGGCCTCGCGCCGGCGTTGATCATGCTCGCCATCATCGCGGTGGTACGATTGCCGCTGCCCGAGACGGTCCGGCTGCTGCTCGATCCCGTGCGTGCGTCGGGGCGGCTGTTCTGGCCGGTCGGCTATGTCCTCATCCTCGTCGCTTTGCTCGCCGTCTACCGCCTTTCGGCCGAGCGGGCCGCGTTGCTGCTGGTGGCGGTGCTGACCATCCAGATCGTCGATCTCGACGCCATGGCCTATGCGATCCGCGCGCAGAGTGATGCTGCGGCGCGCGCGCCGGCGTCGCGGCTGCGCGATCCGCGCTGGATCGGGACGATCGCCTCGGCGCGCAGCATCGCCTTCATGCCCGGCGATGTGACCCGCGACCTCGGCCTGTTCCAGGAGATCGCATGGCAGGCGGCCAAGCTGCACCGCCCGGTCACCAACGTCTATGCCGCGCGCGCCGATCGCGCCGCGGTCACCCGCCTGCACGCCGAGGCCGACGCCTTTCGCCGCGGCACGCGCGTGCCGGGCCGGCTCTACGTCGTCACCGACGATCGCACCCTGCCCGCGGCGATGGCGCTGCGGGCACGGCGGATCGACGGGGTGCGGCTGGTGCTGCCCTGACGCAACCCGCCGCGGCGTGGCTCGTTGGCGGCGTCATGAACGATGATGCTGATCGCCCCGACGTCCCCGCCGACGGCCTGTTGCTCGGCTATGGCCCGATGCTGCCGCTGGTCGCGGCCGGCGCGGGGGCGTGGCTGTTGCCGATGCCGTGGCCGGTCTGGGCGGTGCGGCTCGGTATCATCTGGGCGGCGCTGGTGCTCGCCTTCATCGCCGGCGTCCGCCGCGGTTTCGGCTTCGGCAATCGCCACGCCTCGAAGCCGGTCGAGATCGCGGCGAGCATCGGCTATTTCACGCTCGCCGGCCTCGGGCTGGTGATCGTCGTGCCGTGGCTCGCCCTGATCCCGCTGACGCTCGGCTATGTCCTCGCCGCCTTCGTCGATCGTCGTGCCGCGCTGGCGGGCAATGCGCCCGCCTATTTCGCGCGGCTGCGTCCCCGCCAGCTGCTGATCGGCGCGGCGGGGCTCGCCGGGCTGCTGGCGTGGACGCTGTCGATCCGCTGAGTCAGCGGTCCTTCATCGCCTCGATCAGCTTCTTGACCTCCTGGCTGCGGCCGCGCGGCAGGATCAGCACGTCGTTGCCGCTCGCCACCACGATCAGGTCGCTGACGCCGACCGCGGCGATCCGCACCCCGTCCGACCGGATCAGGCAATCGTGCGTGTCGATCGCCAGCACCTCGCCGCGATGCGCATTGCCCTGCGCGTCACGCGCGCTGATCGTGTGCAGCGCATCCCAGCTGCCGACGTCGCTCCAGCCCATCGCGACCGGCACGACGGCGACGCGCTCGGCGCGCTCCATCACCGCATAGTCGATCGAGTCGGACGGCGAGGCGCCGAATGCGGTCTCGTCCGGGTAGATGCGCACGCCGTCGCGGCGCGCCTTGGTCATCGCGTCCTGCGTCGCGGTCAGCATGCCGGGCGCGTGCGCGGCGAGCGCGCCGAGGAAGATGTCGGCGCGGAACAGGAAGATGCCGCCGTTCCAGGCATGATCGCCCGAGGCGAGCATCTCTTCGGCACGTTCGCGGATCGGCTTTTCGACGAAGCGCGCGACGCGATGGACGCCGTCGGCGAGCGCCTCGCCGACCTTGATCCAGCCATAGCCGGTCTCGGGCGCGTCGGGCGCGATGCCGAAGGTGACGAGCCAGCCGTCGTTGACCAGCGGCAGCGCCGCCTCGATCGCGGCATGGAAGGCGGGCACGTCGGCGATGACGTGATCCGACGGCATCACCAGCAGCGCGTCTTCGCCCTTGGCGGCGAGCGCGGCGAGCGCGATCGCCGGCGCGGTGTTGCGGGCGACCGGCTCCAGGATCACCGCCTGCGGCGTCGCGCCGACCGCATTGAGCTGCTCGTCGATGTGATCGGCGTGGCGCGCATTGGCCACGACGATCGGCGCGGCGAAGGCCTCGCCGTGCGCGCGCTTCGCGGTGAGCTGGAGCATCGTCTCCTCGGCGGTCAGGGCGAGCAGCTGCTTGGGCATTTCGGGCCGCGACATCGGCCACAGGCGGGTGCCGGACCCTCCGGAAAGGATCACAGGTACGATCGTCATGATGGTCGCTTAACTCCTTGGGGACAGGTCTTCCTATCCGAATTGAGGCGAGGGCGAAACGACCGTCGCGGGCGCGTCGTTCAACTTTTCTTTCCCTTTTTGTGTCACCTGCCTACCCGTCTGTCGGAAAAGCTTACAGGCCGACAGGGGGAGGCGCTCGGATGATCCGCTTGTTCAAGCACTATGTCCCCTATGCCGTGCTGCTGCTCGGCGTGGTCGATGCGATGCTGCTGCTGGTGTCGGCGGAGCTCGGCTGGGTGATTCGGGCGCGGCAGATCGGCATGGACGTGCTGCCGGTGACGACGCGGCTGCCGCAGCTGTTCGCCTTCGCCGCCGCGTTGCAGATCGCGCTGATCGCGGTCGGCGCTTATGGCGTCGGCTCGTTCCTGTCGCTGCGCTTCGCTGCGGCGCGGCTGGTCGTCGCGCTGCTGATCGGCGTCGCCTTCCTGTCGATCCTGTTCTTCCTGATCCCGCCGGTCGCGCTGTGGCGGTCGAACCTCGCTTATGCGACGCTGATCGCGGCGCTGCTGCTCGTCGTGGTGCGCGCGCTGCTCGGGCGGACGCTCGGCGGTGATACGTTCAAGCGGCGGATCATCGTGCTCGGGGCCGGCAATCGGGCGGCGCGGATCGGCGCGCTCGCCGACCAGCCCGGCGCCAACGTCATCGTCGCCGGCTATGTGGCGATGGGCGAAGGCCCGCCGGTCGTCGCCGGCGCGGTGCCGCGTGACGCCATTCCCAATCTCGCCGCGCATGTCGTCGATCATGGCGCGGGCGAGGTGGTGCTCGCGCTCGAGGAACGACGCAATGCGCTGCCGCTCAAGGACCTGCTCCGCGTCCGCACCACGGGCGTCGCGGTCAGCGAGATCTCGACCTTCCTCGAACGCGAGACCGGGCGGATCGATCTCAATTCGGTCAATCCGTCGTGGCTGATCTTCTCCGACGGCTTCGCCTCGGGGCGGATGCTGTCGAGCGTGTTCAAGCGTGCGTTCGACGTCGTCGTCAGCCTGCTGCTGCTGGTGCTGACCCTGCCGCTGATCCTGCTCACCGCCGCGGCGATCAAGCTCGAATCGAAGGGGCCGGCCTTCTACCGTCAGCGCCGCGTCGGCCTGTACAACCAGTGTTTCGACATCGTGAAGCTTCGTTCGATGCGGCAGGATGCCGAGGTCGCGGGCAAGGCGGTCTGGGCGGAGAAGGACGATCCGCGCATCACCCGCATCGGCCGGATCATCCGCATGGTGCGGATCGACGAGCTGCCGCAGACCTGGGCGGTGCTGAAGGGCGAGATGAGCTTCGTCGGCCCGCGTCCGGAACGCCCGCAATTCGTCGAGCAGCTCGAAGGCCAGCTGCCGTTCTATGCCGAGCGCCACATGGTCAAGCCCGGCATCACTGGCTGGGCACAGATCAACTATCCCTATGGCGCCTCGATCGAGGATGCGCGCCACAAGCTCGAATACGACCTCTATTACGCCAAGAACTATTCGCCCTTCCTCGACCTGCTGATCCTGTTGCAGACGTTGCGCGTCGTGCTGTGGCCGACGGGCGCGCGCTGAGCCGATGGCGGCGCTGATCCTCTGGGGCCATGCGCTTGCCGCGCTGGCTTTCGGGCTGCTTGCGCTCGGCGCGCTGCGGGCGGCGCTGGCGCAGAAGGATCGCGGCGTCACGCTCGCCGCGTTGCTGACTGCCTTGTGGGCGCTCGCCGTCGCCGGGATCGGCGCGGGCGACGTCGCCGCGCGGGTGACCGAATGCCTGCGCGATCTCGCCTGGCTCGCGGTGCTGCTCGCCGCGGTGCGCGGGCGGCGGAGCGGCGGGCTGTCGCTCTACGCCGTCTATGCGGTGGCGGCGACGCTGACTGCCGCGGCGGGGCTGCTCGCGATGCTCGGCGTGCTGCCGCTGCCGCATACCGCACGCGAGGCGATCGGCGAGCTGCGGCTGATCGCGGTGATGCTTGCCGCGGTCGCCGGCCTGATGCTCGCGCATCACGTCGCGAGCAGCGAAAGCGCGACGCCGCATCCGGCGCTGCCGCTCGCGGTCGCGCTCGGCGGGTTGTGGGGGATCGACCTGATCGTCGCGATGCTCGCCTACGGCTTCGGCGCGGCGCCGCCGCAGGCAATCGCGATGCGCGGTTTTGCCGTCACCGGCGTCGCGCTCGTCCTCGCCGTGCGTCGCCGGGTGCATGGGCTCGCCGTATCGCATGGCGTGGTGCTGCGCGGGATCTCGCTGCTTGCGATCCTCTCCTATGCGGGCGCGACGGTACTCCTCACCCAGTTCGCCGGCCGTTATGCCGGTGACGCCGTCCGCCTCGTCCAAACCGCGATCATCCTCGGCGCGACCACCGCGCTCATCACCCTGCTGTCGACGCCGTGGCTGCGCGCCTGGCTCAAGGTGAAGGTCGCCAAGCATTTCTTCCGCCACCGCTACGATTATCGGGCCGAATGGCAGCGGTTCACCGCGACGCTCGGCGCGCCCGGCGCCGACCCGCTCGACCGCCGCATCGTCCGGGCAATCGCCGACCTCACCGGCTCGCCCGCTGGCCTGCTGCTCGTTCCGGACGGCAACGGCCTCGGCGTCGGCGCGGCGTGGCAATGGCAGGAGGCCGGCGGCGGCGAGGCGGCGTTGCGCGACCATCTCGCGACCAGCGCGCGCATCGTCGAGCTCGATCAGGTCCGCCGCGGCGACGCGCCCGCCGACGAAGCGGCGGTGATCCCCGACTGGATGCGCGAGTCGGCCGACGCCTGGGCGCTGGTGCCGCTGATCCACGGCGCCAGCCTGATCGGCGCCATCCTGCTCGCCCGCCCGCCGATCGACCGTGCGCTCGACTGGGAGGATTTCGACCTGCTCCGCGTCGCCGGGCGACAGGCGGCGAGCTATCTCGCCGAGGATCGCGCCCATGCGGCGCTCGCCGACGCCGCGCGCTTCGACGAATTCAACCGCCGCTTCGCCTTCATCATGCACGACATCAAGAATCTGGTCAGCGGGCTCAGTCTCGTCGCGCGCAATGCCGAGCGCCACGCCGACAATCCCGACTTCCGCGCCGACATGGTCGCCACCCTGCGCGACTCCGCCGACCGGATGAACGGCCTGCTCGCCCGCCTGTCGCAGCATCACCGCGCCAGCGCCGAGCCGGTCCAGCCGGTCGACCTCGCCGCACTCGCGCTGCGCCTCGCCGCGGCGCGGCGCGCGCAGCATCCGGTGCAGGTCTCGGGCTCGGGAGTCGCCATGGCGCAGCCGGGCCGGCTCGAACAATTGCTCGGCCATCTGCTCCAGAATGCGATCGAGGCGAGTCCGGCGGGGGCGGCGATCGCTTTGATTGCCGGCGGCGACGCGCAGGCCGCCTTCGTCGAGGTCATCGATCACGGCTGCGGGATGAGCGCCGCCTTCATCCGCGACCAGCTGTTCCGCCCGTTCGCCTCGTCCAAGCCCGGCGGTTTCGGCATCGGCGCCTATGAGGCGCGCCAGCTCGCCGACGATATGGGCGGTACGCTCACCGTCGTCAGCCGCGAGGGCGAGGGCACCTGCTTCCGCCTCACTCTGCCTGCCGCCCGCCTGCTGGAGCATGCTGCATGACCGACACGCCCGTCCTGCTGATCGTCGAGGACGATGCCGCGCTGCAACGCCAGTTGCGCTGGGCGTTCGAGGGCTATCGGATCGTCACCGCGGCGACCCGCGCCGAGGCGATCGAGGCGCTGCGATTGCACGAGCCCGCGGTGGTGACGCTCGACCTCGGCCTGCCGCCCGATCCCGACGGCACCAGCGAAGGCTTTGCGACGCTGGCCGAGATGCTCGCGCTCAAGCCGGACACCAAGATCATCGTCGCCTCGGGGCATGGCGCGCGGGAGAGCGCGTTGCAGGCGATCGCGCTCGGCGCGTGGGATTTCTATGCCAAGCCGATCGACATCGACGCGCTCGCGCTGATCGTCGCGCGCGCCTTTCACGTCCATACGCTCGAAGCCGAAAACCGCCGCCTCGCGGCGCGCGCCGCGCCCGCTGCCGGGTTCGGCGGGCTGCTCTACGCATCGGACGAGATGGCGGCGGTGGTGCGCACCGTCGAGCGCGTCGCCCCCGCCGACGTATCGGTGATGCTGCTCGGCGCGAGCGGCACCGGCAAGGAGTTGCTCGCGCGCGGGCTGCACGATCATTCGCCGCGCGGCCGCGGCGCGTTCGTCGCGATCAACTGCGCCGCCATTCCCGAAACCTTGCTCGAAAGCGAGCTGTTCGGGCATGAGAAGGGCGCCTTCACCGGGGCGGTCAAGACGACGCCGGGCAAGATCGAACAGGCGGTCGGCGGCACCCTGTTCCTCGACGAGATCGGGGACGTGCCGCTGCCGTTGCAGGTCAAGCTGCTGCGCTTTCTGCAGGAGCGGGTGATCGAGCGGATCGGCGGGCGCAAGCCGATCCCGGTCGATACGCGCATCGTCTGCGCGACGCATCAGGACCTCGCCGCGATGGTCGTCGATGGTCGGTTCCGCGAGGATCTCTATTACCGCCTCGCCGAGATCGTCGTGCGCATCCCGAGCCTTGCCGAGCGGCCCGGCGATGCCAGCCTGCTCGCGCGTGCGCTGCTGCGTCGCCACGCCGAGGCGATGAACCTCGCCGTCACCGGCCTCGCCCCCGACGCGCTCGCCGCGATCGAGGCGTGGCGCTGGCCGGGCAACGTCCGCGAGCTGGAGAATCGCATCAAGCGCGCGGTGATTATGGCCGACGGCAAGCTCGTCACCGCCGCCGACCTCGATCTCGCCGATCCCGACGTCGCGTTGCCGCTCAACCTGCGCAGCGCGCGCGAAAGCGTCGACCGGCGGACGATCCGGCAGGCGCTGGCGCAGTCGGACGGCAATATCTCGGGCGCGTCGCGGCTGCTCGGCGTCAGCCGGCCGACGCTCTACGATCTGCTCAAAAGCTATGATCTGCATGGCTGAGCGGCGCTATCCGCTGCTGCCGGGGCGGCGTCGCCGGCTGCGGCTGCCCCGCCTGCCGCGATTGCGACGGGGGCAGGCGGTCGCGCTGGCGGTGCTGCTGCTCGCCACACTGCTGGCGGCATGGCTGGCGCTGCGCCCGCCGCCCCGCGCCGATCCGGTCGTTGCCCTGCGCGATGCGCGGACCGCTTACGGGCTTGGCAACTATAGCGCGGCGCGCAATCACGCGCTGGCCGCGCTGGCGAGCCGACCGCAGTCGCAGCCGGCGTTGCTGCTTCTCGCGCGCAGCTATCTGCAACTTGGCGACGGCCTGGCCGCGGAGGGTGCGCTGAGCCGGGCGGCCGCCCTGCATGAGCCGGCGGCGCGACTGGCGGGCCTGCGGGCGCGGGCGCGTTTCCTCCAGTCCGACTGGCCGGCCGCGCTCGATGCCGCCGCGACCGCACCCGGCGATGGCGAGGCGATCCGCGCCGCTGCCCGCGCGCGCGCGATGCAGGGCGGCAGCGCCACCGCCGCGCATGATTTGCTCGCATGGCTCGCCCGCGCGCCGCGCGACGCCGGGGCCTGGACCGACCTCGGCCGCATCCGGCTCGATGCGGGCGAGATCGCCGCCGCCGCCGACGCCGCGACCCGCGCACAGCGGCTCGCGCCGGGCGATCCGGTCGCGCTCGCGTTGCAGGCGGAAGTGGTCCGCACGCGCTATGGCCCGATCGCGGCGCTGCCCTGGTTCGAGGCGGCGCTGGCCCGCGACGCGTATTACCATCCGGCGCTGATCGAATATGCCGCGACGCTCGGCGAGGTGGGGCGCAACGTCGACATGCTCGCCGCGACCCGCCGCGCGCTCGCCGCCCGGCCGGGCAGCCCGCAGGCCTTCTATCTTCAGGCGGTGCTCGCCGCGCGTGCCGGACGCGGCGCGCTAGCCCGCGATCTGCTGCAACGGGCGGGGGATGCGGTGGCCGATCTGCCGGGCGCGGCGCTGCTCGCCGGCGGCCTCGATTACGCACGCGGCCAGACCGAGCGGGCGATCGGCGATTGGCGTCCGCTCGCGGAGGATCAGCCGCTGAACGTCAGCCTCCGCCGCCTGCTCGGCGCCGCGCTGCTGCGCTCGGGCGATATTCAGGGCGGGCTCGATCAGCTTCGTCCGATCGCGCTGCGCGACGATGCCGACGCCTATACGCTGACCTTGGTCGCGCGTGGATTTGAGGCGCGCGGCGACCGGGTCGCGGCAGCGCGCTTCCTCGATCGTGCCGCGATCGGCGCGCATGGCGGCGCGATCGCCTTCGCCAGCGACGACGATGCCGCGACCCTGCTCGCCGCCGCCCGCCAGGCGCCGGGCGATCCCAATTACCTGCTGGGCGTGATCCGCGCGCAGCTCGCCGCCGGCGATACCGCGGGGGCGATAGCGCGCGCCCGGACGCTCGTCGCCGCCAGTCCCGGCGCTCCCGCCGCGCAGATCGCGCTCGGCGATGCGCTCGCCGTGTCCGGGCGCTATGCCGATGCCGCGCAGAGCTACGCCCGCGCCGCCAGCCTGAGCTTCGACGAACCGACGATGCTGCGGCTGGTCGATGCCTGGGGACGCGCCGATCGCCCGCGCAATGCCGCGGCGGCGCTCTCGCTCTACCTCGGCCAGAATCCGCAGAGCCTCGTCGGACGACGCCTGCTCGGTCGGTTGCAGGTGCAGGGCGGCGACGAGGACGCCGCGATCGAGACGCTGGAGGCGGTGCGCCGGATCGCCGGCAACCGCGATGCCGCATTGCTCGCCGATCTCGCGCTCGCCTATGCGGGCAGCGACGCCGATGGCGACGGCGCGGTCGCCAGCCGCTACGGTCGCGCGGCCTATCGCCTCGCGCCGATGAATGCCGCCGTCTGTGATGCCTATGCGGTTGCGCTCGCCGCCGCCGGCAATCTGGACGGCGCCCGCCAGCTCGCCGCCAAGGCGGTGCGCCTTGCCCCCGCCGACCCGGTCATCGCCGCGCACGCCCGCCGTATCGCCGCCTGACGCCTTGCGCCTGCGGCGGGGCGGGGTCATGAGCGCGGCATGACCGATCCTCTTGAGCGTATCGCCGCCGCGCTCGAACGCCTCGCCCCGCCGCCGCCCGTCGGGGACGATCCCCGCGCGCATCCCGCCTATGTCTGGCGTGACGGCGCGCTGATCGCCGCGCGCGCCTTTGCGCCGCTGCCGCTCGAGCTGTTGATCGGCGTCGAGCGGCAGCGCGACGCATTGCTCGTCAATCTCCGCCGGCTCGCCGCCGGTGCGGCGGCGCAGGACGTGCTGCTGTGGGGCGCGCGCGGCACCGGCAAGTCGGCGCTGGTCAAGGCGACGATCGGCGCGGTGCAGGCGGAGGGCGGCGACATCGCACTGGTCGAGGTCGCTGCGATCGATACGCTGCCGAAGCTGTTTGCCCGACTGGCCGGCGTGCCGCGGGCGTTCGCCTTGTTCCTCGACGATCTCGGCTTCGACGGCGCGGCGGAGGCGCGGACGCTGCGCTCGTTGCTCGAGGGCGGTGCGGAGGCGCGGCCCGACAATGTCCGTCTGCTCGTCACCGCCAACCGCCGCCACCTCGTCGCGCGCGACATGGTCGAGCAGGGCGCCGCGGCGAGCGCCGGCAGCGAGGCACAGGCGATCAACCCGCGCGACAGTATCGACGACCAGCTCGCGCTCGCCGACCGGTTCGGGCTGAGCCTTGGCTTTCACGTCCTCGATCAGGACGCCTATTGCGCGATCGTCGCGGCCTATGCCGGACATTATGATCTTCCCTTCGACGCTGGGCAGGCGATCAATTGGGCGACGCGCCGCGGCAGCAGATCGGGCCGTGTGGCGTGGCAATATATCGTCGAACTCGCCGGCCGTGCGGGGCGCGACTTGCGGCAGATCAGGTAAACACTTTGTCATCTAGGTTCTATTGTACTTGACAGCATTGGTCCGTCGCGGCTCAATTCGCGCGTGCAACGGTTCCGCCAACTCGACCTGACGACGCGTTTCGCGCCGCGGATACCGCGCATCGTCACGCAATGTGCGGTCGGTCTGGTCAGCGCCGTGCTCGCGATCCTGCTGTACAGCGCGCTCGATCGGATCACGGTGGGGAAGGGGGCGCCCTTCGCCTTGTGCTTCCCGATGATGCTGCTGGCGACATTGCTCGCGCGCTGGCCGGCGGGGGCGATCTCGGCGCTGCTCGGCATCGGTTATGCCTGGACGGTCACCGTACCGGGGATGCTCGGCGTCCGCGATGATGCCACCGCCTGGGTGACGTTGATCTTCATCCTGCTCGCGGTCGTGCTGACGATCGCCACCGCCGAACTTTTCTGCCGCGCGGTCGAGCGGGCGACGCGCGAGCGCGAGCAGCAGATCGCCGACCGCGACCTGCTGTTGCAGGAGATCGACCATCGCATGAAGAACAATTTCGCGATCGTCGCGTCGATCCTCGACATCCAGCGTCGCCGCGCGGACGGCGAGGCGGCGGATGCCCTCGGCACCGCGCTCGCCCGCGTCGAGAGCATCGCGCGCGCGCATCGCCACCTCTATCGCGGCGTCGGTCAGAGCGATGCGGTGCAGATGCGCGCCTATCTCGGCGATCTGTGCGCGGCGCTGGCGGATGCGTTGCTGCTGCGCGGCGGCATCACGCTTGCCTGTTCAAGCGACGAGGTCGATGTGCCGCGCGACCGGGCGGTGTCGATCGGGCTCGTCGTCAACGAACTCGTCACCAACGCCGCCAAACACGCCTTCGGCGGCCGCGCCGGCGGCCGGATCACCGTCGGTTTCCGCCAGCGACCCGGCGGCTGGACGCTGCTGGTCAGCGACGACGGCGTCGGCATGCCGGCCGCCGCGGCGCCGGCCGGTCTCGACCATGGCCTGGGATCGCGGCTGATCCCGGCCTTTGCGCGTCAGGCGGGCGGCACGCTGACCACCGAGAGCGGTCGCGAGGGTACGACGGTGACGATGGACCTGCCGGCCTAACCCAGCCCCTCGACCTGCTCGGCGAGTTCGAGCCAGCGCATCTCCGCCGCCTCCTTCTCGCTGCGCGCCGCCTCGATCGCCTTGGTCAGCGCGTCGAAGCGCTTCGGATCGCGCACGTACAGCGCCGGATCGGCCAAAAGCGCCTCGTCCCGCGCAATACCCGCGTCGATCGTTTCGATCCGCGCCGGCAATTGGTCATAGTCGCGCTGATCCTTGTAGCTCAGCTTGGTCTTCGCCTGGGCGGGCGGCGGCGGGGCGGCCTTGGCGGTGGCGGCCTTCTTGGCCTCGACCGGCTTGCGCCGCTGCCGCTCCCAATCCTCATAGCCGCCGGCGACGACGTCGACGTTGCCCGATCCGTCGAGCCCCAGCGTCACCGTCACCGTGCGATCGAGGAAGTCGCGATCGTGGCTGACGATCAGCACCGTGCCCGCGTAATCGGCGATCACCTCCTGCAACAGGTCGAGCGTTTCGAGGTCGAGGTCGTTGGTCGGCTCATCGAGCACCAGCAGGTTCGACTCTCGCGCGAATTCCCGCGCGAGCAGCAGGCGCGACCGCTCGCCGCCCGACAGCGTGCCGACCTTGGCCTCGGCGAGCGACGGGTCGAACAGGAACTCCTTGAGATAGCCGTGGATGTGCTTGCGCACCCCGAGCACGTCGATCCAGTCGCCGCCGTCCGCCAGCACCTCGCGCACCGTCTTGGTCGGCGCCATCAGGCTGCGCTGCTGATCGATGATGACGCCGTCGAGCGTCTTGGCGAGCTTGACCTCGCCCTCGTCGGGCGCCAGCTCGCCGGTGAGCAGCTTGAGCAAGGTCGTCTTGCCCGCGCCGTTGCGGCCGACGATGCCGATCCGGTCGCCCCGCGTCACGCGCAGCGTCAGGTCGCGGATGATCGTGCGGTCGCCGAAACTCTTCGAGGCATGTTTGACGTCGATGACCACCTTGGTCTTGCTGTCGTCCGCCGCGGTGACGAGGTTGGCCGCGCCCTGCGGGCCGATCATCGCCGCGCGTTCGGCGCGCATGTCCTTGAGCTTGGCGAGCCGGCCCTGGTTGCGCCGCCGCCGCCCGGTGACGCCGCGTTGCAGCCAGTGTTCCTCGATCTTGAGCTTGGCGTCGAGCCGCTGTGCGTTGCGCTCCTCCTCGGCATAGACCTGTTCGGTCCACGCCTCGAACCCGCCGAAGCCGATCTCCGCGCGGCGGATCGCGCCGCGATCCATCCACAAGGTCTGTTTGGTCAACCGGGTGAGGAAAGTGCGATCATGGCTGATGACGACGAACGCGCCACGGAAGCGGCCGAGCCAGTCCTCCAGCCAGTCGATCGCGCCGATGTCGAGATGGTTGGTCGGCTCGTCGAGCAGCAGCACGTCCGGGTCCTGCGCCAGCGCGCGGACGATCGCGGCGCGGCGGCGCTCACCGCCCGAGGCGGACGCCGATTCGCGCGACAGGTCGATGCCGAGCTGGTCGGCGATCGCATCGGCCTCGTGCCGCTCGGGCGCGCCTTCGCCGCCGAGCACATAATCGGCGAGCGTCGCGCAGCCGGCGAGGCTCGGTTCCTGTTCGAGCAGCACGACGCGGGTGCCCGGCACGATCACGCGGCGGCCTTCGTCGCTGTCGATCAGCCCGCCGATCAGCTTGAGCAAGGTGGTCTTGCCCGCGCCGTTGCGGCCGATCAGCGCGAGGCGGTCGCGCGCGCCGATATGGATGTCGAGGTGGCGGAACAGCCAGCCGTGGCCCTGAATCACGCCAAGGTCTTCGTATGCAAGGATTGGGGCAGCCATGGCCGCCGCAGGTAGGCGGCGCGCACGCCCGCGGCAAGCGCAGCCGGGAACCCATTGTCGCGCGGACGCTTTCCACCCGCTCCATTCACAGGCTGTTCAATGCCTTCCGCCTATGCCAGTCGTCATGAAGATGGTCGTTCCAATGTTGCTAGCGATGGCCGCCGCGCTCTCTCCGGTGCTTGCCCAGGCGCCCGACCAACGGCGCAGCGATCAGGCGCGCGCCTATGATGCGCGCCGCAAGGGGGAAGTGCTGTCGCCGCGCGCCATCGAGGCGCGCGTCATCCCGACGATGAAGGGCTATGAATATCTCGGCTTCGATCTCGATTTCAGCACTGCGGTTTACACGCTCAAGTTCATGCGCGATGGCGTCATCGTCTGGGTCGACGTCGATGGCCGTTCCGGCCAGATCATCGGCCGTACCGGTAATTAAGAGGGGATCTGCATGCGCGTTCTGATCGTCGAGGACGAGCCGAACCTCGGCCAGCAACTCAAGAACACGCTGGAGGGCGCCGGCTATGCGATCGACCTCGCGACCGACGGCGAGGAGGGGCATTTCCTCGGCTCGACCGAGAATTACGATGCGATCGTGCTCGACCTCGGCCTGCCCGAGATCGACGGGCTGACCGTGCTCGACCGCTGGCGCAAGGAGGGCAAGACGATGCCCGTGCTCGTCCTCACCGCGCGCGACAGCTGGTCGGACAAGGTCGCCGGGCTCGACGCGGGCGCCGACGATTACGTCGCCAAGCCGTTCCAGACCGAGGAATTGATCGCCCGCCTGCGGGCGCTGATCCGCCGCGCCTCGGGCAATGCCTCGTCCGAGCTGACCGCCGGCGACGTGCGGCTCGATACCCGCTCGGGCAAGGTGACCAAGGCAGGCGAGCCGGTCAAGCTGACCGCGCAGGAATATAAGCTGCTCAGCTATCTGCTCCATCACAAGGGCAAGGTGGTCAGCCGCACCGAGCTGATCGAACATATCTACGATCAGGATTTCGACCGCGACTCCAACACGATCGAGGTGTTCGTCACGCGCATCCGCAAGAAGCTCGGCCAGGACGTCATCACCACCATCCGCGGGCTCGGCTACAGCCTCGAAGATCCGGACGCCTGATCGGCGGGAGTCGCGCGCATGGACACGCCGCCCCTCGCCGAAGTCGTGCCACGTGAGCGGGCCAGAACGACGGGATCGCTGTCGCGACGGATGATCCTGATCGCGGCGGCGTGGATCGGACTGCTGCTGTTCGGTGGCGGCTTCGCGCTTGACCGCGTGCTGACCAATGCGGTGACCGACAATTTCGACGCGCAGATGCAGAACGTCATCCGATCGCTGCTCGTGTCGGCGGAGATCGGGCCGGAGGGCGAGGTGATTCTCAGTCGCGATGCGACGGGCGACCCGCTGTTCCTCGAGCCCAATTCGGGTCTCTATTGGCAGATTTCGGCACCCGGTCGGCCGGTTACCGAGGCCTTTCCGTCGCGGTCGCTGTGGGATCGTCGCCTTGATTTCGGCGACAGGCACAATGATCGCAACATCCATTTCTACGATAGCGATCAGTTCCCGGACGAGCGGCTGCGGATCGCCGAGCGCGACGCGCAAATCCCGGGATCGAAAATCCACTGGCGCTTTCAGGTGGCGCAGACGCGACGGGACCTCGACGCGCAGATCACCATCCTCCGTCGCACCCTGATCCGCAGCTTTGCCCTTCTCGGCCTCGGTCTGGTCGTGCTGGTCTGGTTGCAGACCTTCTACGGCCTGTGGCCGCTCCGCCGCGTCCGGGACGAGATTGCACGGATGCGGGCCGGGCAATCGAACCGCATCACGGTGCCGATGCCCGACGAGGTCGCGCCGATGGTCGAGGAGCTCAACGCGCTGATCGAACATAACGAACGGCAGGCGGAGGAGGCGCGGCGCCATGCCGGCAATCTCGCCCATGCGCTCAAGACGCCGCTCACCGTCATCATGAACGCCGCCACCGCGCAGGCCGACGATCTCGCCGACACGGTGATCCGCGAGGCGCGGACGATGCGGCGGCAGGTCGATCACCATCTCGCCCGCGCCCGCGCGGTCGGCCGCCGCGGCTCGGCGCACAGTCGCGCCGAGGTCTGGCCCAGCCTCGAATCGGTCGAACGGGCGGTCGCGCGGCTCTACCGCCACATCCGTATCGACGTGACCGGGCCGCGCGACCTGCAGGTCCATGTCGAGCGGCAGGACCTCGACGAGATGCTCGGCAACCTCATCGAGAATGCGGCGAAATACGGCGGCGGCAGCGTCTTCGTCACGGTCGGTGCCGATGCGGGCTTCGTCGAGCTGCTGATCGAGGATGACGGACTCGGCATCCCGGAGGAGGACCGCGTCCGCATCTTCGACCGCGGCGTGCGTCTCGATACTGGCAAGCCGGGCACCGGCCTCGGCCTCGCGATCGTGCGCGACGTTGCGGAAATCTACGGCGGCACCGTCAGTCTCGAGGAAAGCGAGGATCTCGGCGGTCTGCTGGTGCGACTACGGCTGCCCGCGGCGAATTGAGTCGCGGCTGATAATGTCGCGCGGGTAGAGGCTTGTCACTCGGGCCTTGCCGGGGGGTGGGCGCACCCGCTAGCGCCGGCGGCGATGCGGATCTTTCGCCCCATTCTCGCCGGTGCGGCGCTCGGTGACCGGCTGGTCGCCGGCGTCGCCGCGATCATCGGCGTGGCGCTGACCGGCCTCATCGCAGCATTGCTCGGTCATAGCGCCGCGCCGTTGCTCGTCGCGCCGATCGGCGCGAGCACCGTGCTCGTCTTCGCGGTGCCGGCGAGCCCGCTCGCACAGCCCTGGCCGGTGATCGGCGGCAATATGCTGTCGGCGATCTGCGGACTGATCGTCGTGCGGCTGATCGGCGATCCGGTCGCGGCGGCGGCGGTCGCGGTCGGACTCGCGATCATCGTCATGTCGCTGGCGCGCTGCCTCCACCCACCGGGCGGCGCGGTCGCGCTCGGCGTCGCGCTCGCCGCGGCGCATACCCCGCTCGGCTGGCTCTATCCCTTCCTGCCGGTCGCGCTCGATTCGGCACTGCTGGTCGGCAGCGGCATCCTCTTTCATCGGCTGGCGGGGCACGCCTATCCGCATCGCCCCATGCCGGCGCCGCCTTCGGTCTTCGCGCCCGAAGACGTCGACGCGGCACTTGCCGATATGCGCGACAGCTTCGACATCGCCCGCGCCGACCTCGACGCGCTGCTCGCCGCCGCCGCGCGTCACGCCGCGATCAGGCGGGAACGGTCAGTCCGCTCATCACCTCGGCGGTGATCGCCAGGCTGCGCTTGCGGGCGTCGTGATCGTAGATCGCGCTCGCGACCATCACCTCGTCCACCCCGGTCCGCTCGATGAAGGCGGCGGTCTGGCGGGCGACGGTGGCGGGTGAGCCGACCGCCGAACATTGCAGCACATGGTCGAGGATCAATGCACCCTGCGCCCCCAGGCCGGCACGATAGCCCTCGACCGGCGGCGGCAGCTGGCGGGGATTGCCCGTGCGCAGCGCGACGAACGACTGCTGCTGCGAGCTTGCCAGCAGTTCCGCCTCCGCATCCGTCTCGGCGGCGAAGACGTTGAACCCTGCCATCGCATAAGGCCTGTCGAGCTGCGCCGACGGCCGGAAGTCGCGGCGATAGATCGCCAGCGCGGCGTCGAGCGCGTCCGGCGCGAAATGCGACGCAAAGGCATAGGGCAGGCCGAGCGCCGCGGCGAGCTGCGCGCCGAAGGTGCTCGACCCCAGGATCCACAGCGGCACATTGGCGCCCGCACCCGGCGTCGCGGCGATGCCGGTGCGGCCGTCGTCGGCGAAATAGCTTTGCAGCTCCATCACGTCCTGCGGGAAGGCGTTGGGGTCGGTCTCCAGCGTCCGTCGCATCGCGCGGGCGACGCGCTGATCCGATCCCGGCGCGCGGCCGAGGCCGAGATCGATCCGCCCCGGAAACAGCGCGTCGAGCGTGCCGAACTGCTCGGCGATCACCAGCGGCGCATGGTTGGGGAGCATGATGCCACCGGCGCCGACGCGGATGCGGCTGGTCGCAGCGGCGATATGCGCGATCACCACGGCGGTCGCGGCGCTGGCGATGCCGCGCATGCCGTGATGCTCGGCGACCCAGTAACGCTGGAAGCCGAGCGTCTCGGCATGGCGGGCGAGGTCGGCGGCATTGGCCAGCGATTGCGCCACGGTGCCGCCTTCGACGACGGGCACCAGATCGAGCAGGGAGAAGCGTGTCATGCGAGGCAAGATGGGAACGCCCCGTCGTGCCTGCAATCAGAAGCCGACCGTATAGCGGACCGCTCCGCCGACGTCCGCGGGCAAGGCCGCGTAATTGCCGGGATCGCGCCGCCAGAAAATGTTGGTCTGCAGATCGCCGTCGCCGAGCAGGATATGATAGCGCGCCTCGACATCGATCTCGCGGCCTTGGGGCGCGAGGTTGAGCCGTTGCGTCGTCCAGTCGGTGACGGTGAGCGTCGTATAGTCCCAGTTGGTCGGCAAGCGGTAATCGAGCCCGCCGCGCGCGACGCGCAGCGGCTGTGCGAGGCGCAGGCCGAGGCTGTCGCGGCCGAACAGGCGGTCCTTGCCGACATCCGCGGCGAACGCTTCGGTGAGCAGCCGGCCGCTGCCCGCCATGCCGCCGCTGAGCTGGGCGGCGCTCCAGCCGCGGCGCCACGACCCGCCGAGGGTCCAGCCCGCGCCGATGCTCCAGCGCGCATCGGCATCGACGAACAGGGTGCGCGCCCGCGCCGCGCCGAGCCCGCCGTCGAAGCGCGCGCCGAGCAGCGACGCGGTCTCGTTGAGGGAGCTGACCGCCAGCGTCGTCGCCAGCCCGCCCCAGCGATGATCCGCGGTCAGCGTCACCCGGTCGTAAGGCGCACGCCGATAGGTGTTGAGGCCGGCGAGCATCGCATCGCGCCGCGCCAGAATGTCGCCGCTCTCGATCGTCGCGGTGACGCCGATGCCGCCGAGCTCCTGACGCAACGCGCCCGCCGAGCGCGCGACGCTGTCGAAGCCGAGGCCGCTCTGGCCGGCGACGAGAAAGGCGGGCTGTGCCTGTCCGGTCATCTGCGCGGTCAGGCTGCCGCTGCCTTGCGAGAAGGCGAAGCCAAAGCTGGTGCCGGCGCCGAGCCGCTGCGTCACCGCGCCGGCGATCGCCTGCGCGGTCATCGCCTGACCGGCGCTGAGCCGGCTGCGCTCGAGCGCGACGTCGCCGTTGGCGCGCGGCGCGAGCGTCAGCGAGACAATCGTGTCGCCCGCCGCCAGCGCGATGTTGCGCTGGCGGTTCTGCAACGCGCCGACCAGCACCGGCGTCGGTCCGGCGCGGTTGATCGTGCCGGCGAGGTCGATCGCGAAGGCGCGCGCATAGCTGTCGAGCACCACCGCGCCCAATTGCCCGACCGCGGCGTCCCCCATCGGCGCGGACAGCGTCGCGTTGCTGCTCAGCGACACCGCGATATGTGATCCGGCGACGCTGGCGGTGCCCACCGGCTGAAAGGCGCGGGTGAGGTCGAGCACGCCGTTGCCGTAGATCGCGTCGACGCCGCTCGCGCCGACGTCGCGCGCGGTGCGGAACAGCAGGTCGACGATCTGCGCGCCGGTGAGATTGGGAAAGGCCTGCGCCAGCAGGGCGATCGCGCCCGAAATCTGCGGCGCGGCGAAGGAGGTGCCCGACCAGAGATAGGCGGTGCCGCTCTGGTTGGGCGCGCGCACCCGCTCGCCGACCGCGGCGAGGTAATGGGCGGCGCCGGTCCCCGCCTTGTCGCTGAAGGTCGAGATGGCGTCGGTGGCGCCGACTGAACCGGCGACGATCACCAGGTTTCGTGCCGCCGCGTCGCCGGCGACCGAGGTAAAGGCATCGGGATTGTCGGCGCCGTCATTGCCGGCGGCGATGACGACGATGATGCCGCGTGCGGTGGCGCGGCCGATCGCGTCGATCAGTCCCTGCGGCATCGTCGCGCCGCCGAGCGACAGGTTGATCACCCGCGCCCCCGCCAGTCGCGCCGCATCGACGCCCTTGGTGATCGCATCCGTGCCGAATTTGCACGTATCGGTGCTGGCATCGGTCGAGGCGGCGCACGATCCCGGCCGGTCGGCGCGCAGGACGGTCAGTGTCGCATCGAAGGCGACGCCCTGCGATCCGGCGGCGTTGCGGCGTCCGGCGGCGGTGAAGGCGACCGCGGTGCCGTGACCGCCCTCGTCGGCGATCGAGCTGTTGCCGGCGACGTCCTGCGACGCGGTGCTGACCCGGCCGCCGAATTCCTGGCTGGTCAGATCGATGCCGCTGTCGATGATCGCGATGTTGACGCCCGCGCCGGTCGCGCCCTTGTTGTAGGCGGCGAGCGCATTCATCGACACCGCGCCGACCGTCGCCCGATATTCGCTGGTGTCGTAATTGGTCGCGGTCGGGGTCGGCGTCGGGGCCGGGGTCGGCGTGGGCGCCGGGGCGGGCGCGGGCGTGACGACGGGCGTCGGCACCTGCGCGGCGGGCGGCGTCGGCGTCGAATTGATCCCGCCGCCACCGCCCCCGCCGCAGCCTGCGACGAACAGCGGCCAGACCAATGCTGCCCCGACCCGTGTTCCGATCCTGATACGCACACCCACCCCCTGGCGGCGCCCCCCTAAGTCGCTCGCCCTTCGAAATCCTTACCGAAGACGCGCGGCGGTGCAAACCGCCGCTTGCTTGTACATGCGGCGATCGCCGCCTAGACGCGCCGGCATGCACCCGCGGCTCGCCTCCATCGACACCTGGATCTTCGATCTCGACAACACGCTGTACCCGGCACGCGCCAATCTGTTCGCGCAGATCGATCATCGCATGACCGATTACATCGCGCGGCTGCTCGACCTGCCGTGGGACGAGGCGCGCGTGTTGCAGAAGGACTATTTCCACCGGCACGGCACGACGCTGACCGGCCTGATGGCGGAGCATCGGGTCGATCCGCATGCCTTCCTTGCCGAAGTGCACGATATCGAGATGGACGTGCTCGAAGCGGACGCGCCGCTCGCCGCGGCGATCGCGACGCTGCCGGGGCGCAAGCTGGTCTTCACCAACGGCGACAAGCCCTATGCGCTGCGCGTGCTCGACCGCCTCGGCCTCGGCACGCATTTCGAGGCGATCCACGACATCCATGCGATGGACCTCGTGCCCAAGCCGCACCCGACCGCCTATGCCAATCTGTGCGCGCGCCTCGCGATCGAGCCGACCCGCGCCGTCTTCGTCGAGGACATGGCGCGCAACCTCGCGCCGGCCAAGGCGATCGGCATGACCACCGTGTGGATCGACAACGGCTCCGAGCAGGGGCCGGACGCCGCACGCGATTTCATCGACTTCACCGTCCACGATCTCGCATCGTGGCTGACCCATATCATGGAGGCATCATGAGCCAGGATCTCAGCACCGTCATCGACCAGGCGTGGGAGGATCGCGCCGCGCTCGGCTTCACCACCACCGGCGAGGTGCGGCTCGCGGTCGATCGCGCGCTGGCGCTGCTCGACGCGGGCGAGGCGCGTGTCGCCGAGCCCGACGGCGCCGGCGGCTGGCGCGTCAACCAGTGGCTCAAGAAGGCGGTGCTGCTCAGCTTCCGCCTCAACGACAATGCGCTGATCGACAATGGTCCGGGTGCCGGCCACTGGTTCGACAAGGTGCCGTCCAAGTTCAGCGGCTGGAGCGAGGCCGAATTCCGCGCCGCCGGCTTCCGCGCGGTGCCGGGCAGCGTCGTCCGTCGCGGCGCCTATGTCGCACCGGGCGCAATCCTGATGCCGAGCTTCGTCAACATCGGCGCCCATGTCGGCGAGGGGACGATGGTCGACACCTGGGCGACGGTCGGCAGTTGTGCGCAGATCGGCCGCAACGTCCATCTGTCCGGCGGCGCCGGCATCGGCGGGGTGCTCGAACCCCTGCAGGCGGATCCGGTCATCATCGGCGACGGCGCTTTCATCGGCGCCCGCTCCGAGGTCGCCGAGGGGGTGCGCGTCGGCGAGGGCGCGGTGCTGTCGATGGGCGTCTATCTCGGCGCGTCGACCAAGATCATCGATCGCGCCACCGGCGAGACCTTCAAGGGCGAAGTGCCCCCCTATGCGGTGGTCGTCCCCGGCACGACCGGCGGCAGCGACGGCAAGCCGGGCCTGTATTGCGCGGTCATCGTCAAGCGTGTCGACGCCCAGACGCGCAGCAAGACCAGCATCAACGATCTGCTCCGCGACTGAGCGATAAACCATGTAGATCAGTGATTTTCATGGCGGCCGTGCGGCAAAGCGGACGCTGCGGTGCAACCAAAACGGGGCTTGCGCCGTTATGAACGGGCTTGGGGGTGATTTCGAACGCGAACGCTCTCTCAAAGGGGACGGGAACGCGTGCGAGGTTTGACCGGACGACATTATTGGCTGGCGGTGGCGTTGCTTGCGACCACCCCCGCAGCCGCCCAGCTCGACCAGCAGCAGGGCCGCGCCCCGGCGCGCGGTCCCGACGCCCCCAAAACGGACCCGGCCGTGCAGCAGGGCGACGCGCCGATCGTCCCGGACAGCGAATTCAACGCCAGCCTGCCGCCGATCAGCGGCGACATCAACGCACCGCTCGTACCGATCAGCGCCCAGCCGAACGCCCCCGCGACCGTCAATACGGCACCCGTTCAGCCCGACGGCACGCTGCCGCCCGCCGCAGCCGAAAGCCCCGAACTGGCGCAGCCGCTGGTGCCGCTCAGCAGCTTCGACACCACGCCGCTCCAGACCGCCGCCGACGTCAAGGACAAGGACGCGCCGGAGATCCGGTACGAGACTGCGCTCAAGGGCCTGGAGTCGCTCAATCTCGCCAGCCAGTTCAACAGCCTGTCCGCGCTGAAGCAGGGCAAGGGCAAGGCCGCCAACGCCACCCAGGTCGCGGCGCGGGCGCGCGAGGATGAGGCGCTGGCGGTGCGGCTGATGAAGTCGCTCGGCTATTATGACGCGACCGCCGTCTCGGTGATCGAGACGCAGCCGGGTGCCGACGCCAAGACGCCCGGCAAGCTGATCGCCACCGTTACCGGCACGCCCGGCCGCCTGTATCATCTGTCGTCGATCAAGGTCGATGCGCAGCCGGTCGTGCCGCCTGATCTCGTCACGCACAATCTGCCGCTGCGCGTCGGCGACCCGATCGAGGCGGCGCGAATCCAGGGGGCGGAGGCGAATGTCAGTCTCGTCCTGCCGCAGCAGGGCTATCCCTTCGTCAAGGTCGGCGAACGCGACATCCTGCTCGACGACGTGTCCGGACAGGCGACCGGCGCCTATACGCTGCCGGTCGATACGGGGCCGCGCGCTCGCTTCGGCCAGCTCGTCACCACCGGCGATCCGGTGTTCGGCGTCGAACATCTCAACGTCTTCCCGCGCTTCAAGAGCGGCGACATCTACGACAGCCGCAAGACCGACGATCTGCGCGACGCGCTGGTCGCGACCGGCCTGTTCCGCAGCGTCGCGGTCGAACCGCAGCGCACCGGCCGCGTCGATGCCGATGGCACCGAGGCGGTCGACCTGCTCGTCCGCCAGACCGAAGGCCCGCCGCGCAGCCTCGCCGGCAGTGCCGGCTATTCGACCGGGCAGGGGTTCAAGGCCGAAGGCAGCTGGACGCATCGCAACCTGTTCCCGCCCGAAGGCGCGCTGATCGGCACCGTCGTCGCCGGCACGCAGGAGCAGGGGCTGTCGGGGACGTTCCGCCGCTCCAACGCCGGGCAGCGCGACAAGACCTTCACCGCGATCGCCAGTGCGGTCCACCAGAGCTACGACGCCTTCGATGCCTTCACCGGCACGCTGTCGGCGCGCTGGAGCCGGGTGTCGACGCCGATCTGGCAGAAGCGCTTCACCTATTATTACGGCGGTGAGCTCGTCGGCACCAACGAGAGCGTCTACGACTTCGCCCGCGGCGATACCGTGCGCCGCACCTACGGCATCGTCGCGCTTCCCGGCCAGGTCGAGTGGGACACGTCGGACAGCCTGCTCAATCCGACCCGCGGCTATCGGCTGCGGCTCAATGTCAGCCCGGAGACGTCGGTCAACGGCGGCATCAGCCCCTATGTGCGGACGATGGTAGAGGGCACCTTCTATTATCCCGTCTCGGCCAAGCTGGTGATCGCCGGGCGCGCCAAGGCGGGGTCGATCCAGGGCATCGAGCGCGACGATCTCGCGCCGTCGCGCCGCTATTATGGCGGCGGCGGTGGCTCGGTGCGCGGTTATGGCTATCAGCGGCTCGGGCCGCTCGATCCGCAGGGCAATCCGGTCGGCGGGCGCAGCCTCAACGAGTTCGCGCTCGAGGCGCGCTACCGGTTCGGCAATTTCGGCATCGTGCCGTTCCTCGACGCCGGCAACAGCTATGAATCGAGCCTGCCGAGCGCGTCCGACCTGCGGTTCGGTGCCGGCATCGGCGGCCGGTTCTACACCAATTTCGGGCCGATGCGGATCGACGTGGCGACGCCGCTCAATCCGCGACCGGGTGACGGCAAGGTCGCTCTCTACATCTCGATCGGGCAGGCATTCTGATGGCGCAGCCCGAACATGACGTCGAAACTGCCGCGGTCGTGACGCGGCGCCCGCTCTGGCAGCGTATCCTCAAATGGGTGCTGTACGCGATCCTCGCGATCGTCGTGCTGGTGGGCGTCGTCGTCCTCGGCATCAACACCGATCCCGGTCGCCGTTTCGTCGCCAACCGGATCGGCGGCTATACGACGGCGTCGGGCCTCAACATCAAGGTCGGGCGGATCGACGGGTCGCTCTACGGCCAGATGATCCTGTCCGACGTCCGCGTCGCCGATCCCAAGGGCGTGTTCCTGACCAGTCCGCGGCTGAGCGTCGACTGGCGGCCGTTCGCCTTCGCCAGCAACCATGTCGATGTGCGCAGCCTGTCGACCGATCTGGTGACGCTGGCGCGCAAGCCCGAATTGAAGCAGACGCCGAGCGATCCGAACGCGCCGCTGCTCCCCGATCTCGATATCGACGTCAACCGCCTGCACGTCGGCCGGCTGGTGATCGCCAAGCCGGTCACCGGGCAGACGCATATCGTCCGCATCGACGGCGCCGTCCATATCGCCGACCGCCGCGCGCAGCTCGTCACCGACGCGGCAGCGCTGCGCGGGTCAGGGGTGGCCGGCGGCGATCGCCTCCGCCTGCGGCTCGACGCGGTGCCGGCGCAGAACAAGCTCGACGTCAATCTGAAGCTCGACGCGCCGGTCGGCGGGGTGGTCGCGTCGATGGCCTCGCTCAAGGCGCCGCTGACCGCCTCGGTCGACGGTCGCGGCAGCTGGCAGGCGTGGCAGGGCCGCGCCCTCGCGACGCTCGGCGGTGGCCAGCTCGCCAATGTCGCGATCGATGCCCGCAGCGGCCATATCGCGCTGCGCGGCTTCGCGACGCCCGGCCTGTATCTCGAAGGGCCGGTCGAGCGCCTGACCGCACCGCGGCTCGATCTCGCGATCGACACGACGCTCAACGATCGCAAGGCGGATACGCGGATCAAGCTCAAGTCGGACGCGCTTGCGGTCGACGCGGGCGGGCTGCTCGATCTTGCCGCGAGCAAGTTCGGCAATTTCGCGGTCGATGCGCGACTGCTCACCCCCGGTGCGATCGCCCCCAACGTGCGCGGTCGCGACGTGATGGCGCGCGTCGTGCTCGACGGCGCCTTCGCGACCCCGACGGTCGACTATAAGATCAGCGCTGCGGCGCTCGGCTTCGGCACGACGATGGTCGAGAACGTCTATGCCGAAGGGCTGGCGCGGGTGAACAGCGACCGGATCCTCGTGCCGGTCAAGGCCCGTGCGCGGCGCATCACCGGTCTCAACGCCGCGGTCGGCGGCCTCGCCAACAACGTCCGCATCCAGGGTGATTTCGCGATCGCGATGCCGACCATCCTGTCGGACAATCTGCGCATCCGCTCGGACAACATCGATGCGACCGCGATCGTCGTCGCCAATACCGCGACCGGCCGCTACACCGGTGCGCTCAAGGGGCGGGTCAACAATTACCGGCTCGAGAGCATCGGCATCATCGACCTGTCGACCGACGCCAAGCTCGTCCCCGGCGCCCGCGGCGGCTTCGGCATCACCGGACGCGTCGTCGCGCAGACCAAGCAATTGTTCAACAGCGGCGTCCGCGACTTCCTCGGCGGCAATGCGGTGGTGCGCAGCGACATCGGCTACAGCCCCGAGGGCATCGTCACCTTCCGCAACCTGCGGATGAACGCGCCGCAATTCCGCATCACCCGTGGCGAGGGACGGTTCGATCCTGACAGCGGCGCGGTCGCGGTGTCGGCGGATGCCTATTCAACGCAATATGGGCCGGTGACCGCGCGGGTCACCGGCAGCGCCGATGCGCCCGTCGTCGTGCTGCGCGCGGCGAAACCCGGCGTCGGCGTCGGTCTCGTCAATCTCGACGCGCGTATCGTCGGACGCGGTGGCGCCTATGCCGTCACGGCGAGCGGCGGCACCAATTACGGCCCGTTTACCGCCGACGTGCTGGTCCGGCCGAGCCCGCGCCTGACCGTCGACGTCAACCGCCTCGTCTTCGCCGGCATCACCGGACGGGGACGGATCGCCGCCACGCCAGCCGGGCCGTTCGCCGGCGCGCTGCAATTCGGCGGCCGCGGCATCACCGGCAACGTCCGCCTCGCGGATCAGGGCGGCTATCAGCGCGCCGATGTCGCCGCGCGTGCCTCCAACGCGACGATCCCGGGTTATGCGGACTTCACCATCGGCCGCGCCATCGTCAACGCCAGCGTGGTGATGACGCCCAAGGCGCCGCAGGTCGTCGCCGACGTCCAGATCGGCGACACCCGCTACAATGCCTTTGTCATCGAGGCGATGCGGGCCAAGGTGAACTATGTCGGCGGTCGCGGCACCGCGCAGGCGCTGCTGACCGGATCGAGCGGCGTGCCGCTGCGCGTCGCGGTCAACGCGCGACTGGCGCCGGACGACTATCTGATCGCCGCCCAGGGGCAGGCGAACAACATCCCGTTCCGCACCGTCAATCCGGCGCATATCACCAAGGCCGGGGGCAGCTACCGTCTCGCCGCGACGCGGATCGACTTCGGTCAGGGGCCGACCGCCGGCTCGACGCGGGTCGCCGCGTCGTTCGGCGGCGGCGTCACCGCGGCACAGGCGCGACTCGACCGGCTCAACCTGTCGATGCTGTCGGCGTTCATGCCCAACCTCGGCCTGTCAGGCGCTGTGACCGGCAGCCTCGACTATCGCCAGCAAGGCAATGCCATTCCCCAGGCCGATGCCCGGATCACCATCGCCAATTTCCAGCGCACCGGGCTCGCCGCGGTGTCGGAGCCCGTCGACGTCCAGTTCGTCGGGCGGCTCGTCCCGGATGGCGGCGAGGCGCGGGCGCTGATCAAACGGGGTGCGACCCCGGTCGGCCGCCTACTCGCGACGCTGCGGCCGCTGCCGCCGGGATCGGGATCGTGGATGACGCGGCTGATGCAGGCGCCGCTGTCGGGCGGTATCCGCTACAACGGTCCGTCCGGCGTGCTGTTCAGCCTCGCTGCCTTGCCCAACCAGCAGCTCAGCGGACCGATTGCGGTAGCCGCCGATTTCTCGGGCCGGGTTTCCGCCCCGCAGCTCAACGGGCTGATCCGCGCCGACAATCTGACCTATGACAATGAGACGTACGGCACGCGCCTGTCGCAGATGAAGATTGCGGCGCGCTTCACCAACGACCGACTCGATCTCACCAGCCTCAGTGCGCGTGCCGGTGACGGCACGGTGCAGGCGCAGGGCAGCGTCGGCCTCGCCGCGGACAGCGGCTTCCCGATCGACCTGCGCGCCCGGCTCGCCAACGCGCAGCTCGCCAAGAGCGATGCCCTTGCCGCCACCACCACCGGCGACCTGCATTTCACTTATGGTCGGGACGGCGGGCTGCTGCAGGGCAATCTGATCGTGCCCGAGGCGCGCTACGAGATCATCCGTCAGGGTTCGGCGGAGGTCCCGGAACTCACCGGCATCCGCCGCAAAAGCCAGATCGTCACGCCGCGCCCGACCGATCGGCCCAAGCCGGCCCCGGTCAGCACGATCCGTCTCGACCTGACGGTACGCGCCAACAACCAGCTGTTCGTCTCTGGCATGGGCCTCGAGTCGGAATGGGAGATGAACCTCAAGATCGGCGGAACCTCGGTCGCGCCGCAGATCACCGGCGGCCTCGATCTGGTGCGCGGCACCTATTCGTTCGCCGGCAAGCGGTTCGACGTAACGCGCGGCACGATCCGCTTCCGTGGTGGTCAGCTGACCGACCCGGACATCAACATCCAGGCGTCGACCACGGTCAATGGCATCACCGCCGTGATCGCGATCACCGGCACCGGCCAGCGTCCGCAGATCGCCTTCACCTCGACGCCGGCGCTGCCGCAGGACGAGGTGCTCAGCCGCCTGCTGTTCGGCACCAACCCCGAGAATCTGTCGGCGACCGAGGCGATCCAGCTGGCGAGCGCGCTCAACTCGCTGCGTGGCTCGGGCGGCGGGCTCAATCCGCTCGGCAAACTGCGCTCGGCGACCGGTTTCGATCGCCTGCGCGTGCTGGGCGCCGACGAGGCGAGCGGGCGCGGCACCAGCCTCGCCGCGGGCAAGTACCTGACCGACAACATCTATGTCGAGATCGTCACCGACGCACGCGGCTATACCGCGACCCAGCTCGAGATCGCGCTGACCAAGGCGCTGAGCCTGCTGACCTCGACCGGGTCGGCGGGTGGCTCGGACGCCCGCCTCAAATATTCCAAGGACTATTGAACACGGCCGCGCTGCCCCGATGGGCGGCGCGGTTCCGGTCAGGTCAGAGGTGAAATCGATGGAAGCGCCGGATCGGCAGCACGGCGATGCCATCGGCATCCGCGCGGATCATGACGGCGCTGGAGCAGTCCGTTCGCCCGGTCACCTGTGACGGGCTGGGAGGACGCGATCCCCGTAATACGATCCGGCCCGAACCGGCACCAGCGTGAGGCTGTAGGTGCCGATACGGACCGAACCGCGGACCTGATTACCAGGGCTTGATGTAAACCGAGATGGTCGCGAGGACGAGTGCGAAAACTACCGACATGCTAATCTCCCTTATCGTGGCATCTCCAGGATGCGGGTCGATCTTAACGGATTGTTAAGAATTAAACAATCGGGCTCGCAACGGGTTGAATGGCTCATGCGCGATTAATCTTATCTTCAATCCTGGCCCGTACCCAGGCTGCATGACCGTCGCGCACCGCTCGGAAACCGTGGAAACGCTGGCCTCTCGGGCGATCAAAGAGGCACGCCGCGCCGCCAAGCCCGCCTATCGGTTTCAGCTCATCGCCGAGATCGCTAATTTTGCCGAGCTGCGCCGTCGCCTCGGCTGCGCGCGCGCCGAACTGCTTGCCGGTCTCGTCGCCGACCGAGTCGCGCGGGTGATTCCGGGTGCCAGCGTCGCCATCCTCAGCCGCACGCAGATCGCCAGCGGTTTCCGCGACGCGGACCGCAGCGCCATCGATCGCTACGTCGGCGCGATCGAGCACGCGTTCGAACGTCCCGTCACGATCGACGATCAGCATGTCGAGGTCCGCCTGACGTTCGGTGCCGCCGCGGCACCGGCGACCGCACTCGACGAGGTTGCGCTGGTCGAGGAAGCGGAAAATGCGCTCGCCGAGGCGCGAATGGCGACCCGCACCGTGACGCACGCGGTGGCGCCCCGCGCGACCCGCGATGTGCTGCGCGTCGCGCGCGAGCTCGACCTCGCGATCGATCGCGGCGAGCTCGTCCTCCACTATCAGCCCAAGATCCACGTCCGGCATCAGGAAATCCGCAGCGCCGAGGCCTTGGTGCGCTGGAACCACCCCGAGCGCGGGCTGGTCATGCCGAACGACTTCATCTCGGTCGCCGAAGAATGTATGCTGATCGACCGGATGACGCTGTGGACGATCCGCCGCGCGATCGAGGATCAGCGCGATCTCGCCGCCCGCGGTCACGACCTTCGCCTGTTCATCAATATCGCCGGGCAGCTGCTCGCCGACAGCGCCTTCGTCCGGGCGGCTTGCGATCTGGTCGGCGGCAGCGATGCCAAGCTCGGGTTCGAGATCACCGAAACGTCTGTGATCCGTGATCCCGCCAGCGCGATCGCCAATCTGCAGATCTTCGCTGATTTCGGCATTACGATAGCGATCGACGATTATGGTGCCGGCCTGTCGTCCCTAGCCTATCTGAAGCAATTGCCGGCGCGCGAACTCAAGATCGACAAATTGTTCGTCACGCAGCTGACCAGCTCGAACCGCGATCCGTTGATCGTGCGGTCGACGATCGATCTCGCTCATGCGCTCGAGATGGAAGTGGTCGCGGAGGGAGTGGAGACGCATGCGGCGCTTGCGCTGCTGACGGTGATGGGGTGCGACATGGTGCAGGGCTTCCTGATCAGCCGACCGGTCGTGCTCGAGTCCCTGATCCAATATCTCGACGAGGGGCGGCATCGTGCGCCCGCGCCCGATCCGCTCGCCGGCTTCGGGGGGTTCGCTGCGACGCGTCGCGTCGTCTGACCATGCGCCTGTCTGTCCGCTGGTCGTGGCTCGCAGCTGGGCTGCTTGCCCTCACGCCGACCGCGGCATCGGCGGATGCTTTCGACTCACTCGTTGCCGATGCCAAGGCAGCGATGCTCAGCGACCCGAACGTTACCGCCGACCGAGCTTTAGCGGCGGCACGGCTTGCGAAGCAGGAGCCACCTTCACGTCAGCGCATCGTTCGCGAGGCCACCGCCGATTGGCTTCGGGGCGAGGCATTGCTGCGACTGAACGATGTCGCTGCGGCAGAACCGTTGATCAAGCACGCCGCCGCGGTAGCTTCTCGATATGCCCCGGGGTCAAACCTCGAAGGCGACGCCTTGCTCGCGAGTGGCTGGATTGCCACCGTACATGCCGACGTTTCCCATGCGCTTGGCGCCTACCAACATGCCCACCGCATCTTCCAACGGCTCGGCAACACGCGCAGTCAGGCGAAGGCACTTCAATCGATCGGCTCACTCTATGGCGAGGCGAACGATCATCTCAGCGCGCTGCGCTATTATGACCAAGCCCTCTCACTGTATCGCGCCGACCCCATGCTGGCGGTGGCGCTGTACAACAATCGAGGCATCGCCTTGAAATCGCTTGGACGGTTTAAGGAGGCCGTCCAGCAGTTCCGCAACGGCCTTGCCCTCACCGAGCGGATGAACAGCCCGCTGCTGCGCGTCCTCATCCTCGGCAATATCGCCGAGGCGCGGCTGATGGGCAAAGACGTCGCAGGCGCGCAGCGGGCGATCGATCAGGGGCTGACGCTGTCGACGCGCGGCGAGGCGGCAGGCTTTCGCAAGACGTTGATCGGACTCGCCGCGCAGGCCGCTTATCAGCGCGGCGATCTGTCCCGCGCTGTCGCGCTTATTACCGAACGGTTCGACGGCGAGCCGCTCGACCGTACCACATTGGTCGATCGCGAGGCGCATCGCACCGCTTATACCGTGTATCGTGCGGCCGGGCAGCCCGATCGCGCGCTCGAGCATCTCGTGGCGCTCAAGCGGCTCGATGACGAATCAACGGCGCTCGCACGCTCGACCAGTGCGGCGCTGATGGCGGCGCGGTTCGATTTCGCCAATCAGGAGCTGAAGATCGCCAGCCTGCAACGTGACGAGGCACGCCGCAACGTCGCCTTCGAGCAGGCGCGCGCGCGGACCCAGCGCAATGTCTTCATCGGCGTGGTGGCGTCGACGCTGGTCGCGATCCTGCTGCTCGGCTTCGGCATTCTCGCGCTGCGCCGGAGTCGCAACGAGGTGCGCGCCGCCAACGACGACCTCGCCGTCACCAATGCCGCGCTCGGCAAGGCGCTCGCCGCCAAGACCGAGTTCCTCGCCACGACGAGCCACGAAATCCGTACGCCGCTCAACGGCATCCTCGGCATGACGCAGGTGATGCTGGCCGATACGAAGGTCGTCGGCAGCACGCGCGACCGGCTCGGCGTCGTTCACAGCGCCGGCGTGACCATGCGCGCGCTGGTCGACGATATCCTCGACGTCGCCAAGATGGAGACGGGCCACCTCACCGTCGAGGAGGCGCCGTTCGACCTGCGCGCGATGCTCGCGGAGTCGACGTGCATGTGGCAGGATCAGGCGGCGGCCAAGGGGATCGCCTTCCATCGCGAGATCGACGACTGCCCCGGCATGATCGTCGGCGATGCGGCGCGGCTGCGGCAGATCGTGTTCAATTTGATGTCGAACGCTCTCAAATTCACCTCGACCGGCAGCGTCACCCTGCGCGCCGCCGCGAGCGACGACGCGCGCCTGTGCATCACCGTCGCCGACACCGGCATCGGGATCAGCGCCGATACCTGCGAGACGATCTTCGAATCCTTCCGTCAGGCCGATACCAGCACGACACGGCGCTTCGGCGGCACCGGGCTCGGGCTTTCGATCTGCCGCAATTTGGCACGGGCGATGGGCGGCGACGTCACCGTCACCAGCACGATCGGCGAAGGCTCGCGCTTCATCGTCGACCTGCCGCTGACCCTCGGCGTCGCGCCCGCGATTAGCGAGGATGCTGCGACCGCCGCGGGTTTGCTGATCCTCGATCGCAACCCGATCACACGAAGCATGCTGCGCACCTTGATGGCTGCGCATGCCACGGACATCACGTCGGTCGCGACCCTGGACGAAGCGCTGGCGGGCCTGACGACGACGCGTTTCGATCATCTGCTGATCGACGTGGCGGCGCTCGGAGAGGGCGATGCGCTGAGCGAGGCATTGGGGCGGATCGCCGGGGTAGCCGATGCTTCGGACATGGTTCTGCTATGGCCCGCGCATAGTGAAACAAATCATATCGTTTGCGAAACGAACGGCGCTTTCCGCAGCATCGTCAAGCCGATAACGGGTGCGGCATTAGTCGATTTCGTCTATGCGCCGACCAATGAGCCGCTTGTGTCACGGGCGGCTTGAGGCGTAGACACAAAGACATGTTCTTGCAAAATCCATCGACCCTGCGGCCGCCGCGATGAACGTTCTGTTCATCGAGGATGACCGTATGAACCGCCGCGTGGTTCGGGACATGCTCGATGTCGCCGGCGTGACGATGATGGAGGCCGAGAATGCCGAGGTCGGCCTCGCGGCGATCGAGTCCCAGTCGTTTGATATGCTGCTGATCGATCTGCGGATGCCGGGCATGGATGGCATCACCGCAATCCATCATATCCGCGCCCGACAGGATGCCAAGGCGAGCGTGCCGATCATCGTCATCACCGCCGATACGGCGCTCGATCTGCGCGAACGCTGCCTGGCTGCGGGTGCCGACGACGTATTGTTTAAGCCGGTGGCGATGGACGCCCTGTTCGAGGCGATGGGCCGGATCATGGCGCGCGACGCCGATGGCGCGGTTCTGAATTGAGCGCACTTCCAATCGCCGTATTTGTCGGTGTAGAAGGATTCCTCTACCCTACTGATTGGTAAGTCCGATGTCCAAGACGATGATCCGCCGGCCGGCAAAGGACGAACCCTTAGCGGACGCCGCCAGCGACCGCCTCTATCAGCGGCTGGCCCGCAAGCTCTTCGATCAGATAGCATCGGGTGCCTATCTGGTCGGCGATCGCCTTCCTGCCGAGCGCGAGCTCGCGATCACCTATGGCGCGAGCCGGCCCGCAGTCCGTGAGGCATTGATCGCGCTGGAGGTACAGGGGTTCATCGAGGTCCGGGTCGGGTCGGGTGCCTATGTCTGCCGCTTGCCGGGGCAGGGCGAGGAGCCGGGCTTCGCGATCACCGCCTTCGAATTGACCGAAGCGCGTCTCCTGTTCGAGGGTGAGGCCGCGGCGCTCGCTGCTTTGCACATCACCGATGAGCAGATCGACCGGCTCGATGCGCTCGTCGCCGCGATGAAGACGGAGAATCTGCTTCCCGAGGTGACCGAGGAGGCCGACCGCGATTTCCACCTCACCATCGCCGGCGCGACACGCAATGCCGGCGTGTTGCGGACGATCGAGGATCTCTGGCATCTGCGATCGACCTCGCCGGAATGCGCCCTGCTCCATGCGAAGGCGCGGAACGCCAAGGTGCGGCCGGTCGTCGAGGAGCATATCACGATCATCGACGCCCTGCGCGCGCGCGACGCCAATGCGGCGCGGGCGGCGATGCGGGCCCATCTGTCGGCCGTCATGGATCACCTGCTGTTCCGCACCGAGGAACTGGCGGTCGAAGAGGTCCGGCGCTCGCTGGCGACGACGCGTCAGCGCTTCGGCGTCGCGCCGGCGGCGTGAGACGCGTGGCTTACCACCTTTAAAAGGTTGTCAGACCAATCATTGCGCTGCTACGCCCGGTCCGATAACAGATGGGGCGAGGCACAGATGACGATGACCCAGACCATGCGGTGGTTTGGCCCGAACGATCCGGTGCCGCTCGCCGCGATCCGTCAGGCGGGCGCGACCGGCGTGGTCACCGCCCTGCATGACATCCCCAATGGCGAGGCCTGGCCGGAGGCGGCGATCGCCACGCGCAAGGCGATGATCGAAGATGCCGGGCTCGACTGGACAGTGGTCGAAAGCCTTCCGGTGGCCGAGGGCATCAAGACGCGGTCGGCGGACTGGGACCAGCTGATCGAAGCCTATATCGTCAGCCTGCGCCGGCTCGCCGCGCAGGGGATTCACGTCGTCACTTATAACTTCATGCCGCTGCTGGACTGGACGCGGACCGACCTCGGCTGGGAATTGCCCGACGGCGCCCGTGCGCTGCGCTTCGAGCCGGTCGCGCTCGCCGCCTATGACATCCACATCCTGCGCCGGCCCGGCGCGGCGCAGGACTATGCCGCCGACGTGGTCGACGCGGCGGCGCGCCGTTTCGACAGCCTCGACGAAGCCGGGCGGACCCGCCTCGAACGGACGATCATCGCCGGTCTGCCGGGCAGCGAGGAAAGCTTCACCTCCGCCGACTTCCTGCGCCACATCGGCAGCTATGCCTCGATCGACGCCGACCGGCTGCGCGCGCATCACCACGCCTTCCTCGCCGCCGTCTGCCCGGTCGCCGAAGCGGAAGGGGTCCATCTCGTCGTCCATCCCGACGATCCGCCGTTCCCGATCTTCGGGCTGCCGCGCGTCGTCAGCACCGAAGCGGATCTCGCGGCACTGTTCGCGGCGGTGCCGTCACCGGCCAACGGCCTGTGCTTCTGCAGCGGTTCGCTCGGCGTGCGCGCGGACAATGATCTGCCCGGCATCGTCGATCGGTTGGGCGAGCGGATCGGTTTCCTGCATCTGCGCTCGGTGCAGCGCGAGCCGGACGGCGCGTTCCACGAGGCGGAGCATCTGCGGGGCGACGCCGACATGCCGGCGATCATGGCGGCGGTGCTCGATCTTCAGCAGCGGAGCGGACGATCGCTGCCGATGCGGCCCGACCACGGCCATCAGATGGCCGACGACCTCTATCGTCAGACCAATCCGGGCTATTCGCTGATCGGGCGGCTGCGCGGGCTCGCCGAGTTGCGCGGCCTCGAAGCCGGGCTGCTCGCCGCCCGGGGAGCGGTGGGCGCCGTCTAGGCGTCGGGCGGGCTGGTCGGGACCCGCAGCGCTGCGGCGAGCGACGAGGTGCCGCTGCCGCGTCGCGCCGGCTTGGGCTGCGACGGATCGGGGGCCCAGCCGGTGACGAAGACGATCGCGAACCGTTCGGTTGTCCGTCCGTCCGGGCCCGCCGCGGCGGCGAAGGCGGCGGCGGCGCGCGCGAGCGTCTCGCGCGACATGGCGGAGCGTGCGGCGAGGATGTTGCTCGCCGCCATGCCGCGCAGGTCGTCGAGCAGCCGCCCGAAGCTTGCATAGCGGACATCGAACGTCTCGATATCGGCGACGGGCAAGGTCAGCCCGGCCCGCATCAGCAGATCGCCCGCCGATCGCACGTCGATCTGCGGATGCAGCCGCGCTGCCGGCCGTTCGCCCTCGGCGATGCGCAAGGCTGCCCGCAGCGCCGGCAGGCTGCCGCCGCCGAGGAAGGCGCCGAGGAACAGGCCGTCGGGGCGCAGCACCCGGCGGATCAGCGTCAGCGCGCCGGGAAGATCATTGACCTGGTCGAGCACTCCGGCGCTCAGCACCGCATCGAAACTGGCGTCGGCGAAGGGCAGATGATCCTCTTCGCCCTGGATGCCGCCGGCAGCCTGCGCGAAGCGGAAGCCGGGATCGATCCGCGCGATGCGGGCGCCGGGGATCGTCAGGCTGCAATCGGGGGCGCCGATGTCGAGCACGTCGCGGAAGTCGCGCTTCACCGCGTCGAGCCGTTCGAGCAACCCTTCGACCATCACGTCGCGCAGGAAGGCATGATCGGGATAATGCGCGGCGGCGCGGTCGCGGCGCAGGCGGCGGGCGGAGCGATCGAAGATGTCGGCGGTCACCCGCAGGCTTGTGCCCGTTAGCGGCGTGCGCGACAAGCAGGCATGCGGTCGATCGGGGGGCGACGGGCGGGCAGGGCGCTGGCATGGCGGATGATCAGCGCCGGCATCGCGACGGTCGTGGCGGCGTTGCTGCCGCCGCGATGCCCCGGCTGCGGCACGCCGGTCGCGGCGGATCATCTCTTCTGTGGAGGCTGCTGGGGCGAGCTGCGCTGGCTGACCCCGCCCTGGTGCGCGACGTGCAATCGGCCGCTGCCGGAGGAGCGGGGAGCGGAGGTCTGCAAACGGTGTCGCGTCGATCCGCCGCGCCACGCCGGCATCCGCGCCGCGGTGGCTTATGGCGCGATCGCGCGGCGGCTGGCGCTCAAGCTCAAATATGGCGGGCGGATCGGCATCGCCGCGACGATGGCGGCGCGGATGGCGGCGATCGTCCCGCCGGGCGTCGATCTGCTCGTGCCGGTGCCGCTGCACCGCTGGCGGCTGTGGCAGCGCGGCTATAATCAGGCGGCGCTGATCGCCGCGGCGATCCACCGCCGCACCGCCATTCCGCATGATCCCTTCGCGCTGCGCCGCCGCCGCGCCACCGTGCCGCTCCGGTCGCTCGGCCGCAGCCAGCGCCGCGCGGCGGTGGCGGGCGCGTTCGCGGTCCCCGACCCGACGCGGATCGCCGGCCGCAGCATCGCGTTGGTCGACGACGTCTATACCAGCGGCGCTACCGCCGCGGCCTGTACGCAGGTGCTGCTGGCGGCGGGGGCGAGCGCGGTGACGATCGTCTGCTGGGCGCGGGTGGTGGGATCGGGCGGCGATTGACAAGCCGCGCATCAGCCCACACCTCCTTGGCATGGCACATGTCGAAATCTACACCAAAGCCTTCTGCCCCTATTGCACGCGCGCCAAGGCGCTGCTGGCGAGCAAGGGCGTGGCGCCGCAGGAACACGATATCTCGATGGGTGGGCCGCAGCGGCAGGAGATGATCCAGCGCGCGCATGGCCGTACTACGGTGCCGCAGATTTTCATCGACGGCAAGCATATCGGCGGCTCGGACGATCTCGCCGCGCTCAACGCGCGCGGAGGACTGGATCCGCTGCTCGCGGCATGAAGATCGCGCTGCTGCAGATGACGAGCGGGATCGACCCCGCCGTCAATGCCGCGGATATCCGCCACGGGATCGCTGCCGCGGCGGCGAATGGCGCCGGCATGCTCTTCCTGCCCGAAATGGCCGGGCTGATCGATCGCGACCGGGCGCGCGCCGCCGCGTCGATCCGCGGCGAGGCCGATGATCCGGTGCTTGCGACGGCGCGACAGGCGGCGGCGGGCGCCGGTATCTGGGTGCATATCGGCTCGCTCGCGGTACGCCGTGACGACGGCAAGCTGGCCAACCGCAGCTTCGTCATCGACGGAAGCGGAGCGATCCGGGCACGCTACGACAAGCTGCATCTGTTCGATGTCGACCTGCCTAACGGCGAGTCGTGGCGGGAATCGGCGGCCTACGCGCCCGGCGATCATGCGGTGGTCGTGGATACGCCGATCGGGCCGTTAGGCCTGTCGATTTGTTACGACCTGCGCTTTCCCGCGCTGTACGCGACGCTGGCGCAGGCGGGTGCGCAGATGATCGCGATCCCGGCGGCGTTCACCCGCCCGACCGGAGCCGCGCATTGGCATGCCCTGATGCGCGCCCGGGCGATCGAGACCGGCTGCTACGTCATCGCCGCGGCGCAGGCCGGCGCGCATGAGGATGGCCGCACCACTTATGGCCATTCGCTGGTCATCGATCCGTGGGGCGACGTGCTGCTCGACATGGGCGAGGCGCGGGGGCTTGGCCTCGCCGAGATCGATCCGGCCCGTGTCGCCGACGTCCGCGCGCGCATCCCGGTGCTCGACCATGCGCGGACGATCCCGCCCGTGACGCGGTCATGATCGTCTTCGATCTGCGGTGCAGCGGCGACCATGTCTTCGAGGCCTGGTTCGCCTCGACCAGCGCCTATGACGATCAGCGCGCGGCCGGGCAGCTCGTCTGTCCGATGTGCGGCGATACCACGATCGGCAAGGCGCTGATGGCGCCGAGCATCGCCGCCGAGGGCAACCGGCGCCGCGATGTCGCTCCGGAGGCGATCAAGGCCGCGCTTCAGTCGATCGCTGCGGAACAGGCCAAGGCGCTTGCGGGGTCGTCCTGGGTCGGCACCGATTTCGCGAGCCGCGCCCGCGCGATGCACGATGGCGCCGAGACGGTGCGGCCGATTCACGGTCAGGCCAGCCTCGCCGAGGCGAAGGCGCTCGTCGACGACGGCGTCCCGGTCGCGCCCTTGCTGTGCCCGGTCGTGCCACCCGAAAAGACCAACTGACCCGCTGGACCCGCCCCGCGCCGCCCGGTATCAAGGCGCGCAGTGGCCCCGTAGCTCAGCCGGATAGAGCGCCAGATTCCTAATCTGTAGGTCGCGCGTTCGAATCGCGCCGGGGTCACCATCCTGCCACCCGGCCGGAACGGACCGGCTTGCCTGACTACACCGGGCAAGGCATAGCGCCGTGCCTGATGATCGTGCCCCCGGCAGCGGGCGGCGCAGGCTGCCGACCTTGTAAAACAGCAGCAACATAGCCACGCTATGTTATCGAACGGATCATATTTCGGGATCAACGTGGTGAGCCAGACGATTTCTGTGACGACGCCGGTGGCGGTCGACCCGGCGCAAGCCGCGCCGGTTGCCGGCTCGCGCGGCAAGCCGCTCGCCTTCTGGCTCTACGTCCTAGCCGGTGTGGTGATGATCATCGCCTCGGCGATCGCCTTGCCGTTCGTCGCGACCGACCGGCGTTAGGCTAGACGGTTCGCGGTTCCCGTCAGTGCGGGAGCATCGCCGGCCCTGTGGCGCGATGCCCCCGCTTGACGAACCGTAAAGCTCAGGCCTTGACGTGCTGCGAGATGTACTTGTTCATCTCGAACATCGTGCACTTGTCGCGGCCGAAGACCTTCTGCAACTTGTCGTCGGCGAGAATCTCGCGCTTGTTCTCAGGGTTCTGCAGGTTGTTCGACTTGATATAGTCCCACACCTTGCTGATCACCTGACTGCGCGGCAGCTTCTCGTTGCCGACGATCGCGCTCAGCTCCGGGGAGGGCTGTACGGGCGCGTGGATGCCGCCGGTCTTGGTAGTCGTAGCCATCGCATTCCTTCCTGCTCGCGCCCGGTCCAGCCCGGGCGCGGTGAACGTTACGCTTTTTTCAGCGCGGCCGCCTTGTGCGCTGCCTTTCCGCCGTTGTCACTCTCTACAATATATTGGGGGTCGTCCTTCGATGCGCGGACGGTGTGGCCCTTGATCTCGGTATCGCTGGTCTGCTTCTTCTCGACCTTGCCATGCGCGGTGCCGCCATGGCTCTTCCAGGTCACTTCGTCGCCCTTCTTCAGTTCGGTCATCGTCTCTCTCCATCGCTGGTGACGGCAACAGCGCGTAGCCGCGTCAAACGGTTGCATCGGCGGAGAAACCGCGATTGGACGGGGTGTCGAATCGTATTTAAGGATGGCGCGAGCGCGGTGACGGCGAGGCAAAGGAACGCAGATGATCGATGAGCACGACGCCCCCGACGAGGGCGATCTTCCCGCCGGTGAGGCGGCGGTCGTCCCCGAGGAGGTCGCGGCCGCGGTCCGCACGCTGATCCGCTGGGCCGGGGACGATCCGACGCGCGAGGGGCTGGTCGATACGCCGCGGCGCGTCGCCAAGGCGTGGAAGGAATATTGCGCCGGCTATGCCGACGATCCCGCGCGCCACCTGTCGCGGGTGTTCGAGGAGGTCGGCGGCTATGACGAGATCGTGCTGCTCAAGGACATTCCGTTCCAGTCGCATTGCGAACACCATATGGCACCGATCATCGGCAAGGCGCATATCGCCTATCTGCCCAAGGATCACGTCGTCGGGATCAGCAAGCTCGCCCGCGTACTGCACGGCTTCGCCCGTCGGTTGCAGGTGCAGGAGCGGCTGACCGCCGAGGTTGCCGATTGCATCTGGGACAATCTCAAGCCGCAGGGCGTCGCCGTGGTGATCGAGGCGAGCCACGCCTGCATGACCGCCCGCGGCGTCCGCACGCCGGGGGTGAGCATGGTGACGAGCCGGATGATGGGCGTGTTCCGGGACGATGACCGCAGCCGCAAGGAAGTGCTGGCGCTGATGGGATGTTGAGCCGCACCGTGCTTGTCACCGGCGGTGCGAAGCGGCTCGGCGCGGCGATCGCGCGGGCCTGCGCCGCCGCCGGATGGCGGGTGGTAGTGCATTGCCATGGCTCGACCGAAGCGGGGCAGGCGCTCGCCGGCGAACTGGGCGGCACGATGGTGCAGGGCGACCTTGCCGATGCCGCCGTGGTCGATATGCTGATCGCGCAGGCGCGCGAGGCGGCAGGCGGCGCGATCACCGCCTTGGTCAACAGCGCGTCGCTCTTCGCCTTCGACCAGCCTGAGGCGATCGATCCGGCGCTCGCCACCCGGCTGCACAGCATCAACGCGGTGGCACCGGCGCGGCTCGCCGCGGCGCTCGCGGCGCAGCCGGACGTCGAGGATGCGGCGGTGGTCAATCTGCTCGACCAGAAGCTCGCCAACCCTAATCCGGATTTCTTCAGCTATACGATGAGCAAATATGCGCTGTCCGGTGCGACCGAGATGCTCGCCCAGGCGCTCGCCCCCAAGGTGAGGGTCAATGCGGTGGCGCCGGGGATCACCCTGCCGAGCGGCGACCAGAACGAGGCCGAGTTCGCCGCGGTCGCCTCCGACAATCTGCTGCGGCACCCGGTGGGGGCGGACGCGGTCGCCGCGGCGGTGGTCTATCTGCTGGATGCGCGCAGCGTGACCGGGCAGACGCTCTATGTCGACTGCGGGCAGCGGTTCATCCGCCGCGACGGCGACGTGATGTTCGCAGGCCGGCATGGCTGAATATACGACGATCCTCGAGGGGCTCGAGGTGGCGATGCGGCTCGGCATCCATCCCCATGAGGCCGAGCCGCAGCGCGTGCGCCTGTCGGTCTGGATGACGGTGGCCTATCCCGCGGTGCCGGACAGCGATACGATCGACGCGGTGCTCGATTACGATTTCCTGCGCGACGGCATCCGCGCGATGGCGGCCGGCCCCGGCTTCGCCCTGCAGGAGACTTTGGTCGAGGCGGTGGCGAGCCTGTGCCTCGCCGATCCGCGCGTGCGATCGGTGCGCGTCCGCTCGCTCAAGCCCGACGTCTATCCCGATGCGGCGGTCGGCTGCGAGATCGTCCGCTCGCGCTAGCAGCCGGTGCCGTCATGAAGGCCGGCGGTGATCTGGACGTACCGACCGACCGTCATGCTGAGGCGGGGGAGGGGAGCAACGCCGCACCCGCGGCTGGCAGGCAATGCCGACCGTCGAGCACACCGGCTTGCCGAGCCGCGTCGTGCACGCGCGACATATTCTGGTCTGCTCGGTACAGACCTGCGGTGTCGCGAGCGCGAGGGCGATCAGTGCCAGCACGTCAGGCGCGGTTGGCGGCGCTGAGCACTGCGCGGACGCTCGCGGTGGCGATGTCGCTGTCGATCCCGACGCCGAAGACGGTGCGGCCGTCCGCGGTGCGGCATTCGACGTAAGCGGCGGCCTGCGCGTCGGCACCATGGCCGATCGCATGTTCGCTATAGTCGACCACGTCGAGCTGCGGCCCGGTGTCGCCGAGCGCAGCGATCACGCCGGAGATCAAACCGTTGCCGCGTCCACTGAGCGAGCGTTCCTCGCCGTCGATGGCGACGCGGCCGACGAACAGGCGTTCGCCCGCACCGCCGCTTTCCTCATAGTCGCGCAGCACGAAGCGGTCGCCGTCGCGCGGCAGATAGGTCGCCTCGAACCGCGCCCAGATATCGGCGGCGCCGAGCTCGCGGCTGGTCTCGTCGGCGAGCGCCTGGACGTGGCGGCTGAAGTCGGCCTGAAGCCGCTTGGGCAGCTTCAATCCCTTGTCCTGCTCGATCACCCAAGCGACGCCGCCCTTGCCCGACTGCGAATTGACCCGGATCACCGCTTCGTAGCTGCGGCCGAGATCGGCCGGGTCGATCGGCAGATAGGGGACCTCCCAGAGTTCGTCGTTGCGCGCGGCCTGTGCGGCGAAGCCCTTCTTGATGGCATCCTGATGGCTGCCCGAGAAGGCGGTGAAGACCAGATCGCCGGCATAGGGGGTGCGCGGATGCACCGGAATATTCGTGCAATAATTGATCGTGTTGACGATCCCGTCGATGTCGGACAGGTCGAGCTCGGGCGAGACGCCCTGCGTGTACATGTTGAGCGCGACGGTGACGAGATCGCAATTGCCGGTGCGCTCGCCATTGCCGAGCAGACAGCCTTCGACGCGGTCGGCGCCCGCCATCAGCCCCAGTTCCGCCGCCGCGACGCCGGTGCCGCGATCGTTATGCGTATGCAGCGAGATCACCACCGCGTCGCGATTGGGGATATTGCGCGCGAACCATTCGATCTGGTCGGCATAAACATTGGGCGTCGCGCATTCGACCGTCGCCGGCAGGTTGAAGATGATCGGCCGCTCAGGGGTGGGCTGCAACACGTCCATCACCGCGACGCAGACGTCGAGCGAGAAATCGAGTTCGGCGGTCGAGAAGGTTTCCGGGCTGTACTGGAAGCGCCAGTCGGTGTCGGGGCGTTTCGCCGCCTCGTCGCGCAGCACCTTGACGCCCTCGACGGCGATCCGCTTGACCTCGTCGCGCGTCATGCCGAACACGATCTTGCGCCACGCCGGTGACACCGCGTTGTAGAGATGGACGATCGCCTGTTTCGCACCGTCGAGACTGGCGAAGCTCGTCTCGATCAGGTCGCGGCGCGACTGGGTGAGCACCTGGACGAAGACGTCGTCGGGGATATGGCCGGTCTTGACCAGCCCGCTGATGAAGTCGAATTCGGTCGCGCCGGCGCTCGGAAACCCGACCTCGATCTCCTTGAGGCCGACCTTGACGAGCAGGTCGAACAGCCGCGTCTTCTTCTCCGCGTCCATCGGATCGATCAGCGCCTGGTTGCCGTCGCGCAGGTCGGTGGACAGCCAGCGCGGCGCGCGGGTGATGACGCGGGAGGGCCATTGCCGATCGGGCAGGTCGATCGTCGGGAAGGGGCGGTATTTGGTCGCGGGATCGCGCAGCATGTCTCGGTTCCGTCTGGTCGCGCGGCGCATCGTCGGGACGAGGCGCGGCTGATGGGGCGCTGAAGCTCTATCCGGCCCTTAGGGAAGCGTGCACGAGCAACGGCCGCCCTAAGGGCGGATAAGTCGCAGGAGAAGGGTCGTGCGGTCCATGATGGACGCAGTCTTGGCGGAGGCGGATGCGCTTGTCCAGCCGTGATGGCACCGGGAAACGCCGTTGACGGGTCGTTAAGGCTGCTCAGGCTAGCCGGACATGCTCCGTGATCTGTGGGAACGCGGTGGTTTCGAAAGGCTTATGGTGCAGCAACTCGTCTATATCAGCAGCATTCGGCGCCAGGCGACAGTCGATCCTGCCGCGATCCTCGCCGAATCGCGCCGCAACAATGCGCGGGCGCGTATCACCGGCCTGCTGTTCTTCGACGGCAAACGCTTTCTGCAAGCTCTGGAAGGAGATCCGGCGACGGTGGACGCCACCTTCGCGCGCATCCAGGCGGACGACCGCCATCATGCGCTGGTCATCCTGTCCAACCGTCAGATCGAGCAACGCGAATTCGGCGAATGGGCGATGGCCTATCCGCAGGCGAACGACGGCGAGGCGGCGATGGCGCGTATCGAGCAACTGACCGCGCAGGCCGATCCGATGGTCCAGGCGACCTTCGCCGGCTTCGCCAAGGTCCGGCGCGCCGCCTGAGCGGCGACGCGCCCGTCGCTTATTGCGCCGTGAACGCGGCGTTGATGTCGAGCTTGACGTCGTCGGCAACGATCGGCGTCGCATAGCCGAGGCCGAAATCGCTGCGCTTGATCGACGCCGTGCCGCGGAAGCCGAAGTTGAGCTTCTTGTTCATCGGATTGGTGCCGGCGCCGACGAAGGTCGCGTCGATCGTCACCGGCTTGGTGACGTTCTTGATCGTCAGATTGCCGGTGATCCTGGCGCTGGTGCCGTTGGCGACCACGCCGGTCGAGACGAAACGGGCGGTGGGGTAGGTCGCGACGTCGAAGAAGTCCTTCGATTTCAGGTGATGGGAGAAGGGCTCGGCGGTGACCGACAGCTGGTCGATCGCGAAGGTGACGTCGAGCTTGGTCGCCGCCGGCTTGGCGGGATCGATCGTCAGCGTGCCGCCCTGCGCGCCGAACTGGCCGCTCAGCATGCTGAAGCCCATGTGGTTGAGCGTCCACGTCACCTGCGTATGCGCCGGATCGACCGCATAGGTGCCGGCGGTGACGAGAGCCTTGTTCGGCGCACCGGGCAGTCCGGCAGGGGCTTGCGCAATGGCCGGCACGGCGGCGGTGGCGATCAGGGCGGCGAGAAGAAGACGCATGGGAAGCTCCGAATTGTTTCGGAGGTTAAACCATGACGCCGATCGGAGCGGAAGAGGCAAAGCCGAAACGGATCGTTCGCGAAGCGAGTCCGGGTCGGCTGCGGCGGAAAAGGGCCGCCCGGACAGGCGGCCCCTCGCGTCAGGTCAGTTCTTTGCCTTGTCGACCAGCTTGTTGGCACCGATCCACGGCATCATCGCGCGCAGGTCGCTGCCGACCTTTTCGATCGGATGTGCCGCCGCCTGCTTGCGCGCCGCCTTCAGCTCGGGCTGGCCGGCGCGGTTGTCGAGGACGAAGTTCTTGACGAAGCGACCCGACTGGATGTCGGCGAGCACGCGCTTCATCTCCTTCTTGGTCTCGTCGGTGATGATCCGCGGGCCGGTGGTGATGTCGCCATATTCGGCGGTGTTGCTGATCGAATAGCGCATGTTGGCGATGCCGCCCTCATACAGCAGATCGACGATCAGCTTGGTCTCGTGCAGGCATTCGAAATAGGCCATCTCCGGCGCGTAGCCGGCCTCGGTCAGCGTCTCGAACCCGGCCTGGATCAGGTGGGTGATGCCGCCGCACAGCACCGCCTGCTCGCCGAACAGGTCGGTCTCGCATTCCTCACGGAAGTTGGTTTCGATGATCCCGGAGCGGCCGCCGCCGACGCCGCTCGCATAGGCGAGCGCGACGTCATGCGCATTGCCGCTGGCATCCTGATGGATCGCGATCAGGCAGGGGACGCCGCCGCCGCGGACATATTCGCTGCGCACCGTATGGCCGGGGCCCTTGGGCGCGATCATGATGACGTCGATGTCGGCGGGCGGCTCGATCAGGCCGAAATGCACGTTGAGGCCGTGCGCGAAGGCCAGCGCTGCGCCGGGCTTCATGTTGCCCTTCAGGTCGGCGTCCCAGATCGCCGCCTGGTGCTCGTCGGGGGCGAGGATCATGACGATGTCCGCCCATTGTGCCGCTTCCTTGTTCGACAGCACCTTGAAACCGGCGTCGATCGCCTTCTTCGCCGTCGCCGAACCCTCGCGGAGTGCGATCGCGATATCCTTGACGCCGCTGTCGCGCAGGTTCTGCGCATGCGCGTGGCCCTGGCTGCCATAGCCGACGATGGCGATCTTCTTGTCGGTGATCAGGTTCAGATCGGCGTCGCGATCATAATAGACTTTCATGGTATTCGGTCCCTTTGTCATTCTCGCGGAGGCGGGAATCCATACCCGCTGCGGTCAGTGATGATGGTTCCCCGCCGGCGCGGGGATGACGAAGACGATCGCGGTGCCTTACGCCGCGTCGCGGCCGCGGGCGATGGCGACGATGCCGGTGCGGGCGACCTCGATCAGCCCGACCTCCGCCATCAGCTCGACGAACTTGTCGATCTTCTCGATCGAGCCCGTCACCTCGAAGACGAAGCTGGTGGTGGTCGCATCCACCACCCGCGCGCGGTAGACGTCGGCGAGGCGCAGCGCCTCGATCCGGTGATCGCCGCTGCCCGCGACCTTGATCAGGGCTAACTCACGCTCGACGTGCGCGCCCTGAGCCGTCAGATCGGTGACCTTGTGCACGGGCACCAATCGGTCGAGCTGGGCGATGATCTGCTCCATCGTCGCCGGCGACGCGCTGGTGACGATGGTGATGCGGCTGACCGACTTGTCGGCGGTGATCTCCGACACCGTGAGGCTCTCGATATTGTAGCCGCGCGCGGTGAACAGGCCGGCGATCCGGGCGAGGATGCCCGGCTCGTTGTCGACGATCACCGCCAGCGTGTGGCGTTCGGCAGCTTCGGTCTTGATATGCAATGTCATTCCTCCCCGGAACGGGGAGGGGGACCGATCGCGCAGCGAGTGGTGGAGGGGGACCTCCACCCGCGTCGCCGCCTGCCGCATTCCCCCTCCACCATGTTCCGCATGGTCCTACTCCCCGTGCCGGGGAGAATCGGGTCAAACCAGTGCCTTGGCCTCGTCGTCCATCGTGCCCGACACTTCGTTCGCCTGCAGGATCATCTCGGTATGCGCGGCGCCCGACGGGATCATCGGGAAGCAATTGGCGAGCTTGGCGACGCGGCAGTCGACGATCACCGGCCCGTCATGGTCAAGCATCGCCTGGATGCCGTCGTCGAGATCGGCGCGGGCGTCGATGCGGATGCCCTTCCAGCCATAGGCCTCGCCCAGCCGGACGAAGTCCGGCAGCGAGTCCGAATAGCTTTCGGCATAGCGGCTCTCATAGGTGAGCTCCTGCCACTGGCGCACCATCCCCATATATTCGTTGTTGAGGATAAAGATCTTGACCGGCAGCCGGTATTGCGAGGCGGTGGCGAGCTCCTGAATGTTCATCTGGATCGACGCTTCGCCGGCGATGTCGATCACGAGCGCGCGCGGATTGCCGAGCTGCGCGCCGATCGCGGCGGGCAGGCCATAGCCCATCGTGCCGAGCCCGCCGCTGGTCAGCCATTTGTTGGGCTTTTCGAAGCCGAAATGCTGCGCCGCCCACATCTGATGCTGGCCGACCTCGGTGGTGATGATCGGATCGCGGTGATGCGTCGCCTCCCACAGGGCGCGCACCGCGCGCTGCGGCATGATCGCCTCGCCCGTCTCCGGGAAACTGAGGCTCTGCTTCGCCCGCCAGCCGTTGATACGGTCCCACCATGCGCGCGTATCGGGGCGCGGATGCTGGCGCGACTTCCAGATGCGCACCATGTCCTCGAGGGCATGGCCGGCATCGGCGATGATCGCGAGGTCGACGCGGACGTTCTTGTTCACGCTCGACCGGTCGATATCGATATGGACCTTGCGGCTGTTCGGGCTGAACGCGTCGAGCCGGCCGGTGACGCGGTCGTCGAAGCGGCTGCCGATCGCGACGATCAGATCGGCCTGGTTCATCGCCATATTGGCCTCATAGGTCCCGTGCATGCCGAGCATGCCGAGGAACTGGTCGGACGAGGCGGGGAAGCAGCCGAGACCCATCAGCGTCGACGTCACCGGCGCACCGGTGATCCGCGCCAGTTCGCGCAACAGTTGCGACGCGGCCGGACCCGAATTGATGATCCCGCCGCCCGTATAGAGGATCGGCCGCTCGGCGGCGGCGAGCATGTCGACGACCTGCTCGATCTGCGTCTGCGGCGCCTTGAGCTGCGGCCGATAGGTCTTGTGCTGGATCGGGCCGGGCTTGCTGTAGCGCGCGGTCGCGACTTGGACGTCCTTGGGGATGTCGACCACGACCGGCCCGGGCCTGCCCGAGGTGGCGATATGGAACGCCTCGTGGATCGTCGCCCCGAGCAGCGCCGGGTCCTTGACCAGATAATTGTGCTTCGAACAGTGCCGCGTGATGCCGACCGTATCCGCCTCCTGGAAGGCGTCGGTGCCGATCAGCGCGGTCGGCACCTGACCGGTGATGACGACCATCGGGATCGAATCGAGCAGTGCGTCGGTGATTCCGGTGACCGCATTCGTTGCCCCCGGCCCGGAGGTGACGAGCACGACGCCCGGCTTGCCGGTCGAGCGGGCATAGCCTTCGGCGGCATGCGTCGCGGCCTGTTCGTGACGGACGAGAATGTGCTTGATCCGCCCCGAGCGGAACATCGCGTCATAGATCGGCAAGACCGCCCCACCGGGGTAGCCGAACACGACCTCCACGCCGAGATCGCACAGCGCCTCGACCAGGATGTCTGCTCCGCTCTTTTCGCCCACGGTATGTCTCCAACCTCGAAAAATGGTGCGGTGCGGTTAGCGCCCGGCTCCAGTAGGGTCAACCCTAATCAAGCAACAAAGTTGCTATTGATGATGTTAAAGCGAATGAATCTGTCTCTCGCACCCATTGGCTGGGAGGTTGATTACGGAACCAGGTATATTGCCGCTTGGCATAGCGGCGCGTGTCGAGCTGGAGTCGGGCGAGCGTTTCGGTCCGGTCGATCGTCCCGGAGAGCAGGGCGGCGATCGGCGGCACACCGATGGCCCGGCGGATCGGCGCATCGCCGGCGATATCGTCGCGGCGGAGCAACGCCGCCACCTCATCGACCGCGCCCTCGGCGATCATCGCGATGCAGCGCGTGTCGATACGGTCGAACAACGCGTCACGGTCGGGCAGCAGGACCGCGGCGGCGAGCGTGATCGCGTCGCCGATGCCGCCGGCACGATCCTGTTGCCACGCCGCCAGCGGTCGCCCGGTCGAACGCACCACCTCCAGCGCACGCGCGACGCGCGTCGTATCGGCGGGGGCGAGCCGGGCCGCCGCGGCGGCGTCTTCCTCGGCGAGCAGGCGGTACGCCACCGCCACCGGCAGCGCGCGTACCTCGGCACGCACCGCCGGGTCGATCGGCGGCACCGGCGCGATACCGTCGATCAGGGTGCGCAGATACAGGCCGGTGCCGCCGACGAGGATCGGCACGCGGCCCTCGGCATGCGCTGCGGCGATCGCAGTCCGCGCCTCGGCGGCCCAGCGTGCGGCGGAATAGCCTGCGTCGGCGGCATCGACATGGCCGAACAGGCGGTGGGGTACGCCCGCCATGTCGGCGTCATCGGGGCGGGCGGTGAGGATGCGCAGATCGGCATAGACCTGGCTTGCGTCGGCATTGATGACGATGCCGTCGTGCGTTTGAGCCAGGCGGATCGCCGCGGCGGACTTGCCGCTCGCGGTCGGCCCTGCGATGAGCGCGACCTTCGGCTTGGGGTTGGAGACTGCGATGTTCACCGCGACGCTTATAGGCGAAACGATCGGCGCAGGCGATCTGTCGGCGGCGAGCGACCGGCTCGCGGCGGCGGGGTGCGCACCGGCCGGCACGACATGGCTCGAGCCCGAGGTCGCCGCCGACCTCGCCTTCGCCGCCGATCCCGACGCGGCGCGGGCGGCGCTGGAGGGGGCATTCGCACGCACCGACGTGATCGTTCAGCCGACCGCTAGGCGGCGCAAGGCGCTGCTCGTCGCCGATATGGATTCGACGATGATCACGGTCGAATGTATCGATGAGCTCGCCGATTATGCCGGCATCAAGGCGCAGGTCGCCGCGGTGACCGAGGCGGCGATGCGCGGCGAACTCGACTTCGAGGGCGCACTCGATGCGCGGGTGGCGCTGCTCGCGGGGCTGGACGAACGGGTGATCGCGCAATGTCTCGCCGAACGGGTGCGGATCATGCCGGGGGCCAAGTCGCTCGTCCGCACGATGCGGGCGCATGGCGCCGCGGCCGTGCTGGTCTCCGGCGGCTTCACCCGGTTCGCCGAGCCGGTGGCTGCGGAGATCGGCTTCGATCGCGCGATCGCCAACGTGCTGGAGGTCGCCGACGGTCGCCTCACCGGCACGGTGACCAAGCCGATCGTCGGTTCGGCGACCAAGGAGCAGACGCTGGGGGACTGGCTGGTCGAGCGCGGCATCGAACGCGCGCGCTCGCTCGCGGTGGGCGACGGCGCGAACGACCTGGCGATGATCGGACGCGCCGGGCTGGGCGTCGCCTATCATGCCAAGCCGATCGTCGCCGCGGCGGCAGCCGCGCGGATCGATCATGGCGACCTGTCCGCGCTGCTCTACGCGCAGGGCTATCGCCGCACCGAATGGGTCGAGTGAGTTACGGCGCGACGACGACGCAGGAGACGCCGGACGCCGCGCATGCCTTCTGCGCCGCCGCGCGGGAGCCGAACCCGCTGGCTTGCAGGCGAATGACGTTCCCCGCCTTGGCATAGATGGGCTGCGCGCCGGACAGCTTGCCGCGGACGCGCGACCATTGCGTCTGCGCATTGGCCTGCGTGCTGAAGGCACCGAGCTGGATCTTCCACGCGCCGCCGGTCGCCGCCGGCGCGACGGCGGGGCGGGGCGGCGTCTTGGCGAGCGGCGTGATGCGGTCGGCGACCGGACGATCGGGCGACAGTTCGGCCGGCGCACGCTTGCGCGTTGCCGTCGGAGCGGGCGAGGGGGCCGATTTGGCGGCGGGCGGGCGCGGTTCGCTGGCGGCGACGTCGCGCGCGGCGGCGGCGGGCGCAGCATCCAGGTCCGCAGAATAGCGCCGCGCCAGCGCGATGCCGCGTTCGCGGTCCGCCGGTGTGATATATTGATCCATCTGCGCGAGCGTCTCAGACGCCGATTTGAGCCGCGCCTGCGACGCCAGCGTCATCAGCGCATAGGCGCGCGGATAGTCGCGCGGCACGCCGTCGCCGTTGAACAGCATCGTGCCGAGCACGAGCTGCCCCCGCGGTTCGCCGCGCTTCACCGACTTCTCCAGCCAGGGCAGCGCCTCCGCCTTGCGGCCGGCCTGGAACAGCGCGAAGGCATAATTGTCCTCTGCCTGGGGGTGGCCTTGCAGCGCCGCCTTGCGGAACCAGCTTTCCGCCAGCGCCGGATCGAGCGGCACGCCGCGGCCGAGCTTATAGGCCTGCCCCAGATTGAACTGCGCGTCGGCGTCGCCCGACATCGCCGGACCGCGCCACTGCGCCACCGCCGCGGGGAAGTCGCCGCGGCCCCAGGCGTCGACCCCCGCCTTGACGTCCTGCGCCACGGCCGGCGCAGCCACGAGACAGGCGAGCAGCGCGCCTGCGATCCAACCGGTGTTCCGCATGCTTGTCACCCTTTTCACCATCCACCGCACCATGCCCCGGACGCTTGCCGCCGCAAAGAGGGATCGGCGCGAAGGGGTCCCTTAACTGCTTGTTAGCGCTGTCGTGGCAGTCATGCTGACGGGTGGCGACAGCAATTCAAGGGGCCCTATGCGCGTTCTCGCGATGGCATCGCAAAAAGGAGGTTCGGGCAAGACGACCTTGGCCGGGCATTTGGCGGTGCAGGCCGAGCGCGCCGGCCATGGCCCGGTCGTGCTGCTCGATCTCGACCCGCAGGCCAATCTGTCCGACTGGTGGGACGATCGCAGCGGCGACCGCCCCGCCTTCGCCCAGACCAGCGCGACGCGTCTGTCCGCCGATCTCGACGTGCTGCGGCAGCAGGGGTTCAAGCTGGCGATGATCGACACGCCGCCCGGCAATGCGGTGGTGACGCAGGGCGTCGTCCATGTCGCCGAGCTCGTCGTCGTGCCGGTGCGGCCCTCGCCGCATGACGTCCGCGCCGCCGCCGCCACCGTCGATCTCTGCCAGCGTGCGGGCAAGCCGCTGGTCTTCGTGCTCAACGGCGCGACTCCCGATGCGCCGCTCAACGCCGAGACGACCGTCGCGCTGTCGCATCACGGCAGCGTCGCGCCGGTCACCGTCCACCAGCGTGCCGACTATGCCGCAGCGATGATCGACGGCGGCACCGTCATGGAGAGCGACCCCGACGGCGATCCCGCCGGGGAGATCGCGCATCTGTGGACGCATATCTGCGGCCGGCTCGAAAAGAATTTCCGCCGCACCGTGTTCAGCGTGCCGACCGTCAACGGCGGCGGCTTCGGTGCGCGTCCTGCGACCGGCGGCTTCGGCCGGCGGGTGACCGCCGGATGACCCATGCCCTTACCGCCCGACCACCTCATGGAGCTTCCGCGATGCGTGCCCGTCTGATCCTGTCGTTCGGCCTGTCGGCCCTGATGCTGGGCGGCTCGGTCGTCGGTTGCGCGGGCGGCGGTGACCGGATCGCCGCGGCGAGCGATCGCAGCGCCAAGGTGCAGGCGAAGACCGCCGCGCGCGATGCCGCCGCAGCGGGCAAGGCGCTCGCCCGCCGCGATGCCACCCAGGCGATCGAGCTCGCCGAAAGCGCCGTGGCGCTGGCGCCGCGCGATGCCGGCTATCGCCTGTTGCTGGGGCAAGCCTATCAGCAGGCGGGGCGGTTCGCCTCGGCGCGGGATACCTTTGCCGAGGTGGTGCAGCTCGCCCCCGGCAACGGCAAGGCGGCGCTCAACCTCGCGCTCGCGCAGATCGCGACCGGCGACTGGGCGACGGCGCAGGCGACGCTCGCCCAGCATCAGGCGGTGATCCCGATCGGCGATCTCGGCCTCGCCACGGCGCTGGCGGGCAATCCGGCGGCGGCGATCGCGACGCTCAACGCTGCGGCGCGGGCGCCGGGTGCCGATGCCAAGGTGCGGCAGAATCTCGCGCTGAGCTATGCGCTCGCCGGCCAGTGGAACATGGCGCGGGTGGCGGCGGCGGCGGACATGTCCGCCGCCGACGTCGACGCGCGGCTCGAACAATGGGCGGCCTTCGCGCAGCCCAAATCGGCGTCGGACCAGGTCGCGAGCCTGCTCGGCGTGACGCCTGCGCCCGATGCCGGCCGCCCGGTCGCGCTCGCGCTCAACGCGCCGGCGCCGGTGATGCCGGCCGCGGAGGCGCCGGTGCAGCTCGCGGAGGCCGCGCCGACGGTCGCGCCGGCACCGGATGCGAGCCGCGCTGCCTTCGCCAAGATCGTCTTCGCGCCGGCACGCGAGGTGGTGCAGCCGCTGCCGACGATGATGGCGCGGGTCGACAGAAGCACGGTGCGCCGCGCGACGGTCACCCCGATAGCCGCGCGGGGCGAGGGCGACTGGTACGTCCAGATCGGCGCGTACAGCAGCGCCGCGGCGGCGCATGCCGGCTGGGACAGAGCGGAGCGACGGTTCTCCGCGCTGACCGGGCATCGCCCGACCGGGACGACCGTCGCCGCCGCGCAAGGATCGCTCTACCGCCTGTCGATCGGCGGGTTCGACCGCGACCAGGCCGACCGGATGTGCGACCGCTTCCGCGCCGAGGGCGGCACCTGTTTCGTCCGGCGCGAGGCGGGGGACCGCATCGCGCAATGGCTGCGGACGCCGGTGCAGATGGCGTCGCGCTGACCGGCTAGATCTCGCGGCCGGCCTTCCAGAGGCGCAGCACGCGGCCCTGGACGGGCAGGCCGTCGAACGGCGTATTGCCCGCCGAGGCGAAGGCCATGCCGTCGACCTGCCACGGCGTGTCGGCATCGAACAGCATCAGATCGGCGGGCTTGCCGACCTCCAGCGTCCCCGTGTCGAGCCCGAGCACCCGCGCCGGATTCGCCGCCAGCATCGCCAGCAGCCGGTCGAGCGGCAGCACGCCGTCGCGGACCAGCAGCAGCCCCAAGGGCAGCAACGTCTCCGCCCCCGCCATCCCCGCCGCCGAATCGACGAAGGGCAGCCGCTTCGCCTCCGGTCCGTGCGGGTCGTGGCCCGAGCACAGCACGTCAATCGTGCCGTCCGCCACCGCCGCCCGCGCCGCCTGCCGGTCGCCCTCGCTGCGCAGCGGCGGCGAGAGGTGGGCGTAGGTGCGGAAGTCGCTCATCGCGATGTCCGACAGGTGGAGATGCGCGGGCGTGATGCCGCAGGTGACGCGCACCCCGCGGCGCTTGGCGGCGCGGATCAGGTCGAACGCCGCGGCGGTGGTCGCCTGGCGGATGTGGAGGCGCGCGCCGGTCTCCTCGGCGAGCATCAGGTCGCGCGCCACCGCCAGCGCCTCGGCGATCGCCGGGGCGGCGGGGAGGCCGTGGCGCGTCGCCGTCTCGCCGTCGGTCGCCACCGCGCCGGCGGTGAGCGTGCCGTCCTCGCCATGCGCGATCACCGCGATGTCGAGGTCGCGGGCGTAGGCGAGGACGCGCAGCATCACGCCGGTGTCGGCGATCCAGCCGCGCCCGGTGCCGACCGCCTTCGCCCCCGCCGACAGACAGATCGCCATCTCCGCCATGTCGGTGCCGGCGAGCCCCTGCGTCGCGGCGGCGATCGGGTGGATCCACAAATCGGGCTTGCCGATCAGCGCCGCGCGCTGGACGACGCCGGGGTCGTCGAGCACCGGATTGCCGTCCGGCATCAGCGCGACGCGGACGATGCCGCCGGCGCGGAAGGCGGCGCGATCGACCTTGAACACGCCGAGATCGACGATCCCCGGCGCCAGCGTCGCGCCGTCGCAGGCGACCGTCACCGCATCGCCCGGCAGATCGAACGTGCCGCGCGCGACGATCACGCCGTCGCGGACGAGCAGCCCGCCGCGCGTCACCCCGCCGACCGGGCAGGCGAGCGTCGCATCGAGAAAGGCGATCGCGCTCATGCCCAGCCCTCCACGCCGCGTGCGCGTCGCGTCAGCACGTCGAGACACGCCATCCGGACCGCCACGCCCATCTCCACCTGTTCGGTGATCGCCGACTGCGGCCCGTCCGCCACCACCGAATCGATCTCCACGCCGCGGTTCATCGGCCCCGGATGCATCACCAGCGCGTCCGGCAGCCGTGCCAGCCGCTCCGGCGTCAGCCCGTAGCGGAGGCGATATTCGCGGCTCGACGGGATATAGCCGCCCGCCATCCGCTCGTTCTGGACGCGCAGCATCATCACCACGTCGGCGCCGACCAGGGCCGCATCGAAATCGGTGAACGGCGCCACACCCATCCGCTCGATCCCGGCGGGCATTAGCGTCGACGGCGCGCAGACGCGCACCTCGGCGGCGAGCGCGGTGAGCGCCAATATGTTCGAGCGCGCGACGCGGCTGTGCAGCACGTCGCCGCAGATCACCACGCGCTGGCCGGCGATGCTGCCCTTGCGCCGGCGGATGGTGAGCGCGTCGAGCAGCGCCTGCGTCGGATGTTCGTGGCGGCCGTCGCCGGCGTTGAGCACCGGGCAATCGACTTTGTCGGCGATCAGCCGCACCGCGCCGCTTGCCATATGGCGGATGACGATGACGTCGGCGCGCATCGCGTTGAGCGTCTGCGCGGTATCGATCAGCGTCTCGCCCTTCTTCACGCTCGACTGCGCCGCATGCATGTTGACGACGTCGGCGCCGAGCCGCTTGCCGGCGATCTCGAAGCTCAGCAGCGTGCGCGTGCTGTTTTCGAAGAAGGCGTTGATCTGGGTGAGGCCGGCGAGCCGCTTGTCGGGCGCGGCATGGCTGCGGTTCGCCGCGACCCAGCTTTCCGCCTCGTCGAGCAGGAAGGCGATCTCATGCGGCTGGAGCCCGTCGATGCCGGTGAGGTGCCGGTGCGGGAAGACGGCACCGCCCTCGATCAGGGCGGCGGGGCGGTGGTCCGAACGGTTCATCAAGCGCGCCGGTTAGCGCGCAGGGCGGGCGGGAGCAAGCGGGGCCGCTGCCGCCGACGGATTGTGGCAGCAATGCGGCAACATGGACAAGTTGGACACCTTGATGGAAACGATCCGGGGGGATCGTTTCGGATTTGGTGGTGGTGGGACTCGCAATGCGAAAGAGCCGGTTGGGGGTGTAGCAGAGGGGAGGGGTATAGGACAGGCTTAGCTGACGTATTGAAGCGACAGCCGGAGGCCGGCAAGACGGCACCTTACGGTATTTGTAATGCTTCGCGGTTCGCTGCGCGTGCTGCAATCTGACGTCGTCCGGCGCGGATAGGCCATTGAGCGGCCGGTTTCGTTAGTGGCGTCGTGCCATAACTGATAACCTGTCGGTAAGACCTCTCGGGCTAAAATCTTATTCTGCCGACCATGGTTTTCTTTATCGCGACGCTGGTATATAGCTCGTGGGTGGAGTTACAAAAAGGGAGCAAAGATGCAGTTCAGGCTCCTAACCGCCATAGTCGTGTTCTTGGGGTCGTATCTGCCTCTATCTGTGATATTGTTTTCACAGAATATTGACTATAAGGCGTGGCATCGAGATTTCTGTTTTCCATTGGCGGCTGGCAGTTGTCAATTACCCCTCCATGAGGCGGGGTATTCTGTGACTTTGCTAGGCATAACCCTTGCCTGTTTTGGACTGACTATTCTCTCTCTAGCTCTTATTCGTCCGAAGCAGGGTGTCATCGTCAAAGAAGCCGAATACGTGCCTACTGATTTAATGAATTACACCCTCCCATACGTGGTATCTTTTATGGGAATAAACTATAACGAAACAAGTAAATTCGTCGGCTTTTGCGTTTTTTTGGTATGGATGTTCTGGATAACTCATAGATCTGGACAAGTGCTGCTGAATCCTGTCTTGATAGCTTTAGGTTGGCGTCTTTACAATGTAACCTATGAGTATCCGGGTAGCGCCGATAATTTTAAAGGCAGAGCTCTTGTTAAGGGTTATTTAGAGCCTGGACGTTATAATCAGTGTCCGGTGCAGGACATTCAAATCATAAAACCTTAGGAGGTCCGATGGCAATCCCCGCAGCGCTAAGCGGCTTTGATATTGAAAATGCTAGTCTGACGATTTGGCTCTTCAAGAAGTCGGGCGGTACTGCTGGTGCTGCGCCAACGTACACTGGCCGCTGGATCACAACTCAGCCGGATCTTGATGCTGCGCTAAAAGCGTCGCTCATTGAGGCTAGGGCGCGCATTAACGAGATTCACGAGTATGGACTGCTCGCTCAGAATAATGAGGCAAGCGCGCTTTTAATTGACACTGTTGAAACGAACGCCGGTCTGATCGTGGCGCAATCTTCAAATCCTACTGTCCAGAAGAAGGTGAAAAGCGAAAAAGAGGTTGCCAACACGAACTTTTTTGTAATTCGTCTGGTCGACAGCGATCGTGTTCTAATTGCAGTTCGTAAGACCGATAGCTCATGGAGATCAAAGCAGAGGCGAAGTTTTATTGATATTGGATTTCGTGACAATGCGCTTGAGCTTGATAGAGAACCGAGTTTTTCGCTTTCGAGGCACGTCGACTTCTTTATCGCTAACGATAAGATAATTATCCCTAACAAAGCTAATTTCGAGTCGGTGTTAAGTTATCGGCAGGCTCATGCGGATGAATTTGCCCAATTACAGGCAGAAAAAGAGTTCGCGCGGATATTCTCGGATTTTGGTCCATTGACGGCTTACGTCGGAGACAACAAGATTCATTTGCGTCGGATGTGTTCCATCCGACAGAAGGGGCACTACAAAGATCAGAATTTCATGACAAAATTAAAGAGGCGCTATGCTGCTCACGGGCTGAATTTGGAATTTGACGCAAAAGATAGAATTGTATGCACCGAAGGCAGCTGCGGTGATATAATCACCGCTTTACTCGATCATCGCCTCTCATCCGCCTTTTCGACTAACATCTATGATGTGCCAGACGCTACCAAAATTGCCTGACGAGAGTTGGTAGAGACAATATCATATATAAGTATTGAATACCAAGAAATTAGTTCTAGATTGAAGGCGCTAATATATGATGTTACGCTATGCTGTATCGGAAGCGGGCGCGCGACCAAAAGCGAACGTTCTGTAGGCCCACATCTAACCCTAAACCATCACCAGCGCATCGATCGCCGCCTGCAGGATATGCGCGGCCGCAAGATTATCCACCCGCTCCGCCCGCTTCGCGCGGCTCATGTCCTGTTCGATCATCACGCGTTCCACCGCGACGGTCGACCAGCGTTCGTCCCACAGCAGGATCGGCAGGCCGAGGTCGGTGCAGTTGCGCGCGAAGGCGCGGGTCGACTGGCTGCGCGGGCTCTCGCTGCCGTCGAGGTTGAGCGGCAGGCCCAGCACCAGCCCCTTGACCTGCTGCGCCGCGATAAGCGCGACCAGCGCCGCCTTGTCCTGCGTGAACTTGGCGCGGCGGATCAGCGTCGCGGGGCTGGCGAAGCTCCAGCCGGCGTCGCACAGCGCGGTGCCGATCGTCTTGCTGCCGAGGTCGAGCCCGAGCAGCCGCCCGCCGTCCGGCAGCGCCTCGCGGAAGACGGCGCGGTCGGGGGTGATCATCGCGACGCCCCGAAGGCGGCGAGGCGGCGCTGCGCATCGGCGCGGACGTTGGCCCAGAACAGGCTATAGTCGTAGACGTGGTAATTGTTGCCGGGCAGCACGTAGCTGCCGAGATCGGGCGGCGTGCCGATCAGCAGGAAGCCGCGCGGGCCGCAGCGCGCGGGCACCGTGCCGGCGGCGATCGTCGCGCTGCTGAGGTCGGCGCTGGGGTAGAGCGTGCCCTGGTTGGCGCTCGCCGGCGCGGCGGCATCGGCGGTGCCGGTCAGCGGATTGGTGCAGACCATGTCGCTGTCCTTGCGGGGCGCGCCGTCGAAGCCGGTCGTCGCGTCGTAGATGTCGGTGATCTGGCGCGGATCGGCGGGCTCGGCGAAACTCTCCCACGACAGCAGGCAGCGCACCTGATCGGGGCGCGTGCATTGCGGCAGGCCGAGCGCGGCGAGATCGTGCGCCTCGGACACCGGCCAGCCGACGACATAGGCGGCGACGATGCGCCGCGCGATCGGCTTGCCGGCGATCTGCTCGCGCAGCAGGCGGGTGAGGTGGAGCGCGCCCTGGCTGTGCCCGGCGAGGATGATCGGCCGCTTGGGATCGACCTGCGCCACGAAGGCGGCGAAGGCGGCGGCGACGTCGCCATAGGCGAGGTCGAGCGCGCGATTGGCATCGGCGACGCTGGTCAGGAAGGCGCCGAACGTCGCCTGGCGATAGCGCGGCGCCCAGATCTCGCCGGCGGCGTTGAACGCGCTCGCCTGGCCGCGCAGGAAGATCGCGGCGCGTGCGTTGGTCTCGGCATCGTCGAGCGCGGCGTTCCAATGGTCGCGGCCGATGTAGGAGGTCGGGTGGATGAAGAACACCGCCGCCCTGGGCGCGGTCGCGGGCGTATAGCCGGCGGGCGTCCACAGCGCCGGATTGCCGGCGATGTCGGGCCGGGCGATCCACATCGCGCGCGCTTCATAGCGTTGGGCGTCGACGCGCGGCTGCGCCCTGAACGCCTCCGACGGGACCAGCGCCATGCGCAGGATCTCGACGCCGTACAGGCGATAGGCGAGCGCCCCGGCGATGACGAGCGCGATCAGCGCGGCGAAGACATAGAGGAATTTGCGGGCCAAGCGTGTCGGTGTCCGGGCAGGGCAGGGAGCGCTTCTGATGGACGAGCCCCGCCGAACTGGCAACACGAGGTTGCATCGGCGAAGCTGCCTCTGCTAGCCGCAACCTCATGTCCGTAGACACCGCCACCGTGAAGAAGGTCGCCGCGCTCGCGCGCATCGCGATCACCGACGAGGACGCGAGCCGCCTCGCCCCCGAACTCAGCAACATCCTCGGCTGGATCGAGCAACTGGAGGGGGTCGACACCGCCGGCGTCGCGCCGATGACCGCGGTCATCCCCAACCAGCTGCGGCTGCGCGACGATGTCGTCGATGCCGATCCGCTGACCGGCGGCGGCATCCGCGACAGCCTGATGGCCAATGCGCCGCAGGCCGAACATGGCTTCTTTACCGTTCCCAAGGTGATCGAATAATGGCCGACCTGACCGACCTCGGCGTCGCCGCGATCCGCGACGGCGTGCGCAGTGGCGCCTTCTCCGCGGTGGAGGTCGCCGACGCCTTCATCGTCAAGGTCGCCAAGGCCAAGCCGCTCAACGCCTTCCTCGTCGAGACGCCCGACGCGGCGCTCGCCGCGGCACGCGCCGCCGATGCCGCGCGCGCGGCCGGCGAGACGCTCAAGCCGCTCGCCGGCGTGCCGATCGGGATGAAGGACCTGTTCTGCACCAAGGGCGTCGCGACCACCGCGGCGAGCCATATCCTCGAAGGCTTCGTGCCGACCTACGAATCGACCGTGTCGCAGAATCTGTGGGACGCGGGCGCGGGGATGCTCGGCAAGCTCAACATGGACCAGTTCGCGATGGGCTCGTCGAACGAGACGAGCGCGTTCGGCAACGTCATCTCGCCGTGGCGGCGGCCGGGCAGCGATGCGCCGCTCGCGCCGGGCGGATCGTCGGGCGGCAGCTCGTCGGCGGTGGCGGCGGGGCTGTGCCCCGGCGCGACCGGCACCGACACCGGCGGCTCGATCCGCCAGCCGGCGGCGTTCACCGGCATCAGCGGCATCAAGCCGACCTATGGCCGCTGCTCGCGCTGGGGGACGATCGCCTTCGCCTCGTCGCTGGATCAGGCGGGGCCGATGGCGCGCGATGTGCGCGACTGCGCGATCCTGCTCGAGGCGATGGCCGGGTTCGACGCCAAGGACGCGACCTCGCTGCGCCAGGACGTGCCGCGCTGGGAGGCGGGCCTGTCGGGCAGTCTCGCCGACAAGCGCGTCGGTGTCCCCAAGGAATATCGCGTCGGCGGGATGCCCGAGGAGATCGAGGCGCTGTGGCAGGCGGGGATCGACTGGCTGCGCGATGCGGGCGCGGAGATCGTCGACGTGTCGCTGCCGCATACGAAGTACGCGCTGCCGGCCTATTACATCATCGCGCCGGCGGAGGCCTCGTCCAACCTCGCGCGCTATGACGGCGTGCGTTACGGCCTGCGTGAGCTGCCCGAGGGGGCGGGGTTGCAGGACATGTACGCCGCGACCCGCGCCGCCGGCTTCGGACCGGAGGTGAAGCGCCGCATCATGATCGGCACCTATGTGCTGTCGGCGGGCTTCTACGACGCGTATTACACGCAGGCGCAGAAGGTGCGGACGCTGATCGCGCGCGATTTCGAGCGGGCGTGGGAGAGCTGCGACGTGCTGCTGACCCCGACCGCGCCGTCGGCGGCGTTCGCGCTCGGCGAGAAGTCGGCCGATCCGATCGCCATGTATCTCAACGACGTGTTCACCGTGCCGTCGAGCCTCGCGGGCCTGCCGGCGATGAGCGTGCCGGGCGGGCTCGACAAGCAAGGGCTGCCGCTGGGGTTGCAGATCATCGGCAAGCCGCTCGACGAGCAGGGCGTGCTGAACGCCGGACTGGCGATCGAGCAGCGCGCGGGCTTCACCGCGCGGCCGCAGACGTGGTGGTAGGTGATGCATGTTGCAGAGATCGTCGCAGGCATTTGCGAGGTTCTCGGCATTTTTGAGGGTCTCGCCGGCAAGCTTCGCCGTCGGAATGATGATCGGCCAGCCAGGCGACGTGGAGGCGCTTGCCCGGCAGAGCCGAGTAATCGCCCTAGGACAAAATCATGGGGCAGGAGCGCCGGTATGATGGCCGGACGGGTGCCAGCCCTGATACGAATTGATCGGCAGGAATCGAAATGACGGAATCCAGCTACCGCATCCAGGGCGCCACCGGCGAGTGGGAGGTCGTCATCGGCCTCGAGGTCCATGCGCAGGTCACCTCCAACGCCAAATTGTTCTCGGGCGCGGCGACCGCCTTCGGCGCGGAGCCGAACACGCAGGTCAGCCTGGTCGATGCGGCGATGCCGGGGATGCTGCCGGTGCCGAACATGGAGTGCATCCGCCAGGCGGTGCGCACCGGCATGGCGATCGACGCGGAGATCAACCGCTGGTCGCGGTTCGACCGCAAGAATTATTTCTACGCCGATCTGCCGCAGGGCTATCAGATCAGCCAGCTCTACCATCCGCTGGTCGGCGAGGGCGCGATCGAGATCAGCCCCGACGACAGGAATCCGGACGCGACCAAGACGATCGGCGTCGAACGCATCCACGTCGAGCAGGATGCCGGCAAGCTGATGCACGACCAGCATCCGACGCGCTCCTATGTCGACCTCAACCGCTCGGGCGTCGCGCTGATGGAGATCGTCAGCCGGCCCGACATGCGCTCGCCGGCGGAGGCGGGGGCCTATCTGCGCAAGCTGCGCGCAATCCTGCGCTATGTCGGCTCGTGCGACGGCAATATGGAGGAGGGGTCGATGCGCGCCGACGTCAACGTCAGCGTGCGCAAGCCCGGCGACGACCTCGGCACGCGCACCGAGACCAAGAACGTCAATTCGGTGCGCTTCGTCATGGCGGCGATCGAATATGAGGCGAAGCGGCAGGTCGAGCTGATCGAGGACGGCGGCCGCGTCGTGCAGGAGACGCGGCTGTTCAACGTCGAAAGCGGCACGACGCGGTCGATGCGGTCGAAGGAAGACGCGCACGATTACCGCTATTTCCCCGATCCCGACCTGCTGCCGCTCGAACTCGACGAGGCATTCCTCGCCGCATGCCGCGCGAGCCTGCCCGAACTGCCCGACGCCAAGCGCAAGCGCTACGAGGCGCTCGGCATCTCCGCCTATCAGGCCGACGTGCTGACCGCCGAGGTCGAGGCGGCGCGCTGGTTCGACGCGCTGCTCGAGGCGGGGGCCAAGCCGGTGGCGGCGGCGAACTGGACGACGTCGGAACTGTTCGGCGCGCTCAACCGCGGCGGGCACGACATCGCCCAGTCGCCGGTGTCGCCCGCGCAGGCCGCCGAGCTGCTCGCGCTGGTCGCCGACGGCACGCTGTCGGGCAGCCTCGCCAAGCAGGTGTTCGAGGTGATGCTGGAGACGGGCGACGCCCCGGCCAAGATCGTCGAGGACCGCGGTCTCAAGCAGACCAGCGACACCGGCGCGATCGAGGCGGTGATCGCCGAGGTGATCGCCAGGAACCCCAACCAGCTCGCGCAATATCGCGGCGGCAAGGAGACGCTGTTCGGCTTCTTCGTCGGCCAGACGATGAAGGCGATGGGCGGCAAGGCCAATCCGGCGGTGGTCAACGACTTGCTGAAGAAGGCGCTGAGCTGAGGCGAGGGGGCTTTGGGCTTTTTTGTGGGGGTGCGAGAGCGGAGGCTGTCGTCGTCTGAGCGGCGTCGTCACCGGATAGTGGTCGGGGCAGGGCAGTAAGTTTCACCAGTGCTCCCGCGAAGGCGGGGGCCTAGTGTTCCTTTGACCGCTAACCGTTGCTCTGCTTGGCCACTGGATTCCCGCCTGCGCGGGAATACTGGGGATTTGGCAGGCGGTTCGGCTGAGTTCAGCAAGCGCGGAGGGATTTCGGAGCGGTTTCGGGAGCCTCAGGCCCGCACGGCCCCTATGCGGCCACCATCGCACCCCACGCACCACCCCGGCGAAGGCCGGGGTCCAGATGGGGGAAGCTTCGTCGTGACTTACGACGGTCTCCCAACTGGGCCCCCGCCTTCGCCGGGGCGGTCAGGAGGGTGGTGGGGCGGATTCCGCCTCGCGGAGCGGAGGATGCCGGGACACGTCCGCGCGGCAAGGGATGCGCCGGGGCGCCTTGCCTTCGAGCGAGCAGCCTATTCCGCAGCCCCGGCCCATCACCGGGGCGACGGGTCGACGCAGGTCGGGTAAGGCCATGTGCCGAAGGAGAGTGGCGATGAAGCGGATGGTCGGTCTGATGATGATGGTGTCGTTCGCGATGCCAGCCATGGCGCAGCAGGCAGTCGGGACGGCGCCACCGGTGCCGGCGCCCGCGCCCGCGCCGTCGACGCCCGCATCCGCGCTGCCGCGCGTCGCGCTCGACACCAGCGCCGGGCGGATCGTGATCGAGGCGGATACGCAGCATGCGCCGATCACCGCCGGCAATTTCCTCAAATATGTCGCGGGCAAGCGGCTCGACGGCACCGTCTTCTACCGCACGGTCAGGGTCGCCGACCGGTTCGGCTTCGTCCAGTTCGGCACCAATGGTGACGCCAAGCGGACGTTGCCGCCGATCAAGCACGAGCCGACGACGCAGACCGGGCTGCATCATACCGACGGTGCGATTTCGGTGGCGCGGTTCGCGCCGGGCAGCGCACGCGGCGACTTCACGATCAGCGTCGGCGATCAGAGCGCGTCGCTCGACGCCGATCCCGCCAAGCCGGGCGACAATCTCGGCTATGCCGCCTTCGGTCACGTCGTCGAGGGGATGGACGTGATCGTCCATATCCTCGACGCGCCGGTGTCGCCGACCGAGACGATCGGCGGGTCGTTCAAGGGCGAGGTGCCGGCGAGCAAGGTGACGATCCGCACGGCGCGAATCGTCCCGTAGGAGGCGGCCCCGCGGGGCCGCCGGTCATTGCTGGGTCAGGTCCTGATTCTTCACCTCGCCGCCGGTGCCGCTGTTGCCGTCGAACGCGCCGGTATCGGTGAAGCGCGACGGCTCCTCGCCGCCTTCGCCGCGGGCGACGGCGTCGGCGCGCGCCTCGACCGCCTGTTCGATGTCGCTGCGCTCGTCGTCACGCCGATCGTCGGGGTTGCTGTCCGGCGCGCCGGCCGGGATGGACTCGGCCATGGGTCAGATCTCCGCCGGTTGCGAGGTGCCGGGATCGGTCGCCGGTGTCGCGGGCGACGGCACGTCGATATCGGGTGCCGGCGTCTGGATCTCCGGCGGCGGGGCGCTCGGCTGCACCGGCTGCGAATCGGGAACGGGGCTTTCGGGTGGCGGCTGGGTTGCCATGTCGGTCTCTCCTTCATATGACCCAACGTTCCGGGTGCGCGCCGGTTGCCTCTTGGCTTGCCCCCGGGCGTCAGGCTGGTATAGACGCGCGCCCAACGGCGGGTCCTTCGTGCGGGCGTGGCGGAATTGGTAGACGCAGCAGGTTTAGGTCCTGCCATCGCAAGATGTGGGGGTTCGAGTCCCTTCGCCCGCACCAGTCCCGCGCTCCTGTGGGCGGGACGACAGCCTTAGAAGATTTTCCGTCAGATTTCTCAAGATTGAAGGCCGAACATGCAGACTGTCGAGACGTTGAACGAGGGCCTGAAGCGTGCCTACACGCTGACCATCACCGCCGCTGACATCGACGCGAAGGTCGATGCCGAGGTGAAGCGGGTCGCGCCGCAGGTGAAGATGCCCGGCTTCCGCCCCGGCAAGGTTCCGGTCAATCTCGTCCGCAAGATGCACGGCGAGGCGCTCGCCGCCGACGCGCTCAACAGCGCGATCCAGCAGGGCGTGCAGCAGCTGATCGCCGACAAGGCGCTGCGTCCGGCGATGCAGCCCTCGGTCGCGCTCAACGAGGATTATGCGCCGGGCAAGGATGCCGCGGTGACGGTCGAGCTGGAAGTGCTGCCGACCGTGCCGGCGCCGGCGATCGATTCGCTCAAGCTGGAGCGGCTGACCGTGCCGGTCGCCGACGATCTCGTCGACGAGCAGCTGCAGAAGTTCGCCGACCAGTCGAAGAAGTGGGACGATGCGCCCGAGGACAAGGCCGCCGCGACTGGCGACCTCGTCACCGTCGACTTCGTCGGCAAGACCGCCGACGGCGTCGCCTTCGATGGCGGCACCGGCACCGACATGGGCGTCGAGATCGGCTCGGGCCGGCTCATCCCCGGCTTCGAGGAGCAGCTCGTCGGCACCAAGGTCGGCGAGGAGAAGGTGCTCAACGTGACCTTCCCCGAGGATTACGGCGCCAAGAATCTCGCCGGGCAGCCCGCGACGTTCGAGATCACCGTCAAGAAGATCCAGGTCGCCGGCGAGAGCAAGATCGACGAGGATCTCGCCAAGAACCTCGGCCTCGAGAGCCTCGAGCAGCTGCGCGGCCTGATCAAGGGTCAGATCGAGCAGGAGCATAACGGCCTCACCCGCACGCACATGAAGCGCAAGCTGCTCGACCAGCTCGCCGAGGGCCATGATTTCGAAGTGCCGCCGTCGATGGTCGAGGCGGAGTTCGCGCAGATCTGGCAGCAGCTGGAGCATGAGGCGACGCACGAGGAAGACCCCGCGGCGGCGCTCGCCGAGATGGAGTCGGAGCGCGACGATTACCGCAAGATCGCCGAGCGCCGCGTCCGCCTCGGCCTGCTGCTCTCCGAGATCGGCCAGGCGAACGGCGTCGAGGTGTCGCAGCAGGAGATGAACCGCCTGATCGGCCAGGCCGCGCAGCAATATCGCGGCGAGGACCAGCAGCGCTTCATCCAGTATATCCAGCAGGAGCCGATGGCGGCTGCCCAGCTGCGCGCGCCGCTCTACGAGGACAAGGTCGTCGACTTCCTGTTCGACAAGGCCGAGGTGACCGATCGCGAGGCGACCCGCGAGGAGCTGGAAGCGGCGATCGAGAGCGAGGACGGCTTCGCCACCGGCACGCACTCGCACGACCATGACAACCACAAGCCGCGCGCCAAGAAGGCCGCCGGCGAGGGCGCGGCCAAGCCGAAGAAGGCCGCCGCGAAGAAGCCGGTCGCCGAGGGCGACAATGCTGCGACCGAGACGCCGGCCGCCGAGGCTGCGACCGACGAGGCCGCCACGGAGGCGCCTGCCAAGAAGCCGCGCGCCAAGAAGGCCGCGCCGGTCGAGGCCGAGACGGCGGTGACCGAATCCTCGCCGGTCGCGGCCGAGGCGGCGGAGGGCACCGAGGCAGCCGACGCGCCGGCGAAGAAGCCGCGCGCCAAGAAGGCCGCTGCGCCGACCGAGGGTTGATCGACGGGGAGGGGGGCATCGGCTCCCCTCCTTCGCTTCGTCATACCGGCGCGAGCCGGGCCTTTGTAGAAGTTGGCGTTATCGCTTAACCTCACCGTGTTCCTGCGAAAGCAGGAACCCAGGGTCAAGCAGAGCAACGACTGATACTCTGCGCGGCCCTGGGCTCCTGCGTGCGCAGGAGCGCTGCGGCAGTTTAGCAGAGGTCCCGCGAAAGCCGGGATGACGATCCAGAAGACTCAGGCTCAAATATCGTGGGACGCAGACCAACGTGACGCCACCGACGATCGCCGTCCTGCTACCCTGCTACAACGAGGCCGCGGCGATCGCGCAGACCGTCGCCGGCTTTCGCGCCGCGCTGCCGGACGCGACGATCTACGTCTACGACAACAATTCGAGCGACGACACGATCGCGGTCGCCCGCGCCGCGGGCGCGGTGGTGCGCAGCGAGCGCATCCAGGGCAAAGGCAATGTCGTCCGCCGGATGTTCGCCGATATCGATGCCGACGTCTATGTGATGGCGGATGGCGATGCGACCTATGACGCCGCCTCCGCGCCGGCGCTGGTCGCGCGGCTGCTCGACGAACCGTGCGACATGGTGGTCGGCAGCCGGGTGAGCCAGGTGCAGGAAAGCTATCGCCGGGGCCATCGCTTCGGCAATGCGCTGCTCACCGGCATGCTGGCGCGGCTGTTCGGGCGCAGCTTCACCGATATCCTGTCCGGCTATCGCGTCTTCTCGCGCCGCTTCGTCAAGAGCTTCCCGTCGCTGTCGGCGGGGTTCGAGATCGAAACCGAGATCAGCGTTCACGCACTCGAACTCAAGATGCCCTGCGCCGAGGTCGAGACGCCGTATTTCGCGCGGCCCGAGGGATCGCAGTCGAAGCTCAGCACCTATGGCGACGGTTTCCGCATCCTCAGGACCATCCTGACGCTGTACCGGATCGAGCGGCCGTTGCTGTTCTTCGGTGCGATCGGCGCGCTGCTCGCCGCGCTGGCGGTGGGGCTGAGCGTGCCGCTGGCGATCACCTATATGCACACGCATCTGGTGCCGCGCTTCCCGACCGCGATCCTGATCACCGGGCTGATGATCATCGCCGCGCTGTGCGGCTTTGCCGGGCTGATCCTCGATACCGTGGTGCGCGGGCGGCGCGAGGTGCGCCGGCTCGCCTATCTGACCCACCCCGCCCCGTCCGGCGGGGCTTGAACTCCCCCGCCGGAGCGCCGATGTTGGCGATCTTCGGGGCCTATAGAGAGATTTCCATGCACAATCCGTTCGAGACCGGCGACTTCATGAGCCCGATCGCCCACGCCGGCCTTGGTTTGCAGCAGACCCAAGCCGGCCTCGTGCCGATCGTCATCGAACAGTCGAACCGCGGCGAGCGTTCGTTCGACATCTTCAGCCGCCTGCTGCGCGAGCGGATCATCTTCGTCACCGGCGGTGTCGAGGACGGCATGGCCAGCCTGATCACCGCGCAGCTGCTCTTCCTCGAGTCCGAGAACCCGAAGAAGGACATCTTCATGTACATCAACTCGCCGGGCGGTGTCGTCACGGCGGGCATGGCGATCCACGACACGATGCAATATATCCGTCCGCGCGTCGGCACGGTGTGCATCGGCCAGGCGGCGTCGATGGGCAGCTTCCTGCTCGCCAGCGGCGAGCCGGGGATGCGCGTGGCGCTGACCAATGCGCGGATCATGATCCACCAGCCGTCGGGCGGTGCGCAGGGCATGGCCAGCGACATCGAGATCCAGGCCAAGGAGATCCTGCGGATCCGGGCGCGGATGAACCAGCTGTACGCGCAGTACACCGGCCAGCCGCTCGAGGAGATCGAGCGCCGGATGGATCGCGATACCTTCCTCGAAGCGAATGAGGCGAAGGATTTCGGCCTCGTCGACGAGGTGTTCGACAAGCGCCCGACGCCGGCGGACGAGACCGCGCCGTCGGCATAAAGGCGCGGTAACGCGCCCGGCCGATCCGTTAAGATCGTTTGGGCGTTGTGGTTTGCGTATTGGCCGGTCTACCATGGTCGGCCTCACCAGCGGGGCCTCACCCGCGACAAGGAAGTGTGAATGACGAAATTGAGCGGTGGCGACTCGAAGAGCACCCTCTACTGCTCGTTCTGCGGCAAGTCGCAGCACGAGGTCCGTAAGCTGATTGCCGGACCCACCGTGTTCATCTGCGACGAGTGCGTCGAGCTGTGCAACGACATCATCCGTGAGGAGACCAAGTCGGCGCTCGTCTCGAAGAAGGACGGCGGCGTCCCCACGCCGCAGGAGATCTGCGACGTACTCGACGATTACGTCATCGGCCAGAAGCGCGCCAAGCGCGTGCTGTCGGTGGCGGTGCACAACCATTACAAGCGGCTCAACCACGGCGCCAAGGGTGCCGACGTCGAGCTGAGCAAGTCGAACATCCTGCTCGTCGGGCCGACCGGCTGCGGCAAGACGTTGCTCGCGCAGACGCTGGCGCGCATCCTCGACGTGCCGTTCACCATGGCGGACGCGACGACGCTGACCGAGGCGGGCTATGTCGGCGAGGATGTCGAGAACATCATCCTCAAGCTGCTCCAGGCCTCGGACTATAACGTCGAGCGGGCGCAGCGCGGCATCGTCTACATCGACGAGATCGACAAGATCAGCCGCAAGGCTGAAAATCCGTCGATCACCCGCGACGTGTCGGGCGAGGGCGTCCAGCAGGCGCTGCTCAAGCTGATGGAAGGCACCACCGCGAGCGTGCCGCCGCAGGGTGGGCGCAAGCATCCGCAGCAGGAATTTCTCCAGGTCGACACGACCAACATCCTGTTCATCTGCGGCGGGGCGTTCTCAGGGCTCGAGAAGATCATCGGCGACCGGTTGCAGGGCAAGTCGATCGGCTTTGGCGCCTATGTCGCCGCGCCCGAGGAGAAGCGCACCGGCGAGCTGCTGCGCCAGACCGAGCCCGAGGATCTGCTCAAGTTCGGCCTGATCCCCGAATTCGTCGGCCGTCTGCCGGTGATCGCGACGCTGGAGGACCTCGACATCCCGGCGCTGGTCAAGATCCTGTCCGAGCCGAAGAACGCGCTGGTCAAACAATATCAGAAGCTGTTCGAGATGGAGCAGGTCGAGCTCGACTTCACCGACGATGCGCTGGTCACGGTCGCCAAGAAGGCGATCGAGCGCAAGACCGGCGCGCGCGGGCTGCGCTCGATCCTCGAGGCGATCCTGCTCGACACGATGTTCGATCTGCCCGGCATGGACGGCGTCGACGAGGTGATGATCGACAAGGACGTGATCGAGGGCCGCAAGGAGCCGATCCGCGTCTATGCCGAGAAGAAGAAGGACGGCGCCGGCGCCGCCGCCTGATCGGTTGGGTCTGGGTTGAGGAAGGGGCGTCGCGGAAGCGGCGCCCTTTTTTCGTGCGGGCGGTCGGAGGCGGCGGGTTTACGCGGTTTGTGGTCTTTTCGTGCCGCCAATGCGCTTTCCGCGACGGGGCGGGGCGTTTGCCGTACCTCCAGTGCTGCCGCGGAGGCGGGAGCTCCGTTTCTGCTTTCGCGCCGCCGTTGTTCTGCTGGGCCACTGGGTTCCCGCCTGCGCGGGAACACTGGGGCTCTGGCTAGCGGAACGACTTCGCACCCGTTTCGATGGGACGAAGGCGATGCTATCCTGCGCTGGCTGAGCGACCTTCGAACAACCCCCACGCGCTCGCCAAGCCGCGGCCACGTCGCGCCGCATCCCCGCCTCGCGCCGTAACGCCGCTCCTCGCGCATCGCGTTTCCCTCATCGCGCGTTAACCCGGCGCGCCGCACAGCGGGGCGGCAAGCGACGGAGCGATGATGGCGACACGAATAGACCCTGCGGTGGAGCGCAGTCCGGCGTGGCAGGCGGGGCGGGGGCCGCTGGCGGTGCTGCCGGCGCTGCTGTTCCGCGACCGGCGGGCGTGGCTGGCGATCCTCGTCGGCTGGCTGCTGACGATCGGCGGCAGCCTCATCCTCAGCTGGATCATCGAGCATCTCGCACCGGGCCATCCGGGGCCGGACCTCGGCGATACCTCGGGGCCGATGAAGCTGTTCCTCGTCGCCGGCTTCAGTCCGGTGGTCGAGACGCTGATCATGGCGGCGGTATTGACGCTGCTGCTCTACGTCCTCAAGGGCTGGCAGGCGGTGCTGGCGAGCAGCCTGCTGTGGGGCATCGCGCACAGCCTCGCCACGCCCCTGTGGGGGGCGGTGATCTGGTGGCCGTTCCTGATCTTCTCGACGCTCTACGTCACCTGGCGGCCGCGCGGCTTCTGGGTGGCGGTCGGCGTCGTCATCGCGGTGCACGTCCTTCAGAATCTGTTTCCGGCGCTGCTGATGGTGTTCGGCCAGTGAGGCGGTGGCGCGATCGGTCGTGGCGATGACCGAGGAATCGGTCTAGGTCGCTGGAGATGCAGAGCTTTCTCCAGCGGTGACCGCGACCGACACCTATCGCGCCGAGGGCCATGTCGCGCTGCCGCAGCTGTTCGCGCCGGAAGTGCTGCTCGCTTTCTACCGGATGATGCAGGCCGATCTCCAGGCGGCGGGGCGGCCGTTGCAGAGCTTCGCGGCGCGCGGACCGTTGCTGCGCCAGCCGGCGATCGAGGTCTATGCGTTTCAATATGCGCCGATGCTCACCTTCCTCTGGGGGCTGACGCCGCGTGTCGCCGAGGTGGTGGGGGCGACGTTGCTGCCGACCTATGCCTATTTCCGCGCCTATCGGCAGGGCGATGTCTGCCGCATCCATTCCGACCGGCAGGCGTGCGAGCACAGCCTGTCGTTGACCATCGCTTATGGCGAGGACAAGCCGTGGGCGCTGTCGGTGGGACGCGACCGTATCGCGGTGCCGCAGCCCGAGGTCAGCGATGATTTCGGTGGCCAGCCTTATGGTTCGGTGGCGATGGCGGCGGGGGATGGCGTGCTCTATCAGGGGACGCATCACCGGCATGGCCGGCTCGACCCCAATCCCAACAGCTGGTCGGCGCATCTCTTCCTGCACTGGGTGGAGAAGGACGGGCGCTACAAGGACCAGGCGTTCGACCGGCCGGCGCAGGCGCGCGCGGCGCAGGGGCGGTGAGGCCGGCCCGCTGGTCGGCAGACCGCCGCATCCGTGGGGGCCATTGTGTTAAAGTGTGAACGGCGCGCATGCGTCAGGGCCGTACCGGAGCTTTCGGCGCGACCGAGCATTCGCTTGCCATGACGATGTGCGGACCATGGCGATGACGGCGACGAACGGATGGATCGGCCTGCCGCGCTGGGCGATCCTCTTTCCGGCGGTGGGCGTGCCGGCGGTGCTGGGATCGGTCTATGCGATGGGGCTGGTCGGCACGATCGTCGCGGCGGTGGTGCTGATCGGCGCGGTGATCGCGGCGGTCCATCATGCCGAGGTGGTGGCGCATCGCGTCGGCGAGCCGTTCGGCACCCTGGTGCTGGCGATCGCGGTGACGGTGATCGAGGTGTCGCTGATCGTGTCGCTGATGCTGTCGGGATCGGGCGACGTCGCGGCGCTGGCGCGCGATACCGTGTTCGCGGCGATCATGATCATCCTCAACTTCATCATCGGCCTGTGCCTGCTCACCGGCGGGATCGCGCATGGCGAGCAGCGCTTCACGCTGCGCGGGATCAGCGCGGCGCTGGCGACGCTCGCGGCGCTCGCCGTGCTGTCGCTGATCCTGCCCAATTATACGACGAGCGCGGCGGGGCCGACCTATGCGCCGTCGCAGCTCGTCTTCGTCGCGATCGTCAGCCTCGTCCTCTACGGCACCTTCGTGCTGGTGCAGACGGTGCGCCATCGCGACTATTTCCTCCCCGCCGGCGACGTCGAGCCCGACGACCATGCCGCGCCACCGAGCGACCGCACCGCCTGGACGGCGTTCGGCGTGCTGCTCGTCGCACTGGTCGTCGTCGTGCTGCTCGCCAAGGGGCTGTCGGCGCAGGTCGAGGCGGCGATCCTCGCCGCCGGGCTGCCGCTGGCGATCGTCGGCGTGGTGATCGCCGCGCTGGTGCTCGCGCCGGAGAGCCTCGCCGCCTATAATGCCGCGCGGCGCGACCGGCTGCAGACCAGCCTCAACCTCGCGCTCGGATCGGCGCTGGCGACGATCGGGCTGACCATCCCGGCGGTGGCGATCGTCAGCCTGATGCTCGGCCTGCCGCTCACGCTCGGCATCGGCGCGAAGAGCATGACCTTGCTGGCGCTGTCGCTGTTCGTGACGACGATCTCGCTCGGCACCGGACGCACCACCGTGTTGCAGGGGGTGGTGCATCTGGTGATCTTCGCAGCCTATCTGTTCACGACGATCGTGCCCTGACCGGCGCGTGGCCGCTGGCGGCTCGCCAGCCACAGGCCGCCGGCGATCTGCGCCAGCGCATAGAGCCGCCGACGGCCGGGGCGGCCGACGAACGGGCGCACCGTCGCCTCGGCACCGAGCGCCTCGTCCTTCCACAGGTCGACGTGGCGCGTGGGCTGGAGCAGGCCGACGAGGCCGTCGCCGACCATGAAGATCGCCGCCATCTCGGCGGCACGCGCGGTCCAGGGCTGGTCGGTCATCGGGCGTCCTCCGCTCATTTCGGCTTGGGCTGGGCGGCGCGCCACGCCTGATAGGCGTCGATCGCGTCATCCTGTTTGAGCACGCGCGCCATCGGATCGACGATCACATGCGCGGCGGCCGGCACGGTGATCGTCGCCAGCCCGCCGCTCATCGGCACCGTCTGGACGCTCCCGTCGACCGATACCTCGACCGGCAGCGGGAAGGGCTTGTTGGTCGGCGTCGTCCATTTGAGCGACAGCTGCGTCGCGTTGCGCGTCACGGTCAGCTTGGGCAGCGCCGCCTGATAGAGATAGACGTCGAAGAACCATTGCCAGTCCTGCCCGGTCACCTGCTTCACATAGCCGATGAATTCAGGCGTCGAGCGGAACAGCGGCTGGAAATTGCCCGGCGCGGGATCGGCGCGGCCGTAGACGGTCCAGCGCAGCACCTCGTCGAACGCCTTGTCGCCGATCGCGTTGCGCAAGGTGTGCAGCACCCAGGCGCCCTTGTAATAGATGTCGCCGCCGCGGCCGGGCGCGGTCTTGTAGACCTCCTCGGCGGTCTGCGGCTTGCCGGCGACCAGCGCCGACTGGTTGAGGATCTTCGGCCGCATCTCGAGCATCATCGCCGCATAGCGGGCCTCGCCCTCGCGCCAGCGACCGTAGAGCGGCTGCATATATTCGGTGAAACCCTCGTGCATCCAGAAGTCGTCCCAATTGGGCGCGGTCATCTGGTTGGCGAACCATTCGTGGCCGAACTCATGCTGGAACAGCCAGTCGAACCCCTCGGGCGCCTTGGCATAGTCGTTGCCGTAGGCGTTGATCGTCTGATGCTCCATGCCCTTGTGCGGCGTCTCGACCACACCGACCTTCTCGTCCGCCCAGGGGTAGGGGCCGACGACGCTCTCGTAGAAGTCGAGCGTCGGGGCGAATTCGGCGAACAGTTTCTCCGCCTTGTCCTTCTCGCCGGGCAGATACCAGTAGAACATCGGGATCTCGTTGCCGAACCGGCTCTTATAGGTGCCGGACAGCTCCTCATAAGGGCCGACGTTGAGCGCGATCGTATAGGGGTTGGGGTGCGCCACCTCCCAGTTCCAGGTGGTGCGGCCGTCGTCGAGATGATCGACGCCGAGCAACTTGCCGTTCGACGGCGCCTTCAGCCCCTTGGGCACGGTGATGTGCAGCGTCACCTTCTGCGGCTCGTAGGTCGGATAGTCGATGCACGGCCAGAACAGGTCGCAGCCCTCGCCCTGCACCGCGGTGGCGATCCACGGCGCGCCGGCGGGGGTCTTGGCCCAGACGAAGCCGCCGTCCCACGGCGCGCGGACGGCGGTATGCGGACGGCCGCCATAGGTGATCTTGACGGTGAGCTTGGCGTCCTTGGCGACCTTCTTGGCGAGCTTGATCGTCATGCGGCCTTCGGGATTGGCGACGCTCGCCGGATCGACGCCGTCGACCGTCACCGCGGTGACGGTGAAATTCTTGTCGAGGTCGATCGCCAGCCGGTCGGTACGCTCCTTGGCGGTGAACACCAAAGTCGCGGTGCCGTTGATCACCTCGCGCACCGGATCGACCTCGATCTGCAGATCGGCGGTGTCGAACGTCACCTTCTTCTGCGCCGGATCGAGCGGCCCGCCCGAGGCCGCGGTCTGTGCGCTGAGCGGCGGCTTGCCCGGCTCGGCGGCATAAGCGGCGGTCGACAGCAGCAGCAGGGCGGCAAACGGCAGGCGAGGCGACATTCGATACTCCCGGGTGGAAGCGGCGGGTTTCCACGCTCGGCGGAGCGAAGACAAGTCCCGCCGTGCCGTGCGCGCAACGATTGATGGATAGGCCTCCGACCCCATATAGAGGGTCACAGCCGCCCCGTTCGAGGCGGCGCCGGAGTATCCATGACCAGTTTTCCCGTACTGCCGTTGCGCGACATCGTCGTCTTTCCGCATATGATCGTGCCGCTGTTCGTCGGCCGCGACAAATCGGTCGCCGCGCTGGAAGCGGCGATGGGAGCGGACAAGGAGATCTTCCTCGTCGCGCAGCTCGACCCGGCGGAGGACGATCCCGCGCGCGAGGACCTGTATGAGGTCGGCGTCACCGCGACGGTGCTGCAATTGCTCAAGCTGCCCGACGGCACGGTGCGCGTGCTGGTCGAAGGCAAGGCGCGGGGCCGGCTCGGCGAGCTGACCGAGGCGGACGGCTATCTGCAATCGACCGTCGAGATGCTCGAGGAGCGCGAGGCGGAGGGTGTCGAGGTCGCGGCGCTGATGCGCTCGGCGGTCGAGCAGTTCGAAACCTATGCCAAGCTCAACAAGAAGCTGCCGAGCGAGACCGCGCAGCAGTTGAGCGAGATCATCAAGGCGTCCAAGCTCGCCGATGCGATCATGGCCAACGTCCAGGTCAAGGTCGCCGACAAGCAGGCGCTGCTCGTCGAGCCCGATCCGGTCAAGCGACTGGAGATGGCCTATGCGCTTATGGAGGGCGAACTCGGCGTCCTCCACGTCGAGAAGAAGATCAAGAGCCGCGTCAAGCGCCAGATGGAGAAGACGCAGCGCGAATATTATCTCAACGAGCAGCTCAAGGCGATCCAGCGCGAGCTGGGCAATAGCGACGACGAGAGCGACGGCGACGAGATCGCCGAGCTGACGCAGAAGATCGCCGGCCTCAAGCTGAGCAAGGAAGCGCGCAGCAAGGCGACGTCGGAGCTGAAGAAGCTCAAGACGATGGCGCCGATGAGCGCCGAGGCGACGGTGGTGCGCAATTACCTCGACGTGCTGCTCGGCCTGCCGTGGGGCAAGAAGTCGAAGATCAAGAAGGACATCGCCGCCGCGCAGGCGGTGCTGGACGAGGATCATTACGCGCTGGAGAAGGTCAAGGACCGGATCGTCGAATATCTCGGCGTGCAGGCGCGCACCAACAAGCTGAAGGGGCCGATCCTGTGCCTCGTCGGCCCGCCGGGCGTCGGCAAGACCAGCCTCGGCAAGTCGATCGCCAAGGCGACGGGACGCGAGTTCATCCGCCAGAGCCTCGGCGGCGTGCGCGACGAGGCCGAGATCCGCGGCCACCGCCGCACCTATATCGGCTCGCTGCCGGGCAAGATCGTCACCAACCTCAAGAAGGCGGGGACGGGCAATCCGCTGTTCCTGCTCGACGAGATCGACAAGCTCGGCCAGGATTTCCGCGGCGATCCCGCCTCGGCGCTGCTCGAGGTGCTCGACCCCGAGCAGAACGGCAAGTTCAACGACCATTATCTCGAGATCGACATCGATCTGTCCGACGTGATGTTCGTCTGCACCGCCAACACGCTCAACCTGCCGCAGCCGCTGCTCGACCGGATGGAGATCATCCGGCTGGAGGGCTATACCGAGGACGAGAAGGTCGAGATCGCCAAGGGCCATCTGATCGAGAAGCAGATCGAGGCGCATGGCCTGAAGGCCGGCGAGTTCACGCTGACCGAGGAGGGCCTGCGCGCGCTGATCCAGAAATACACCCGCGAGGCTGGGGTGCGGACGCTCGAGCGCGAGATCGCCAAGCTGGCGCGCAAGGCGCTGCGCCAGATCCTCGAAGGCAAGGCGACGCGCGTGACGATCACGCCCGACAATCTCCACGAGTTTGCCGGCGTGCAGAAGTTCCGCCACGGCCTCGGCGAGACCGAGCATCAGATCGGCGCTGTCACCGGTCTCGCCTGGACCGAGGTCGGCGGCGAATTGCTGACGATCGAGAGCGTCACCGTGCCCGGCAAGGGCGCGGTCAAGACGACCGGCAAGCTCGGCGACGTGATGAAGGAATCGGTGCAGGCCGCCTTCAGCTTCGTCCAGGCGCGCAGCCCGAGCTACGGCATCAAGCCGTCGCTGTTCCACCGCAAGGACATCCACATCCACCTGCCCGAAGGCGCGGTGCCTAAGGATGGTCCGTCGGCGGGCATCGGCCTCGTCACCTCGATCGTCTCGACGCTGACCGGCGTCGCGGTGAAGAAGGATGTGGCGATGACCGGCGAGGTGACGCTGCGCGGCCGGGTGCTGCCGATCGGCGGGCTCAAGGAAAAGCTGCTCGCGGCGCTGCGCGGCGGCATCACCACGGTGCTCATCCCGCAGGAGAATGAGAAGGATCTCGCCGACATTCCGCAGAACATCAAGGACGGGCTGACGATCGTGCCGGTCAGCCATGTCGACGAGGTGCTGACGCTCGCGCTGACCGAACCGCTCGCCGCGATCGAATGGACCGACGCCGACGAACTCGCCGCGCTGCCGCCCGCGGGGGTTGCACCGGCCGGCGGCGAGTTGCATCACTGACCAGCTGCTGCCGAGCACGGCGGTTAAGGTTTTGAAACCACATTGCCTTCATAGGCGGCATATCGATTGACTCGGCCGGGCCGGAGCGCGTTACTGATCGTTCTGGCTCGGCAATGATTCTCCAGGAATACCGAAGGGGGCTGCATTTCATGAACAAGCAAGAGCTGATCGCGACCGTCGCCGATACGTCCGGGCTCGCCAAGGGCGATGCCATCAAGGCGGTCGAGGCGGTCTTCGAAGCGATCACCGACAGCTTGAAGAAGGGCGACGAAGTGCGCCTGGTGGGGTTCGGCACCTTTTCGGTGACGAAGCGCAAGGCCTCGCAGGGCCGCAATCCGCGCACCTTGGCGCCGATGACGATCAAGGCGTCCAACCAGCCCAAGTTCAAGGCGGGCAAGGGCCTCAAAGATTCGGTCAACTGAGGCTGGACAGCGGCGGCGGCGTTCCGTAAAGGCGCGCCTCCGAACAGTTTCGGGCGCGTAGCTCAGCGGTAGAGCACACCCTTCACACGGGTGGGGTCACAGGTTCAATCCCTGTCGCGCCCACCATATCAGCCCGTCCGATCCACCGATCGGCGGGCTTTTTGGTCTCCGGCGCCGTCCCGCCGCGGGCCATCGCCGATCGCCCGGTCGTTGCGGGCAGGGAACAATATGTTGCTGACCGGATTACCTTCCTCAGTTCAAAGGGAGAGTGATCATGGTTGAATACACCACCGACCGGAATGGCGATCGTGTCATCGTCGAGCGTCGCGGCGGCGCGGGCCGCGTGCTGGCGATCATCGCCGTGATCGCGATCATCATCGTCGCCTTGCTGTTCTTGACCGGCTTCTGGAGCGCGGACGTGACCAAGAAGGGCTCGCTGCCGTCGGTCGACGTCAGCGCCAAGGGCGGTTCGCTGCCGAAGGTTGACCTCGATTCGAAGAAGGTCGTCGTCGGCACCAAGGAGACCACGGTCGAGGTGCCCAAGGTCGAAACCAAGAAGGAAACGATCTCGGTGCCTGCGGTCGGCGTCAAGGACGGCGACAAGTAAGCTTCGCCTGATCGGCGTTTCGACGGGCGTCCCTCGCGAGAGGGGCGCCCGTTTTGCGTTGGGGGCGACGATCCTTTCCTCCTCCGGATTACCCCGGCGCAGGCCGGGGTCCAGTTCGGTGACGCTGTGCGAGCAATAGCGGCCTTAACCCAACTGGGCCCCGGCCTCCGCCGGGGCGGCCGGCGGCATGATTTAAATCCTTCGATGCAGCGCGGATTGAAGCGGCGGGCAGGGCCTGGATGCCGCCCTCCGCCGCCGTCGTAACAAAAGCATCACATCACCGTCATCATTCTGTCTCCCGAATCTCATTCAGGAGTCATTTACCGCTCGTACCGCGGCTCTCAGGGACCGGCCGCAGGGGGAGCCTCGGCCGGCCGACACGATATACGACCGGGAGCTTTCGATCATGGCGAGCCACATGCGCATCGGTACCATCCTCATGGCGTCGAGCGCCTGCCTCGCGCTGGCCGGCTGCGGCGGCGCGGACAGCGTCGCCTCGCCGGGCGCGGGCAGCGTGACGATCGTCTCGCCGACGCCGACCCCGGCGGCGACCCCGACCCCGTCGGCGACGCCGAGCGCGATCACCGCCGCGCAATTCGCTGCGGTCACCACGGTCAACGGCATCTCGGTCACCGCCGACGAGCAGCTCGCGATCGTCAACGCCGGGTCGAACAACAACGTCAACGGCGTCGGCTCGGTGCTGAACGGCGTCTATCCGACCTCGGCGACGTCGCTGACCACCGCGATCGATCCGTCGACGATCAACAGCTTCTTCACCAGCACCAATTATGTCGGCGCGCTGAGCGGGCCGACCGATACCAGCTTCCAGGGCTGGACCTGCAATTCGACCGCCGCCGAATTCGGCGGCAGCGGCGCGCGCTGCACCGCGGTGCCGGCGATCGGCGCGCTGGCGAGCGGCGCCGCCTGCCCGAGCGGCACCACCGCCGCGACCGGCGGCAGCGGCAGCGCGACCGCGGCGACGATCGGCGGCTTCAAGGTCTGCGACCTCCCGCAGGCGATCACCTCCAGCCTGACGCTGCCGCGCATCGCCGGCATCGCCTATCGCTTCACCGGCCAGACCGAGGTCGGCACCGATCTCGGCGCGACCGGCGGCAGCGGCGTGACGCTGACGATCGAGCCCGGCGTCACCGTCTTCGCGAACGCGAATGAGTCGACCAACGACCTGCTGCTGGTCAACCGCGGTTCGAAGCTCAATGCGATCGGCACGCGCGATGCGCCGATCATCTTCACCTCGCAGCAGAACGTCAGCTCGGCGACCGGCGAATCGGAAACCAGCCAGGGCCATTGGGGCGGCATCATCCTGCTCGGCCGCGCGCCGACCGCGGTGTGCGCGACCGGCAGCGGCGGCAGCAACCCGACGCCGTGCCAGCTCGCGATCGAGGGCGTCACCGGCCGCTTCTACGGCGGCACTAACACCGCCGACTCGAGCGGCCAGATGTCCTATGTCCAGATCCGCTATTCGGGCATCGCGATCAGCGACGGCAACGAATTGCAGGGCCTGACGCTCGGCGCGACCGGTTCGGGCACCGTGCTCGACCATATCCAGAGCCACAATTCGGCGGACGACGGCATCGAGATCTTCGGCGGCACCAGCAACCTCAAATATATCGCGATCACCGGCGCGGACGACGACGGCTTCGACATCGACAACGGCTATCGCGGCTTCATCCAGTTCATGATCGCCGCGCAGCGGACCAGCGGCGCGACCGTCGACAGCTTCTCGACCGAGATCGACTCGAACAACGCCGAGGACCTGCTGCCGCGGACCTTCGCGACCTACGCCAACTTCACCTTCGTCCAGACCGCGCTGGCCCCCGCCGCGATCCGTCAGCGCGGCGGCAGCGACATGCGCTTCGTCAACGGCGTGGTGAAGACGGTGAGCAACGTCGCCTGCGTCAACATCATCGCCGGCGAACAGACCAGCGGCGGCCGGACCACGGTGCGCCCGGCGGATACGACGCTGCAGGACTTCGGCCCGCCGTCGTTCAACTCGGTCTATTTCGCCTGCCAGGGCCGCTGAGGCGATGGGGCGCCTGACGGTGCCCCGACCCAGCATCGGTGCCGCAGGTGGCGATCCCGCCACCTGCGGACACCTGTATCCAGACTTCTGATCCGGGATTGACGGTCATGCCGCAGCGGCTCGCTTTCGCCACCCTTCTTTCACTTTCCTCGATGCTGGTCGCGCCCGCCGTGCTTGCGCAGACCGCGGGCGGCACCGCGGCACCGACGCCGCCGCCGGCGCAGACCTCGACCCCCGCCACCTCGCAGCCCGGCGGCGCGAGCGATCCGCAAAGCGCCGAGCCGACCGCCAACGACCAGCAGGAGGCGCCGGTCGAGGTGTCCGCGCCCGGCATGAACGGCGATGCCGGCGATATCGTCGTCGTCGGCCGCAACATCCCCAACGTCGTCCGCGCGACGCCGCAGATCGTCTCCGTCCTGTCGAGCGCCGATATCGCGCGCACGGGCGAGGGCGACATCGCCGGGGCGCTGACCCGCGTCACCGGCCTGTCGGTGGTCGGCGGCGGCTTCGTCTATGTCCGCGGCCTCGGCGACCGCTATTCGTCGTCGCTGCTCAACGGATCGCCGCTGCCGAGCCCCGAGCCGCTGCGCCGGTCGGTGCCGCTCGACATCTTCCCGACGACGATCGTCGGTTCGGCGCTGGTGCAGAAGACCTATTCGGTCAATTATCCCGGCGAATTCGGCGGCGGCGTCATCAACCTGACCACCAAGGCGATTCCGGACAAGAACTTCCTCTCGTTCGGCGCGACGATCGCCGCCGACGATGCGACGACCAGCGAGCTCGGCTATACCTATGCCGGCGGCGACGCCGACTGGATCGGCTATGACGACGGCACGCGCAAGGTGCCCGCCTTCATCCGCAACGCCCCCGACGGCAGCGGCATCATCCCCGCCGAACAGGTGGCGCAGCTCTCCAATGCCTCGACGACGCTGCTCCAGCGCAACAACCAGCTGCCGGCCAATTGGTCGGGCGAGATCAGCGGCGGCTCGGTCTATGACATCGGCGGCTCGCGGCTCGGCGTGATCGCCTCGCTGAGCGCGAGCAACACCTTCCGCACGCGCTTCGCCAACCAGCAGGACAGCGTGTCGGCGGACGGCACGCTGCGCAACGACTTCACCACGCTAATCACCGACAATCGCATCGTCGCCAATGCACTGGTCGGCGTCGGGCTAGAATTCGGCGAGAATACGATCCGCTGGACCAACGTCTATATCCACGACACGCTCAAACAGGGCCGCGGCTCGGCGGCGACGCTGTACAACAATGCCAGCGGGCTGCGTTTCCAGCAGAACACCAACTGGTTCGAGCGCCAGCTGATCGAGACGCAATTGGTCGGCGAGTTCAAGCTCAGCGACGCGCTGAAGATCGACGCACGCGGCGCCTATGCCAATTCGAAGCGCAACGCGCCCTATGAGCGCCAGTTCGACTATCTCTGCTCGGCGACGACCACCACCGGCCTGCCGATCACCAGCGACGGCGAGCAGCAGGCGGGCGGCTATCAATGCGCCGGCGCCTATCAGGTGACGCAGCGCTTCACGCCGTTCGCCTCGATCATCTTCAGCGAGCTCAACGAGAATCTGTGGACCGGCCAGGCGGACGCCTCGTACAAGATCGATGGCGACCGGCCGATCACATTGTCGACCGGCTATTTCTATCAAGGCACCGACCGCACCTCGTCGCGGCTGCAGTTCAACTATCAGACCTCGAACGGCGGCGGCACCGCGCCGGGCTATCCGTACAATCTGCTGCGGCCCGACTATCTGCTCAGCCCGGACGTGCTCAATAACGCCTGTCCGCTGACCGCCAATACCGCGCCCTGCACGATCCAGTTGCAGTTCAACACCGCGGCGGGCGCCTATCGCTATGATGCCAGCCTCGACGTCCATGCCGGCTATGTGCAGGCGGAGGGCGAGGCGTTCGACGGGCTGCGCGCGGTGGTCGGCGTGCGCTACGAGCGCGGCGACGAGCGCGTGACGCCATTCGGGGTGACCACCGGGCTGGCCCGGCTCAAGAACGATTATTTCCTGCCGGCGTCGACGCTGACCTGGAATTTCGCCGCCGACATGCAGCTGCGCGCCAGCGCCGCCAAGACGATCTCGCGCCCGCAGTTCCGCGAGCTCGCGCCGCAGCAGTTCCGCGATCCCGATTCGGACCGGCTGTTCTTCGGCAACCCGCTGCTCCGCGATTCGAAGCTCTACAATCTCGAAGCGCGCTACGAATGGTTCTTCAAGCGCGACCAGCGCTTCACGCTCGCGGGCTTCTACAAGCGGATCGACAATCCGATCGAGCAGGTCGGCTTCTACACCGGCGCCGACGACCGGTTGCAGACCGGCTTCACCTATCTGCCGAAGGCGACGCTATACGGCGGCGAGGTCGAGGTGCAGAAATATTTCCCGCTCGCCAACGTCTTCGGCGGCGACTTCTTTGCGACGCGGCGAGCGCTGCTGATCGCCAATTACACCTATACCAAGTCGCGGATCACCGCGAACGGCGAATGCGCCCCCTCGGTCGCCTCGTCGACGCAGGCGGTCGGCGGCTGCCCGGTCGGCTTCGCGCCGGCTTCGTCGCTGTTCCGCGATGGCGCGCCGCTGACCGGCCAGTCGGATCATCTCGTCAATCTGCAACTCGGCATCGAGGACAGCGCGGCGCTGTCGCAGATCACGCTGTTGTTCAACTATGCGAGCAAGCGCGTCACCAATCGCGGGCCGTCGCTGCTCAGCGGTACCGGCTTCCAACCCGACATCGTCGAATATCCCGGTATCCGGCTCGACCTCGTCGCGCGCCAGGGATTCGAGCTGATCGGCGGCAAGTTCGAGATCAAGGCGGAGGCGCGCAACCTGACGCGCACCCGCTATCGCGAGAGCCAGACGTTCAGCAACGGCAACGAGGTCTATATCAACCGCTATAACCTCGGGCGGGTGTTCAGCCTCGGGGTGAGCACGACGTTCTGATGGGGGCAGGGCGGGGGCGGCGTCTGGCCGGCACCCGCCCGGCGTCCGGAGCTATCCCCGGTCGGACAGCTTGTCCTACGATCGATAGCCGGACCGGTGGGACATCATATTATAGGCCGCCACCCAGCCAATCGGCCCAATGGCGATGAGGACCAGGCACAGGAACAGGAAAGCGGCGCCACCGATCGTCCACACCAGATACTGCCAGATGCGGGCAAGGATCGCCTGCGTGCCGGGCTGGCGTCGGTCATACCAGGCGGCAGGCGACAGGCTCAGCAGCCACCGGCCGGCGCGGCGATACCAGCGGGCGTCGCGGCGGGTGAGATAGGCGTCCCACGCCGTCACGGCGGCCGGTGACACATCGTGGAGCGCGGTCGGGTGATGGCGCCGGATGACCCCCAGCAGCGCCGCGACCATCGCGGCCGGGCCGCCCCGCGGCGGCAGGCTCGGATCCCGCAGCAGCGCGAGCGCATAGACTTCGTCAAAGCGTTCGTCCGCACGGCCGTCGCGCTCGAGCGACTGGATCCAGCCGATGTCCCAATAGCGTTTCATCACCTCGCGGATGCGCGGCGGGCAATCCCAGCGCTCGGCCGTGGCGACCCAGTCGAAATGGTCGGCGGCGAGGATCAGCAGGGCGTCCGATCGCGGCATGCCGTCGATCGCGATGTCTATCGCCCAGCGTTCGATCTCGGCGGCATGAGCGATCGAGAGCATCGCGGGGTCTTGCAGGATCCGCGATGTGCGCGCGATCAGGTCGTCCCGTATCTCCGTCGTGGGCGTATCGCTCCAGATGAGCCGCTCGACGGCCTCGACGTCCGCCATCCACGCCGGCGGTGCGGCGGCGAGCGGCGCCGGGGCTTGCGCGGGCTCCGGGATGCGATTCGGCACCTCCGTAACGCTGGCGGGTGCGTCGGGTGCGATCCCGGCGTCGGTGTCCGACGCATCGAACGGCGCCGCCTCATCCTCGTCCGGCGATGCTCTGGCGAAGGCGCGCGCCTGTTCGAAGGCGTGGCGGAGAGCGATGAATGCCGCGGGCTCCCCCTCGGGATCGATCCGCTTCAGCTGCACGGCATAGGCGCGACGGATGCTCGCCTCGTCGCGCGTCGCGGCGATCTTCAGGCGGTGCCAGATCGCGTCGTTCATAGGAAGCGCTCGCCTTCCATGGCGTCGAGCATCGCCTCAAGCTCCCGGCGCAAATCGGCGATCGCATGTGGCTTCTGCCGGTCGAGCACGGCCTGGAAGGCCATGACCATCTGTCCGATCCGCTCGCGCTGGTCGCCGAGGAACGATTCGTAGCAGCGTTCGGCGCGGGCCATGGCCGCCGCATTGGGCGCCGCCTCGCGGGGATGGATCTTGAGCGCCGCCAGTGCGCTCCGCCGCGCATCGAGCGTGTCGGCGTCGCCATCCCCTTCGCTCACCACCCGTTGGAACGTCTGCTTGGTGATCGGGATCGTGACATCGACCTCAAGCAGGCCGCTCGCGTCATAGGAGAAGCGTACGTCCGCCCGCACCTCGCCGGCGGGCCGGGGCGGTACGGCGACCTCCACGGTATCGAGCAGGACGTTGTCCGATGCCCGTCGCGCCTCACCCTGATAGATCTGGAACTGGATCTTCGTTTGCCGGTCGACGATCGTCTGGAACCCGTGCGACCGGCTGAGCGGCACGACGCTGTTGCGCTCGATGATCGGCACGAAGACGTCATGGTGGAGGTTGCCGAAGGTATCGTGGTCGGCGGCGGCGACACCCAGCGTGAAGGGGCAAACGTCGGTCAGCCGCACCTCCTCCAAGGCGGCATCGCGTGCTTTCAGCCCGGCCTGTACCGCCGCCCCCAGCGCGACGGCATGATCGGGGTGGAGCGACGCATTGGGAAAGCGGCCGAACAGGCGCGTCACCGCGCGGCGGACGATCGGCATGCGGGTCGCGCCGCCGACCAGGACGATGTCCGACAGGCTGTCGCTGCGCAGGCCGCCGTCGCGGAGCGAGCGCAGCACCGGATCGCGCAGGCGGTGCAGCAGCGGCTCGGCCGCCGCCTCGAAGGCGTGCGCGGTGAGGGTGGCGACATGCTCCTTCCCGTCCCAGACGATCCGGAAGAGCGCCTCCTCGGCTTCGCTGAGCGTGCGGCGACACCGTTCGGCTGCCGCGCGCCACACCGCCTCGAACCGATCGGCGCGCGCGCCGCCCGCCAAGGCGTCGGCAGGATCGATCGTCTCGCGCGCGAGCCGCATGACGACATCGTTGAAGTCCTCGCCACCCAGCCGGTTGTCGCCGGCGGAGGCGCGCACCTCGACCACCCCGTCGAACACCTCGACCACCGACACGTCGAAGGTGCCACCGCCCAGGTCGAAGACGAGGAACGGCCCGCGATCCTGCCGGTCGTGAATGCCATAGGCGAGGGCGGCGGCGGTGGGTTCGTTGAGTAGCCGGTCGACCGTGAACCCCGCGATCTCGCCCGCGCGGCGTGTCGCCTTGCGCTGGCGATCGTTGAAATAGGCCGGCACGGTGATCACCGCATGCGTGACCGCTGCGCCGAGATACGCCTCGGCATCGCGTTTGAGACTGGCGAGCACCAGCGCCGAAAGATCCTCGGGCAGATAGGTGTGGCGGCCGAGCTGCATCGTCCTGCCGGTGCCCATCAGGCGTTTGAAGACGGTCGCGGTCTGCGCGGGGTGCGTCGACTGGCGATCCCGCGCCGGCCGCCCGACCAGCAGCTGCCCATCGTCGGCAAGGCTGACGGCGGACGGCGTCAACAGCTCGCCGAGCGCGTTCGGAATGAGCTCGGGCGCTCCGTTCCGGAAGCAGGCGACGGCACTGTTGGTCGTGCCGAGGTCGATGCCGACAATCATGAGAGGACCGCGCAGATGAGGATGAGACCATCTGTCTTTTAGGATGCGATCAGGCGATCCGCGTCGCGGCCCTTCGGTTTGGGGCGTGCCGGTCGGAAGTACCTGCGGTCACGCCGCCCGCGTCACGCCCACTCCCGCTCGCGATACCATTTGGTGATGACGTATTTGACGCCGGTGCGCACCTTCATCCCCTGGTGGAGGGTCGCCGGGTTGAGCGAGCCGTCGGGACGGCGGTTGTTCCAGGCGACGAGCTTGCCGGTTTCCGGCTGGATGATCTTGTCGACCGCCTTGAAGCGGGTGGCGCCGCCCGCCTCGGGCTGGTTGAGATAGACCATTACCGTCCAGGTGCGGTTGCCCGCCACCGAGCAATATTGCGCGAAGTCGGCGCCCTGCGGGTCGAAATAGTCGGTGTGGCCCTTGAATTCCTGGCCGACCGCGTAGCGCTGGCCCTGCAACGGCTCGCCATAAGCGGGGTCGAGGCCGGTGAAGGCGGAGAGGCGCGCCTCGACCGCCTGCACCACCGGATCGGTGGCGGAGAGGTCGCCCGTCTCGCTGGTGCGGAAGGTGGCGTCGCCGTTGGCATCGGCGATCGTCGACGGGCGACGCACCGCGTCGATCCGCTCGATCAGCGCCTCGCACAGCAGGGCGCCGATGAAGTCGCGCGCGATGAACAGGTCGAGCTTGGGGCTCGGCACCTTCTGCAGGCCGGGCTGGGCGAGCAGCCGCGCGACGATCGGCTCTGCGGCGAGGCCGTTGCCGAGGGAGGGGAGGGTCGTCATGCCCGCCCTTCTACCCGCGCCGGGGAGGGGGCGGAAAGAGGGCGTTTGCACCCTGTTGCCCGATCGCCGCGCGCGGCCTAAGGCGCGGGCGATGGAGCGGCTGGACGGTGGCTCGGCGGTGCCGTCGCATCTGGCGGGCGGGATCGTCGCGCTCGGCAATTTCGATGGCTTTCACCTCGGGCACCAGGCGGTGGTCGGTCGGGCGGTCGCGCGTGCGCGCGCCGAGGGGCGGCCGGCGCTGGTCGCGACCTTCGATCCGCACCCGGTGCGCCACTTCCGGCCCGACGCGCCGCCGTTCCGGCTGACCACGCCCGACCAGCGCCAGCGGCTGTTCGCCGCGGCCGGCGTCGATGCGATGGTCATCTTCCACTTCGACGCGGCGCTCGCCGCCCTGTCGGCGGAAGACTTCATCGCGACCGGGCTGCACCGTAACCTCGCCGCGGCGGGGGTGGTGACCGGCGAGGATTTCACCTTCGGCCATCGCAAGAGCGGCAATGTCGCCCTGCTCGCCGCGCGTGGCAGCGCGCACGGCTTCACTGCGGAGACGGTGGCGGCGGTGACGCTCGACGGCGAGCCGGTCTCGTCGACGCGCATCCGCACGTTGCTGCGCGCGGGCAAGCCGCGCGAGGCGGCGCGGCTGCTGACCCGGCCCTTCGCGGTCGAGGGAATCGTCCAGCACGGCGACAAGGTCGGCCGGACGATCGGCTATCCGACCGCCAATCTCGACATGGGCAAATATCTCCGTCCGGCGTACGGCATCTATGCGGTGACGGCGACGCTCGCCGACGGGCGGCGGCTGAACGGGGCGGCGAACCTCGGCATCCGGCCGACCTTCGATCCGCCGAAAGAGCTGCTCGAGCCGTATTTCTTTGATTTCTCGGGTGATCTTTATGGCCAGCCGATCGAGGTCGCACTGATCGACTATCTGCGCGCGGAGGCGAAATTCGACAGCCTCGACGCGCTCACCCGGCAAATGGCGCGCGATTGCGCCGCGGCACGGGCGTTGCTGGGCGGTTAACCGTTCGCGTTTATGCGCTTTGTGCTGACCGACACTCACGATAAGACGCGCCCCGTATGACCGACGCCCCAACAACCGCGCCAGACTGGCGCGACACCGTCTTCCTGCCGAAGACCGACTTCCCGATGAAGGCGGGCCTCGCCTCCAAGGAGCCGGCGATCCTCGAACGCTGGGCGCGGATCGGCGTCTATGACCGGCTGCGCGAGCAGCGCGCCGGGCGCGAGCGGTTCATCCTCCACGACGGCCCGCCCTATGCCAATGGCGACATCCATATGGGCCATGCGATGAACAAGGTGCTGAAGGACATCATCGTCCGCAGCCAGTCGCTGATGGGCAAGGATGCGCCCTACGTCCCCGGCTGGGACTGCCACGGCCTGCCGATCGAATGGAAGGTCGAGGAGGCGTATCGCGCCAAGAAGCAGAACAAGGACGAGGTGCCGGTCGCGCAGTTCCGCGCCGAATGCCGCGCCTATGCCGACCGGTGGGTCGGCGTGCAGCGCGACCAGTTCGCGCGGCTCGGCGTGATGGGCGACTGGGCCGATCCCTATCTGACGATGAACTACGACGCCGAGGCGGCGATCGTCGGCGAATTGCTCAAATTCGCCGAGAGCGGCCAGCTCTATCGCGGCGCCAAGCCGGTGATGTGGTCGCCGGTCGAGAAGACCGCGCTCGCCGAGGCGGAGGTCGAATATGAGGACGTCGTCTCGACGCAGATCGACGTCGGCTTCGAGATCGCCTCCGCGCCGGAGGCCGAGCTGCTGGTCGGCGCGATTGCGGTGATCTGGACGACGACGCCGTGGACGATCCCGGTCAACCAGGCGCTCGCCTATAATCCGGCGCTCGATTACGTGCTGTTCGAGAGCGGCGGGCGGCGCTTCCTCGTCGAGGAAAACCTGCTGCCGGCGTTCGGCAAGCGCACCGGCCTTGCGGTCGACAGCGTCGTCGCGCTGGTCAAGGGCAGCGCGCTGGAGGGCGCGACCGCACGGCATCCGATGCACGCGCGCGGCGGCTTCTTCGCGCGGCCGCGGCCGTTCCTCAGCGGCGACTTCGTCACCAGCGACGCGGGCACCGGCCTCGTCCATATGGCGCCCGACCATGGCGAGGACGATTTCCTGCTGTGCAAGGCGAACGGGCTCGAACCCGTGTTCGCGGTCGACGGCGCCGGCATGTACCGCGCCGACTGGCCGTGGCTGGGCGGGCAGGGCAGCGTCATCAACAAGAAGTTCGTCGGCAGCGACGGGCCGATCTGTTCGGACCTGCGCGAGGTCGGCGCGCTGCTCGCGGCGTCGGACGATTTCGCGCACAGCTATCCGCATTCGTGGCGGTCGAAGGCGAAGGTGATCTTCCGCGCGACGCCGCAATGGTTCATCCCGATGGACCGGCCGATCCTCAACGGCGGTGAGGGGGCAAGCAACGGCGCGACGCTGCGCGAGACCGCGCTCGACGCGATCGAACATACGCGCTGGGTGCCGGCGCGCTCGCAGAACCGCATCCGCTCGATGGTCGAGGGGCGGCCCGACTGGGTGATCAGCCGCCAGCGCGCCTGGGGCGTGCCGATCGCGCTCTACGTCGATCGCGCCACCGGCGACTATCTCAACGATCCCGCGGTCAACGCGCGGATCATCGCCGCCTTCCGCGACGGCGGGGCGGATGCGTGGTTCACCGCGGATCACCAGACCTTGCTCGGCGCGGATCATGACCTCGCCGATTACGAACCGCAGAACGACATTCTCGATGTCTGGTTCGACAGCGGCTCGACGCACGTCTTCACCGTCGAGGCGCGCTATGGCGCGGACGTCCGCGCCAACCTCTATCTGGAAGGCAGCGACCAGCATCGCGGCTGGTTCCAGTCGTCGCTGCTCGAAAGCTGCGGCACGCGCGGCCGCGCGCCCTATGATGCGGTGCTGACCCACGGCTTCGCGCTCGACGGGCAGGGGCGCAAGATGTCGAAGAGCCTCGGCAATGTCGTCGATCCGCTCAAGGTGATCGGCGAGAGCGGCGCCGACATCCTGCGCATGTGGGTCGCATCGACCGACTATTTCGACGACGTGCGGATCGGCAAGGAGGTCCTCGGCACCGCGTCCGACGCCTATCGCAAGCTGCGCAACACCTTCCGCTATCTGCTCGGCGCACTCGACGGCTTCACCGAGGCGGAGCGGGTGCCGGTCGCGGCGATGCCGGAGCTGGAACGCTATGTGTTGACCCTGCTCGGCCAGCTCGACATGGACCTGCGCGAGGCGGCGGACGGTTATGAGTTCAACCGCTATCTGCGCCGGCTGACCGATTTCGCCAACGAAGATCTGTCGGCCTTCTTCTTCGATATCCGCAAGGATTCGCTCTATTGCGACGCCGCGGACGATCCCAAGCGGCGGGCGTATCGGACGGTGCTCGACACGCTGTTCCACGCGCTCGTCCGCTATGCCGCGCCGATCCTCTGCTTCACCGCGGAAGAGGTGTGGCAGGCGCGCTTCCCGAGCGAGGACGGATCGGTCCATTTCCTCGAATGGCCCGAGCTGCCGGCGCTGCCCGGCGATCAGCCGCTCGCCACCGACTGGGCCGACGTCCGCCGGCTGCGCGCGACGGTGACCGAGGCGATCGAGCCGCTGCGCCGCGCGAAGACGGTGCGCTCCAGCCTGGAGGCGGAGGTGACGGTGCCGGCGCTGCCGCTGTCCGCCGCCGCGCTCGCCGAGACGTTCATCGTCGCCGATGTCGCGCAGGGCGAGGACGTCACCGTGACGCGGACCGATTACCACAAATGCGGGCGCTGCTGGCGACACCTGCCCGAGGTGACGGTGGACGGCGCCTTGTGCAACCGCTGCGCTGAGGTCGTCCAGCATGCGTAAGCTGCCGATCGCAGGCCTCGCCACCGCCGCCGTGCTGTTCGTCGTCGACCAGCTGACCAAGGTGACGATCACCGACGTGTTGCAGCTCAACGAGCTGACCGCGGAGCGGACGGTGACGTCGTTCTTCAACCTGCGCTTCGTCGCCAATCACGGCATCTCGCTGGGGCTGCTCCATGCCGACAGCAACACGATGCGCTGGGGGCTGGTCGCGATGACCGGGGCGATCGCGCTGGCGGTGGCGATCTGGATGACGCGCGAGCCGCAGCGCGGCGATCAGATGGCGCTGGGCGCGGTGCTCGGCGGCGCGCTCGGCAATATCGTCGACCGGGTGCGGTTCGGCTATGTCGTCGACTTCGCCGACCTGCATTTCGGTGACTGGCGGCCGTTCCTCGTCTTCAACGTCGCCGATGCGGCGATCACCCTCGGCGTGCTGGTGCTGCTTGTCCGCGCGCTCCTGATGCGCGACAAGCGCGACATTCCCTCGGAGAATCCCCATGCGTAAGTCAGTTCCGATTCTCGCCGGCCTCGCCTGCGTCGTCCTCCTCTCGGGCTGCGGCAAGCGTGGCTATGACCGGGCGCGTCCCGACGAATTCGCCGTCGCCCGTCAGGCGCCGCTGGTGATCCCGCCCGATTATGCGCTGGTCCCGCCGCAGCCGGGCGCCGCCCGCCCGCAGGACAATGCCAACAGCGCCCAGACTCTCGACGCGCTGTTCGGCGGCAACACGCAGCGCAGCGCCGCCGAGAATGGCGTCGTCAACCAGGCCGGCGGCGACGTCGCCGATACCGGCATCCGCTCGTCGGTCGGCGATCCGGCGACCAACGTCGTCGACAAGGGCACGACGACGCGCGACATCGTTGCGGCGCCCGAGGGCGACGGTCAGGACGCCCGCGCGTCTGCGCAGTAACGCCGCGGGCGGGATAACCGACTGAGCTTGGTGGTAGGTTGGCGTGCATTTCGGCGGGCACGAAGCCGCTGCCGATTTCTTATCCCCACCCCGGCGGAGGCCGGGGTCCAGGTGGGAAAGCAGTCGCGAGCTGTCACGGAGCTTGATCCAACCGAACCCCGGCCTTCACCGGGGTGGGGCTCAGGATAGCGCAAAGGATTGTCGTGTCCGACGATCTGCGAAGATAGGGCCACATCGCAGCGGAGCGAAGCCGGACGCTTCGCGACCCTGGGCTCCTGCGTCCGCAGGAACCCCCGCCGGGTCTGACGAAGGCCCCCTCTACAAAGCCGCGCGGAACGCCGCCAGGCCGCGGTCGAGGTCGGCGATGAGGTCGTCCGCATCCTCCAGGCCGATCTGCAGGCGGACCAGCGGGCCGGCATAGTCGCGCGGTGCGGCGGTGCGGATGCGCGCCGGGTCGGCGGGGATGGCGAGGCTTTCGAACCCGCCCCAGCTGTAGCCGATGCCGAACAGCTCCAACGCGTCGATCAGCGCCGCGCGTGACGCCTCGCCGCCGCCGTCGAGCACGAAGGAGAAGAGGCCGCTCGATCCCTTGAAGTCGCGCACCCATGTCGCGTGACCGGGGCAGGCGGGCAGCGCCGGATGGAGCACCTGCGCGACCTCGGGCCGCGTTTCCAGCCAGCGCGCGACGGCCAGCGCGCTGCGCTGATGCTGCGCGAGCCGCACCGCCATCGTCCGCAGGCCGCGGCTGCCGAGCCAGCTGTCGTCGGGCGAGGCGACCTGGCCGAGCTGGAAGCTCATGTCGCGCAGCCGCGCGAAATGGCCGGGCGCAGCGGTCACCGAGCCGAGCATCGCATCGCTGTGGCCGACGACATATTTGGTCGCGGCGAGGATGGTGAGGTCGACCCCCTGTTCGATTGCGGGGAAGAACAGCGGCGTCGCCCAGGTATTGTCGAGCAGGGTGACCAGCCCGTGGCGCTTGGCGACGGCGACGATCGCCGGCACGTCCTGCACCTCGAAGGTCAGGCTGCCCGGGCTTTCCATGAAGATCGCCCGGGTCGCCGGGCCGATCAGCGATTCGATCCCCGCGCCGATCAGCGGATCGTAGAAGCGCGTGGTGATGCCGAAGCGCTTGAGCAATTGCATCGCCTGCCCGCGGGTCGGGTCATAGGCGCTGTCGACCAGCAGCAGCTCGTCGCCGGGCGACAGCACCGACAGCAATGCCGCGGCGATCGCCGCCACGCCCGACGGATAGAGGAAGGTCGCCTCCGCACCGGGTTCGAGGCTGGTCAGCGCATCGGCGAGGCTCCATTGCGTCGGCGTGCCGCGGCGACCGTAATACAGGCGGTGATGCGTGTCGCGCCCGGCATTGGCGCGCAGATCGGCGATGCTGTCGTAGAGGATCGTCGAGGCGCGCCACACCGGCGGATTGACGATGCCCTGCGTCCATTCGGCGCGTCGCCCGGCCTGGACGACGCGGGTCGCGTCGGCCAGGTCACGGTCCTTGCTCGCTTTATCCGTCAACTGTCTCTCTGGCTCCCATGGCCTTGGGGGTCGAGCGATCGGCGCCCCATTCCGACCAGCTGCCGTCATAGATCGGCATCGCCTTGCCGACCAGATGCGCGCCGAAGGCGAGCACCGCCGCGGTGATGCCCGAGCCGCAGGTCGCGACCATCGGCCGGTCGAGATCGACCCCCGCCGCGGCGAACGCCTCGCGCAGGGCGTCGCCCTGTTTCCACGTGCCGTCGGCATTGAACAGCTTGCCCTGCGGCAGGTTGCGCGAACCGGGGATATGGCCGGCGTGAGTCGCGGGGCGCGGATCGGGCTCCTCGCCGGTGAAGCGCGCGGCCGAGCGGGCGTCGACCACCTGTTCGGCGCCGCTGTCGATATTGGCCTTCATCTGGTCGAGCGTGCGGACGTTGCCGCGATCCGACCAGACGGTGAAATGGCGGTGGCGCAACGCCTCCCGGCCGCTCGCCGTCGGTCGGCCCTCCGCCTGCCATGTGGCGAGGCCGCCGTCGAGGATCGCGACGTCATGCGCGCCGAAGGTGCGCAGCATCCACCAGGCGCGCGCCGCCGTGTGATGCGGCGAATTGTCGTAGAGCACGATGCGGCTGCCGTCGCCGAGGCCGAGGCTCTGCATGCGGCTGGCGAATTTCTCGGCGCTGGGCAGCATCATCGGCAGGTCGCTGTCGGTATCGCGCAACTCGCCGAGGTTGAGGAACACCGCGCCGGGGATATGCGCGGCCTCATATTCGGCGGCGGCGTCGCGCGGCGCTTCGCCGGGGAAGTTGGCGAAATAGGTGGCATCGACGATCCGCAGATCGCTTGCGCCCATCTCCGTCGCCAGCCATTCGGTGGTCACCAACGCGTCCATAGCATTCCTCCTGCACATAGCTTGACCGGGCGAACGACTGGGGAGGAATGCCCGCCGCCGGTCAATAGCCGGCCGGACCCGATGCGTCCAGTGCTTGCAAGAATGTTTCGGCCTGACCTAGCGTTTCGTTACGAGATTGCGCAGATTGCTTGTCCCACGTGCTGTAGGGCATCCGCAGCCGCATCTTGTCGCCGAGCTTGTCGCGGTGGCGGTGCAGGAAATCCCAGTAGAGCGCGTTATAGGGGCAGGCGTTCTCGCCGACCCGCTTGCGCACGTCGTAGCGGCAATGGCCGCAATAGTCGCTCATCCGGTCGATATAGGCGCCCGACGAGATATAGGGCTTCGATCCGAGCAGGCCGCCGTCACCGAACTGGCTCATGCCGAGCGTATTGGGCAGCTCGACCCATTCATAGGCGTCGATATAGACTTCGAGATACCAGCGATGCACTTCGGCGGGGTCGGCACCGATCAGCAGCGCGAAATTGCCGGTGACCATCAGCCGCTGGATATGATGGGCATGCGCGGTGGCGATCGTTTGGCCGATCGCCTCTTTCAGGCAATGCATGTCGGTGTCGCCGGTCCAATACCAGCCGGGCAGCTGCCGATGATGGTCGAGGAAATTGCGGCTGACATAGTCCGGCCCCTCGCGCCAATAGATGCCGCGCATGTATTCGCGCCAGCCGATGATCTGGCGGACATAGCCCTCGACCGAATTGAGCGGCGCGCGGCCCGCCTCATATTCGGCGACGGCACGGCGGCAGAGGTCGAGCGGATCGAGCAGGCCGGCGTTGATATAAGGCGACAGGATCGAGTGCCACAGATAGCGCTCGCCGGTCAGCATCGCATCCTCATAGTCGCCGAACCTGGGCAGCGCCTGGTCCAGGAAATAGGCGGCCTGTTTTTCCGCCTGCGCGGCGGTGACGGCATAGCCGAAGCCGTCGAGCGTGCCGGGATGATCTGCAAAATGCTCGGCGACCAGCGCGAGCACCTCGCGGGTGGTCACGTCTGGCTTGAAGACATGCGGGTGCGGCATGAACAGGTCGGCCTTGGCGGGCTTGCGATTCTCCTTGTCGAAGTTCCAGCGGCCGCCGACCGGGTCCTTGCCGTCCATCAACAGCCCGGTCTTGCGCCGCATGACGCGATAGAAGAATTCCATCGTCAGCTGCTTGCGGTCCTTGGCCCAGGCCTCGAACTCGGCATGGTCGCAGACGAAGCGGTCGTCGCCGCGGATCTCGACCGGGGTGCCGAACAGCGTCTGCCAGCCGTCGATCATCGCGACGACGCGCCATTCGCCCGCCTCGGTGACGACGATCCGGTCGGGGGCGTGGCGCTGCACCGCGCGGGCGATCTCGCCGGTGAAGGAGCCGCTGTTGGCGGGATCGTCGAGGCGGACGTAATCGACCGTCCAGCCGACGTTTTGCAGTGCCGCGGCGTGATGCCGCATCGCCGAAAGGATGAAGGCGATCTTCTGCTTGTGATGGCGGACATAGGTCGTCTCGTCGCCAACCTCCATCATCAGCACGACTGTCTCCGCCGGATCGGCGTCGCGCAGCGACGACAGCGTCATGGTGAGCTGATCGCCGAGTACGGGAACGAGCGTTTTCATATCGGGGTCGACGTCCTACATGGCGGGGCATGACCCCCAAGCATCTCGGCCAGACCAGCCAGCTGCCCGCTTCTCCCGAAGAGGCGGTGCTCGATTATGTTCCCAATCCGCGCGTCGGCACGACCTATCTCGTCCGTTTCGCGGTGCCGGAGTTCACCTCGCTCTGTCCGGTGACCGGCCAGCCCGACTTCGCGCATCTCGTCATCGACTATGCGCCCGGCGAGACGATCGTCGAATCGAAGTCGCTCAAGCTGTTCCTCGGCGCGTTCCGCAACCATGCCGGCTTCCACGAGGATTGCACCGTTGGCATCGGCCAGCGGCTGTTCAGCGAGATGAAGCCGCTGTGGCTGCGCATCGGCGGCTATTGGTATCCGCGCGGCGGCATCCCGATCGACGTCTTCTGGCAATCGGGCGCGCCGCCCGCTGACCTCTGGCTGCCCGATCAGGGGGTTGCGCCGTACCGCGGGCGAGGTTGATCCAAATCAGCCCGATCCTTTGGTTGCACTGCAACAACCATGCAACCTTTGGGCCGGGCGCGTGTTCATCCTGTTGCAAGGTCATGGGTGCGCCCTGATCGGCATCAATGAAGGGACGGGCATGGTCACGACGGCGGGGAATGGCGACGCAATCCAGCATCTGGCGATGATCGGCAACTTCCTGCCGCGCCAGTGCGGTCTCGCGACCTTCACCACGGACGTGTATCAGGCGATGCGCGATCGCTTCCCCGGCGTGCAGGTCGACGTCTATGCGATGGACGATCATCCCGGGCGCTACGACTATCCGCCAGCGGTGACCGGCACGATCCCGCAGAACGAGCTGTCGGCCTATCTGACGACCGCCCGGACGATCGAGGCGAGCGGCGCGCAGGCGATCTGGGTGCAGCACGAATATGGCATCTACGGCGGCCCGGCGGGCGAGCATCTGCTCGCCTTGCTCGACCGCACGACGCTGCCGGTGATCGTGACGCTGCACACCGTGCTCGAAAAGCCCAATGCCGACGAACGCCGCGTGCTCGAAGGCCTGCTGCGCCGCGCCGCCAAGGTCGTGGTGATGGCCGAGCGTGGCCGCGATATCCTCCGCCGCGTCTATGGCGCCGCGCCGCGCCAGATCGCGATGATCCCGCATGGCGTGCCCGACCGTCTGTTCGTCGATCCCGAGACGCTCAAGCCGCGCTTCGGCTGGGAGGGGCGCGACGTCGTGCTGACCTTCGGCCTGCTCGCCCCGAACAAGGGGATCGAGACGATCATCGATGCGCTGCCCGCGGTCGCCGAACGGCACCCCAATCTGCTCTACGTCGTGCTCGGCGCGACGCATCCCAATCTCGTTGCGCATGAGGGCGAGGCGTATCGCGACCGGCTCAAGGCGCTCGCCGCCGAGCGCGGTGTCGCCGATAATGTCGCCTTCATCGACGCCTTCGTCGAGCATAACGAGCTGATCGATTATCTGCAGGCGGCGGATATCTACGCGACGCCCTATCTCAACCCGGCGCAGATCACCTCGGGCACGCTGTCCTATGCGGTCGGCGTCGGCAAGGCGGTGATTTCCACCCCCTATGTTCACGCCACCGAGATCCTTGCCGACGGGCACGGCGTGCTCGTCGACTTCCGCGACGTCGCCGCCTTCGCGCGCGAGATCGACCGGCTGCTGACCAGCGCGCGCGATCGCAACCGGCTGGCGCAGCGGGCCTATGACCGCGGCCGCACGATGATCTGGCCGCGCCTCGCCGAGGCGACGCTGCACGAGACCGAGGTCGCCGTCGCCGCCCGCCCTAGGCGGCTGGCGCAGGCGCAGCCGCAGGGGGTGCGGGCGCTCAAGCCCAATTTCGCCGCGGTCGAGCGGATGAGCGATGCCACCGGCATGCTCCAGCATTCGATCTATTCGGTGCCGGATCGACGCCACGGCTATTGTATCGACGACAACGCCCGCGCGCTGATGTTGATGAGCGCGATGGATGATCTCGACCCGGTCGAGCGCGACAAATGGACGACGATCTATGCGTCCTTCGTGCAATATGCGTGGAACCCGGACGAGCGCCGCTTCCGCAACTTCATGAACTTCGATCGCACCTGGTGCGAGGATGTCGGGTCGGAGGATTCGAACGGCCGCGCGATCTGGGCGCTCGGCGTCACCGCGCGTGACGGCAAGGATGCCAAGCATCGCGACTGGGCGCGCAACATGTTCGACGCGACCGCGAGCCTCGCGCTCGACCTCGGCTCGCTGCGCGCGCAGTCGTTCGCGATGCTCGGCGCGGCGGCGATGCTCGAAGCCTCGCCCGGCCATGATCTCGCCCGGTCGATCCTCGAGCGCTTCCCCGACGACCAGCTCGCGCTGCTCGCCGAGGCGCGCCGGCCGGAGTGGAAGTGGTTCGAGATCGTCCTCGCCTATGACAACGCGCGCCTGCCGCAGGCGCTGATCGTCGCCGGCAAGGCGCTGGGCCGCAAGGACCTGATCGACTGCGGGCTGGAGACGCTCGACTGGATCGTCGCCAAACAGACCTCGCCCGAGGGGCGGTTCCGCGCGGTGGGGACCGAGAGCTTCGGTCGGCCCTATGCCGATCCGCTGCAGTTCGACCAGCAGCCGCTCGAGGCGCAGGCGACGGTCGATGCCTGCCTGTCCGCGTGGCAGGCGACGGGCGATGCGCGCTGGGTCGCCGAGGCGGAGCGTGCCTATGCCTGGTATCTCGGTCAGAACGACCTCGATCTGCCGCTTGCCAGCCCGGCGGACGGCGGCTGTTTCGACGGTCTGATGCCGACCGGGCTCAACCGCAATCAGGGCGCCGAGTCGATTTTGGCGCTGCAACTCGCCAGCTGCGCGATTTCGGGGCTTTCAAAGTCAGTCCAAGGCGTGGCAGGGACGACCCGCGTCGCCTGATCGGTTCGGGCGACCGCTCAGTCAACGACCCGACCGGCGAGGCTTAACAATCGCGATGGATCTGTTCACCCACCGCTTGCGGCTTCATGCCGATCCGTCCCGCGTCGTCGTCCGGCCGTTCCACATTGCGTGGGGCGGCAAGGGCGGCCCGCCCAACCGTACCGAGCGACTGGTCGGCGAGGTGCTCGCCATGTCGACGAGCGAAGCGCGCGAGCAGCTGTCCGAGGTGCTCAAGGACTTCGAGGCGCGCCACTGGCAGACGCGGCGCGTGTTCATGACCCGCTATGACGAGATCGAGGATCTGCTCGGCCTCGACGGGGCGGAGATCAGCGACGAGAAGCGCCAGCTGATCGGCGCCTATTTCTGCCACGAATACAGCTATGCCGCCGCGGCGCTGATGAATCCCAGCGCGGTGCCGCATTTCGACCAGACCGGCATGCCGGAAGGATCGATGCGCATCCTGATGAGCCTGCGGTCGGTGGGTGAGGGGCATATCTCCTCGGTCGCCTTCCGCGAGGGGATCATCACCAGCGACCATGAACTGAAGCTCGCGCCCGAGCCGCCCTTCGCCACCGCGACCGACGTCGTCGGCGCCGGCGAGGACGAGATGCCGGAAGGGCCGGTGACGGTCTGGCGGCATCGCGATTCGACCTTGTCGGGCACGGTGATCTTCCCGATCACCCAGGCGCAGTCGAAGGGGCTGGAGGATCTGCGCATCGTCCATTTCCAGCATGACGACGGCACCATCGAGTGGATCGGCACCTACACCGCCTATAACGGCTCGGTGATCCAGTCCGAGCTGCTGCGCACGCGCGATTTCCGCGCGTTCGATCTCGTGCCGATGTCGGGCCCGGCGGCGCGCAACAAGGGCATGGCGCTGTTCCCGCGCAAGGTCGCCGGCCAGTATATGATGATCGGCCGGCAGGACGGCGAAAACCTGTTCCTGCTCAAGTCGGACAGCCTCGAACATTGGGACGAGGGCGAGAAGATCCTGACGCCGGTCTTCCCCTGGGAGCTGGTGCAGATCGGCAATTGCGGACCGCCGATCGAGCTCGACGAGGGCTGGCTGCTGCTGACCCATGGCGTCGGCGCGATGCGCAAATATTCGATCGGCGCGGCACTGCTCGACAAGAACGATCCCTCCAAGGTGCTCGGGCGGACGCGCGAGCCGATCCTCGCCGCGAAGGACCAGGATCGCGAGGGCTATGTGCCCAACGTCGTCTACAGCTGCGGCGCGATCCGCCATGGCGACACGCTGTTCCTGCCCTATGGCATCGCCGACAGTTCGGTGGGCTTCGCCTTCGTCAAGATCACGGATCTGCTCGCCGCGATGGTGTGAGGAGGCGGGCGTCCGGCGAGCGCCCAGTCCTGCGGCTCGGCATCGGCCGCTTTGGCACAATCTATTAATGTCATCCCCGCGCAGGCGGGGATGACAGTCGCACGAGTGACGACGCTGATTGCGCCGCGGCGGGTCTAGCCCTCGCCTTCGTCCGTCTTGCCCTTGCCCTTCCGCTTCGCCGGTATCCGCGACAATTTCGTCAGCAGCAGCGGGATGTCGTCGGTGATGAAGGTATCGGTCGGCACCGCGACGCTCGACTGTAACGCCTCGCCGACGCGCGACAGGCGGTCACGCTGCTCTTTTGCTGACGATGTCACGACTGACCCTACAAGACGCAAACGGCAAACCCGGCAATCGCCGGCCGAGGGGGGGGATGGCGGGGCGATCACCGGGTTCAGTCGGTCAAACGGACGATGTCCGACCGCGTTCCCACCGCGACCAACGGTTGGCCGCATTTCACGCCGCGACGGAGCGCCGGGTGTAGCGATACAGGCCGGCGATCAGCGCGAGGAAGGCGATCGTGCCGCCGATCAGCGCGGCGGGCGCGAAGCCGGCCGGCGCGATCGCCAGCGGCGCGTCCGAATTGGTGAGGTAGACGATCACCGCGAAGCCGACGCCCCACAGGCTTTCGCCGACGATCATGCCCGTCGCTGTCAGCACGCCCATCCGCTTGGCGAGTTCGACATCCGCCGTCCGCTCCGCCCAGCGATCGTAGATCGCGCCGATCACCGCGCCGATCACCACCGGCAGCGTCACCGCCATCGGCAGATAGACGCCGAGGCCGATGCCGAGCGGCGGCAGCCGCAGCTTGCCCGCCCGACCGAGCGCCTCGTCGAGCGCGATCACCGCGACGCCGACGAGCGCGCCATAGCCGATCATCGCCCAGTTGAGATCACCGCCGAGCACGCCCTTGGCGAGCGCCGAGATCAGCGCCGCCTGCGGCGCGGCGAGCGCATTGGGGCCGGCGCCCGGCGCGCCCTGGAAGCCGAGCGTCGTCGCGAGCAGTTCGAGCACCGGCGGCACCACCAGGCTGCCGAAGATGACGCCGAAGATCAGCGCGACCTGCTGCTTCCACGGCGTCGCGCCGACCAGCTGGCCGGTCTTGAGGTCCTGCAGATTGTCGTTGGAGATGGTCGCGACGCCGAAGACGATGCCGGTGACGATCAGCGCATAGGCGACCAGCGCCTGCGTCGTGTCCGCGCCCGCGCCGCGGCCGAACAGGCCGACCAGCATCAGGCTGGCGGCGAGCACCGACAGGATGCCGATCCCCGACACCGGGCTGTTCGACGCGCCGATCAGGCCCGCCATATAGCCGCAGACCGCGGCGATGATCAGGCCGAGCACCAGAACGAAGACCAAAGCGCCGGCGATCAGCACCAGCGCCGAGCCGGCCAGCGGCCCGCCCGCGATCACCGACCAGAGCAGCCCGGCGATCGGCACCAGCGTCGCCAGCGTCACCGCGACGACGAGGCCGATCGACAGGTCGCGCTCGCCGAGTTCGAGCACCGCGCCGCCACGCTTCGCCTTGCTCGCCGCGATCGACGAGCGGATGCCGCCGAGCACCGGGCCGATGATCTTGAGCAAGGTCCAGATCGCCGCGACGCCGATCACGCCCGCGCCAAGGAAGCGGACGTCGGTGCGGAACACGCCGCCGACCCAGTCCTCGAGGCCCACACCCGCGGCGGCGGGCGACAGGCCGGTGAGGATCGGCAGCGCGATCCACCAGCCGATGATCACGCCGGCGAACATCGCCAGCCCGACCGACAGGCCGACGAGATGGCCGGCGCCGATCAGCGCGAAGGAGAGCCCGCCCGAAATCGCGGTGGCACCGCCGCCGACGCGGAAGAAATGCGCCGCCTCGGCGACCACCAGCTTGGTCTGGGTGAGGATCGCGAAGCCGGCCGAGACCAAAGCGTTGACGACGATCAGCCGCAATCCGCGGCTGCTTTCCGCCTCACCGGCGCGGCTGCCCGCGCCGACCATCAGCACCTCGGCGGCGGCACGGCCTTCGGGATAGGGCAGATCGGTATCGACGACGAGCGCGCGGCGCAGCGGCACCGAGAACATCACGCCGAGGATGCCGCCGGTCATCGTGATCCCGGCGGTGAGCAGATAGGGGAAGCCCTGCCACCAGCCGATCATCACCAGCCCCGGCAGCACGAAGATGATCGCCGCGAGCGTGCCCGCCGCCGACGCCACCGTCTGGACGATATTGTTTTCGAGGATCGTCGCGCCGGGCAGATAGCGCAGGATCGCCATCGAGATCACCGCGGCGGGGATCGAGGTGGCGAAGGTCAGCCCGACCTTGAGCCCGAGATAGACGTTGGCGGCGGTGAACAGCAAGGTGATGAGCCCGCCGAGCAGGATGCCGCGAACGGTGAGTTCGGCGACGGGCCGCGCGGCGGGGCTGGGGGCGGTGGCCATGGGGGTAATGCGCTCGCTGGCAAAGGGAACAGGCGGCGGGTTGTGGCACGAGGCGAACCGGTCGGGCAATGCTTGCGGCGTGAACGACATAAAGCTGCGCCGGCTCGACAGATGACGCGGCTTTCCGCTAGGCGGCAGCCATGAAAACCAACACTCCCTTGCGCGTCGCCCTCGCCGGGCTCGGTACGGTCGGCGGCGGCGTCGTCCGTCTGCTCGACGGCAACCGCGATCTGATCACCCGCCGCGCCGGCCGTCCGATTGAAATCGTTGCGATTTCCGCGCGCGATCGCAGCAAGGATCGGGGCTTCGACGCGACGCGCTTCGCCTGGGTCGACGATATGCGCGATCTCGCCGGCCATGCCGCCGCCGATATCGTCGTCGAGCTGATCGGCGGTTCGGACGGCCCGGCGCTCACGCTGGCGCGGCAGACGATCGCCGCGGGCAAGGGGCTGGTCACCGCCAACAAGGCGATGATCGCGCATCACGGCCTGGAGCTCGCGACCGCGGCGGAAGCGGCGGGCGTGCCGCTCAAGTTCGAGGCGGCGGTGGCGGGCGGCGTGCCGGTGATCAAGGGGCTGCGCGAGGGCGCCGCCGCCAACCGCATCGGCCGCGTCTACGGCATCCTCAACGGCACCTGCAATTTCATCCTGTCCAAGATGGAGGCCGAAGGCCGCGATTTCGCGGAGGTGCTCGCCGAGGCGCAGGCGCTCGGCTATGCCGAATCCGATCCGAGCTTCGACATCGACGGCGTCGATGCGGCGCACAAATTGTCGATCCTCGCCAGCCTCGCCTTCGGCACGCGGCCCGCGTTCGGCGACGTGTCGGCGACCGGCATCCGCCACGTCATCGCCGCCGATATCGCCGAGGCGGCGGCGCTCGGCTATCGGGTGCGGCTGGTCGGTGTCGCCGAGGCGGATGCGCATGGCCTGTTCCAGCGCGTCCACCCGCATCTGGTGCCGATCGACCATCCGCTCGCGCATGTCACCGGTTCGCTCAACGCGGTGGTCGCGGAGGGCAATTATGTCGGCCGCCTGTTCTTCCAGGGCGCCGGCGCGGGCGAGGGGCCGACCGCGAGCGCGGTGGTCGCCGACCTGATCGATATCGCGCGCGGCGAATATGGCGCGCCTTATGCGATGCCCGCCGCGGCGCTCACCGCCGAGCCCGCCGCCGACACTGGCGAACGCCGCTCGCGCGCCTATCTGCGCTTCACCGTGCAGGATCGCGTCGGCGTGCTCGCCGAGATCGCCGCGGCGATGCGCGACGCCGGCGTCTCGATCGAGAGCCTGATCCAGCGCGGCGTCACCGCCGAGGGCGGCGCGATCGTCGCGATCGTCACCCACGAGGGGCCGGAGCGGTCGGTCGCGCAGGCGCTGGAGAAATTGCGCGGCTCGCAGAGCCTGTCGGGACAGCCGTTGTGGATGCCGATCCTGGGGTGAGCGGCGTGTCGGGTGGCCCGTCGACGATTGTCGCTGAGATTGTCGGCCGCCGGGTCAGTCGCCAAGATTGGTTCCGTGCTCCCGCGCAGGCGGGGGGCATGGTGTCGACGCCCTGCGCGCCTGCCGAGCGTGGCCGAGACACCTCCCTGTGCGATTACGTGTGACAGATATCTCCCTTACCACCCCGGCGGAGGCCGGGGTCCAGTTGGGAGATCGTCGCGTCTTATCCCTGCATCTTACCCAACTGGACCCCGGCCTGCGCCGGGGTGGTGCGCAATTGGTCGGGCGACCGTTGGCGTTCCTTCCCGCCGGTCACCGCGCCGGCTCGCCGAGATCGATGGCTACCCGCCCGCGCTTGTCTGGCTTCGTAGCGACGGCGGATCGGGCGACCTTCACCAACGCGGTCACGATCGGCACGATCGGTGGCGCGACGCCGACGGTGCAGCCCTCAAGGCGCGCCGCGCAGGGTGGCGCCTGGAGCGCGAAGACCTTGGTGGTGGACCGGTCGGGATTGGCGCCGCGGCCCGCCGGCGGATCGACCTCGTCGGGAAGCGGCAGCCGCTGCGCGCTCCTGCCGTTGCCGCAGACGACGATGTCGCTCCTGTCGTCGCGGGTCGGGCAGGGTTGCGGGGCGAGGATCGACCAGCGTTCGGACCCCGGTGCCGGAGTCGCCGCGGCCGTCGCGGCCTGGATCAGCAGCGCCAGCCCGATCATGGCGCGAGCGGCCGGTCGCGGATCCCGCCGACGCCGGTGCGGCTGCTGATCGTCGCGCCGGCCATGCCGCCGCCGACGAGGAACGGCGTCAGCTCCTCGACGGGGTTGGTGCGGTGGAGCAACCGATCGCGTTCGACCGCCACCGCCTCATGTTTGGGATCGCCGGGCTCGTAGCCGACGAACGGCACGCGGAAGCGGTCGGCGCGGCGACGGCCGCAGACGGTGATGTCGGTATGGTCTCTGTCCGCGGCGCAGCGCTCGCCGGCGATCATCGACTGGGAGCGGGCGAGCATCGTCGCGGCATCGTCGTCGGCGGCGGTCAGGAGCAACAGCAGCGCAAGCATCGGCATCGGCTCCCACGACGGGTGATGCCGCCAGTGTCGTCCAGCCGCCGGCGCGAATCAAGCCGCGATCGGTGCGACCCCCAGCCGCGGGATCTCGATTGCCGGACAGCGGTCCATCACCACCTGCAAGCCTGCCGCCTCGGCCCGCGCCGCCGCGGCCGCGTTGATGACGCCGAGCTGCAGCCACACCGCCTTGGCGCCGATCGCAATCGCCTCGTCGACCGCCTCGCCGGCGGCCTCCGGACGGCGGAAGATGTCGACGATGTCGATCGGGTCGCCGAGCTGGTGCAGGTCGCGGAAGACGAATTCGCCATGGACGTGCTCGCCGGTGATCTGCGGATTGACCGGGATGACGCGATAGCCGTGCCGTTGCAGCATCGCCATCACGCCATAGGAGGGGCGGTCAGGGCGATCGGAGGCGCCGACCATCGCGATCGTACGCGCGCCTTCGAGCAGCGCCTTGATCGCGGCGTCGTCGGTCAGCGGCATGCCCGTCTCCTCAATGCTGATGCAGCCAGTCGTCGACCGCTGCGGCTATCGTGTGGAACGCCACGCCGTCCGCGCCGTTCCCCGCCGCCGGCGGTGCGCCCGCGTCGGAGGCGGTGCGGATGCCGATCGCCAGCGGTACCCGGCCAAGGAAGGGCAGGCCGAGCCGCGCCGCCGTCTCCTGCGCGCCGCCGTTGCCGAAGGGGTCGGAGGCTTCGCCGCAATGCGGGCAGATATAGCCCGCCATATTCTCGACCAGTCCGATGATCGGGATTCCGGCCTTGTCGAACAGGTCGATCGCGCGGGTCGCGTCGATCAGCGCGAGATCCTGCGGCGTCGAGACGATCACCGCGCCCGCCGGCTTGTGCTTCTGCACCATGGTCAGCTGGACGTCGCCGGTGCCCGGCGGCAGGTCGAGCACCAGCGTGTCGGTCGCGCCCCAGTCGGCGTCGACCAGCTGGGTGAGCGCGCCCGCCGCCATCGGGCCGCGCCAGGCGATCGCCTTGCCGGGCGCGATCAGCTGGCCCATCGACAGCATCGGCACGCCGAACGGGGTGGCGACCGGATCGAGCACCTTGTCCTTGGCGGTCGGCCGTTCGTCCTCCGCCGCCATCAGCCGCGGCTGCGACGGGCCGTAGATATCGGCGTCGACCAATCCGACGCGGCGACCACGCGCCTTGAGCGCGATGGCGAGATTGGCGGCGAGCGTCGACTTGCCGACACCGCCCTTGCCGCTCGCCACCGCGATGATGCGGCGGTTGATCCGCTCGGCGGTGACGACCAGCCGCACCTCGCCCGACCAGGTCGCTTCCGCCGCCGCGCGCACCTTCGCCTCGAGCGCGTCGCGTTCCGCGCCGCCGAGCCCGGTCGCGTCGAGGACGATGCCGGCGCGCGTCCCGTCGAAGCGGAGCGTCGCGCGGTCGCCCGCGGCGGCGCGCACCGCGGCTTTCGTTACGTCTTGTATCATCGCGCACCAGATAGGCCCGCGGCGGCGGCTTGCCACTGTTTTTCCGCGTTCGCCTTCTTATAAGGAACGGATGACAATTCTGCCGGGTCGCCGATCGCGCCCTCCCATTCTCGCCACCGAAACGCCCAAGGGGCCCTGGGGACAGGGTGATGACGCCAACGGCGGCGGCCCGCGCAATCCCTGGTCGCTGCCCCCCGGCGCACGCAAGCCCGGCGTGAAACCGATCGCGCTCGACGAGTTTCTCAAGAAGGCGCGCGGCGGCGGCGGCGGGGACAATGGCGGCGGGCTCGGCGGCCTGCCCGGATCGTCCAACCCGCGCGCGCTGTGGCTGATCGGGGCGGGGATCATCCTGCTGGTATGGATCCTCTACACCTCGATCCACCCGATCGCGCCGCAGGAACGCGGCGTCGTCACCTATCTCGGCCGCTATTCGGGGACGCTCGATCCCGGCATCGCGATGACGATGCCCGCGCCGATCGCCCGCGTCGTCAAGGTCGACGTCCAGAATATCCGCATCGAGAACTTCCCCGAGAGCGGCACCGAGAATCTGATGCTGACCCGCGACCAGAACATCATCGATCTGGCCTATGCGGTGCGCTGGAAGATCTCGAACCCGCAGAATTACGTCTTCCAGATCGATCGCCCGCGCGACACGGTGCGCGCCACCGCGGAGAGCGCGATGCGCGAGGTGGTGGCGAACGTCAGCCTCGATTCGGCGCTCGGGCCGGGCCGCGCGCTGATCGAGAATCAGGTGCAGGAGCGGATGCAGAAGGTGCTCGACGATTATAAGTCGGGGATCGTCGTCGTCGGCGTCGGCATCAAACAGGCCGATCCGCCCGCGCGCGTCAACGATGCGTTCAAGGACGTCACCGCCGCGCAACAGGATGCGCAGGGCCTGCGCAACCAGGCGCAATCCTATGCCAAGCAGGTCGTCGCCCGCGCCGAAGGCGAAGCGTCGCAGTTCGACAAGGTGTACGAACAATATCGCCTCGCCCCCGAGGTGACCCGCCGCCGCATGTATTACGAGACCATGGAGGCCGTGCTGGCCAAGTCCGACAAGACGATCGTCGAGCCGAACGGCGTCGTACCCTATCTGCCGATGGGCAATGCGCGTCGCCTGCCCGACGCCACGCAGCCGCCGCAGGTGCAGGCCACCGAGCCGACTGTCTCGGCAGCGGGAGGCGGCCAGTGACCGGCCTCTGGCGGCATCCGATCGCGCTCGGCCTCGGCGCGCTGATCCTCGTCATCCTGCTGTCGGCGACGATCACCATCGTGCCGGAGACGCAGCAGGCGGTGATCCTGCGCTTCGAACAGCCGGTGCGCACCGTCAACGCGTGGCGGCCGAACGAGCAGTTCGGCCGCACCGGCGCCGGGCCGATCCTGCGCATCCCGTTCATCGACCGACTGGTCTGGCTCAACAAGCGCGTGCTCGACGTCGATTACGACAATCAGCAGGTGCTGTCCTCCGACCAGCTGCGGCTGGAGGTGGACGCCTATGCGCGCTTCCGCATCATCGATCCGCTGAAGGCGGTGAACGCCACCGGCAGTACCTCGCAGACGGAAAGCGCGATCACCGAGGCGCTGCGTCCGCTGCTCGGCAGCTCGATCCGCAACGAGCTCGGCAACCAGCCGTTCGCGACGCTGCTCAGCCCCGAGCGCGATCAGGTGATGGACAATATCCAGACGCGGATGCAGCGGCTCGCCAGCCAATATGGCGTGCAGATCGTCGACGTGCGGATCAAACATGCCGACCTGCCCGACGGCAGCCCGCTCGACCGCGCGCTCGCCCGGATGGCGACCGCGCGCCAGCAGCAGGCGACGACCATCCGCGCGCAGGGGCAGAAGGAAGCGCAGATCATCCGTGGCGAGGCGGATGCCGCGGCGGCGCGCATCTATGCGCAAAGCTTCACCAAGGACGCCGACTTCTACGATTTCTACCGGGCGATGCAGTCCTACCGCCACACCTTCGGCGCGGATGGCGGCACTCCGCCGAGCGGGTCGACGTCGATCATCCTGTCGCCCGGAAACAGTTACTTGCGTGAGTTCGAAGGGCGGGGGCGTTGATCCGCGGGAAATGAGCCCCCAACTTTCGGCAGTATGAACATTCAAGCGGCGTTCAGGCGTTTGGTCGCAGTAAGGCACCACGTCCGAATGCCCCTTATCAAGAGGATCTTCTCCTAGTGCGCTACGCTTACGCCATCACCAGTGCGCTTCTCCTCGGCGGCGCGACCGCCACCCTGGCGCTCCAGCCGAGCACCGCGCAGCAGGCGCAGAACGAGCCCGGCGCGATCCAGGCGGCGGTGCCGCGCGCCGGCGCGCCGATGAGCTTCGCCGACATGGTCGCCAAGTTGCAGCCGGCGGTGGTCAACATCTCGACCAAGCAGACGATCGTCCAGCGCCAGCCGGCCAACCCCTTCTCGGGCACGCCGTTCGGCGATCTGTTCGGCGGCATGGGCGGCGGGCAGGGCGGTGCGCCGGTCAAGCGCGAGGGCGCGTCGCTGGGGTCGGGCTTCCTGATCTCGCCCGATGGCTATGTCGTCACCAACAACCACGTCATCGCGCCGGGTGCGGAGGGGGCGACGGTCAATTCGATCACCGTCACCCTGAGCAACAACAAGGAATATACCGCGCGGGTGATCGGCAAGGACCAGGATTCCGATCTGGCGCTGCTCAAGATCGACGCCGCCGGCCTGCCCTTCGTCAAATGGGGCGATTCGAGCCGCGCGCGCGTCGGCGACTGGGTGCTGGCGATCGGCGAGCCGTTCGGTCTCGGCGGCACCGTCACGGCGGGCATCATCTCGGCGATCAACCGCGTCACCGGCCAGGGCGGCGCCTATGACCAGTTCATCCAGACCGACGCCTCGATCAACCAGGGCAATTCGGGCGGCCCGATGTTCGACCTCAACGGTAATGTGATCGGCGTCAATTCGCAGATCTTCAGCCAGTCGGGCGGCAATATCGGTATCGGTTTCGCCATCCCGGCGGCGACCGCCAAGCCGATCATCGAGACGTTCATGAAGGGCGGCAAGATCACCCGCGGCTATATCGGCGTGACGATCGGCGGCGCGGTCAACGACGATGCCGCCGCGGCACTGGGCATCCCCAAGAACCAGGGCGAGCTGATCGCCCGCGTCGAGCCGGCCGGTCCGGCGGCGAAGGGCGGCCTGCGCGCCGGCGACGTCGTCACCAAGATCAACGGCCAGCAGGTGACCCCCGACCAGACGCTGACGCGCCTCGTCTCGAACCTCCAGCCGGGCACCACCGCCCGGTTCGAGGTGCTGCGTGCCGGTCAGCCGGTGTCGGTCAACATCCAGGTCGCGACCCGCCCGTCGAACGATCAGATCCGCGCGCTGGCGAACGGCGGCGAGGATTCGGGCGGCTTCGGGCCGAACGATCCGCAGACGGACGGCGACGACGACAGCGACGGCTCGACGCAGGGCAGCACCGCCCCGCTCGGGCTCAACGTCCAGCCGCTGACGCCGGGGATCGCGCGCGCGATCGGCGTCGATTCGAGCGTGCAGGGGCTGGTGATCGCCACCGTCGATTCGAACAGCGACGCGGCCGGCAAGCTGAAGCGCGGTGACGTGATCCAGGCGATCAACGGTACGCCGGTCCGCACCACTGCGGACATGGCGCGACTGGTCGCGCAGGCCAAGGCGGCGGGTCGCCCGCAGGTGCTGCTGCTGGTGCAGCGCGGCCGCGGCGTGCCGCAGTTCCTGGCGCTGAAGGTCAAGTAAGCCGCTGTCCGGACGCCGTCAGGGCCGTCGCTCCCATCGGAGCGGCGGCCCTTTCCTTTTCCCGGTCAGCCGCGGTAGGTCTGCTCGGGACAAGGGACAGGAACGGACATGAGCGACGGCATCTTCATCGGACTGGGCGGTGGCAAGCCGCAGACCCTCGATCTGAGGCGCGCCAACCGCCACGGGCTGATCGCCGGCGCGACCGGCACCGGCAAGACGGTGACGGTGCAGGGGATCATCGAAAGCTTTTCGAGGGTCGGCGTGCCGAGTTTCGTCGCCGACGTGAAGGGCGATCTGTCCGGCCTCGCCATGGCCGGATCGCCGCAGGCGAAGACGCACGCGGCCTTCGCCGCCCGCGCCGCCGAGATCGGCGAGAGCGACTGGGCCTATGCCGACACGCCGGTGCAATTCTGGGACCTGTACGGCGAGCAGGGCCATCCGATCCGCACCACGGTGAGCGAGATGGGGCCGCTGCTGCTGTCGCGGCTGATGGACCTCAATACGGTGCAGGAGGGCGTGATGACGATCGCCTTCCATGTCGCCGACACGGAGGGGCTGCTGCTCCTCGACCTCGACGACCTGCAGGCGATGCTGGCGCATTGCGCGACCCGGGCCGACGAGCTCACCACCAGCTACGGCAATGTCTCCAAACAGTCGATCGGTGCGATCCAGCGCGCGCTGCTGCAATTGCGCACGCAGGGCGGCGATCACTTCTTCGGCGAGCCGGCGCTCGACATCGCCGATCTGATCGCCACCGACGACAAGGGCAGGGGGATCGTCAACATCCTCGCCGCCGACAAATTGATGGCGGCGCCCAAGCTCTACAGCACCTTCCTGCTCTGGCTGATGAGCGAATTGTTCGAGCATCTGCCCGAGGTCGGCGATCCCGACAAACCCAAGCTCGTCTTCTTCTTCGACGAGGCGCATCTGTTGTTCGACGACGCGCCCAAGGCGCTGCTCGACAAGATCGAACAGGTGGTGCGGTTGATCCGGTCGAAGGGGGTCGGCATCTATTTCATCACGCAGAACCCGATCGACGTGCCCGATACGATCGCCGGGCAGCTCGGCAACCGGGTGCAGCATGCCCTGCGCGCCTTCACCCCGCGCGATCAGGCGGCGGTGCGGTCGGCGGCGGAGACGTTCCGCGCCAATCCCGGCGTCGACGTCGCCACCGCGATCACCGAGCTCAAGGTCGGCGAGGCGCTGGTGTCGCTCTTGCAGGCGGACGGCGCGCCGTCGCCGGTCGAACGCACGCTGATCAAGCCGCCGGCGAGCCGCGTCGGGCCGGTGACGCCGCAGGAGCGCGGCGTGATGATCCAGACCGATGCGATCGGCGACCGCTACGACACCGCGGTCGACCGCGAATCGGCGGAAGAGATCCTCGCCGCCAAGACGCAGGAGGCCGCCGCGGCGGCGGCCGCGACGCGCGCGCAGGACGATGCCGCCAAGGCTGCCGCGGTCCAGGCCAAGGCCGACGCGCAGGCGGCCAAGGAGGCCGCGCGCGCCCAGGCGGCGCAGGCGCGCGAGGCCGCCAACTCGCCCTGGGCCAAGGCGATGACCTCCGCCACCCGCGCCGCGAGCGCCTCGATCGGTCGGCAGGTCGCCAATGAGATCGGCAAACAGGTGTTCGGCAGCGGCTCGCGCCGCGGGTCGGCCGGCGGCGGTCTGATGGGGACGGTGCTGCGCAGCGTGCTGGGCAATCTGATGCGGTGAGGGGGGTGCCGCGCAGCGTGCTGGGCAACCCGATGCGATGAGGGGCGGACGGCTCGACGGGACCTCGCTGCGATCGTGCAGGCGCCTCCACCGCCTCGTTGAGTGATCTTTCCCTCACCCCCATTCGTCATCCCGGCGCAAGCCGGGATCCATGGACACGGTGGACCGGCGTCGGCGCGCTGCCATTCGCGTCCCGCCTCCATGGATCCCGGCTTGCGCCGGGATGACGAGAGTGGGGGGTGACTGCGAAGCGGGCCGGAGGGCGATCCGTCGTGGGTCAGGCTGACGTGGTAGGGGACGGTGCCGCGCAGAGTGCTGGGCAGCCCGATGCGATGAGGGGCGGACGGCTCGACGGGACCTCGCCGCGATCGTGCAGGCGCGTCCACCGCCTCGTTGAGTGATATTTCTCTCACCCCCATTCGTCATCCCGGCGCAAGCCGGGATCCATGGACACGGTGGACCGGCGTCGGCGCGCTGCCATTCGCGTCCCGCCTCCATGGATCCCGGCTTGCGCCGGGATGACGAGAGTGGGGGACTGGGTGGCGAAGAGCGACAGGACGGGAGGCGGGCTGACGTAGGTGAAGGCCCTCGTCTCTCAACGGCTGCAAGCGGCTTTCCGCCCGCCGCGCCGCCGCCGCTCGTCTTCGCCTTCTGGCTCCTGCCTCCCGTTCGTCGCACTGCGCCTCCTCCTGCTAACTGCTAACTGCCAGCGGCCAGCGGCCAGCCACCAATCACCAGCCACCCGCCGCCACCAGCCACCCGCCGCCGCCCCCCTCCCGGCCAACCCCCGCCACCTCGACATTCGCCGCGCACCGGCTCACACTGCGCCGCGAAACGGAGCCAGACCATGTCCCTAGACCTCAGCACCAGCGAATGGACCGCGGCCGGCGAGGCCGAACTCGACGACGCCGTCAGCCTGCGCCGCGCGATCCATGCCGAGCCGGAGATCGGGCTCGACTGCCGCGAGACGACCGCCAAGATCAAGGCGGCGCTCGCCGGGCTGCCGCTCGAATATCATGAGGGCGGCTCGACCAGCGGGCTGATCGCGATCCTGCGCGGGCAGAAGGGCGACAACGGCCGCACCGTGCTGCTGCGCGGCGACATGGATGCGCTGGCGATGCAGGAAGAGACGGGGCTCGCCTTCGCCAGCACCATCCCCGGCCGGATGCACGCCTGCGGCCATGATTCGCACACAGCGATGCTGGTCGGCGCGGCGCGGGCGCTGTCGGCGCGGCGCGACGCCCTGCCGGGAACGGTGGTGTTCATGTTCCAGCCGGGCGAGGAGGGGCATCACGGTGCGCGCTTCATGATCGACGACGGGCTGCTCGACATCGCCGCGGCCGACGCCGCCTTCGCCCTGCACATCACCCCCAATGCACCGGCCGGCGTCGTCATCACCCGCAGCGGCCCGATCATGGCCTCGGCCGATACCGTCCATGTCGTGGTGCGCGGCGCCGGCGGCCATGCCGCCATGCCGCACGACTGTATCGATCCGGTGCCGGTCGCCTGCGAAATCGTCACCGCCTTCCAGACCTTCGTCGCGCGCAACATCGCCGTCACCGACCCGGCGGTCTTGTCGATCACCAAGATCGAGGCGGGGTCGGCGCACAATATCATCCCAGGCGAGGTGCGGATGCTCGGTACGCTGCGCACGCTGTCGGAGGCGACGCGGACGACGATGCGCGCCGCGATCGACCGGATCGCGACGCATATCGCCGCGGCGCACGGCGCGACCGCCGAGGCGTGGATCGACGAGGGCTATCCGGTCGTCGTCAACGATCCCCGCGGCGCGGCGCTGATCGAGCAGGTCGCGGTGGAGCTCGACCGACCGTTCGCGCCGATGCCGCAGCCGATGATGGGCGCCGAGGACTTTTCCTATGTGCTGCGCAAGATCCCCGGCGCCTTCGCCTTCATCGGCGCCGCGCCGCAGGGCAGCGATCCCGCGACGAATCCGCCGCTGCACAATACGCGGATGACGATCGAGGAATCGGTGATGGCGCAGGGCATCGCGATCCACTGCGCCGTCGCCACCCGCTATCTGGAGCGCGGCTTCGACTGAGCCGCGGCCTAGTTCTTGATGAGGCCGATCTCGACCAGCCGCTGATGCAGATAATCGTGCGCGGTGATCGGTTCGGGATAGCGGTTCGGATGCTCCGCATCGATCGTCTGCGGCAGCGTCTCGATCAGGAAGTCGGGCGCCGGGTGGAGGAAGAAGGGCATCGAATAGCGCGAATGGCCGCGCCGCTCGGGCGGCGGGTTGACGACGCGGTGGGTGGTCGACGGCAAGCGGTGGTTGGTCAGCCGCTGCAGCATGTCGCCGACATTGACCACCATCGCCCCCTCGGGCGGCTTGATCGCCAGCCAGTCGCCGGTCGCGCGGTCGAGCAGCTCGAGCCCGGCTTCCTCGGCACCGAGCAGCAAGGTGATGAGGTTGATGTCCTCATGCGCGCCGGCGCGGACGCCCTCGGCATCGACCGGGATCGGCGGATAGTGGAGCAGGCGCAGCACCGAATTGCCGTCGCGCACCGCCGGATCGAACCAGTCGGGCGCGAGGTCGAGATAGCGGGCGATCGCCGACAGCAACCGGTCGCCGGCGCGGTCGAAGGCGGTGAACAGCTCGAGGAACGTGTCCTTGAACCCCTCCGGCCGCACCGGCCAGACGTTGTCCGCCATCACTGCGGCGAAGCGATGCCCGGCGGGCAGCTCGCGGCCGATATGCCAGAATTCCTTGAGGTCGACGTGCTTGGCGTCCTTGGCGATCTCGGTCTTGAACGGCGTATAGCCGCGCGCACCGCCACCGCCGGCGATGAAATGGTCGCGCTTCTCGGCTTCGGGCAAGGCGAACAGCGCCTCGGTCTCGCGCCACGCCCGATCGATCAGCGGCTGGGCGATGCCGTGGTCGGCGACGATCGCGAAACCGAACCGTTCGAAGGACGCGCCGAACGCCGCGGCGAAGCCATCGGGGTCGCGCGCCTGATCGGCGAGGCTGAGCGTGGGGACCTGGGCGGAAGCGGTATCGAGCATGCTAGGCATCCAGTTGAAGACAGGGGGCTTATACGGAAAGCCACGGGCGCCGTCATGCCTTGTCGCGCGATCCGTCGTCCTTTGCGCGCCTGATGCCGCCGAAAGCCGCGGCAGGCGATGGATAACGTCAGGGCTACTGATCCGAATCGCCTGATCGCGCCAAGGGTTGCTCGGTTCGCCGCGACGCGACGGCGGTTGATCGCGGCGTCACGCGCCCGCTCTTGTCTGGCGCCGGCAAATGCGGGCAGACAAAGCGGGTCAGGAACGCGGGTGGGGCTGCGGTTTCACGACAGGTCAATGTTCGGGTCCGCCGCTCCGGCGGATACGGCGCATCATATTGGGGTCCGATGAGCATCTTCCGCGCAGCTACGATCGTCGCCACCGTCGGCGCCCTGTCCTTCGCTTATGGCGCGGCCCAGGCGGAAGACGGCGTATCGCGCGGCGCGACGCCGGCGAGCGCGACGGACGGCACGGGTGGCCCGATGCTCGCCGCCAACGGTGCCGAGGCGCAGGCCGATCTCGCCGCCGACGCGCAGTTCCGCACCCTGTTCCAGAGCTGGAAGAAGCTCGACACCCGGCCGCAGGGCGTGATCGCCATCCCCTCGGTCCAGCCGGTCCAGCATCTCAATTTCACCAGCAACTTCGGCATCCGCTCGGATCCGTTCCGCGGCACCGCGGCGATGCATGCCGGCGTCGACATCCCCGGCCCGGTCGGCACGCCCATCTATGCCACCGCCGACGGCATCATCGATCACGCGTCGCGGCTCGGCGGCTACGGCAATATGGTCGAGATCAACCACGGCAAGGGCATCGCCACCCGCTACGGCCATCTGTCGAAGATCCTCGTCACCGACGGCGCGCGCGTCACCCGCGGCCAGCTGATCGCGCTGATGGGCTCGACCGGCCGCTCGACCGGCCCGCACCTGCATTATGAGGTCCGCATCGACGGTCATGCGGTCAACCCGATCCCCTTCCTGACCAGCGCCGACTATCTGCTCGCCTCGTCCGATGCGGCGGTGCATGCGATCCCGGTGTCGACCGACGGCCCCGCCGCGCAGGATTGATCTAGAGCACCTGCGCCGCGGCCCAGCCGCTCGCCCAGGCCCATTGGAAATTATACCCGCCGAGCCAGCCGGTGACGTCCACCGCCTCGCCGATCGCATGCAGCCCCGGCACGCGCCGCGCCTCCAGCGTCTGCGACGACAGATCGGCGGTGCTGATCCCGCCGACCGTCACCTCGGCCTTGGCAAATCCCTCGCTGCCGTTGGGCAGGAAGCGCCAGGCGGACAGGCGCGTCGCCGCTTCGTCCAGCTGCCGGTCGGTGGTCGCGCCGAGCTCGCCGGGCAAGGCGAGTCGCTCGGCAAGCGCCTCGGCCAGCCGGTCGGGCAGGGTGGCGGCCAAGGCGCGGCGCAGCGTCGTCCGCGGCTGCGCCCGCTTCGCGCCGATCAGCCAGTCGCGCTCCGCATCGGGGAGGAAATCGATCGCGATCGGCTCGCGCGGCCGCCAATAGCTCGACACCTGCAGGATCGCCGGTCCCGACAGGCCGCGATGCGTGAACAGCGCCGCCTCGCGGAAGCGCGCCTTGCCGGCGCTGGCGGTGACGGTCGCGGCGACTCCGGAAAGCGTGCGGAACAAAGCCTCGTCGCCGCCGAGGGTGAGCGGCACCAGCGCCGGCCGCGGCTCGACCACCTTGAGGCCGAACCTGCGGGCGATGTCATAGGCAATGCCGGTCGCGCCGAGCTTGGGGATCGATGGTCCGCCGGTCGCGAGGACGAGGCGCGGCGCGGTGACGATTCGGCCGGGCAGCGCGACGGTGAAACGATCGCCGTCATGGCCGATCTCGCCGAACGCCGACGACCGGGCGATCTCGACCCCGCCGAGTCGGCATTGATCGAGCAGCAGCGCGACGATCTGCCGCGCCGAGCCGTCGCAGAACAATTGCCCGAGCGTCTTCTCATGCCAGGCGATGCCGTATCGCTCGACCAGGGCGAGGAAGTCGGCGGCGCGATAGCGGCCGAGCGCCGATTTGGCGAAATGCGGGTTGGCCGAGACATAGCGGTCGGGCGCGGTGTGCACATTGGTGAAGTTGCAGCGCCCGCCGC